>CAYJMS010000001.1:0-161996 GCA_964371615.1 uncultured Chitinophagaceae bacterium
CACGCTCCTTCGGAGTGATGCTGATTGGTACGTTTTTGGTAGCTGCCGCTGCTTTTGCACAGCCTTATAACAATCCGTCAGCAGTAGATTTATTAACGGCTGGCAATTTCAGGGCCCTGGCTGGAACCGATCTCGTCATTGGTGCCGCATGCACAGTGACAGGGAATGTTGCTGGTAATACAGTAAGCAATGGCGGAACAGTAACCGGAACGACAGATGTAGCCAATGCGACCTTTACAGCAGCCGCGAATGATTTAAATACAGTGTTTGCCGAACTCTTATCGCGTCCGGTTGATTTCACGTTCGTGACCGTGGATATCGGTGGGATGGATCTTGGGCGCGGAGTCTATCAGGCTGATGCAAGCGGAACCTTGGGAATAACCGGTACTCTCACGCTCACCGGTACGGCGACTGATATTTTCATCATCCGCACGGGGACATCGGGCACACCGGGAACATCACTCATCACGGCTGCGAGCAGCGCAGTGGTTATGGGAGGTACAGCGCTGGCTACCAATGTCTATTGGGTCATTGGCACTTCAACAGCGCTTGGGGGTAACTCGACATTCAACGGAAATATCCTTGCCGGAACAACCATTATGCAAAATGCAGACGTATCGTTTGAGGGTAGAGCGCTGGGGAAGACTACCGTTACATTAAACGGTCTTACAGTGCTGCCGGTAGAACTGGTATCGTTCACCGCAACAGCACACCGTATGAATGCTGATCTCAATTGGTCAACGGCAACCGAGGTGAATAATTTCGGATTTGAAGTACAAAGAACAATGATGAATAATGAATTAGGAATGATGAATTGGAGTACAGCCGGATTTGTTGAAGGCGCTGGAACATCCAGTTCGCCGAAAGAGTATTCATTCACCGATAAGAATCTAACGTCGGGAAAGTATTCGTACAGACTCAAACAGATCGACCGTGACGGAAAATTCGAATATTCGCAAACCGTTGAAGTCATCATCGGACAGGCACCGACGGAATTTGCGTTGATGCAGAACTATCCGAATCCGTTCAATCCAACGACAAAGATTCAATACAATCTTGCGAGCGCTGCTCAGGTTTCCCTCAAGGTTTACAATATCCTTGGTGATGAAGTTGCCACATTGGTAAAGGGCAATCAGGAAGCGGGTAATTACGCTGTGCCGTTCAATGCAAACATGGGAGCATCCGGTCTGACGAGCGGCGTGTACTTCTACCGTTTGGAAGCAGGATCGTTTGTTTCGACGAAGAAATTGATACTCATGAAGTAGTTCATTTATTTAACCGGCGTTACGCACGACAAGAATCTGCGTAACGTCAGCTATGAATAAAGTATGTATTCGTATCAACACGTCAACATTCTTCTTTGTCCGGCGTTCCAGCATGAGGCGCGTACATTCCAAAGCGAATTGGATTTGTTTCACATCGAAACAAATTATGCAGTTTTTTATTTCGTCTAGACATGAGGTAATTATGAAAAATTATACAAGGAATCCAGCAACGGTCACCAGCAGCTGGTCATTCTTTTTCGGAGCGATGCTGACAATTGCTTTTTTAGTGCCTGTCGCTGTAGTCGCTCAAACTTATAGTAACCCGTTACCGGTACCCCTCTTAACAGCCGGCACGTATGGAGCGCTGGCTTCATCCGGAATTACGGGAAACGCAACTGTCAACGGAGATGTCGGAACGATTAGCTCATCGATTGGGGGAACCATAACAGCCACCGGAATAAATTGGAATATCACCGACCCTGCTCATAACAACCAAGCCCAAACCGATTTGTTCAACGCGTTGGGAGATGCCAACAGTCGAACAAACGATCTTACAATTCCGAATGCTCTCGGCGGACAAACGTTGGAGCGCGGAGTGTATACGGCGGGAGCTCTTGATCTTGCATCGGGAACAACGCTGACACTCGATGCCCAGTTTGACCCTAATGCTGTTTTCATCATACGGTCCACATCGTCTCTCAACATTAATGTCAATAGCACCGTCTCCTTAATCAACGACGCTGTGTGGTCTAATGTCTTTTGGTATGTAGGCAGCGACGTGACTATTTTTAGCGGTACAACGTTCAATGGAATTATACTTGCTGTTTCATCAATAACGCTGAATGCCGCTGCAACGCAGGTAACAGCGCGATTGTTGGCGAATACCGGTGCGATTACAATCAGCTCCGATGTATTGCCGGTAGAACTGGTATCGTTCACCGCAACGGCACACAGTATAAATGCTGATCTCAATTGGTTAACGGCAACAGAAGTAAATAATTTCGGATTTGACGTGCAGCGGTCGGCCGTCAATGATCAGCAATCGACAACAAATTGGACAAAAATTGGATTTGTCGGCGGCGCGGGAACATCCAACTCGCCGAAAGAGTATTCATTCACCGATAAGAATCTTTCATCGGGAAAATATTCATATAGGCTGAAACAGATCGACCGTGACGGAAAATTCGAATATTCGCAATCCGTTGAAGTCAACATCGGACAGACACCGAGGGAATTTGCGTTGATGCAGAACTATCCGAATCCGTTCAATCCAACGACAAAGATTCAATACAATCTTGCGAGCGCAGCTCAGGTTTCCCTCAAGGTCTACAATATCCTTGGTGATGAAGTTGCCACACTGGTAAAGGGCAATCAGGAAGCGGGCAATTACGCAGTGTCGTTGAATGCCAACGAAGGGGCACTCGTACTGCCGAGCGGTGTATATTTCTACCGATTGGAAGCAGGATCGTTTGTTTCGACGAAGAAGTTGATTGTCATGAAGTAGATTCATTTTTTAACGGCCGTAACGCAAGGCAAGAATCTGCGTACCGTCAGTTATTTCAAAAGTATCTTATTGTTTTAATGTGTACGCAATACCATTGCTCCGTGCTCAAGTTTGAGACGCATTATTTCCAAGTCCGGTGGAAAGTATTATTTAACAACCCGATTGACCATTGTACGGAGTGACATGGTGATCAACTCGAATAGGTGAAGTATGAATCAAAAACATTTTACATTGAAATCCATTACACTGATCTGTCTCAGCATTCTGCTCTTCGGTTCCATGTTGTCTGCACAGGCACCCATTTTATTATACGATACATTTGACACTGCACCAACACTGGCGTCAACCAAGACAGCCGACGCTTGGTATCCCGATCGTTATCCGCCGACTATTTATGAGCAATTCGATTTTACCGGAGAAAACGTTCTACATGTCGGAATTCGTCTTGCCGATGCGTACGAGAATCGTCCTCTCGCCAATCAAAACACTTTTGGAAACACCCAGGGAAGAAAATACGACTTGAGCAGCGGAAACGGCTTTAACACCGCGCTGGTTGCCGATCTCTTCGTCGGCGCCGATTGGGAAACGAAACACCGGATGGCAACGATCTGGAGTTCAGCGAAAGATCCAATCGGAGATGTTTCTTTTTATAATTATTTCGGTTTCCGCAATGCGACAGGAGATGCACCGGGATTCTATGTGTATGGATATCACAATATTGGCGAGTATACGCTGATTCCATATTCGATCACGTACGGAGAATGGTACAGTCTGAAGGTTGAACTTACCGATACGGCATTTGTATACTATATAAATGACACCGTTGTGTTATCGGATACCACATTAAATAGTACGACCTATTTTGGCGATTTGATGCTGCAAGCGTATAATTTTGCAGATCCAAATCTTCCTCCGGAAAATCAATCATTCGAAGAATATGACATATACTGGGATAATGTCGGAGTACTTTCTGATGTGGTAGTATTCACAAATCCGTCACCGGTAGCGCTGGAAACAGCAGGTAATTACAGAGCGTTGGCAGGCACCGCGCTCAGTATTGGCGCTGCCTGTACGGTGAACGGGAATGTTGGCGGTGCATCGGTAAGTAATTCCGGAACGGTCACCGGGACAATTGATGTAGCGAATGCAGCCGTGACTACAGCGCAAAACCATCTCACCAACGCGATCGCAGATGCTCAATCACGAACCGCTGATTCCTTATTTGCCGTGGTCGATCTTGGCGGCATGGTGCTGGGACGCGGAGTCTATGTTGGAACGGGAACATTATCGATTACCGGAACGCTTACGTTACAGGGCACATCAACCGATATCTTTATCATTCGGACCGGATCGCCGGGAACATCGCTTATCACAACAGCCGGCAGCAATGTCAATCTTATTGGCGGTACGTTGCCATCGAATGTTTTCTGGCAAACCGGCACAACAACAACTCTCGGAACGAACTCGAACTTTAAAGGTAATATTCTTGCCGGAACAGCCATTGTACTCAATGCCGATGCGACAATAGACGGCAAAGCACTGTCACTTACCACGGTAACGTTGAATGGCTCCGCAGTGCTGCCGGTAGAACTGGTATCGTTCACCGCAACAGCACACCGTATGAATGCTGATCTCAATTGGTCAACGGCAACCGAGGTGAATAATTTCGGATTTGAAGTACAAAGAACAATGATGAATGATGAATTAGGAATGATGAATTGGAGTCCAGCCGGATTTGTTGAAGGGGCAGGAACATCCAGTTCGCCGAAAGAGTATTCATTCACCGATAAGAATCTTTCATCAGGAAAATATTCATATAGGCTGAAACAGATTGACCGTGACGGTCAGTTTACATATTCGCAATCCGTTGAAGTCATCATTGACCGGACACCGACGGAATTTGCACTGATGCAGAACTATCCGAATCCGTTCAATCCTTCGACAACAATTCAGTATTCGGTTCCTGTTTCGTCGCATGTATCATTGAAAGTATTCAATCTGTTAGGTCAGGAAGTTGCCGCGCTTGTGAATGTCAGTCAAGAAGCGGGTAATTATTCTGTTCCTTTCAACAGCATCGAAGGGGCATTTCCTCTCTCCAGCGGCGTCTACATCTATCGTTTAGAGGCAGGGTCATTTATTGCAACAAAAAAATTAACGCTGACAAAATAGTTAACTGTGGTAGTCCTATTAAAGGACGTCATATTTACGTTTCACATTAATAGGAGGCAATATTGAAAATCACAAAGATTCAAAACCAACCATACACACAGCTGGCAATTCGGGCTATCGGCACTGCGATAATCACGATCGCCATGTTGTTTTTCGTGGGCTGCGATACCAATGCCCCGTCGGCGGCAGGGGACAATAATGCCCTCTCCGATCAGCACGGATCATTATTGAAGTCGGCAGATGTTTCACTTTTGGGTTCTGCATCAACATTCGCAGTTCTCGGCGGAACGACGGTGACCAATGATGGTGCCTCACTGCTTACCGGTGATCTCGGCGTCAGTCCGGGGACCGCAATCACGGGATTCCAGCCTGAACCGATCAATTCCATCGAAGGGCCGGGAACAGTAACGGCAGGGCTTGGAGTTGTGAACGGTACAATCTACGCCGGTGGTCCGGTTGCAGCACAGGCTCATAATGATGCAGTCATTGCCTATAATTATCTTATGGCACAGGTCCCTGATACAACATATTCGGGTGTTACCCAGCTCAATGGACTGACGTTTACTCCCGGCATATATAGTTTTGCACCGTCAGCAAATCTGCAGGTGAATGGGACTGTCTATCTTGATTTTCAGGGTAACAGCGATGCACTGTTCATTTTCCAGTTTGGAACAACGCTTGTGACAATGACCGGTTCGAATGTAGTTGCTCTTAATGCCGGCAGTGAAACGTGCAGCGGTTCCAATGTCTATTGGGCAGTTGGTTCATCGGCAACGATCGACGGATTACAATTCATCGGCACTGTCATTGCGACAACAACGATTACAATGACATCCGGCGCAAACGTGAGCGGCAGAATGCTGGCGCTGAATGGCGCGGTAACGATGATCGCCGATACCATTTCAGTCTGCGACGGCACGACCGGCGGCGGCGACAGCACGGTAGTTCCTAAACCGTGCAGAGATTTTGTTACCGGCGGCGGGTGGATCACGGGATCTTCCGATGGATACGGAAAAAAGCAGGATAAAAACAACAAAGCAACGTTCGGCGTATCCGGCGGAATAAAGAATGGTAACTTATGGGGTCAACTCTCTTTTACTGACCATGGTAAAAATGGCATAAAAGTGAAGAGCACAAGTGTTACCAATTATCAGGTCATCGATCTCGTCACGCGTAAAATCGAAGGTATAGCAAAAATAAACGGTAAACGCGGCTTCACGTATACGGTTATTGTTGTTGACAATGGCGAACCGGGTCGCTATGACAGTATCAGTCTGGTGCTCTCGAATAGGTATACTGCTTCGGGTACTCTGCAGGGCGGAAATATACAATTGCACAGAAAATGCAACGATGCCCATGACGGCAACAGCAGAGAAAAGTACGAAGACAAAGATGAAAGAGACGGTCACGAAAACTGTGAAAACGGCAATGGTAAGAAATAAAGATCAATAATGTAATTGCTCCGGTCGAAACCGGGGCATTTTTTTTATGATAAGGAGAGAACAATGCAAAATCTTATTCACATGATTCGATGGACTGCGGCGTTTGGATTATTGCTTGTAACGCTCGTCATCCCGACCCAGTCACAAGTGGATGTGAAAGTCGGCGGCGGCCTTGGCATCGGCAGTCCGGCATCTGATCTGAGCGGAACAACGCTCGAATATTATAGCGGCTCAAACTACGGTCTCGGCAGCGGACTCAATCTCCATGCCAAAGCGAAACTAGGCCTGGCCGGATTCGACATTGTCGGCGAACTTGATCGCACATCGTTCGACAATACAGGAAATTCGGAACCGGGGCAGGGCAACGTCGAAATCACTCAAAACGTATTGACAGTAAAGGTCGGGCCCGAAATTCATTTCAGTATACCGGCATTACCGCTGTCACCGTATATCGGCGCCAACATTGCGTTGAACAGATTCAGCGGAGAGACGACATTTCAGGGAGTATCGAAAGTATCGAGTGCAACGTACAGCGTACAAGAGGTAACTCGTCTCGGCATCGGCCTGGCAGCGGGCGCCGAAGTGAGCATCGGTCCGTTTCTCTCTCTCGACTTCAATCTGTCGTACAATTTCATGAATATTGCGGGGAATGAATGGGTTGATGTCAATCCGGGTGTCGATCAGCGCATCGATTCATATCTGTCGCTCAACGACAGCCGCGATCCGCAATTTGCTTCGGCAGACGACAAACATTTTATTGCGAACGATCGCAGCGTGCATGCCGTGCTGTTTACTGTCAGCATACTCTTCGGATTGTGAAAGAGTAACAACGAAAGTGATTATGGAAAATATCATTATCCAAAGAAAAAACCAGAGGGGAAGTTCGGCACTGGCGCTTCCGGAAAAAACCGAGGAAGCAGCCGCACTATTGCCGGCGCTCAGCAGAAGAACGAAAACGATTCTGCCTCACCCATGCAATTCTGAGACACATCGCGACGAAACGAAAGGAACATCCAAATGACAGAACAAGCGGTCAAAAAAGGTATGCTGGCGGTAGTACTGGGGATCCTTCTGTTTAGAGGAGCAGCAGCGTTATACGGTGCCTACCATTCAGCGAAGGATATCGAATTATCGCTTACCGATGATGTGGACGGCTATGACGGTGAAATTTTTGTTTAGCGTTTTGGAATGACGGCAACGGATATTTTTGAAGCAAGGATGGAAATCGTGAGACTGTATATTTATTCGAGCACGTCGTGTACGTTGACAAGAACATACTGGATAAGAACGTGGTATGCACTCATCGGAGGGATAATCGGAATAATCCTGTTCTTCAGCATTTTTGCATTCGACTATTTCATCGTGTCAGCGCAAGGGAACCGTACACCGTATGACCTCCAGGCAGAGAATGCAGTCCTGCAACGGCATATATATCGGGCAGCCCCCCGGGTTGCCGTCATTGAAGAGCAGGCACAGCACTTACACGACCGGAACGTTGCTCTCCGTGTCACCGTCTTACAGAGTGACATTGCAGAACAGCGGCTCTTCACACTCATAAACCCTATTACGACGACCGATTCACTGCTGCCGGGAACGAACGTTTTAAACGGCGGCCGCCGACACATTTCCCTCAAAGAATGATCGTTGACTATTCTTCCGAAGAAATTCGAATGGGGCGTACGATCTTGCTAAAGAAATCATAACACTGTTGAATGTGTTTTACCGCGTTGTCCAGAGCCATTGGGTCAAGGAATATTTATTTATGAACCATCCCACTGTATACTTATCCCAATTGGCCACAGTGTCGGAATTCGGTTTTCATGAAACGATTGAAAAGAGGGGGTGATCCATGGCACTCAAACCTGTAAAAACGAATAGAAAAAAACATTCACCGACAATAAACGGTCCTCGTAGATCCGAAGAGCAATACCGACGTCTTTTCGAAACAGCTCAGGATGGCATACTGCTGCTTGATGCCGAATCCGGTGCAATTACCGATGCAAATCCGTTCATCACCCACCTGCTTGGATATACGCTAGAGGACATCATTGGAAAACGATTATGGGAAATCGGCGCATTCATGGATGTCAAAGAGAGCAAATCGGCATTTGAAGAATTGCAAGAGAAGGAATATATCCGCTATGAAGACCTGCCGCTCAAAACCAAATCAGGCCAGACTCGTGAAGTGGAATTTGTCAGTAACGTGTACCTCGTTAACGGCAAAAAGGTCATTCAATGCAACATCCGTGACATCACCGATCGAAAGCACGCCGAAGATTTACACCATAGGATTGAAGACCGACTACGCGTAACATTAGAAACGACAAAGATCGGCACCTGGGATTGGGACCTGGTCAATGATGTCGTACAGGCATCTTCTACGTATTATGCATTGGAGGGACGTGAACCTGAACCGGATCAAATTGACCGTGAAAAATGGTTTACGAGAGTCCATCCGGATGACAAGGCGGTAATCGCCGATAAAATTCACGGGATTCTGAATGGGACTCAGTCTGAATATCAGTATGATGCAAAGTTTAAACATGTCGATGGATTGTATCGGCAGTTTCATGTTGTCGGTCATGTCGTCGAGTGGGACAAAGCACATATGCCAACACGCATGATCGGTGTGCGAACGGATGTGACCGAACGGAAGCGGACCGAAGAGGCGTTGCAATCGTCAAAATCGATACTGGAAGGGATTATCAATGCAATTCCCGTACGCGTATTTTGGAAAGACAAGAATCTTTCGTACCTCGGGTGTAATGCTGTCTTCGCACGCGATGCAGGATTTATGGATCCTAATGAGCTTATTGGAAAAGATGATTTTCAGATGGGATGGCGCGATCAGGCTGAATTGTATCGCAGCGACGACCGCGAGGTTATAGAGAGCGGCCGGCCAAAAATGAATATTGAAGAACCCCAGACAACTCCGGAAGGGAATACCATAATATTGCTTTCGAGCAAAATACCGCTGCGCAATTCTATCGGTGAGATTTCCGGCATTCTTGGAACGTACATTGACATCACCGAGCGCAAAATAATTGAAATTGCTCTGCAAGAAAGCAATGATAAATTCTATCAATTGGCAAACAATATTACCGACGCATTCTGGATACGGTCACCGGATATGAGTGAAGTACAGTATGTCAGCCCTGCGTTTGAAAAGATCTGGGGTCGTCCGGTGGAAAGTTTGTATGCTAATCCCGAAGAGTGGACCACCTTTGTCCATCCGGAGGATAGTGGCCGAGTGAACAGCAGTTTTGCCGAACTGTCATCCGGTAAATCAAATTTGGATATCGAATATCGGATCATTAGGCCGGAAGGCGATATTCGTTGGGTCCACCTCAGGGGATTTCAAGTCCGCGATAACGCGGGTCAACCGATCCGTCATATCGGTATCGTATCGGATATTACCGATCGGAGACACACGGAAGATTTATTACGAGAAAGCGAAGAAAAATTCCGCACCGTTATCGAAACGCTGCCCGATGGTTTTTATCGCAGCACCGTCGAAGGGCGATTTATCGACGTCAATATGGCGATGGTAAAGATGCTCGGCTACGACAGCAAGGATGAACTTCTACATGTCGATATTCCCACTGAGCTCTACTTCCAACAAGAAGATCGGACGCCGGGGCACTATAACGAAAATTTCACCGGCGATATTGAAATATATCAGTTAAAGAAAAAAGACGGAACCGGAGTCTGGGTCGAAGACCGGTGTCATTACCTCAAAGATGAATCCGGGAATGTTAAATATCATGAAGGGATCTCTCGCGACATTACCGAACGAAGAACGGCAGAAGAAAAACAGAAAAAGAGCGAAGAAAAATACCGCGGCATTTTTGAAAATGTGCAAGATGTTTATTTCGAAACATTATTGGATGGTACGGTCCTTGAAGTGAGTCCTTCCATTTCCGTCGTATCAAAAGGACAATATGCACGAGAAGATCTTCTCGGAGTATCAATGTTCGATTTTTACAGTGAGAAGACAGAAAGAAATATGCTTTTGGATAATTTGAAGAAAAATGGAGTCGTTTCCGATTATGAAGTACAGTTAAAAAACCGGGACGGAACCATGATCCCCTGTTCAATTTCGGCAAAGATACAGTATAATTCTGCGGAACTGCCTCATAAAATTATCGGCAGCATGCGTGATATTACCGAGAGGAAATTGGCGCAAGAAGCGTTGTTGAAAGGTAAGGAACAGTACCGGCAACTTGTGGAGTTCTCACCGATCGCCATAATGGTGCACAGAAACGGAAAGTTTCTGTATATCAATCCGGCAGCCGTTGAACTCCTTGGGGCGCACGATTCGGCGCAATTACTGGGCAAATCAATCCAAAACATCCTTCACAAGGATAACAAAGTATCTCGCCGATTGCAGCACTCAATGTCAGGAGAATACGAACAGGGATTGATCCATTCGAAGGAAAAATTTTTGAGGCTGGACGGAGTAACCATAGATGTCGAAATAGTATCCCTCATGATAGAATATGACGGAAAGCCGGCTATGCAGGATGTTGTCCGAAATGTAACGGAACAGATTAAACTGCAACAGCAATTGCTCCAATCGCAGAAAAGCGAAAGTATCGGAACGCTTGCCGGGGGCATCGCTCACGATTTTAATAATATCCTCGGGATCATACTCGGGTACACATACATCATCGAGCATAAAAAATCCGACGAGAGAGCATTGTCCGACAGTGTCATTGCGATCAATCAGGCGGTGAAGCGCGGCGCATCACTGGTGCGGCAAATTTTAACTTTTGCACGAAAAGCGGAGACGGTATTTGCACCGATTGACAGTGCTGATCTGGTGAATGAAATAGTATCTATGCTGAAACAAACATTACCCAGGATTATCGACATCAAAAATCAATTCCCGGTGGATCTCCCGTTCATTCATGCCGATCGCACGCAGCTGCATCAGACCATATTAAATCTCTGTGTGAATGCGAGGGATGCTATGCCGAACGGAGGAGTTATTTCCATTACTGCAACGGAGATGTCGGGTGCAGCGGTAAAAGAAAAATTCTTCGCCGCCGATCAACAACCGTATCTTTGTATCAGCGTTGCCGATACCGGAGAAGGGATGAGCGATGCTGTCCGGGACAGGATCTTCGATCCCTTCTTCACAACAAAACCTCAGGGAAAAGGGACAGGCCTTGGACTCTCAGTCGTTTCCGGAATCGTACAGGCACATCACGGTTTTATCAATGTCGAGAGCGAACCGGGGAAAGGGACGACATTCAATCTCTATTTTCCGGTCTCTCGTGATACTGCAAACTCGGCCGATTCTCACCCTCATGTTCATTTTGCTGTCGGAGGTCACGAGACAATTTTAATGGTCGAAGATGAAGAATTATTACTCAATGCAGTGACTCTATTACTGGAATCAAACGGGTATACGGTTCTTAGTGCACACGACGGCGCCGAAGCAGTCGAAATGTATAAACGTCATCAATCAGAAATCAGTCTTGTCATCACCGATCTAGGCCTTCCGATCATGACCGGATTGGAAGAATATAAGCGACTCAAAGAAATTACACCGGACATCAACATAATCTTTGCCAGCGGATTTATCGATCCGGATATCAAGTCGGAGTTGATGATCGCTGGAGGACAATTCTTCCTGCAAAAACCGTATGTTGCTGACGAGATATTGAAGATTATCCGGGAAGCATTGGATAAAAAAACGGTGCAGTAAGTTCGCAACGATGGACACCGTCAACATCATGACCGCCCGGCTTTGTCTTATTGTTCGGCATATCGCGGTTTTATTAGAAACCATCTCAAAAACCCAATTCAACGTCATTGCGATCCCGACTTTAGCCGGGAGAAGCAATCTCGCTTTTCTCTTTAAAAGTGAAAAGATTGCCTGCCGGCCGGCAGGCAGGCTTCGGCCTCCATCCTACGTTGGAATCCATCGCAATGACAATCATTTAGAGATGGCTTCTCGATCGCAACAGCGTTTCCGTGTTGTCAACGCCTGTCAGAGTACCCGCTTTTTCTTCTTTTGAGGATTAACTCTCTTTTCATCCCTTTGGCTGATTACAATTGTTCACTCTCAATCGTATACTTTGAGTGTTGCTACAAAGGCAGAGAGTGCGTTCCGCGACTTGCAATACCGGCACCGGCGCACATTGGTACGAATACCATCTCATATCATAAAATAAGGAGGAGCATCATGAAACGATTCATCGTCTTGACATTATTGGTTGCAACGGCCGGCTTGTTCGGCCATGCTCAAACGCAATACAGAAATCCCGATATCGCGTGGGGACTTTCCGCGGGCGGTGCACACGGAAGCAATATCAGCGGCGACGCATGGGTAACGCAATATCGTGCGTATCTGCAGGCAGATCTTTTTTCACCGGTTTTAATGGGACAATTCGGATTGGGTTATGCTGATATCATGGCACCCGGAGTCTACTCCACACAGACAGGAATGATGGACCTGAGGTTATTATTGACTCCTTTTACACTCTCTAATTTGAATCCATATCTCTACGGCGGTTTTGCCGTGTCAAAACGGCTCACCGCGAGCAATTCGGATTATTTACCAATGATTCCTTTCGGCGCCGGCATTCAAACAGCCATTTCGCGAGGTATTCTACTCAATATCGACGGAGGGTATAATCTATCGCTCTCCGATGATTTCGACGGACGGGATCGAACAACGGGAGTGAATGTGATCACGAACGAAAAGCAGGATGGATTCTACGGATTTACGATCGGACTGGCATTTACCATCGGCAGTGATTACATCGCATTGGAATAATCGAATGGACGGCATGGATGCGGTCACACGCACGCATTGTCGCCATACTCTCAATAATATGTCGAAGGGAATACCTATGAATGCTCTTACAATCAAAGGAAATTGGAACGAAGTTGCCGGTAAACTAAAACAACAATTTGCAAATCTGACCGACGATGATCTGCTGTATAAAGAGGGGAAAGAAGAGGAACTGATGGGAAGGTTACAGCAGAAACTTGGGAAGACCAAAGAAGAACTGCGAAAAATCATATCAAAGATTTGAAAGGAACCGGCATCAGTCGATGCGCATCCACTTCTATCAGTGTACAGTGTCCGATAACGACACTAGTAATGAACACTTACTATCAATCCATAAGGAGGAATCAATGAAACATATCCATCACGTTATCATAGCGTTGGCCGTCGTATTTGCTGTGACGATCTTCGGTTGTGCAAGCAGCACGCCGGTCAACAAAGAAGCATCAACATCTGCGATTCGCGCAGCCGAAGAATCGGGAGCAGCAACAGTCCCGAGCGCTTCGTTATACCTGCAACTCGCAAAGGAACAACTGGAAAAGGCAAAAACACTGGCAGCACATGGCGAAAGAGAACAGGCGGAGTCCATGTTACTGCGCGCTCAGATCGACGGTGAACTGGCAGTGGCGCTCTCGCGCGGGGATGCCGACAAGAAGGAAGCCATACAGGCAGTGGAGCGGGTTCGGCAGCTCAGAGAAGACAACAAATTACCACAAGGAAGGAAATAAGCCATGAAATCCATCACAACACTTATCACCATCGCATGCGCGGGACTGCTGTTAAGCTGCGCAAGCGTTCCTCCTCCGGAGCTCGTCGCTGCGCGTCAGTCGTATGAACAGGCGATTAATAGCCGGGCGGCACAATTAGTGCCGGCAGAGTTGCACAAAGCCCAGGTGGCGTTGGCGCTCGCGGAGAAATCATTTAAGGATGAGCCAAAATCATACATTACACGCGATTTGTCGTACATTGCGGACCGCAAAGCAAAGATGGCTGAAGCATTGGCAACCACCGTTGCGGAAAAAAAGACCACCACTCAGGCAGAAAAGGATTTCCAATCCTCGCAAACTGAGATTATGAAGCAGACGAAAGAAGATCTTGCAGCAGAAAAAGAGGTTTCACAGGGTGCGAAGGACGATCTCGCGGCTCAGACCGAACTGACGAAAAGTTCGGATAAGGATCTGGCAGCTCAAACCAAACTCACCGAGAGTTCCAATCGCGATCTGGCAACACAAACAGAATTAACGGAACAATCAAACAAGGACCTGGCTACATCGGAGGCAACCGTGCAAACAAAGAACGTTCAGATAGCGGCGGAAAAACGCGCTAGAATGGATGCTGAAAATAGGGCGGCAAAAGCCCAGGCAGATCTAGTGAAACTGGCAGCAGTAAAAGAAGAAGCCCGCGGGCTTGTCATAACGCTGTCGGGGAGTGTTCTTTTTGCGTCCGGTAAATCAACATTGCTTCCGGCGGCAAAAACCCGCCTGAATCAGGTTGCCGACGCGCTTATGGCAACGAAGGAAAGAAAACTGACCGTCGAGGGCCATACCGACTCACAGGGTTCATCGGAATTTAATCAAAATCTCTCACAGCAGCGCGCGGATGCAGTCCGATCGTACATCGTTATACGCGGATATCCGGGAAATCTCGTTGTAGCGAATGGCATTGGCGAAGAACGCCCGATCTCCGACAACGCCAACGTTGAAGGACGAGCGAACAATCGCCGCGTTGAAATTATTGTCAATCGTGCAGTAAAATAAAGCGATTTCCACACGACAATTCACAAAGACCCGGATAATTTCCGGGTCTTTTTATTAAAACCTATCTCAAAAATAAAAGATTGTCACCCCGAGTCCGCCTGAGGCGGATATACTCTGACGAGGGGTGACAATTCAGAGTAAATCATGCCTCGACTACCTGCCCGCCAATCTTTATGGCGGGCGCTCGGCATGACATTGAATTTGTGTTTTTGAGATAGGTTCTAGTACTCTGCCCGAAGGCTGGAGAGAAGAGGATTAACTCTTCTTTCATCCCTTTGGCGGATACCGGCTGAATTCGATCAATTGTATACTGCATGTGCGGAAAACAGTCACCGCGACGAGTCACGGCTGCCGCGCAAAGAAATCATCATTTTTTATAAATATGGAAGCATCGCCATGGACGGAAAATACCACACGCGACGAAGAGATCCCGAGAATGAGGAACAGGTTCAGCCGGATGCCGATGCAAAATTTCTCGGATGGCAGGAATTTCCTTCGGGATGTCGTGTCGCATTCTATAACATTATCGCCGCGGATCATCCGTCATTCGGATCCACCGTCACGGAGATGAGTTTGCGAAAAATGAATTTGAAAGTTCCGAACACTCCGCCGTTATAAGATGATGTTTATAGATTGAAGCACCAAATGAATTGATCGTTGATGGTAACACTAATAATGCAATAGCAATAGTAATAAACCAACATACAGAGGAGGCACGATATGAAACGGTATATGGTATTTGTAATGGTGATTGCAATGTTCAGTTACTGCAGTCTTGTCCAGGCACAATTTAAAAATCCAAAGAATGGGTGGGGACTGGCCGCCGGCGGTGCTCAGGGAACCAACGTCGAATCGGACGAATGGGTGACGCAGTTTCGCGGATATTTCCAACACGAAATCATTCCGCACCAATTATTGGGTCAACTTGGATTGGGATATGTGGGTCTCGTAGGAAGTGGCGTTTATTCTGCATATACAGGCATGCTTGATGTGCGAGCGCTCTATACACCATTCTCACTCACTGATTTGAATCCTTATGTCTACGGCGGTTTTGGTGTGGCAAAAGTATTAAAGAACAATTCCAGTTTCTTGCCATTTATACCGCTTGGAGTCGGTGCACAAACATCAATCTCCAATGGAATTATGCTGGATATCAATGGCGGATATACGTTGGTATTTTCTGACGAACTGGATGGAATTGCTCGTTCGAACAACAACACGAATAGTCTTACCAACGGGAAACATGATGCATTTTACGGATTTACAATCGGCCTGTCATTTACGATTGGCAAGGACGAAGAAGTTGTGGATACGAGAAAGCAGGAACTGGAAGCAGCCGAAGCACGCCGGGTAAGAGAATTGGCGGCAGCGGAAGCGGTGCGTGTGAAGCAAAAAGCAGATGCTGAAGCAGTACGAGTGAAACAGCAGGCTGATGCCGATGCAGCAGCGAAGCTGGCGAAGGCGGCAGCAGAAGCCGATGCACGTTTGTTGGCAGCGCAAAGAGGACGTGATACTGTTATCACTTTCGTTAAAGGCAAATCGGTCGTTATACGGGGAATAAATTTTGAATTCAATAAGGCAACGCTTGTAAAAGATTCAGAAACAATTCTCTGGAGAGCCTACAATGCAATGCTGGCGAATCCTAATGTATCGGTTGTTATTACCGGACATACAGATAATATCGGGACCCAGGAATCAAATCAGAAATTATCCTTGGAACGTGCGCAAACAGTGAGGAATTGGCTTGTCGAAAGAGGAATCGCTTCGAGCCGTATGCGAACAATCGGGCGCGGGCAAAATGAACCGGTCACAGTAAACGATACTGATGAAGGCCGGGCGCAGAATCGACGTATCGAATTCTTTGTTGAACAGTAAGTCTGTATGAAGTTTTTTGAAGATCCAGGTTCTCACTACGAGCGATCATTTCCAACACGAAGCGACACGCAGTATGAGTTCCTGGGTTTCAACAATGAAGCATGATACTGTGCCGAATGGTGAGAGTTCGGTACTATAAAGTGAAGTACTCATCGTATACATCGTTTACCATGGAGAAGAAATGAACACGAATGATAAGTGGGAATTCTATAAAGATGCCGAACATAAATGGCGCTGGAGACGCACCTCCCCGAACGGCAATATCGTCGGAGCGTCTACGGAAGGATACACGAACAAAGCCGCATGCGAAGGAAATGCCCGACGGAATGGATACGGAACAACCGAAGGCGCCGGAGAGATCGAGGATGCAGCAACCGAACAAGCGGTGATAGACCGGGACAAAAAAGAACAGGAGATAGAAAATAAAGCGTACGAACTGTATAAAGAACGCGGTTTTAAAGAAGGGAACGAATTTGTTCTGTGGCTTGAATCTGAACGGGCATTACGGCAAAAGGTCAGAACGAAGCATCATTCGCAAATTCGCAACATTCTGACCGGTATCGTGCTGATCCTGTTGGTGATTGTCGCAATCCTGTTATTGCAGCTGTTCAAGAAAGACCTGCCGGTCGTTCTGTCCGAACAAAGCCTGGCAAAATTGCAGGTGATGATGCTGGTGCTCGATCCGAAAGAGGATGAAAAAGTGGTGGTATTTGGCGATACCCATTTTAGCTTCAACGAATCCGCACTGAGCGATGATGCAAAAATGCTTCTGGACAAGGATGTGGAGAGCCTGAAGGCAAATCCAAAAATCCATGTGCGGATGGCAGGGTACACCTCTGCAAAAGGGACGGAAGAGTTCAATCAAAAATTGAGCGAAGACCGGGCGAAAGTGGTCAGAGAGTACCTGATCGAAAACGGCATAGCGCCGGAACGGATTACCGTAATCGGATACGGCCGAACACGTCCGGCAGTGTATGAAGTACGTCCGGGCGACAAGAGTTCCGCGGAAGCGCTGGCGAACATGCGCGTCCTTTTTGAAGTGGTCGTGGAATAATGTTTGTTTCGTACACGACGCCGGTGCGATGATATGGACCGGCGTGCCGCTGACACTGAGTATTGATCTTTGAAAGAGATTATGAAAGCACTGGTCTATCACGGCCCCGGCAAGCAATCAATTGACGACAAACCGAAACCGAAAATCCTGGCGTCGACCGATGCAATTGTCAGGATCACTGCCACAACGATCTGCGGAACCGACCTTCATATTATGAATGGCGATGTTGCGACGGTGGCCAAGGGACGGATATTGGGCCACGAAGGGGTGGGTGTGATCGAAGAGATCGGCGCACATGTAACGAATTTCCGCATCGGCAACACAGTGTTGCTGTCGTGTATCACATCGTGCGGAAAATGCGGCCGGTGCAGAGAGAGAATGTTTTCTCATTGCGAGCACGGTGGATGGATTCTCGGTAATACGATCGACGGAACACAGGCAGAATATGTCAGGATTCCGCACGCCGATACGAGCATGCATCATATTCCGAACGGATCCGACGAAGAGGCAATGGTCATGCTGAGCGATATCCTACCCACCGGTTATGAATGCGGCGTGCTCAACGGAAAGATACAGCCCGGCAGTACTGTCGCCATTATCGGTGCAGGCCCTATCGGCCTGGCAACGCTGTTGACTGCGCAGTTTTACTCCCCGGCAGAGATCATCATGGTCGATACGGATACGTACCGGCTCGGTGTGGCTGCTACATTCGGAGCAACGAAGACCTTTCACGAGAATGCGATAGAATCCATCATGACATTCACGAACGGTAAGGGAGTCGATGTCGCCATTGAAGCGGTCGGCAGTCCGGAAACGTTTGCGATCTGTGAATCGATTATTGCCGTCGGCGGACATATTGCGAATATCGGCGTGCACGGCAAAAGCGTAGAATTGCACCTGGAAAAGCTCTGGTCACAGAACGTAACCATTACCACAGGGCTTGTCGATACGTCGTCGACATCCCTGCTTCTCAAGATCGTCCAGACCGGTGCGCTGAAACCGAAACAGTTCATTACCCATCATTTTAGAATGGATGAAATAATGAAAGCGTACACCATTTTTGGTAATGCCGGAATTGAAAAAGCATTGAAAGTGATCATCACAAATTAATCAACGAGGAAGTGTCAAAATGCGACAATTGCTGACCGGTAAAATCTCCGCCATGAAAGCCGTCGGCCTTATGCTGTTCGCTGTGAATATGGCCAAAGCAGTGTACGCGGGATATACCAATGCCGTTCCTCAAACAATCATACACGAATTGCCGGAACAAAAAACGGACACCCGGCGGATCGTATCACTATTATCACCGGTCGGGATCGGAATGGTGATTCTTTTCGGTGCACTGCTTGTTTTTGGGAAGAAAAAAAACCGATAAGGAAATAACACAATTAACTTTACGGAGAATCGTATGCGTTCAGAAATCGCGAAATCGGAAACCAGAGAAGACAACCGGACCACCGGGATGGGTACACCGTTTGATATGGCCGGCGCAAAGCAGATCGGGGACGCTCTGTCCATCTACTGGAATGATTTTGATGCCGATCGGTTTGTGCTCGCATTATTCACCGGAAATGATGCCGAGGGAAGGGCCCGGAAAAAAGTGTATCCGAAGATTAAACAGAAAGGCCGGGGTAAAATACATTATGCCGTCATAAACAATAACTACCGGTAACGGAGTTCAATAACATCAATGGATGATATCCTTTCATCGCACGTTTCATAAACCCGATATGTGATCAGATCGAATTTCAATCATAAAGAAGAAAAGGACATCCTGCTATGATATATACTATCGCTGTCATCATGATCATACTGTGGATTCTGGGGATTGTCTCCTCGTATACCATGGGAGGATTCATTCATATCCTTCTGGTGATTGCCGTTGTTACGGTTCTGTACAGGATCATCACCGGCCGAAAACCGATACAATAATCGTCGGAGCCTGAACAATGCAAAGAATTATTTCACTCTTGTTGATTGTGGCAGGGATCATACTGATCGTGTACGGTTACGTTGCACTGGAGTCTATGAGCTCTGAAATCTCCCGTTTATTCACCGGGTCTCCGACCGATAAAGCAATTTGGATGTTCGGCGGCGGAGTAATTATCACCGTGATCGGCGTATTTGGATTACTGGTTTCATCAAAGAAAATGTAATCACGGTGTCACCGCCGGCACTCGAGACTGAAATCGTTCGGGAAATTTAAACGCAGTAAGAACCATGTCGATGGAAAGGAAAACCGATGAAAAATACCGCAGCAGTATTACTCATGATCATGATCGCAACAACTGCTATTATACCGCAGATCACCTCGGCACAACAGACAACAGTGAGTTTTCAACTCTTCTATGATGAACTCAGTCCTTATGGCATGTGGATGGATTATCCCGACTATGGATATGTCTGGATACCGAACAGTGATCCCGGATTCAGCCCATACGGCACCGACGGACATTGGGTCTATACCGTGGATGGCTGGATGTGGGTTTCCGATTATCCCTGGGGATGGGCAGCATTCCATTATGGCCGGTGGGATTACGATAACGGCGTTGGCTGGTTCTGGGTGCCGGATAATGTATGGGGACCGGCATGGGTTTCCTGGCGACGATCGCCCGGTTATTACGGCTGGGCTCCGCTTCGTCCCGGCATCAGTATTTCCATTGCATTCGGTTCGAACTATTACGAACAGAATGATCGATGGATCTTTGTGCGCGAAAGGGACATAGTGAGGAATGATGTCAGTCGCCATTATGTCAGCCGGTCGAGAAACCGGGCGATTATCAGGACGTCGTCCGTTATTTCAAATTCACGGAATGATGAAAAGCACAATGCTGTCTATATCGCCGGTCCGGACAGAGACGAAGTTCAGCGGACAACCCGCACGCGAGTCGATCCGGTAACTGTGCGTGAACATGACCGGCCCGGACAGCGCGTTCAGAAGAACGAGATAGAATTGTACAGACCGCAGATAGAAAGAAGAGTCACTTCCGGAAAAAATCCCGCTCCGGCAAAGGTTGTACGAAAGAGCGAAGTGCGGCCCATACGGGAACACAATACACCGAATCAACGGCAGAATGTTGTTCCAAGCAAGGGAAAGCGTACGCCGCAGCCGCAGCCAAAAATTACACCACAGACCAGAAAACGCACTGCCGTTCCTCCCGCAAAAGTAAACCCGCGGGAGAAGAAAGAGCCCAAAAAACGTCAGCAATGATTTTTATCGATCCTTCCCATGTCGGTGTGGAGGGACGGAAACGGCAAAAACCGGTAGTATGACATTGCCTTTCACGATAGTATCCAGACCATTCATTTTTGTTATTTTCGCTGTAGTACAGTTCGAACATTGTTGAACATTTTTTTGAATGGATGAACAGAATATGAGAAAGACAGGATTGCTGGAACCGTTCAAATTGGGGCATGTTGCACTTGCCAATCGGATCGTGATGGCTCCCATGACCCGATCCCGCGCCATCAACAATATTCCGAATGATCTGATGGCATCCTATTATCGTCAGCGTGCGTCAGCAGGGCTGATCGTCACCGAAGGAACCTCACCGTCTCCGAACGGCCTGGGTTACAGCCGGATTCCTGGAATTTTTAATAAGGAACAGATCAAAGGATGGAAAAAAGTTACCAAAGCCGTCCATACCGCAAACGGGAAAATATTTCTTCAGATCATGCATACGGGCCGCATCGGTCATTCCGACAATATGCCTTCGAATTCCATCATTATTGCTCCATCGGCCGTACAGCCCGGTGGTACAATGTGGACCGACAGCAAAGGTTTGCAGGAGTATCCGGTTCCGATATCGATGTCGCTTGAAGAGATTGCAAGAACCAAGGCGGAGTATGTGAAAGGCGCAGTGAACGGCATCAAATCGAACTTTGACGGAATTGAACTGCATTGTGCCAACGGATATCTTCCGGAACAGTTTCTCTCTCCCGTCAGCAATATCCGTTGTGATCGGTACGGCGGTACAATTGAAAACCGATGCAGGTTCCTTTTGGAAACGGTGCACAACATCATTGATGTTGTGGGGAAGCAGAGTATCGGAGTTCGATTGTCTCCGTACGGAACGGCCAGTGATATGCCGTTGTATCCCGAGATTGATGAAACATACATCTATCTTGCCGGTGAATTGGAACGTCTGAAAGTGCTCTATATACATCTGGTTGATCACAGCAGTATGGGAGCGCCGGTAGTATCCGTTGAATTAAAAAATGCGATCCGCGAACGGTTTCACCGGACAATGATCCTGAGCGGCGGGTTTACCAAAGAACGAGCAGACGCCGAGTTATTGTCAGGACATGCCGACCTTATCGCATTCGGACGTCCATTCATCAATAATCCCGATCTCGTTCGCCGGTTTGAATACGGATGGCCGGTTTCACAACAGCTCGACATGAGCACATTGTATACTTCCGGAGAAAAAGGCTACACGGATTATCCGAACCATGCAATTTGACCGGAATGCCGGATAGTGGTCGCAGCAGTGCGGAGGGAATGAATTCGAAGAGCAAGGAGGGACAAATCAATATTGAAGATACGGATCGAAACGCGATCATTCATTTTTCTGAAATGACCGAAATAATGAGACACTCCAGCCGGTGTCACATCAACCATTATGAATTTCAAAGGAGCATCATCATGAGATATTTTCTTTTTCTCTTCGGGATATTGCTCGTGACAGTATCCGCTCAGGCACAACTCAGCATCAGCATCGGATTCAATATCGACCGTCAACCGGTCTGGGGTCCCGCCGGATATGATCAGGTGGAGTATTACTATCTTCCGGATATCGAGGTGTATTACAGCGTGACCAACAGGAGGTTCTATTACTTTGAACGGGGCCAATGGATCGGCAGATCATCGCTTCCGGCACGATACCGCAGCGTTAATTTGTACACTTCATACAAAGTGGTCGTAAACGAACCGAATCCATACCGGAACCATTCTGTCTACCGGGAAAAATATCTTTCATTTAAGGGCCGTCACGATCAACAGGCGATCCGCGACAGCCGCGATTCCAAATATTTTTCCAATAAAAATCATCCCGAACACAATAAATGGAAGAAAGAACAGCAACAAGGAAACAAAAACGGTAACAAGAGTAATAATGATACGAAACGCGGGAAAAAACGGTGATCCGAACGACTATAAAAATAAACCGATGAACACGATGCATATGAAAAATCATAATCATGAAAACGGCACGGCAATGCTGCCGCCGGCGGATCTTGTCTTTGAGATCAAGCAGTTGGAAGATGCGCTCGCCGTGGAACGAGAGCGCACGCTTCGGGCGCACGCTGACTTCAAGAATTATCGACGCCGCATAGAGCACGACGGCAGTACGATGGCCGATACGGAAACCCGAAAAATCTTCCTGCTGTTGCTGGATATTGTCGACGATCTGGAGAAGGCATTGAAATGGATACACAACGAAGAACCGGTCGTTGCCAGCGGAATCCGCATGATTCATCACAAATTGCTGTCGCTGTTAAAATCCTTTGCCGTCATCCCGTTTGAAAGTGTCGGCGAACCGTTCGACCACGATCTGCACGAAGCCGTTGCGATCGAAAAGAACACCGACCGTGAATCCGGAACCGTGACCGATGAACTGCGTCGCGGGTATCGGCGGAACAGTGTGCTGCTTCGTGCGGCACAAGTACGGATAGCCGTCAAATAAACAATAGTACTGCAGAACCATCTGAAATGACCGATGGAATTGTCCACCATTCACTACTGACCATCGGCAGGTGATAGCTGCTTATGCACGACGGGAGAATTTCCATTGACGCATCCACTGTTCCACATTTTCAAACGATCGCACGGAGCTTCGCATCAGGAATCCGACATGCCGATTCGGAGCGAGCTCTTCAGCATGGAGCGCCTCGAACAGCACGGCGAAAGTCTTGCCGCGGCGCAACGGGTCACGCGCCGTCCGGCAGCGGGCCGCCCGTTGGTACTACGGCTTGAAGACAACGGCCGTGTACTGCTGGAAGCCTACCGCACCATTGCCGACGCAATCAGCGAAGAACAGGTTATTACTCCTGCGGCGGAATGGCTTGTTGACAACTTTCACATCGTTGATGAACAGATCCGGGAGATCCATGACGATCTTCCCGGCCGATATTACCGCCAGCTGCCCAAACTTGCCGACGGGCCGCTCGAAGGATATCCGCGAGTATACGGGATCGCCTGGGCGTTCGTCGCTCATACCGACAGCCGCTTCGACCTTGAATCGCTGAGACGTTTCGTGCGCGCGTATCAACGCATCCAGCCGCTGACAATCGGCGAACTATGGGCTGTTGCGATTACATTGCGAATTGTCCTCGTTGAGAATTTACGCCGATCCGCCGAACGGATCGTTTCAAGCCGCAAAGAACGGTACGATGCCAACACGATTGCCGACCGGCTGCTGGGGATCGGACGGAGTACTGCAGAATCACCGGAACTGGCTGTGGGGCGGTATACCGGTATTCGACTGCCGACGGCATTTTCCGTTCAGCTTGTCCGGAGGCTGCGCGATCAGGATCCGGCAGTGACCCCCGCGCTTCGCTGGCTCGATGAACGTCTGAGAAAACAGGGAACAACTTCAGAAAAGATCGTCGCCGAAGAACACCAATTCCAGGGCGCGATGAGCGTGACCGTCCGCAACATCATCACCAGCATGCGTCTGATCTCCTCCGTCGACTGGCCCGCATTTTTTGAAAGCGTGAGTCTTGTTGATGCGGCATTATGCGCGCACAACGGTTTTGCTGCGATGGATTTTCCGACCCGCGACAATTACCGGCATGCAATAGAAGATCTTTCCAGACAATCATCATATACCGAGATCGAGATTACGGAGAAGATTATTGAAAAAGCACGAAAAGCCGCTCCGCTTTATCCGGACAGCCCCGAACGGGATCCCGGTTACTACCTCATTTCAAAAGGCCGCAGGGGTTTTGAAAAACAAATATCGTACGCTGAATCCCTTCGATCATCGTTTGACCGTACCGCGGTCGGATCGGGAATGCGCGGATATCTGCTGACGATAGCATTTGTCAGCGTCTTCATCCTTGCCCTGCCGTTGCTGGGAATTGCGAGCGCCGATGTGACGACGGTGGATCTCATCATCCTTGCACTTCTTGCCGTTATTCCTTTGTCGGATGTAGCCGTGGCGATAGTAAATTATCTGATTACCACCCGGATCGGTCCGAAGTCGCTTCCCGGATTGGAACTATTAAACGGCGTTCCCCCCTCGATGCGCACAATGGTTGTCGTACCGACACTGTTGACAGCCGCAGACGAGATCAAAGAGCATATCGAAAGGCTTGAAGTTCATTTTTTAGCAAATCAAGATAAAAATATTTTCTTTGCGCTGCTGTCGGATTGGCGGGACTCTGCGACGGAGTCCGGTGACGGAGATGAACAACTTCTCGGATTCGCAGTTGAGGGAATAGCGCGTTTAAATAAACGTCATAGTACCGAATCATCAGGAGAGCTGTTTTTTCTGCTGCATCGCCGGCGATTGTGGAATGAGGGAGAAAAAAAATGGATGGGATGGGAACGGAAAAGAGGAAAACTGCATGAATTGAACCGCCTGCTCAGAGGAGCAACCGATACCAGTTTTGTGTCTCCGGATTCACTCCGAATACCGTCGGAGATACGATATGTCATCACACTCGATGCCGATACGCGGTTCCCGCGCAATACCGCACGGCGGCTTATCGGAAAAATGTCTCATCCCCTCAACCGGCCGAAGATCGATGTGCACAGCGGACGTGTGATCGAGGGCTATGCCGTCCTCCAGCCTTTAGTAACGCCATCCATGCCGACCGCTCCCGCGGGATCATTGTTCCAACAAACATTTTCAGGCCCGGGTGGAATGGATCCGTACGCATTTGTCGTCTCTGATGTGTATCAGGATCTCTTCGGGGAAGGATCGTACAGCGGAAAAGGGATCTATGATGTCGATATCTTCGAAGCGGCATTGCGCGGCCGGATTCCTGAAAATACAGTTCTCAGTCATGATCTTTTGGAAGGAATATATGCCGGTTCCGGCCTTGTTACCGACATCGAAGTGGTCGAAGAATTCCCCTCGCGCTATGATGTCGCTGCGGCACGGCAGCATCGCTGGGTTCGCGGCGACTGGCAATTGCTTCCGTGGATAGTCGGCCACGGCCGGAATTCCGGAATCCGTCCGCCCCGGAGATCGATTCCGCTGATCGGCCGATGGAAGATGATCGATAATCTTCGTCGTTCCCTGTCGGCGCCGGCTGCATTTCTGGCATTGCTTGGCGGATGGATGCTCCCTTTTGATTCTGCAGCGGTCTGGACCGGATTTGTTCTTGCGACAATTGCTCTTCCGTCACTTTTGCCGTTCTTTTCCGGCATCATCCCGCGTCGCCGACGGATCTCGAAACGGAGTCACCTGCGGGCAATGGGCAGCGATCTGTCACTGGCTGCTTCACAGATATTTTTTCACGTTTCTGTTTTACCTCATCAAGCATGGCTGATGTCCGACGCGATTCTCCGAACACTGTATCGTCTGTATTTCAGCCATCGCCATATGCTGGAGTGGATGACGGCAGCGCAGGCGAAATTCAGTCTTCCCCTTTCCATTCCCGGTTTTTATCGGCGTATGGCAGGTGGTGTCGTGCTCTCCTGCATCGGAGGAATTATTGTGGCTGTATCACCGTCTGTATCATGGATGACGTCGGTTCCTTTCGTCCTCTTGTGGATCTGTGGTCCCATCGTTGCACAATATGGCAGCCGTCCTCGACAATTTGCCGGCACAACTCAGGTATCCGATGACGAACAAGCATTTCTCAGATTGATTGCACGCCGTACGTGGCGATTCTTCGAAACGTTCGTTTCTGCCGAAACTCATATGCTTCCGCCTGATAATTATCAGGAAACACCGAAGCCCGCACTTGCACGACGAACGTCTCCCACAAACGTCGGTTTGTACCTTCTCTCCGCTGTCACGGCGAATGATTTTGGCTGGGTGGGAATTACCGATACTGCAGTCCGGTTGGAGGCGACGCTCACAACAATGAACGGCCTCGAACGCTTTCGAGGCCACTTTTTTAATTGGTACGACACGCACGACCTGCGGCCGTTGACTCCAAAATATATTTCCACTGTTGACAGCGGCAATCTTGCTGGCCATCTGCTGACCGTGAGTCATGCCTGCAAAGAAATGATGAAACGCCCGTTGGCAAACACGCTATGGTCGCACGGCATCGGGGATGCAGTAACGCTGATGCGTGAATCACTCACCGCTATTTCCGCCGACCGCCGTCACCGGACGGCTGTCCTTCAGCAATTGGAAGAATGCCTCGATTCGATCAGCACGTCGCTGTATTGCGACGATCAAACAACCGCCGGTATCGTCGACAGAATGGAAACACTCTCCCAACAGACACAACCGCTCGTCGATCTCACACGAGCATTTCTGGATGATCGTTCAGAAAAAAATAATCCCGCTCAGGAATCTGATCTGATATTCTGGTTGACGGCAATACAAGAGTCCATTGCGAGCGCTCGGAGAGATATCGATCTGGTAATGCCCTGGAAGTTATTACGTGAGTTATCGAAGGACGATCCGCATATCGTTCCCGACCATGTCAAGGCGATGGTTGCCGAATCGGTCCCTTCAATTGAAAATATTCCGGATCTCTGCGAAGAAGCGGTTATCTTAATGACCGCTCGACGAACGGCAATGCAGAACGACAATAAAAACGGAGTGGAAATCACTGCACCGATAGATGTGCTGATTGAGGCATTCGCATCTGCGGGCTGCAACGCCCGGTCGGCGGCACATCGACTTTCGGCATTGAAGGAATTGTCATTGTCGTTATGTACTGCGATGGATTTCAGTTTTCTACTCGATGAAGAACGACATGTACTTACTGTCGGATACAGGGTTTCCGATGGTGTTCTCGATCCATCCTGCTACGATTTGCTCGCTTCCGAATCCCGGCTGGCCAGTTTTATTGCGATTGCCAAGGGAGACGTACCGGTTCGTAACTGGTTCCTCCTTGGACGTTCGTTGACACCGGTGGACCGGGGTTCGGCATTAATCTCCTGGTCCGGTTCGATGTTCGAATATTTAATGCCGTTATTGGTGATGAGAGAACCGGCAGAAAGTCTGCTTGGCCAGACAAATCGATTTGTTGTACGGCGTCAGTTGGAGTTTGGCCGGGATCTCGGCATTCCGTGGGGCGTGTCGGAATCCGCATACAACGTCCGCGACATCGAATTCACCTACCAATACTCGACATTCGGAGTTCCGGGCCTTGGATTAAAACGGGGATTGAGCAAGGACGCAGTTATTGCACCGTATGCAACGGGGCTCGCCGCCATGGTCGATACCAGGGAAGCGGTAAAGAATTTTGCACGGATCGCGGATGCCGGCGGAAGCGGTACGTATGGATATTATGAAGCGCTGGATTACACGCCGTCACGGCTTCCCGAAGGGGATGACGTTGCCATTGTGCGTGCATACATGGCGCATCATCAGGGAATGATAATGACAGCGATCGGAAATGCTCTTCACGACAGTGCGATGGTGAACCGCTTTCATGCAGAACCGATCATTCAGGCAACAGAACTGCTGTTACAGGAGCGGACTCCCCGCGATGTTTCTGTGGCCCGGCCCCGGGCAGAAGAAATGAATGTCGGTGCGAACGTTCGGGTACACATTCCGTCGATGTACGGTCGGTTCCATTCTCCGCATCACTCAGTACCTAGGACGCATATTTTGTCGAATGGAAATTATGCCGTCATGGTGACCGGAGCGGGATCCGGGTACAGCCAATGGCGCGATCTTTCCGTCACACGCTGGCATGAAGATGGTACGTGCGATGCCTGGGGTTCATTTATTTATTTGAAAGATGTACTGAGCGGAGAAGTCTGGTCGGCCGGATTTCAGCCGACCGGCATTGAACCGGATAGTTACGAAGTTGAGTTTTCCGAAGACCGCATTGAGATCGCTCGTTCCGACGGAACCATTGCCACGACGCTTGAGATTGCCATATCACCCGAAAGCGATGCCGAGGTACGGCGTGTGTCGGTTACGAATTTCGGAACCCGGATCCGGGAGATCGAAGTGACGTCATATGCCGAAGTTGTGTTGACGCAGCCGTCTGCCGACAGGGCTCACCCAGCATTCTCGAAACTGTTTGTACAGACCGAGTTCATTGAGGAGATCAATGCGCTGCTTGCAACACGCCGGCGCCGGTCGCCGGAAGAACAGGAAATCTGGGCTGCGCATCTTCTGGTGATCGAAGGGAAACACGCCGGCACGATCCAATACGAAACCGATCGTGCGCGTTTTCTCGGACGAGGCCGCGATGTGCGTTCACCGGCCGCCATGTCCGCCGACACTCCGTTGTCGAATACTGTCGGGACTGTGCTGGACCCGATCTTTAGTCTTCGATGCCGGATTCGTATCCTTCCGGGATCGACTGTGCGAATTGCCTTTTGGACAATGGTTGCCCCGTCACACAAGGAAGTGCTCGATCTGGCGGACAAACATCACGATGCAACGGCATTTGAACGTGCGGTCACACTTGCATGGACTCAGGCGCAGGTACAACTTCATCATCTCGGTATTGATATCGAAGAAGCACACCTCTTCCAGCACCTTGCCAGCCATATTCTGTATTCGAATCCGGAACTGCGGCCGCCGTCCGGGGCGCTGCTGCGAAACGACAGCGGTCAATCGGGACTCTGGGCACACCGGATATCGGGTGATTTACCGATCGTTCTTCTGCGCATCGATGAACCGGACGGTTTGGACATTGTGAGGCAGTTGCTTCACGCTCACGAATACTGGCAAATGAAATTACTCGCTGTCGATCTGGTGATTTTAAATGAACAACCGCAATCGTATACCATGGATCTTCAGGGAGCGCTTGAAACGATCTTGCGAACAAATGAATCGCAGTTGCGGCTGCAGGAAAAAGGAAGAACTGCGCCGGGAACAATCTTTGTCCTTCGTGCGGATATCATCTCGCCGGAAATGCGGTTCTTGCTTCAGAGTGCTGCGCGGGCAGTATTGCTCTCCCGCCGGGGAAGTCTCTCGGAACAACTCAACCTCCGCGGTAAGATCGACACTGTTCCGATGCACCAACGCGTCGTCAATCCGCTGGATACCAAAAATTGGGTGAGAAAAAAATTGACGGAAATTCGGATGGAAAACGGTCCGAAACAGTCCGTCCGGAATGATCCGCCATTGGAATTTTCGAACGGCCTTGGCGGATTCACCAATGACGGAAATGAGTATTGCACCATTCTACGGAACGATCAATTGACTCCTGTGCCATGGATCAATGTCATTGCAAATTCATCGTTCGGATTTCAGGTTTCGGCAGAAGGAACCGGCTATACCTGGTCGATGAACAGCCGCGAGAACAAATTGACTCCATGGTCGAATGATCCGGTGACAGACAGAACCGGCGAAACGATATATATTAAAGACGAACAAACCGGTGAACTATGGACACCGACCGCATTGCCGATACGTGAACACGGAGGGACGTATGTTGCCCGGCACGGAAAGGGATACAGCCGCTTTGAATACACTTCCCACGATATTTCAATTGATCTGACACACTGTGTTTCGCTTGCCGATCCCGTAAAGATATCCAGGCTGAAAATCACCAATAATTCGCGCCATAACCGCCGTCTCTCGGTCACGGCATATATTGAATGGATACTGGCTGCAGCCAGAGACGATTCGGCTCCGTTTGTTTCGACGGAGATCGACCAAATGACCGGTGCGATGTTTGCGCGGAATGTATGGAGATCTGAATACCGAAATCGAGTGGCGTTTGTCGACCTTGCGGGGCATCAACAAAGTTGGACGGGAGACCGGAAAGAATTTTTAGGGCGGCATGGTACGATTCGTCGCCCTGCCGCACTTGCCGGCGATACATCGCTGTCAAACCGTGTGGGAGCGGGATTTGACCCTTGTTGTGCAATGCAAACAATCGTCGAACTCGGAGCAGGCGAACAGGCAGAGGTTGTGTGTTTTCTCGGTGAAGCGGCATCAAGAGATGATGCACGGTCACTGATCAACCGCATTCGATCGTACGACCTTGATGCGATGGAAAAAGATATCGCTGCGTATTGGGATACCAACCTCGGAGTGATCCGCGTGACGACGCCCGATCGATCGATGGACATACTCCTGAATCATTGGCTTCTGTATCAGACCGTTGTCTGCCGGATATGGGCGCGATCGGCATTTTATCAATCCGGCGGCGCGTACGGATTCCGCGATCAACTTCAGGATGGGATGGCTCTCGCCGTATCGATGCCGTCATTAACCCGCGAGCATCTTCTGCGAGCAGCGGGCCGGCAATTTATCGAAGGAGACGTTCAGCATTGGTGGCTGCCGGTGTCCGGAGCAGGCGTCCGGACGAAAATTACCGATGATGCGCTGTGGCTGCCGTATGCTGTCGCCCGGTACATCGAAGTCACGAACGACCATGAGATCCTTGATCAAATAATCCCGTTCCTCGAATCTTCTGTATTGCGATCCGATGAAATCGAGTCGTTTTCACAAACCGAAATTTCCGATCACGCAGGTTCGCTCTATGAACATTGTGCCCTGGCGCTTGACAAAAGCATTTCCTTTGGAGTTCATGGACTGCCATTAATCGGAACAGGAGATTGGAACGATGGCATGAACACAGTCGGCAACAAAGGATCGGGAGAAAGCGTCTGGCTCGGATGGTTCCTGTATTCAACATTGACCGGCCTTGCTCCGATAGCGGATGCACGAGGAGAACACGAACGATCCGAAAAATGGCTGCGGAGCGCAGCGGTGCTGCGGGAATCGCTGGAACTCAATGCCTGGGATGGCGAGTGGTACCGGAGAGGATACTATGATGACGGAACACCGCTCGGATCCTCGATAAGCGACGAATGTCGTATCGATTCGATTGCTCAATCATGGGGAGTGATTTCGGGAGCAGCCGATCCGGAGCGTGCTGTGCGAGCGATGGCGGCAGTTAATGATCACCTGATCCGCCGCAACGACGCTCTCGTTGTGCTTTTTACGCCGCCATTCGATCTCACCCTGCAGGAACCCGGTTATATCAAAGGGTATCCGCCGGGAATACGTGAAAACGGGGGACAATATACGCACGCGGCACTATGGTCGGCAATTGCCTATGCAATGATGGGGGACGGTGATAGTTCTGCCCGGGTGCTCTCCATGCTGAACCCGATCAACCGCTCACTCACGGCCGAGGCAGTGACACAGTATAAGATTGAGCCGTATGTCATCAGTGCCGATGTCTATTCGGAACCTCCCCATGTCGGGAGAGGCGGATGGTCGTGGTACACCGGTTCATCCGGCTGGATGTACCGCGCCGGCCTGGAATGGATTCTCGGATTCCGCATTCGCGGGCCGATTCTGCATCTCAATCCGTGCATCCCGAAGGAATGGAAAAAATTTGAAATCACCTATCGTTACCACACCTCTCTGTATCAAATCATTGTTGAGAATCCCGATAATGTCAGCCGCGGGGTATTACGATACATGGTCGATTCTGTCGACCGACAGCCATCGTCCGCCGCGAATCCGGTCCAAATACCCCTTGTCAATGACGGCGTAGCGCATTCAATCCATGTTTTATTGGGCGAAATCAAAAAAAAGAGCCCCGCAGCGGATTAATCCCTTTTTACACCTTTCGATCTATTACTATTTACTCTGTCTATTGGTATCTATCAACTACATGAAGCCAACCATTGTGTTGGCAATTGATGAAGAACGGTCTACACTTTCGACAAAAGAAAAGCTTCGCATTATCCGGAAATAATTCATACAGAGGCGCAGCAATCGAAAAAAGTAAAATCGATTTCAGTTGCGTGAGATATTTTTGAACGGTACATGTATGAGCGAAAAGAGTACTACTCTCAGCGGGACACGTCCCTTTGTTGTTGCAGCGGCGCTCGTGATCATCATTCTCGGGATCCATCAAGCGCAATCTGTCGCATCATTGATCCTCTTTTCGGTATTCCTCGCGCTCATCGGAACACCGCCGGTCCTCTGGCTGCAACGGAAGCATATGCCGTCGTTGATCGCCGTATTTATCATTATGACGTGTATGGTGTCGATCCTGCTGATCATCGGCTTTGTCGTCGGTGCATCACTCTCCGCCTTTTCGGACGGGTTGCCGTTCTATCAACAGCGCCTTCAGGAAGAAGTGCTCGCACTTAAACCGATATTGGCAGGCAAGCATATCATTGTTACCGACAAGATGTTGCTGGAATTTGTGAATCCCGGTCCGATCATGGGGCTTGTTGTCGGACTGCTGGGAGAATTCGGATCGGCGCTTTCCGATCTTGTACTTGTTTTATTGACGGTCACATTCATTCTACTTGAAGTATCAAGTTTCCCGATCAAGATTCGTTCCATTGTCGGCGATCCGCAGCGGGCATTTCCGCAATTCAAAATATTCGTAAAAAATATTCAACGCTACGTGATCATCAAAACGATCATCAATATGATTGTGGGAGTGATCATCGGACTGTGGTTACTGGTGCTCGGTGTCGATTTTCCCGTGTTGTGGGGTTTCATCGCCTTCGTATTGTTTTATATTCCCAATATCGGTTCGATTATCGCCGCAATTCCTGCGGTCATCACGGCGTTCGTGGGGCTTGGCGCCGGCACTGCCGCACTCGCCGCAGCGGGATATCTTGCGGTCGGGACGGTGATCGGAAATTTTATCGAACCGAGATTGATGGGCCGGCAACTCGGTCTATCAACGTTAGTGGTTTTTCTTTCTCTGATACTGTGGGGGAGCATGCTCGGCACGATCGGCGTGGTACTGTGCATTCCGTTTACCATGACGTTGAAGTTTGCATTTGAAAGCAATGAGCACACGCGGTGGATTGCGTTAGTGCTCGGCCCGCAGGAGGTTATCGCCGACAGGCCGCGGCCGGTGAAAAAGTGAACATGGTCAACGGATGTTGTTTGACACTGCCGATAGTGTGTCCGATCGGTGACAATCATACGGAAATACTGCATGAATAGTAATCTCATTAAAAGGGTACCATGAAAGACATCGTCGACGCCAATAACGGGATTGCTCCGATCGTCATTGCAGCGGCGCTCGTGGTCGTCATCTTCGGCATCAATCAGGCACAATCCGTTGCTTCGCTGGTGTTGTTTTCCTTGTTTCTCGCACTCATTGGTACGCCGCTGGTTCTCTGGCTGGAAAAGAAACACATCCCTTCGTTTATTGCGGTCTTCAGTGTGATGGCCGGAATGATCTCTGTCCTGTTTGTTATCGGCGGCGTCGTGGGTGCATCGATCAATACATTTTCCGACGAATTGCCGAATATGCAACAGCGCCTGCAAGTGCAGGTACTCTCTCTCAAACCGCTGCTGGAGGAAAACCATATCCACATCAACGAAAAGGTATTGGTGAATTATTTTAATCCGGGATCGATTATGGAACTGGTATCGAAATTGTTCACCGCAATCGGTTCTGCTCTTTCGGACATCGTGCTGGTTCTTTTAATGGTAACATTCATACTGCTTGAAGCATCGAGTTTTCCGGTTAAACTTCGTTTAGTTCTCGGCGATCCGCAACGCGCATTCCCGCAATTTACGCTGTTTGCCGGCGACATTGTACGGTACATGGTTATTAAAACGCTCATTAGCCTTGCGACCGGCATTATCATTGGATTATGGCTCTGGTTCCTCGGAGTTCACTATGCGGTACTCTGGGGTTTTCTGGCATTCCTTCTTAATTATGTACCGAGCGTCGGATCAACGATCGCTGCTATTCCGGCAGTGCTGCTCGCATTAATGCAATTGGGAATAGGGAGCGCGTTGTTGGCGATGGCAGGATTTATGGCGGTCAATTTCATTCTCGATAATATCATTGAAACAAAACTGATGGGACACAGGTTAGGACTTTCCACGCTGGCTGTCTTTCTCTCACTGCTCTTGTGGGGAAGCCTGTTTGGCCCAATGGGCATGGTATTGTGTATTCCGCTGACGATGACGTTGAAGTTCGCATGCGAGAACAACAAAGAAACGGCATGGATCGCTGTGCTGCTAGGACCGGAAGATGCTGTCGATGGAAATAAGATCGATGTACACTAATCAACGAAGGGCTATTTCAGGCAGAATAAAAAAGAGGCGAGTATGGATCCGCTATTCTTCTTAAAAGGCTTGATCATTGGTTTTGCAATGGCAATTCCGATTGGACCGGTCGGCGTACTGTGCATACGAAAAACACTAGCGGAAGGACACGCGCGGGGGATGTTTATCGGTCTGGGGGCTGCGACTGCTGATTCGATGTATGCAAGTATGGCGGCATTCGGACTGACCTTTATCTCCGACGCCGTCACCAGTCATCAATTCTGGGTGAGTCTCGGAGGGGGAAGCGTGCTCTTTTACCTTGGAATTCGAACTTTTCTCTCAAAAAAGAAAAAGTCGATGGCCCTGACGAGCAACAAAGGGTTGGCGAAGTCATACGCGTCCGCATTTTTTCTTGCATTGACCAATCCGGTGACCATCTTTGCTTTTGTCGCCGTCTTTGCTGCGTTTGGATTGGGGAAAAACATCAATATCGTCTCGGCGGCAATCATTGTCTTCGGTGTGTTTGCGGGATCATATCTTTGGTTCCTGACATTGAGTTATGTCGCAACCCACTTCAGGAAAAAGATCGATTCCGGCGGACTGGTGTGGGTCAACAGGTTTGCCGGAATACTGATCATCGTCTCCGGTGCAGTGGCGTTCATCAGTTTAATTTGACCAATCCGGTGAATTGAAATAAAATGTATCGTTGCGTGGCTTTATATGAAAAATATAATTGATACGATAAGACAGAAAAACAACTTTCAAGCCGGATGGCAGAAGTTATCGGTCACGAAGGCCCTGTTGGCCGCGATGAGCATCATCGTTGTGTCGCTGATCATCATTGTGTTCGTATTTCTGTTATTCACCGATGCCATTGTGAACAAATTCGGAAAACCGATCATAATTACGGCGATTGCCGATGCGTTTCCGGATGATACGGTACAGATCATGCGGATGCAATACAGTATCATGCAAGATCGATTTGAGTTTGATTCGCTGTCGATGCATGCGAAGGATGGATCATCGGTATTGACGATCGCCGCAATTTCTGTCAACGGACTCTCATGGCTTCAAATGCTGCTCGGTGCCGATCCTGTACCGGACAATGCAAAAAATACCATTATTCGTTTGCGCGATATTGCGTTGATTTCTCCACTCACCGGGTATGAGAATCGAATTGAAATGGTGAGTGCATCCGTTCCTGATTCCGAGATCGTCATAAAAGGATTGACAATTCGCCCAACAGACAATGATGAACTATTCTTCGAGGAAAGCGCATTCAGACGAACACGGTTCCGGGGGGAAATTCCCGTCACCTCGATACTCGGCGTCAATTTTTACGAACTATTGCAGGGAAAAGGATATCGGGCGCGGTCAGTCCGGATCAACGATCTGCACTTCAACATACTGGTGAATAACGATAAAAGCCCCGACTCGCTTGCCCCGAGTCCCTTGATGCCGAATGAGGTGCTTGCATCGGTCTCAAAGTCAATGCAGATCGACAAACTGAGCATCAGAAATGCGCAGTTGCAGTACGGGGAACGTTCCGGAATCGGTATTATGCCGGCTGTAATAACATTTGATAGCATACAACTCAATGCCGAAGGATTCACCAACATCGGCGATAAGCGGGCAGACATTGTCATCCATACGCGGGGAATGTTCATGAAGCGCACACCAATGAATGTGATCATGGCGATCCCGATGGAATCGCCGGATCTCTCATTCCGTTGTTATGGCTCTGTTGGAGAGATGAATCTACGGGATCTCAATTCATTCCTTGAACCGGCAGAACAGATTCGTATCGCCGGACTTCTGAAGCAGGCGACGTTCAAAATCGAAGTGACTTCCGGCCGTGCCTCCGGTACCGTATTGGCGCTTTATCACAATGTGACGATCACCGCAATTGATAAACATACCGGCAGCGCCAAAAGGATATCCGATCAAATCAGTTCGTTCATTGCCAATGCAATGGTGATTCGCAAGAATAATATGCCGGGCGGAGCGGATCCGGTAAAAACCGGCAGAGTGAAATATGTCAGGAAACCGGACGATCCGTTCTTCCGGTATGCATGGTTCTCGCTTCGCAGCGGAGTTAAGGACATCGTCGGGTTTTAATTGTGCAGGGCGATCATGAAATGATCACCTGCCGAACCGTTGTTGCTTAATGATGGTTGATAATTTGAAATTTTGAACCGGTGAATGACATACGACCGGTTAATCGAGTCTATCTCAAAAACAGAATTTTGTCATTGCGATCCCGACTTTAATCGGGAGAAGCAATCTCCTAAAATTGTAGAAAATATGAGATCGCCACGTCGTCTGTCGTACGACAGACTCCTCGCGATGACAGTAACGGATTATTTTTGAGATCACGCCAACTATGATTTACAAAGATTATTATAAGGATCTTGGAATTGGAAAGACGGCAACGCCCGCCGAAATCAAAAAAGCGTACCGATCTCTCGCCAAGAAATATCATCCCGATAAGACGAAGGGAAACATTGCGGCCGAAGAAAAGTTCAAGACTATCAACGAAGCGAATGAAGTACTGAGCGATCCGGCAAAACGGAACAAATACGATCAATTCGGAGCCGATTGGAAGCATTACGAAAATGCCGGAGCGCAACCAGGCGGTTTTGATTGGTCGAAGTATGCAGCCGGACGAGGCGGAGGATCGAACCGGTCCGCGTCGAACAATGAAGATACAATGTTCGACGATACCGGAGTCAACGATTTGTTTGAAATGCTGTTCGGCCGGCGCAGCGGCAGCGGTGCGAGACGCCCACGCGTTCCCGTCAATGGACAAGATCTTGAAACGGAGACGATGATATCGCTCGACGATGCATACCATGGCACGACGCGCCTCATCCGTTTGAACGAACAAACGATCAAAGTGACGATAAAACCGGGGGTGGTTGACCGTCAAATGTTGAGGATAGAGGGGAAGGGAGGCATCGGAACGAACGGCGGCCGCAATGGTGATCTTTTTCTGACGGTAAAAATTGCACCGCATGCAGAATTCCAACGAAGCGGGAACGATCTCTATTGCGATCTTCCGGTGGATCTCTACACCGCACTTCTCGGGGGTAAAACAAAGATCAAAACGCTGAAAGGGGCTGTTACCGTAACAGTCCCGAAAGGGACATCAAACGGCAAAGAACTCAGCCTTCGAGGACTTGGAATGCCCCTCTACGGTTCAAAAAACGAGTTTGGAAATCTTTATGTAACAGTGAATATCCGGCTGCCGGAACAACTGACCGACAAAGAGGTAGAGTTGTTTTCGACGTTGGCTACGCTTCGACGTGAGACACCATCACATAAATGAAGGTCATTTCCGCTTCAGGGAAATGACATTGATTTGGTTTTTTGAGATGGCTTCAAGAATAAAACGATTTTAATCGTGATCAAATAATGAAAGAATACAATGAAATCACCTAGCACTACAGCCTCAGTTCCCAAACGCCGATCGTCGAAGAAAAACACCGTTCATAGCGACGTTCAACGGAACGAAACAATGCTCAAAGCGGGGGCATTGCAAACGGCGATACTGAACAGCGCGAATTTTTCGAGCATTGCCACCGATGCGAACGGCGTTATACAAATATTTAATGTCGGCGCCGAGAAAATGCTGGGCTACACTGCCGCCGATGTGATGAATAAAATCACGCCGGCAGACATTTCGGATCCCCAGGAGATTATCGCGCGGGCAAAAGATCTGAGTCTGGAACTGTCCACTCCGATTAAACCGGGATTCGAAGCGCTGGTATTCAAAGCGTCACGCGGCATCGAAGACATTTACGAATTAACGTATATCCGCAAGGACGGGAGCCGGTTCCCCGCAGTCGTTTCGGTGACTGCGTTGCGGGATGAACACGAGACCATCATCGGCTTTCTTCTGATCGGAACCGACAATACCGCCCGTAAAAAAGCGGAAGAGGCATTGCGGGAAGCCGGGGCGTTGCAGAATGCAATCTTTAACAGCGCAAATTTCTCGAGCATTGCAACCGATGAAAAAGGGGTGATTCAGATTTTCAATGTCGGTGCAGAACGCATGCTCGGTTATATGGCTGCCGAAGTCATGAACAAGATCACACCGGCGGATATTTCCGATCCGCAGGAGATTATCGCGCGGGCAAAAATATTGAGCAAAGAACTGGCAACGCCGATCAAACCGGGATTTGAGGCGCTGGTGTTCAAAGCGTCGCGGGGGATAGAAGACATTTATGAATTGACATACATACGCAAGGACGGGAGCAGATTTCCTGCAGTGGTGTCGGTAACGGCTTTGCGCGATGAACGCGGGGCCATCATCGGCTATCTTCTGATCGGTACCGATAATACCGTACGCAAGCAGATCGAAGAAGAACAGAAAATGCTCGCCCAGCGCCTGCGTGATCATCAGTTCTACACCCGATCGCTGTTCGAGTCAAACATCGACGCATTGATAACGACCGATCCGTCCGGCATCATCACCGATGTCAACAAACAAATGGAGGGTCTCACCGGATGTACGCGCGACGAATTGATCGGTGCGCCGATTAAAACGTACTTCACCGATCCCGGTAAAGCGGAAGCCGGAATCAATCTCGTATTGAATGATAACACGATCACCAACTACGATCTGACGGTTCGGGACAGAACCGGAGTGGAAACCACGGTTTCCCTGAATGCCACCACATTCTACGATCGGAACAGAAAACTGCAGGGAGTGTTCGCTGCGGCGCGCGACGTAACGGAACGAAACCGGCTGTATCAGGCGCTTGAAGAAAAAAATGTTGAACTCGATAATGCGCGATTACTGGCGGAAAAAGCCAATCTGGCAAAATCCGATTTTCTTTCCAGCATGAGCCATGAACTGCGAAGTCCGCTCAATGCAATTCTCGGTTTTGCGCAATTAATGGAAACATCGCTGCCGTCGCCGACACAAATACAGGGCGAGAATATTGCTCAGATCCTCAAAGCAGGGTGGCATCTGTTGAAACTCATTAACGAGATTCTCGACCTTGCGGTGATCGAATCGGGAAAGGTATCGCTCTCACCGGAATCGATCTCGCTCTCCGAGGTGATGGCAGAATGCCATTCGATGATGGAACCGGAGGCACAACTCAATAATATCCGGATGACATTTCCAATGATAGGCAAACCGATCTATGTGAAGGCCGACCGGACACGATTGAAACAAATCATCATCAATCTTCTTTCCAATGCGATCAAATACAATAAGGAAAACGGAACCGTGGTCATTGATTGTGCCGTGAGTACGCCGGGACGCATTCGCATCAGTGTTACGGACTCCGGAGTGGGAATTACGCCGGATAAATTGTCGCAACTCTTTCAGCCGTTCAATCGACTCGGCCAGGAGAATAGCTCCGTTTCCGGAACCGGCATTGGATTGGTGGTGACAAAACGTTTGGCAGAATTGATGGATGCGGTATTGGGTGTCGAGAGTACGGTCGGTGTGGGGAGTGTTTTCTGGTGCGATCTGGTGATAGCACAGGCACCTCAATTAATAATAAACAACGGTGAAATTAAAGAGTTTACTCAGCAAAAAATATCTGGCGAAAACGATGCTGCCCACGTTCGTACGTTGCTGTATGTCGAAGATAATCCGGCCAATCTTGAATTGGTCGAACAGCTGGTCGGGCGACAGTCCGATATTCGCATGATCTCGGCCGTAAACGGAATTCAGGCCATCGAAATTGTTCACAGCGCAAGGCCGGATCTGATACTGATGGATATTAATCTTCCGGGAATCAGCGGTATTGATGTGATGAAAATCCTGCATGAAAATCCGGCCACCGCGCATATTCCGATTGTCGCACTCAGCGCAAACGCAATGCCGCGCGACATCAAAAAGGGGTTGGACGCCGGATTCTATCGGTACCTCACCAAACCGATTAAAGTGAAAGAGCTTATGGAAACGCTGAATCTCGCATTTGAATTCTCAAAAACAGCGATGGTGAAAAACAATTAAACTATTAAGAACACATGATCAGTTCAACGGAAATATTCAATGGACGCATTCTTATTGTTGACGATACGGAAGCCAATGTCTCCCTGCTGGTGCAACTGCTGCGGGGAGAAGGATACCATTCAATTGAGTCGACGAACAATCCGAATGAAGTGTGCGATCTTCACCGGAAGAATCGCTACGATCTGATCTTGCTCGATCTTCAGATGCCCGTCATGGATGGATTTCAAGTGATGGAGAAATTGAAGGAGATCGAATCCGAAAACTATCTGCCTGTTCTGGTGCTGACCGCCCAGCCGTCCCACAAACTTCGCGCGCTGAAAGCCGGTGCAAAAGATTTCATCAGCAAACCGTTCGATCTTGCGGAAGTGCTGATCCGTGTGCACAATATGCTCGAAGTGCGCCTTCTGAATCAGCAATCGAACGATTTGTACGGCGAGATCGTGAAGGAAAAACGATCATCCGAACAGCTTTTGCAGGTTCTTCGTTCCGGTCCCGTCTCCATGGTCATTACGTCGACAGACGACGATCGTGTTGTCGATGCAAACGATCAATGGTGCATCTTTTACGGTTGCGGACGGGAAGAGTGCATTGGACGAACAGTCGATGAACTGCACCTCTGGGCCGATCCGGACGAGCGGTCTTTGCTGATGAAGCGGATCACCGCGGAGAAGAAAGTGCAGGACGTTGAAATATCGAACTGCCGTCATTCGGGCGAAGTGCGCACACTCCTTGCCTCGTTCGAGTTCATCGAACCGACTAACGGAGGGAAACCGTTGCTCATCACCATGTTTATCGACATCACAGAACGAAAACGAGTCGAAACATCCCTCCGGATCAGCGAAGAACAATACCGTCTGTTCTTTGAGAACGATCTTTCGGGCGATTATATCTCCACACCGGAAGGGAAGATTGTTTCCTGCAATCCGGCATATGTACGAATATTTGGTTTTAACTCCGTCGAAGAAGCAATGGAAACGAATGCCGATACGTTATATTCCGAGGTCGGCAGCAGGGATAATTTTGTGCGGTCGATAAAGGATAAAAAGAAATTGCAGTACTACGAATCAGAATACCTCCATCGTAACGGTTCGCGTGTCTCGTATGTCCAAAATGCCGTCGGAATTTTTGATGCGGACGGAAATCTCAATCAAATACGCGGTTATATCTCCGATGAAACTCTGAGAAAATCATTGGAGCGACAGCTTATGCAGGCTCAAAAACTCGAAAGCCTCGGAACACTTGTCGGTGGAATTGCGCACGACTTCAACAATATCATATGCATTATTCTGGGGTATGCATCGATCTTGACCCGCCGGGAACCGACACCGGAAAATATTAAGAGTAGTGTTGACGCAGTGGTGAAAGCAGGCAAGCGAGGCGCCGCATTGGTCAGTCAATTGATGACATTCGCCAGAAAATCCGACGTTACGTTGACACCGGTTGATATCAATGAGGTGGTGAGAGAGATCGTGAATCTGTTGAGTGAAACTATCGCCAAATCTGTCGAGATCACGAAACAATTGCAAAAGGAATTACCGTTTATTTCCGGCGACGGAACGCAGATCCACCAGGTGTTGCTCAATCTGTGCGTGAATGCCCGCGACGCGATGCCCAAAGGAGGAGTGATCACAATTACCACATCTCTGCAGGAGGGTGAATTGATCCGAAAGACAATACCGAAGGCTGCAGCTTCGCGGTATGTCATGCTCAGTGTGGCAGATACCGGTGACGGAATGAAGGAGGAAGTCCGAAGCCATATTTTTGAACCATTTTTTACAACCAAAGAGGTGGGCAAAGGGACCGGCTTAGGCCTTTCCGTGGTTTTTGGAATAATGGAAAGCCACAAAGGATTCATTCACGTTGAAAGCGAACCTGACCGCGGAACGGTGTTTTTCCTTTACTTTCCGATTCCGGAATCTGTACCAGACAATCCGATAAAGGCAGAGACTCCGGTTGAGATTCTCCGGGGATCTGAAACAATTCTTTTGGTCGATGACGAAGTATTGCTGAGAGAAATGCTCACGACAGTCTTCCGTTCATCCGGATATACAGTGATGACTGCCGGCGACGGCCTCGAAGCAGTCGGACTGTTCGAGCGTCGGCATAAAGATATTGATATGGTGATTTGCGATTACGGCCTTCCGAAACTCAACGGGATTGAAGCGTTCAAAAAAATGAGAGCGATACAACTGTCTCTGAAATTCGTATTGACCAGCGGCCATTTGGATTCTGAGAAAAAATCTGAAATTACGACAGAAGGAATACTGAATTTTATACAGAAACCGTATGGCACCGATGATGTGCTGCGAACGGTTCGGGCAGTGCTTGATCATTAGGATTAAGGAACCACCGTCTGTCAATAGGCAGACGGAAAGACGCGGGAACAGCACTATTGCAGAACACAATCAAAAAGAAGGAACTTCGAAATGCTCTATTTTGTCTCTCTCATATTTATCCTGTTGTGGTTATTGGGTGTGATAACATCCTACACCATGAACGGATTCATCCATGTTCTTCTGGTCATAGCCATTATCGTTGTCCTGATGCGGATCATCCGTGGAAAAAATATTTTTGGGACGAAGATTTGAATTGCGTGGAAAATTCTACGATGAGACACTCGAATGTGGCACCCGGTAATTTTTCCGTGAGGGAGTATCCCGGGAGAACACAATGATGTCGGCATCCGCCGTTGCTGAACCGTCACAACAAATATTCTGGCATTCGCTCTCCGCAGCGGAAGCGCTCCGTCTGGTTGACGGTGCAAGCGATGGTTTGACCGATCAGGAAGCGCTTCGGCGGCGTGCTGCCAACGGCCCGAACGAACTGAACGAGGTCAAGGCGATAAGTCCGTTCGCGATCTTTTTCGGCCAGTTTAAAAGTCTCATCGTCTGGATCCTCATTGCCGCCGGCATCATCTCCGCTCTTCTTGGTGAATACATCGATGCTTCCGTCATTCTCTTAATCGTCATTCTCAATGCCGTTATTGGATTCTACCAGGAATTCAAAGCGGAAAACTCCATTGCCGCACTGAAGAAAATGACCGCACCGCAGGCAAATGTGCTGCGCGACGGACAGCATATATCCATTGCTGCGTCAGAAATTGTCGTCGGTGATATTCTCCTTCTCGAAGCGGGCGATCTTGTTGCCGCCGATGCACGTCTTCTGGAATCGGCATCGCTGCGGTGTATCGAAGCAGCGCTGACGGGAGAATCGGTTGCCGTGGCGAAGAAACCGGATGCCATGGATCACACGGACGTTCTGCTCGGCGATCGGGAGAACATGGTGTTCATGGGAACCGGCATTGCGGCAGGAACGGCGCGGTCCGTTGTCGTGGCGACCGCAATGGATACTGAATTAGGACACATCGCCGGCCTGATATCGGACGCAGGGACCGAACAGCGGACTCCGCTCGAAAAAAAACTGGAGTCGTTTGGCCGTGTGCTTATCTGGGCAACATTCGGGATCGTCGCTCTGGTGTTTGGTTTGGGATTGCTGCGCGGGACGGATCTCTTTGAATTGTTCATGTCGGCCGTCAGTCTCGCCGTGGCCGCCGTCCCTGAAGGACTTCCGGCCATCGTTACCGTTGCGCTCGGACTCGGCGTTGTCCGAATGTCGCGACGCCGGGCTCTGGTACGCAGGCTGCCGGCAGTTGAAACGCTCGGTTCGACAACGGTTATCTGCACAGACAAAACCGGAACGCTCACGCTCGGCGAAATGACCGTGCGCGCGCTTTTTGTTGCGGACAAACTCTATGACGTCACCGGTGAAGGATATGGACCGGAAGGAGAAATACGGTACAACGGAGCCCGGCTGGACGGCGAACATGCCGCGCCGTTGCTCGAACTGTCATCTGTCCTCATCGGATGCAATAATGCTCATCGGTCGCAGGAAGAAGGGCAATGGAGGACGATCGGCGATCCGACTGAAGGCGCAATGCTGACTGCCGGAATAAAGGCCGGCGGTGATCAAAACCGGATTGAGCACGAGATGCCGAAACTCGAAGAATTCCCGTTCGATTCCGATCGAAAGATGAGTTCGATGATCCGCTCGATGCCGGACGGGACGTTACGCGTGTTTACCAACGGCGCACCCGGTATACTGCTAAAAAAGTGTGCGCAATTATATACCGGCAGCGGAATTCGCCCGATGACGGAGGAGGACAGGACACGGATTCTTGCACAAACATCCGCCATGGCAAAAAAATCCCTCCGCGTTCTCGGTTCGGCGCATCGTTCTATCGAACCGGCATCGGTTGGGACGCGTACGGCGGACGCAGTAGAGAACGATCTCACATTCGTCGGCCTCTCCGGAATGTACGATCCGCCGCGGCAAGAGGCGAAGGAAGCCATTGCCCGCTGCCGCAATGCGGGTATTCGTGTCGTCATGATCACCGGCGATCATCCGGAAACGGCGACGGCGATTGCACACGAGATCGGAATTGCCGATGAAAACAATGCCGCCGTCAGCGGCATTGAACTCGAAAAGATGTCGGACGCGGAACTGCGCAATCGTGTCTCCGCTATCTCCGTGTATGCACGAGTGACCGCCGGACACAAACTCCGGATCGTCCGGGCGTGGAAAGAAAATCATGCAGTCGTGGCGATGACCGGTGACGGAGTAAACGATGCGCCCGCAATCAAGGGAGCGGACATCGGCATAGCGATGGGACGGACGGGGACGGAAGTGACAAAACAAGCATCGGATATGATCATTACCGACGATAATTTTGTAACGATCGTTTCTGCCGTCGAAGAAGGCAGAGGAATTTATGACAATATCCGTAAAACCCTTCAGTATTTGCTGGCAGGAAATACCGGTGAACTGCTGTTGATGACCGTCTGTGTCGTCATCGGATACCCGGTTCCGCTGCTTCCGATCCATTTACTCTGGATCAATCTGGTCACCGACGGAATGCCGGCAGTAGCGCTGGTCACCGATCCCGTCGACCCGGATGTCATGAATCGTAATCCGCGGCCGCGGTTGGACCGGATTACCAACCGCAGTTTTTTGCGCACGATGGTCACGACCGGATTTCTCACGGCCGGTGTTGCGTTTACGGTGTATGTTGTCATGCTGCAATCGCATGCCGTGGAGATCGCCCGCACGTATGCATTTACGGTTCTTGTTTTCGCTGAACTATTGCGCTCATTCGGTGCTCGCAGCGAAACAAAGCCAGTGTGGCGCATTTCTCTCCTCACGAACATCAGTCTGGTGGCGGTCGTGGCTGTCACGTTCGGCCTCCAGTTACTGAGCCAGCACATCGAAATATTCGGCAGATTCCTGAAAACGTCATCGATGCCGGTGTCCGATTGGTTTCTCCTTCTTGCCGTCGGCGCCATACCGCTGCTCATGCTCGAAGCGGTGAAAGTCGTTCGCAATGCACGCCGTCAAGCAATTCACAAAAAGGAATCGATATGAAAATCCGCTTTACTTGGAAGATACAGTCGGTGTGGGCACATGTGAAACTCGCGGCAAAAACATACTCCCGTATCGACGGTGCCGAATGGGGAGGAGCATTCGCATTCAATGCGTTCTTTTCGTTGTTTCCTCTCGTGATCCTTCTCGTCTCAATTTTCTCTTCATTTGTTGAACGGGAGACGGCAGTCGATACGGTCATCGGATATATCAAACACTATGTCCCGATCACCCGCGACATGAAACGGTATGTTTTTGATACGATCGATGGCGTGATCCGGGAGCGCACACAAGCGGGGGCGATAGCCTCCCTTTTTCTCGTTTGGGTCACGATTCAATGTTTCACCTCTCTTATTATTGCCACCGTCAATGCCTGGGATTTGAAAGCGTACAGCTGGTGGCAACTGATTGTGAAGAGTCTTCAGTTCCTGGCAATCTCTGCACTGGCAATCGTCATTGGTATTGCGGTTCCGACGCTGATAGGATTACTCAATGAATGGCTCTTTCCGTCGTACGTATTCCGCTCCTGGGTGGTTGATGTAGGAACATATATATATCCCATGGTGATCATCTTCTTCGGTATCAGTATGTTCTACCGTTTAGCGCCAAACCGAAAGACGAAATTTTCCGAGATATGGATCGCCGCTCTGATAGTTACAATTCTCGTGCGGGGAGGTATAAGTCTGTTTGGATTGTACTTGACAAAATTTTCGACATTGAATGCGGTCTACGGCGCATTTGGCGGCATCATGGCGCTGCTGCTCTGGATCTATTTTACCGGCTGCCTTTTTATTTTTGGTGCATGTCTCAGTGCGGCACAAGCCGAACTCCGCGCACAATCAAAACATCCGGCAAAACATCCGGTGTCATAGGTCCTGTTCCGGCGGCATGAGAGCCTCAAGTGTCAGTGGTGCCATAAATACGGGTCAATTTGCCATTATTGGTATTTGCGATCTGGTTTTAGGTGCGGATTTTTGGAAATATCATCAATTCTCATTGATGGAACCGCTGCCTGTGGAGTAATCCCTTTTTCATCCTTTCGATCTATTCTATTTCATCTTATTCAATGCTATCTATCATTAGCATGCAATAGGAGTAGAACGATCAATGGCACCCCCATTCCGAATTTGCATATGCAGAAAATTGTGCAAGAGATTCTAAAGTAGCGTTCGCTTGATTGATCGGCAGAGATAGGCATTACCGGTTCACTATCATGCCGTTATGACCACAGACCGGTAGAAAAGCATTGATGTGTTTTCAATGGAGGAGCATTATGATACAAACGGGGAAAGTATTACTCGGAATTTTTATTGGTGCAGTTGTCGGGACGGTTCTTGGAGTTCTGATGGCGCCATCGGACGAACGCATGTCACGGATCAGAATAAGTCGCGAAAGTTCAGAACGATCCGGCGACGCAGACGATACATACGGAGAGTATTCGATTTTATAGCGATACATGCCGGGATCTTTACTCATCTGCCATTAAAATGGATATCGGTGCTCAATCAAACCAAAGCCGTAAAACAGATCCCAATCCGCTCCCGGATTGTTGGGATCTGATCTATTTCCGGGAGTCAAGATGTATTGCAGAGAAAACGCTTGTGCCACAATATCATTCATAATAATAATCAAGGAACGAGAACATGAGTAAAAGTAAAGTATTGCTTGGAGTCGCTGTCGGCGCCGCCGTCGGCACTGCATTGGGTGTGTTGATCGCACCGGCGAAAGGATCCGTAACGAAAAAGAAATTGCTGAGACAGGGTGCTGCCCTGACGGATGGTGCGAAGGAAAAAATCAGTGAATATTCCGATGGTGTGACAGAGGAATATGGCGCGTTGAAAAAAGAGGCGTTGAACTTTGTGAAAAAAGGAAAAAAGACCGCCGCGGCTCTGGTCAAATCAAAAAAATGACCGCATGCATAACGCTGCAATCCCGGACAACTCCGTGATCAACGGGTGTCCATGACATTGATGCGGAGAGTATCTGCTGATTGGACTCGATAAAAAAAGGAGCACACTATCTCCGATGCCGCCGTAAAAGAGAAAAAGACCAAAACGTACGTCCGCCGCACCGTCAAGTTTGTTGCGTGGATATTTGCCGGCATACTGTGTTTGATCGTCATTGCCGTGATTGTGCTGCAGATTCCCGGTGTTCAGCATTCCATTGCCCAAAAGGCCGTATCGATCATATCGGACAAGACCGGTACCCGCATCGAAATCGGTTCGCTCGAAATTGCTTTCACTCACTCGATTGTTCTGGGGAACGTTTTTGTGCGAGACCTCCGACAGGATACGCTGCTGTTCGTTCGATCGCTGGCGGTGGATGTCAATCTGCTGGGGCTTCTTTCCCGAGAGATACATCTGACGAACATTCGAATCGATTCACTCACCGCCAACATTACCCGCTCGCTCCCCGACAGCAATTTCAATTTCGATGTCATCCTTTCTGCATTGGGAGCCGATACCGTTGCCACCGAGAAGGAACCCGATACAACATCGCACTCCGGATGGAATATACAATTCGGTACAGTACACCTCAATGATATCCATGCATCCTTTAACGACGAAGTGAACGGCATGGATATACGATTGGACCTCGGCACAGTGAAAACATCAATCGATACATTCGATCTCGATAAAATGCGGTTTTACACCGGTGATGTCGAACTCGCAAACATCACGGCAAGCATCATGCAAACCAGGGAATCCCCTCCCGATACCGCCCTATCCTCATCGATAAACGTGGGATTCGGGACTATTGCGATGGAAGAGGTTCGCGGATCGTACCGGAATACTGTTTCCGGCGACCGATACAATGTCAACATCGGGACATCGACTCTGGAAGCGGAACTGATCGATCTTCCTTCACACCGAATTGCGGTAAAAGAATTTTTGTTGAAAAACTCAAGCATTCACATCTCCCGCTCAAATCCGCCGATAAAAAAGCAAGCCGCAATCGTCTCACCGTTGTCGTCTGACGAAGCGGCACCCTGGTCGATTACGCTCGGCACATTGGCTCTTGTCGAAAATATCGTGCAATACGATGTAAATAACGCGGAACCGACAGCAGGATTTGACATGAATCATCTGCGATTTGACAGACTGTCACTGAGTGCGAAAAAGGTCCGGTATAGCGACAAACACATTGCAGCGGATATTGGTCATACTGCTTTTCGGGAACATTCCGGCATTGAATTGCGCGAATTGAAGGGAAAGTTCTTATTGGATTCCATGCATGTTCGGGTGACGGATTTGACGGTGGAAACGGCGGAAAGCCGGTTGCATCAGAATATTCTTTTACAGTATGCTTCTCTCTCTGAACTGCAAAATTTTTCCGGGACAATGAAGGTAACCTCGTCGATCGATGAGTCTCATATTGCCGTGCCGGAGATTCTTTTGTTCTTCCCCGCTTTTCCGTTAAAAAACAAGCCGGGATCATGGATACGGCTCTCATCCGTTCTTTCGGGATCGGTTGGAAATCTCCTCGTAGAAGAATTGAATGTCGAAGCAGGAGACTCCACGTCTCTCAATCTCGCCGGAACGATCCGTGGACTTCCGGACATTACATCTGCCCACTTTGCCATGGACCTCCGTCAATTCACCACCGGCCGCCATGATATTCAATCGATTGTTGCGGATACGGTGCTGCCGAAGGGCATCGTCATTCCGGTATCGATACAGGCATCCGGTGATTTTGACGGTACGATGAAGAATTTTGAAGGATCAGCCGACATCGTCGCCGATGGCGCAACGGTAACGGTCCGCGCCGCGCTGAACTCCGGTAATGGATTCGATACCGCACGGTGGAACGCCGATGTGAAGATTGCGGAATTTGATATCGGCGCGCTGCTGGGCGATTCGGTGATGCTGGGTCCCGTCTCGCTGAGAGCAAAGGCCGAAGGAACGGGCGTGACGATCGACGACGTTTCGGCGCGTGTTCATATCATCGTCGATACGGCGGTAGTGTACGGTTATCCGTACAGCCGGCTGACGATCGACGGAACGGCGTCGCCGACAATGTTCGACGGAAGTGCTGTGATGAAGGATACCAATATCGCGTTCTCGTTTAACGGGATCATTAATACAGACAGTACACATCCGCAATACACGTTTACGGTGACGCTTGAAGGAATCGACCTGCAGGCGCTCCGATTGACCGATGACGACATACGTCTCTCCGGCGTCATGACGTCGGACCTGAACGGAAAAGATGTCAACGATATTAACGGCATTGTCGACATTCGCGATGTTGTGATCGTAAAGAACAACAAACGATACGTCATCGACTCGCTTGTCTATGTGTCGGTAAACATTGAAGACCGGACGCACATCAGCATTGAATCGACGATTCTCGCAGGACAATTTGACGGCACAATAACGCCGGGCGAATTGCCGGAAGTGCTGAAAGATCATATCAGTCACTATTTTACGCTTCATGGCGCACAACGGAAAAAGACGCTGTCGGCGCAGCTGTTCTCATTCCGCATCGTTGTTCGTGATCCCTCGACAATGGCGGATATTTTCCTGCCGGAGTTGCGTCACATTTCAGTCGGCACCATCGAAGGAGATTTTGACAGTGAAAAAAAATCGTTGAATGTAAATATCGGCCTTCCCGGAGTGAACTACGACGGAATAATTGTCGATAGTCTTATGTTTCACGTTACATCCGATCAACGGATGTTGCAAGCGGCGCTCCGTATCCGGTCGATATCCGATTCGGTATTGCGGATAACAAATCTTCACATCACAGGGAGTGCGCAAAACGACAGCATCGCTTGCGCAATACGAAGCACGGGTGACGACGAATCGGTCAAGATGCTCCTTGCTGGGGTATTTACCAGTCTTGCAGAAGGATATGCATTCCGTTTGAATGATGACGGTGTCGTTTTCCATGATGTGCCGTGGACAATCGCTCCCGATAATATCATTCACTTCGGGAGGAAGAGGTTCATTGCACAGAATGTTCACGTGCAGGGAGCAGGACAATCATTTTCTCTCAACAGCACGGATCTTGACCAGAATCAACCGCCGCTGCGGATTGAATTTAAAGAATTTGATCTTACGTCGTTATCACGCATCGTCGAACGTGAGCAGGGATTGCTGGGCGGACGACTTCACGGCATTATCGTGCTGCAAAACCTGGGGAAGCAGATGGCGTTCACCTCCGATCTCAGTATTAAAGGATTTTCCTTCTACTCACAGCCGGTCGGCGATATCGCTGTGCGTGCGCACAATCGGACGGAGAACGTCTTCGATGTGGCGGTGGATATCACCGGCAACGGAAACCGGATTGCCATGGCGGGAAAATACCGGAGCGTTGCAGGCGGCAGTCACATCGACGTGGCATTCGATGTGACGGAATTGAATCTTGCATCCGTTGAACCCTTTACATTCGGCGCCGTTACACGACTTTCGGGAAAAATGAACGGTTCGGTGCATGTCGCCGGCACAATAAAGAAGCCGGTGATTAAAGGCGAGTTGCGATTTGCGCAGGCCGGATTCAAACCGACGTTCCTTGATTCATATCTGCGTCTCAATGACGGCGCGATCCTCTTCGACGCTGCCGGGATCGGGTTCCGGTCGATCGATCTCATCGATACACTGGGCAACACTGCGACACTGCGCGGCCGGCTCTCCACGAATGATTATCGCAGCTTCAATTACGATATTCGGATACACTCCGATAATTTCCTCCTCCTGAACAAACCGGCGAGCCGTGATGCGCTTTTTTACGGTACGATATTCCTCAACAGCGACATCTCCGTGAAGGGCGACCATCTGCATCAGGTCGTTACGATGGAGGCTGAGTTGAAGAAAGGGAGTAACCTTGCCGTCGTCATGCCCGAATCGGAACTCGCGATCGAAGAACGGCGCGGCATCATCCGGTTTGTCGATGTACGGGCGCCGTTGCACACGATCATGTCCAGGAAAAACCCCGATGCGAGCGATGATACTTCCGACGTGCATCGATCGACCATGGAACTGACATCCAATATCTCCGTGAACAAGGATTCCAAACTCAGGATTCTGATCGATCCGATCGCCGGAGATTCGCTGGTGATACGCGGCGATGCGACGCTGAGCTTCACCATCGATCCGAGCGGAAAAATGTCCCTGACCGGCCGGTACGAAATCCGCGATGGATCATACCAATTGTCCTTCGGCGATTTTATCAGAAGGGAATTTGCCATTGCCGGCGGAAGCAGCCTGACGTGGTTCGGCTCGCCGCTTGATGCCGCTGTCGATATCACGGCGATCTATACGGTAAAAGCGTCGGTGCTGGATCTCGTACAGTCCCAGTTGAGCGGGATGAGTCCGGAAGAGCGGAACAAATACAAACAAGAGATCCCGATACAGGTCCACCTGATGATGACGGGAAAACTGTTGACGCCGGAGATACGTTTCAAGCTCGATCTTCCCCCGGACAAGAAAGGCGTGCTGAACGGAACGGTATACGCAAAACTGAATGAATTGAACGGCCAGGAATCCGAACTCAATAAGCAGGTGTTCGCTCTGTTGATATTAGGGAGATTTATCGCGGAGAATCCTCTGGCCTCCGCCGGCGGCAACGACGAACTGACCGATTTTGCCCGTTCCAGTGCGAGCCAGGTGCTGTCCGCACAGCTGAACCGATTATCGGCTCAGTACATACAGGGCGTGAACGTGAATGTCGGATTGGAATCCTATCAGGATTATTCGTCCGGTGCGGCGGAAGGACGGACTCAGATGCAAGTAGCTCTCTCGAAACAACTCTTCGATGAGCGCGTGACGGTGGAAGTCGGCGGCAACGTGGAACTTGAAGGGCAACGAAGCCAGAGAAATATGCTCAACAATTTTGCGGGTGACGTCAAAGTGCTCTATTCGCTGACCGAGGATGGACGATGGCAGGTGCTGGCATTCCGTGAAAATACGTACGAGGGAGCAATCGACGGCGATATTACAAAAACAGGTGTCGGCATAGTCTATACGATCGATTTTAACAAACTGTTCGGCATCACGCTCACGCCGGTGGCGGAATGATAACGGATTTCGCTCCGCAGAAACTATAATATGACACTGCAATTGAAAATATCGCCGATCTTGATGGTTGCTTCGACGGCCGTTCTTTTCCTGTGGGCAGTTGTCGTTGCCGGTTGCAGCGGCATATCGTATCTCGCTCCGGGAGAGAAACTCTATACCGGCGCTGACGTGACCATTGTGGAACAGCATGATCAACAGGTTGCGGACGAGGTGGAAGACCAATTGGATCAATTGATCAAACCGGAACCGAACGCAAATTTTCTCGGAGTGTTCCGGTATAAATTGTGGCTCTATAATATCGGGATCTTTACGGAAAGCCTGGGAGAACCCCCCGTGCTTCTCAGCGCCGTTGCTCCGGATCGGGTTGCCGCACGAATGCGTACGCTGGTTGAGAATAACGGATATTTTTGGTCCGATGTCGGTTATACCATCCGGGAAGAAGAACAGACGGCAGACATTCAATACACGATAACGGTCCGAACGCCGTACCGTTTCGGCGTCATTACCGTCAAAGATACCGGCACCGCCTGTATCGATGCCATCCGGTCGTCGATGGGAGCATCGGTGCTTGTTTCTGGAGATCAATTCAATCTCGATAAATTGCGTCAGGAACGGGAGCGCATTGATGCCGTACTGAAGAACAAAGGCTTTTTCTTTTTCTCGCCGGATTTTATCACGTTCCAGGCGGATTCCGCTGCAGGAGACAGATCGGTCAACATCGTCATTCAACTTAAAAAAGATATTCTCCCGGAAGCGACTCGTGTCTATCGTATCGGCCGCATCACTGTCTATTCCGGATATTCGCTCAATCGCGACAGTGCGACAGGTGTATCCGATCGTGCCGAATTAACGAACGGCATTTACTATGTCGATCTTGATCGCGAGTTTGAACCGGATGTCATCACGCGATCGGTGTTCTTTCATCAAGGATCTCTCTATGGCAGAGGCGACCATGAACGGACATTGAACAGGCTGATGAATCTCGGCGTCTTCAAATATGTGAATATTCATTTCATTCCTTCAGACTCAGCCGGTGTCGCTCGGTTGGATCCCCACATCTATCTGACGCCGTTGCTGATGAAAAGTATTCGTCTGGAATTGCAGGCTGTCTCCAAATCGAATAACCTTGTAGGGCCGGTGTTTGAGATCGGTTACCGCGACAGGAATCTGCTTGGCGGTGCCGAACTGCTGAAACTGAGCCTCGAAACCGGATTTGAAGTACCGAGTTCCACGGGACAATCCGGCGGGATTTCATATTCGATCGGCACCCGCGCAGAACTTGATCTTCCGAAGTTTGTAACGCCGTTCAATTTTGGCAACAGTGCAAGCCTCTTTGTGCCGAAAACCCGCATCGTACTGGGAGTGACGCAGCTGCATCGATTGAAATATTATCAGATGCTCTCGTTGGATGCATCATTCGGCTACAATTGGAAACCGACGCTCAGCACGGAACACAATTTCAATCCGTTTTCGACATCATTTGCGCAAGTGACGAGGACGACAGAGATATTTACCGACTTGTTGAATACGAATCCGCTGCTGCGAAAGAGTTTTGAAGAGCAATTCATCATCGGTGAATATTATTCGTTTACGTATAACGATCAACTCGAAAAAGCCCGGAAAAATCATTGGTATTTCAAGGGAAGCATTGATCTGTCGGGAAACCTGCTGTACCTCATGCAGTCGCTCCTGTCCGAACGGAAAGCAACACCCGATATGCCGTTCACACTCTTCGGGATCGCCTATTCACAATTCAGTAAGTTCGATATCGATGTGCGGTACTATTATAATACAGTTGATCAATCATCGGCGCTTGTCGGCAGGTTCATCGCCGGGATCGGTTTTGCCTACGGCAACTCATCCACCTTGCCGTACGGTAAACAATTCTATATCGGAGGAAGCAACAGTGTGCGTGCATTTGTTTTGCGCGGCCTTGGGCCGGGTTCGTACGCCGTTCCCGACAGTATCGACGAAAATTCATTCATAGATCAGGCCGGAGATGTTACACTGGAAGCGAATATCGAATACAGGTTTCCGATCGTCGGTGTATTGAACGGAGCGCTCTTTGTCGACGCGGGAAATATCTGGCTTCGGCATGATGATCCGAATCGTCCCGGGGGCAAGTTTTCCGGCTCAACGTTTATGAAAGAAATTGCGGTCGGAACGGGTTTCGGGATGCGATGCGATCTTTCGTTTCTCATCCTCCGTCTCGACATTGCTTTTCCGCTGCGCGTCCCGTCTCTTCCCGAGAACGACCGCTGGGTTGTATCGAAGATTGATCTCGGCGATCCGTCGTGGAGAAGGAATAATCTCACATTTAATATCGCCATTGGATATCCGTTCTGACCCGGAAGGCACAGCACAAAAGACTCCTCCGGAACACTATGGAAATAATTGTCACAGCATCATTCACCGTTATATCAGGAGCCTACCATGCAGATACAGATCAATACCGATAGAAATATCAAAGCACATGCGGCATTTTCCACTGCGCTGACCGAACGGATCGGAAAAGCATTGAGCCGATTCAGTAATCGCATTACGCGGCTGGAGGTGCATTTGAGCGATGAAAACGCCGGAAAGAGCGGTCAGAACGATAAACGGTGCATGCTGGAAGCACGTCTTGAAAACCGTCAGCCGGTTTCGGTAATCCATCTGGCTGCAACGGTGGACCAGGCTGTCGACGGCGCCGTCGACAAGATGCTGCATGTGATCGATAGTACTCTGGACCGTCTCCACGACCGGCAGCGGCGTGGCGCCGGTAACGAACACGGCTCCACAACCGATCAGTTGTGATCGGCAGCCCTATGGCGTAATCCGCACCGGTGACTACAAACGGCAATAAAACAAGCATTTCTGAGGTAAAATCTCATGCCGTACACCACCGAAAAAGGGATTAACTACTCTTTCATTCCTTTGGACGATTTCTTTACCGCACTTCGACAATTACATTCTAATAGTTATTGTTGCGGATCAGTAGTGGTTCTGTCCGACTGTTCCGTTGACAGTAACATGTGAAAAGGCGATTGCTCATGTTCGGGCACTGTTGAACAGCAGAGGTTCTGTCCGGCTGAATCCGGTCTTTCGGTCCGAGCAGAGCGATCATAGAAGATCTGAGACTTCGGAAGAATAGTGGTCCTGTCCGATTCTTCCGGAGTCGCTTTTTCCCGCGCTGTGCTTTTTTCACTTCTTGTACTGTCATCAAGAGATTTACCACATATAATACAACGGAGGTTGTGATGGCAATTCGTTTTGCAGTAGGTTTTTTCCTGGTCATGATAATTGCCATTCCGGTTCCGGCGCAAAATTCGGTGAGTTTTGGTCCACAGGTCGGATTTTTTAAAGCGCAGGATGCTGATGGCGTTCGCGGAATGGGCGGACTTGCGCTCCGACTCAACGTATCCGAGGGGATCGGTATTGAAGGATCCATCAATTATCGCAAAGAACGGTATTTCGACAACTACGTGGATGTGAATACATGGCCGGTGATGGTGACCGGATTGTTCTATCTGGTCCCTGTCGTCTATGGCGCTGTCGGTGTCGGCTGGTACAATACATCAATCGACTATAATATTCCTCCCGGATATTTGGGAGCAGGCACCACATACTCAACAGAAACGTATCAGGAATTCGGATGGCATTTCGGCGGAGGCGTCGAACTTCCCGTGACATCGTCGGTCAAACTCATCGGCGATCTCAAATATGTGTTCCTGGATTACGATTTTACGAATTTTCCGGGCAGCAACGGTATCAACAGTAATTTTTACGTCTTCACTGCAGGATTGCTCTTTACTCTTTGAAGAAAGTATCGAAGAGTTGTCGAACACATAACACTCAACGAAAGGAACCGCTATGAAAATCCGACTATCGATGATGACCATCGTATTGATCGTTGTCCTGGCAATGACCGCCAGTGCATCGGGCAAGGATGAGATCCGGAAATATTTCAACAATGCCGCAACCAAAGTGAAAGCAACGGAGAATCCTGTCGAAAAACGTGCGATTCTCGACAAGTCATTTGAACGAATGACACTGGCGTTGGAAATGGTGCAACAGTCTCCAATGACCTCCGGTAACGATCTCGCCGGCATAGATCACATCAAGTCAATGATACGGGAAAAACAAAATGAGATGGCGGGTGTCGACGGATATGAACGCGTGCCGGATATGCAACTCAATCTCTTTGCGGATTACGTCGTGCAGGATATGGAGCAGGCGGATCAGATCATCTCCGTCAGCCTCGTAACACTCCTTTTGATTCTTCTCATTGTCGTGCTCTTGGTGTGATAGATTGGCATTGAATGAAATTGTCCGGAGTTTGACATGGTCGATTGGAATGAACGTTCGGAACCGAGAACGGTAATACGAATGCTTGGTATGGGCGCATGGTATAGTGCGCTCATAGGCATTTTTTCGTCATGCAGTCTCGTTCTTCCCGTGCAGCGGGATACACGGCAATTATTTCCGGAATTGCATCCGATTTCGAATTCGATCGTGTTCATTATTCATGGAGACGGCGACTATCTCTATCACGACACCGCCGGGAACGAATACAGGGCGGATGAAGAGGCTTTGGCGGGGGCTAAAAGAGTCGGAGAGCAAAATCCCGGATCGGAAGTTCTCATCTTTCATCAAAAGACAAGAAGAGACTTCCTGTTCGTATTTCCCCGATGCGACGGGGAATGGTATCGATACCGGAATGGTTCGCTGATCGCCACGGGTTCATACTGGCGTGGTAAAGATGCATTGCGGTTTGAACCGGAAGTGGATTTGTATCGGCGGTTCGGCGCCAATAACGAAGTGAGCGGAGCAAGCGTGTTTCTGTATTTCGGCCATGAAATCCCCGAATTTCACGGCAGGAACTACGACATGTCGTATCCGGATCAGTCGTTTACAGTGAATGATCTTGCCGTGGGATTACAAGGATTCACAAATAATTCTAAGAAATTCGATCTGCTGGTGCTCTCTACCTGCTACGGTGGAACGCCATATACGATCAGCACACTCGGACCGTATGCAAAAATGATTATCGCTTCTCCTGAGAATCTTCACCTGTCATATTTCGATCTTCGGACGCTGGAATGGCTGGAGATTTCTACGGAAGAGGACGCCCTGTCCGCATTTGCGGATCGTTTCGCTCGGGAGGCATTCGACCGTCTGCGAGAACGAACGCTGACCACTGTTACTGTTGCGGTGTACGATGTAAATCGGGTGCAGGATTTTTTACAATCAGTTCAAACAACATCTGATATGTGGCCGGTGACCGACGAACAGAATGAGCCGGCAAACAAAGAGTTGCAACCAGAGTATTATTGTTCCGACGACCCGGCATGCACCACACCGACGACATCCGAAGGAGTAAAGGTGTATTTTCGACCGGCTCTCTTCGGCCGCTCTAAGGATACACAAAGTCACTCGGGCTGGGGACGGCAGATCAAGAGTGCGTCGCCGGAATTACCGTCAAAGAGTGCTGCAACGGTTCACTAATTGTTCTCTCTCCATTACCGGAGTTACAGGATAGTCACACTAACATAAGGAATACATCGATGAAAAAGATTTTTCTCTCGGTCATCATGATCGGTTTGTTCGTCATACCTCAACACTCGGATGCACAGGAACGCCCCTTCGGTCTCGGTATCATTATCGGCGCACCGACCGGCCTCAGTGCGAAACTGTGGACCTCCGACGCCACGGCGTTCGATGCGGGTCTCGGCTGGTCAACGGGGCGCGACCGGATAGGAACCAGGGATAGCTATTATTACGGCACGAACAGGGTCCATATCCACATGGATTATCTCTGGCATTCGTGGGATGTCATCCAATCGTCGGAACGATTTCCGTTGTTCTACGGAATCGGAGGCAGCATCAACAGCGGAGACGGATACGAATCGTCGCTGGCAATTCGCGGTGTGTTCGGCATTGCCTGGATGCCCAGGGATACGCCGATCGACATCTTTCTTGAACTCGTTCCGCTGTTCCAACTTTCTCCCTCTAGCGGATTCGGTATTGACGCCGGTTTTGGCGCACGGTATTACTTTTAACTATTGAATCAATGGAGTTATTGATCACAAAAAAACAAAAAAAGGAGCTCCTATGAAACGCATCCTTATCGGTATTATAGGCGTGGCATGCATTATTTTGTTGAATACGTGTGCCGACGAAGCGGATCCTCAGTTTCGCATTACAAACGAGCGATCGGATAAAGCCAATGTGCAGATACAAACAACCGGCGGTAATACGATCAACATCAATGATGTGGCTTCAGGTCAAACAACGGCGTATCAATCCGCGCCGGAAGGCGATATTGTCGTCACCGCGGTGATCCAAAACGAAACAATTTCTCCGACGGCAACCTTCTTTGCATCGAAAGATACGCGAACAACTATCGTCATTCTTGGCGGAATCACGCCGACCATACGCATCGACTGATAAAGTATGTCGGACACGATGGAGAGTGTACAGAAAATATTTGACGATCCACTTTCCATGGATCGAAATTGACGGCAGACGCCGGCATTTTAGTCGCATATAAAAACGATGAACGCAATACACAGCATTCATTCAGTAGCACCAACAAATTATTCTAACAAGGGAGAAGTGTCGTCATGAAAATTAAGAACAGATTACCGCAGCGTAAAACCCTGCCCAAAGCGCCAACAAATATACTGGGATTGGATGAGATCACGGGAGGCGGTTTACCGCGAGCCAGGCCGACGTTGGTCTGCGGTGGTGCCGGATGCGGTAAAACTCTTTTTGCGATGGAATTTCTTGTTCGCGGAGCGACAATAAACAATGAACCCGGCGTCTTCATCTCGTTTGAAGAGACTGAAAAAGAATTAATCGCCAATGTTGCCTCATTGGGCTACAATCTCGAGGGTCTCATAGCACAGAAAAAAATCTTGCTGGAACATATCCGCATCGAACATCCCGACGGTGAACATCCCGTCGAACTCGACCTGAACGAACTTTTTCTTCGGATCCATCAGGCAATTGAAAACATCGGTGCAAAACGGGTTGTGCTCGACACAATCGAAACGCTCTACGCCGGCATGTCGAATCCGCGGATTCTACGGGGCGAATTGCGCAAACTGTTTCGTTGGTTGAAAATCAAAGGTGTTACAACCATCATCACTTCAGAGCGGGGTGACGGAACGCTGACTCGGCATGGCCTGGAGGAATATGTTACCGATTGTGTGATTCTGCTCGATCATCGAGTGGAAAATCAATCGTCGATACGGCGGCTTCGGATCGTCAAATACCGCGGTTCGACACACGGTACCAACGAATATCCGTTCCTTATCGATGAAGACGGTTTTTCCGTTCTGCCGGTCACGTCGCTTGGTTTGAATTACTTTTCGTCCCATGAAAGGATTTCGACCGGAATTCCCCGACTGGATACGATGCTGTCGGAAAAGGGGTACTTTCGCGGCAGTACGGTGCTCGTCTCCGGTACCGCCGGTACAGGAAAGACAAGCATTGCATCCAAATTTGTCCAAGAGGCATGTTCACGAAATGAACGCGTACTCTTCTTCACGTTTGAGGAATCACCCAGCCAGTTGATGCGGAATATGCTCTCCATCGGAATCCATTTGGAACCGTTTGTGAAAAATGGATTGCTGAAATTTCACGCAACCCGTCCGACATTGTACGGTCTGGAAACTCATCTGGCAACAAGCATCAGAAAGATCAATATATTTAAACCGACCATTGTTGTCTTTGATCCGATAAACTCCTTCATGACGCAGGAAAATCAGGCCGAAGTGAAATCGATGCTTCTCCGGCTTGTCGATTTTTTGAAGATGAAGAAGATCACGACATTTTTTACTAGTCTCACGAATTCCGGCGAAAATATGGAGACAACCGATACGTACATCTCTTCCCTGATCGATACGTGGTTGCTGTTGAGGGATATCGAAGTCGGAGGAGAACGGAACAGAGGGCTGTACGTTCTAAAGTCGCGCGGAATGGCTCATTCCAATCAGATCCGTGAATTCCGTCTGACTGCACACGGCATCGAACTGCTGGATGTGTATGTCGGCGCCGACGGCGTACTGACGGGAACCGCACGCATATCGCAGGAGGCGCGGGACAGGGCACAGCAAGTATTGAACCGGCAGGAGATCGGACGCAAACAGTTGGAGTTGAAGCGAAAGCGGGAAGTATTGGAAGCGCAAATCAAGGTCCTTCGCTCGGAATATGAATCGGTAGAATCCGAAGCATTGCGAACTATGGAGATTGAAAAGGCGAGACTTGTGCGATTTATCCATACCAAAGAGACCATCGCAAAGAGCAGGAAAAGCGACGCCGTGAGGCGGGCAGCGGCTATCAAGCGAAAGCCGGTAAAGAAATAACAAGATCAAAGGTCTGTGATACGATGACAAGGAATTCTATATGAATATACTGCTTGTGTATCCGATGTATCCGGACACGTTCTGGAGTTTTAAGCATGCGTTAAAATTCGTGTCGAAGAAGGCGAGTTTCCCGCCGTTGGGATTGCTTACCGTCGCCGCAATGCTTCCCCGGGAATGGAACCAGCGATTGGTCGATCTGAATGTGAACGAACTGAGCGACAGTGAGATCCGCTGGGCGGATTATGTCTTCATCAGCGCCATGTCCATCCAGAGCGAGTCGGCTCACCGGGTGATCGAACAGTGCCGGCGGTTGAATGCGCGGATCGTCGCCGGCGGTCCATTATTTACCAGCCATGCAGAGCTCTATAATTTTGTCGATCATCTGGTATTGAACGAAGCCGAGATCACACTTCCGGAATTTTTGCGCGACCTTCGCGATGGAACGCCAAAACATATGTACACGACGGAAGAATGGGCGGATATCACAACCACTCCGCTTCCCCGGTGGGACCTGGTGTCGCTGAAAAATTATACGTCGATGAATGTTCAGTATTCCCGCGGATGTCCGTACGATTGTGATTTCTGCGATATCACCGTCCTGTACGGCAGAAAGCCGCGGACAAAAACCACACACCAAGTTCTGGCCGAATTGGATGCATTGCACAGTGCCGGCTGGAACGGATCGGTCTTTTTTGTCGATGATAATTTCATCGGCAACAAGGGGAAATTAAAAAAGGATATTCTCCCGGCAATTATTGAGTGGAATGAACGTCGAGATCATCCGTTTTACTTCAATACGGAAGTATCGATTAATCTTGCCGACGATGACACGCTATTGCATCTGATGGTGCAAGCAGGGTTTGAGGCGGTCTTCGTCGGCATTGAGTCTCCCAACGAGGAAAGCCTCATGGAATGCAATAAAACGCAAAATCGCAACCGGGATATGATACGGAGCGTGCACAAGATCCAGCACGCGGGCATGGAAGTGCAAGGCGGATTCATTGTCGGATTCGACAACGATCCGCCGGCAATTTTTGACCAGATCACTCAGTTCATACAGGAAAGCGGCATCGTCACGGCAATGGTCGGATTGTTGAATGCCCCGCGTGGGACGAAATTGCACAAGCGGCTCCATGCCGAAGGGAGAATGCTCTTCAATTTTACCGGCAGCAATACCGACTTCTCTATCAATTTCATTCCGCAGATGGATTCCGGCACTCTCATGAATGGATATAAACGCATTATCAACACGATCTATTCGCCGAAGTACTTTTACGAACGGGTCATCCGCTTCATGAAAACATATCAACCGCAGAAAAAGAAAGTGTTCCATCTCAATCCGAACTATGTCATTGCGCTTTTCCGATCCATGATCAAATTGGGAATTATCGGCGAGGAACGGTTCTATTACTGGAAACTGTTTCTCTGGTCGCTCTTCCGGAAACCGCAGCTCTTTTCACTCGCAATATTGTTCACGATCTACGGTTTTCATTTTCGAAAGATATCCAACAGCTTGTAAACGATCCGATAAAGGAATCGCGGTATTCGGGAAAGCAGCCCATGACAAAGAAAAGTGTAAAAAAGCGAAAGACGGTAATCGTGAAAAGGAAAAAAGGATGGAAAGACAAGAAGAACAACGGGCCGATCGACCGCGGCATTATCAACCGTTGAGAGTTCCGCGGTACGAACGCCGCTCATTCTCTGTCGCTGGAATATCGATGCACCGTCTGAAGAAGGTCGGCCGATTATGAAAAGCATTAAAATACTTCAACCGGAAAACGAGAACAGGAAAGCGGAGATCATTCCCGGAAGTTTTTCGGAGGAGAGTAAGGAATCTTTCGTCGATCGATTCTTTGTGGAGGTTTCGTCCATGACGATCTTCACGCTCCGGTTCTTCAAGGAACTGGTGAAACCGCCGTACGAAATCAACGAGTTGCTCAAACAGTCGTACATAATCGGGTACCGGTCGCTTCCGTTGGTAATGATCACGGGATTTATCATCGGACTCGTCCTGACCATTCAGTCCCGGCCGACACTCGCGCGGTTCGGTGCAGTGTCGATGCTTCCGGCAATGGTGGCCGTCTCCATCGTCCGCGAAATCGGACCTGTGATCACGGCGCTGATCGTTGCCGGCAAAGTCGGCTCCGGAATCGGTGCAGAACTGGCGTCGATGAATGTGACGCAGCAGATCGACGCCATGCAAGTGTCGGGGACCAATCCGTTTAAATACCTTGTCGTGACACGTGTGCTTGCGACAACGCTCATGCTGCCGATATTGGTGATCTTTGCCGACGCCGTCGGTTTGCTGGGATCGTTCGTCGGCGTGAACCTGAAGGGACATGTCGGTTCACATATCTTTTTTCTGCAGGTGTTCCAAAGCCTGGGCTATGAAGACTTGATACCGGCGGTGGTGAAAACATTTTTCTTCGGTTTTGCAATCGGGTTAGTCGGATGTTATAAAGGATATTATTCGAACCGGGGAACAGAGGGAGTGGGCAAAGCGGCAAATGCCGCCGTTGTGTTTGCGTCGTTGATGGTGTTTTTGATTGATATGATCGCGGTGCAGATAACAAGTTTGATACAGTATTAGGAGTGGTGCAGAGAACTATTATGGAGAACCGTGTCCACGGACATACCGACGAAGTTACCGTGAAGAACGGTGACGTTGTCATACAGATGAAACATCTGAAAAAATCCTATGGCAACAATCATGTGTTGAAGGATATCAATCTGGTGGTCAATAAAGGGGAAAGCCTGGTGATCCTGGGGAAATCCGGCACGGGAAAATCGGTGCTGATCAAATGTATCGTTGGATTGGACCATAAGGACGACGGCGAGTTGATTATTTTCGGCTTGAACGTCTCTGATCTCAAGCAAAAAGAACTGGATGCTATGCGGAAACGGATCGGTTTTCTCTTCCAAAGCGGAGCGCTCTATGATTCCATGAGCGTCCGGGAGAATCTCGAATTCCCTCTGCGACGCCAACTGCGTTCAATCTCGCGGTCTAAATTGGACGAGCTGGTGAAAGAATCTCTCCGCGATGTCGGGCTCGAAAAGGCGATCGACATCATGCCGTCGGAACTATCCGGCGGTATGCGGAAACGATTGGGATTGGCGCGCACATTGATTTTGAAGCCCGAGATCATGCTTTACGATGAGCCGACGACCGGATTGGATCCGATCACATCGAAAGAAATTAGCAAACTTATTCTGGAAGTGCAAAAGAAGTATGAAACCTCATCCATTGTCATCACACACGATATTGAATGTGCCAGGCTTACCGCTGACCGCGTCATTGTCATTAGAGATGGGGCCTGCACTGCGGAAGGCTCGTACGACGAACTTCAGCATTCGCCTGATGCATGGGTCCGTTCTTTTTTTGAATAATTGACGCAAAACAACGGCGACAGACGCATATGAAAAAAGAAACAAGTTCCAAAATACGACTTGGTTTGTTCGTGACCATCGGACTGGCGGTCTTTATCGGCGGCATTTACTTTATCGGCGAAGGACAGCAATTGTTCCGAAGCACGTTCAGGATCAGCGGGGTATTCAAAGACGTCGGCGGGCTTCAGCCCGGAAATAATGTCCGGTTCTCGGGCATCAATGTCGGCGTTGTCGATAATATCAACATCATCAGCGATTCGACGGTGCGGGTGGAGATACTGATCGACGAAGCGACCAGAAAGTTCATACGGAAAAATGCGATCGCCAGCATCGGATCCGAAGGGCTGATGGGAAACAAGATACTCATCATAATTCCCGGAACCGTCGGAGAAAAAATTATTGAAAATAACGATACCGTGATCACCACTCTGCCGATGAATCTGGACGAGGTTTTTCTGTCGCTGAAGGCGACCATCGATAATACCACTATTATTACCGGCGATCTTGCGAATATCATGGAGAACATACAATCCGGCCGCGGTACAATCGGTAGGTTAGTGATGGACAGTTCACTCCGCCAGAATTTTGATTCAACATTTGAGAATCTCAAGGAGGGAACGGCGGAATTTCGCCGGTTTATGATAAAAACGAACGATCTGGATCTGGATGGAATAGTCGTGTCGTTGAAGGTGACCATGGATAATACGGCGAATATCACCGGGGATCTTTTAAAGATCACCAACACCATCCAATCCGGGCAGGGAACAATGGGGAAGCTCTTCATGGATCCGTCGCTCGGGTATAATATCGACACGACGGTCATTCATCTTAAAGAGGGGACCGAAGGACTAAAATCGCTGCTGGAAAAAGCCAAAAAAAGTTGGCTGTTGTGGGGAAACTGAGCTCACCATCGGCAGTATGACGGTGACGGATGAACGGTGAAGAAAATTTTTTCAAGAACGTCTTGAAAAAAAGTGAATTCCATATATGGAGAATACAATGAGTAAAAGCCAGAACAGCAAAAGCGATGCAAAGAAAAAACCGCTTCTGACCAAGAAAGAAAAGAAAGCGGCAAAACGCGAAAAGAAACTCGGTACACCGGTCATCGACCTGCTCAGTAAATAACGGAGAGATGAAGCACTCTCATTTGAAGAGAACGTCTGACATGGATTTTCACCTGTCCGCCGCGCTTTTTGGCGGAATGTCTGACGTTTCCTCAAAAACACTATGAGATGTCAGACGATGAGAAACGTCGTCAGACATCCTTAGCGGTAAGAAAACGTCTGACATAGCTGCTCAATGTCTGACGTTTCATAACAAGTATCAAAGGAATTACGCCATGAGTTCAATATCGGTTCAAGACGGCACTGAGATTTTTTATAAAGATTGGGGCCTGGCCTCGGGACACCCCGTTCTCTTCTGCCATGGCTGGCCGCTCACTGCCGATGCGTGGGAAAACCAAATGGTCTTCCTTGCTTCCCATGGATACCGATGCATAGCGCATGATCGCCGCGGACACGGGCGTTCGAGTCAGCCATGGAATCGTAATGATATGAATACGTACGCCGACGATCTCGCCGAGATCATCAGGACGCTCCATCTGAACGGAGTTGTGCTGGTCGGTCATTCGACCGGAGGCGGTGAAATTGCCAGATATATCGGTCGGCACGGTGGAGGAGGCGTTTCAAAAATTGTACTGGTAGGTTCGGTAACACCGTTCATGCTCAAGACCGACGCCAATCCGTCCGGTCTGCCGATGAAAGTATTTGACGATATACGGACAGGAGTTTTGGCAGATCGTTCACAATTTTTCAAGGATTTTACCGTTCCATTCTACGGAATCAATAGACCGGGTGCACAGGTGAGTCAGGGCGTGTGTGACGCATTCTGGCTTCAGGGGATGCAAGGGGGATTGAGAAGCGAACTGGAATGCATAAAGGCATTTTCTGAAAATGATTTTACCGATGACGTGCGTACGATCGATGTGCCGACGCTCATTATTCATGGAGATGATGACCAGATTGTTCCCATCAGTGCTTCGGCGCAAAGAACGGCAGCACTTATCAAAAAATCAAAACTCAGCGTTTACTCCGGCGCTCCGCACGGACTTACCGTTACACACAAAGATATGCTCAATGCCGATCTGCTTGCTTTCCTTAAAAATTGACGAGTTCTTCCTTGTTCGATGAATACTGAACCGGAGTAATGGATGGAATCGCATTTTTTTGACGTTGTGCAGCATGGTGCCGCAGTAAATTCGATCAGAGGTTTTTCTCATTCTTAAGGATGAATTCATCATCCATTCCGGCTGGCTATTCTCTTTTTTTCACCATCTTCTCTGTGCATAACGGTAGACAATGCGGGAGGCTATTGGTCGTATGTTTAAGAGGTGGATGACGTTCATTGATTAGCGTGAAGAATAATACATCAAACTATTACTCACGGATTTGTACACTGTCCATTCTCACGATGTGCAGTGTCACCCTCATGTCTGCGCAAGCCAAAAAGGTTGAAAACCTGGACTCGAATACCACTGTCGTAGAAGACATTCAAAACTATTCTGAAGAAGACAATTTTTTTTCGAGAATCGTAAAGTCGGTATTAGTTCCGGACGAGGAACTCGGCCGCAAGCGAACTCCTCCCGATCCCGATAAGAAGATCATCAAACAATATACCGGCAAGCGAATCAGAAAAATCATGATAGAGATTGTCGACGTTTTCGGAGGATCGCTCGATCTTCCGGAAGACACGCTCCGCAGCTGGGTTCAATCCAGCGGGAATAGTCTTCATATCAATTCACGGGAATGGATTATTAGAAATATGCTGATTTTTTCTGAAGGGGATAAATTGATCCCGTTTCATATTGAAGAAAGTGAGCGTATTCTTCGACAGACTCCCTCAATTTATGATGCGAGAATTATTCCCCGACGGATTAAAAATAGTCGTGACAGTATTGATATTTTGGTGTATATCCAGGATATCTGGAGTATCAACGGAAGTGTTGGGTATAGTCCGCAGAATAAAACCGGGAAAGCGTCGCTGTCCGATATAAATTTTCTGGGACTCGGCAATGCATTACGGGCAGGATTAAAATCTGACCGTGAGTTTTCGCGCGGCTGGGATTGGGATGGGAGTTATTCCATTTATAATATTGAGAAGACATTCGTTTCTGCAAACATGTACTATTTATCGGAAGTCAATAGCCAGCGGTACGGTATGGCAATCGGCAGGGATTTTTTTTCACCCATCATTACGTGGGCGGGAGGAATCGGACAGCATTGGCAAAACACTGTCTATCCAGCGATGTTGAATGCAAAGGGAATCAGCGAAACCGTTCGATACAATCAGCAGGACTACTGGGGAGGGTATGCATTTGATATCGGATATATTGACCCGCCTGAAATCGAACAGAACAGGTTCAATATTTCCGGAAGAATTACCAGAACAGTGTACAGTGATCGTCCCGTGCTGGATACGATAAACGAATTTCAGGACAATACATTTTACCTGGGGCGGATTGGATTTTCGTACCGTCAGTATTACCAGGACAGCTATATATTCGGCCTTGGAAGGACGGAGGATGTCCCGTTGATCCAAATGATATCTTTTCTCTTTGGTTATGAAAAAGGAGCACGATCAAGCCGGCCATATTACGGCGTGAAAACCGGATATAGCGTTTACGATGAACACCTTGGTTTTTTTTACGGTGGGTTTCAGTCGGGCGCATTCTTGAGCAACAAAAAATGGCTCGATCGTGTCGCTTTTGTCGAGGTGCTCTACTTTTCCCATCTCAATGCAATCGGAAAATGGAAATGGAGACAGTATCTCGGAAGCAGGTATTCGTACAGATACGATCCGCTCAATCAACTTGGCGTTCTGACGGTCAATAACGAGGGAGGAATACGAGGCTTTAGCGAGGGTCCCCAACAAGGGACAAAAAGATTGGTGGTAAATTATGAAGTCGATATTTTTGTTCCATTAAAATTCGTTGGATTTAAATTAGCGATAATTACATTCGCCGATTTCGGAATACTCTCATCAAACAATAATTCGATATTTAACAGTGTATTGTATCAAGGATATGGATTCGGTTTCAGAGTGAGAAATGAACACCTTATTTTCCCCACATTTCAGTTTATGTTCGGTTTTTATCCCAACACACCGATGGCAGACGGAGTGCATTTTAATTTGTTTCGTCAAAGCGCCATCTATTACCGATTTAATCAGTTTCAATTTTCAACTCCGTCTATTGTGACAATTGATTGATGGAGCAGATTCGGATTGAATACCACAAGGACTCATCTCTCATTGGGGGTACAATAAAAGTCATGAGAAATCAAGACGCAGAGCAAACAATCGCTTAACCTCATCAATGAGTAGATTGATTGAAAGAAGAGCCTCCGGATTATCGAACGTGTTCTTTCACAAGAAAAAGCAGGCCAATCATCACGTGGACGACCAATCCTTGAGATCGTAGTCATTGTTATGTGCTTTCTCATTCAAGCATCTCTGAACTCTCCGATCCGTGCCTGGAGGAAGAGGTTGCAGACCGAAGAATTTTTTGGATTTTTCTCAGATTAACCAGCGGGCAATACCCGCACTCCTTCCAATAGCGGTATACAAATTATATATTCCGATTTGATTTCTGCACTGCACAATATCCTTCATACCGAGCGGTAATCAATCTTTCTGTGACACAATTCCTTGTGTTAATCAAAAGTAAGCAGTACACTATTACAATGTCTTTCCACATTTAACGCGATGAATTATGAAAAAAACCATTCTGCTATTCTTATTCGCCCTTGCGATATCACCATACGCCGTTTCTTTTTCCGTGCTTCCCGGATTTTCCGTCAGCCCGTACTTCAATGAACAGGTAAAGACGTTTGTCTATACGCCGGAAGTCAGGATTCACATCAACGCACCGTCGATCGGTTCGTTCGATCCGGCAAAACCGACGGCGCTGACGTTCTTCTCGCTCCCGAACGGCAATACAATAGAAATGACTGTGGGGAAAAAATTGAAAGCGGGGGATGACTGGCATTACGACATCCAGCATATCGGTGCACAGACCCGCTTTATCCGATCGAAGATCCTGGACACCAATTTTGTTACGATCTATCTCGAAGCGAACGCCTCATCCGTTCCGTTGAGCTGGCCGACATGGAGAAGCAAATACGCCAACAATGCGACACTTGTCAAAGGAATCGTCGATTCGATGAAGAGCATGTTCGCCGCGTACAATCCGTATATCGTTTTTTCCAGTCACAGCGGTGGAGGGGGATTTACGTTCAGTTATTTCAACGCAGTCTCTTCGATCCCCGCGGAAGTAAAGCGGATTACCTTTCTCGACGCAACGTATAATTATGACAATACCTACGGTGCGAAGATCAAAGACTGGATCTTGGCATCGGATGAACATCACTTGAGTGTTCTTGCGTACAACGACAGCATCGCTCTCTACAACGGCCAGCCGATTGTCAGTCCAACGGGGGGAACGTGGTACCGTACGCGGCAGATGGTTTCCTATCTCTCCGGATTCATGACGTTCACTACCGACAGCAACGCGACATTCATTACTCACACGGCGCTGAACGGAAGAGTGAAAATCATCCTCAAACAAAATCCTACACAGGCGATATTGCATACCGTTCAGGTTGAATTGAACGGATTTATTCAGACGATGCTCTCCGGTACGCCGCTGGAAGGTGTCGGATATACGTATTACGGCGCACGGGCGTACACATCGCTGGTACAAACGGGCACGGTGCTTCCGAAGCCGGTGCAGATTCCCGCACGACCTGCCGGGGCAATGACCGGATCGCAATTTATGGCGGCGATCGGCAGTATGACGTTTACCGACCGGGAGAACGCAATTTATAATGAGTTTGCAAAAGGAAACGTCCCCGATTTCATGCGCTCCCTCACCAAACTGCAGTCGACGTTCCAGGATGCGAACGGTATAAATCATACGGTGATCTACGAAGTAATGCCCGATTATCTCTGCATCGGATCGAACGACGATTTCTGCCGAGTTCCGATGGGACCGGTCATCGCGCAGAAAATAGCCAATCTCTTCGGCGCCGCGATGCCGACGGCAAAACTGGTGGACGATATCTATTCGAAAGCAGGATTAAAACTTGCTCCTATTCCTCTGGCCATTCCGGATGCGGACAAGGTCACTCCCGCAACATTTTTGCAGCACAGCAATTCTATTGAAGTGCAGCGCATCGGATCGGGACTGCCGTTGGGCACACTCGTCGGCGGAACGAAGAAAGATGTAGTGATCAGCAATAAGATTGTCGATCCGGCGCGCCCCGGCCATGTTGTCATTTACGGCTGGCATGAATTAAACGGCGTTCCGATTCAGCCGCTGACGAATATTCACAGCGCCTCGTATGTTGACTACAGCCACGGGATCCGTTTGATGAACGTCGAACTGCTGGTGGACAGTGTGACGATGAACGTCAAACAGATGCTGACCCATAGCGTGTGGTACAAAGTGTTAAGCAACGAAACCGGCGCAATGTCGCAGCCGAGTTATATCAAGGAAACCGGCACGCCTGCCGTACCGAAATCGTTCGGTATCAAGGCCGAATCCCCCACGTCGCTGCGTATCGTGGCGAAGCAAGACACACTGGCGACGGACTTTATCGTTTTTCTTAGTAAGGACGGGGTTGTTTTTACCGACACTGTGACGATCTCCGCAGCAAATCCCGTTATCTCTTCACTGACAACAGATTCGCTCTATTATATAAAATATCAAGCGGCAAATGAAACGGGCGTTTCGGCAGCATCTGAAGTGTTGACAGGGATTCCGGGATCTCCTTCTCTGGAAAAGATACTTATTGTCAATGGATTTGACCGCGCTTCGACGGGGAATACGTATAATTTTATTCGTCAACACGCATCGTCAGTGAAGGTGAATGGATATCAATTTGCATCCGCGACAAACGATGCGGTGATCGACGGACTATTTTCATTGACCGATTATTCCGCTGCCGATTATATCCTTGGGGACGAAAGCACGGCGGATGAGACATTCAGTGCGGCAGAGCAGACGAAAGTAAAGCAATTTTTGCAGAACGGCGGTTCTCTGGTTGTATCCGGTTGTGAGATCGGGTGGGACCTCGACCGGCCGACGGTGCCGACCGCGGCGGACCGGGATTTCTATAACAATTATTTAAAGATGAAATACCTCGCCGATGCACCGAACAATCTTAAGCAAACCACCTATCAGGCCGAAATCCTTGCGGGAAATCCGTTCAGCGGCGTTCCAAATCTTGCGTTTGATAACGGCACACACGGCACCATCGATGTGCAGTGGCCGGATGTGATACGAGCGGTTTCCGGCGGTCTTCCATTTGCAAAATATACGGGGCTCGACACCGCCGCAGGAGTCAGCGGCGTCTATTTTGACGGACTTTTTCCGTCGGGGACATTACCGGGAAAACTGGTCGCGCTGGGATTTCCGTTCGAAACAATCTATCCGCAAAATACCCGCGATCAATTGATGGAAAAGATTCTCACCTTTTTCAACATCACCGTGGATGTGCGGGACGAGAGTTTGGCGCCGGAAAATTTTATCCTGCATCAGAATTATCCGAATCCGTTCAATCCGGCAACAGTTATTTCATACCGGCTGGCGCAAAATGGATTTGTTACGCTTCGCGTGTTTGATGCGCTGGGGCGGGAAGTGCGGCAATTGGTGAACGAAGATCAAACGGCGGGTGAACATACCGTCCGGTTCGACGGAAAGGATCTCTCCAGCGGAATATATTTCTATCTTCTTCGTTCCGGCGATTTTATTTCAACAAAAAAAATGATTTTAGTGAAGTAAGAAAAAGGTGAATTTTTCAAAAGTGTGAATGGAATTCGAATTCCTAAGACGCACCGGATATCGTTGATTACCTCACATCAAACCGTAAAAATCTCACAAACGCGCCGGCGAATGCCGCGAGCGAAAAAAATCCCAACAGTCCGAAATCAATCATCGTCGATGCTATTGCATCATTGAAGGTTTGTTTCGGATGGGTAAACTGCGGCATGTCAGAAATATCCAGCACCCCCTTTTCCCGGCCCGCATCGATCTTGACGCCGGTGTCGCTGTTCACTTCAATGCGGAATCCGCCGGAATTACCGGACTCTTTTTGTTTTTTGTCTTTATATGCATTAAAGACGGGACGGTATTCGTTTAACGCATCCTCGTACCGTGTTTTTAATGCAATATCTGTTCCTGCAATATGCATCGCCGCCAGTTGGAATGACGAAGCGGGTGAGAGACGGGAGAGCGTGAAGGCGAGATATTCCTGTTCCGCTTTCCGATTGCGGAGATCCTCATTGAGCAATCGTGTCTGTTCGTCGATGTCGGCCTGTACCTGCTTGCGGTCCCGGTCGTCCTCTTCCATCCATTCCCACATTTTCGCATCCCGGTATGCTTCGCGGTCTTCCTTGCTCATCCCTTGCAACGGGTCGTTCCGTTCTTTCCACTTGTCCTGCATTGTTTTCTCGTATTGCATCCACCGGTCTTTGGAAAATGCTTCACGCTGCGCTTCGATCTCCGCCACGGTCGGCACGGTGATGATATGTCCGGCCACTGTCGCTCCGGCACGCGGTAGTATAAAGACTATGCAAACCCATAGGACAAGAGAGAAGAGAAAGGAGACGGACGATCGTTTGGTTGTTGTGGAGAGAAAGAGCCCCAGAGAGATGAAAAAGGTAACATACAAAAGCGACGCTCCGAACAATGCGGCGATCTTTAGCCATTCTTCCGATTGCAGCGGAATGTTCCACAGCAGCAACAACAAAAGAGAAAGAAGCATTGGTACGATCAGGGGAATGATAAGGCCCAGCCAGGCTCCCATGAATTTTCCCGCAATGTATGTCGTGCGCGGTACTGCATTGGCAAATGTCAACTGCAGTGTCCCCCGTTCCGCCTCGCCGTTGACCGAATCGTACGTGAATAAAATGGCGAGCAGCGAAAAGACGACGGCAACAATGAATGCGAAATCGACAAACCGGAAAAGAGCATAGATCGGATCGTCGGAGAATGTGCTATGCGACAGTTTGACGGCAAAAAAACTGCTGATGCCGGAAATTCTGCCGACATCGTTGTTGACGCCGGAGACAAAGATCTGCATCGGATCCGGCTTGCGCAGAATCTTGTTGTTCAACGACATCCATCCGCGCGCTTCCCGCATCTCCTGCTGCACCAATTGCGTCGTCGCTTCATATTGACGCGTTCCCTGTCGATAGTGGTCGATACCGACAATAATGGTAAGTATCAGCAGCAACGTAACGACGGAAAACGTTACGGAGAATTTCGGGCTGAAGAAAATATTCTTTAATTCGTGTGTGACAATGGTCGAAATCATAAGAGCTCCTTTTGTGTGCATACTACCGATACTGCAGCTGTATCCGCTATCTCACATCGTATTTCCTGAACGCAACAAACGCGCCGGCGAAAAAGAGGAGGTTGAAGACCGCCAGCATTCCGGTATATCCTGCATATGAACCGATCCCTTCTAAAATCCCGGCCTGTGCATACTGAAATTGCGGCATCTCGTTGATATTGATCGGCTTCGGCTTTTCTGCATTGTCATCCGTCATCATGCGAAAGACCATGGCGAAACCGCCGGTATTCATTCCGGTCTTTTCCTTCATAAAAAGCGCGTATTGTTTTTGATAATCCTTCGCCTGCGACAGGAATCGTTGTTCAAGCCGCAGAGAGGTTCCGGCGGCCTCTGAGGCGGCAAGCGTAAAAAGTGCCGAGGGAGAAATTCCGGAGAGAACGAGCGCTATGTGCTCCTGTTCGACTTGACGGTTGATCCGTTCCTCGTTGAGCCGTGCGGCAAATTCATTGAATCGTTTTTCCCGGTCGTCGGCAAGACCCTGCATGTATTTGTTGAATTCGTTCATCACCGACTGGACATCTCCCGTGGCGGTGGGAGTGAAACCGTTCAATTTCCCCCGGTCTTCGTTCCACAGCTGCGACATGAACCGGCTTTTCTGCGAATTGATTTCATCCATACTCGGTACTTTCACAAAGAGATCCGCACCCGCCACGGACAAGCGCGGAATGACCATCACCGTCATAATCCACATCGCAAGCAGAAAAAGAAACGATGTGGACGACCGGTCTGTGGTAGCGGATATGAAAATGGAGAGCGACAGATATACTCCGATCGACAACACTCCCGCAGCAATAATCAAAACCAGCGAAGTCCATTCGGCGGCGGACAGCACAATACCGAAAGCCGGAAGAAAGAGCGTTCCGATCATCATCGGTATGAGCAGGGGAATAGTGAGTCCGAGAAATGAACCGATGAACTTTCCGGTAATGTATTGTGCCCTCGGCACGGCGTTGGAAAATGTCAGCCGGAGAGTCCCGCGCTCCTTTTCGCCGTTAATGGCGTCGTAGCCGAAAAGAATCGCAAAGAGGGAAAGGACAATGGAAAAAATGAAATCGAGATCGAGAAACCGGAACATGGCAAAGATCGGATCGTCGCCGTACCGGCTGTCCTGCGAACGGAGTTCCCCGCGGCCCCGTACTTCGACAGTTCGGCCGATGTCGTTCGATACGCCGCTGACCAGCGTTGCCACCGGCTGGGGAGGGAGAAAAATTTTGAACGAATGCACCTGCATCCAATCGGTCAGGCCTTCGTACTGACGGACATTCGCCGCTTTCGACGCTTCGTACTGATTTTTTGCTACGCGGTAATTCTGTGCGCCGATATAAAACGAGAGCAGTATCAGTATCGAGCATATGCTGAACGTCACCGCAAACTTCGCCGAACCGATGATGTCGCGCAATTCTTTTTCAATGAAAAGTGTAATCATACCTTTGTCTCCGTACTATCCGCTGTGGTGAATCCTGCGATTGAGTTATTCGTTCACGCCCGCCATGTAGTCCATGTAAATCTGTTCAAGATTTTCGCCGGTCAGTTCGTTCCGGGAGCGCTGCATCACCAGATTTCCCTGGCGCATGATGCCGATGGTATCGGCGGTCTCTTTTGCGCGGAATATATCGTGCGTCGACATCAGTATCGCCTTCCCTTCATCCCGCAGGGAGCCGAGCAGTTCCATGAATTCGAAACCGGATTTCGGATCGAGTCCGGAGGTCGGCTCGTCCAGCAAAATCGCCGGCGCATCTTTCAGTATTGCCACTGCGATGCCGCATTTTTGACGCATACCCTTGGAGAATCCTCTCAATTTTCTGTTATGCGCCTCTTCCTGCAAACCGACGCGAAGCAGCACGCTCCGGTAGTCGTCCTTTGTATAGTGCGTTTTGCCGCCCAGTCGGGCAAAGTAATCGAGATTCTGCAATGCGGTGAAATTGGTGTAGAGCATCACATTCTCCGATACGAATGCGACATGCTGTTTCGCCTTCAGCGGTTCGATGTGGGTCGGAATGCCGTTGATGCGCGCTTCTCCCGACGTCGGTTCAAGAAAGTTCAGAAAGATATTGATAGTGGTGGTCTTTCCGGCACCGTTTCCGCCGAGCATCGCAAAAATCTCTCCCGGGTGTACTGAAAACGTCACATCGTTGACGGCAAGCGCCCCGTCCTCGTACCGTTTTGAGAGGTTAACCGCTTCGAGCAATGGGTGATCCATCATGATGATTCCTCCTTAAAATTATTTCTTTGACAATTTTATTCCGTACCAAACAATCCCGCTGATGACCCCGAGAATGAGCAGGATGATGACCAATGTTCCGAATACGTTTGTTTCCGGTTGTATCTCTGCCGTCACCGTCTTATCCTCGCCGTTCACCGGCTGGTTGTCGGACAGTGCGGTAGTACGAAGCCGGATTTCGTACCGTCCGGTTGCGATATCTTTCGGCGGTGTGAATTCCAGCACAATTCGTTTTTCTTCGAAGATATCGAGAGACTGAATTACCGTCGGGTCGATTTTCTTTGTCCAGTTGAGCGGGACATCCGCTTCAATCTTGACATTGTCCAGACGTCTTGTTCCTTCATTTACCAGTTCTATGTTCAATTGTATTGTCCCGTCCGATTTTATGGAGTGGAACAGTTGCTGTGCGCGCACAAGCAGACGGCCCTTGCCCCGCGGAAGCAGTTCGAGTTTGACAAACCCGATATTGAGTTTTTCCACTTCTTCCATGCTCCAGATTCGGGTCTGTATGTTTTTGAATTCTTCCATCCTGTCCCGCGGAATCACCAGCACAAAAAACTGAATCGGCGAATCCATCGCAATTTCCTTCGTCGGACGGTCGGGGAGAGAGACTTCGAGCGCCGCCTTGCGGGTATTGGAGTTTTCAATGAACTTAAACTGACTCAACCGTGCGCCGGTCTGCGGATCTTTAAAGAACCGGTTGACCTGCTGAGGCAGATTCACTACTTCCAGTCCGAACGTGTTCGCGGTGCCGCTGAAAAGTTCGAGCGTCAGGTCGAATGTTGCCGATTTGCCGAGTTCTCCTTCCTGTGAAAACTGCTGCGATTGTACCAACACCTTGTTTTGCGATGCGTCTTTTTGCAGGAATATTTTCATGCTCCGTGTCGATCCGTTGCCGTAAATGATGTTGACAACGACGGCATCAAGGTCCTGCAGCAGCAGAAAATCGAGATCCTTCGGATGGCCGAACCGCAGTTCGTCGATTTTTGCCTCGTACGGCTGACTGATAATGGAGTTATCGGTGTTTGCGATGGAGACATAGACATTCGGTATTACGTCCGGTTGGAGGGAACGGAAAAGCTGATCTTCCATCTTGACCAGTTTCTGGAATTCTGCATTCCCTCCCGAGGTGTTGATCAGTCTCAAGCGCACATGTTTTTTCCCGTCTGTTGTTTGATACTTCTCCGCCTTTTCCACGGAAATAAACTGCGATTCGAACAGTACTGCCAGCAATGATTGCTGGTAATTTACTTCGGCGTCGGAAAACAAAACACGTGAACGATCCAATTCTGCCTGCGATAACAATCCCTTGGAAAACAAATCCTGCTGACGGTCAAACTCCTTTTTGCCGAACTCGTACGCTTCTTTCGCGCGTTTCAATCCGAGCAGCCGGTATTTGTCGTCCCGCTGATTGAAATACGGATTTGCCTGCGCCGACAGCATATCTCCCGGCACGAATATTAAAATGAAAACGAAAAGAATTCCCAGATAACCTTTCATTGAAACCATTCTTTCAATCATAAAATCAAAAAATCATAAATTCATAAAATTTGTGCCGCCCATGTTTTATTTCGTTATCATCATCTGTCTCATCGGCTTGGGCTTTGTGAATGTCTCCGTCATTTCCTTGCCGCGGCGCGACAGTACGATGGTGACCGACTCTCCTTCATTCACACCGTCGTATGCTTTCACGAATGCTTCGGCGTTGACGACGCGAGTTCCGTTAATGGAGACAATGACATCACCTTCCTTCGGTGTGATCGAACGGAAATTCTTTTCGGCCGTCGGCAGTACGGAGGATACCACGACACCGCTCTTTTTTGTTCCGAACGACAATCCGAGCGCCGGAAGCATCTCTTCGCCTTCCTTTTTTTCCATTTTGAAAACCATTCCGCCGTGTCCCCCGTCTTTATTCAATTCCTGATCGCTTTTTTTGACGAAAGCAGCGATCTGGAGGTGTTCCCCCCGTTTCAATCCCATTTTGAACTCATTGCCGGCGGTCGTGTTTTCGTACAGCGTGCGCAGATCGTTGATTGTTTGTACCTTTTTCCCGTTCGCCATCAGAATGATGTCGTCCTTCTTGATGTCGGCCTGCTGCTGATCATTATTACCAAGAATGATATCGACGATCAGTGTCTTTTCTTTCGACACCACCACAACGCCGATTTCCCTTATGATCAATGCATCCTCCATGGATAATGTCCGGGTGATCCGTTTCGGTTCCTGGTTTCCCTGCGTGATGAACACGAACGCTGCGAAAAACACAAAAATATATTTCATGAAATCTCCTTTGTGACGTGACAGTTGATAGTGTGCTGTTCGACGGTAAACATACGGCCGAAGTTGCGCCGTTCATAGTTAAAAACTGTTTCAAAGTGTTAAATAGTGTTAAAAGGGAGGATTTTTATCTTTGAGATTGTTAGATTGTCGGAGTGAAAAAAGCATCCCTTCATATTATGCTGATCGTCTCATTGCTTTCTACCGCGCTTGTCGGACTGATCTCCCTGCAGGGGTATCTGCTGTATGTTTCGTACGAGCAGAAAGAGCAGGCGTTTGACCGCAGCGTGATGAATGCACTGAACGCCGTGGCGCACCAAATTGAAAAAGAGGAAGCGGCATCGAAGATCTTTACCGTTGCCGCACAGCTTGCCGTGCCGCCCAAAGTGATGAAGACCGCACAGCGAAAGATTCGAAAGGACTCGTCTCATCCGCAGCAAACATTCTCATGGATCATCACCGACACGGTTAAAAGCGGAAACGGAAGAATGCGTGTTGAAGTATTCCATTCCGAGGGGATTGATACCATGACAACGTTTATGGTGCAGGGTTCCACCGGCAGCAATTCACGGAGAACATCGGAGGGATACAGTTATTCCACGGATAATAACGGTGTTCGGATCAGAACAAGCATGAGCGAATCGACATTGGTGCTCTTCCGCGATACGACCAGGAAAAGGCGGGGGGAAATCGTTTCGCAGGTGGTGGACAAGCTCTTTCTTCTCGAAACGTTGCCGATAGCACAACGGATCGACAGAATCAATGTCGACTCTCTCATCTCCGTGAATCTAGCTGCCGTTGGCATTGCGGTGCCGTTTTCATTCCGCATCGACGGGGAACATGACGATACAACGGTCTCTGCGGAGACGTCAATGACGCCGTATACAGCGCGGCTCTTTCCGAGCGATCTCATCTCGGAGAAGCACGAATTGCTGCTGTTTCTTCCCGATAAAGCTGCGTTTGTGCGGAATCAAATGACGGTATTGCTGACGCTGTCGCTCATCTTCATTTCCGTCATCGTGTTTAGTTTTGTATTCAGCGTACGTGCAATATTCCGCCAACAACGGCTTGCCGGTTCGATTATGGACTTTATCAACAACATGACGCATGAGTTCAAGACACCCATCTCGACAATCGCACTCGCCGCGGAAGCGATCGCCCGTCCGGACACTTTCCGGAATAAGAAGAAATTGCAGCAATACACATCGGTCATAGCGGACGAGAATGTACGGATGAAACGGCAGGTCGATACGATACTGCAAATGGCCGTGCTGGAAGAAGGGGAATTTGAGTTGAAACGCTCCTCCGTGGATCTGCATGAAATCATTCGGTTGGCGGTGAAGAACATTTCATTGCCGATTGAGGCGAAACACGGCACCGTTTCCGCCGAACTCACTGCTCCGCAACCGGTTGTCGAGGGGGATATCGTTCATCTGACAAACATCATTCACAACGTACTTGATAATGCAAACAAATATTCGCCGTACACACCGTCGATTGTTATTTCCACCGCAAATGTAAAGGGAATGTGCAGTATTACTGTCCGCGATAATGGAGTTGGTATCGATAAGGAGTATCTGCACCGCGTGTTCGACAAATATTACCGCGTCCCGACCGGGAACACGCATGATGTCAAAGGGTTCGGCCTGGGCTTGAGTTACGTGAAACTCATCGCCGAAGCGCACGGCGGGTCCGTTTTCATTACCAGCGAATTGGGCAAAGGGACGATCGTGGAAATTCATTTACCCCTGCAGTCAAACGCAAAAACGCCTCTGAACAATAATAATTGATAGTGAAGAAATCGAAAAAAAAGATACTGCTACTGGAGGACGATCCAAATCTCGGATTCATTCTTTCCGAACACCTTGAGATGAATGGATTCGCCGTGCAACTCTGTGCGAACGGAGTGGACGGAATTTCCGCTTACAGGAAATCGAGATTCTCACTCTGTCTGGTCGACGTGATGATGCCGAAAAAGGACGGATTCACGTTCGTGAAAGAGATCCGGCGAACTGATCAGGTGATGCCGGTTATTTTCCTTACGGCGAAATCGTTGAAAGAAGATCGGATCGAAGGTTTGAAGATCGGTGCCGACGATTATATCACGAAACCGTTCAGTATGGAAGAACTGCTGCTGCGCATTTCCGCAGTGCTCAAGCGGAGCCAAGGGACGTCGTCGGATCTGAAAACACCGGATCAATTTTCACTTGGCGCATTTTATTTTGACGCCGCGCGATGCTCGTTATCAATCGACGGAAAGAAAAAACAATCACTCACCGACAAAGAATCCGAAGTATTGCATGTGCTTGCACAGCACCTGAATGTCACGGTCGAGCGAGACATCATTCTTCGCACCGTCTGGGGCGAGGAATCATATTACAATGCCCGCAGTATGGATGTCTACATCTCCAAACTTCGCAAACACTTGAAGGCCGATCCTGCCATCTCAATCGTGAATACGCACGGAAAAGGGTATAAACTCCAAGTTGACCGTTAGCACACTCATCATTCCGCCGCAGTAACTAAAAGCCGATCTTTTTGTCAAAAGTGCGCTAAACCGCTTTTGAGTTATTAGTTTTTTCACGAAATTGAAGCACAATGGCAAATCGGTTCTTCATTTTCTCGCTTTTGTTCGTCGCTATCGGTTGTGTGGACGATGCACCGCGCGATAATCCGCTGGATCCGCTTTCGGCGTCCTATGCCGGTACGGGATCGTTGATTGGACGGGTGATTGTGAACGGACAATCGTCGGGTATCGCCGGCGCGATGATAGAAGATACGAATACGGGTCTGAATGTCGTAAGCGACAGTGCGGGATATTTCCATTTCAACAATGTGCACGAGGGTCTGCACCGATTCATTTGTACGAAACAGAACTTTGTTGCCGACACGTTCGATGCTGAGATATTCCCATACGCGCCGGCGGATATACTGCTCGGATTGAACGGCCTGCCCGTTGTGAACGCACAAAATATCCTGACACGCAAAATCGACCAGTATTTTCCCAGTCCGCAATATTTTGTGGAAATTGAAGCGGACGTCTCCGATCCAAACAGCATCAACGATCTCGATTCCGTTTGGTTCAAAGTTGACTCCCTCTACGTTCCGCTGTCATATTCCCTCAACACCAAGACCTTTGTGGCGACGATCTACAAGTACGAATTGCCGACGAATACGATTCAATGGCTGGTCGGAAAACCGTTGACCATTGTTGCCCGCGACGAGGCATACGCCGTGGGTTCCGGTGTCCCGTTCTACGTAACGAGGGTTATTGAAAATACCGCGACGCCCGTCTATCCATCATCGCTGAATAACGATACGACGGATGCCGTTCCTGTCTTTCAATGGCTGCCGCCGGATGTGACATTCACCTATACGTACACGATCAGTCTCTCGCGTATGGACGGCGGAATTCCGGTCCTGGTCTGGTCCATCGAAGGGATCGACTCCTTCTATGAACAATTTTCCTATCCGAACGACGGATCCGCGCCGGTGTTGACATCGGGATCGTATGCCTGGAGTGTTTCCGTGGCGGATGAATTCGGCAATTACGCCCGGTCGAAAGAATCGTCGTTTATTGTGCAATAAAAAAAGGGATCATCGACAATCATGGAACGACAGCAGGATAATTTCAACGCACTCTACGAAATCACGAAAACGATCAACTCGATTCTCGAGCCAAACGCATTGCTGGAAACCGTGCTCGGCATCGCGATGACGCATCTCACCGCGGAGAGAGGTTTCGTCATGCTTGCCGATAATAACAGCGAAACCGGTTATACCGTCGTAGCGTTTACGAATTTCAATTCCAAAAAGGCGGGAAACGAATTTGCCGCATCGTCTTCCGTAGTGAAGAGTGTGCTCGAATCGGGGGAACCGGTACTGACATTCGACGCCATGAGCGACGAGCGGTTTGAATCATCGGTAAGCATCATGGCGCAGAAGATTCTTTCTATCATCTGCATTCCCCTCCGCGCCGGAGACCGGATTACGGGAGCGGTCTATCTCGACAGCAGCCGGTCGCGCAAGACGTTTACGGAAGACGCGGTGAAGTTCCTGATGATTGTCGGTAACCTTGCGGCGATTGCGATCGAAAATGCACAGCAATACTCGCTGCTGCAGGCGGAAAATATTCGATTGCAACACGCGGCCACACCATCGGGTGTTTTCGGAAATATCATCGGCGCCAGTGAAAAATGGAAACAGGTGCTGGAAATCTCCCATCGCGTGCTCGATGTGGATGTTGCGGTATTGATTACCGGAGAAAGCGGCACCGGAAAAGAATTGATCGCGCGCGCCATCCACGACCACGGAACCCGGAAAGGGAAACCGTTTATCGCGGTGAATGCATCGGCCCTACCGGAAAGCCTGATGGAAAGCGAACTGTTCGGTCATATCAAGGGATCGTTTACCGGAGCCAGCGGCGATAAAAAAGGGTTGGTGGAAGTCGCCAACGGCGGAACGCTACTTTTGGACGAGATCGGCGATCTTCCGCAACTGCTCCAGTCAAAAATCCTGCGCCTGCTGCAGGAAAAAGAATACCGCCGCGTCGGCGATACGGTCAACAAAAATACCGATATCCGCATTATCGCCGCCACCAATAAGGACCTTGCCGCCGAGGTGAAAGCGGGACGGTTCCGCGAAGATCTGTACTTCCGGCTGAACGTGATCGGCATCCACCTTCCTCCGCTGCGCGAGCGAAAGGATGATATACCGGTTCTGGCGGATTATTTTGTGAAACGGGCGGCGGAAAACTATAAGCGGAAGATCAACGGCATCCATCCGGATGCGATGCAGATGCTCCTTGCCAATTCCTGGCAGGGGAACGTGCGCGAATTCCAGAATGTCATCGAACGGGCGGTGGTGCTTTGCCGCGGCAACGAATTGACGGCGGAAGATTTTCTTTTCAATACCGCAGACTCTTCCGCATTGCAGAAACATTCCCTGACCCTCGCCGATTTCGAAAAAGAGATCATCGAAAAAACGCTGGCGGAAATGGGCGGGAACCGGACCCGCACCGCCGAACGGCTCGGCGTCTCGCTGCGCTGGCTGCAATACCGTATTAAAGAATGGAGCAATGAGTGAGAGTATTGATGTCACGCAAAGCCGCAAAGACACAATGGAATGACGGAAAATGAGATAGCTAAAATAGCGGTGGATGTCGCGTATGAATTACACAATTCACTCGGACCGGGTCTGTTGGAATCTGTGTATCAGGAACTCTATGCATATAAATTACGAGAACGAGGACTATCAATAGAGACAGAAGTTGAGATGCCGGTGATATTTGAAGGGAAAACATTCTCATTCAATTTCAGAATGGATATTCGTATCGAAAATAAAGTGATCATTGAATTGAAATCAGTTGAAACTCTGCTGCCGGTGCATAAAAAACAATTATTGACATATCTGCGTTTATCGAATTTGCGTTTAGGGTTACTCATTAATTTTGGCTCGGCGTTTATCAAAGATGGTATTAAAAGAGTTGTGAACAATTTGGAAGAATAATTTTCCACATCTCCTTTGCGGCTTTGCGTGAGTCCAATGATAAAAAAACTGCAATTTACTATTGAAGAGAAGATTAGCGAAAGCACGACGACGGCGGTGTACCGCGCGTTCGACGAGCAGCTGCATCGGCGCGTGCTGTTAAAAGTGCTGCATAAGCATCTGGCAAACGATACGGATCTTCGGTACCGTTTCGTTCGTGAGGCGCGGGCGTGCGCGGCGCTCAGGAGCGACCATATCGTTCACGTCTACGATTTGACGGAGATCGACGGCGCACCGGCGATCGTGATGGAATTTGTGGAAGGGCGATCGCTGAAAGAAATCATTGCCGTGGGGGAGATGAGAGACGTTGACAGCGTGCAGACGGTTACCCGTCATGTGCTTCGCGGACTCGCCGCGGCGCACGGAAAAGGTATCGTTCATCGCGATATCAAACCGGGAAACATTCTTGTCGGCAGCGACGGCACGGTAAAGGTGACCGATTTCGGATTGGCCTCCTTTGCCGCATCGCCGACGGTGACAATGGAAGGGATGGTCCTCGGCACGCCCGCTTATATGGCGCCGGAACAGGTCCGGGGGGAAGAGATCGATGCACGGACAGATATGTTTGCTCTTGGTGTCACCATCATCGAAGTAATGAGCGGAGAAAGGATTTTTGAGGGATCGACCTACTCCGAGTGCATCAAAAAGGTGCTGGCGTTTTCGGAGCCGGATCTTGCACAATACGAGAATCGGTCCGCAACGGAATTCGTTCAATTTCTAAAACGATTGATGCATCCGAAGAAAGAGGAACGGTTTCCGTCCGCAGCGGATGCATTGTCCGCTTTGGGAGAAACAGTACCAACGGGACAGGCAGGAAATGGTGCACGGCAGACTCACAATAAAAGAAGTATGGTTCCTGCATTCATTGTTCTCTTGGTGATTGCGGTCATAATTATCTTTGGTTGGGTCTTTCTCTCCGCACCGGCAGATCAGGCGGTTCACACTGTTGATACCGGCATTGAATCGAACGAGACAGCAACCGATTCCCTGACCCGTCAAACGCAGGAAGAGAAAGCAAGTATGCCGGTGGAAAAACCCGTTGGTGGACTACAAACGAATGAGTCTTCGGTGTACAGTGCACGCAGTGGTGTAACCGCAGAGAAGGATTCGGGAAAAGTGTATTTTACCAGCACTCCCTGGGCAAAAGTGTTTGTAAACAATCAACTGATAGGGGAAACGCCGATTGCGGCACCGATTATTTTGGCGGCGGGGACGCACTCGGTCATGTTCGTCAATCCGTCGTTTGATCCGATTGTGGAATCTGTCACTGTCGAACCGCTGAGAGAGCGGACAGTGGAGGGAAATTTTCTGGATCGGGTCGGCTATGTGATGTGCACCGTCGCGCCGTGGGCAGAGGTCTATGTCGACGAGCAGTATAAGGATACGACGCCGATGACAAAACCGCTGATGATCTCCGCGGGCAAACATACGCTCCGATTTAAAAATGCCGCATTTACGGATATCGTCAGGGAAATTATCGTCACGGCAAAGGATACCGTGCAACTCTCACTACAATTTAATCAATGAATAAATATCTGACTTTTGTCATTCTTTTTTTTCTGACCGCCGCGGCCGCATATTCGCAGAACGGTGAAGCGATCGATTCAACGCTGCGCGAAATCGAAGAGATGTATAATGCGGCGCGGTATGTCGATGCGGAACTGGAGGCGCGACGGTTACGCGAAACACCGTCCATTGCCGATACCGTGGTTGTCCGCATAGAACAGTGGATTGCCTTTTCGTTGATTGCACAGGGGAAAAATACGCCGGCGCGCGATCGCTTTATTGCAATCATGAAGATCGATCCCGATTACGATCTCGATCCGATACTCACTTCACCGAAGATTCTCGCGGTATACAACGACGCCCGTTCAGTATTTCTCTCATCGCGTCGATCGCAATCCTCCGGCGAGCCGACGGCAATGCTCCTGCAGCGCAATCAGATGACCTTCCGCACGCTGCTGTTCCCCGGATGGGAACAACTCTATCAGGGAAAGAGTACCAAAGGATTGATTTTCCTCGGCGCCGGTGCCGCTGCGTTAAGTTCCGGCATTGTCTTTGAAATGCTTCGATCCGACGCGCGAACGGAATATCTGAACGCCAGCCTCCCGTCGGACATTGCGACGAAATATGATTCCTACAATACATACAGAAAAGCGGAGATCTATTCGTTTATCGCATTTGCCGCGGTGTATATTGTTTCAGAAATCGATGTTGTGAGTTCGCAGGATCTCCCCGATATCTCCTATCATCCTTCACTCCGGGAACAGAATGGACATTTCCTCACATTGACTGTTCCATGGTAATGTGCAGGGGGTGCGTTTTGCTATGCATAGTATGCATGGTATATAATTGAAATGGTGAAAAATCTGCCTGATTTCGCTCATTTTTGGATTGGCATACTGATTGCAATTAAAAAGCATGTCGTTCTTTCACTCTTTACCGTATCACTCAATCCGGACTCTGCATTCATACGCAGAGTCCGGTGACTTTTACAGACGAAAATTTTTTTATACACCACGATATGTGAGGAGGTATATATGAAACGTTTTGTGACTCTCTTACTACTGCTCACCGGATCGATGGCAGTGCAGGCGCAAATGCACGATCCTACTTTTCAACTCTTTATTACAAAGGTGGAATTATCCGGCGAGGTTGCACTGGTCTGGAACAAGCCGACGGGAATGGGCGGAATCGTTCAATATGAACTCTACAGAGCGATGGTGTCCGATTCCACCACCTTTGAGTTGATCGCGACGACAAATGATTATTCGTATGTCGATAAAGTCCCGACAGCCATTGCGACCATCGCCGATTCGTATGCGTACTATGCGCTCGCATCGTCCGGCGGCACAACGGTAAAAAGTAATGTGCAGATTACTCCCATTCCAGGCATTCCGTTGACAGGATCATACCGCTTGGAAGGAAAGATCGAAGATGCAAAAGTCAAATTGGCCTGGCAAAAACCGCCGGTCGGAACTGTTGCATATTATATCGTCCATGGGGGCCCTGCTGATATTGCTGCCCCGATGCTTCCGGTCATTGATTCCACTGTCAATCAATGGTCCGTAACCGATGTTCCGGTGGTCGTGGATCTCGATTTTCCGATTCCTTACCATTACTACGTTACCGCAAAATTAATGACCGGCGAAGTTCTGGTCAGCACAATGCTTCAATTGACGTTATACCCGCCACTGAGTGAAGATAGAGTGCATTTTATCTCTGTCCCGCCGTTGTTCGGCCTGGTCGATAAACCATACGTCTATACGGCAGCGGCTGTCTCCAGCGATTCTGATGCCGTGATCCGATATTCCGCTACCTTTGGTGCCGGCGCGCTTGGATTTGCATTTTCGATCGATTCGGTCACCGGCGTTGTTGACTGGACTCCGACGGCAAAAGGTATGTACCGTATTGCGATCCATGCACGATCCAGTAACGGAGGATATGCACGGCAGGAGTTTACCGTCGGTATTGCCGGCGGAAACGGGATTATACAGGGCAAAGTAACCGACACGCTGAATACGCCGATTCCAAATGTCGTTGTAGAAGTATTTAAGACTAAAAACGATTTGTTCCTATCATATTCATATACAGCAAGAACAGATGCGAATGGAAATTATAAAATCGGCCGTGTTGATCCGGGTACCTATAAACTGAAAGCCAATGCTCCTTCATTACATTTTCAAAGCCAATGGTATGACGGAAAGAGGGATCCTATGCAAGCGGATGTGATCACGGTACAGGATTCTCCGTCCGTAACAATCGCGAATTTCAAACTGCGCGGCGGACCGGCGAATCTTCCGAAAGTGACTGTTTCAGGTACGGTGACCGATACGCTGGGACTTCCCATCGGCAACGCCAACAGCAGGGTGGTATTCGTACGGGCGGAATTCGCGCTCAATATCGGTGCGGGAATGAACATTGCTATGGAAAACTTCCGGAAATATTTCGAGTTCAATGCACACGGCGATTTCCGGCTGGAAGGGAATTCCGAATTTGTTACAAAAGCGCAGGTCGACTCGACAGGGAATTATTCCGTGCAACTGTATCCCGGCAGATATCTCGCATTTGCACGGGCTAAGGGATATTCGACGGAGTTCTATTTTGAAAAATCCGACCTGCTTTCGGCGGATATCTACGTCGTCGATCCGATAAACCCGGTCGTTCAAAATCCCCCGAATTTTACACTCATTCCGCTGCCTCCGGTAGTGCTGGGTGAGATCAAAGGGGCCGTGCTCGATTCTGTGCTCGATATTCCGGTGCCGGCACGCGTCATCGCATTCCGTGACCGGTGGCGATTTAACGACAATCACCGGATCTCCCGTGTCTATGTGACCGATACCGATTCGAACGGCGCCTATGCATTTTCCGAACTCCTGCCGGGCACGTACGTTGTGATGGCGGTTCCGCTGGGAAATTACACTCCGGCATATTATACGAATACCGATTCGGTCACCTATCGTTGGAAACGCGCGTCGAAGATCGTCATCAACGGCAACAGTGTCGACGATATCAATATTTATGTCAAACAATTCGGCTCATTCAACAGCGGCTATACGAATATTTTCGGGTCGGTGACATATAATAGCGGCGGTGATAATTCATTGAACGGTAACAGTAAAGCAGGGGCATTTGTGTATGCGTACCGCAATGGTGAGTTCGCCGGTTATACGATGACCAATGCAGAAGGAAATTATTCTATCAACGGTCTGGCGGCGGGGTATTATTATGTATTTGTCGACAAACCGGGATTCAATGAATCGAGCACTGTCATGGTCAATACCGCATACGATATTACCGGAAGTCCGTTGAACGCCAGCGCAGATTTTTCCGTCACTTCCACGACAACGGTGAAGGCAGATCCGGCCGTACGGCCGACGGAATTCGTGCTCGATCAAAATTATCCCAATCCGTTCAATCCAACTACCAGTATCCGGTATTCATTACCGACGGCGGGAAATGTAACGCTGAAAGTGTTTGATATTATTGGGAAGGAAGTGGCTACACTGGTGAACGGATACCAACAGACCGGTCAGTATACCGTAACGTTCAACGCATCAAATCTCTCCAGCGGTTTATATTTCTATCGTCTCGAAACGGGATCGGTGAAGCAGGTGAGGAAAATGGTGTTGTTGAAATAGAAAAGCAGAAGACAGAATACAGAATACCGAAGGCGGGCGAGAGCCCGCCTTTCTATTTTATGATGTATTGATGTTACGTCTCAACAGTCTTCGAAGGAAGAGGGAGGGATTCGATGTACGTCATCACGTCGGCAATGGAGGACGGAACGAAATCGGCGGGGATTTTCTTTTTCAATGTATCCGATGCGGCGATTCCTCCGACGATCAGTTTTGCGCCGATAATCTGTGATGTCTCGCGCAGCAGACCGCACTGTTCTATGAGCCAACGCTTCGATTTTGGAGTCATGGACGAGACCATGACGACATCGGGAACATAGTGTTCAATTGCATCCACGAACGATTCGGTCGGAAGATTGGCGCCGAGATAATACGTCGTCCATCCGTGTGCATCCAACACGTTGTTGACACTGGTGATACCCAGTTCATGATATTCATCTTCCAGACACCCCAGCAACGCTTTTCCGCCATGCTTCGGTTTTTTGGTGATATGATCCTGCAGCTTTAATATTGCATGCAGTGCAGTATTCGAGGCAAGATGTTCCTGTTCCACGCCGAGTTCGTTGTTCATCCATTTCGATCCGATTTTCTGGAATGCCGGGAACAGAATGCGATCGAAGATTTCGATTTGAGAAATTCGATTTGCATAGAGAAGATTAAGATAGTGGAATGTATCTTCCCGGCTTCCTTTGAGGATCGTATTATAAAATATCTCCGTTAATGCATTAAAATCCTTCGAGAGAATTGCATAATCGGTCGAGACAGTAATCGTGCTGAAATGTTCTTTTCCGGGCACCAGTAATTCCGTAACGTCGTACGCAAATGTCTCCATGAAATCCACGACATCCTTCATCCTGTATTTGCGGTGGCCGCCCGGCGTTTTGATGCATTTCAGCGAACCTTTGTCGGTCCAACGCTTCACGGTCGATTCGTTTACTTTAAGCATGTTCGAAACATCCGCAGTCGATAATAAGCCTGATTTCATAGGGATCTCGGTTTGTTGAAATGCACGATTTGCCTGTTTTAACAATCTACCGAAGGAATTAGTTTCATGCAATTCCGATCTTAATTGTGGGAAAAGTATCTCGAATAATTACCGTTCAAATTTGTCATAGTATCAGAATTCTCTTAAAATGGAAATCAACGGAGATTTATGGCAAGTGACCATTACCTCGCGGGTGACGGTCACTTTGCGTGGCTTGCGATCGGATTTGTCGAAGAGATCGGAACCACCAATGCACCGAAAGAATATTCATCTTCCGATAAGTTCGAAAAGACTGGAAAGTATCAATACCGGTTGAAACAAATCGACCGTGACGGAAATTTCTCGTTCTCGCCGGAATTGGAAATGACAGTTGGCGAAGCGCCGCTGAAAATTGCACTGGAACAGAACTATCCCAATCCGTTCAATCCGACAATGATGATCGGGTTCACGCATCAGGAAACAGGATTCACAGCAATAAAAATTTACGATGCCATTGGATGGGAAGTGGCTGTGGTGGCAAATGAAGTGCTTGAGGCAGAAGTCCATCACCAAATATAATTCGATGACTCATATTTGGCGAGCGGCTATTATTTTATTGTCTTAAAATCCGGAACTTCAGTGCAATTAAAAAAGATGATGTTATTGATGTGATACCATACATTTGATTCAAGGCAAAGAAAGTGTCCGGCATTTCCGGATACTTTCTTTTTACAAAAGAAATTTCGTATCATCGATTATGCATATCAGACTCTTCCTTGTCACAATTGTTGCCGGCATGGTCATTGCACAGAATGATCCGTATGTCGTTCAACAATGGAAAGTAGAAGACGGGCTTCCGCAAAGCACCGTTCGTTGCATCACTCAAACACACGACGGCTATTTGTGGATCGGAACATGGAATGGACTCGCCCGATTCGACGGTGTCCGCATGACGGTGTTTAACGGCTCGAACACACTGGAATTTCTGGCGGCCAATATCATGTCTTTGTTCACGGACCGTCAGGGTCGGTTGTGGATCGGTACGGAACCGGGGGGGCTGGTGCGGTATGCGGGCGGCCGGTTCAAACGATTCGATAGTACGGACGGAATCTCTGCAACACGGATCCTCTCTATCAATGAAGACCACGCCGGCAATCTCTGGTGTGCCACCGAAATCGGCATTTATGTTTACAACGGGAATCGATTTCGCCGGTTCACCGAAGCCGAAGGACTTCCACGGACATATGCCAATCAAGTGATTCCTCTGCCCGACGGCGGAATGTATCTCGGGTTCGTGAACACCGGCGTTCGTGCCCGGCTTATAGGCGATTCATTGATCGTCGAGAAAAGTTTTCCGGTCGGCGGCTATGCTGTTGACGTCGATTCCAACGGCGCTCTCTGGTATCATATTCGTGAAATAGGGATCGTCAAAAATGCCGCAGAGATCACCACAGCCGACCGGTCTCTGGCAGATCGCACATCGGGTGAGATGTATATCCTTCGCAATCAGGAAAAGTGGCTTTTGTTGCGGGACAATATCCATATCATTTCGCCTGCGGGAATCCGGTTGATGCACAAATTGAACGACATCGTGTTTTCGGACATGACGACGCTTTTCGAAGACCGGGAAGGAAATATCTGGCTGGGAAAAGAAGGCGCCGGATTGATCTGCCTTCGGAAAAAGAGAATAGACGTCTATTCGAAACGAAACGGATTGCTTTCCGATCTTATCATGTGCGGGACGGAAGATCGGAAGGGAAATTTATGGATGGGGACATGGGACAAAGGCTTGCTGGTTCGCCGCAAATCAATGCCCCGAACCTTCTCTCCGGTAACGATGCCAGGCGAAATCACCAGCATCTATTCACTTGGCAATTCACGAAATGGCGGGATCTGGGTGGGAACATGGGGAGCGGGACTGTATTATGTAGACAGCAATGGTGTCCGACGTTACTCCCGGGGGATTTTTAAAGACGATGTTTCCATCATTTCTGTCTCAGAGGATAGTATCGGAGGATTATGGATCGGTACAGCCCACAACGGTGCGGTATATATCTTAGGAGATTCGATGACAATGTGGAATACCGACAAGGGCTTATCCAGCAACCGTGTGAACAGCATTCTTCTGACCCGCAGCGGTGACGTCTGGATATCCGCTTCCGGAAGCGGGGTCAACAGGATTTCAGGCGGCAGACTTTCGGTGTACAGAAAAGGAACCGGATTAAATGATGATAACGCATCTCCGATGTACGAAGACCGCAATGGAGCGATATGGATCGGCTCGAAAAAGGGATTAACCAGGTGGAAACCGAATGGTCAAAACGGGACAGGTTCGTTCGCTTCTGTTACCGAACATCAGGGACTCTTCGACGATGCGGTCGCGCAAATAGTGGAAGATGATCTTGGCAATATGTGGTTCGGCGCCATCCATGGCATCTACCGCATCGATGCGCAGGAATTAGACGCCGTCGCCGACGGAACAATTTCCTCCGTGCGCTGCTTTGCCATTGGCAGGGATGACGGGATGGAAAGCGAAGAAACGGGGGGAGGCGGTAATCCGCGAAACTGGAAAACAGTCGACGGGAAATTGTGGTTTTCAACCTCGTCCGGAGTTGTCGTTATTGATCCACGGACAATCACGGCAAAAAGAATTGTACCGACCGTGATGCTCGAAGATGTCTGGATCGAGAACCGCCTGCAGCAGCGTAACAATGATATGGAATTACAGCCGGGAGAAACGAAGATAGAAATCCAGTACTCCGGCATCAATTTTGCCGCGCCGGATAAGATCCGTTTTACCTATATCCTCGAAGGATATGAAAACGAATGGAGCAATACGTCAAAGCAGCGGATCGTCCGCTATACAAATCTCGATCCCGGAGAGTACACCTTCCGCCTCCGCGCGGTAAACAATGCCGGCGTGTGGAGTGCGGAAGATACAACCATGCTGATCCGAGTGCTGCCGCCGTTCTATGCAACTTGGTGGTTCCGGTCGATCATCGCACTGCTCTTTCTGACGATCGGTCCGGCAATCTATTACATACGCGTACGGCAGTTGATGCTGGAGAAAAAGCGCCAAATAGATTTTTCCCGCCGTTTGATCGAATCTCAGGAATCAGAACGGAAACGAATCGCTACCGAACTGCACGACGGCCTGGGACAGAATCTGCTCATCATCAAAAATAAACTGCTCCTGGCGCTTCAATCGCCCGGCCGGGAGGCCGCTACGACGCTTCAGGTAGAAGAAGCGTCGGAAATCGTCTCCAGCACCATCGAAGAGGTCCGGTCGATATCACACAACCTCCGTCCGCATCAACTGGATCAATTGGGAATCACGAAAACACTCCGATCGATTGTGCGGCAAGTGAATGAGTCCACAACGATTGAGTTTTCTGCGGAGATTCAGGATATTAACACTATACTTTCACCAGAGCAGGAGATCAGTCTTTTTCGCATTGTGCAGGAATCGTTCAATAATATTATCAAACATTCCGGTGCAACAAAAGTGACTGTCAATGTTGTCCGCCGTGCAAACAAAATTCATCTTGAAATCGCTGATAATGGAACAGGAATTTCATCATCGCAGGGGTTTGGTATTTCCGGAATGCAGGAACGGGCGAAAATGTTTGGATGGGAATTTACCTTGCTCGCATCCGCATCTGGAACAAACATCAATCTAAAGATCACCGTTTGAACCGGGGAATCGGTGATTGGGCGACATGGTGATCGCAAAAATATTTGCATAAATTGTGAATGGGGATGTCCGATGGCGGATAGAATCAACAGTTTTAAGGAACTACATGTCTATCAAAATGCGATGAATGCAGATATGGAAATCTTTGAATTGACTAAGAAATTACCTTCCGAAGAGAAATATTTACAGGTTGATCAGATTCGCCGATCTTCCCGTCCTGTCTGTATAAATCTGGCCGAAGGATGGCGAAAGAGAAGATATCGAGCTGCTTTCATTGCCAAGTTGAGTGATTCAGAAACACAAGCATGTGAAACACAAGTATGACTCGAGTTTTCTGTTAAATGTCAATATCTCGATCCCATTATTGCAGAGACTTTGGACGGAAAAAATAATCACATTATCAGTCAATTAATCACAATGATCGATGATCCGGAAAAATGGCTTATCAATCCAAAATAAACCAATAATAATAATATCTGAATTGATGGCCAAGTCTCCCTTTCACCGATTCAGAATTCATTTTTATCATTTTGTTACCGATTTAACCATAATTTTTCTTCATAAAAAATGATCACCATTCTCATAGCCGATGACCATCCGATGTTTCGCGAAGGAGTTCGCCAGGCGTTGTTGAATGACCCTGAATTGAGTGTCGTTGCTGCGGCGTCGGATGGCGAACAGGCATTGAGCATGATTCAAGAATATTCACCCTCCATTGCCGTGCTTGATATGAACATGCCAAAGATGACCGGGCTTTCCGTTTTGAAGGAATTAAAAAGAACAACAAGTAAAACGGAGGTCGTCTTTTTGACAATGTTTGATGATGAAGATATTCTGAACGAAGCAATGGACCTCGGAGTGAAGGGATATATTCTCAAAGAAAGTGCGTCAATAGATATCGTGAATGCCGTCCATTCTGTGTATGAAGGGAAATATTATATCAGTCCTGTGTTGACCGACAAACTCTTAAAACGAAAAGAAAAAAAGGAAACATTTGCATCAACCCATCCTCAATTGGCATTGCTGTCCGACCAAGAGCGCCGCATTCTGAAAATGATCTCCGATTCAAAATCGAGCAAAGAGATTGCGGAAGAACTATTCCTCAGTCAAAAGACCATCGATAATTACCGCTTCAAGATCTCCGAAAAACTCAATCTCTCCGGCAGTTACAGCCTGCTCAAATTTGCTCTTGAGAACAAATCCCATCTTTAGTTCCAACACTTCCCCGAATAAAGAGAGTTTACCCATCCGTATCCAATAGATTCATTTGAGAAAAGCTCAATGAACGACACAGTACGGCAACATTATGTGAAGTGTAATTAGAGTACTTGTACTCTCTCATAAAGAGTGAATCTCCCCCTATGAAACCGGACCAATATATCCGTTATTGATACTGTAAAAATCATTCTTATTGTGCAAAGAAAAATATGAAACTGATGATCGTCGATGACAGTGCCGCAATGCGCCGAATGATCCGCAGCGTTGTCGCAAATCCGAATGACACCGTTTCTGAATGTGCTGACGGAAGCGAAGTAGTAGAGAAATTCCTCCAAACATTCCCCGATGTGGTGTTAATGGATCTGCAGATGACCGCAATGAATGGAATTACCGCCACACGCAATTTAAAAAAGGAATGTCCGGGTGCGAATGTCATCATCGTTTCAAATTTCAGCGATCAGGAATTCCGGGACGAAGCGAAAGCAGCAGGAGCAAGTTCCTATTTTACCAAAGATAATTTGATTCAATTAAAACAATTTATCCATCAATAAAATATCGGGGATTCTATGTTCAAACTATTGTACTCCATATGTTGTTTTATCGTGACCGTTTCAATAACTCTTTCCCAAACGTCCGGAACGCCAGACAGTACATTCGGTACGAACGGGATTGTCTCTACTTCTTTTTCCGGAAGCTTGGTTACCAGCGGCGTCAGACAATCTGACGGCAAATTCGTCGTTGTCGGATTTAGCGGCGGAGATTTTGCCGCGGCACGGTTCACCACCGACGGTGTTTTGGACAATACGTACGGCACAGCCGGAAAAACGACCGTTTCCATCCAGTCAAATGATATTCCGTACGCCGCCGCAATTCAGCCAGACGATAAGATCGTCATCGCCGGGACGAGTTCGGCGAACGGAAGCGAATACGATTTTGTTGCGATCCGTTTGAAAACGGACGGCACACCGGACAGCACGTTCGGCACGGACGGACGCACGGTGGTCTCACTGAGCGGATATCAGGAAGCGCGGGGAGTGGTTGTCCAGCCCGACGGAAAAATTGTTGTCGGGGGATTCGGAAACAATCCCAACGCGACATATCCCTCGGCGTCGTTCCCGATGATTCTTCGTTTGACATCAAGCGGTGTTTTTGACGCAACGTTCAACAACGGCAATGGCTGGTCCGTATATACCGGCAGTTCAGCGCTGGGATATTCGATGACAACCTACTCGTTGACACTGCAAAGCGACGGGAAGTTATTACTTTCCGGCACGACGAATTCCGTCGGTTTGGGATCAGCGACGTTCCTCTTCCGTTTCAATTCCGGCGGGACGATCGACAACACCACGTTCAACACCGACAATACGCGGTACAACAAAGCGTACGGGGATAATGCCGGAGCAAAATCAGCCGCGATTCAATTGGACGGAAAAATATTTGCTCTGGGATACAACAACAGCGATTTCTATCTGATTCGCTTTTCTTCTTCCGGATCGTACGACAATTCTTTTGACGGAGGAAGTTTCGGAAAGGCACTTTCTCTCACCTCCTCCAACAACGATCAAATTTACGCAAGCAAGATTACGAACGACGGCAGACTGCTTGTCGCCGGCGCGGCGAACGGAAATCTCGGTTTGGCACGATATTTCTCGAACGGCACAATCGACAGTGATTTTGGAACGAACGGCACGGTCGTTACGGATCTCGGAGCATTTGAAGAGGTCCAAGCGGTCTTCACCGATTCGCTCACCGGAAAGATTACCGTCCTGGGAGGAAGCGGCGATAATTTCGTCGCTGCTCGCTATCACGGGTACACAACAACGTCATCCACTCCGACAATTCCGGCAACGTCGATCACTTCAGTGTTGGCGACGCAAACGACCGCAACGATTCGATGGACGAAAGGGAATGGAACGAACCGCATCCTTCTCGGAAAAATTGACGCAGCCGTCACAACACATCCGGCAGATGGTTCGACCTACACCGCAAATGCAACGTACGGTAGCGGAACGAATATGGGAGATGCGACCTATCCGTTATACGACGGAACAGATTCTGTCGTGACAATACAAGGATTGGTGATAGGGAAGACATATTATTTTTCTGTCTTTGAATACAACGGAACGAGTCAATCAAAAACGTACTTGCACACTTCTCCCGCCACCGAAAGTTACACCGTTTTACCGCTCGCTGGGTACGACGGATCTTCCTATGTGATGAAATTCGACGGGTCGAACGATCAATTCTATAATAATACTATTTCTCAAGGAAGCGGTCCGTTCACGGTTGAAGCGTGGGTCTATTTCAGCAGTTCAAACCTTGCGTCGGCAGGGATTTTCAATCGTGCAGGGAACACAACAGCAAATCTTATATGGAAGTTCAACATGCATAACGATTTTGCGCGGATCGATTTTTACAGTACGAACGTACAAACCCTCACTTCGCCGCTGAATAAAACCGTCATCGGTACTGCAGTCGTCAAGGATAATAAGTGGCACCATATTGCCGGCGGATATGACGGGACCGATATTTTTCTGTATGTGGACGGAAATTTACAGGGAAAGACTTTCTATGAAGGAATGACATTAAACACATCCTCCGCGCCGATCGTTGTGGGATACGATTCGTGCTGCGGCGGAAGGCCGTTCAACGGAATGATGGCGGAATTCCGGATGTGGAGCGCCGCGCGCACGCAGCAGGAGATCCGGGACAACATGCACAAACGGATCCCCGCAAGCACATCCGGTCTGATGGCGTATTATCATTTTGACGATGCCAACGGTACGACGACGGTCGATTCCATCACCGCGACCTCGGCGACACTTCTCAATTTCAACTATAACTCGAGCAGCGGTTTCATCAAATCGAATCCGCCGTTCGGCTCCGACGGAACGTACATCGTGTCGACCGGAACCGAAACTTCCATCGGCACTTCCGGTTCGCAACTCCATGCGACGACGACGTCGACGGTCGACAGCGTCAATACGGTGGGACTCTATTCCTTCGGTACGCCGTCCGATATTGTGAGCGACGTTCCCGTTCTTGTTGCCGACCAGCGGTCGCAGATGACGTGGGGAGTTCAGAAAAAAGGATCGAATACCGATACGACGCAGCTCGTCTTCGAATACTCCGGTACCGGCATCACCGCGGAGTACGCCAAGATCCTCAGCCGTGCATCGGCAGCGGCATCCTGGACCGATGTCAGCGGCCAGTTCACGCATGATATGGTGAATAGGAAATACTCCAAAATAGGAACGATATCGTCCGCCGAATACAGCATCGGCACGAGCAACAGCGATCCGCTCCCGGTCGAATTCGCTGCGTTTACGGCGACTGCCACCCCGTCAACGGTGGAACTCCGGTGGAGTACGGCGACGGAGGTAAATAACTATGGGTTTGACATCGAGAAGAAAAGGATGAAGGATGAATCAGGGAGGATGAAGTGGGAAAAAATTGGTTTTGTTGAAGGAAACGGAACGACCAATGCACCGAAAGAATATTCGTACACAGATAATGCAATAACTTCCGGAACATTTACATACCGGTTAAAACAGATCGACCGCGACGGAAAATTTGCGTACTCGAACGAAGTGGAAGTATTGGTCGGGAACGCGCCGAAAGTTTTTGTGCTGGAGCAAAATTATCCGAATCCGTTCAATCCCACAACAACGATCGGATTCACGCTGCAAACTTCCGGAATGACGACGCTGAAGATCTTTGATGCGATCGGAAGGGAAGTGGCGACGCTGGCGAACGAATATCTTGAGGCAGGGGTGTATCATCAGCGGACCTTATCCGCTTCCGGCGGAGATGCATCATCATTAGCGAGCGGAATATATTTTGCCAAACTCTCATCATCGGGAAATTCGAAATTGATGAAGATGATTTTACTGAAATAAGAGCATTTCGTAAAGAGTGTCTCATGCGGAGGTTCCCGCCAGGCAGCCGGCGGGCATATCTCCGCATTTTTTGTTTCGACGCCTCTGTTGCCGGAGTGACAATTGTGCTTCCCACCATTGTAATTCCCGCCGAACTTCTCTATATTTTTCCATGAGAAAATTTATTGTTACCTCTTGTTTATTGGTTGCAGCAGCCCTTAGCGGCAGTATGTCGGCGCAGGACCATCCGTCGATTCATCAGGAAGAATGGGAATATTATCGCAATAATCCCGAATCTGCCGTTATTCACGCCGATAAAATTCCGCCCGCACCCCAGTCTTTATTCAACAAATCATCGGCTCTCAACGCATTGGTGTATGGATTCCATCCGTATTGGATGAACGGTAACGAAAGCCATTATCAATATGATCTTCTGTCCCATCTTGCGTATTTCTCGGCAGACGTCGATCCGGCCACGGGTAATTTCTCTTCAACGCACAATTATTCCACCGCAAATGTCATTACGCAGGCGAAGAATGCAGGGGTCAAGGTGCACCTGACCATCGTCTGTTTTTCCAATCACGCCACACTCTGGGCGAACCAAACCAGCATGAATAATTTGGTGAACAATATCGTTGCCAAAGTAAAAGAACGAAACATCGACGGCGTTAACATCGATTTTGAATCGATGAAAAGTTCGGACGCGGCGCCGTTCAAGAATTTTATTCTGCAGCTCGGCGATACGTTGAAAAAATACGACAAAGAACTGACCGTGGAACTTTTCGCCGTGGACTGGAACAATATCTTTCCCGCTTCTTTTTTTGCCGATGTGGATCATGTCGTAGACAGTTATTTCATAATGCTCTATGCATACTATTACAGCGGCAGTTCCACGGCGGGACCGAATTCTCCGCTGCGCACAACCTCTGCGAGCGGATACCACGTTCTTAAGAGCATCAATTCGTATCTCACAAAAGGATGTCCGCCGGAAAAACTGATCGCGGGATTCCCGTATTACGGCATCGACTGGCCGGTCTCAGGCAGTACGCGAATGGCTTCCACGACCGCAAAAGGATCATCCCGGTTCTACAACGTTGTGAAAAATAACTATCTCGATACAATGCAGGTTTCCAACGTCTTTTTCGATGCGACGTATGCCACACCGTGGTACCGATATTACAACGGCACAACATGGCGCCAAACATGGCACGATGATTCCCTCTCACTTGCGATGAAATACGATTCGGTAAAGACAAAAAACATCGGCGGCGTCGGCATGTGGGCGCTGGGATACGACGTTCCGGAACCCGAACTCTGGAATCTTCTGCGGTATAAATTCACCGACATTACCGACGTTACGCCGGACATCAATATTCCGATGTCATTGTCACTCGAACAGAACTATCCCAACCCGTTCAATCCGAGCACCACGATCGGCTTTACCCTGCGGGAAACCGGCCACACAACGCTCAAAATCTACGATGCAATCGGCAGGGAAGTAGCGGTGCTGGCGAACGAGGTTCTGAATGCCGGTGTCTATCATCATAGAATCTTCTATGCAGGCAGGCTGGCAAGCGGTGTCTATTTTGCCCGGCTGACTTCCGGAGGAATTCATCTTTACATGAAACTCTTGCTGGTGAAATAGAATTTACCGTTCCAATGACCGGATCACTACGGTTGCCCTTACCGGCAGCCGTTTTTTTTGTAGACGCTCGTGTGATACAGAGCACGACGAAAAATTTCCGGTTGACATTTGTTTTAGCATTCAAGATATTTTTGTCGTTATTTCGTGGATGAGGGGTTCCGATTAAGGAAATAACAAATGGGGAAGCTGGAAAAACCGGAATGGAAGAGGGGTGGTTTTTCCGCTGAATTTACGTTCATAATCAATGTAATTTCACTTCTCATTTGTTAGAAGGGGGGAACTTTGAAATCCTCACTACTCTTTTTACCGCTGTTTTTCATACTTATTGCACCATCTGCTCTTCAGGCACAGATTCCACGGACAATTTCGTACGAAGGCGTTCTGCACAAAGAAGACCACCCATTTCATGGGACTGCCACCTTTATATTTTCTCTTTATAAGGGAAATACTGCTGTGTGGAGTAGTCTACCAATGGAATTACAGGTAGATAATGGTCTTTTTGGTGCTGTTCTGGGACCGTTTCCCGATTCCATCCGGTTTTATTGGATCGATTCATTGGGGATTTCGTACGATGGAGTCGAACTTTCGCCCAAAGCGGCATTTTCATCAGTAGCTTTTAGTCTTACTGCAGCCCGCGCTCTCGTCGCGGATTCCACCATCAAACCGGGTCCCAAAGGTGATAAAGGAGATCCCGGCCCACCGGGTGTGAAAGGGGATTCAGGTATCGCAGGTCCACAAGGTCCTCCGGGCTTACAAGGCCCCCCCGGATTGAAAGGAGATAAAGGCGATTCAGGTGCGGTTGGCCAGCAAGGTCCTCCGGGATTACAAGGCACTCCCGGTTTACAAGGTTCAAAAGGTGATAAAGGAGACCCCGGCGATCAAGGTCCTCCGGGATTACAAGGCCCTCCTGGTTTACAAGGTTCTAAAGGTGATAAAGGAGATCCCGGCGATCAAGGAACTCCAGGCTTACAAGGACCTCCCGGATTGCAAGGGGTGAAAGGTGATAAAGGTCCGCAAGGATTACAAGGTCCTCCCGGATTGCAAGGAGCTAAAGGTGATAAGGGAGATCCCGGTGACCAGGGTCCTCAAGGTTTGAAAGGGGACAAAGGAGATATTGGTGATACAGGACCACAGGGATTACAAGGACCTCCGGGATCACAAGGTCCTCCCGGCTTACAAGGACCGAAAGGTGATCAGGGTGCTCCCGTTTATGAATCGATTACCAGTACTGATCAGTCATCCGGAAGTGTCGTACATAATATTGTTTCAGAATCCGGTATTCCGAGCGACAACATCCGCCTGGTGCGAACCGGGACATCGAACGAATTTGAGTTGAAGATTCCCACATCGCAATCATTGACCGGCACATATGCTGCCTGGTGGTTCGCCGCCGGAGATCCGGTGACGACGGTGGACAATGGGAGTGTCGATGTGTCGACCTCGAAAGTTTTTTCGCTCGGGAACGCTGTTCAGTTTTCGATCATGGTAAAGATCAGTAGCAAGTGGTCAAAGATTGAACTCTTCCGCGGAAATTCCGCCGATGCAAGCTGGTACGGATTCGCACATTCTTCTCAATAATGAATCCATCGTTTACTTTTGGGAAGGAACAAGTATGAATACGAACAGACAACGGAAACGCACAATCTTTGCACCGTGGTGTATAATCGCACTGCTGTTGAGTATGTCGATGTCCACCGCATCGTCGCAAACACAAATCGTCTATCATTCGTTTCACTCCGGCGTAAACAGGAGTGGAGGGAATGGATCGGCGCTTACTTCCGTGCTGGGACAAACCATTCTCGGTATATCGTCGGGAAACGGCGTCACTCTTTCTTCGGGATATTCCGCATTCAGCAAAGGATCGATGACCTCCGTATCTCCGAGGCCGGAGAATATTCCATTGGAGTTTGCGCTCTATCAGAATTATCCCAATCCTTTTAATCCTTCGACAACCATTGAATTTACAGTTCCGGTGAGGGAGGAAACGAGCTTGAAAGTCTATAATATTCTCGGACAGGAAGTGGCCGTATTGTTCAACGGCGTTGCCGAAGCGGGCCAATACCATCGCGTAGACTTCGATGCATCCCGTCTTGCCAGTGGTATTTACTTTGCGCGTGTGCAGAGCGGTGGAAAATCTTTGCTGAAAAAGATGATGCTGCTAAAATAGATTTTTCATTTTTTTTGAATATCATAAAGCCGTTCTTTGTTGAGAACGGCTTTTTTATTATTTTTAGGCATTCTATGAAACAGGCAACAATTTTTTCAATTGGTTTCCTTCCGGCATTCCGGCGCAGCTACGCTGCCATATGTTTGCTGATCATTCTCTCGTCTGCCGCTGTCTCCCAGCAATGGACGCACTTTACAACCCAGAATTCCGGGCTGCCGTCAGATCTTGTTTATGCGGTTGTCGTTGCACCGGACAGCACCGTATGGTTCGGCACGGGCAACGGCCTCGCTTCATTGAAAGGGAGCCAATGGACGGTATTTGATACGTCGAATTCACTCCTACCGGACCCGTACATCACCTGCCTTGCGGTCGATTCCTCCGGCGCAGAATGGATTGGAACGGGTTTTGCCGGAGCGGCCAAATTCCACAACGGGATGTGGGAGCTGTTCGACACGTCGAATTCCGACATCCCGCACAATACGCTTTTTGATATTACTATCGGTCCCGATCAGACGCCGTGGTTTGCAACGGAAGATGGCGTAGTGAACTACTCCAACGGAGTGTGGAAAAATTACCGGGACAGTTTAATTGAACCCCAGAGTCGCTCCGTGGAATTCGACCATCACGGCACACTGTGGATGGGAACATATACGCCGGTGGATTTCAGGGGATATATCGAATACATGAACAACGGATTTTTTTCCCATACTATCCTTTCTCATCTGGATATCTTTTCGACATTTCCGCATTGTATCCTATCGGTGAACGATTCCACGGTGTACGTCGGCACAGGAAACGGGCTGATACGATTCGTCAACGGTTCCTGGAAAGTATTCCACAAGCAGGATTCCCCGCTGCCGGCAAACGGGATCGCGTCGCTCGCATTCTCGGCGGATACCGTCATCATTGGCACTGCGTCCGGTATAGTAGAGATAGTCGGCGATGAGTGGCAGGCCATTCTCCCTTCCGACGGCGGATTGCCAAATAGTCCCGTCACTGGAATTGCAGTTGATCCGTACGGCAACAGAATCGTCGCGACCGGTACCGACGGCGTTGTGATCTATAACAGAAGCAGCATCGTCACCGCGGTGGACCGGATTGATGAGATGCCGGAATCTTTTATGCTGCTGCAGAATTATCCCAATCCTTTTAACCCCTCGACAACAATTGTATTTACCGTTCCGGTGAGGGAGGAAACGAACTTGAAAATCTATAATATTCTCGGACAGGAAGTGGCCGTACTGTTTAACGGCATTGCCGAAGCAGGCCAATACCATCGCGTGGTCTTCGATGCATCCCGTCTTGCCAGCGGTATCTACTTTGCACGCGTGCAGAGCGGAGAAAAAGCATTGCTGAAAAAAATGACGCTGCTCAAATAAGAGCAGCATATGCACAGGGACACCGAAAAAGGGAACGACGCTTGTCTGTCCCTTTTTCTTTTTTTACATTATCCGGAACGACTCTTATGAGAAGGACCATAACGGATCAAAGTAAAAAAAGCATATCGCTTCGTGCTGTTCGCTGCCGCGAGTACGCTTTTCTTCTCCTGTCAACCGTCAGGGAAGGAATTCACGATCTGGATCGGCGGATCGCCGCAGGAACTTGAATTCTGGCAGCAGACGATCGATGCGTTCAATCGCCTCCATGATGTGCGTCTGCGTCTTGTCCGACAACCGACGTACACCGATCAACGCCGCCAGACTCTCATCATTTCGCTCAAAGCACAGCAGCCGAACCCCGATCTCTTCCTGATCGACGTTGTGTGGATGAAACAATTTATCCTGTCGGGTTGGCTGGAACCGCTGGATGATTATGCCGTCCGCGATTCGTTCCCATCGTCTCTCTTTTTTGAAAAAATCCTGCAATCAGTCGACCGCAACAACGGATCGTTGTATGCACTCCCCGTCTTTCTCGATGCGGGACTGTTGTATGTCAGGAACGACCTTCTCGATCGTTATCAATGTTCCGTCCCCGAAACATGGGAAGAATTGCTCCGTCAATCCGTCATAGTTCAGGCGGAAGAGCGTAAGAACGACCGGAATTTCAACGGATTTGTATGGCAGGGAGCTCAATATGAAGGGCTCATCTGCACGTTTCTGGAATTTGTCGCCTCGAACGGCGGCGGCATTATGCAGGAGGGAAACGTCGTCGTGAACAGCGATCAGAACGTCGCCGCTCTGACATTTATGCAAAATCTTATTCACGCAGAACAGGTCTCGCCGGTGAATACATTTACGGAGATGAAGGAAGAGGAAGTGCGCCGTTCGTTTCAACGCGGAGAGGCATTGTTCGAACGGAATTGGAGTTATGCATGGAATTTGCATCAGCGGGATGATTCGAATGTGCGGGATAAATTTTCCGTCCATCCGCTGCCGTCGTTCCGTAACGGAACATCGTCGCCGGCGCTCGGCGGATGGCATATCGGTCTCTCGGTTCATTCGGATATGAAGGAAACGGCATGGGAATTTATCCGGTTTGTTACCGCGTACGAGACGCAAAAAGAAATGGCTGTGAGGATGGGATGGAATCCGGCGCGGGAAGATGTGTATGACGATGCGGAGTTGCTGCAGATGGTTCCGCATCTTCCGGTATTAAAGACATCGTTTGGTCGTGCGGTACCGCGTCCTGCCGTGCCGTATTATCCGCAAATCTCTGAAGTGCTCCAGCGGCATGTAAACGCCTGTTTATCCGGCCGTGTAACCGCACGCGCAGCGCTGGAAGCCGCACAAAGTGAGATCGATCAATTGGTGAAGTCCTATGAAAAATAAATGGACGGCACATTTCCGTGAAGGCGGGACAGCCCTGCTCTTCAATACGCCGCTGTTCATCGTTACAGCTGCGTTTGTGCTGGTGCCGGTGGTCGGAACACTCATCGGCAGTCTGTTCCGCGATGTTACGTATTTGCCAATACAATTCATCGCCACGGACAACTATAGACGATTGTTCGCCGATCCGCATTTTCTTCATGCGCTCCGATTTACGCTGATGTTTGTCGTCTGTTCGGTCTCGGTAGAGCTGGTGCTGGGTGTGGTCTTTGCACTGGTGCTGAACGAAAATCTCCCCGGCCGCACGATGCTGCGCATCGCAGTGTTGATTCCCTGGGCAATTCCGGTTGCTATCTCTGCGCGGATCTGGGAATGGATGTACGACTATACTATCGGTTTTTTCAACGCGCTTGGCGCATGGAGCGGAATTCTGTCGGAACCGGTCAGCTGGCTCGGCACTCCGGTATTGGCGTTTCTTTCCCTTGTTGCTGCCGATGTATGGAAGACGACTCCGTTCATTACGGTGATCGTGCTGGCGGGACTTTCGGCGATTGATGATGAATTGTATCAACAGGCAAAAATCGACGGAGCACATGTGCTGCAAAGGTTCCGGTTTGTCACGCTGCCGCTGCTGCGCCCCGTCTTGATTGTCGCGTTGCTGTTCAGGACAATCGATGCGATCCGGATCTTCGATCTGGTGTATGTGCTGACAGGAGGAGGACCCGGCGGCAGCACCGCATCGATATCGCTGTATGCCTACAATTATTTCGCCGCCGGCGATATGGGGTATGGTTCCGCAATCGCGGTGACGTTATTTCTCGTCGCTGCACTGCTGTCGGCGATGTATATCCGGGCGGGCGGATTCGGAAAGGGGATCGAATGAAAGAATCGATAATACTTCGAACGATAAAAATTTCCGCCGCTGCATTTCTTTTGCTGTTTTGCCTTTTTCCGTTTGTGTGGATGGTAGTGATTTCGTTTTCCAAAACTCCCGATTTTCTTGCCGCTGCATCGTCGTTTGTCGGCACTGTGGATAATTTTGCGGAGATCGTGATGGGAGAATCGTTCCGGTTGACGGAATTTTTGCGGAACAGCCTTATTGTTTCCGCAGTCTCCGCCGCTGCAACAACCCTGTTCGCAACATTGTCGGCGTATACGGTAATGCGGTTGACGTTTCCGGGACGCAGGGTGATCCCCATACTGTTGCTCGGAATTTCCATGTTTCCACAGATCAGCCTTGTCGGATATCTGTTCGACATGATGACGCGGCTCGGCTGGATCAATACGTACAGTGCGTTGATCTTTCCATACATTACGTTGAGCCTGCCGCTGGCACTCTGGATCATGATGAGTTATTTTTCACAGATCACGAAGGAATTCGACAATGCTGCGCTGGTGGACGGAGCGACACGGTTTCAAATTCTACGATTGATCCTTTTTCCGATTGCATTGCCCGGTATTCTGTCCACATTCATCCTTGTTTTTATTTTCTCATTCAACGAATTTCTCTTTGCGCTGTTGCTGACGATCGATTTCAACGCCCGTACCATTCCCGTCGGAATCGCCCTGTTTGAAGGCTTGCACGGACAAATTCCATGGGGCCATATCATGGCAGCAGCGGTGGTTGCAACGATTCCGATTGCAGCGGTTATCGCACTGTTCCAGCGGTATATCATCCGCGGATTGATGCAAGGGGCGATGAAAGGATAAATAGTGTTTCCAATGCAAAAACGGGCGATTTCCTTCTTCCGATAGTCGACGTTTTTTCGTATTTTTCTTCCATAATAAAGGAATAGAAGCATCCCTATGGAAGAAAAAGAAAAATCCGATTTCATCCGCGACATTATCAACGAAGATCTCAAGACCAATAAATTTCAGGGGCGCGTGCATACGCGTTTTCCTCCTGAACCGAACGGCTATCTCCACATCGGCCACGCTAAATCCATCTGCCTCAACAACGGCATCGCACAGGAGTACAACGGTAAATTCAACCTGCGGTTCGACGACACCAATCCGGAAAAGGAAGAACAGGAATATGTCGACTCGATTATCGACGATGTTCGCTGGCTCGGCGGCAATTTTGAGGATCGAGTCTTCTTTGCTTCGGATTATTTCGACCGGATGTATTCGTACGCCGTCGAACTGATTAAAAAAGGGAAGGCCTACGTCTGCGATCTCAACGCCGACGAGATCCGCCGATCGCGCGGCACGCTGACCGAACCGGGAACAAACAGTCCGTTTCGCAACCGCACTGTTGAAGAGAATCTCGATCTTTTCGAACGGATGCGCAACGGCGAATTTCCTGACGGAGCAAAAACGCTTCGTGCAAAGATCGATATGGCATCGCCGAACATCAATCTGCGCGATCCGATTATGTACCGCATCGTTCACGAAGATCATCACCGTCAGGGGAAAAGATGGTGTATCTATCCCACCTACGATTGGGCGCATGGAATCGAAGATTCCATCGAAGGAATCACGCATTCCATCTGTACGCTGGAGTTTGAAAACCACCGTCCCCTCTATGATTGGTATCTCGATTCGCTCGGCGTCTATCATCCGCAGCAGATAGAATTTGCAAGGCTCAATGTCAGTTTTACAGTCCTCAGTAAAAGAAAACTTCTCCGTCTCGTCCAGGAAAAATATGTCTCCGGCTGGGACGATCCGCGTATGCCCACTATTGCCGCTTACCGCCGCCGTGGCTATACCGCCGACTCGATCAGGAAATTTTGCGATATCATCGGCGTGGCAAAACGGGATAGTGTCATCGATGTTGCGCTGCTCGAATTTACGATTCGCGAAGATCTGAACAAGAGTGCGAACCGCACCATGGCAGTGCTGAATCCCTTGAAGGTGGTCATTACAAACTATCCTGAGACCGGAATAGAAGTGTGCGATGCGGTGAACAACCCGGAAAACGAAGCGGCAGGGACAAGAAAAGTACCGTTCGGACGCGAGATCTACATCGAGCAGGACGATTTCCGTGAAGTTCCGCCGCCGAAGTATTACCGCCTCTCTCCGGGAACGGAAGTGCGTTTGAAGTATGCCTACATCATCAAGTGCGAAAACGTGGTAAAAGATGCGCAGGGAAATATTCTCGAAGTCCGCTGCACGTACGATCCCGAAACCAAAAGCGGCATGGCGGGGGCGAACAGAAAAGTAAAATCGACCATTCATTGGGTCTCTGCCGAAAAAGCGGTGGATGCCGAAGTACGTCTCTATGACCGGTTGTTTGTTAACGAAAATCCGGACGACGCTCCGGAAGGAAAGGATTTTCTCTCCAACCTCAATCCGAAATCGTTAACCGTAGTATCGCATGCCAAAGTGGAACCTGTTCTCGGCGCGGCGATTCCGGGAGAACGGTACCAGTTTGAACGGACCGGATATTTTGCCGTCGATGTTAAAGACAGCACACCGGGTCATCCCGTTTTTAACCGCATTGTCACACTCAAAGACACCTGGGCAAAGATCGAAAAGAAGGACGGGAAAAAGTAACCGGGGCGGTTGAGGGATTGCCTATTCGTCAAGCGCTGATTGTTAAGATTTCTTTGAACGCGATTCTCCCTGCCTTGCAACTTAACCCGCCAAAGCGTAGTTTTACCATAGACTCACCGCCGATCATGCGTCGAAAAAGATTACATATCGTTCTCTTTCTTCTCTGTGCTGCCGCTCTCCCGTCGTTCGCACAATTCTATTATTTCGGCCATAATAAAGTTCAATACACGCAATTCGACTGGAAGATCCTCCGCACGGAACATTTCGACATTTATTATTATCCCGAAATGAAGGAACTGGCGGAGCAGGGGGCCTTTTTTGCCGAAGAGGCGTACAAACATCACGAAAGCAAATTCAACCATTCGCTCGGTCACCGTGTCCCGCTCATTTTTTATTCATCCCATCTGCACTTTCAGCAGACGAATACGATCGGGGGATTCATTCCCGAAGGTGTCGGCGGATTCTTTGAGTTTTTAAAAGGCCGCGTCGTTATTCCGTCGGACGGTTCTCTCTCGCGGTTCCGTCATGTTATCCGTCATGAATTGGTGCATGTATTCATGCACAGCAAAATCAACCGGGTGATGACCGATCATCGCATTCCGCAGGATCGGATGCCCCCCCTGTGGTTTACCGAGGGACTGGCCGAATCGTGGTCCACCGACCCGGACGATCAGTCCGAAATGCTGATCCGCGATGCCGTGCTGAATAATTACATCGTACCGCTGCAGTACATCGAATCGATCTACGGCACATTCCTGATGTACAAACAGGGACAGTACATCCTGGATTATATTGCGGAACGGTACGGTGAAGACAAACTGCTGATGTTGATGGAAAATTTCTGGCGGCATGTGTCGTTCAGCGAGGTAATGAAAGCGACGATCGGCAAAGATTATAAGGAGTTCGACGAAGAATGGATCTACGCCATGAAGAAACGGTATTATCCCGTTCTTGCCACCAGCGATTTCACCGGCCAGGCGTCGACCGCTGTCGTGAAAAAAGGCTTCAATACAAAACCGGTCTTTTATCTGAACAACGGCCGGAGAGAAGTGTACTTCATCGCCAATTACACCGGCTATACATCGATCTATAAAATCGACCTCGAGACGGCGGAGGAAAAAGAAATCGAACCGCAATTGGTGATCCAGGGGGAAAAGAGCAACGACTTTGAGGCGTTTCATGTCTTTCAAAGCAAACTGGATATCTCGAAAGAGGGAATTCTCGCCTTCGTGACTAAAAAGGGAGAGACCGATGCGCTTCATCTCTATAATGTCGGTGAAGAACGTATGATCCGCACGCTGCAGTTCGATGCACTGGTCGTTATTGCATCCCCCTCATGGTCAAACGACGGAAAGAAGATCGTCTTTGCCGCAAACGACAAATCCGGCAGGATGGATATTTATGTGTATGATCTAGCCCGCGAAAAATTGGAACGATTGACCGACGATCCGTATGACGACCGCGATCCGGCCTGGATGCCCGATGAATCGGCGGTGATATTCAGTTCCGACCGGACGCCGGACGGGATCAGGCAGAACTATAATCTGTTCTCCGTGAATATCGGGACGAAACAGATTGCGCATATTACCACCGGTGCAAAAAATTATTACTCCCCCTCGTTTTCACCGGACGGAAAATATCTGACCTTCATCTGCAATGAAGACGGCGCGCAGAATATCTGGGCGATTTCTGCGTCAGAGATTCAAGCACCGGCCGTAACGATGAAACAAATAACCCGGTTCACCAATGCGGCGTTCGATCCGCGATGGACGGACAACGACGAAATTCTTTTTTCGGGATTTGAAAATTTCGGATTCAAAATTTACCAGATTCCCCATGCATCCCGCATGATCGATACCACATCGATCGTTCGAACCATCGCGCATGCACCGTCCGTGGCGTCGTGGCAGCCGCAATCCGTACAAGGGGATACAACGGTCAGTTTTGTCGATTATGAAGGGGAGTATTCGCTCGATATCGCACAAAGCGTTGTCTCCACCGATCCGGTTTTCGGTACCACCGGCGGCGCGGCGATGGCGGTCAGCGACCTGCTGGGAAACGATCAATATTATTTTTTGCTGTATAATAATGCGCAGTCGTCGGATGAATTCCTGGAGAGTTTTAATATCGCCGTGACGCGTGTATCGCTCGGTCAGAGAATGAATTTTGCCACGGGAATCTTTCACTTCTCCGGCCGGCGGTACGATCTCACCGATCCGGATCTCTATTTCTACGAACGGGCATTCGGCGGTTATTTTGTCCTCAGTTATCCTCTGTCGAAGTTCCAGCGTATTGAATCGGGAATCCAGCTCAGCAATTCGGATAAGGAATTGTTCTTCGGCCTCCGTCCCCGCAAGGCGTTGATCCTCTCCAATTCAATCAGTTTCATTCATGATAATTCCCTCTGGCTGCAGACGGGGCCGATCGATGGATCGAGATTTCTCTTTACCGCAGCGTATACATCCGATGTGCAGTACGGCAACGTGGGATACTATTCGTTTATCGGCGATTACCGCATGTATAACCGCATCAACCTCCGCACCGCGCTTGCCTCCCGTTTTACAGTGATGATGAATGAAGGGAAAGAGGCGCGGCGGTTCTTTATGGGCGGGAGCTGGGATTTGCGCGGCTGGCCCCGCTGGTCGATCCGCGGGAAGAAACTCTGGATTATGAGCCACGAATTCCGGTTTCCATTCGTCGATCAGTTTGCCATCAAATTTCCGTTTGGGAACGTCGGCTTTGGTTCATTTCGCGGCGCGCTCTTTCTTGATGCCGGTTCGGCGTGGGATAATACCTATCGTTCGACCATCGGCAGCATCGGGGGCGGACTGCGATGGAGCCTCTTTGGCGCGCTGGTGTTCCGGTACGATGTCGGGAAAAGAATTCTTGACGATTTTAACGCGGTTCAGAACGGCCTTTTCTATCAATTCTTTTTCGGCTGGGATTTTTAGTGACGGGAGTGAATAATCAATCACACATATGGACCGGTGATGCAATTGAAAGGAATGAAACTACCGCTCTGATCAGGTCGGTGTCGTCCGTTTTTCTCCCGCCGTTCATTTTCCTTGCCGCTCTCACACTCTTCGCCGGCTGCTCCGGCGCGCGAATGAATATCAGTATTGATCAATTTCCGCAGGACCAGCTGATGTACGGACGAAGCGCCGACCGTCTCTTTGTTGATTCGTCCTCATTTACTTTTCCCTTAAGCATCCGGTGGGAATATGATGCCGGTGCGGGATTCGGACACGCGCCGATGATCGTCGCCGGCAACACACTGTTTGTCGGAACACTGCGCGGAGAATTGCATGCGGTGAATCTTTCCGACGGCGACCGGTTGGGATATCTGAAAACGTATAGCCCTGTTTTTGCAGCACCGGCTTTGTTCAACGGAACACTGGTCTTCTGTACGGAGTCGGGGGAGGAGAATCTCGCAGCGTATGATATCGAAAAACGAAAAATCCGGTGGAGCAAAGATCTCGGAGGAATCTCCGCATCGCCGATGGTGTATCGCTCCATGCTCATAGCAGCCGGATTGGACGGCACCATCGCTGCATTCGACACACTCGGCAACGAAGCATGGATCTTCACAACAGCCTCGGAGTTCCGCGCGTCTCCCGCCGCTTCCGCAGGAACGGTATTCTGCGCGAATACGAACGGAGAAGTATTTGCACTGGACGCCTTCGACGGATCGCTGCGATGGAAAAGAAATGTCAACGGCGCGGTATACGCCGGACTGACTGTGCACGGTTCGACGCTGATCGTTTCATCGCGCGATTCCTCCGTGTATCTGTTTGATACGGAAAGCGGAGACAATACACGGAGGATTGTTGTCGGCAATAAAGTCATGGCGTCGCCGGCAGTGCAGAATGGAATACTGTACATCACCACGCTCGACGGCGTTGTGCTCGCCTATGAAATTGCGACCGGCGAACTGCGGTGGAAGTTCACTGCTCGCAGTATCATCAACACGACCCCCGTCGTCGCTGCAAACGCCCTCTTTGTTGCGTCTCTGGATAAGCACATCTATGCGCTCGATCCCCGGTCGGGTAATGAACTGTGGAAATACGAACTCCCGTCGCGGGTAAAAAGTACGCCGATCGTCTGGAATAATACCTTGATCGTTGCCGGGGACGGAAAAATTATCTACCGTTTCGACTCGTCGACCGCCGCACAAAAGCAATAATGAGATATTCGGGGACCGAGACGGTGTTTTGTTTATCCTTCTCAATTTCCGAAATTACTTTTGGAATCATACCGTGAATTCATTCTTTCGATTATTGATAATTTTTTGTATCCCGGTCACTTGTGCTGTTGCTCAACGAGGCATGGACATCTGTCGGGAATTTATCCCGGATCGTCTGCTGGGCGACGCCGAATATCGCCGACAGATGAGTGAAGTGATCGAGGCAAAAGGGACGATCCGGCCAGATATTCTATGGGACTATATTCTGTATCTTCGAACTCTTGGCGCCGACGGACAGCAAGAACAATTATCCACATTGCGAGCCAATGCCTATGCAGTCGAAAATACCGTCAGAGCATATCGTGTGTCGTGGATGACAAGACAACGACAACGGTTGGAGAGGATGGATATCGATAACGATATTCGCCACCAGGTCATGTTGGTTTTTTCCCGGCACGACAAATCTCCCGGACTCGATTCCATGACGAGCATGACTGCGGTTGTTGACAATGATCCACGCCGATACTATATCGCATGGCGATGGATCGACCAAGAGAGCACTGGACCGTACGAAACCGGCATTGATTACCGGTCATTTTATGAATCCGCCTGCCGGAGCAGACGATCTGCTCTCACTCTCTCCGGCAACAATACGACGGAAGAATCGCCCGAGACAATTGATGCAATGATAGATTCGATTGTGTCACAGTGGTATCTTTTTGATGATCCGGTTGATGCTGGATCTCCGGATGCCGCCGATATCGTCTTTGCATTAAAGAAATCGAAACTCACCGGCGACTTTGGCGGCACTATTGTGCTATCGACCGGCGTAACACCGATTAATCCCGAAGTGTATTTTACTTCGACGGTGGATGTGATCGGCTACGGTCCTTTTTCCGTCGAACAAAGTCTCAACTCAAGCGGTCAATGGTACGTGGCATTGCGCTATCGATACGCATTCAAGGAATACATCTCCCCGTTGTCGTATATCGCCGTTGACATGATGGGATCGGTCGGACATTCGGTGATCGATCATACAATGAACTACCGGAAAACCGACTCCTATAGTCTTAACGGAAATGACTATTATGAAGATCTCTCGATGGAATGGAAGCGGATTCATATTTCCGGAATTCAACGGTTGCTCGCATCCGTAACCATACCGTTGATAGTGCCGATAGATAATGTCGTTGTTGAGGGAGGAATCGTTTCCGGAATACAACGCTATCATGTGTTGATCGATTATCGCTATATCTATGTGAAAACAGAGTTAGTGCCGCTGATAGGCGGTAAGTGGCGAAGGATTTTATACAACGAAAGGCATTCGGGCATTGTGGAATCCGATAAAGTCGAATCCGTCTTCTTTCCGACCGCAGTGGTGACATGGCGGCCATATGCGCCGATGTCTTTGCAGGCAACAATCTCGACGGGAGTGTGGATGGTCAGTCTCGGCGTCGATATATTGTAATGCTATATTTTTCCGGTGTCAACTTCCAGCGATAAACGGAATCTCTTCCTGCATCCGGCGCCTCGTTTTGTACGAGTGCGGTAGAGTATCGTACATTGCTTGTTTTCGCTCATCTTGACTTTCATCACAACACCCTCTATATTGAGCCTGTATCCCGGATTTTCGTTTTTTCCATCAATATCCTCGAAAAAATTATGAGCGAAGAAATCGAAGTATTACGGAATGTTCCGATCTTTGGCGAGTTAAGCGACCAGGAACTGGAACGAATCGCATCACTCGGAATTCGAAAAAAATACAAAAAAGGGGGGATTATACTGTTGGAAGAAGAGACAGGAGCCGCTCTTTTTGTTATTATGTCGGGTAAAGTGAAAATCGTGAGGATGGATGACGACGGCCGGGAAGTAATTCTGTCGATTCTTGGCGAAAGTGATTTCTTCGGCGAGATGGCAATCCTCGACGGCTCGACCCGCTCCGCCAGCGTGGTGGCGACATCAAAATCCGAACTGTTCATGATCCACCGCGGTGATTTCCTGAAAGCATTGAATGATTACCCCACGGTTGCCATCGCACTGCTGCGCGAGTTGACGAACCGGCTGCGAAAAGCCGACCAGCAAATTAAAAGTCTCTCGTTGAAAGACGCTTCCGGCCGTGTGGCAACGGTCATTTTACAATTGGCGGACGATGTCGGTGTTTTCCGAAAAGGAAAAGTGGAGATTGACGAACTTCCGCTGCAGCAAGATCTGGCGAATATGGCCGGCACATCACGCGAAACAATCTCCCGCATGATTCACAAGTTCATCAAAAAAGGATACATGCAGATGCAGGGAAGCAAATTGATTATCAATGATTACGAAGCATTCAAGACGATGAACATCTAAGTCGATAGTACTGTGTTGCCGGCATCCCCGACGCAGTACCCTCGCACGTTTTTTTAACAGCAAACACCGACACTCCATGAGTTACAAAGCAGACCTTCACATGCATACGACCTTTTCGGACGGGATATTTTCGCCGTACGAGCTGGTAACGCTTTGCAAAAAGAAGGGACTGACCACCATTGCCATTACCGATCACGACAGCATGGATGCATTTCCGGATGTGCTGGAATACGGGAAAGAATTCGGCGTCGAGGTGATTCCCGGCGTGGAATTGAGTGCAATGGTGGACGATAAGGATGTGCATATTCTCGGATACTTCATCGATTACACCAACAGGCGGTTTCAGGAATATCTCGAATTTTTCCGACTTGAACGGGTGAAGCGGGCGGAACGGATCGTCGCAAAACTGAACAACATCAATGTGCCGCTCTCGATCGAAACGGTGCTGGAGCGGGCGGGAAAAGGATCGGTCGGCCGCCCGCATATCGCTTCCGCCATGGTGGAAAAAGGATACATTCAGAATTATCACGAAGCGTTCGATAAGTTCATCGGCAACGGACGTCCGGCGTTCGAAAAAAAATTCCATCTCTCGCCCGAAGAGGCGATCAAACTGATCTCATCCTCCGGCGGGCTTTCTTTTCTGGCACACCCCGGCCGGTACACATCGGATGAGGCGGTGAATCTGCTGATCAAATGCGGCCTGGACGGCATCGAGACGATCCACCCCTCGCACACGCCTGCCCATACGGCACATTACCGCGGCATCGTCAGCGAATATTATCTGCTTGAGAGCGGCGGGTCCGATTTTCACGGCGGGAAAAAAAATGATGAGGATGTCCTTGGTTCTTATTATATTGAAGACGAAAAAGTGAACATGATGAAGCGCCGTCTGTTCTCCCAACAGTCGTCCCACTAAACGAGAGGTTGTTGTCACTGCTGCATGGCTACCCAAAATTCTCCACGCGTATATGAAGGCGGTATCGGAGCGGAAGGAAAAAAATTCGCCGTTATCGTCAGTCGTTTTAATCACGCCGTCACCGATAAACTCCTGGAAGGCGCGCTGAACTGTTTCCGCAAGAACGGGTCTAACATGGAGCGTGACATCGAGATTTTCCATTGTCCCGGCGCGTTTGAACTCCCGCAGGTGGCGTCGTATATCACGGCAAAAAAACGCTACGATGCGGTGGTTTGTCTTGGTGCCGTTATCCGCGGAGAAACGCCGCATTTTGACTATATCTGTCAGGAATGCTCCCGTGGTATCGGCGCCGTGGCGCAGGAACGGGGGCTTCCGGTATTGTTCGGCGTGCTGACAACGGACACATTCGAGCAGGCGATGGAGCGGGCGGGCGGTTCGGTGGGCAATAAGGGATTTGACGCGGCGCTCGGTGCGATTGCAATGGCGAATTTGTATTCACAGGTAGATACATAATTGAAAGGGAACGCGGAAGACTCATTGATACGATAATCAGCATAGTGTATCGAAAGGAGTTCTCCGTATGTTCAGTGCGCGACGAAACATGGCTCTCAGTTGGACGAAGGTACCGGTTCTATTTTTTTTCTTTCTTCTCTCGTTCCGCGCGGAAGCCGGTATCGGAACCTGGAAGAATTACACCGACATGAAGAGTGTCCGCTCCGTTGCCACTGACGGTGCGGCCGTTTGGGCGGCAACCTCCGGCGGTGTCTTTTTGTTCAATCCCGCAGATTCCTCCTATCAGAAATTTACCAACTCCGAAGGTCTTACCTCAAACGATGTTACCGCGATCCTGATTGACAATGCCGGGAGGATTTGGATGGGGCAGGCGTCCGGTGCGCTGGATATGTACGATCCCGCTACGAAATCGTGGACATATATTACGGACATCGCACTGACAACACGGATCGACAAATCAATCCGCGCTTTGTACGCGCACAATGACAGACTCTACATTGCCACCGCATTCGGCATAGCCGTCTATTCACTCTCCCGTTTCGAATTCATCGATACTTACACGAACTTTGCAACAGCGTCGCAACCGTCGGTCAATGCCGTAACGGTATATCAGAATGCCATCGTTGCCGTTACAAACAAAGGGATCGTCGCTTCGAAACAAGGTGCGGTCAATCTCGCCGCCCCGGAATCGTGGGATCTGACCTCCGCCGTTACGACGGGAAATTCATTGGTCGAATTCAACGGCGATCTGTACGCCGGCACATCCGCCGGCGTGCTCACGTTCCAGTCCAATGCCTGGCTCAACGCCTTCGGGATTGGAGGAGCGTCACGGCTGATTGCGGCAACCGATACCGCACTGATTATCCACGAATCATCCGTACTAAAGTCAATAACTCCATCATCGGTCGTTTCTACGCTCACCGCACCGTACTCCGACAATGTAGTTGGAGGAGTGTTAACAGCAGGGAATGATTTATTCGTCGGATTCGGTCAGAACGGCATCGGAACATATTCCGCCGGCACATGGCGCACATACGCTCCGAATGGGCCGCACTCCAATCTGTTCTACAGTGTCGTCGTGGATGAGAACAGCGTTGTGTGGGGAGTCTCCGGCCGGTCGAACGGAAAAGGATTTTACAGCTTCGATGGAGCGAATTGGAAAAATTACAACCGAACGACGAACAGCCTTATACTTTCGGACGATTGTTTTGCCATTGCTCTCGGTCCGAACAATTCCAAATGGATCGGTACCTGGGGAACCGGTTTGTTGCTCGTGAACAGTGCGGGTGATCTAGTACGGCGGTTCGATAATACGTATCCGGGATTTGTCGGCATTGAAGGGGATCTCGCATACACCGTGCCCGGTGGCATTGCGGTAGATCGCTCCGGCGCCGTCTGGGCGACCATCTACCAATCGGTCAACAGTGCCAAGGTCCTTTGGAAGATGAAACCCGATTCCGCGTGGGAATCGTTTCCCGGTACGCCTTTCGGTCCCACGGCAACATTCATGTTCAACGTAGTCATCGATAGAAACGATACCAAGTGGTTCACCACTGCAATGGAAGGAAAGATTGTATCATCAATAGTGTATTTTAATGAGAAAATTGCATTGCCAAACACATCAAACGGCTGGGGAACAATTACCGAAAGTGACGGAGCGACAAATGCGGCAGTCTATTCCATTGCCGCTGACCGCAACGGCGATCTCTGGCTCGGCACCGGCACCGGCGTTACCATCATCACCAATGCGAACAATCCGTCGAACCGGGTGTCGAAAGTTTTTCTCGGTGCCATACGCGATCTTCTGATCAATTGCATCGCCGTGGATGCGTTGAATAACAAATGGCTCGGCACATCGCGCGGGGTCTTCATCCTTTCGCCGGATGGTACACAATTGCTCGATCAATACGATGTGGAAAACACGGACGGGAAATTGGTGGATGACAACGTTACATCCATTGCGTTGGATAAACGGCGCGGAATCGCCTATTTCGGCACCGAAAAAGGTCTTTCGAGTCTGGAAATAGTCCCGGTGGCCGCACAACAATCGCTTTCTTCCATTGACCTTTCACCAAATCCCGTTTATCTTCCAGACCAGCAGAGTGTCGAGATCCGCGGACTGGTGGATGAAAGCAGCATCAAAGTATTGACGCTCAACGGAAAAGTACTGAAGCAGTTCCCCGCACAGGGAGGCGGTCGGGCTTTTTGGGATTGCACAGACGGCGAAGGCAACAGTGTGGCATCCGGCATTTACATCATCGTTGCGCACGACCGGACCGGTACTCAGGTGGCGTCGGCAAAAATCGCCGTCATCCGGAAATAATTTTTTTTAATTCACGTGCAGCAATGCACACACACGTACCATTCCATTCATAACATAGAGGAGGGTTGTAGAATTGGAAACTTCTACCACACTTGCAGAGAAAAAAGAAGAGGTCTTCAGCAGACGCGTGCGGGCAGGAAAACGCACCTACTTCTTCGATGTAAAGGCGACGAAATCAGAGAAGGACTTTTACATTACGATCACGGAAAGCAAAAAGGTCGGTGAGGACGAATTCAAGAAGCATAAGATCTTTTTGTACAAGGAAGATTTCGAGAAGTTTGCCGATGCGCTGGCTGAAGCGGTGGACTTTGTTCATGACGAACTCCAGAGAAACGGAATCCCCCTGACATCTCCGCATCATCACGATCATCAGGCACCGGAACCGGAAGCAGCTCCGGCAGAACCGACAGCGGTCTGATTCCGGCGGCACGTTCATAACGAGATGCTCCTTCGTCTATTGCGGAGGAGCATCTTTTTTTGTACTCCGCAGGAACTGTTCGCGGAGTCGGGCAACGCCGGCGGTAACGGCGGGAATTCCCGCAATCAACACCGGTTGAAAATACCGGTACCGGCTTAACGCAATCATATGTGCGGTGAAGGAAACCCAAAACAGCATCGAAAAATACCGGCGATACCGGATGTCGCTCCGCTTCAATCCCAGCCATAAAAGCAGCATCAATCCGGCGTTTTGGAGCGACCATAATATTTTTCTCGTCATCGATTGATTCGGCTGCTGTTCGTAATTCCATGACGCCGGTATCACGTTCAGAAAATATGCGCCGAGACGGTTCGTCAGTGTGACTGCAAATGCAGCAGGATTCCGGAAATTCTGTGCGACGATCTCTCCCAATAAATCAACCGACGAATCCCCGCCCTTTCGATACGCACCAAAATAGGGATCCTCAGCCTGTTTTTCCGGAACGGCGAGATAATAATCATTGTCGCCGTTGCCGTATACGGTATTCGTAAAATATATGGAATGCAAAACGGGTGGTGGACTGTTAATCGTGATGGCCATCGGGTCCCGGGTATTGGCCCCTGCCAAAAAATTCAATGCGACAGCCGCAATACCGCAGGCGCCAAATAGTACCGCAGATCTGAAATCCCTTTCCCAAATTAAAACCGCGATACTTCCTGCAATAAACAATAACCCGAATCCCCTAGTTACCGGCAACAGAATCAGTGATAGGATTAACAGCACTCCCATCCTTTTTTTGAGCACGATGCCGTGGATGATTACCGCCAAAAAAAACAGAAAAAGAGGTTCAGAATAAAATTGATTTGTCAGATAGAAGAACGGAGGGAAGAAGAGGAATATTATCCACCCCGTAAGCAGCTCGGAGTGAGAGACCTTGTCCTTGATGAGATCGAACAGATAATAACCTGCTCCGATAAAGAGAAGATTATTTAAAACGATGATGGCACATAATGATTTGAACAAAAGAATTGCCGGAATAAAGAACAACGAATGAAGCCATTGATAATTCATCAATCGCCGGTAGGGGCTCGGATTTTGGGAAAAGTGATCAAAAAATTCGGCCGGTGTCACCCCTTCCGTCAACGCTTTGTCTTCCGCCGGAGTGACGGCAGTGAATGTGAAATGTTCGATCAGATTCAGGGAGAGTCCAAAATAATTCAGGCTGTCGCTGCGCAGTTTTCCATCACTAACGGACAAGGAGACTGCAATTCTGGCTAAAAAGAGGAAAAACAGGAGCCGTATGTATTTGTTTGCATGCATGGAATGACAAAATCCGTCAAACATCCTACATTTGCAAGTCCGATCTTGTCATATAGTGAATGAGCCAGAGAGATTTCTTGACTCTCTCCGTCATTATGGGTATATTATTGCCGTCTTTTCGTTAAATTTGACAGATTATAAGATTTTTACCCTCTGTTGGAGGGATTTGGTGCGATGCAGATAAACATTTCGAACCTTTCAGAGGGTCTCCATACTTATATATTGTCCGATGATGCCAAAACAGTGGGATTATCGGACAATTTGCGCGGTCCTGTCACCGTGAGCGTCACCCTTGAAAAAAGCATCAATCAAATGCTGCTGACGATTGAGGCTTCCGTCAAGGGCATTTTTGTCTGTGACCGGTGTGCCGAGGGATTCGAGCAGGAGGTGAAGAGTACATTCCATACGGTCTATTCGTGGGAACAGCCCGAGGAAATGGATGAAACGGAGGAGGAAGAGGACCGGGAGGATTATTATGTGCTCCGGCCGGATCAGAATATGATCGATATTGCGGAGAATGTTCGGGATTATCTCACCCTCGCTGTGCCGCTGAAACTGGAGTGCAGGAAAAAAGGATGTGCGATACCGGTTCCGCCGCAAAAAGAAGAGGAACAGACTGTTGATCCGCGATGGGCGGAACTCAAAAAATTATTAAAACCAGAAAATAACTAAAACATTTTTTTTGAAGGGAAGATGTAATGCCAAATCCAAAACGACGACACTCAAAGACCCGCGGACGCAAACGCCGAACGCATTATAAGGCCGAAGTGCCGACAGTGCAGATCGACAAGACATCCGGTGAAGCACACCTCAGCCATCGCGCCGTTTGGACATCGGACGGAAAACTGATGTACAAAGGCCGCGTAGTCATGGAAAAGAAGAAAGCGTAACGCCTTCTTATTTGAACAGCCATCCCGATGCTGTCGGGGTGGCTTTTTTGTAACCGTTACAAAGAACGCGTATAACGACTTTGAATACACCCGTACAAAAACTTCGCATTGCACTGGACGCCATGGGCGGGGACTTTGCGCCTGCCGTGGAAGTCACCGGTGCGGTGGAATGTCTCCGTCAATCCAATAACCGTTTTCATGTAGTGCTGGTCGGCGATGAACAAAAAATCAATGCCGAGATGCAGAAACACGATGTTGCCGGACTGGATTTTTCCGTCGTTCATGCGCCGGACATTATCGACATGCATGACTCGCCGGTCGTTGCGATCAAGACGAAACCGAATTCCTCCCTTGTCAAGGGCATGACGATGCACAAGGAACGGACGGTCGATGCGTTTGTCAGCACCGGCAATACCGGCGCGGTGACGGCCGCATCGACACTGATTCTGGGAAGAATCCCCGGCGTCAGCCGTCCTGCCGTTGCGGCGATTTTCCCGAGCGAGCAAGGGCCGACGCTGATTGTCGATGCGGGTGCCGTGTCGGATTGCCGTCCTCAGTTTCTCTTTGAATTCGGCGTGATGGGAAGCATCTATTCGGAATATATGTTGCACAAAAAGAATCCGCGCGTCGGTCTGCTCAATATCGGCGAAGAGGAATCGAAGGGGAACGAACTGGCGAAAGAGACGCACAAGTATATCACTGAGAGGAAGGGAAAATTCAATTTTGCCGGCAACATCGAAGGGCGGGATATTCTGAAGGGAAATGTTGACGTCGTTGTCTGCGACGGTTTCGTCGGAAACGTACTGCTGAAATTTGCCGAAAGCATCCCGGGATATTTGAAATTCCAATTCAAGAAATTCGCCGTCAAAAGCCTCATGAATAAACTGATGATCGGCATTCTGCGCGGCTCGCTTAAGGAAATTTTCCGCGATATGGATTACACCGAGTTCGGCGGCATTCCCCTGCTCGGAGTCAACGGCGTCACCATTATCGGCCACGGCAGCTCCCCATCCAAAGCGGTGAAAAACATGCTCTTTCGCGCCGAAGAAACGGTGCAGTTTAAGATTAATCAGCACATCCAGGAAAAACTACAGCAACAATAAATATATTTGCAGGAGCAATCGATTCCGATTGTCCGAAAAGAGAGTACTATGTCGCAAACAATACGAGCAGCAATCACCTCCGTCGGTCACTATGTTCCCGTTAAGGTGATGACCAATCACGATCTGGAAAAAATGGTCGATACAAACGATGAATGGATCCGCACGCGGACCGGGATTACCGAGCGGCGCATTCTTGAAAACGGTGCGACGTCCGATCTTGCGGTTCCCGCCGTGCAGATGCTGATGAAAAATCGCGGTATGACCGCCGAAGAGATCGATGTCATCATCTTTGCCACCGTTACGCCGGATATGTTTTTCCCCGCCACCGCCTGCGTGCTGCAGGAAAAGATCGGCGCCAAGAATGCGTGGGGATTCGACGTTTCGGCGGCATGTTCCGGATTCGTCTACGCAATCTCCCTCGGTTCGCAACTGATCGAAACCGGCCGGTATAAAAAAGTGGTTGTGGTCGGAGCGGATAAGATGAGTTCCATTCTCGATTACTCCGACCGGAACACCTGTATTCTGTTCGGCGATGCGGGAGCGGCGGTGCTGCTGGAACCTTCCGATGATCCTTCGCTCGGTGTGATCGATCATAAATTATATTCCGACGGCAGCGGCGGAGAGTATCTGTATATGAAAGGGGGAGGCAGTTTGAATCCCCCCTCGCAGGAAACGCTTGCCAACAAGATGCATTATATTTATCAGGACGGGAAAGCGGTCTTCAAAGTCGCCGTGGTGGGCATGGCGGATGTCTCCGAAGAGATCATGCGCCGCAACAATCTTACCGGCGCAGATGTCGATTGGCTCGTGCCGCATCAGGCAAACCTGCGCATCATCGATGCAACCGCCAACAGGATGGGATTGGATAAATCGAAAGTAATGATCAACATCGACAAGTACGGCAACACCACCGCCGCAACAATTCCGCTCTGCCTCTCCGAATGGTGGCACGCGGGCAAAGTGAAGAAGGGCCAGAACCTTGTCTTCGCAAGTTTCGGCGCGGGATATACCTGGGGCGCAGTGCTCGTGAAATGGGCTTATTGATCCACCGCAGAGTCGCGAAGTGGAATCGATGAATCGTTCTGATGTTACATTGTGCATCTATAAATTATCTTTGCGCCTTAGCGCCTTTGCGGTAAAAACAACATGAAAACAGCATACATCTTTCCGGGCCAGGGTTCACAATATGTCGGTATGGGAAAAGATCTCTACGATCAATTTCCCGCGGCAAAGGCATTGTTCGACGAAGCGGATACCGCTCTCGGTTTTCCGCTGTCACGCATTCTCTTTAACGGTCCCGAAGAAGAATTAAAACAAACAATGAATACCCAGCCGGCAATTTTTGTGCACAGTGTCGTAGTGTGGAATCTGTTGAAGCCGGCTGACGCTGCGATGACGGCTGGTCATTCGCTGGGAGAATACTCTGCATTGGTTGCCGCCGGCGCAATTTCCTTTTCGGAAGCGGTCAAACTCGTCCGCCTGCGCGGTGAAGCAATGCAGAAAGCGGGCGAAGAAAATCCCGGAACAATGGCGGCGGTCGTCGGACTTGATCCGTCGGCTGTAAGCAAGATTTGTTCGGATGCGGCAGAGGCGGGAATTGTGCAGCCGGCAAATTTCAATTCTCCCGGCCAAATTGTAATTTCAGGCAGTATTTCCGGCGTACGAAAAGCGATGGAACTGGCTAAGGAACGCGGAGCAAAATTGGTGAAAGAGCTTGTTGTCAGCGGTGCGTTTCACTCTCCGTTGATGCAGTCGGCAAAAGAGACGCTGAAGACGGCATTGGAGAGCACGACAATCAACGATGCGGCGATTCCAGTCTATGCCAATGTCACCGCCCGCCCGGTTCTGACGGCGGAAGAGATCAGAAAATATTTATTTGAACAAGTGACCAGCCCCGTGCGGTGGGAAGAATCTGTCGTCAATATGGCGGCCGACGGCGCAACGCGATTCGTTGAGATGGGACCGGGCAAGGTGCTGCAGGGATTAGTGAAGAGGACCGCATCATCTGTCGAGATTGCCGGCTACGACAAAGCGGCGGAGATTAAAATTTAAGATCATTTTTTTACTGCTGCGGATACTATGTCGGAAATAAAAATCGGAAAATATACGATCGATCCGATCCTTTTTGAAAAAGGATTTGCCCGCGGCTGCGGTCCGTACAAATGTGAGACCACCTGCTGTTCCTCCGGCGTCTTCGTCGATCCGGTGGAGAGGGACGTGATACTGCAGCATAAGGAAGAAGTCAAGCGGCAAATGGATGAAACGCAGGTGAAGAACGAATCGGTTTGGTTCGAAGACCGCTATGAAGAGGATCTCGATTTTCCCTCCGGATATTCGGTCGGAACGGAAGTGCACAACGACAAATGCACGTTTCTCCGCAAAGACGGACGCTGCAGCGTGCAATTGGTCAGCGCGGAGAAATATAACGATCCCTGGAAGATCAAACCGTTTTTCTGCGTCGCGTTTCCCGTGTGCGTGGAAGACGGCGTGCTGACATTCGACGATTACCAGCAGGGAGAAGCGACATGCTGTTCGGTGGTCGGTGATACGGATACGATGCTGATCGATTCCTGCAAATCGGAACTGGAATACGTACTGGGGAAAGAGGGATATCAAGAACTGGTAAGACAGAGAGATAATTACATAAAAAACTCTGAAACCTAATGACCAATTACCAATGACGAATTACTAATTCCTAATTACCAGTTCCATTTTTAAACGGACAATCCTATGTCACACTATAATCTAAACGGTAAAATCGCCCTCGTCACCGGCGGTTCACGCGGAATCGGTCGCTCGATCGTTTTGCAACTGGTGGAGTCGGGTGCAACGGTGGCATTTACCTATCGGAGCAGAAAAGAAGAGGCAGATACGCTTGTCGCTGAGATACAGTCAAAGGGTGGGAAAGCCGTCGCGTTTCAATCCGATGCCGCAAACACCGCACAGTCAAACGACGTAGTACAGGCGGTCATTAAGGACTTCGGCCGTTTGGATATTTTGGTGAACAACGCCGGTGTGACCAAAGACGGGCTCCTGATGCGCATGAGCGAGCAGGACTGGGATGACGTGATCGACACAAATCTGAAAAGTGTTTTCAATTTCACCAAAGCAGCCTGCCGCCAGATGATGGGACAGCAAGCGGGCAAAATTATCAATATTTCATCGGTTGTCGGGCTTGTCGGCAGTGCCGGACAGTCCAATTACGTGGCATCTAAAGCCGGTGTGGTCGGATTTACCAAATCCATAGCAAAAGAACTCGCTTCACGCAATATTCAAATCAATGCCATAGCCCCCGGTTTTATCGAAACGGAGATGACAGAAAAGTTGAATGAGAAGCAAAAAGAAGGTATCTTGGGCATCATTCCAATGAAGCGAATGGCAAAACCGGAGGAAGTGGCGAAAGTGGTATGTTTTCTCGCTTCAGAAGATGCCGGATACATTACCGGACAGACCCTGTGCGTTGACGGGGGATTGGTGATGTAAGACATTTTGAGATTTTCTGATTTTTTGATTTAATGATTGAAAATTAAAACCATTACAAAGTTAAACTTAATAGGAGAAACACCATGTCAGATGTAGCAGCAAAAGTGAAAGAGATCATCGTCAACAAGCTTGGCGTTGATGCAGCACAGGTTACCGAAACCGCATCGTTCACCAACGATCTCGGCGCAGATTCCCTCGATACCGTTGAATTGGTGATGGAATTCGAAAAAACTTTCGGAATGAGCATTCCGGACGAAGATGCCGAGAAGATCGGCACCGTCGGTGACGCAATCAGCTACATCACCTCCAAAAAAGGGTAAAAGAGTCATAAGCCACACCGTCACTGCGGTGAAAAGAGTGTTATCTTCGGCCCGGATTCCGGACGAAGTGACGTTTTGAATGCCGGACACTGTCCGGCTTCACGCATGTTGTGACGATGTGGTTTTTTGTTTCTATTTTTAAGGATGAACAGGAAAGATCATGGCATATAACGGAAAACCACGTCGCGTGGTCGTTACCGGTATGGGAGCGGTGACGCCGATCGGATTGACGGTGGACGAGTTTTGGAAGAATGCGCTGGCCGGCAAAAGCGGCGTTGCGAATATTACTCATTTCGATACGACCAATTACGAGACGAAATTTGCGGGAGAGTTGAAAGGATTCGATCCGTTGAACTATATGGACCGGAAACTCGCCCAGCGGGTCGACGCATTTACGCAATACGCCCTCGCTGCAGCGGATCAGGCAGTAAAGGACTCGCAGATCGATTTTGATAAGACCGACAGAGAACGGGTCGGCGTCGTTTTCGGCTCCGGTATCGGCGGATTCAAGACTTTTCAGACACAGGTGGGAAACATGTTCGAACGGAAAGGCCCGGACAGGATCAGCCCGTTCTTTATACCGATGATGATTCCGGATATCGCCGCCGGCCGGATCTCGATTAAATACGGATTGAAAGGTCCGAACTATGCGACGGTCTCCGCTTGTGCCACGGCATCCCACGCAATCGGCGATTCGTTGATGCTCATCCAGCGCGGAACGGTCGACGTCATGGTGTGCGGCGGTTCGGAAGCGGGCATTTGCGAGATGGGAATCGGCGGTTTCAACCAACTCAAAGCATTATCCACCCGCAACGACGCTCCGGAAAAAGCGAGCCGCCCGTTTGAAAAAAACCGTGACGGATTCGTCATGGGCGAAGGGGGCGGAATCCTCATTTTGGAAGAACTGGAACATGCAAAAGCACGCGGTGCTAAGATCTATGCCGAACTGGCGGGCATGGGATTCACCGGCGATGCACATCATATTACCGAACCGGCGCCGAACGGCGAAGGAGCACAGCGCTCCATGCGCATGGCGTTGAACGATGCCGGCCTCAAACCGACGGAGATCGATTACATCAACGCGCACGGTACATCCACCTATTATAATGACAAATATGAAACCGCGGCGATTAAGGCTGTCTTTGGAGATCACGATGCAAATCTTGCGGTCAATTCCACCAAGTCGATGATCGGTCACCTGCTCGGCGCAGCGGGAGTCGTCGGCGCCATTGCCACGATCCTTTCAGTCGTTAATGACGAGGTTCATCCGACGATCAACTACGAAACACCCGATCCCGAGTGCGATTTGAATTACGTGCCGAACACATCAGTAAAAAAGACCGTCAATGCGGCAATCTGCAACGCATTCGGCTTCGGCGGCCATAATGCTACTCTTGCATTCAAGAAGTTTTCCTCATAAAAACAAAATCTACCACCAAATCACGAAATCACGAAATGTTGGGACGGTCGCAAGACCGTCCAAAAACAAAATTAACCACCAATTCACAAAGTCACCAAATTATATTGCGAACCTTCGGTTCGCGGATTTTGAAATATGTTTTTCAATTTCACAATTTCAAAATTTATAAATTCGGCAATTTTATGTAGGGACGGATGCAAATCCGTCCTTTTTTTTACACCACCAAGACACCAAATCACCAAAATTGAAAAGGTAATTGGGAATCTGGAATTAGGAATTTGTCATTCGTCATTGGTAATTGGTCACTGGTAATCAACAATATACTGCCTGATATCTGTTATCTGATCTCTGACATCTGCCTTGCATTCATAACTCATCCCTCATAATTCATCCTTCCTTTATTATTTCTCCGATTGCATTTAACCTTTCTTAATTGTAGAATAACCGCATCAACAACATCCGAATACCTGCCATGAAAACCATTGGTATGATCGGCGGGACCAGCTGGGTTTCGACGATCGATTATTACCGCTATATCAATACAATGACAAACGAACGGCTAGGGAGGCTCAATTCCGCGAAGATTATTTTGTACTCCGTCAACTTTGAGGAGATGAAGCAATTGGCCGACGCAGGACGATGGGACGATTTCGGGGAGATACTCTCCGACGCAGCGCACCGGCTGGAACTTGCCGGAGCGGCGTGTATTCTGCTCTGCGCCAATACGATGCACGTATCCGCCGATTCAGTGCAGGGTCGGATCGGCATTCCGCTTATTCACATCGCCGATGTGACTGCGAAGGAGATCGTAAAACAGAATATTACGAAAGTGGCGCTGCTCGGAACGAAGTTCACAATGGAAAAGGATTTTTTTAAGAACCGCTTATTACACTACGGCATCAGCGCTCAGATTCCCGGCGACGCGGAGAGGGAATTCATACACGAATCGATTTTTGGAGAATTGGGGAAGGGGATTTTCACCGCCGAAACAAAGAAAAAGTTTGTCGGCATAATGGAAGAAATGAAATCAAAGGGAAATGCCGGTGTGGTGCTTGCATGCACGGAGATTCCGATGCTCATTTCACCGTCGGAATGCCCCATGCCGGCGTTCGATACCACGCTGATTCACGCGGCGGCAGCGGTCGATTTTGCTTTACAATAATAATAATCGTCTCTAAAGAGAATGTCATTGCGAGTCTGCCGAAGGCAGACGAAGCAATCTTTATACTAATATAAAAAGAAAATGGAAAATTCATCTCCGCTGTCCGACGCCGTATCCGCACTGTTGCGCGAAGGGAATACGATGGGGGCGACAAAGCTTCTTCGCGAAGAATCCGGCATGAGCCTGACGGAAGCAAAAGAATTCCTGGAAAGAGCAGCATCGGGAAATGAGAATCCGGCGCAGTCGCCAAAAAAGGCGGTTCCGATATCTCAATCGGTATTGGCAGAGTTGATGCAGGCGAAAAAGATCGAAGCAATCAAGGTGCTTCGCGCCGAAACGGGATTGGGATTGAAGGATGCAAAAGAGGCGGTCGAACAGGCGCTTCTGGAACACCCGCATGTGCGTCAGATGTATGACGAGATCAGCAGCAGGAACGCTAAAAGCATGTTATGGAAATTGGCGTTCATCATCGTTATTGCGTATGCGACGTACCGATTATTCGTGATGTGAGCAATATTATTAATTGAATCACAAGAAAATGTAAGATTTCTGCAAATAAAACATTCGTTTCAACCATAAGTGATTATCGCCTTTAAGGTACCAGTAACATTTTTTGTTTTTCTTATTATGAAACCACATAAAAAGAAACTTCAACAGGCAAATTTCTTCAATTCTTATTATATTAGACACAAATAACAGGCAAAAATCTAACACGACTTTCTGTGGCATTTCAACCGATCCGTTCGTTTTTCTATCGATTTTTTGAGCGCGCCCCGCAGCAGCTCTCTTCTCTCTATCCCCGCATCGATTGGAACAAACTGGAATCCGTTCTACGATATCGCATTCGGTCAAAAGATATCTTTGTCCGTGCACTGATCCACCGGTCGTTCATTCCCGTTTCTCCCATTGAGGATCTTGAATCGAACGAGCGAATGGAATTTCTCGGTGATGCCGTGTTGAGCATTGTGGTGGCGGAATATTTGTATGAAGCCCATCCCGATAAAGGGGAGGGAGAGTTGACCGTCCTGAGATCACGGCTGGTGAACCGAAAAGCGCTCGCATTCTTTGCAAAAGAGATCAATCTCCGTCAGTTCCTCATCTCCCACACCAATTCAATCGGCGTGGTGGACAAGGGTTTCGATACGATTCTTTCCGATGCATATGAAGCGATCATCGCAGCATTGTATCTTGATGGTGGATTAAACGCGGCACGGAGATTTATTCTGGAAGGCCTTCGTACCGCCGTCGCCAAAGGAATGCTGAAATCCGGCGATCAGAACTTTAAAAGTGAACTGCTGGAAATGTCCCAGGCAAAAGGAAAAGGGATTCCCAAATACCACACCATCAAGGAAGAAGGTCCCGATCACGACCGCACATTTACCGTGCAGGTGATTGTTGGGGATGAAATGCTGGGCGAAGGAAAAGGGAAGAACAAAAAGGAAGCGGAACAATCCGCTGCGGAAATTGCAGTGCAAAAATTACACGAGATCGTAAAATAATTTGAAGCGAACCTATAAATAGTCTTTGTGTAAAATTGTCACCCCGAGCCCCAAAGGGGCAGGCGGAGACGTGGGGTGACAATATCGTATAAAACATGCCTCGACTGCCTGCCCACCGTGCGATGTTCACCCTGAGCGAATGCCGGCGTATTTTGACGGCATGAGTCGAAGGGTGGCAGGCGCTCGGCATGACATTATATTGGTATTTTTGAGATAGCATTTAGTTTTTCTCCTGCGCCTATCAATCATAAAATCACAAAATCATAAAATTATAATTTTTAATCATGAACATCTCCCTCCTCCCATCAGACATATTTGAGCCCCGCCACATCGGTTCGGGTAAGGACGAAACCACCGCCATGCTTGCAGCGATCGGCGTCGAATCGCTCGATCAACTCATCGACCAGACCGTGCCGGAACAGATCCGGCTGGAATCGCCGATGAAGCTCGACAAGCCGATGACAGAAAATGAAACGATGAACCATATCCGCACCGTTGCGCTGAAGAACAAACCGTTCAAATCGTATATCGGTATGGGATATTACGGCACCATTACACCGCCGGTCATCCTGCGCAATATATTTGAGAATCCGGGATGGTACACGCAATACACGCCGTATCAGGCGGAGATCGCACAGGGGAGGCTCGAGGCGCTGTTGAATTTCCAGACGATGGTGATCGACCTGACGGGAATGCAGATTGCCAACGCATCGCTGTTGGACGAAGCGACTGCCGCCGCGGAGGCGATGGCAATGATGCACAATGTCGACGGTGGAAAACACGGCAATCAATTCTTTGTGTCGGAAGAATGCTTTCCGCAGACGATCGATGTCCTGAAAACACGTTCCGTTCCTCTCGGAATCGAACTAGTGATAGGCGATCACCGGAAGATGAAATTCACGCAAAAGATATTCGGTGCGCTGGTGCAATATCCCGCCGGAAAAGGCTCTGTCTATGATTATTCGGACTTCAGCCGGAAAGCGAAGGAGAACGGTTCATACTTGATCGTCGCCGCAGATCTACTCGCGCTCACTATTCTTACTCCGCCCGGCGAATTCGGTGCGGATGCGGTGGTCGGAAGCGCACAGCGGTTTGGTGTGCCGATGGGATACGGCGGTCCGCATGCGGCATTCATGGCAACAAAAGATGAGTTCAAGCGCTCCATGCCGGGACGCATTATCGGTGTGTCGGTCGATGCGCACGGAAACAAAGCGTATCGCATGGCGTTGCAAACACGCGAGCAGCATATCCGTCGCGAAAAAGCGACAAGCAATATTTGCACGGCTCAGGTGCTGCTGGCGATTATGGCGGGAATGTACGGCGTCTATCACGGTCCTGCGGGATTGAAAAAAATCGCTTTGCGCGTGCACGGGCTTGCGGCGGTGCTGGACAAGGGATTTAAAAAATTGGAGTATCAGCAGACGAACGAAGTCTTTTTCGATACGCTGACGGTGAATGTCGGCACTGCACTGGAAACGATTCGTCAGCGCAGCATTGCGGCGCAGATGAATTTCCGCATCATCGACGAACAGACAATCGGCATCTCCGTGGATGAAACAACCACGGTCAAGGATGTTGAGACAATCCTGGCGATCTTCGGCTCCGCCAAGAGCAAGGTCACTTCCATTGCGGAACTGACTAAAAACGTGCAGCTGGCGTGGGATGCAAAGTTTGTCCGTACCAGTGATTATATGCTTCATCCCGTCTTCAATGTCTATCACTCCGAACATGAGATGCTCCGGTATCTTCATTCGCTGGAAATAAAAGATCTCTCGCTGAATTTTTCAATGATTCCTCTTGGATCCTGCACCATGAAACTGAACGCGACAACGGAGATGATGCCGGTGACGATTCCCGAATTCGGCGCGCTGCATCCTTTTGTGCCGCAGGAGCAGGCGCTCGGCTATAAACAGATCTTTGAGGAATTGTCGAACGATCTCAGAGAGATCACCGGCTTTGCCGGAGTCAGTCTGCAGCCGAACGCCGGAGCACAGGGAGAATATGCGGGTTTGATGGTGATCCGAGAGTATTTTAAGAGCAAAGGAGAGACGCACCGGAATATCGCTCTCATTCCTTCATCGGCGCACGGAACAAATCCCGCCAGCGCCGTTATGGCCGGAATGCAGGTGGTCGTCGTGAAATGCGACGATCACGGCAACATCGATGTTGCGGATCTGAAATCGAAAGCGGAACAGCATCGCACCAATCTGGCATGTTTGATGGTGACATATCCTTCAACGCACGGCGTGTTTGAAGAAAGCATCCAGGAGATGTGTTCCGTCATCCACAAGAACGGCGGACAGGTGTACATGGACGGCGCCAATATGAATGCACAAGTCGGATTGACCAGTCCCGCCCGCATCGGCGCGGATGTTTGCCATTTGAACTTGCACAAGACTTTTTGTATTCCGCACGGCGGCGGGGGACCGGGAATGGGCCCAATTTGTGTTGCCGGGCATCTCGTGCCGTTCCTTCCGGGACATTCGGTTGTTTCCATCGGCTCTGATCAGGCGATGACCGCCGTATCAGCGGCGCCGTGGGGCAGTGCAAGCATCCTGCTGATTTCGTATGTCTATATAAAGATGATGGGAGCGGAAGGATTGACCAATGCGACGAAGTATGCCATTCTGAATGCCAATTACATTAAATCCAAGTTGGAGAAGGAATTCGACATTCTTTATGTTGGCAAGAACGGCCGCTGCGCGCACGAGATGATCGTCGATATGCGGAAATTCAAATCGTCGGCAGGAATTGAAGTGGAAGATATCGCCAAGCGCTTAATGGATTACGGATTCCATGCGCCGACTGTTTCGTTCCCCGTTGCCGGAACGCTGATGATCGAGCCGACTGAGAGCGAATCAAAAGCGGAACTGGACCGGTTCTGTGATGCACTGTTCCACATTAAAAAAGAAATCATGGAGATCGAACAGGGATCGCAGCCGAAAGAGGACAATGTGCTGAAGAATGCACCGCACACCGCACAGACGGTGATGAGCAATGAGTGGAAGCATCCGTACTCGCGAGAAAAAGCGGCGTATCCCGTTACCTGGGTAGCTGCGCATAAATTCTGGCCGAGTGTCGGCCGCGTCAATAATACCTACGGCGACCGCCAATTGGTATGCACCTGTCCCCCGATGGAAAATTACAAGGATGAAAATATAAAATAGAACGTACACGATTGCAAAATTGTTGAAGTTGATATAGAAGCAGTAAACCAACATTTTAATCTTGTAATCTTGTAATCTTGCAATCTTGTTAACGATTTAACTTTTTATGATAACTACTGATTTAGAATTAAAAACTCTATTAACTAACTCTAAAACAATTGCTGTTATCGGCGCTTCTCCGAAGCCGTGGCGCGACAGCGGCGCCATTGCGGGATTTCTCGCGAAGCAGGGATACACGGTCTTTCCGGTCAATCCGAAGTATGAAGAGATTAACGGCGTAAAATCGTATCCTGATTTAAAAAGTATCCCAGTCTCGATCGATATCGTGGATATCTTCAGGAATCCCGATGAGGTGGAGCCGGTGATCGACGAGGCGATAGCAATTGGAGCGAAAGCAGTGTGGATGCAGTTCGGCGTGGTGAACGAAGCCGCCGCCCGCAAAGCGGAACAGGCGGGTCTTGTCGTAGTGATGGACCGATGCATTGCGGTGGAACATCGCGCGTTGATGCGGTAGAGGTATCATCACTTTGTATGTAACGAGGGCACGCCGGTCGTGCCCTTATCATTTTAATTCTGTATATTTTTTTAGTGAAAAACGTCCTTATAATAATCTGCATTCTGTTCTCATTCTCATTCGCACAGGAGATTACGATACCGTCGTTTTCCTTTCCCGATTCCACGTACCGCGTCGGCAATATAATTATCATCGGCAACGAACTGACGAAACAATACATCATCGAACATGAGATGGTGTTGAAACAAGATTCGCTCATTACGCATCAGAGTGTGCAGTACGACATCAACCGCATCTATAGTCTTCGCCTCTTTACGAAGGTGGACATCACCGTCGTTCCCGATTCCAAAGAACTGGCGACACTGATCGTCCGTGTGAACGAACGGTGGTATTTCTATCCGTTCCCCGTTCTCGGGATTAAGGACCGTGATTTTACAAAAATTTATTACGGCGCGGGAATCATTCACAATAATGTTGCGGGCGAGAACGTGCAGATGTTCGGATCCTTCGCGTTCGGATACGATCCGTATGTCTCGGTCGGATATACCAATCCGTTGGTGGATATGGAGAACAGGATTTTCTTTTCTCTCAGAGCGTATTATACTGAACAGCGCAACCGCAGCCTGCTGTCGCTTGCCGGAGCGCCGAATTTCGATGAGATCAGATCCGGCGGATCGGTCGGAGTCGGAAAACGATCCTCGCTTTTTACTACCGTTGCCATGTCGGTGGAATATCTGAATCTGAAAGTGACCGACAACCGGGCGGGCCGGACGCTGTCTCCCTCCGGCAGGGATGAGTTCTTTTCGCTTCATGCGTCGTATCTGTACGATACCCGCGACCTGCGCGAATATCCGTCGGAGGGGACCGTGGTTTCGCTTGGCGTGTCGAAGCACGGCGTGTTTGAACATGATGTGGATTATCAGCGGTACAATATCGATTTGCGTAGATATCTTCCGTTGACCGGCGATATTGTTCTGGCGGGACGTCTGTTCAGCAGCCTCGCCAGCGGCGGCTCGGTACCGAATTACGGACATGTCTTTTTTGGATATCTTGAACAGATACGCGGGCACTTTAAAACCGTACGCGAAGGGGAGCAGATCGTCGGTTCCTCCATTGAAGCGCACTATCCGATCGTTTCGCCGCGGTATATTCGGTTCGATTTTCTGCCGTTCGAGCAGTTCCGCGACGTGCGGTACGCCCTGTATTTTGCGGCATTTGCCGATGCCGGAAATACCTGGTATAGAAAAGAACCTCTGGCGCTCAATACGTTCTCGTCGGGATATGGTCTCGGAATTCATCTCCACCTTGCGTACAGCGCCGTGGCAAGAGTCGAATTCGGCATACCATACGGACGGCCGTTTTCTAAAGGAGAAATTATCTTAGATTTAGGTGCGGCATTATAAAGGACAAACGTTGACTCGCTGATCACTATTTTTCCCATACTCAACTACTCAACTACTCAACGACTCAACTACTCATATACTCAACGACTCCATCCCATGAACGAATTCTTTTACGTCCCCTCCGAACAAATCATCGACCAGCAGATCGCCATTACCGGCGACGAAGCCAAACATATCATCCGCGTGCTTCGCAAGCAGGTCGGGGACGCGGTCTGGATTGTGGATGGCGCCGGGAAGGCGTATGAAGCGGTCATCCGCCTGATCGCTGCGGACTCAGTGGAATGTCAGGTGAAATTCGAACATTTTCATATGCACGAAGCGGATGTCGATGTGACGCTTGCGGTGGCGCAATTGAAGAATCCCTCACGCATGGATTGGCTGATTGAGAAAGGGACCGAACTCGGCGTCCGCACATTTATTCCGGTGCAGACGGAGAGAACCATCGCCCGCTCGCTCAAGGAGGAGCGATGGAATAACATTGCCGTTGCAGCAATGAAGCAATCCGGCCGCTGCATACTGCCGAAAATTTATCCTCCAATGTCTCTCGCCGAGGTCATTGCCAATTCAACAGGATTCGACCTGAAACTGATTCCGTATGAACGCACCGATCACGTATTATTTATTTCCGAAGCGATAAAACATCGCAAGCCGCCCCGCACCGTATTAATATTGATCGGACCCGAAGGGGGATTTACCGATCACGAAGTGCAGATGGCGGAAGAAGCCTCATTTATTCAAGTCTCGTTGGGTCGACGACGGCTGCGGACGGAAACCGCCGCGGTGATGGCTGCGGGCTGGGTGATAGGGAATGAGTAAACAGGTCTCACGCAAAGCCGCAAAGAAGATATCAAAATAAAAAATCCCGCATTGCGGGATTTTTTATTTTAGTTTCGTGATTTCGTGCCTTTGTGGCGAAGTAACTACGCCGACTTTCTCTCCTCCAACACAAAGATCGGTTCTTTCTTTTTCTCCACCGTTTCTTTGGTGATGATGCACTTTGTTACGTTCGTTTTGGACGGCAGATCATACATGATGTCCCGCATAATATCCTCCACAACCGAACGGAGCGCCCGGGCGCCGGTGCCGCGCGCCATCGCTTTTTGAACGATCTGTTTTAGTGCCGCGTTTTCAAAATCAAGTTCCACCCCTTCGTATTTGAACAGCTTCTTGAACTGCTTCACGATGGCGTTGCGTGGTTCGGTAAGGATATTCAGCAGCGCGGTTTCGTCCAGCGAATGCAGCGAAGTGAGAACGGGGAGCCGGCCGATGAATTCCGGAATCAATCCGAATTTCAACAGATCGTCCGGTTCCGCCTGCTGCAGGTAGATATCCGAAGAGAGTTCTTTTTTCCCTTTGATGTCGGCGCCGAAGCCGATGGAATTTTTGTTGACCCGGCGGGCGACGATCTTTTCCAATCCTTCGAACGCACCGCCGCAGATAAAGAGAATATTCTTGGTATTGATGTTGATCAGGCTCTGTTCGGGATGTTTCCTTCCCCCTTTGGGCGGAACGCCCGCGAGGGTTCCTTCCAGAATTTTCAGTAGCGCCTGTTGCACCCCTTCGCCGGAAACGTCGCGAGTGATCGAAGCGCTGTCACTCTTCCGAGCGATCTTGTCCACCTCGTCGATATACACAATGCCGCGCTCGGCACGTTCCACATTGTAATCCGCATTCTGCAGCAGATTCACCAAAACGGTTTCGACGTCGTCTCCGACGTATCCCGCTTCGGTCAGCGTAGTGGCATCGGCGATGGCGAACGGCACATCCAGAATCCGCGCCAGTGTTTGGGCCAGCAATGTCTTTCCGGTTCCCGTCGAACCGATCAGCATGATGTTGCTTTTTTCGATTTCGACGTTATCCGGATCAACAAAAAGATCCTGCGATTCTATTCTTTTGTAATGATTGTACACCGCTACGGCAAGCGTTCTCTTTGCCAGGTCCTGACCGATCACATATTCGTCCAGCGCCGCTTTGATCTGCGACGGCGTCAGAAGGCCTTTGTTCTTGATCCGTTTGGTGCGGGAAGCAGAAAGGTTGTTGCGGATGATGTCCATCGACGTGGCAATGCACATGTCGCAGATGTACACATCAGGACCCGCGATAATACTGGTTACCTCTTCGGGACGGCGCCCGCAGAAGGAACATTTCACCTTGTCTTCGTTTTTTTGCTTGCCCATAGTAATTGTCTGTAACCGTAATTCTATGCAGGAGTATGCATCCTGCGAAATTTTATTTTTCCTTTTTCTCCACCGGACGTTTTGCCAGCACTTTGTCGATCAGGCCGTATTCCATCGCCTGCTGTGCAGACATGTAATTGTCCCGATCCGTATCTTTTTCGACGTCGTGAATCCCTTTGCCGGTATGCTGTGCAATGATCTCGTTCAGTCGCTTCTTCGTCTTCAGAATCTCTTCCGCCTGGATGCTGATATCCGATGCGGTTCCCTGCACGCCGCCCCATGGCTGGTGAATCATGATCCGTGCGTTTGGCAGCGCCTGTCGTTTTCCTTTTTCACCTGCCAGCAACAGTATCGCTCCCATGCTGGCGGCCATGCCGACGCAGATCGTCCCCACCTGAGGTCGTATATACTGCATAGTGTCATAAATTGCAAGTCCCGCAGTGACGGATCCGCCGGGAGAATTGATATAAACGCTGATATCCTTTTCCGGGTCTTCCGCTTCGAGATGCAGCATCTGTGCAATGGCAAGGCTGGCGATGTAGTCGTCGATCGGGGTACCGATAAAGACGATGCGTTCTTTTAAGAGTCGTGAGAAGATATCGTACGCCCGTTCGCCGCGGCTGGTCTGCTCGACCACCATCGGAACAAGTTGATTGAACAGTTCGTACGGTTTTGTCGTGAATTTCGGAACGTGGATCATGCTGGTCCTTTGATTATAATGGTGTGTGACGTCTTATGATATAGACGCACGAACGGCGAAAAAATTGCACACGTTTATCGCTGCGCGAAAGATTAAATACAAAACAAGCAGCGGAAATTCCTATTAATTCACCGCGAATTTGCTGTAATCATCCGTCGGAACTTCCGTAATCTTCACATTTTGCTTGAGAATATCAATAAGACGGTTGTATTTCAGCCGTTCGAGGGCGTTCTCGGAACTCTTATAGAACTGCACCAGCCGTTCCTTGTCGATATTCAACTTTGCGGATTCTTCTTCGGCAATCTTTTCGATCTCCGCATCGGCAATTTCGATTTTTTCCGTGGCGATAAACCGTTCCTTAATCAGCAGCCATTTTGCCTGCCAGACGGCGGTCTCGCGCGCCGATTCACGGTATCGCTTTTCGTCGAATCCTTTTGGCAGCTGGCGGTTCGGCTGCTGCGCCTTTGCATCGTCAATGTAGGTATCGATCACGTTCTGCACGAGCGATTCCGGAACGGAAAAATCGTATTGCTTCACGATCTCGTTGAGCAGGTCGCTCTCAAACCGGCGGTCGCCCCGCTCTTTCCAGAACGCTTCGAGATCGGTCTTGATGTTTTGCTTTAATTCTTCCGCTGTCTGGAACTTTCCGTTGCTCACTTTCTGCGCCAGTGCATCGTCGAACGGCGGGAGAATTGTCCGCTCGATCTTCTTTACCGTCAACTGCAAATGTACTTTGTGGGAATGATCGCCGTGTTTGTGTTCAAACTTTGCTTCTTTCATATCGCCGACGGCAACTCCCTGCAACACCTGTTTGATCTCTTTCTCGGTCTGTTTTTCGAGCAGAGAAATTTTCATCCCGTCCCGCTTTGAACCGGGAATCGGTTCGCCCGTTTCATTCAAATCAACCATGTCTGCGGTGACGACAAAATTATCGCCCTCCACCGTTGCCGCTTCTTCCGTTGTTGCATTGATCTGCTGAAGGCGGTCGAGTTCGCTCTGCACCTCGGTGTCGGTGGCGGCATGCGTATATTTTTCCAATGCGATGGTGCGGTAATCTTTCAGTTCAAATTCCGGCTTCACTTCGTATTTAATCTTGAACGACAGCGGTGTTCCGGGCTTGAAATCGATATTCACGATCGTCGGTGTGCCGAGGGGACTAATATTTCTTGTCTCGATTTCTTTCCGGAATGTGTCGTTGGTAATCTCTTCAATGGTCTGATATTCTATGCTTGCGCCGAACATTTTCTTAATGATTGGCATCGGCACTTTTCCCTTGCGGAATCCTTTGATTTCGAGATTTGGTGCCGCATCGAGGTATGCCTTTTCAAAATGGGGCTGTAACTCCTCAAGGCTCATATTCACGGACATTTCACGGTCGCAGTCGCTCACGGTGTTGATGGTAACTTCCACTACATACTCCTTATCTGGTCATCTGATGAAAAATCCCGACACTGCGGGATGTAAAATACCTATAAAAATACGAAAAAATGGCAAAAATCCCAAATAGAATGTTGCGTCTATAAAAAATGCGGACTATATTGTCCGAAAGTCTTCAACCGGGTGCTTTCGTTGCTAAAATAATGGCACAGAAGAGTATAACGATCTAAGGAAATTATTCACCGTTTCCATTACTTACTTTCCAATAAGGAGGATCCATGATGAAGTACGGTACCATGTTGTTTTTACTCGTTGTCGGCTGTTCCGTCGTGTCGGCGGATGTGTTTGCATCACGAACAAAGGTGTCGAATCCCGATGGAAGTCCGTTTGACGGATCTCTGAGCGACGGCTCCGGTGTAAAGATCTCGTACTATTTGAACGATACCGCAACGACCGTTGAAGTGAAAGTTATCGACGTATCCGGCGGCAGCACCGTCGCGACGATCAATGCAACGGATCAGGGTCCGTCAGGCAATCCTCACTCCGTCGTGTGGGATGGAACCGGCGGAACACCCGGTGGGAATTATTACGTAACGATTGCAACGACTGGGCCGACATATTCCAATACCGATTACCGGTCGTTCTACCTTCAGCAGACCGCCGGCATCGGCACAATTTCCCGCGGAATCTATACCCGCGGACTGGATGTGAACAGCGATATGAGTTCGCCGAACTTCGGGTACTGGTACGCCAGTTGCGCCGATCCGGGAAACAACGACGGATACCGGCAGGGAACATTAAGATATAATCCCGACGGATCCTTTGCAGGTACCGAAGCAGGTCATCCCATTTTGCTCCAGACGCTGGGATCGGCAAACGGCGGAACATTTAATTGGGGTACGGCTGCCGTATGGACAGCCGCTCTGGATTATAAGGGAAGGATCTATCAGGTCAGCAACAGCGGAAATTTTGTCACACGAATGGACAGCGATACATCCGTTCCGAAGATCATCACCAGCAACATTACGGCGCCGCGGGGAGTGTATGCCCACGGTACGGGAGCGGATTTAAAATTATATATCGCCGCAGACACGGTTGTCTGGCGGGCGAATATCGGTAACGACGATACGCTTATGACCCCGCTGGAATTGGTCGTCTCCCTCGGCCAGTATGCGCGCGATGTCATCATCGACGATGCCGGCCATCTTCTCGTTACGGTTCGCACGGGTGAATTGACAGCGCCGGGATACATCGAACGGTACGATATTTCCGGCGGTCTGCCGAAGCAGCGCAGCGATGCGAACCTGCAGGTTGTCTCCGATCTCGGTCTGCCGGTCTGCTTCGAAATCAAAAGGGGAACGGACCTCAACAGCGCATCGGATGACACAATTTTCTACGCGGTCCGCCGCGCGTCCGGTTCAGATACGACGACATTCGGCATTCATCAATTGACGCATATCGACGGATTTTTCGAACTGAAACAGATATATAAGAATAGTGATAATCCGTTGTCGCTCGGCGGCAACAACCGGCAGGATGCCGACATTGCGTTGGATTATGCCGGCAATATTATCTGGTTCGAGAACGGCAACGAAGAGATCGTGATGATCGCTCCACCCCGTGTGGGAGCGACCGTTACGCACAGTGTGCGCGCATATGATACTGTTTCGGTCGATGCAATATCGTCCGTCGGCGGAAGCGGAAATATACCGAACACATTCGCGCTCAATCAGAACTACCCGAATCCATTCAATCCCTCCACCATGATCAGCTATCAGATCCCGTCGGACGGCCGCGTCAGCGTCGTGATCTATGATGTGCTCGGGAATGTTGTATCGGAACTGTTCAATGGCACTGCCAATGCCGGATACAACGCAGTGGTGTGGAACGCGTCGAACAATGCGGGAACGAAAGTTGCCAGCGGCATGTATCTCTACCGTGTGACGGCAGAGTTGAACGACGGTCGCTCGTTCAGCGATGTAAAGAGAATGCTGCTGTTGAAGTAAGCAGGACTGTACAATTCCCGGGATCTTAAAGATCCCGGGAATTTGTCTTTAAATGGCCGCTGTAATTTAATAGAATAATTTAGTACACTATGCCTGACTTGAAATCATCAAGTCAGGCATTTTTATCGTACGGAGCCTCAATGAAAACATTCATTTTTTTTCTGGTATTGGGTATGACAACGCAACTGGCCGACGCGCAATTTTCCAAAACGCTTTTTGAGTCATACGACTCATACAAATTCAATGAGATCTCCACGCGCAGGTTCAAACATGCGGAATTGATGAAGCATCTCGATTCTCTCAAGCAATCTGTGGGGGATCTGATGACGATCGAACAGGTGGCAACGTCGGCGGAAAACAGGGCGATCAATCTGCTGACGCTCGGTACCGGCAAGACGAAAGTGTTTCTCTGGTCCCAGATGCACGGTGACGAGCCGACGGCCACCATGGCGCTGTTTGATTTGCTCAATTACATCGCCGCGAACAAGAACTCAACGGAAATAAAAGCGATACTCAAACAGACGACGCTTTTAATCATCCCCATGCTCAATCCCGACGGCGCGGAACGATTCACCCGCCGCACGTCGCAGGGGATAGACATGAACCGCGATGCGCTCCGTCTGCAAACCCCCGAAGCGAGAATATTAAAGTCCATCCGCGATAAATATAATCCCGAAATCGGTTTCAACCTGCACGACCAGGATCCCCGGTATACCGTCGGGGATAGCGGGGGAGTGGCGGTGATTTCCCTGCTTGCGCCGGCATATGATGTTGCAAAGAATGATAATGTTGTCCGGACCCGCGCAAAGAAAGTCGCATCGGAACTGACGCTGGTGCTGGAGCAGTTCGTAAAGGGACATATCGCTAAGTATGACGATTCATTCGAACCGCGCGCCTTCGGCGACAACATACAGAAATGGGGAACGAGCGTTGTTTTGATCGAATCCGGCGGATGGAAAGACGATCCGGAAAAGATGTTCATCCGCAAACTGAACTGCGTCGGATTGCTCTCCGTCTTCCATTCCATCGCTACCAAAGCGTATGAAAAAACCGGCACGGCGCCGTACGAGAACATTCCGATGAATACAAAGAATCTTTATGATATCATCATCGAAAAAACGACGCTTGCATTTTCCGACGGACGTCCGCCGATCATTGCCGATATCGCCATCAACAAGGAAGAAGTGAGAGATTCCACCGGAACATGGTGGAAAGGGAGAGTGGTCGATCTGGGTGACCTGTCGGTTTTCACCGCACACGAAAAAGTGAACGGCGAAGGAAAAACATTAGATGCTTCGATGGTGGAAATGGGAGACATGATCAGAATTGATGAATTGATGAAAAAGCTGAATCCATAAGGACATTTTTTGATTTGAAGATTTTAAGATTTTGTGATTTTATATACTCCGTAAGTCGTTCTCCCTGGACCCGCCTTTGGTGGGGTGCGAACGTTCGTTTTTTGCGAGTGAGTCTCCCAACGTGACCCGTTTAGGGGAAGGGTTACAGGTTTTTATAAGTACAAATCATCAAATCATACAATCACAAAATCATCAAATTATATGTTTCCTTTTCTATGTTGTTTTTCCCGACTTTCACCCCAAAATCCGTAGAGTAATTCAACACTCGCTATATAAAATTTCAACACTTTAAAAACGCCAAATGTGTAAAGAAATTGGCATAATTGTCCGTGCGATGCGTACATACCGTAGAATAATTCATCATTTTTTGTGTGTATAAAAATTCAACCGCATTTTTCTGAAATCCGCACCCCCGCAACCGCAATAATTATAGCAACTTACAGAAATAAATAATTTACGGTCGTTATCGTTTCTCTGGCACGTTGATTGCCATAAGTATTGGTGTAACAAACCAAGAAACGAAAGGAGTCATACAATGACCGTATTATTATTCATATCGACCATCGTGGTGTTTCTTACCATCGATTATTTTGTCCGCCGGAACAAGGCAATCGTCGCGGTTGCTCAACCGGTAATACAAAAAGCGATCCCGATGCGGACACCCGCGGGGATCTTTTTCACAAAATCCCATACCTGGCTCAGTTTGTTCCCCTCCGGGAAGGTGCAACTCGGTATCGACGATTTTCTCGCCCGTATGTTTTCCACACCGAACATCGTCATGCTGAAAAGCAATGCTGATCAGGTGAAAAAAGGGGAACCGATCCTCCGCCTTACCGAAGGCAGAAACGAAGTGATCGTCCGTTCACCGATCGACGGCGTCATTGACAATGTCAATGAGACGCTCGCCTCCAAGCCGTCACTGCTGAGCGAAGCGCTCTTCAGCGAAGGATGGGCGTACACCATTCAACCGTCACGGACCAACGATCTGCGGGCATTCTATCTCGGCGAAGACACACGCGTTTGGCTGCGGGAAGAAATGGGACGCCTGCGTGATTTCTTTGCTCACCTCGCAACACCGGCCCCGGCCTTTATGCAGGACGGCGGACTCCCGGCAGGCGGGATCATGGATAACCTTAACCCAGATCAATGCAGGAAGTTCGAGAACGAATTCCTTCGCATTGACTAAACGCCGGAGAATGTCATGTCTACCAAAAAAGCTCTCTTAATCGATCTCACGTTATGCGTCGGCTGCAACGCCTGCCAGGTCGCATGCAAGGAAGCGAATAATCTTCCGCAGGATGAAGAAAAAGCGCTCTCCCCGACTGCGTATACGGCGCTGGATGAATACGACGGCGTGTATGTGCGGAGAATGTGCCAGCACTGCGACGATCCGACCTGCGCGTCGGTCTGTCCCGTCGGCGCTTTCACCAAGATGGCGGAAGGTCCCGTCGTGTACGATGCGGACAAGTGCATCGGCTGCCGCTATTGCATGCAGGCATGCCCGTTCCAGGTGCCGCGCTATGAATGGTCCAGCACATATCCGCGCGTTCAAAAATGCGTCATGTGCCACGAGCGTCTCGCGCAGGGTCTTCCGACCGCGTGCAGCGAAGCATGCCCGACCGGCGCAACCATCTTCGGTGACCGCGAAGAAATGCTGAAGACGGCGTACGAACGGATCAATGCCGAGCCTGACAAATACGTGCACAAGGTCTATGGAGAGAAAGAAGTGGGCGGAACGTCTGTTCTGTTCCTCTCTTCGGTGCCGTTCGAGAATCTCGGATTCAACACCTCGCTGCAGACAACCCCGTTGCCGCAGCTCACCTGGAACGCACTGTCCAAGATCCCCGGCGTGGTGTCGGTGGGCGGCGTCATGCTTCTGGGCATCTGGTGGATCACGAACCGGCGTCAGGAAGTGCAGGAATACGAACAGAAAATGCACGACATGGACAATTCCAATCACGGCAACCAATAAGGTGAAATCATGAAAAAGCTTCTCACAACATTTGGATTCTGGAAAGTGGTCGCCGTGGCGATTGTCACTGCGGGACTCTATTCAACATACATTCGGTTCTTTCACGGTCTCGGCGCCGCCACCAATTTGAGCGACAAGTTTCCGTGGGGTATCTGGATCGGATTCGACGTGCTGTGCGGCGTCGGTCTCGCCGCCGGCGGATTCACGCTCGCGGCCATCGTCTATATCTTTAATATCAAGCGGTTCGAACCGATCATTCGTCCCACGATCCTGACGGCGTTTCTTGGTTATGTACTCGTCATCGTCGGACTGATGTACGATCTCGGCCGCCCGCTGCAGATATGGCATGCCATTATCATGTGGAATCCCCGCTCGGTGATGTTCGAAGTGGCGTGGTGCGTGATGCTCTATACCACGGTGCTGGCGCTCGAATTTTCTCCCGTCATACTGGAAAAATTTAAACTGACGAAAACGATCAAAGTGATCAAACGCATCAGTATTCCGCTGATCATTCTCGGCGTGCTGCTCTCGACGCTGCATCAATCCTCGCTCGGTTCGCTGTATCTGATCGTGCCGGACAAGATGTATCCGCTCTGGTACTCGGCGTACATGCCGGTCTTCTTTTACGCTTCGGCAATTGCCGCCGGCTGCGCGATGATCATTTTCGAATCGTTCCTGAGCAGCCGCGCATTCAAGCGCGGGCTGGAGATGCATCTGCTGAATGAGATCGCACGGATCTGCGCCGTGATGCTGGCCGTGTATGCGACCATGAAATTTGTGGACCTGGCGGACCGGAAAGTGCTCTCGTTGCTTTTTGTGCCGCGGTTCGAAACGTACATGTACTGGCTGGAAATCACTGTCGGCGTCATCGTACCGTTTGTGATGCTCATCCAGACAAAAATCCGTCACAACAAAACCGGTATCTTCACCGCCGCGTCGTTTGTTGTCTCCGGATTTATCATGAACCGGATGAACATCGCGATCACCGGAATGGAAGGGTGGTCGGGCACGACGTACCTGCCGTCGCTGACGGAATTCTCCATTACGATGATGATCGTCACCATCGGATTCATCGCGTTCTATTTTATCGCCAAGTATTTCCCCGTCTTCACGCACGAAGTGCACGAAGCGGAACCGGCAACGGTCCATGCGGCCGCCGCCTGGAAGCGCGATATCGAGTCGGTCTCGAAAATGGCCGACATTCGTAACTGATTGTTCCACACTGAACTGCATGGTGCGCTATGGGAATCGGAACACATAACATCATACCGGAGAAGGAAAGCCATTGCGTGTGGATGGATGCCGGATTGGTGAATTATAAGCTGTGCGACAAGAACTTTGAATGCGAGTCGTGTCCGTTCGACCGGGTGATGCGCACGCAGCATCACCCGTTCTCGGAACGGGCGGCCGTGCAAAGTGATGCCGGTGCGATGCATGTCGCTCCGCACGATGCATCCGACAAAATCTTCCGCGATGTAATGCACGCATTGACCGAACCGCTCCATCGGACCGAACTGCCGGATGACCGTCTCTATTTCTCCAACCACTCGTGGCTGCAGCGGATGGACGACGGCCGGTGCAGGATCGGTGTGAACGAATTTCTGGCGCGGTTCCTCGATCCCGTGATGGCGGCAGTGGTGGTCAACTCATCCTCACGCATCGAAAAGAGTTCGCCGTTTGCCTGGTTTATACGGGACGATCAGACCTACACCATCCATTCGTCGATCTCCGGCATGGTGTCCGATATAAACACCGTCCTCTCCTCAAAGCCGTCGCTGATCACCAAAGATCCGTACGACACCGGATGGATCGTTACGCTCATGCCGAATGCTCCCAGCGAAGAGCCGGTCCGGTATTACACCGCCGAGGAATACCGCATCCGCCTGGACCATGATATTCACAAGGTGGAATCGATACTGACGACAACATTGAGCAAACAACGGAAAGAAATCGGCACATCGATGTTCGACGGGGGCGTCCGGGTCGAAACCATTGAACAATTCATCGGTGAAAAGAGATACGTTCAACTCTTAAACAGACTTCTTCGTCCGCATTCACGATAAATCTCCTTGCTGTTGCAGCGAAATCGCTGTACTTTTCAACAGTTCCTCTCCACTCATAAAAGAAAGCGTGAAGGCTTTCTTTGCGTATGAAACTGACTCGCTTATTATCCTTCCGTCTTCTCGCCGGCATCTTCATTATGATGGTCGTCGGTATCACCGCGTTGACGCTTTACCTGGCAGAAATCCAGGCGCGACGCTATACCGATTACTTTTCCAACGTTGCCATCCGTACGAGCGATATCATCAAGCGGTCCACCCATTACAGCATGATGCTGAATCGGCGGGAGGATATTTACAACATTATCAAGACTATCGGTTCTGAACCTGGGATCGAAGGGATCAGGATCTACAATAAGCGGGGAGAAATTTCTTTTTCCACGCAGGAAAACGAAGTCGGCACTACCGCTGATCTGCAGGATCAGGCATGCGTGGCATGTCACACCACCGGCAAAAGCACCAGCGTCTCGCCGCTCAATCCCGAACTGATCCGGTACTTCCGTTCTCCAAACGGTTACCGCGTGATGGGTGTGATTACGCCCATCAAGAACGACAAGACCTGCTCTACGCCCGATTGCCACGCACACGAGCCGTCGCAGACGATTCTCGGCGTGCTCGATGTGATGATTCCGCTGAATGAACTGGATACGAACATCGAAGAGTTCGAACGGTCGTACTATCTCGGCGGCATGTCGATCATCATACTGATCACCGGACTGTCGGGACTCTTCTTCTGGCGGACGGTGAATGTACCGGTGAAGAAACTGAAAGAAGGGACCGAAGAGGTGATGCGGGGGAATCTCGATCATACGATCGACGTGCACACGAAGGATGAACTCGGCTCTCTCACCAAATCGTTTAATCACATGACCCGTACGCTGAAGCAGGCGCAGTTTGAACTGGAAGAACTGAATCAGACGCTCGAAAAACGGGTGCAGAAAAAGACCGAAGAACTGCGGCGCGCGCAGGCAAATCTTATTCAAGTGGAAAAAATGGTTTCGCTCGGTACGCTTGCCGCCACCGTTGCTCATGAGTTGAACAATCCTCTCGAAGGTATCCTTACCTACGCAAAACTGATCCGGAAACGGGTGCAGCAGCAGGAATTGTCGGAAGAACAAAAAGCGGAAATATCCGACGAACTGAAGATGATCGCCGACGAAACGTCGCGGTGCGGCACTATCGTGAAAAATCTGCTCCTCTTCTCACGCCGGCAGGTGGGGGAATTTAAGGAGAACGATCTCCGCACGATCGTCGAACAAAGTACGAAACTGGTCGATCATCATTTGAAGATGAACAACATCCGCCTCTCAACGCAGATCAACGGAGACCTGCCGCCGATTCGCTGCGACGCGGAACAGATACTGCAGGCGATGCTGGCGCTCGAAATCAATGCGGTGGAGGCGATGCCGCACGGGGGCGAACTTCGGATTGAAATATTCCCCCAGACACCGGAGTTTATTGTCGTACGGATCAGCGATAACGGAACCGGCATCCGGGAGGAAGACCTGCCGCATGTTTTTGAGCCGTTCTTCACCACAAAGAAAGAGGGGAAGGGGACCGGGCTCGGCCTTGCCGTCGTATACGGCATCGTCGAACGGCACGGCGGAAAGATCACGATCGATTCGGAACACAACAAGGGAACAACGTTTACCATCACATTGCCGCGACAGATCGAAGCGACACCATAACCGCACGGCTGCATCATTGCCGCGCAGGAGAATCTCACCATGGCAGAGAATAAGAAATACAGCATATTAATCGTTGACGACGAAGCGATCGTCCGCGAATCGCTCACGAAATGGTTCATTCAGGACGGATATAAAGTCGATGCTGCGGAGGATGCCAATGCCGCGCTGAAGAAAATGGACAAGGGACCGTGGGATGTTGTCATTCTGGATATAAAAATGCCGGGCATGAGCGGCATGGAGTTGCTGAAACGGATTCGCGAGATCGACAAATATTCCCAGGTGATCATGGCCACCGCATTCGCATCCGTCGAAACAGCGGTGACCGCATTGAAGGACGGCGCGTTCGATTACGTCACCAAACCGATTGATCCCGACCATCTCTCCCATCTGGTCGCCAACGCCATTCAGCAAAAGGAACTCTCCGACGAAAACACCCGTCTGCGTCAGCATATCAACGAGATCTCCGGCGCCAACGAGATCGTCGGCGAAAGCCCGCAGATCAAACGGGTGATCGATCTCTCTCTCACCGTGGCGCAGACCGACACGACCGTCATGATCCGCGGTGAAAGCGGAACGGGAAAGGAACTGATCGCCCGGACAATCCATGCCAACAGCGACCGCCGGTATTTTCCCGTCATCACCGTCAACTGTGGCGCCGTGGCGGAAACGCTTCTCGAAAGCGAACTGTTCGGACACGAACGTGGGGCATTTACCGGCGCGCAGTACCGCCGGAAAGGGAAATTTGAAATGGCGGACGGCGGAACGATCTTTCTGGATGAGATCGGAACGGTCAGCCCGAAAATGCAGGTGGAACTGCTGCGGGTGATCGAAACCAAACAATTTACCCGCGTCGGCGGCAACGAACCGATCTCTAGCGATTTCCGCGTGATCTGTGCGACCAACCGGAACCTGGAGGCGGCGATCAAGGACGGTTCGTTCCGCGAGGACTTGTATTACCGGTTGAATGTCTTCAGCATCTCCATTCCGCCGCTGCGCGAACGCAGGATGGACATCCCGCAACTGGCGCAGTTCTTTGTCAGAAAATATTCCATGGTGATGAACAAAGCGGTGGCGGATATCGCCGCAGAGGCGATGGATCTGCTGGTGCGGTACGACTGGCCCGGCAATGTGCGCGAACTGGAAAATGTTGTCGAACGGGCGATGGTGCTCGCCGATCCGCCTTCCATCCGGCCGAACGACCTGCCGTTCCAGACCGTGGCGAAACACGAGGGGCCGAAAGACGATACGCTGTCCGCCGTGGAGCGGCAGCATGTGGAGGTGGTGCTCGGCATGACGCACTGGAACATTACACGCGCCGCGGAAATCCTCGATATCGACCGGGTGACGCTGTATAATAAGATTGCAAAGTACGGACTGAAAAAACCCTGAGGTGAGGGCAGAGAGAACATTTTGTGATTTTATGATTTGATGAATTGGAATATCTTTACTATGAAGTCTGTTATCTGATATCTGATATCTGTTGTCTGACTTCTGTATTCTGTATTCTGTATTCAGTATTCTGTCTTCTGATATCTGGCATCTGACTACTGAATTCTGTCTTCAGTATTCTGTCTTCCGTCTTCATTTATTTTTTATATAACTGAATGATCACTCCCATCCGCCTTGTGCCGCTGCAACCGGTTTCGGACGAGATTGTGCAGGCGCTGGTCACCCCGATCGCCTCTGTCTTTCGTACGGACGTCAGTATCGAGCAACCGATGCATGGAGTCATCAATGCAGTGTATGACCTCTCGCGCGGACAATACAATTCCACCGACCTTATCAGGATTCTGATTCAGCAATACGGCGATGTGCCGACAAAAGTGCTCGGCATCGTCTCGGTCGATCTTTTTGTTCCGATCCTGACCTATGTCTTCGGCGAGGCGCAACTGGACGGCACAACAGGGGTGATGTCCACCTACCGGCTGGATGACGCGGTGTACGGCCTGCAGCCGGATCCCGTATTGATGTTCGAGCGCTGTCTGAAAGAATCGGTGCACGAACTGGGACATACCTACGGTCTGTATCATTGCAAGAATTTTGACTGCGCTATGCACGCCTCCACCACCGTGGACGATATCGACCTGAAAGGAGCGGGGCTCTGCGACGCCTGCATGCAGCAAATCGGCGCGGCATAATTGCAAACATCTCACGCAAAGACGCAAAGGAAAAAATAAAAAAATAAAGTAATTAGGAATCGGGAATTAGGAATTGCCCGCCCGCCGTGCTTTACCTTTTGGCGGGGTCATCAATCAATAGTCATTGGTCATTGCTCGCCCGCTATGCTTCATATTTAGGCGGGGTAATCAACATTATACTGTCTGAAATCTGAATACTGATATCTGTTATCCGACCTCTGTCATCTGTCTTGCATTCATAATTCACCCTTCATACATCATCCTTAAACATAAATTCTGTAATCTTGCAATCTTGATATTTTGCAATTATATAATCGGTTTATGATTATTAACCACCAAATCACCAAATTGGTGTATCGAGAACCTCCGGTTCGCAGTTTTAATCTACAACTTTTCAAATCTAACAACCCCGAAGGGGTGACAGAAAAAGTTTTTTTGTATCTTGTCTATAACAAGGATTTTCTCATATGACGAAACCGATCGCTCTGACATTCGTTTTTTTCTTTCTCGCCCCGTCCGTGCACTACGCGCAGGAACTGAATTACGACACAAAAACAATGGAACAGGTCATCCGCACGGCGTCGTTTGAATTCTGCAACGAGTATTTCTACCGGGACGAACCGGCGTGGAAATCGCGCGTCATCTCGTTTACCGGGTACATGGTGGAGAAACCTGCGATCGGAAAAAATGTGCAGCAGTACATCCAGCTGCGGGGAAACGGAGTCAATGGTCCGGTCAGCGTTATCGCACAGTACGACATCAAACTGCCGGTCCGGAAGGTCTATGACAACGACGTGCCGATCGTCACGACGGGTCAGCACCTGCGCTTTCTTGCGGAGATCAAGCGGGCGGAGAATTTTATCACCGTTTCCGGCGTCTGGGTCTATCTGCCCGTGGTGCAGCTGCTGGCGATCTATCAGCAGGACGATGCGAATATGCAGCATCCGCTGTGGGTGAGTAAGGAATTCTTGAGGAAATAAAGGCGGCGTGTTGACATCGGTTGGCATGCGCAGTACATTAAAGCCATCTTCATCCGGTTTCTTGTGAAGCCGTCGTTGATCCCATGGGATCAACGTTTCTGGATGAGGTGAAAAATAAACAGCGCAGTGGGTGACACCATCTGCGCTTTTTTATAATCTCACGCAAAGCCGCAAAGGAAAAAGTAAAAAATATAAAGTAATTAGGAATCAGGAATTTGGAATTGGAATTCTAAAATTGTTGTTTGTCATCTGTTGTATATTGATGAATTCATAATTCATCAATTATCATTACAGTAAAATCTTGTAATCCTGCAATCTTGTAATTTTGCAATGATATAATTGTTTTATTACTCTCAACAACTCAACGACTCACAAACTCAAATACTTCAAAAAAAAGGCCGGTGAAGACACCGGCCCTACATCCTTCTCAAACACTCAATTACTCAACTACTTCACCAACAACATTTTTTTCGTTGCACTGAAGTTTTGTGTTCGCAAAGTATAGAAATACATCCCGCTCGGCAATTGCGACGCATCGAACTTCGCAATCTTTGCACCTGCATCCTGCATTCCATTTACAAGAGTAGCAACCTCTTTTCCAAGCATGTCATAGATCTTTAACGATACTTGGCCGGCAACAGGCAACGTATAGCTAATTGATGTTGCGGGATTGAACGGATTCGGATGGTTTTGCATCAATGCAAACTCAGCGGGCGCAGCAATTGTTACCTCTACCTGATTGCTGTACTCGAACGATCCGTCTCGGTCGATCTGTTTCAAGCGATACGCAACGGTTCCGCCTGCCGAGCCATCCACAAAACTGTAAGACTTCGGTGCGTTGGTAGTTCCATGGCCTTCAATAAAACCAATTTTGTTCCATTGACGCATTGATTCATCGGCTGATTGATTCAATGATCCGATGGACCGATGATTTATTTCACTTCTTTCCACTTCAAATCCATAGTTGTTCGTTTCCGACGCCGTCTTCCATGCCAGTTCAACTCCGCGGCCATTGGCAACAGCGGTGAATGATGTCAGTTCAACGGGTAAAGTTGCGGTCGGCCAATCAATCGCAATCGTAATCTCATCCATTTCTAAATCTGGTGTTTCAGCGGCACTATCTTGACGTAATAATACTCTTGCAACACTTGTCAGATCAGTATCAGCGCTTGTTGAGGTCAAATCGGCAGCCGGTGCACTTCCTTGTCCAAGGGCTGGATTTATCCACAAACTTGAAACATCATCAGTAGTTGTTCCAGAATTGAATTGGTATGATACTACGATGAAATAAGTTGTGTTAATGTCCATTGTTGTTCCGGACCAAACAACATTTGCGACAGTTGTTCGCTTTGATACGCCAATATTGTAACCCGATCCATCAAGCCGAAGCCACACAGTAGATCCAAATGTAGTTGTCGATGCATCCTGGATAAATGTCGTTACATACCCACCAGTGCCATCCAATGATCCTAAACTAGTTACGTTTAAAAGAAAAGAATAATAAACAGTTCCGGTAGTTTGTGATGTAAATGCTCTCCAGTAGTCAGTTCCTGTGCTTCCGAATGCTACTTTGTTTCCAGCAGGTGTTACCCCCGGATATGACAAACTACCATTTGTAATCAATATGCTATCTCCGGTATTCACTTTGTTCCAAAGATTACTTTGTAGTGCAAGACCATTTGTTGCATGATCGGTGTAATTGAATTGTTCTACCAATAGTTGTGCATTCGCACCGATTGCAAAAAACAAGACCATAACTGCAAGTAAGGCTTTTTTCATCACGGTGGTCCTTTCAAATTGATTGAAAATAGGTGAGTTGTTTAATGGGCTTTTCTATGCGTAATATGAGGTATTTTTGTACTTTCAGCAAGCGAAATAAATGTAAAATTACTGTTATTAAATAGCGGTGAATATTGTGTTCCCGTTATCGAGGACGATTGTTACTCAATCATTTAAAACCGTAATAAGCACACACTGGAAATAATATAAAATTGCAAAAGACTATAGAGTCTTCATTATTTGATGATCATACCCATATTATTTACAACATTTTCAATTTTTTGCCTTTCCACTTTGTTTAACCCCCTAACAAATACTTTTACTATACCGCTACGCACTTTCCCTTGACTATTACATAATAACATGTGATATTCAACATAACAAGGGGCTCAATTATATATCTTCTTTCCTGTTGAAACCACAATTACCTTTCTCATAAGTTAGCACATACAAGAAAAGTTTGAGATCCCTAAACGAATTGTAGGCATTTGCATCCCGATTTTAAACACATCAGATCCAAAAAAAAGAATAATATCTCACAATTCACAATTTTCATTCAATTACCATAGAAGGTACATCTATGAAACGTTTGATGATAATAATTTTCTTGTGTGTCGTTTCTATCCCAACATTTAGTCAGTTTGCAACCGTTTGGAAAAAAACAAGCGGAGATGCAAATCTTCCTGCGTGGTTTACCGCAAGTAACAACAATGTTCGCAATTTGGCTTACGGAAACAATCACATCTATTTAGTTCAACGTAACTCCGGAGCAACGGTGAAAATTGTTAGTCCATCCGATGGATCGGATGTCGGTGAGTTAAACAATGGATCTGGCGTCATTTCTGGCGGGACATTTATTCTCAACGACGTAGAAGTTTCATCAAATGGTGAAATATTTGCATGTAATTTGACATCAAATGCTTCCACGAGTGCATTTAAAATCTACAGGTGGACAAGCGAAGGGGGAACACCGACAAATGTAATATCGTATACCGGTCTTGCAACGAGAATGGGTGATTTTATCACAGTTGTAGGATCGACTGCCGATAATTCTGCAATAATTTATGCTCCATCCGCGGTGTCTACCAGTGTTATTAAATTCACGACAACAGACAATGGAGCATCATGGACCGCTTCTACGATAACATTAAGTGATGTCGCAATGGGAAGTGGACCTTCCGTCTATCCTGTGAGCAATTCGTCATCAGCAAATTTCTTCGTGAAATCGAGTGGACAAAATATTAAAGAATACTCAAGTGCCGGAACATTACAGGCAACTTTATCCGGTGGGATTATTGCAACGGGAAATATTGATGTTGCCTACTTTGAAAGTGGAGCAAATAAGTTAGTTGCTACTGTAAAATTTGGATCCACTGCAACTGATAACCTTCTCAATCTAGCCGACGTAACATCAGGCACTGCTACCGCTACATTGTATGGCAGTTCTGTATCATTAGGAACCTATAACAATGCGGCAAATGGCGGGAATTGTGCAGTGAAGAATAATGGCAATGGTTCATTCGATATTTTCTTTGTTTCACCGGGAAATGGTTTTGCATGTGTACGTACAAATGCTGCTCCGTTACCGGTTGAACTCACTTCTTTCACGGCAATCGTAAATGGGAGAAATGTTAAACTGGTATGGAATACTGCCTCGGAATTGAACAATTTTGGCTTTGAAATCGAACGGGCTACCATTAATACCTGGAATAAAATCGGATTTGTGGAGGGAGCAGGAAATAGTAATACTCCGCGTTCATATGCTTTTGTGGACGGCTTCGCGCAAGGTGTGGCTCAATATCGACTGAAACAGATTGATCGGGATGGATCATTTGAGTATAGCAGCATTGTTGAAGCAAATATTGCACTATCAGCAAATGACCTCACATTAGCGCAAAACTATCCCAATCCGTTTAATCCCACCACAAATATATCGTTTGTAATGCCAACTCAAACCAAAGCGACCGTGAAAGTATACAATAGTATAGGCCAAACGGTTGCAATTATGTTTGATGGAATTGCTCAAGAGGGACTGAACATAGTAACATTCGATGCGTCGAGTATACCTAGCGGTATTTACTTCTATACTCTGCAATCTGGAAACTCTATTGAGACAAAGAAAATGATGTTGATTAAATAATTCATTTAACGAGGGCGAAGGTTTTATCCTTCGCTCTCGTTTATTCAAAAAATCTATGTAGGAGGGGTTCCGTCATGAAAAAATTATTTACTTTATTCATAATATTTGCTTGTATCCAGATAGGCAAAGGACAAGCTTTGAGTGGCGATTATTATATTCCTCAAGGCGTAAATCCGCAGGGATTTGCAACTCTAAATGCTGCGGTAACATCATTAAATGCCAATGGGGCTAGCGGGACTGTAAATTTTATATTAGATGCGGACATATTGTCAGAGACATCCTTCACTTTTAGCGCTGCGTTGTCCTCTGAGAACAATGTAATTGTGAAACCAGCTCCCGGTAGAAATGTAATTTTAAATGTAACATCAAGTGCATCAGTAGGCAACGGTCCTTTTATGATTGGCTTTACAAAAGGATTTGTTACCTTTGATGGAAGCAATAATGGCACAACGAGCCGCAATTTAACAATTTCTACAGAGCAATTAGTCCCCGTAGTGGATCTTCCCTTTTCATTAAATCATGCCGATGCTGATAATGTCGTCCTAAAAAATCTAATAATTAAAAATACTGTTGAAGGACAAACCAATTTTCGGTACGGTGCCGTAATAAATGATCTTGGTGGAGTAACTGGTTTTCGCCTAGAGAATTGTCAGATTGGGACAGCATTGCGTCCCGTACGACGAGATGGAGTTGCGCCGTGGGGTGGTGGTGCTGTAGCAAACCAATTCAGCATAATAAGTAATGAGATTTATTGTGGCACACGGGGTGTTGCAACTATTTATTTAACAAATAGCGAAATTATTGGGAATACCATAAATATTTTACCCACTACAGCAGCAGCCACTGACGCTTTTAATCATGGAATTTATATTACCGGACAAGTTGGAACACTGGACATTTCAAAAAATACGATCAATTGTCTTGAAAAAACGGTAAATGCCAGCGCGTATATTATCGGCATCGCTTTTGCTGGTAACAATTCCTTGGAGACAGACATAATTACTATTGCCAATAATATGATAAACGTTGGAGCAGCCAATGAAACTCGATATGCGTATGGCATTGGTATGCGTTCCTCTCAGCACATGGGCAATCTAAAAATATATTACAATACGATTCTTTTAAATAATACTTCATCCGCATTTGCTAGCCATACGGTTGGAAATCATACCAACGGAACCGGTGCAGTAAATATTGATTTAAAAAATAATATTTTGATAAATAATCACTCAGGCAATTCTGGTTCATCAGCAATTGGACTCATACCGGCAACCTCGGTATTGACATCAAATTACAATCTGCTTCTTTCGAATCAAAACTTGGTAAATTATCAAGGAACTTCTTATGCAAATTTAACTGCTTGGAAGGCAACCTCACAAGATGCTAACTCGTCCTCTGCTGCAGTGGCTTTTGTTTCGGCATCAGATTTGCATCTTGATGTAGCATCTTTACCGAATTACAATCTTGTGGGAACGCCATTAGGTGGCTTTACAACTGATTTTGATGGTGAAACTCGAAATGTAACCTACCCGTACATGGGTGCCGACGAAAATCTTGCCAATGGTCTTCCCGTAGAACTGACATCTTTTTCTGCCACCGCAAATGGAAATAAAATTGAATTGCGATGGAACACTGCAACCGAAGTAAACAACTACGGATTTGACGTTGAACGCTCCGTTGCAGGGACGTGGACAAAGCTAGGTTTTGTCGAGGGAGCTGGAAACAGCAACGCTCCCCGGTCGTACTCATTCGTCGACGGTTCAGCACAGGGCGCAGTGCAATACCGCCTGAAACAGATCGATCGCGACGGTCAGTTCACGTACTCATCCGTTGTTGAAGTGATGATCGCGAATGTTGCAGAGAGATATGAACTGGCACAGAACTTCCCGAACCCGTTCAATCCCGTCACCACCATCCGTTTTGCGGTGATGAACAACGAACACGCAACAGTGAAAGTGTACGACATTGCCGGGCGCGAAGTTGCGACGCTCTTTAACGACGTGGCACAACCGGGTCAGATGTACAATGTTCAGTTCAACGCAACGGGACTTGCCAGTGGTATTTACTTCTACGTGCTGCAAACACCGAATGTGCGTGAAGTGAAAAAGATGCAGCTGTTAAAGTAATGAGTCGTTGAGTCTATCGGCAGTTGAGTAAAGGCGCTTGAATGATTAAAAGTCTTCAAGCGCTTTTTTTGTTTAACGTATTGGCCCATTCCTGTGTCCAAGGAAGAACGAAAATTCATATACTAAAACGGAGGAATACATGAATCGCAACTCAATCACACTGATATATGCACTTGTGGCTGTTTTCGTTTTCACAACACTCATTGCTCAGCCGCAGCGCCGCACTCCCGAAGAGCGGACGAAGCAATTGACGGAGCAGCTTTCACTCGACAAGAAACAACAGGCGCAGGTGCTGGAGATCTATAAGCAGAACGACAAGAAACGGGAAGCGATGTTTTCCGACATGCAGGGAAGCGGGGACCGCGATGCGGCGCGGGAAAAAATGATGAAATTGTTCGAAGAGACCGACAAGCAAATCGAAAAAATTCTTACGAAGGATCAGAAAAAGAAATTTGACGACCTGAAGAAAGAACGCGCCAATCGCATGGGGGGCCGCCGGGAACGGAAGAATTAAGGGGACCTCACGCATCCGCCAAAAAGCGCGGCGGACAAGAAGCCGCAAAGAGATATGTAACGCGAACCGAAGGTTCACCAATTTTTCCTCCGTGCCCTCTGCGTTCTCTGTGGTGTTTCTTTTTTATTCCTTTGTACCTGCCCGCCGATCTTTTTGGCGGGGCTTTGCGTGATCTGTCTTTGTGGTTGATTTTACTTTTTTTAATATTAGTCGGATCTGGAGATCCGACCTACATAATATTTTGTGATTTTGTGCCTGCTCGCCGATCTTTTTGGCGGGGCTTTGCGTGATCTGTCTTTGTGGTTGATTTTACTTTTTTTAATATTAGTCGGATCTGGAGATCCGACCTACATAATATTTTGTGATTTTGTGCCTGCTCGCCGATCTTTTTGGCGGGGCTTTGTGTGAGCTATGTATGTTTTTCTCTTTCACCTTTGTGATTTTGTGTTTTTGTGGCAAAGCATTTATTCGTCCACCGGCTGCGGCGCAAGATTCGCGAACCGCTTAATCTTCTGCGTGGTGGTCTTCAGGAATTCCTGATCCCGAATGACGAATTTTCTCACCTGTTTGTATCCCGTCAATTGCTTGTTAGCCTTCGCGACTTCGTCGGAGATGATGTGGTGCAGCAGTTCCTTGGTGAGGGGCTGATGATTCCGTTCGCTTAGTTCGATGAACGCTTCCGCATCCGCAACAATCTGTGCGGCTATCACCTCGCCGAGTTTAGCGTCTTCTTCGCCGTACACGAGAGATTCCAAAATAAAAGGGCTTCTATTTAAAACATCTTCGATCTCTTCGGGGAAGACGTTCTTTCCCGATTTGGAGATGATGACGTTCTTCTTCCGTCCGCTGATGTGGAGAAAACCGTCGTCGTCGATAAATCCGAGATCACCCGTCTTGAACCATCCATCTTCAAACACATCCGCTGTCGCCTGCGCATTCTTGTAATATCCCAGCATCACGTTCGGTCCCTTTGCAAAGACTTCTCCGATACCGTCCGCATCGGGTTTGTTGATCCGGATATCGACGCCGGGCAAGGGGATTCCCGCAGCATTGTCCTTAAGATTGTAGGGAGAATTCAGTGCGAGAATCGGGGAAGTTTCCGTCAAGCCGTATCCTTGTATGAAATTAAATCCTAGATCGCGTAATCCCTTTGCCACTAGTGGATCCGGTGCGGCGCCGCCGGCTATAAAGTACCGAATCGAACCGCCGAACTTGTGGTGAAGTTCCTTGAAGATCGCCTTCTTCGCCCCTTTCCAACCGACTGATTGGAATGTATCGGTCATTTTAATGAGCGGATTCAGGATCTTTGCGACGGTCTTCTTTTCCTGGATTCCTTTGTGGATCCGTTTGAACATCTTGTCATACAGCAGCGGCACGCCGAGCAATATCGTTGCTTTCACCCGTTGCAGGTCTTCCACCACCGTCTTGAGCGACCGGGCAAAATGGATGGACGAACCGGCATACAACGGACAAAGCAATCCGCAATTGCACTCATACGTGTGATGCATCGGCAGCACGGAAAGGAAACGGTCGGCGGGATACATCATAAACACGCTCAGCATCGCCGTCAGATTCGAAGCGATGTTGTACTGCGACAGCATCACGCCTTTCGCTCTGCCGAGTGTGCCGGAGGTAAAGATGATGACGCACAATTCCTTCGGATCGACTTTCGGAAGCGCTTCGACCGCGCATCCTTTTGAGTTTCTTACCAGTTCCCCCATGGAGAAGAACTTTCCGTTCTGCGAGACGCTGTCCATGGAGATAAAATGTTTCACGTTCCGGAGCGACGCATGCGATTCGATGAAGATCTGTTCGTACTGCGAGGAGAAGATGACCGCTTCCGCATCGGATTCGTGGATGACGTTCAGCACTTCGTTCTTGCTTAAGTTCCGGTCGATCGGAACGACCACGTAATTGAAACACGCCATGGTCAGATAACTGACCGCCCATTGTACGCGATTCTCGCCGATGACGGCAATATGCGCCCGCTCCTTGATGCCGAGCGCCCGCAGCGCCGTGCCGAACTGCAATATTGTTTTCAGCAGCGCCCGGTAGGATAATTTCGGTATGGGAGTGTCGTTCAGATCCTCCAGTGCAAGTTTGTCACCGTGCCGGTGAGCGGATTGGATAATCATATCCTGCAGCGAAGTGATGATCGGTACTTTTGAAATCTTTAACGGTTTTTTCATATCGGTGCCTTTACGACGTAGTTGTCTTTCTGTGGATGAGAAAGGTAGCGTATTTTCCTTCCGTGCACAATATAAAATCTGGGGCATTCAGACCAACAACTCCGGAATCAGAGTGATTTAAAAAACACATCCCCGTTTTCTTTGAGAAAACGGGGATGTGTTTTGTTGCGATATGTCGGGAAGACAGGATTCGAACCTGCGACTTCTTGCTCCCAAAGCAAGCGCTCTAACCGGGCTGAGCTACTTCCCGAAATTTATGTTACTAAATCATCTATTG
>CAYJMS010000001.1:162096-162683 GCA_964371615.1 uncultured Chitinophagaceae bacterium
ATTCCATTTTAGCTGTTCGACCCTGCGACTTTGGCGCCGCAGGCGCTACGCTCTAGCCGTACCGAATTACTCACTAAAATGGATCCTTTTTACGATTTTCCAAAAACCTTTTAGCCCCTCTATTTTTTATTTTTCTTTCTAATTGTATCGCTTCAGATCTATTTTTACATACTTCAGTGTATACAATCTTCCATGGAATTCCATATTTGATTGACTTGGTTTTTCCGGCATTGTGTTGCTGAAGCCTGATGTCCAGATCTTCGCATTGTCCGATATAAAACCGGTCAGCAGACTCACTATAAATAATATATGTAATCATTCGAACCTGCGACTTTGGCGCCGCAGGCGCCACGCTCTAACCGGGCTGAGCTACTTCCCGAAATTTATGTTACTAAATCATCTATTGTCTATGTTTTATTAATTCCATTTTAGCTGTTCGACCCTGCGACTTTGGCGCCGCAGGCGCTACGCTCTAACCGGGCTGCCTGCCCGCCTATCTTAATGGCGGGAGCTACTTCCCGAAAACTCTATTTGTATTGTTTGGTTTCTTCGCTATTTGTGTATCCTGATTTGTTTTTTGTCCCGAC
>CAYJMS010000001.1:162783-1331317 GCA_964371615.1 uncultured Chitinophagaceae bacterium
GGAGTCGGGACACACATTTCTCTCTGTGTCCTCAGTGCCTCTGTGGTGATTCTTTCAGTTATTGTTTTTGCTTTTGTTTTCGTCCCGACGGAGTCGGGACACACATTTCTCTCTGTGTCCTCAGTGCCTCTGTGGTGATTCTTTTAGTTCTTGTTTTTGTGTTTGTGTGAGCTGCTTTCAGGAACTAATATAGTCAAAAAACAAACGCTAAAAAATCAAAAAAATTCCGTAATTTAACCCGCTATGTTCAACGCCCTTGTCTATATTACAGCAACGCTTGCCGCCAATTACACCGCAACGTGGTTTATCCATTTTCCGGTCTTTGGACAGGTTTCCGTGGCGACATTCATCTTCGGAATTACGTTCACACAGCGTGATCGCGTCCACAATATACTCGGCAGAAAAGGTGTCTATGGCATGATCGCCGTCGCCGCAGTTCTCAATCTTGCCGTGACTGTTGCCGGAGCGGTGGAGTGGAGGATCATTCTCGCCTCGTTTGTTGCGATCGTGCTGGCGGAAACTGCCGATACGGAGATTTATCAATATTATCTCCGGGAAAGCTGGAGTATGAGGGTGCTCAAGAGCAACGCCGTCAGCATTCCGCTGGACAGTCTGCTCTTTAATCTAATCGCCTTTGCGGGAGTTTTTTCCACCATGGAGGTGGCGTCGATTATCTTCGGCGAGATTGTGGTCAAGGGACTCGTCAGTGCAGTGACGGCATTGCGTCCCGTTGTCTACTATCGCATGCATTCCGATCATCGTTGACAAAATGCACCATCTTGCTTCTGGTTCATTATTTCTCTATACTTTTTTTCAATGAAACGCCGAACAACATCTTCCCGCAAACGCGATCATGTGCTGCTGACGGTCAACAAGGATGTCTCCTTCATTGATAAAACCGCCGGATTTGAACAATGGGAATTTGTTCACAACGCGCTTCCCGAGATCGACCTGAGCGACGTCGATACGACGACAACGTTTCTGAACAAAAAAATCTCCTTTCCGCTGATGATCTCCTGCATGACAGGTGGATACAAGGAAGCGGAACGGATCAACCGCGAACTGGCGGAAGTGTGTGAAGAGATCGGCCTGCCGATGGGTGTCGGCAGCCAGCGTCAGGCGATGGAAGATTCGACGTATCATGCTTCGTTTTCCGTCGTACGAACAACCGCTCCGTCGATACCGGTCGTCGGCAACATCGGTGCGCCGGAGATCGCGATGATGAAGGATGTCTCGCCGATCATCACACTGGCGGAGATGATCCGTGCAGATGCATTTGCGGTGCATCTCAATCCGCTGCAGGAATTCCTTCAGCCGGAAGGGAACACGAACTTCCGCGGCGTGCTGCGGGGCATCGAAATGCTGGTGCGACAGATGCCCGTACCGATTATCGTAAAGGAAATCGGCGCCGGTATTTCCGCCGATGTTGCGCTGCGGCTGATCAACGCCGGTGTCACCACTATCGATGTTGCCGGTGCGGGGGGAACAAGCTGGGCAGGAGTGGAAATTCTCCGGCAGGACAAAACGCAACAATCGAAAAAATCAATACAAGCATCATCGCAACAAAATCCCTTTTGGGACTGGGGCATTCCGACAGCAACCGCGGTAAAAGAAGTGGCCGCGCTTCGCGGGCAGTTTCCGGCGCTTCGCGTCATCGCTTCCGGCGGAATCACCGGCGCGATGGAGAGCGCGAAAGCAATCGCGCTCGGCGCAAACCTGACCGCGTCCGCACGTCCGCTGCTCCGGCTGCTGATGCATGGCGGAAAGAAAGAACTGCTCGCGGCAATCGGACGATGGCAGCATGACTTCCGTGGAATCATGTTCCTCCTCGGAACGCCGACCATTGACGCATTGAACAGAACACACCGAATCAGAAACGTACAACGATGAAAGCATTCGAACAAAAATACAGGAAATACCGCACGCTGATCGATCAGAAACTGACCACCGCCATCCGCCGGAACGAACCGGTCTCGCTGTACGATCCCATGAAATACGTCCTCGCCGCCGGCGGAAAACGGATCCGCCCGCTGCTGATTCTTCTGTCGTGCGAAGCGGTGGGGGGATCGATGAACCAGGCGCTGCATGCGGCCGTGGCGATCGAAGTGCTTCACAATTTTACTCTTGTGCACGACGATATTATGGACAACGCCTCCTCCCGGCGGGGCAGGGCAACCGTTCATGTCCGTTGGGACACGAACACCGCGATTCTTGTCGGCGACGAACTGGTGGCGCTGTCATATCGCGAACTGCTGAAAACAAAATCGCGCGCCATCGCTCATGTAGCGGATGTCTTTACCGACGGCGTGGTGCAGGTCTGCGAAGGCCAATCCTACGACAAGGAATTTGAAACGCTCAACAATGTTACGCTGAACGATTATCTGTTGATGATCTCCAAGAAGACCGGAAAGTTGTTTTCCGTCTCCTCCGAAATCGGCGCGCTGATCGGCGGTGGCACGGATCGGGAAGTGCGCGCGGTCCGCGCATTTGGTACCAGTTTGGGCCGTGCGTTTCAGATACAGGACGATCTGCTCGACATCGTGGCGGATGAACGGGAACTCGGGAAAAAGATCGGCGGCGACATACTGGAAGGGAAGAAAACATTTCTGCTGATTCAGGCGTACGAACGGGCAACGGGAAAAGACCGGAAGATCATCCGTTCCATCATCGAGAAACGGCGGATCACCCAGCGGCATATTCCGCTCGTCAAGAAGATCTACGAACGGCTCGGCGTGATCGAAACGGCGCAACAATGGATCGACCGCGATATCCGTCAGGCGAACCTGCAGTTGCAGAAACTGCGCGATACGCCGGCGCGCACCATGCTCTTCCGGTATTCGGAGATGGTGCTCCACAGGCAATTTTAAAGGGGAAGGCGACCGGCGTCGGACTGGTGCCGGATTGGATATGATCGAAAAAGAAATTATCATCAAGAACAGGGCAGGCCTGCACACACGGCCTGCGGCAGCGCTGGTGAAGATCGCCGCAAAGTTCAAGTCGGAATTCATTATTCTGAAAGACGGCATGGAAATCAACGGTAAAAGCATCATCGGCGTCATGACGCTTGCAGCGGAACAGGGTTCATCGTTGGGACTGCGGTTCGACGGTCCGGACGAAGAAGCGGCTGCCGCCGCGGTTACCGCATTGTTCGAACGGGGATTCGACGAAGTATGACAACAACAATGACAGATACGTTTCTCTACGGGATCGCCGCCTCTCCCGGTATCGTGCTCGGGAAGGCGTATGTCTTTACAAAACATATCCCCCGCATCGATGAAAAATCGATTCGTGCGGAAGATGTTCCCCTGGAACTGGACCGGCTGACGCATGCCCTCACAAAATCAGAGAACGAACTGGAAAAGGTCCTGCAACTGACGCAGGAAAAAGTCGGCGATCAAAAAGCGAAGATCTTCGAAGCGCAGATCATGATCCTCTCCGATACTGTGCTCTTCGATGCGGTCCGGAAACGGATTCACAAGGAACTGAAGAACGCCGAATGGATCGTGAACAAAGAGATTTCACGGTATCAGCAGATGATGCTGAAATCTCCCGACGAGTACATGCGCGAACGGGCGCACGACGTGGAGGATGTGAAGAACCGGCTGATCCGCAACATCCAGCAGGAACGGCTCATCTCCCGGTTCGAAAAAAAGACGGTCGTCGTTTCCGAAATACTCACTCCGGCGGATACCGTCCTCTTCAGCAGAAACGAAGTACTCGCCTATGCAACCGATATGGGAGGAACCACGTCCCATGCGGCACTCCTTTCGCGCTCGCTGAAGATTCCTTCCGTCGTCGGATTGAAGAATATCTCCAAGGTCGTCCAGACGGGAGATTGGATTCTTGTCGACGGATACAGCGGCGCCGTCATCATCAATCCGTCCCGCGAAACCGTCCTGCGGTACAACAAACGGAAACGCGAACACAAACAGTTCGAAGAACGTCTGGAACTGATCCGCGACCTTCCTGCCGTCACACTCGACGGAAAAGAAATCCGCCTCTCCGGCAATATCGAATTTTCACAGGAGTTTCGTTTCATCCATCAGCAGGGGGCGCATGGTATCGGCTTGTACAGGACCGAAGGAATCTTTATGCGTTCCAACGGGTATCCGACGGAACAGGCGCAGTTCACCGAATACAAAACCATCATCGAAAAAGCGAAACCGTATAAAGTGGTGGTGCGCGCGCTGGATATCGGCGGCGACAAGGTGATCACCGAAGCGCGGGAGGAGGAGAATCCGTTCCTCGGCTGGCGCGGAATACGGATATTGCTCGACAAACCGGAAGTTTTTCTGAACCAGCTCCGCGCCATTCTCCGGGCCAGTGCATTCGGCGAAGCATGGATCATGCTGCCGATGGTCTCCGGCATCAAGGAAATCCGCCAGGCAAAGGAGATGATCGAAACGGCAAAGACGGAACTGCGGCTGGCAAAAATTCCGTTCGACGAAAACATCAAAGTGGGAGTGATGATCGAAGTTCCTTCCGCTGCGGTGATCGCCGGCGATATAGCGCAGGAGGTCGATTTTCTCAGTATCGGCACGAACGATCTCATTCAGTACCTGATCGCCGTAGACCGCGGCAATGAAGTGGTTTCGGCGCTCTATCAGGAATTCCATCCCGCCGTTATCAAGACGATTCATCACATTATCAAGGCGGGACACTCCCACAATAAGCCCGTGAGCATGTGCGGCGAAATGGCGGGCGATCCCACGGCGACACTGCTGCTGCTCGGCCTCGGTTTGGATGAATTCAGCGTGGCTCCCATTGTGCTGCCGGAGATCAAGAAGATTATCCGCTCGGTTTCCGTGAAAGAGGCGGAAGAGATTGCGCAGCGGGTGCTGGAGATGAAGACCGAAGAGGATATCCGCGATTTTCTCCGCGTCAACCTGCATGCCATGGTGCCGGAATTATTGATAGAGTAATTCTTCCTGCAGACAACACAGACAATTGATTTCCATATTTATAATGACACTCAGTCAATTCTATAACACAACACTATGAACACCCTGATACAACAACACGATCCCAAAGGGATGCAGAACCTCATCCTCAATTTCCCGGCGCAATCAACCGAAGCGGTGGCTATCGGCAATGCGGCAACGATACGTATGAACACAAAGGATATCCGGCAGATCGTCATCACCGGTCTCGGCGGCTCGGCGATCGGCGGCGATCTTCTGCGCGCCTATCTTGCGGAATCCTGTCCGGTACCGGTGATCGTCAACCGGCATTATTATTTTCCGAAGTACGTCGGCAAAAACACACTGGTGATCATCTCCAGCTATTCCGGCAATACGGAAGAGACCGTCTCCGCGTACAGGGATGCGATAAAACGGAAAGCAAAAATCTTCTGCATCACCAGCGGCGGCGAAGTGGAAAAGATCGCCAGAAAAAACAAGCATCCGTATATCACAATTCCCGGCGGATTTCCCCCGCGCGCGGCGCTCGGATATTCCTTCTTCCCGACTCTGATCGCTCTGAGCAAACTCGGATTTATCAAGAATCAAAAGAAAGAAATCAGCGAAACGCTCTCGCTGCTGACGAAATTATCGACACTGTACTCCGATCACAACGCAGCAGGGAATAAGGCGTTGCAGCTGGCGAAAACACTCCACGGTAAACTTCCGCTCATCTACTCCGCGGCGGATAAGTTCGACACCGTCAACACCCGATGGCGCGGACAGATCACAGAAAACGCCAAGACACTGGCATTCGGCCATGTCTTTCCGGAACTGAACCATAATGAGATCGTCGGATGGGAAGTGCTGAAGGATCTGATGAAGAACATGTACGTGGTGATTCTCCGCGACAAGGATGATTATAAACGGATTCAATTGCGAATGGATGTCACGAAAGGGATCATCGGCGATCTCGCCGGCGGCATTACCGAAGTCTATTCCGAGGGGAAATCGCTCCTGGCACGGATGTTTTCGCTCCTGTATCTTGCGGACTGGCTCAGTTTTTATCTCGCCATGCTCAACGGCGTCGATCCCAGCCCGGTGAAAAAAATCGACTTTCTGAAAGATGAACTTGGGAAGGTGAAATAAAACATCTCACACAAAGACACAAAGGGATATGTATCGCGAACCTCCGGTTCGCGGATTTCATTTTTCAACGACTCAACGACTGTCGTTCATAAATCACCCTTTATTATCATACATGTATTTTGATTTGTGATTTCGTGATTTTTTGGCTGATATTATCGTTTCTTCGAACTAAATATTTATTTCCTGCAGAAGTAGCGTACAAATCATAAAATCATAAAATCACCAAATCATAAAATGAAAAAACCCGAGTCAACAACCCGGGTTTTTCAATTCGACAGTAAATTTATATCAGACTTCCGGTACCGGCCGTCCCATCATCTCGTAAATCTCAATGATCTGTTTTGCGCCGTCCTTCGCCCCCTGATGATTCTCGTCCAGTTTCAGCACTGCCCGGTAATGCTTCAGCGCCTGGGGATACTTTACCCGCGGAGCGAGTTCATCGTTATACATATTAAAATTTGCATACTTCATATGCGCCGAGATGAGCGATTGTTTCACTGCGATATCGTCCGGCGAGCTTGCATACAGCCCCTCCAGTTGCGCAATTCCTTCGTCGTATTGACCGGTATTGACCAATGCATTGGCATGGTTCAGTTTATCCGGATCCACTTTGTTTCCGCCGCAGCCGGCCAACACCGCCGCAACCGCAAGTACCGCCAGTAACTGTTTCATCAACGCTCCTTTTGTTATTCAATAGAATTCTGTACAATTGTACGGATTTAATCTGAAAAAATAAACCGTTCTGTCTTCTTTTTCTGCGGAACATTTTATATTTTTAAGACGTCTAACCTTTCGTTGCATTCTGTTCAAAAACATTACAAATGATGTCAGATACCTTGCGGATAACGCGGTATGGGGTGTCTGGCATCTTCTCGTTCAATAGGGAGGAATTCCATGGAGTACGATATCAAAGCGATCAACGAAAAGATCCAAAAGGAGAGCGCCTTCGTTGACCTGCTCACGATGGAGATCAATAAGGTCATCGTCGGTCAAAAACAGATGGTCGAGCGGCTGCTCATCGGCCTGCTGGCAAACGGACACATATTGTTGGAAGGCGTTCCCGGTCTTGCCAAGACTCTTGCCATTAAAACCCTTGCCAACGCTATCGACGCAAAGTTCCAGCGTATCCAGTTCACGCCGGATCTGCTTCCCGCGGACCTGGTCGGCACGCTGATCTATGATCAGAAGGAAGGGAAGTTCAAGACCAAAAAAGGTCCCATCTTCGCCAACTTTATCCTGGCGGACGAAATCAATCGTTCCCCCGCCAAAGTACAAAGCGCGCTGCTGGAATCGATGCAGGAACGCCAGGTGACGATCGGCGAGGATACATTTAAACTCGACGAACCGTTTCTCGTTCTCGCAACGCAAAACCCCATCGAACAGGAGGGAACGTACCCGCTTCCCGAAGCGCAAGTGGACCGGTTCATGCTGAAAGTAAAAATCGGATATCCCTCCAAAGAAGAAGAACTGCTGATTATGCGTCAGAATGTATCGGGAAAGAAAATCGATATCAAAGGAGTCGTCTCGGCAAAAGAAATACTGAAAGCGCGTGCATCGATGCAGGAGATTTACATGGACGAGAAGATCGAGCGATACATTCTGGATATCGTCTTCGCGTCCAGAAATCCTAAAGATGCCCAACTCCCGAATCTCGAGAACCTTATTCAGTACGGCGCCTCTCCCCGCGCGTCGATCAATCTCGCGCTCGCTTCGAAGGCATTCGCTTTCATTAAACGCCGCGGGTATGTCATTCCGGAAGATGTCCGTGCCGTCTGTATGGATGTGATGCGCCACCGCATCGGCGTTACCTACGAAGCGGAAGCGGAAGAGGTCACCTCCGAAACAATTGTACAGGAGATATTGAATAAAATTGAAGTACCGTAGAGAGTATGTGAGTATATGAGTATATGAGTCGATGAGCAAATGAGCCAATGAGCCAATGAGTAAATGAGTAAATTACACAACTACTCAACTACTATATATTTTTTTCAAAAACTATGACAACCGCCGAATTATTAAAAAAAGTACGTCAGGTCGAGATCAAAACCCGCGGCATGGTGAACCAGGTCTTCTCCGGCGAATACCACTCGGTGTTCAAAGGACGCGGCATGGAATTCTCCGAAGTGCGTGAATATCAGTACGGAGACGATATCCGGCAGATCGACTGGAACGTGACGGCGCGGAACAACAAGCCGTTCGTGAAGATCTTTGAAGAGGAACGGGAATTAACGGTGATGCTGATTGTAGACATGAGCCGGTCCGGAAATTTCGGTACGGTCTCCGCTACAAAACTGGAGATCGCCACCGAGATCTGTGCGGTGCTCGCGTTCTCCGCTATCAGGAACAATGATAAAGTAGGAATGATCCTTTTCTCCGACACGGTCGAGAAGTTCATCGCTCCCAAGAAAGGAAAGTCGCACATCCTCCGCCTGGTGCGCGAATTGCTTTCGTACGAGCCGCAGGGCTCGGGAACCAATATCAGCGGAGCATTGGAATATCTCAACTCGGTCATCAAAAAACGGTCGATCGCTTTCGTCGTGTCGGACTTTATTGATACGCAGTACGACAACGCATTGCGGATCGTCGGCAAGAGACACGATGTGATCGCCGTGACAATGAACGATCCCCGTGAGCGCGAATTGCCCAGAATAGGGTTGATGAAGATGAAAGATGCCGAAACAGGCGCAGAACGGTGGATCGACACAAGCGACAGCCGGGTGCAGCGATCGTTCGCCAATTTCTGGGCGCAGCAGGAAGAATACCTCCGCCGGTCGCTTCTCTCCACCAAAGTTGACCGCATCAATATAGAAGTACACAAACCGTACATCCGGCCGCTGGTGGACTTCTTTAAGATGAGAGAAAGCAGAATATGAGCCGTTTTGTCGTCATAGCCGGGCTTTTGCTTTTCTCTCTTTCAAGTTCCCGCAGCCAGCAGGTGACTGTGAATGCGTCGGTCGATGTGCAGACGATCAGCATCGGGGATTGGATACGCTACTCCGTCACCATTACGGCGCCGGATAAATTTCGCATCACCGTTCCGCTGATCAAGGATACAATCGGCGTGTTCGACATCGTGCAGCAGGATTCCATCGCCGCGGCGGAAACGAACGGAGTACGGACGTACACTAAAAATTTCGTTATCACTAAATTCGATTCCGGCATGCACGATGTTCCGCCGTACGTCATCCGCTATTCGGATGCCGCAGGAACGGAAGGAAGCGCGCAGTCGAATGCTATTCCGATAGTTGTTCACGGTGTGGACGTCGACACTACGCAGGCCATTCGCGACGTCAAACCGCAAATGACGGTGCCGATGTCCGCCGAAGAAATTGCGATGTATATCGCTTTGGTATTGGCGATCGCGGCTGCAGTGTACGGTATTTATTATTACATAAAGAAACGCAGAGATCAAAAGTCCGGTGCGGTGGAAGAAAATATTCCCGCCATTCCTCCGCATGTGCTGGCATTGCTGCAATTGGATGAACTAGAGTCAAAAGGATTGTGGCAGCAGGGAGAGGTGAAACTATTTTACAGCGAAGCGACGGAAATTGTCCGCCGCTATTTCGAACGCCGCTACGACATTCTGGCGCTGGAGATGACCACGGGTGAAGTGATGGAGCAGCTGAAACGCACTGCGATGAACGATGGAATCTGTGATTCCGTACAGAACTTTCTCACCGACGCGGATCTGGTGAAGTTTGCAAAACATCAGCCGGTTGCATCGGAGAATGAGCGCATTATTCCGACTGCGCGCGCGATCGTCGAATCGACGACGCCGGTAGAAACTGCAGCCGCGGATGAACCGCAGCAGGAGTCGGTACAGGCATGACGGAACTTTTAATGGACATCACCTTTGCGAATCCCGAACTGCTGTTGCTGCTGATCGCCGTTCCGCTGATGGCAGTCTGGTATTATTACCGGCTGCAGACAAAGGAGAGCGATGTGCGCTATTCCACACTCTCCCCGTTTTCCGGGATCGGCCGGAGTCTGAAAGAACGGCTGCGTCATCTGCCGTTTATCCTGCGGATGCTTGTCGTTACGCTGGCGATCATCTCATTGGCCCGTCCGCAGACCACCTCCAAGGGGGAGAATGTCTATTCCGAAGGGATCGATATTATTCTCGCGATCGATATTTCCGGCAGTATGCTCGCGGAAGATTTTCAACCGAACAGGATTGAAGCGGCAAAAGGAGTGGCACAGGAATTCATTACCGGACGGACGAACGACCGGATCGGCCTGGTGATTTTCTCCGGCGAAAGTTTTACGCAATGCCCTCTGACGGTGGACTATGAGGTGCTGAAATCGCTCATAAAACCGCTGAAGAGCGGCATGATCGAAGACGGAACGGCGATCGGATTGGGCCTGGCAAACGGCATCAACCGTTTGCGCGAAAGCAAGGCGAAGAGCAAAGTGATTATCCTGCTCACAGACGGCGTGAATAATCGCGGCGAAATCGATCCGATTACCGCCGCACAGATCGCCCAATCGTTTGGTATCAGAGTCTATACGGTCGGCGTCGGCACTGTCGGCGAAGCTCCGTATCCCGTGCAGACGCCGTACGGCACGCGGTATCAGATGGTGCCGGTGGAGATCGACGAAAAAGTGCTGCGGCAGGTGGCACAGATGACCGACGGAAAATATTTCCGTGCCACCGACAACCGGAAACTCCGCGCCATCTATCGTGAGATCGATGCGCTGGAAAAAACCCGTATCGAAGTCCGGTCGTTCCGGCGCTATACAGAATTGTTCTATTCATTTGTTATGGCGGCGGTGATGCTGCTGTTGGTCGATGTCGGCATTTCCAGAACCTGGCTGAGAAAGATACCGTAATATGTTTCGTTTCGCACATCCGGAATATTTATACCTGCTGGCGGTCATTCCGTTGTTGCTGCTTCTGTTTATGTACGTCCGGGCAAGAAATAATTCCGCGCGAAGATCGTTCTCTTCCGCCGAACTGTTTCAAAAGCTGGCGGAATCGCACAGCGACCGGAAGGGAGCGATCAAAGCAACACTGCTTCTGTTTGCAATTGCGTTGCTGGCAGTGGCTTTGTCAAACCCGCAGGTCGGCACGAGAATGGAAGAGGTGAAACAGGAAGGGGTCGATCTCTTTATCGCATTGGATGTTTCCCGCTCGATGCTCGCGGAGGACATTAAACCGAACCGGCTGCAGAAAGCGAAGTATGAAATCCGGAATCTGATCGACCGTCTCGGCGGAGACAAGATCGGGCTGATCGTCTTTTCCGGCGAAGCGTTCACGCAGTTTCCCCTCACCACCGATTACGGTGCGGCGAATCTGCTGCTGGATATTGTCGATGTCGAATCCGTACCGGTTCCCGGCACGGCGATCGGTTCGGCAGTTGCGATGGCGATGAAGTCGTTTAATTTTGAAGAACCCTCGTCAAAAGTATTGGTGATTATGACGGACGGCGAGAATAATGCAGGGGACGCAATCGAAACGGCGAAAGAAGCGTCGGAAAAAGGAGTGCGGATTTACGCCATCGGCCTGGGATCTCCGCAGGGTGCGCCGATCCCCACGTACAATGCGGCCGGGCAGCAGGTGGATTTCAAAAAAGACCGTTCGGGCAATGTCGTCCTGACGAAATTGGACGAACCGTCGCTGGAAGAAATCGCAACCATCGGTAACGGAAAATACTATCGTGCCACCAATTCGCAGGACGAACTTGACGCCATTTACCGTGATATCAATACGATGGAGAAAAGGGAATTCGGAACGAAAAAATTCACTGAGTTTGACGATAAGTTTCAATATTTTATCGCTATCGCGCTGCTGCTTCTGATGATTGAGGCGGTGTTGTCGGACAGGAAAACCCGGTGGCTGGCGTTGTTTAATCCGCTGCGCGGATTGCGGAAAGTGAAGGAGGCGAAATGAATCGTATCATACTACTGGCTGTATTGCTCATTGCTGCTCCATTGGCATCGGCGCAGTCTGTCCGCTCGCTGGTCAATGCGGGAAATGAACTCTACGACAAGAAACAATTTTCCGATGCGGAAGCGGAATACCGCAAATCACTGGAGAAGGAGAAGGATCGCGTCGAAAGTTCGTTTAATCTCGGCAATGCAGTCCACAAGCAGCAACGATTCGACGAAGCGATTCAGCAGTACCATCAGGCGATGGGAAAAACCGACGACAAGAATCTCCGGTCGCAGCTCTATTATAATATGGGGAATTCGTATTTTGAAGCGAATCAATACCAGGAGAGCATCAACGCTTACAAGAATGCTCTAAAATTGAATCCGAACGACGAGGATGCGAAATATAACCTGGCGTACGCCTACCGCCGCTTGAAGGAACAACAACAGCAGCAACAGCAGCAGAAACAGAACAAGGATCAGAAGAAAGAGAAGAACGAACAGAAGAAGCAGGATCAGCAGCAGCAACAACAGCAAAAGCAGCAACAACAGCAGCAAATGGCGCAGCAGAAAGAGATGTCGAAGAAAGAAGCCGAACGGATTCTGGAAGCATTGAAGAACGATGAGAAGAATACGCAAAAAAAGGTTCGCGCCAAAGTTCCGGCGAGGGTGAATGTTGAAAAAGACTGGTAGAGTATTTTCCAAATGACAATATCCAAATTCCAAATAGCAGTATATGCAATAGTATTTTGTGCAGGAACGATTTTTGCGCAGGATGTGTCGTTTACGGCGGCCGTCAGCAAAAATCCCGTTGCGGCGGATGAACGGTTCACGCTGGAGTTCGTTATTACGACCACAGGAGCAAGTGCAAAAAATTTCAGAGCGCCCGATCTCGGAAAATTCCTCACCCTTTCCGGTCCCAACCAATCCACCAGCATGCAGATTATCAACGGCGCGGTCTCCTCGTCGCAGTCGTTCAGTTACATTCTGCAGCCGCGTGAAGCGGGAAAATTTTCGATTGAACCGGCGTCCGTCGAGGTCGGCGGAGCGCGGCATTCCTCCAACGCCGTAGAACTGACGGTGACGAAAGCATCCGGACAGACGCGTCAGCAGCAAGCCAAGCAGCAGGAACAGTCCGTTGAAGTCGGCGACAATCTTTTTCTGCGCGCCGAAGTAGACCGTTCGCGGATTTATCAGGGGGAACAAATCACGGTAACATATAAGATCTACACACGGGTGCGGATCGTCAATTACGGCATCAACAAACTGCCGACAATGACCGGATTCTGGGGAGAGGATCTCGACGTCCCGCAGCAGGTGAGTATGACGAACGAAGTGGTGAACGGCAAGCAGTACCAGGTCGGTGTTCTCAAAAAAATGGCCCTCTTCCCGACGCAGAACGGAACGCTGACAATTAATCCGATGGAACTTACCTGCCAGGTGCAGTTGTCGCAGCGCCGCCGGTCGAACGACATCTTCGATCAGTTCTTCAATGATCCATTCTTCGGCACGGCGCAGACTGCCAATGTGTCGGTGAAAAACGATCCGGTAAAGATTACGGTGCTTCTATTGCCGCGGACTACTGTGCCGGAGTCGTTCAACGGCGCTGTCGGAAAATTTACGCTGAAAGGGGAATTGAATAAACGGACGATCAAAACCAACGAACCGATCACGCTGAAAGCGACCGTCAGCGGAACGGGCAACGTCAAGATTTTGGAAGCGCCGTCGCTGAAGATTCCGAGCGATTTTGAACAGTACGAACCGAAGATCTCGGAATCGATTCAGCGGACCGGCGGCGTCATCAGCGGCACCAAGACGTTCGAATGGCTCATTGTTCCCCGGTATCCCGGTGAAAAGAAAATCCCCGCGCTCGAATTTACCTACTTCGACATCGGCCGAAAACAGTATGTGACCCTCCGGACAAACGAATTCAACGTGATGGTGGAAAAAGGGAGTGCGGAAGCGCAGTCCTTTGCCGGAGGCCTTTCCAAATCGGACGTAAAATTGCTGAACGAGGATATCCGGTTCATCAAAACCACGCCGGGAACCATTCGGAAAATGAATGAGGAGATGGTGCATCCGACCGTCGCGGCCGTGATGACCATGGTACCGTTGCTCGGATTCATCGGCCTGCTCATCTGGCGCCAGAAAGAAATCGCCGCCATGTCCGACGTGGTCTCGTTCCGTTCGCGCCGGGCGATGAAACTCGCCGCCAAACGTCTGCAGCATGCCAAAACGCTCCTCCCCACGGAAAATACCGACGCCTTTTATGCGGAGATATCCAACGCGCTCTGGCAGTATGTGTCGGATAAGCTCAGTATCGACCGCGCGGAATTGTCGATCGACAACGTCACGCAGAATCTGCAGACAAAAAATGTTTCGGAAGAACTGACGGCGAAGATTAAGGAATGCCTTGAAGCGTCCGAATTCTCCCGATTCGCTCCCGGCGTCGGCACGCCGGAAGAGAAGAAAAAAATGTACAACATGGCGTCGGATATCATCGTTGCCGCGGAACGGGAGTTGGTGCGATGAAACGACTGATGACCGCTGTAATCCTTATTGTCCTTTTCTTCTCTGCCGCCGCGGCACAAACGGAGCAGATTACCGCGGTGTTCGACGAAGCGAACCGTCTGTATCTGGAGCAAAAATTCGACGCTGCGGCGAACAAATACGAATCGATCGTGCGGAACGGGTATGAAAGCGGAGAGATCTATTTCAATCTCGGCAATGCCTACTTTAAATCGGGAAAGATTCAGCAGGCGATCCTGAATTACGAACGGGCGAAGCGGTTCATTCCCGGTGACGACGATCTGCAGTTCAATATTGCGCTGGCAAACGTGCAGCTGATCGACAAGGTGGAGCCGATACCGGAAATCTTTATCTATCAATGGATCGATGCGATGCTGACAATCTTTTCGCTCGATACCATGATCGTGATGATGTATATCCTGTTTATCGGCACGTTGGGATCGTTTACGCTCTTTCTCTTTGCACGGTCGTACGAACAGCGCCGCTACTCTCTGCTGACCGGCATGGTGCTCGCCCTGCTGCTGGTGATCGGCATCGGCAATTACAGCGTTCAATCCTATCGCGAATCGAATACCGAGTTCGCCGTTGTCATGACCGACGTGGCGAATATCAAATCCGCACCGGACCGGTCCGGCAACGACCTCTTCGTGATCCACCGCGGACTGAAAGTGCAGGTGCTGGACAGCGTCAATAAATGGCGCAAGATCCGCCTCGCCGACGGAAAAGTGGGATGGATACCGGAAGAGGAAATAGAGATTATCTAATCTCTCCCGCAACAGAGTAATTCCTGCCGCCGCAATAAAATAAGATACGCCGGTACGATTTTGCCCTCCGCCTCAGATAATTTAAATTGACTTAAAGCGAGGAAGCCCGTACTTTTGTACGTGAACGGAAATTCGTTTACAGGGAGGCATCTATGTCATTCACCATAAAGTGCATAGTGCCGGTGATCCTGATTCTCTCGGCTCAAAACATCTCCATCGCTCAACCCGGCCAACCATTCGATCTCACGGCATATAAACAATTTCTTTCGACGCACCAGAACATGTCCGCGGACCAGTTGCGCTCGCTGCATCCCGCCGGTACGTTTGCCGCATCGGTGCCGACGTCCTTCAGCACGTCGGTCTACGGAGATTCCATCGCGATGCTCTACGCGCTGACCGATTATGAGCGTTCGCTGATCGAAGCGCACGGTTTTATGGTAACGGAACGATTGCGCCGGAATTCTTTTGGTGATGCTTTCGGTGAGATATTTCATAAGGATCTGCCGGTTTTCATCTCCACCGATGCCATACTCCACGCACTGCACATGTCCTACGACGCTATGCTGAGAGAGACCGAAGAGCAGGTCCTGATACCGAAACTGGAACAGATTCTTTCTGCGGTACACGCACAAATTCCGGTACTGGCAGCGCGGTATGCCTCTTCGCCAGGCATGGATCAAAAATTAAAGGATGTCGATCTCTTTATCACAGTACCGCGAAAACTTCTGGGTGCCGTTGTGTCGCCGTACTTTTCTGATAACTCCGGGAAAGTCGATGAACTGTTGGCAATGATTGCCGCAGAAACATGGGGGCGTTATCCGCTCTTCTCTTCGGTAGAACGAAATATCGATTTCAGTCAGTTTACAGTGCGGGGACACTACACCCAGACGGAACAATTGCAGAAATATTTTCGCGCCATGATGTGGCTCGGACGGATCGAAATGTACCTGATTGCACCGGTGAATTCCGATCCGCCGGAGATCGACGAAAATATCCAACGGCAGACGATCGACGCCGTTTTGGTATGCGAAGCGGTTCGCCTTGCCGGTGCAGATTCGTCGATAGGAAAGATCGAAGAAATTCTCCGCTACTTTGTCGGCGAGTCGGACAATGTTACACTTTCCAACATCGAAACGCTGCTGGCGTTGACCGGAGTGGACAGTGCGAGTGCGCTGCTGGAAACGGACCGGTTTGCCGCTTTTCAGGATACGCTGCGTATGCAGTCCTACGCGTTTCAACGGATCCTTTCGCAGATCATCATCTCCGATCCGGCCAATCCGGATGATATCCGTCCCGCCTCGGCATTTCTGTTGTTCGGTCAGCGGTTCATCATCGATTCGTACATCACCGGCAACGTCGTATATGATAAAATCAAATACGAACAGAATAAAGTATGGCGTGCGTTGCCGTCACGGTTTGACGTTCTGTTTTCTCTCGGCAACGATGCAACGGCGCAATTGCTGGAACAGGAACTGTCGACCTATCATTATGCGACGAACCTCGCTTCGCTCCGGTATCTGGTGGATTCGTACGAACCGGATTATTGGCACAGTACGTTGTATAACGGCTGGCTGAACTCTATCCGCTCACTCAATCCACCCGCCGACCGGTCGGCATTGCCGCGATTCATGACAACGGCGGCGTGGTGGCAGCAAAAAATGAATACGCAATTGGCATCCTGGGCGCAGCTGCGGCACGACAATCTGCTGTATGCAAAGCAATCCTACACCGGCGGTGTCGTCTGTTCGTTCCCCGAAAGTTACGTCGAACCAATCCCGGAATTCTATACCGCGGTAAAAATTCTGGCGGCGATCGCAGCGTATAAATTCGAATCGCTTTCGCTCGACTTCCACGGTGTGATTGACTACTGGAGAAATCTGCAGTCTGTCGCCGACACGCTCCGTTCAATAGCACAAAAGGAACTCAACGGCACGATACTCACCGAAAGGGAGAAAGGATTTCTAAAGCGGATGCTGTATCTCAACGGCATCTGCGGTCCGATGTACAGCGGGTGGTACTTTCAACTCTATTATACCGGAGACGGTGGATTCTTCAAGAACGATATGGTCGTGGCGGATATCCACACTTGTCCGACCGATGCTTTCGGTGCGCCGGTCGGCTGGGTTATGCACGCGGGAACGGGCCCGGTCGATCTCGCCGTCGTCACCACAGAAGTGACCGACGGTCGGACGATTTCGTTTATCGGTCCCGTGATGAGCTACTATGAACATGTCAGCACGAACTTCACACGCCTGACCGATGAAGAATGGCAGACACAGTATATGATTTCGCCGTCGTTCAGGCCGGATTTTGTTAATCTCTATTTGGCCGATTCGCTGGGCAACTCGCGTGGTGAAGGATCGTCTCTTGTCACAGGAGTGCGCGACGATTCTGAACGACGGTTGATTCCCGCTACGCCGGTGCTCGGTCACAATTATCCGAATCCATTCAACGCCTCGACGATCATTTCATTTTCCATTCCGCAATCGGCGACAAACTCAATGGTAGAATTGGCGGTCTATGATGTGCAGGGGAGAATGATCAAGCAGCTGCTTCGCAGGAAATTTCCGGAAGGGAATTATACAGTGCGGTGGGATGCGGTGATGGAAAACGGCATGCCTGCATCCAGCGGCACATATTTCTATCATCTTATAGTCGGCGATCATCGGCTGGTCGGGAAGATGAGTTTGGTGAAGTGACACAACAAGTGCAACAGCACAAAGCCGTCGCACCACAATGAAAACACAAACCGTCAGGCAAATTTCAATTTCCAAAGTGCCGTCGCGGCAGGTACACGAAGCGCTGGTGCATTCCAGGAATCAGGCGAAACACACCGTGGTTTCTCTCCCTCACACCGTTACGGCCGGAGCGAGGGACGTATGGGTTGATGAAAAAAAAACAATGACTCTTTTTCACGACTCCGTTCGCGGGACACCTCATTACTCAATTGTAGCATTCGATCAATCGTTCTCCACTGCCTTTCCCGATGGTGAATTTCTGCTGCACGAAGGTCCGTTGAGCCAATACGAAGTATTAAAACAGCATTGGAGCACCCACTTTTTAAATACATCAAACGAAATCACTCAAAACAGCGCATAATCACCTTATTCAAAAAAATCCCGATCGTCGAAATGCGCAACTAATCGCAAAGCCCTTTCGTAGAGAGTATTACGCGTAAAACCAGTAATACCGGAGATACTATCTATGAAACAAGACTTTAAGATCGGGATTTTCACTGCAGTTGCTGCGGTGTTCTTTTCAATGGCTCAGGCGGAGCCGAACAATCCGCCGACACCTCCCCAGCAAAATACTCCCCCCTCAATCATTTCGCTGAAAGATTTTACCCTGGAAGAAGTGAAAGGCCTTGGATTCACGCTGACAAAAGATCTGTCCGTGAATGTCAATGCCGTGGGCGGCGGTTCGACGAGCATGTGGTCCGATGACGATAAGCGACGCACACGGTCGAACAACATGTTTGCCTACGGATGGATCATCGATGCCGATACGCGGGAAGTCGTATGGGAAATGACGACCGACAATACCTCCGGAAAAGATGATCAGAGGAAATTTGACGGAACCGTCTCGCTGAAAAAGGGATCATACGAAGTCTACTTTTCTGTCCACACCTATTCCATTAAATCCGGATTAAGTTTCTATTCGAATAATATCGATCGCCGCGATCCTGCGTCACGCAACGGCGATAAATTCCTGGAAAAATTACTCGGATGGTTCGATGACGATTTTACCGATATACGGTCGCGTTTTATGGAACGGGCGAAGGAACTCTGGGGTATTCGTCTCTCTATCGATAAAGGGAACGAAGGATCCGTGCAGATTTTCAATGCGCCGAAGAAACTGTCCGCGGTAGTCTTTGCGGCAACGGGTATCGGCGATGCGGCGTCCGTTAAGAAGAATATCACCGTCAGCCGCGACGTGACGGTAAAAATCTATGCGCTGGGAGAAGGACGAGGGAAGGATGAAATTTTCGATTACGGATGGCTGACAAACGTCTCTACCCGAGAGCGCGTGTGGCAGATGAAAGCCTCCAACACCGACCATGCGGGAGGTGCATCGAAAAACGTGTTGTTCAACGGCGATGTCCGTCTTGCCAAAGGTGTGTATGAACTGAGTTACGTCACCGATGATTCGCATTCGCGCGAAGACTGGAATTCCAGCCCTCCGTACGATCCGTTCAATTACGGCGTCACCATTATCGCGAAGAACGAATCCGATCGCTCGGCGTTCTCCATTTCGGATTATACCGTAACACCGGAAAACATCATCGTTCAGTTGGTGAAGGTGCGCGATGACGATTTTCTGCAATCCGGATTTACGCTCAAAGAAGAAAGTAAACTGCACATCTATGCGATCGGCGAAGGATATCCCGGCGTGAAAATACATATTCCGGGCGCTTCCGTGTATGAATCGCGGAGAAGTTCATTGTCGGATTACGGATGGATCATCAACGCCAAAACGCGCGAACGGGTGTGGGAGATGAAGGGGGAAAACACCGTGCATGCCGGCGGCGCTTCCAAGAACCGGTTGGCGGACGAGATCATCACGCTGCCGAAAGGGGATTATATCGTATTTTATCAGACGGACGATTCGCATGCGTACAACGATTGGAACGACGATAAACCGTTCGACGCCGAATTTTACGGCATTACAGTTATGGGTGCCGGCGAGAAATTTTCCATGAAAAATGTTGCACCGTTCACAGAGACCGAGTCGGCGAACGTGCTGGTGCAGCTGACCAGAGTGCGGGACGACAAGCATGTCCGTCAGAGGTTTTCGCTCGACCGGACCATGAAAGTGCGCGTTTATGCGATCGGCGAAGGAGTCGGGAACAGCATGGCCGATTATGCGTGGATCGAAAACTCGAAGACCGGCGACGTCGTGTGGGAAATGACCTATCGCACTACCACCCATGCCGGCGGGGCACGAAAGAACCGGCTGTACGACCGGTACGTACTGCTGGAAAAAGGGGAGTATGAAGTGCATTTCCAGACCGACGATTCGCATGCGTATAACGATTGGAATGACGATGCACCGGATGATCGCACGCATTGGGGCGTAACGATCTATAAAGAATAATCGCCGCACGCCGGTCTGCACTACGAACATGTTTGGCCGTATATAAACGTCCCGCACTGCGGGACGTTTTCATTTTTTCACGGTTCCGTCCCTTTCTTATTCCTTCAATTTTTTCTATCTTTTCGGAAATATTTCCCTTCATTCGTGTAACGAAAAATTCCATACGCTCATGAGCAATTCCGCACTCGCCCAGTTGTGTATCAATACGATCAGAACACTTTCCATTGACGGCGTACAAAAGGCAAAATCGGGACATCCCGGTATGCCGATGGGAGCCGCGCCGATGGCATATGTGCTCTGGACAAAATATTTAAAACATTCTCCGGTGAATCCGAAATGGAGCAACCGGGACCGGTTTGTGCTCTCCGGGGGTCACGGTTCGATGCTTCTCTATTCGTTGCTGCATCTGACGGGATACGATCTGCCGCTGGAGGAACTTAAAAAATTCCGGCAGTTGGGGAGCAAGACGCCGGGCCATCCCGAATACGGACATACGCCGGGCGTGGAGACGACGACCGGACCGCTGGGACAGGGATTTGCCAACGGCGTCGGTATTGCGATCGCCCAAAAATATCTGGCGGCAACATACAACAAACCGGAATTTCCGGTCGTTGATTATTTTGTGTACGGCATGTGCGGCGACGGCGATCTGATGGAAGGTGTCGCCTCCGAAGCGGCGTCGCTGGCGGGACATTTGAAACTGGGAAATATCATTTATTTATACGATGATAATTCCATCAGCATCGACGGCAGCACGTCGCTTGCGTTTACGGAAGATGTCGGCGCTCGGTTCGAGGCGTACGGCTGGCATGTGCAGACGGTGCACGACGGAAACGATCTTGAAAAGATCGAAACGGCAATCCGCCGCGCGCAGCAGATTACCGACAAGCCGTCCTTGATCAAAGTAAAGACGCATATTGGTTTCGGCAGCCCGAACAAACAGGATACCGCCGAAGCGCACGGTTCCCCGCTGGGGGATGACGAGGTGAAACTAACAAAAAGCGCGTACGGCTGGGATGAATCGAAATTCTTTCACATTCCGGACGATGTTGTGAAACACTTTCGCGCCGCGGTAGAAGAGGGAAAGCGGATGGAATCCGAATGGAACCGGTTGCTCGAACAGTACGCGAAACACTATCCCGATCTGGCACGGTCATTCGGCGCAATTCGATCGGGAGATTTCGGCACTGAGTGGAAAAAAGCGCTCCCCGTGTTTACTGCAGAGAACGGCACCATCGCCACGCGCGAAGCCTCCGGTAAAGTACTCGCTGCAATTGCTCAGCATCTTCCGACATTGATCGGCGGTTCGGCGGATCTCACCCCTTCCAACAATACGTTGGTGAAAGGAATGGAAAACTTCGCACCGGATAATTTCGGCGGCAGATACATTCGCTACGGCGTGCGTGAACATGCGATGGGTTCGGTAATGAACGGAATCGCGCTGACCGAAGGAATGATTCCGTACGGCGGCACATTCCTGATCTTTTCCGAATATATGCGGCCGCCGATCCGGTTGGCGGCGCTGATGGGAATCCGCCCGATCTATGTCTTTACCCATGACAGCATCGGACTCGGCGAAGACGGCCCGACGCATCAGCCGGTGGAACAGTTCGCTTCGCTCCGCGCCGTTCCCAATATGACGCTGATCCGTCCCGCCGATGCGAACGAAACCGCGCAGGCATGGAAAATTGCTATCGAACAAAAGAACGGACCGGTCGCACTGGCGCTCACCCGTCAAAAAACTCCGTACATTGACCGAAGTACGTATGCGCCGGCGGAAATGACGGCGAAAGGGGCGTATGTGCTGGGAGAAAATTCCGCTGCGCCTGAAATAATTCTCATCGGAACGGGATCGGAATTGCAGTATGCACTCGGTGCATATGAGCGCTTGATCGCCGCAGGAGTGAAGTCGCGGATCGTCAGCATGCCGTCGTGGGAGTTGTTCGAACGTCAGACAAAAGAATACCGCGAATCGGTCTTGCCTCCCACCGTGACAAAACGCCTGGCAGTGGAGGCGGGAGTCGAACTTGGCTGGCATAAATATGCTTCGGAGATACTCTGCATGAAATCGTTCGGGCAATCCGCACCGGCGGAAGCGCTCTTTATGCATTACGGATTCACCGTCGACAATGTGTTTGAAACAGCGCAAAGGACGCTGAAGCAATGACCGTCACGCTCACGCTCGATATCGGCGCCATCGTTCTTTCGGCATTCATCTGCTTTTCGCTCGCTGCATTCTGGTTCTCGCCGGCATTGTTCGGTACGTTCTGGAGAAAAGCAATCGAGGCCGAACAGTCAACACCGTACCGTCCCGCTTCGCTCCGTTCCTTTGCGCTGGCATTTGTGATGTTGCTATTGTTCAGCACTGTCGTGAATCTTGTCGTGGATCTGACCGGTGTTGTCGGGATGATGCAGGGAGTGATGGCCGGCATCGTCATCTGGCTTGCCATCACATTCTCGCATGCCGCGGTGCACATCGCTTTCGACCGACGATCGTTTATGCTGTTCGCGCTGTATGCCGGATATTATCTTGTCGCCTCTGTCATTTCGTCAACGTTGTTTGCTTTATGGAAATAAGTATGAAAAAATTGTTCTTTGCTCTTCTGCTCGTATCATTCACCGCACAGGCCAAATCCCCCGCACCGAAACTGATCGTTTTCGTTTCTATCGACCAGATGCGCGCGGATTATTTTGAACGGTATCATACGTATTTTACCGGCGGATTCAACCGGTTGTTCGCACAGGGAATCACCTATACCAATGCGGATCTGAACTACGCGGCGAGCGAGACGGGACCGGGACATGCGGCTCTCGGCACGGGTTGTTTCCCATGGAAAAGCGGCATTGCGGGAAATGAATGGTACGAACGTGAGACACAAAATGAAATGTATTGTGTTCGGGATACCACGGCAATGCCGGTCGACGGCATCGGAGGAGGAAGTTCTCCGAAGAACCTTATCGCCACCGCCGTCGGCGATTGGCTGAAGCAGCATTCTCCGAAATCGAAAGTGATCTCCGCATCCACCAAGGACAGAGCGGCGATTTTGATGGCGGGAAAGAATGCGGATTATGCGTTCTGGCATAATGCAACGGTGGACGGAATGGTGACATCCGGTTACTACACGAAGTCTCTTCCGCAGTGGGTAAAGGATTTTAATGCTTCCGGCTGGTCCGAAAAGAACGTGCCGGCGGCATGGACAAAGAGTTTGCCGGAATCCGTATATGTAAAAATCGGTCCTGATGCATTCGATGCCGAAGGACGTTGGAACGAGAAAACATCGTTTCCGTATGCGTTTACCGAAGGAAAGAAAAAGAATCAGATAAACGGATCGCCGTTCGGTGACAAGCTGGTTGTTGATTTTGCGATGGAAGCGGTGAAGCACGAACGGCTGGGACAACGGGATGCGACAGATCTTCTCTGTATTAGTCTGTCGAATTGCGATTATGTCGGCCACGCACAGGGTCCCGACAGCCATGAGATGTTCGATCTGCTGGTGACGATCGACGGTTATCTCGGAAATCTGTTTGCGTTTCTTGATGCAACTGTCGGTAAGGACCGGTACGTTATCGCGCTGAGCGCCGATCACGGCGTCTGTCCGCTGCCGGAATTCAACGCGCAATACAATGGGATAAACGCACAGCGGTTCATATATGCCAGGGATATCAAACCGAAACTGGATTCACTCTCGGCATTGTGGAAAAAGGAATTAATGACGGAAGAGGACGTGATCTTCCGGAATGCATACATCAATTATGCCGCAGGGGCCGCCGCGGGATTGGACAGCGTGCAGATTGAGGAAAAGGTGAAGGAAGGACTCCTGTCGATCGGCGCATACGCCGATGTGTATTTCCGGAGAGAGATGGTCTCCGACGCACCGTCCAATCGCCCGTTCATCCGGAAATATCGCAATACATATTATGCTCCCCGCGGCAAGGATTATATCTACCGCATTCAGGAAAACAGCATCGTCTCTTCGCGCTCCTACGGCACGACGCACGGCTCGCCGTATTCGTATGATACGCACGTTCCGGTTCTCTTCTGGTGGGACGGCATCACCCGGCAAACCGTCACCCGCGAGGTCTATTCAGCCGACATCGCCCCGACATTGGCAAAGATCACGGGATTCCCTTACCCCAAAGAGATCGACGGCACCCCGCTCAAAGAAATTGTGAGATAGTAGATTCAAACAATGTATCATTACTCATCACGCATTATGCATTACGCGTGTATAATTCATAATTCATCCTTCATAATTCATCCTTAATCTCTATTTTTTTTCTTGCCAAAACTGACTCCAAAGATCATCCTTGAGGGAACCCGTCTCACACACAAGACCGACCTCGCCTTTGCTTTGAATGAACATCCCCGCATAGTCGGGCCGCGCAAATACCGATATCATTCACCGTTGATCTCCGGCGAGTGGTGCGCCTTTACCAATATTCCGTGGGGACGGGGATTGATCAATTTTAATGCGGAGGAAGAAGAACTGGCGATGACCACCTATGATGCGTGGCTCAGAATCTTTGAACTGCAGCGCTATTATTCATGGATCGTCGACCGCTTTCATCTCTCCACCATGATGCATCAGCACAAATTCTGCAACCGCACGTACGACCTGCGATGGGTGGAGGAACGCCTTCTGCCGCTCGGATTCCGGATCGTTTTTTGCTACCGCAGCAGCGAATCATTCTCCGCCGCACGAGAGGAACGGTTAAAGGTCTCCGGCAATCCGAAACAGTACGACAATATGCAGATCTTCCTCGACGAGCAGGAGGACCTCCGGAAACTTGCTGATCGATCCATCCTTCCCGTACTTTCGCTCGACGTCTCCGGCGGCAACATCAAGCATCTCTCCGACACCGTCGCCGATTGGATGGAACGAACGAATGGATTATACAGTCTATAAGTTAGTGTTTCACATCACACACCATACATTACTCATCACACATTACTCATTACTCGTTTTCTTCATATATCATTAGTCTTGACTCCGTCAAAACCATGTCTTAAATTATAAGCGGTTTAGTGTGTCAATTCAAACCGTTACTTTAAATGAATGTCAATTTCCATTGAGGGTGTAGTGAAGCGATTCATCTCTGTGTTGATTTTTGTGCTGATGGCGATGCAGTTCATGGCAGCACAACCGAATTCGACAACGCTGCAGGAAGAGCAGGATTATGCGTTCGGCTTCGGTTTGTTCGAAGACAAACTGTACCATCTTTCGTTTGAGCAATTCAGCAAATTCCTCAATCAATATCCGAATTCAGTCAAGCGGCCGGACGCAATATTTCTGTCGGCGGAGTGCCAATTCCGTCTGAACCAATTCCAATCGGCGATTTCGATCTTTAAAAATTTCACGCTGGATTATCCGAAGCATAAATTGCGCGTCGACGCATTGTTCCGTCTTGGTGAGATTCATTACTCATTAAAGGCGTATAAGGATGCGATACCGTTTTACCGGGAAATCTATGAACGGTATCCGTTGACGGATCAGGCAGGCGAGGCGGCGTACTGGGTCGGCGAGAGCTACTTAAAATTGAACGATATTCCGAATGCACAGATCTATTTCAGGGTCAGTTACGAACGATATCCGAAAAACCGTCTGGTCGATTACGCCCTCTATTCCATCGGATGGTCATTCGAGCAACGGAAAGAGTATCCCAAAGCGATTGAAGTATACCGCCGGTTGATGAGCGAACGGAAGGAGAGTGAATTGTTCTCTTCCGCAGCAGTCCGGATCGGCGAATGTTACTTCCAATCGGGAGATTTTAAACAGAGCATCGACTATTTAAAAGAGATCAGACCGACGCTCGCCGATCCCGCAGAACTGGAACGGAGCGAATATCTCATCGGCGAATCCTACTACAGCCTTGCGGACTATCCGAACGCCCGCATCCAATACGGGGAATTCCTGAAGAAATACCCCAAAAGCCCGCTGGCGCGCGAAGTGAAGTATTCGTATGCATGGACGTATCTGAACACCAACGAGTTCGACCGGTCGGCACAACTGTTTGCGGAATTGGCCGTCAGCAACGACGACATTTCGCATAAATCGTTGTTCCGCAAAGGGCGCGCGGAACAACTCGGCGGCAAATTGGATGAAGCGCTCTCGACGTACGGCACGGTCGCTGCGCAATGGCCGAACGGTGACTTTACCGACAACGCCTTGTACGAATCGGGAATGATCCGCTATGAACGGAAGGAATACGACAGCGCTCTGACATTGTTCCATCAAATTGTGAACCGGTTTGCTTCGAGCGACGTGCTGGCGGAATCGCACCGGATGATCGGCGAAGCATTGCTGGCACAGAAGAAATTCGATGAAGCGCTTACCGCATTCCGCAGTGCAGGAAAAGTGAGCGAAGGAAGCACCGAAGTGAAAGGGGATGCCCAGTTCCAGGAAGCATGGGCGCTCTATAAGATGAAGAAGTTCTCCGATGCGGCGAAGTTGTTCGAGACGTACGCACGGCGGTACAGCGCACAGCCGAAAAATGCCGAGGCGTACTTCTGGGCTGCTGAAGGGTATTTCCAGATAGAAAAATTCGAACTCGCAGAACGGTTTTATTCGCAGGCGCTGAACGGACTGCCGGAAAATAAAAAAATCGATGCACAGTACGGACTGGCGTGGACCTATTTGAAACAATCGAAATTCACTCAGGCGGCAACGATGTTCGGCCGTGTGATCGATGCACCTGCGGGAAAGAAGTATCACCAGGATGCACTGCTGAGAAAATCGGACAGTCACTATTCTGCAAAGAATTATCCGCAGGCAAGCGAATCGTACCGCGCGTATGTGAAGGCGTATCCGAATGCCGCTGACGCCGACTATGCACTGTATCAGGTCGGCAATGCGGAATTCCGTGCGGGGAACGATAACGATGGGATCGCGAACTTCTCCGAACTGATCACCCGGTTCACCAAATCGCGCTATGTGGACGATGCGCAGTACGGCATCGGCCTGATTCATTTTCAGAATAAACGGTACACGCAAGCCATTGCCGATTTCGAAAAGTTGACAAAGAATTTTCCCAAAAGCGAACTTGCCCCCAAAGCCCATTACAGCATCGGCGATGCATACTACAATATGGAGAAATATCCCGAAGCGATCGCTGCGTATTCGGTGATCGTGAACTCCTTCCCCTCCTCGCCGCTGGCAAGCGATGCAGTCAACGGCATTCAATATTGTTTCGTGTTACTCGGTAAAACCGGCGACGCCATTACCGTCATTGAGGAGTTCGTTTCGGCACATCCCGGCGTACGGCAGGGGGATGAACTCTATATTAAAAAAGGCGAACTCTATTACGGACAGCGGCAATACGACAGCGCCATCACCGCGTACCGGAAATTTATCTCGTTGTATCCGCAGAGCAAACTGGTGGGCGATGCCTATTTCTGGATCGGGAAATCGCTGCTGGCAACCGGGAACGTCGCCGGTGCATCGGATGCATTTCGTACGGTAGCAGATTCTTATGCATCGAGCCGGGTGACCAGCACGGCCCTCTTTGAACTTGGAACGATCTACGCACAGCAGGGCAAACCCGACCTTGCGCTCGGCGCATTCTCCCGCATCGAATCGGATTACGCCCGCTCGGAAGAAGCGGCGGAAGCGTCGTATCAGCAGGCATTGGTTTTTAAAGGGACCGGTCAGTTGACCGCGTCGGTTAAAAAATTTGAAGAGACGATCTCCACTTACACCGGAACCACTGCGGCGGACCGGAGCCGGCTCGCGCTCGGATGGATGAGCTACGAATCTCAATCCTATCCAAAATCAATCGAATATTTCCGCACGGTGGCGGGCAACCGGACGGATGATATTGCCGCCGAAGCGCAGTTTGCCATCGGCCTGGCGTTCCAGACGCAGCGCAACTATGCCGATGCCATCGTCAATTTTATGCGGATACGGTATGTCTTTCCCGGTTCCGCGCAATGGATTGCCAAAGCGTATCTGAATCTCGGCGAATGCTACGAACGCACCAACCAGATCCAGAAGGCGAAAGAGGCGTACACGTACGTGATCAAACAAAACCGCTTCTCCGATCTTGTCCAGACGGCGGAACAACAACTGAAGAAACTGGAGCAGCTGTGAGCGCACTTATTTTGCAGGAAAAATTAAGCGGCATCCGGCGCTCCCGTACGCTCTCGGCGATTGTCATCGGCACACTGATGATGACCGCGGCATTCTCACCGTACACAACAGCGCAGGAAAAGAAAGAGGCGACGCAAAAAGAGATCGACGTGAAAAATGCGGCGAAGACGCAAAGTCCCGACACGCCGCTGCCAAAGATCGACCTGCCGGAATTTGTCATCACCGGCAGCGAAGAGATCAATCTGGATATTACAAACAAAGCGGAGGACGACGAAGAACGGATCTTTATGCCGCAGAAACCGGTGCCGGGATTCCGCTCACTGGAAGTGGACGGTGCGGTATCGAGAAAACAGATTAAACAGTTCAGTAAAGCGCCCGCCGGATTGAACGGAAAAGTATTTGCCGGACTCGGCTTCTACCTGACGCCGCAGATGGACGGCTGGTTCGGGCAGCATGACGACAGGAACTCGTTCATGATCAACGGCTATTATTCCTCCACCGAAGGACATGTAACCGACGCCGGTTGGTGGAAGGCGGGTTTTGGCGCAAAGGGACGGTACGTGATGCCCGATTCGTCGAGCATTCTTCCGTACGCACAATTGAGCGGCGATCTGCGGTACGGCAGGGAATCGTACCGCGCGTATGCCTCCGCCGCGCCGACACAGGTGCGCGATCTTGCCGCATTCGATCTCTCTCTCGGTGCCGGCTCTCGCTACGCGCTGCCGTACAAATCGCTCAGCGGATTTGATTACACCGGACGGATCGGCATCGGAACATTTTCCGCATCCGATTCCGTCGCATCCAGCGAAACGGATTTTTATCTGAACGGCGTCGCCACCACGCGCTTTCTCGCTCTTGCCTTGCGCGGACAGGCGGAATACCGCACCACCGCCTACACGATGTCCGTTCCCGGCATCAGCGCGGGACATTGGTTTATCGTAAAAGGAGAAGGACAGACGCTCATCCTTCCGTCGCTCCAACTTTCCGTAGCGTTGCAGCAATTCATCTACCGCGGCAATGCGGGAGCGGCCGGCGGCAGGTTTTATCCGCAGGCGGAACTGCGGTATTTCATGACCGAGAGCGCGACAATGTACGCCGCATTTGCACCGACGGTGGAGCGGAATACATTATCCTCACTGACAAAACAGAACCGGTATATCCATTTTGCCTCACGGCTGATGCCGTCCGACGTGCCGGTGAACGTGCTGGCGGGATTTGAATTCACCCCGATAGAGGAAATCACCGCGGGCGCCAAATTCACCTATCGCCATGTGAATAATTTCGCCACTTTTTTGGATACAAGTGGTGCAAAAGTGTGGGAAGTTACTTATCTTTCCGAAGTGCGTTCGAGCAGGGTCGATCTGTCGCTGCTCTATCGCTTCAATCCCAGGCAGAACGTAACGGCGTATATTGCCACGCAGAGCGTAAAGCAAAAAGATTCCGCTCATGTGATGCCGTATATTCCGAAGTATTCGGTCGGCGCGGTGTATCACCACTTCTTCGACATGGGATTGCATCTTGAAGCGCTGGCGGAGTTTGTCTCGTCGCGCTATACCGATTTTTCGAATACGCACTCGAACGCATCGTATGTCTTTACGAGCGTCAAAGGGGATATTGAAGTGCTCGACCGGTTCCGCGCGTATGCGGAACTGCATAATGCGATCAATCAGCGGTACTATGTATGGAACGGATATCAGGAGCGGAGTCTGTATCTTCTGCTCGGCATCAGTTACAGCTGGTAACGGTTTTTTTCTCACACGATAAAAGGAGAACGTCATAATGCCAAACCTGAACGTTAAGGGTGAATCGCCGAAACCTTCATCCGGCGGTTCCGCGCCGAGCGGCGGCGGAGGTGGTTCAAAACTCATCATCACGATCCTCATCGTTATCGTCGTTCTTGCCGGTGCGGCGTTCATTCTGAACACCACGGGTGTTGTGAAATTGTGGGGAAAGAAGAAAGCGCAGCCGGTGGTGATGAATCTTCCGGCCGAAACGACTCCGGCGCCTGTCGAAACTGCGCCGGCTGAACCGGTCGTGACTCCGCCGGCGGAAGAGAACAAAGCGGTGGAAGAGAATCTCACGAAGCTCGAAGTGAACGCCAAGATAACACCCGGTTCACAGCAGCAAAAAACTATTGTGACCGGCACGGGAATGTATACCATCCAGATTTCTTCCTGGACAACGAAAGAGATGGCGAACAAACATGCGGAGATCTTCGCCGTCGGCGGATTTGAATCGTTCGTCGAACAGCGCGGATCGTACTACCGGGTCTGCATCGGCCGGTTCGAATCGAAATCCGCCGCCAAGGAAGCATCGGCAAACATGGAACACCTGTTCGAGTCGATGCCGATTATCTCGACGGTGGGGAAATAACAGTTACCCGTCGGCATTGGTCGATGTGCGATTGAAGCCGCCGATGAACCGCTGACGGTTCTAGAGTGCATTGTTGCGGCGGCTTCGGATCGACTGCCAGAATCCACACGCAATAATTTTCCGGGGGAAAGATCTGAACTGAGTGTCAACGCCGTGTATATGCGGCGGGACACCGATGTGTTATTCTAACGAGGAACTTTGATGAACTATTTTGATCTCTTCTTGCGCGGCGGATTGGTGATGTATCCGATTCTCCTGTGTTCCCTTATTACCGTCACGGTGATTATCGAGAAATATATTGTTCTCGCCCAGTCGAAAATCGATCCGAAGCAGCTGATGCTGAAGATCCGCAGTTCGCTTACCCGCAACGATGTGATCGGCGCGGTGGATGCCTGCACCAAAGTGAAAGCCCCGGTCGCCAACATACTGAAACACGGCGTGCTGAATTACAAATACGGCGCTCTGGCGGTAAAAGAGGCGATTGAAGTGGCGGGCAAGGAAGAGATTTTCTATCTCGAAAAACGCCTCTCCGTGCTTGCCAGCATGGCCGGTGTTGCACCGATGCTCGGATTTTTGGGGACCGTGACCGGTATGATTCAGGCGTTCCAGACTATCGAAAACCTCGGCGGCAACGTGAATCCGAGCGTTCTGGCAGGGGGAATCTGGGAAGCGATGTTGACGACGGCATTCGGCCTGGTGGTCGGCATTCCCGCACTCTATTTTTACAATTTCTTCGTCGCAAAAGTGAACCGGTTCATCTTCGAAATCGAAAACAGCGCCGAGGAATTTCTGAATCTGGTCAAAACCGGTCAATTGGAAGAGGAACCGTCCGCCGCTGCGCCCACGGCGTCCGGTGACAAGAAAAGGAAACCGACCCGTACGGTCTTTACGGATGATGATTTTTTTGAACCGAAAGATGAATAGTATCTACTTTTCTTTCCGAGAAAGAAAAGTAGCAAAAGAAATCCATCGAAATCGAAACACGCGGATCGATCCCCGACGCGTCGGGCCGTCGTGGTGCATACTGCACCACGAAATACGCTTCGATCGATCCCTTGCCGGATCGCACATCGCCGTCGATTTCGACCCAACACACATTTGCGTACTGTAATAAAATATTACATTTCAAATTCCTGATACATCAGTTGGAGAATAACATAAAGCACCATTTGTATAATGAAATTTCAACGCTCACATAAGATTGAACCGAACTTCAACTACGCGTCGCTGACGGATATTGTTTTGCAGCTGCTGATATTCTTTCTCCTCTCGTCGTCGTTCGTGTCGTCACCCGGTATTAAAGTGGCATTGCCGAAAGCGCACACGTCGGACATACAGGCGGACCGCCAGACGGTGATCACGATAACGCAGGGAGGGAAGATCTACCTGAACACCGAAGAGGTGACGATGTCCACGCTGGCGCAGAAACTGATTCCCGCGCTCGATCAGAAAAAAGATCAGGTGGTAATCATCCGCGCGGACCAGGAGGTCTCGCTGCAGAAAGCGGTGGAGGTGATCGACCTTGCCAAAGCGGTCGGCGCACAGCGGTTTATGATCGCGACCGAACCCGACGACGGAGAATGAGCATGGTCCGCTCCACACATGAATACCGCACCGGATGGATCGCGTCGATCCTGTTTCACGCGGCGGTTGCCGTGCTGATGATGTATATCGCCGTCCGTCAATATATTCCCGAACCGAATTTTGTCGAAATGACCTGGGGTGTGCTCACCTCGACGAACGTTCCCATTCCTGAAATCCCCTCCACCGAAGAAGCGACGCGACAGAGCACCGAAACCGAAGGAGCAACGGAAAGTTCCATGAATCTTCCGAACCGCCGGTTTCTCGACCTGCCGGACGAGGTGATCTCCGTGCGCGACAAAAAGAAAAACCTTGCGGCGGAAAATCCCGTCTCATCTTCACGCGCCGGTAAACTGACCGCGGAAGAGCAGCGCACCTCGTCCGTCTCCAGCGGATTCGGCACAAAGGAAAATGCGCTCGGCAAATCCACCAGTCGTTCCAATGTTGCCGTTGCAACGCCATTCGGCTCCGCGGGCGAAGCCGGAGGACTCGGCAGCACCGTCGCATTCTCCATGCAGTGGGCCGGAGGGGGAAACAGGAAACTGCTCGCGGGGGATGTTCCCAAATATCCTTCGGGCGTCAATGTCTCCGCGCAAATCAAACTCCGCGTTATCGTACTGCCGAACGGTTCGGTCAAAACCGCCGCCCCGGCACAGAAAGGGGACACTCGTCTCGAAAATGCCGCCCTTGCCAAAGTGAAACTCTGGAAATTTGAACCGTTGCTTGCCGCCCAACCGCAAATCGAACAAATCTGTAATATTACGTTCAACTTTACGTTGAAGTAGCGCCGTTAGCCTCAGATATCGGAAGACAGATATCAGACAACAGATGACAGGCCTCTTTCTTCAATCTTCCGCTCTCTTTTTCACTATATAGTGTGTAAAAAAATAAAATATTTTTACCTTCCGTGTCCCCCGGAGATAATTTTCGGGTATATGTACAATTAGGAAGGTGCATCAGGTGAAGATTGTATAGGAGAAAGTTGTCTTTTTGCCCGATTTTGACGGTTGATGGTGGAAAAAAAATCCTATACATTCCATAACAACTTAGGCTGTCTGACACAGCCTATCACTCTTATAACTCACATATTCCGGACTTAGTCCGTCTAGTAACTAGTTAGCCAGCAGTTCCAGCTTCACACAAAATAACGAGGAGGAAAACAAAATGAGAAAGGTAGTTATATTTTGTTTGCCGTTTCTTCTTCTGACGTGCAAACACTCAACATCAAACGAAGCGACAGTAGAAGAAAGATTTGCGATTTATTTGCTCAAGGATTCAACTATTACGGCAAGTACTGCGATGGAACAATCACTTGAGAGTTTAGTAATTGCCGATAAACCATTTATGACTTCTTCGGATTTTAAATCATACTTTTGGTTATCGCACAGTTTTGAATTAACATCTGAAATGGACTCAAAATGGGAAAACTTTCAAATGCATGGTGGTATAACCAGTGGTATGCCTTTTGTCGTTACAGCAGGCGGAGATAGAATTTATGCAGGAACTTTCTGGTGGGCTTATTCATCCTCGATGCCGCCAGCTTGTGCAGTAATTGAAACAATTCAATTGACTCCGTATAAAATTGAATTGATGAATGGTGCAAAAGACAAAAGAAGCGATCCAAGAATTTACAGTGCTCTAAATAAATCTGGTGTGTTGGTTGAGTAAAATCTGCTGGCTAACCGGTCGCTCAAACTGACGCGCAAACCGCCGGCGCTCCGAATACTCAAGATTGTGTTATATCAACAGTCGGCAATCAAGAAACGGAAAACGATCACGAAACAGCAGATTATAACAACACCATTTTCCATCGCTCTGGAGCGTTTGCGCGCAGTTTAGCTCCAGTCCGTTAGGCAACAACAGAAAAACATGAAATACTCTATACTTATTATTTTTAGCATTGTCTTGTTTGGTTGCAATAAAACTGATCCGGTCGCACAATCTTATACCGATGTAGTTGATACGCTCCCTAAATTGATCGTTGATACTTTGCGAATATTGAAAGGTGATAAAATACGAGAGGGAGATACAATACTGACATCCTACGTTGTATGGCATATGCAGTATCATTTTACGAGACGACCAAGCAGCGCCGATTATTGGAGATTGAAATCAGATCCAGAAATATTTTCATATGGTAAATCTTGGATGGCACCAGCATTTCCTCCAGACACAATGCTACTGTATCATGATACAATATTTGCAAAAAAAGGTTTTGCTGCCAAAAAGGATACTCTATATAAAATAAATTTAGATGTCCAATATTGGTCGTACGATAGAATATGGTATGTAGATCGTCAATTAATTGCGAGACAAGATTGGGCAGACTCTTTATATATCAAGTGGTAAGGTAGTTGTTGCCTAACGAGTCACTCAAGCGGACGTGCAAATCGCCGGCGCGCCCGAAACCCGAGTGTTGGGTATTCTAAACACAACTTACAAAACAACAAATTATCGGCAATTTAAAAATAATCTCAACCCCCTGGAACATTTGCACGCCGCTTAGTTCCAGTCCGTTAGGCTTGCCCACATGAACATGAAAAAGAAAATAGTTTTAATATTTTCAACTTGTGCAGTTCTTGTAGTTTTGTGGTTTATTCTTTTTACCGATATTCCTTCCATGGCGTGGTTTGTATTGAATGCTGGTCCTCCGTCACCCAAATCCGATGTTCCATTAACATATAGTTTGGGATGGTGGGGGGATCAAGAGCATTTGAGCGTGACTTCTTTGAAATGTGAGATTGTTGAATCAAAACTAAATTTGTTCAATAATAAATCCTTATTTAGATATACAATTAGTGGTTTTCTTGCTAACCTAAATGGCCATTTTAAACCTTACATATCAAAAGTTCATATTAGTGAACGGTATGTTCGGTATGAAAAAGAAAAATATATCTACGAAGGTGAAATAACTTTGACGCCAGTAGTGTCAACAAAGTCTGATGATTCTTATAAGGGTCAATCAATAAACTTTAGTATAAAAGTTGAAGAAGTTATTGAATCGGCTGGCTGGGGAAAAAATGTTTACGTTATTCGGTGTGGCAATTTAGTAGACTCAATTTTTACTCAACAGCGTAAGTAATGGCAAGCCTAACCTGTCACTCAAGCCGACCACGCAACCGCCTGCGCTCCGAGTGATCGAGATTGAGTTTTCTACACATAACACACGACAGAAATGGAAGTCAGAAAATTAATCAACGGTCGCTGCGCTCTGGAGCGTTGCGTGGCGGCTTAGTTCCAGTCCGTTAGGCGGTTAGAATCGACAATGAAATATCTAAAAACGATATCAGTTATTTGTTTGGTTAATACCATTATAAGTTATTTGGTATTTAACAAGTTTATTCCTTATCGGGAAAGTAGAGTTATTGAATTAATTGTTGATACATTCGATTTTGCATTCGCATTCATAGTTTTACTTACCATAAAAAACATTTTAAATAATAAATATAATTATCACGCTGTAGATAAAGTAATTTATATTCGCCTTTTTTTGTTTTGTATGTTTTATGTTATTTCGCTTTTAGAATTCCAAAGCGATAAACTTAAATATTTGCTAAGTCTGACATTTTACATAGTGACATTGTATTATGCATTCTTGATTCTTAAAATCAAGGAGAGTGGGGTCGTGTTTCTTAGATATTATTCTTACATAACATTATTAAAATGTATACTATTCATAACTTTGATATGGTGGCAATACGCTTTTTATTTTGATGTTGCCAGCAACATTATGCTTTTTATTTTTTTATATAAAACTTCTGTCGCTAAGCAAAAAGATGGTGATGGTAGTTTATTCCAAACCGCCTAACACGTCACTCAAGCCGACGTGAAGGGACGGGCGGCGAAACGAGCGCGCGAAACAAGGTTACACAAATAACCAGTTGCAACGCAGTCACATAAAATAAATCAACAGTTCAACACGCGCGGCGGCGGACAAAAACTGATAGATTCTACCGCACGCGGCTTATTTCCCATCCGTTAGGCGGCAGAAAAACCCAAAATGAAATTTTACGACGGAATCTTTTCTGCACTCTACACTAGGAACAAAAGACTTGGTGAGTTAAACCCGTGGCCGATATGTGTAGGCTTAACAGTATCAACACTACTGATCTTAATGTCCTTTTTTGACTACGTTTCATATAGTATTGGACATCCTAATTATCAAATAATTGATAGGGATATTGGCTACGTTTTCTTTTTTATAATATTTGGAGTTATCTACTATAGATATGTTCGAAGAAATCGATACAAAGAGTTAGCTCAAGAGTTTAATAAATTATCTCCTCAACAAAAAACATTTTGGAGAATATCAAGTTTCCTGTATTTAGCATTTTCAGTTTTAATTTCTATTGCATCAATTACCTGGGTTTATTGGTCATAAATATTTAATTAATTTGTTTGGTTTGCCGCCTAACACGTCACTCAAGCCGACGTGAAGGGACGGTCGGCGAATCAAACGCGCGAAACAAGTGTATCAACAGGCTCAATTGAAACGCAGTAGAATAAACAATATCAACAGTACAGCGCGCGCGACGGCAGACGGGAACTGAAAGATTCTACCGCACGCCGCTTATTTCCAGTCCGTTAGGCAGCCTAAATGAGAAATATAAATGAATAATCGAAATTCAAGAATACTAACATTTCTGTTAGCTCTTCTCCTAGGTAGTTGTACTAAAGAAAGTCCTAATCAACCATCCGATTTGATAGAACCAGAGAATCTATTACAAAATGGATCCTTTGAACAGAACGGACAGCCAACTTCAAATGGTTGGTATTTTCTTTGGCCTCCAGATTCCTCTGAAGATTATAGAATAAATTTTTCTAATGATGTTCCCCAAAATGGTGGGACATGGTCACTTAAATTTGACTCACTCAATAAGTACTCCTTGAGTTTTGTAACTAATACAGATTTACCTACGCTTGATCATAAATACGAATTAAGTTTCTGGGCTAAATCTCAATATCAATCTACAAATGTGTCTTTAATGGTTACGGGAAGAGGCTGGAATATAAGCTGGGGAAGAATTGTATATGTTGAAGATTCGACTTGGAGGGAATATAAAATAAACGATAATACTTTTGATTCACTTTACCAACAAATTCCTGATTCAATCCGAATATTTCAAGTCGTTATTAGGACAGGATATGATCACAAAAATTATGGTAAAGTAATGTTTGATCATTTTATATTAAAACGAACTGATTAAATGCTAAATCGGCTGCCTAACACGTCACTCAAGCGGACGTGAAGGGACGGAAGACGAATGAAGCGCGCGAAACAAGTGTATCAACAGGCTCAATTGCAACGCAGTCACATAAAATAATTCACCGAATCAGCACGCGCGGCGGCGGACAAAAACTGATAGATTCTACCGTACGCGGCTTATTTCCAGTCCGTTAGGCGCACGAAATAGAAATGACGAAACACTTAAAAATAATATTTATAATCATTTTGTTTAGTTCTTGTCAAAACAACACACCTGATACTAAAGTGGACCAGTATGCAAGTTATAAAATATATAGCCCAACTATTCAAATAAGAAATAACCCAAATTACTTAGATACATTAGAATCTATTCTTTTTCAGCGGTATAATAGATTACCTACTGAACTTTTCAAAGAATATGGCCAAGCATTAAGTCAAAAATACGATACTCTATCGAACCGGCATTATGAAAGTCTAGATACGATAATTACTGTTAGATGGCCCGGTTATACTGTGAAATTATATCATGTTACCGATGATGGGCGTTATCTATTTAACGGAATGTTTATAACTGATTCTATGCTTCTCTCGGATTTTGGTATAACAAAAGGATTGTTAAGTGACTCACTTGAATCAATTCTAAATAAGTCACACCGCCAGTTGAATTCTAAGAATGAATTGATTTTGGAATATGTGGTTAATGAAAATGACCCTGAATCTTTTATGCTATTCAAATTCATCGATAAAAAACTTTATGAACTTGAATACATTCCTTATATGGATTAAATATTTCAGTTATGTGCGCCTAACGAGTCGCTCAAACTGACCCCGGCTAACACCATGCCGGGGCAGGCTCAGCAAACCGCCGACGCTCCGAACACTCGAAATTGTGTAAGATCAACTGTCGGCAACCAAGAAACAGTACAACGATCACGCAACAGTACATTAACTAAACAACATAATACCCCGGTCTGGAGCGCCTGCCTACCGGCAGGCAGGTTTGCGCGCAGTTTAGCTCCAGTCCGTTAGGCAACTTTCATATGAAGAAGCTACGTATGATAAAAATATTATTATTATTAATTGCGATGACCTGCAACGCGCAACAGGGACTCTATCCAAAGGAATACGTGTTTGTCTCTGATAGTATCATTAAGCTCGGTGTGTCGCACGAGAGTGATTTTATAGGTATCGAATTGCTTCGACTGAATCGTATGATGACGCTGCCCAATATGGGAGATTGGGTATTTTATTCAGGAACAGACACTCTGTTTCATGCCACTTCTGCGAATATGTCGGCGAAGGCAATTGCAATGTTGATTACCCGAAATGATCGATTAACCTCCATGCAGTATTTGGAGAATAATTATCTTCCAGATGGCGAATCAAGATGGCTTTTTGAACCAATTCTCGGAGACGCTAGAGCATTTGAATACTTAGATAGCAGCAAGACAAGAATCAAGCGCATAGTATGTTGTTTCCGCCATTCTGAAACACAGTACATTATTATGGATGTATCTATCGAGAACGAGATGCTTCAGAAGTCCGGAAAGTACTTCTGGGAAGTCTATTTTAATATGATTCCAGATCAAAATGAAATAATAGACTAGTTGTTGCCTAACACGTCACTGCACCCGCCGAAGGCGGGCAAGAGCGGACGTGAAGGGACGGGCGGCGAATCGAGCGCGCGAAACGAGTGAAGTGAAAAGTCTCAATTGCAACGCAGTCACATAAAATAAACAAACAGTACAGCACGCGCGACGGTGGGTAAAAACTGAAAGATTCTACCGCACGCCGCTTACCTGTCCCCGCCCGCCTGTGGCGTTCGGGCGGGCGCCGCGCTTTCGCGTTGTTTGCGTCCGCCGTTTGCTGGCGGATTGGCGGAGTTCCAGTCCGTTAGGCGCACAATCGTTAGAGAATCATATGATAGAATTTAAAAGCAAAGTATTTAGATCATTTTTATGGATACTTATTTCACTAACACTTTTCGGCGGCATTTTATTTTTCTTTTCAATAGGAACATACTGGAATATGGTAACGGCTGTAATTACTTTGGTGATTGCGATATTATTGGTTCAAAAACATCAGTATGCCATACCTTGGATTCGCGGGCTATTCGGATTTAATATTGGGTTAAGTACATTTTTCCTTCTGTCAAGTGGTTGCGCTGCAATGTTAGGAGGTACATCAGACCGATCACTATTGCTTAATGTTTTGTTCTATGGCGACCGCATATTGACTATTATTTTATCATCAATAGTCTACGTATTAACGCCTAAGTATATTGTTCATATTCCTAAACCAATTGAGCAAACTGAAAATATTCCAGATTCAGTAATTGTAGAAAAATTAAAACTACCAAAAAATAAATAGTGCGCCTAGCCAGTCGCTCAAACCGACCCCGGCTAACAACATGCCGGGGCAGGCTCAGCAAACCGCCGTTGCTCCGAACACTCGAGATTGTGTAAGAACAACTGTCGGCAATCAAGAAACGGGAAAACGATCACGAAACAGTACATTAACTAAACAACATAATCCCCCGCTCTGGAGCTTTTGCGCGCAGTTTAGCTCCAGTCCGTTAGGCAGCACAAAATGAAAGTATTCTTGTACTCAATATTGTTTAGTTCGATAGTTTTTGCACAAACAGATTCATGTAAAGGAAAATATGAATCTTGGCGTCGTTTAAATAGTGCAGAAAATGAATGGCTCGGTTCACCAATCACACATCCCCAACTTAAAAATATCCAAACACCTATTTATACTGATAGTGCTAAAGTAAATAAAATTGAGGGAACCGTAATTATTTGGTTTCTTGTCGATACCTTGGGAAATACTAAATGTCACAAATTAATTAAAGGATTGGGTTTTGGATTAGATGAATCGGTATTAAAGGCGGTTCAACTTTCTACATGTGAGCCAGCGATATTAAATAGCAAGCGCTATGAAGAAGCAATGGTGCTTCCGTTTAAATTTAAATTAGACTCCACTAAATAATATTGTGTTGCCTAACACGTCACTGCACCCGCCGAAGGCGGGCAAGAGCGGACGTGAAGGGACGGGCGGCGAATGAAGCGCGCGAAACAGGTTCGCCACAAGATTCAATTGCAACGCAGTCACTTAAAATAATCAACAGTTCAGCGCGCGCGGCGGCAGACAAAAACTGATAGATTCTACCGCACGCCGCTTACCTGTCCGCCACGCTTTTTGGCGGAGTTCCAGTCCGTTAGATGCTCAAATAATTTGTAAAGATAATAATGGATCAGATAATTCTTTCAGACAAAAATCAATTTCCCACTGAAGAAATCATATTCTCTCATTTAGGTAAATCTAAAGCAATATGGGAATCAGCTTTTAATTACATTCATATTAATCATCCCGATTTTACCGAACAGTGGAGATATTACAATGACGGCAAAAGCTGGTTAATGAAAGTGACTAAAAAGACCAATACAATTTTTTGGCTTTCAATTATTCCCGAATCATTTAAAATTACTTTTTACTTCGGTGGTAAAGCTGAACAATCTATTATGAAAAGCACAATTTCAGATGCATTAAAAAATCAGTTTAAAGACGGAAAAAGATATGGTAAAATTCGGGGGCTTACACTTATAATGAACAAAAAACAAAACGTTGAGTTTGTAAAAGAATTAATATCAATAAAACTAAAAATTAAATAACGAGAAAAACGCAGATTAACTCCAATCCGTTAGGCAACACCAAATGAGCATTCGACTAATACTTATAATAATTGGAATCATAATATTAAGTTATGGTTGTGAAACGGTTGACGCACCTTTGGCGGATGGAACGCCATCAACTCCAATTATCGATTTGTCAATTGATTCTACAAAAGAAGTTCCGGTGTTAAGAGTTGGAATTGGATATGAATCGGGTGATTATGGTTTAAGTTGGAAAGAATGCAGTGGAGCTCAAAACTATGAATTGGAAGAATACAGTTTTTTGTGGGGCACAAGGATTGTCTATTCGGGACCATATTTAAGTTACAATGTTGGTTATGTTCAATCGGATGCACCGTTAAGATTTAGAATACGCGCTGATTATGGTGCAAAAAAAAGTATATGGAGTGATCCAGTAAACCTTCCGAGATAAAATGGTGGTGTTGCCTAACAAGTCGCTCACATTGACGTAGCGACCGCGGACGCGATCAGAACGGTAAGATTAGCGGAATCTATATACGAAAGTACGAGGCGGCAATGATCAGCAAATTAATCAACAATGCGTCCGCGATAAAACGTCGCCACGAAATTTAGGTCCAATCCGTTAGGCAAGGCAAACAAAGGATGTGCAAATCAATTAAAATATTATTTATTGGTGTCTCGGCTTTGCTGATGTGTTGTAAGGAAACGCCGTCGAATAATCCGATTACTAGTGATACAAAACCTGACACCGTCTTTACGGTTACTGATGATTCACTACTCATCGGTTCGAAATTTAGTGTTAAAGTAATAGTAAACGATTCGATATATCGAGTTGACAACGTAGTATTTGCAGATAGTTGCATTGTATATCCAGACAGTATCTCATACCCAATCTCATATTTTACAGTTCCGTTTTTAGCAAAGTCAGGCAATCTCATTGCTCTATCAAATCAAAAAAAGATTGTCGCCACAAAAGTGACAGTGATGGATTCATATACAACATCAGTAATGAATATGGAATGGTATGATTTACCCATTCCAATTCCTTTTGAAGACACATGCTATTATGACGTTGAGAAAAATGTTTATTTATGGAATAGCGAAACAAGAGGGGATACAATCCTTTTGACTTTAAATTATTCAAGTCACTTCAATCTTTATAAAAGGGAACTGACATTCGTAGATGAAGGAGAGAACAAGTTACCTAAGTTTGTGCGATATGTCTTTACTGATATCGACGATACTCATACTCGTCGTGTTGATACAGTTAACACCGGATACATAAAAATTCAGAATTGGAGTCGTCATAATGCTGTATTTGGTCAACTATATTATACAAAATATTATCCCGGCGCTCATTTCACACAAGAAGCATTATACTTTACGTTTTATTACAAATTCAATTAATAACATTATGGTGCCCTGCCTAACAGGTCACTCAAGCGGTCGCTGTAACCGCGGGAGCTCTTTAACTCAAGTATCGCGATTTCTAAATGCAACACACGATACAGAACAGCATTTTAAATTTAAAAACAGTCCGGCCCGCTGGAACGTTACAACGCCGCTTAGTTCCAGTCCGTTAGGCAGCCTAAATGAGAAATATAAATGAATAATCGAAATTCAAGAATACTAACATTTCTGTTAGCTCTTCTCCTAGGTAGTTGTACTAAAGAAAGTCCTAATCAACCATCCGATTTGATAGAACCAGAGAATCTATTACAAAATGGATCCTTTGAACAGAACGGACAGCCAACTTCAAATGGTTGGTATTTTCTTTGGCCTCCAGATTCCTCTGAAGATTATAGAATAAATTTTTCTAATGATGTTCCCCAAAATGGTGGGACATGGTCACTTAAATTTGACTCACTCAATAAGTACTCCTTGAGTTTTGTAACTAATACAGATTTACCTACGCTTGATCATAAATACGAATTAAGTTTCTGGGCTAAATCTCAATATCAATCTACAAATGTGTCTTTAATGGTTACGGGAAGAGGCTGGAATATAAGCTGGGGAAGAATTGTATATGTTGAAGATTCGACTTGGAGGGAATATAAAATAAACGATAATACTTTTGATTCACTTTACCAACAAATTCCTGATTCAATCCGAATATTTCAAGTCGTTATTAGGACAGGATATGATCACAAAAATTATGGTAAAGTAATGTTTGATCATTTTATATTAAAACGAACTGATTAAATGCTAAATCGGCTGCCTAACACGTCACTGCACCCGCCGAAGGCGGGCAAGAGCGGACGTGAAGGGACGGACTGCGAATGAAGCGCGCGAAACGAGGCTATTGAAAAGTCTCAATTGCAACGCAGTCACATAAATTAAATCAATAGTTCAGCACTCGCGACGGCGGACAAAAACTGATAGATTCTACCGCACACCGCTTACCTGTCCCCGCCCGCCTGTGGCGTTCGGGCGGGCGCCGCGCTTTCGCGTTGTTTGCGTCCGCCTTTTGCTGGCGGATTGGCGGAGTTCCAGTCCGTTAGGCGTGATTATCTTCAAATCAAATTATTTTCAAAAAATATCAAAGAGGTTGAAATGACACAACGAAATCTTCTTTTTAATTATGCGATTGGCAACATAATGTTGTTAGCAATGTATTATGTGCTTAACAGAGAAACAATATTTGGATCCATAGAATGGCTATATATTGCTATTTTACTAATCAACATGAGTTACTCTGCTTTGATAATACGATCTGCAATTACCGCGCTTGATGATCGATTGAAGAAAGTAGAAGATAGTAAGTAAATTATAGAATCACGCCAAACGAGTCGCTCAAACTGACCCCGGCTAACAACACGCAGGGGCAGGCTCAGCAAACCGCTCTACGAGTCTACGACTCGTAGAGTCGTAGACCGACGCTCTCAATACTCGAGATTGTGAAAGATCACTTGTCGGCAATCAAGAAATAGTAAAACGATCACGAAACAGGACATTAATTTACCACCATAATCCATCGCTCTGGAGTGCTTGCCGGCAGGAGGATTGCGCACAGTTTAGCACCAATCCGTTATGTGTCGTAGACCTCCGGCGGAGTTCCGGTCCGTTAGCCCATAAAATAAATGAAGGGTTGTATGAATAAAAAAATATTTCCACTCCTTGTATTGGCCGCCGTTTTACTATCGGCGTGCAATAACAAATCTACAAAATATGTATCGATTCGATATACTGAAGAGGATACAACTACTCGAATTAAATTTCTCGCAACGATCATCACTGGTGATGATTCCAAATCGTTTACGACCGAAACGCCATACAAACTGGAGTTTACTGATCAATCTTTTATTGTTACCGCATACCCTGAATCAGATTCAGTTAGTCTGTTTATGGAGTCGTGGGGTAATGACAAGAGATCGTCTCGAACAAAAGGTTGGGCACATTCTGGCACAATATATTACATAAAACCAAACAGTGGCCCCGGGTATATGGGTAATCCCAAATAAGCACCTGTGCGGGCTCACAGGTCGCTCACTATTACGCGCACACCGCGGTGCTTCGGTTTCTCGAGTGTTACGAAAATTCTAAAGACCGAATGTCGCGAAACAGCACATTTACTTAACACCGTAATCCACCGCACTGGAACTGTGTAACGAGGTAGAGATCCAGTCCGTCAGCGGAATAATGGTGCAATACTCGAGAAATATTCTCATCATACCGGTATCGCTATTTGGGTGTAATAACGAAATAAATATTTATGCGAACACTCACATTCTTGATGCTTTTCACATCATTTGCATTGTCACAAGAACAGAATTCATTTGTGTTGTACGGAAATCTCGGAGTCGGAATGTCGCAGGGGGGATTTCGTGATTCGAAATGGGGACCGGCATCCCGCCTGGGTATAACGGTCGGTTACGATCGTTTTCTTTTTAAAGTGGATAGGACAGTGAATAACGAGATCGAGTTGCTTGGACCTCCTGAAAAAGTATCGTCATACTCGGCGTTACTCGGAGTATCGTTTATGCCCTTCGACAAACTTCCGGAATTGAGAGTAAACGGGAAATACGGTATTGGCAGGGGCGAATTAATTAAGCGGGGAAAGATCACCAGATACAAATTATTTGCAAATGAATATGAATTGCTGTCGGAAAAATATTCCTCTTCAGTGGTAGAAATCGACGCGGAATTACGATTTGGACCGGTCGGATTGTACGTGGGCGGATACTCTGAGCATTCACAATGGTATACGATATACGGAATTACTCTCGGTGCCATATTTGGTATCTTGTAATTTCATACAACCGGGTTGATATCGGCAGCGGCTTAATACCATGCTCCAATTCGGCCGGAAGGGAGAACACATGAAGGAAATTAAATTGTCGGCTGTGTATCTGGCAATTCTGCTAAGCGGTATTAGCGGCGGTTGCGCTTCAACGAAAGAAATTAAGGAACCGATTGCCATTACCGAAAAAGTGGTGGTGGAAAAGATAAAACCGATCCTATATGTCTTTCACGATGAAGAAGGAGACTGGTTATTTCTATCATCCGAAGATACAAAAATGGCGGAAGTCTTTACCATGCCGTTGAGGGAGATGTTTGATTTCGACGATCGCCTTAGGGAATTAGCCGACTTGCCGATTGGCTGGCGGGCGATACGATCGGAGAGCAATAAGGAGTGGGAAAGGGTGAATCCGAAAGAGAAGAAAAGATTCAGGAATAATTAATACATTATCTCCATTGCATCTTTGCTCTTTAATAATTGCACGTCACTATTCTTTCACAATGTCATCTCAATATGAAAATTACCAAGAGCGCTGATTGTGGCAATTCACCCAAAAATCTGCTGGTGCAAGAGATTTGCATTGCGTATGTAAATCATGATTCTAAATTCTTTGAACGCTATATTGAGGATGATGCAATTACCCGTAATATTGTACATGAAAGAACCGCCGAAAAATCAAATGATTCCAAAATTCGTGAAGTACGAATCATCCATCCCATTTCACACGGCAAATCCGGAGCGGTAGAATACATTGTGTTCTATAAAAATAAAAATGTAAAACAATTCTGTCTCTTTATTGAATTTGATTCGGCGGCAGCCAAAAAAATAAAGAGACTCAAGAGATATGAGTTGAAAAAAGGGTGAGTATTTTTTGATTTTCAGATTTTATGATTTCATGATTTTGTGCTAGAGCGTATCTCAAAAACGCAAAATTGTCACCCCGAGCGAAGACGAGGGGTGGCAATTCAAATTGAATCATGCCACGACTCCGCCCAGGATGACATAGTTGTTTGTATTATGAGTTAGGCTCCATAAAAAAATTGAGGTAAACAATATGAAACACTCAATGAAATCGGTAATGCTCTGGTCTCCGCGCGTTTTAGCCATCCTTTTTGCGCTGTTCCTCTCGCTCTTTGCGCTCGATGTATTCGACGGGAAAAGCGGCATTCTTGAAACGCTAGTTGGATTCGCAATTCATCTGATACCGACCGGCATCATTGTCATTGCAATCATTCTTTCCTGGCGCCGGGAGTGGATCGGAGGGACTGTTTTTATCATCCTGCCGTTATTCTATATCTATTCGACGTGGGGAAGATTTCCTCTTTCTGTCTATCTGATCATGTGCACACCGATGGCGGTGATCAGCATTCTGTATTTTCTCAATTGGAAGATAAAGAAGGATAATCGCGGAAAGGGGCATACCGACTGATCCTGTCGGCACGAAGGAAGAGTTACGCTTTTTTGCTCTCCCGGAAATAGTAGTAGTAGAAGAACGTTTCGCCGATCGTCAGGATTAGAAGAGAGAGAGCGTCCCGATCCATCCATCGCCCAAATCCATCCGGGCCAACCGTGTATTTCAGGGCAAACGTACTGATAGACCACCCGACCGAAAAGATCAACACCAGAAATGCCACCGTCAGCATTCCCGCACCGAATCCTTCCTTCTGATATTCACGGGTGAAGAAATAGGTTATGGCCACGATATGAATATAGAAAACGATGAGAGAAATCATGGAAGAGAAAAATTATAATTTAATGCCTGCCCGCCGCGCTTTTTGGCGGGATTTTGTGATTTTAAGATTTATTGATTGGTGCGTTGAAAGAGAGTATTGAAAAAATAATAGGAATACGGAATACAGAAGACAGAATACAGAATTTTGTCATTGCGGTTAATATAGAGAGGCCAGATATCAGACTTCTGTTTTCCGTATTCAGTCTTCCGTCTTCTGTATTCTGTATTCTGTCTTCAGTCTTCTATCTTCTTTCTTTTAATAAGCATCTTTCCCAAAAATCACCGCATGCACCGTCTTTAAGATGATTTTAAGATCGAACACCAGCGACCAATTTTCCACATAATAGATATCGTATTTGGTCCGCTCTTCAATCGGTGCGTCGCCGCGGAGTCCGTTCACCTGCGCCCAGCCGGTCATGCCGGTCTTTACACGGTGCCGCTCAAGATAACGGGGAATACTGCTGCGGAATTGCTCCACAAAAAAGGGGCGCTCTGGCCGCGGTCCGACGATGCTCATATCGCCGACGAGTACGTTCCAGAACTGGGGCAGTTCATCGAGGCTGGTCCGCCGTAATAATTTCCCGATCCATGTTTTCCGGTCGTCGCCGGGTGTGCTCCGTTTCGGCCCGGTCTCTTTTTCTGCGTCCACTTTCATCGAGCGGAATTTCAGCAGGGGAAATTTCACTCCGTCCAGCCCGATCCGCTCCTGCACGTACATCACCGGTCCCGGCGATGTAAGCTTGATGATCAACGCGATCAGTACCATAAAAGGAAATGCCAGCAGCAGAACGACGGCGGAAAAAGCAACGTCGAAACTGCGCTTGATAATACGAGTCCAGGTGGACATGGCGATATCTTTGACTTTGATGAACGGAATCCCGTGAATTTCCTGGATACGGACACGGCTGGTCAGCATTTCGAGCAGATCGGGAACCATCATAAACTCTACATTCTTTCCTTCCGTTTCGCGGAGCATTGACATCAACAGTTCCTGTTCGTTATGCGACAACGCGATCAAAACGCTCTGTATCCGGAGAGGGACTATGTCGCTTGCAAGTTTGGACGGATCGCCGAGATGGCGAATAGCGGCAAGAGAGGATCCGTTGCCGGCGGAATGTTCCGCATAATATCCCAGTACCTCATAGCCGAAAACGGGATTCTGTGCGAAGAGCGATGCAATTTGTTCCGCTGTTTTCGTGTTGCCGACAATCACCACCGATTTCAGTTCCCGTCCCTTGCGGTATAATGATTTTTCGAACTCCATCACCAGAAACCGGCCAACGGTGACAGTGGAGATGGAAGTGAGCCAGAGGAGAATGAAAACGCCGCGGGAGAAGGAGAATTCCCGGTAAAAGAACGTCGCGCTCATCATAATCATCATGGAGATGGTAATGAGCCGAACGGTGGCAAAAAATTCGTCGCTGAGATGGATATTCCGCCGCGTTTCGTACATCTTTCGCTGCTGGAACACCAGCAGGAACACCGGGATGAAGACCAGAGATGCGATCACATAACTGCAGAGTGACGGGATACCGAGTGTTACCTCAAAATATTCCGTCAGAGGTGAATAGAAGCGGAGCCAGTACGACAGGAGGAATGCCGCTTCGAACGCGACGACATCCGAAAGCACGGTCAGAAACGGGATTAAAAAATCGTTACGGCGCGGTTTGGTCATGCGGTACCACGGGCTTCTTTTTGGTGATCATTAATTTGTCGATTCGGTTGCCGTCCATATCCATCACCTCGATTCGCAGGTCGCGCCAGGTGAAGAATTGCCCCGACCGCGGAATCTTTCCCATTTGATTAATGACAAATCCGGCGATGGTCTGATAGTTGCCGGTCTCTTCTTCGGTCAGCGAATCGATGCCGAACAGTTCCCTGAATTCATCGATCAGCACCGCGCCGTCCATTAAGTAGGAACCATCCTCACGCTGCACAACCGGTGGATCGGATTTGTCTTCTTCGTCAAGCTCATCGCCGACGACCGCTTTCAGGATGTCGTTCAGCGTAATCAATCCCTGGATTCCTCCGTACTCGTCCACCAAAAACGCGAAGTGGACTCCCGTTCGTTTAAATTGCTCGATCAACTGCACGACCGGCATATTTTCCACTACATACAGCGGCTTCCGCACGCATTTTTCGAGGGAGAACGGATTGCCGGCAATGGCATTGGAAAAAAGTTCCTTGATATGAACCACGCCGAGAATATTGTCCACCGTGCCGGCGCACACCGGAAAGAAGGAATGTGAACTCTCCCTGATTCTCTTAATATTTTCTTCCTTTGGATCTTCCGTATCGAGCCAGATGATGTCGGTGCGGGGGGTCATCAACGCGTTCACCCGTTTGTCTCCCAGACGGAACACCCGCTCGACCATTTCCTGTTCCATTTCGTTAAACGTCCCCGCTTTGGTCCCTTCTTCCATCATCACTTTTATTTCCTCTTCGGTCACCGATGGGGAAGCAACGCCGATAAGTCCGAAACTCCGTATGACGATGCTCGAAGAAAAACTCAGCAGCCGCACGAACGGGTACATGACCGTGGAGAGCGTACGCAGCGGTATTGCCATGAACATGGCCACCCGTTCGGGATTTTTTAAAGCAAGTTGTTTCGGAATCAATTCGCCGATCACGATCGAAAAAAAAGTGATCGGAATAACGACGATGATAAGCGACAGTATTTCCGCATACTGGCTCACAAACGGAAACCCCAGCAGCCAGATTTTAATGGACTCGGACAGTGTCACGCCTCCCACGGCGCCGGCAAGAATTCCCACCAGCGTAATGCCGATCTGTACGGTTGAGAGAAAATGTTCCGGATTATTTGCCAGATCCAGAGCGATCTTTGCGTTGGTGTTCCCCTTGTTGACAAGATGCTGCAGCCGTGCCTTGCGGGATGACACAACCGCAATTTCCGACAGTGCGAAGACACCGTTAAGAAGAATGAGTAGAAATATTCCCAGGATCTCGAATGAATATTGCATCATAATGAGAGAAAAATACTAACAACTGAGGAGAAATAAAAATTAGAAGCTATCTCAATAAATGATTGTCATTGCGAGGGAGTCTGTCGAACGACAGACGACCGAAGCAATCTTTTCACGATTTAATGAGAAAAACGAGATTGCTTCGCCAAAATACGGCTCGCAATGACGTTGATAAGGGTTTTTTGAGAAGGATTATGTGTGATCTGCAGTTAACCGTTCTTTGTATAAACAGCGAAGATTTCGTATTTTTGAACCGAAATTATCCTTTACGAATGAAATAATTATGAACAAATACGGGCATTTCTCCGACGACTCACGCGAATTTATCATCACCGATCCCCGCACACCCTCCCCCTGGATCAATTATATGTGGAACCATGAAGGATATGTGGGACTGGTCAGCCATTGCGGCGGCGGGTACAGTTACTACCTCTCTCCGCGTGACAACCGATTGACACGGTTCCGGTACAATGCATTGCCGTGGGACCAGCCGGGAAGGTATATCTATATTAGAGACAACGCCTCGGAAAAATACTGGTCTCTCAGCTGGGGTCCGACCGTGAATGAACAATACGATCTGTATGAATGCCGTCACGGACAGGGATACACCACCATCGTCACCGAAGTAAACGGTGTACGGGGAACGCTGACCTATTTTGTTCCGCGCAAAGGACGCGCCGAGATCTGGCTGGTGAACATCGAGAATATTTCCGCGGCAAAAAAAGTGCTGAGCATTTACAGCTATGCGGAACTGCTGATGGGAAACGCACTGAACGATCTGGTGAACCAATGCAACGACAAGCATTTCAGCGATGTCTATTATAACCGGCAGGTGCAGGCGCTGCTCTGCACCCGGCGGTATTGGATGAACAACCGCGGCGTGAGCGTCAACCAGCCGAACCAATCGTGGCCGTACTTCCTGTATTTCGGCACTTCATTGCCGGTTTCCCGATTCGACGGATCGAAAGATGCATTCATCGGCCGATGGCGCGGCGACGGGAATCCCGAAGCGGTGGAGAAAGGGAGTTGCTTCAATACGGAGATCACCGCCGGCGATCCGTGCGCGGCATTGCAATCGGAACTGACGCTGAATCCCGGACAGAACATTGAATTTTCCGTGGTGATGGGACTGGCGGAGAAACCGTCGCTGAATTCGAACGATCGGCTGACGTCGAAAATGAAGAAACCGTTCGCCGAAACGAAGAAGACATTGTCATACTACCGTTCCATTCCCAACTGCAAAAAAGAATTGGAAGAAGTGAAACGGTATTGGTCCGATCATCTCTCCTCCATGCAGGTGAACACACCCGATGTAACATTCAACACGATGATCAATGTCTGGAACCGGTACCAGACTGCGGTGACATTCGATATGGCGAGAAATTCCGGTTACTATCACGGCGGATTGTTGTTCGGTACCGGTATACGGGACCAGATGCAGGATATGTGGGGGCCGCTGCTGTCGGAACCGCTGCGGGTGAAAGAACGAATCAAGGAAGTGGCAGGCTATCAATTCTCCAACGGCAGCACGCTCCATAACTTTTTCCGCCTGACGAAGCACGGCGAAAAGACGGGGCACAGCGATACGCCGCAATGGCTTCCTGTCGGCGTGATGATGTATCTGAAAGAGACCGGCGATCTGAAATTTTTAAAGGAGAAAGTGCCGTACTATGACAAGGGAGTGGGCACAATTGAAGAGCATGTCTGCCGTGCACTGGATTACGTGATCGGCGATCTGACGAAACGGAATCTTCCGAAGTTCGGCCCCGGAGATTGGAACGATACGCTCGACTACGTAGGGCGCGGCGGCAAGGGAGAGACGACGTGGGGAGCGGGATTTCTCTGTTATAATCTGCTCGGCGCCGTGGAACTGTTTGACCGCCTCGGCAAAAAAAATCTCGTAAAGAAATATCAAGGATGGTACGCCAAGATTAAAACGGCAATGAACAAATATGCCTGGGACGGCGAATGGTACGTGCGCGGATTCAAGGATAACGGCGATGCGATCGGATCGAGGAAGAATAAAGAAGGGAAGATCTTCGTCGAACCGCAGCCGTGGGCGGTGCTGTCGGGGATCGCCGACGCAAAACGCTCGGAGATCGTTTTGAATTCGGTGAAGAAGCATCTCGATACGGAAAAGGGTGTGAAGATTCTTCATCCCGCTTACACGAAAGTCGATACGAGTATCGGACTTGCAACACGCTGTGTGCCGGGGAAAAAGGAAAATGCGGCGATCTTCAATCACGCCTCGAGCTGGGTCATCACCGCCGAACTGATGCTGGGGCGCGGCGACCGCGCGTGGGATATCTACAAAAAAATGATGCCGCCGAATTCCGGCAGGGATTCCGACATTATGACGACTGAACCGTACGTCTATTCGGAATATCTCACGAGTCCCGACCACGAAACATTCGGCCAGGCGAGCCATTCCTGGCTGACCGGATCGGCGGTATGGATGTACCGCAATGCGACCGACTGGCTGATAGGATTAAAACCGACATACGACGGATTAATGATCGATCCGTGCGTGCCGTCGGAGTGGAAAGAATTTTCCGCACAGCGAAGATTTCGCGGAACGACCTATGCGATATCTTTTGAGAATCCGAACGGAAAGAATAAAGGCATTAAAGAGATTTTTGTGGACGGGGTAAAAATAAAAGGAAACATTCTTCCCTTGAAAAAGAAGCAGTACGCGGTTCGGGTGGTGATGGGATGATAGTATTGCAGATTTCCGAAGTCTTAAAGACTTCGGAAATCACTATAGACTTCGGAAGTCATTTTTAATTACATCCACTTATTATCCAGATACCACTTCACCGTTTCACGGATTCCATCCTCCAGCGATACTTCCTGCTTGTATCCCAGTTCCTTCTTCGCTTTCGAAATATCGCAGCACCAGTTATCCTGCGTCAGATCGTAGGCCTTTTCGAAATTTAAAACGGAAGGCTTTGCTTTGAATGTGGAGAGGAATCCCGAAATGCCTGCAATGACAAACACGAGCGGTTTGGGAACACGCACGCGGAATAATTTTTTGTTGAGAACGCTTTTGGTAATAAAACCGATCTCGCTCCAGGTATAATACTGTTCGCTGCCGAGAAAATAAATTTGTCCGTTTGCGATTTCCCTTTCGCCGGCAAGGATAATTCCCGTTACCAGGTCGGTGGAGTGAACCAAACTGACGTACGTGTCATGGAAACCGATGAGGAGTTCCAGTCCCATATACGCCGACTTGAAATAATCGAACGTTGCCGTATCCCTCGGGCCGTACACCGCCGAGACACGCAGAATCGTTACCGGAATACGCTCCTTGAATTTCAACACTTCCTGTTCCGACGCCAGCTTGCTCTTTCCGTATGTCGTAAGGGGATTGGGCGTGACGGATTCGTTTACCGGCGTCGTACCGCTTCCCGGCCCCACGGCGGTCTGGCTGCTGATATGGATGAATTTTTTCACCTGCGGATTTACCCGTGCAACGGCTTCAATCACATTTTTGGTCCCGATCTGATTGAAGCGGAAGAAATCCTCTTTAGACTTTGCCGCCACAGCACCGGCAACATGGTAGACATACTGCGCTCCTTTAATCCCGTTCTCAAGAGCGGCGATGGAGAAGAGATCCCCTTCAAATATTTCCACGGGAAGGTCCTTCAGAAATCCCGGTCGTTTCGGATTCCGGACGAGACAGCGGACATGATATCCTTTGGAAAGGAGCCGTTCGACAAGATGACTTCCGATGAAGCCTGTGGCTCCGGTAACAAATGCGATAGGTTTCATAGTAATGCCGAGTAGTCGTGGAGATGAACAGTTGCACGGTAATGTACTTGTTTTTTCTTGATTGTGCACGGATTACTTCATTGCATTTCGTGCCATGTTCAGGTATATTCAAAGCGTTCTATTTACCACGAAGGAGTCGTTCCCTTGGATCTATTTGACAAATGCACAGCATTCACCCGCGCCGATGAAGTGAAAGCGGCCGGGCTCTATCCTTATTTCCGTCCCATCGAAGCTAACGAAGGTCCCATCGTCGAAATGGCGGGCCGTAAGATTATTATGGCAGGATCGAATAATTATCTCGGCTTGACCGCTCATCCCAAAGTCAAAGAAGCGGCGATCAATGCCATTAAAAAGTACGGCACCGGCTGTTCCGGTTCCCGGTATCTCACCGGCACCATCGATCTGCATGTGGAGCTCGAAGCGCGCCTTGCGAAGTTTCTCGGATACGAAGACTGCCTGTTGATCAGCACCGGGTATCAAACCGCGCAAGCGGTGATCCCGACACTTGTGCAGCGGGGAGAATACATTGTGTCGGACAAAGACAATCACGCATGCATCGTGATGGCGAATATGCAGGCGCTCGGTATGACTGCCGAAGTGGTCCGGTATAAGCATAACGACATGAAACATCTGGAGTCTGTCCTTTCGAAATTGCCGATGGATTCCGGAAAGCTGATCGTTACGGACGGCGTCTTCAGCACGAGCGGCGAAGTGGTGGATCTGCCGTCGCTGGTCGCCCTTGCAAAAAAATACAACGCAAAGATTATGGTGGACGATGCGCATGCAACGGGAGTGATCGGTGTGGGAGGCCGCGGCACGGCGAGCAAATTCGGCCTGACCAAGGATACCGATATTACGATGGGAACGTTCAGCAAATCGTTCGCGTCGCTCGGCGGTTTCATCGCCTCGAAGCATTCCGTGATCAACTATATCAAGCATAGTTCCCCCGCGCTTATTTTCAGCGCCAGTCCCACGCCCGCCTCGGTGGCCGCGGCGCTGGCGGCTTTGGATATTATGGAAGCACAGCCCGAACTGGTGGACAAACTGCACGCCAATGCCAACCGCGTCCGGAACGGGCTGCGGGGGCTCGGATTCAATGCCATCGGCCAGCCCGAAACGGGCATCGTCTCCGTCATCATCGGCGATACGGAAAAAACGCTGATTTTTACCAAGGAATTGTTCGACGCCGGCGTATTTGTGAACGCGTTTGTCCGTCCGGGCGTCCCGCCGGGAATGGAAATGCTCCGCACCAGCTACATGGCATCGCATGAAAATGAACATCTCGACAAGATCGTCGAAATTTTTTCTGTTGTCGGGAAAAAACTCGGCGTCATTGGTTGAGGCCGATTAGGTACGACAAACCACGCCGAAAGGAAAACTTTTTGCGTGGTTTTTTTATTGGAGGATGACCCTATGTCCACATTCACCGTCCGGCCTGTCCGCACAAAACAGGATGAAAAGAAGTTCATCGATTTTCTCTATACGCATTATAAGGGAGACATGAATTTTGCCCCGCCGCTCAGGATGGACCGCGAAAAACTGATTGACAAGAAGAAGAATCCGTTCTATAAACATTCCGACATGGAGTTGTTTATCGCCGAACGCGACGGCGCAGTCATCGGCCGGATCGGCGGTATTGTGAATTACAATCACAACAAGGAGCACAGCGATAAGGTAGGATTCTTCGGATTCTTCGAATGCGTGAATGAGCAACCGGTGGCCGATGCGTTGCTGGATGAGGCGAAGAAGTTCGTGCTGTCCAAAGGAATGGATACATTCCGCGGCCCGGCAAATCCTTCCGTGAACGACGAGTACGGATTGCTCATCGAAGGATTCGATTCACCCGCCACGATTCTGATGACCTATAATCCACCGTATTACGCAACATTGTTCGAAACCTACGGGCTGAAAAAAGAAAAAGATCTCTTTGCATGGATCCTGTCGCAGGAGACGGTGTACACCGACAAGATGAACCGCGCTAACGAGATCGTGAAGCAGCGAAGCGGTGTCTCCATCCGTCCGATCAACATGAAGGATTTTGCGCACGAAGTGACGTTGTTGAAGGCAGTCTATAATTCGGCGTGGGAGAAGAACTGGGGCGCCGTGCCGATGACCGATGCGGAATTCGATTTTCTGGCTGCCGATCTGAAACAGATTGTCGAGCCCGAACTGGTGCTCATCGCTGAAATGAAAGGGAAAGTGATCGGTTTCGGATTGTCGCTTCCCGATATCAACCGCGCACTGGTCTATAATAGAAACGGCGGATTGATCGGCGGACTCTGGCATATGTTCACCAAAAAGAAAAAGATCGACCTTGTCCGGATCATCGTTCTGGGTGTGATTGAAGAGGCCAGGAATACCGGTGCGGCCGGTCTGTTATTCTTTGAGACCGCTGTCCGCGCAAAGAAACTCGGATATAAATACGGCGAGGCAAGCTGGGTGCTGGAAGACAATGTGATGATGAACCGTGCCGCCCAGGCGATGCAGGGAAAAGCGTATAAAAAATACCGGATCTATCAGCAGCCGATCGGTTGAAATAAATCCCTTGCGGGTAGATTACAAATAAAGTTCTTTGTATTTTACCTCATACTACTCTACCCTCAGAATAAGCGAAGGAATACTCATGGCTGTAAAACCTGTAGAAAAAATCTGGATGAACGGAAAACTCGTCGACTGGAACGATGCCAAGATCCACATATTATCCCATGTGGTACATTACGGCAGTTCCTGGTTCGAAGGGATCCGTTGCTATGACACGAAAAAAGGTTCGGCGATCTTCCGTCATAAGGAACATATCGACCGGCTGTTCGATTCAGCGAAGATGTACCGTGCGGAGATACCGTTCACCAAAGAACAGGTGATGGCGGCGGACAAAGAGACAATTAAAGCGAACAAACTGAAGGCTTGTTATATCCGACCGATCGCATACCGCGGGTACGGCGATGTCGGCGTATTTCCGGGGAACTGCCCCGTCGATCTGACTATAGCGGTATGGGAATGGGGAAAATATCTCGGGCCCGAAGCGCTGGAAAAAGGAATCGATGTGCGATTTGCATCCTGGCAGCGAGCGGCGGGAAATACGTTTCCCACCATGGCAAAAGCGGGCGGAAATTATCTCAACTCACAGTTGATGAAAATGGAAGCGCGGGTCGACGGATACGAGGAGGGAATCGCCCTCGACGTCAACGGTCACATTTCGGAAGGGAGCGGGGAAAATCTTTTTGTGGTGAAAAACGGAACGCTGTATACGCCGCAGTTCATCAATGCCATCCTTCCCGGCATTACGCGCGCGACGGTAATGCAACTGGCAAAAGATGCCGGCATTCCGGTAGTGGAAGGGCCGCTGCCGAGGGAATTCGTGTACATTGCCGAAGAGGTTTTCTTTACCGGTACGGCGGCGGAAATCTCGCCGATCCGTTCGATCGACCGCATTACCGTCGGCGAGGGAAAACCGGGACCGGTCACGCGTGAATTGCAGAAACGTTTCTTCGACGTGCTCGATAACGGCAACGATCCGCACGGCTGGCTCGACTTCGTGAAATAAATAACGGCGGAATCCCGCACTGTCGACAAGGACTACCATGGGAAAAGATTTTGTTCTGAAAGAAGTCTTCCGGCCGAAAATCAAACCGGCCTCCGTCGAAGGAATGTTGTCGAAGATCCCGGTCTTCGACAAACTGGAAGTGAAAGAACTCCGTCAGATCGCCGGTATTGTTCACCGGCGGCAGTACGTGAAAGGGGAGTATGTCTTTTATCAGGGAGATCCCGGACTCGGCATGTACGTCGTCGAGAAAGGATCGGTCGGTATTGTGGTGGAAGGGAACGACGGATTGAAAAAAGAGATCATTGCAATGAAGGACGGCGATTTCTTCGGAGAGATCGCGCTGTTGGACGAATCGCCCCGTTCCGCTTCGGTGATCGTGAAAGAGGATTCGCAATTGATCGGATTTTTCCGTCCCGATCTTTTTGAAGTCATCGAAAAAACTCCGAAGACCGGTTTGAAGATCATCATGAAGCTGGCGGAAATGATCGGCGAACGGCTCCGCAACATGAATTCGGAGTTCTCAAAGCTCCGCACGGAAGTTGAATCACTCAAATCCCAACTACAGAAGGAGGCTGGCAATGAAAAAGCGAACAGCAAAAAGAAAAAGTCCTCCCGCCCGCACGTCATCTAAAAAGAAGGCCCGGGCGAAAAAGTCATCGGTGAAAATCGTGCTCGACCAGATACTCGTGCCGGTCGATTTCTCCGACAACTCCAAAAAAGCGCTGCAGTACGCGATCCCGTTCGCCGAGCAGTTTCATGCATCCATCACCGTGCTGTATATCGTCGAACCGGCGGTCTTTCCGTCGGATTTCGGTTTCGGTCAGATGAGTTTTCCGGATGTCGAACGCGAGATGGTGGAGAAAGCGGAAACGGAATTGCAGAAGATCGTGGACGATCTTCCCGCGACGGTAAAATTTCATCCCGTCGTCCTCTCCGGCATCCCGTTTGTGGAAGTCACGACGTATGCGGACGAACACGACATCGGCCTGATCATTCTTGCCACGCACGGACGGACAGGAGTGGAACATATTCTCTTCGGCAGTACGGCGGAAAAAATCATCAGAAAATCACCCTGCCCGGTGTTGGTGGTGCGGGCCGAAGAGCACGAATTTATTGACGATAGGGTATAAGTTTTCTTGCCTTTGCCGTCATTTCTTTCGTATATTTGGTAAAATTTTTTAACGTATTTTCATTTTTGAGTAAAAGGGATGCTGAAAAAACAAAAGGAATTCGCAAAAGCCAAGGTTAAACACCAGGATGACCTCATAACTACCTACGAAAACGCACTTTCGTGGTACCACACAAACAAGAAACTTCTCACCAATGTTGGCATAGCGCTTGTAGTCATCATTGCCGGCGGATGGTTTTATCTGAATAACCAGCGCCAGGACAACGACAAAGCGGCACTCGAATTTGCCAAGGTATTTTCCTACTACGATAACGGACAATATCAGCTGGCAATGAACGGGCTGCCCGAAAAGAATGTGCGGGGATTGGTGTCGATTGTCAGCGATTACGGATCCACGCACAACGGAAACATCGCACGGTTCTACCTCGCCAACTGTTACTACAACCTCGGCGAGTACGGCAAGGCGTTGACGGAGTATCAGGACGCCGATGTGTCGACCGATCTGCTGGAAGCATCGCGGCTGTCGGGAATCGCGGCATGTTACGAAGTGCAGGGGAATTTTTCCGAAGCGGCAAAATATTTCGAGCGGGCCGGCCGTGTCTCATCCTCCGATCCGAATACGGCGGAGAATCTGGCGCATGCGGCACGCAATTACGCCCGATCGGGAAACACACAACAGGCAATTGAGCTCTACAAGTACATTAAGAAAGAACACTCGAGTTCGGCGGCAGCACGGGATGCAGAGAGGTATCTGGATGAACTTCGAGGCTGATAAGTAGCGAATCGTTCTTGCTCGTCTTTTTTTACTGCGCCGTGAAATGCTCAAGTGCTATTTTCCGGCGCAGTTTTATTTTATCCCACACACTATGCTAACAGAATTCGGCGGTATCCTTGCATTCTTCATTGTCGGCGCGGTGTTCACTGCCGCCGGCCTTTTCGGCGCCTGGCTTCTGCGCCCCCATCGTCCGTATCCCCAAAAAAATTCTACCTACGAATGCGGCGAAGACCCGATCGGCGTCTCGCACGTCCGGTTCAACATCCGCTTCTACGTCATCGCGCTGATCTTTCTGGTCTTTGAAGTGGAAGTGCTCTTCCTCTTTCCGTGGGCGCTGGTCTTCAAACAGTACGGCATGTTCGCGTTCATCGAAATGGTAGTCTTTCTCGGCATCCTGATCGTCGGCTACGCGTATGTCTGGGCGAAAGGGGACCTGGAATGGGACAAACCCGTTCCGAAATATTTACTGAACACTCCGTCACCATCGGTGCTGGAAGAAAAAGAAGAAACGGTACTGAGCTAATCTATGGGCCTCCTCGATCAAAAATTTGAAAACTCCAACATTGTCATTACGACGATGGACAAACTCCTGAATTGGGCACGGCTCTCCTCCCTCTGGCAGATGCAGTTCGGCCTCGCCTGCTGCGCCATCGAAATGATGGCGGCGTCGGCTTCCAATTTCGACATGATGCGCTTCGGCGTCATTCCCCGCGCCACGCCGCGGCAATGCGACGTGATGATCGTCTCCGGAACGGTGACGCTCAAAATGGCATCGCGGATCAAACGGCTGTACGACCAGATGGCAGAGCCGCGCTACGTGATCTCCATGGGAAGCTGCGCCAACTGCGGCGGTCCGTACTGGGAACACGGGTACCATGTGCTGAAAGGGGTCGATCGCGTCATTCCGGTCGACATTTATGTGCCGGGCTGCCCGCCCCGTCCCGAAGCGCTGATCGAGGGACTGATCAAATTGCAGGAGAAAGTCCGGAACGAGAGTTTGGCAAAGAAAAAAGCAGTGTAAATTAATCAAGTGACCATCACTTTGAAGGTGACGGTCACTTCTAAAATATATGACAGCACAAGAGATCCACACTATCCTCACATCACGGTTCGCAGAAGCAATCCTCGACGCAAAACTCGAGAATGTTCCCGATCCGTTCATCAAAATCCGGACGGACGCGATTAAAGATGTCTGCGAGTTCGCCAGGACCGACGAGCGCCTGCAGTTCGATTATCTGATGTGTCTTTCCGGAGTCGACTTCAAAGGAAAACTCGGCGTTACCTATCATCTTCACTCCATGACGCTGCGGCATAAGATCGTCCTGAAAGTGGAAGTGCCGACCGAAACGCCGGACGTGCCGTCGGTGGAATCGGTCTGGAAAACCGCCAACTGGCACGAACGTGAGGCGTTCGATCTGTACGGATTGAACTTTACCGGACATCCCGATCTGCGGCGCATTCTGCTGCCGTACGACTGGGAGGGATATCCGCTGCGCAAAGACTACGAAGTACCGGAATTCTATAATGGCATGCGAGTGCCGTATTAATGATCAGCCATCCGATTGCTGACAGCAATCGGATGGCTATGCATGAAAAAACAATGACTGAAACATCAATCGCTACTGCAAAAACCTCAACCGGAAAGTCGCTTCGTACGGAAGAGATGGTCGTCAATATGGGCCCGCAGCATCCGTCGACGCACGGCGTGCTCCGGCTCGAAGTGGTGCTCGACGGAGAGATCGTCGTCGACGTTATTCCGCATCTCGGCTATCTTCACCGCTGCTTCGAAAAACATTGCGAGCACATGACGAATTACCAGCAGGTGGTTCCGTATGTGGACCGGATGGATTATGTCGCCGCCATGACGAACGAGCATGCGTATGCGGTGGCCGCGGAAAAACTGCTGAAGATCGAAGTTCCCGAGCGCGTGCATTATATCCGTATCATCATGGCAGAACTGCAGCGCATCGCGTCGCACCTGATTGCCATCGGCACTTTCGGCATTGATATGGGTGCCTTCACGCCGTTCCTGTATTACTTCCGCGACCGTGAAAAAATTCTCGACCTGTTCGAAATGACCTGCGGCGCCCGATTGCTCTATAATTATATCTGGATCGGCGGATTGTCACACGATATCCCGCCGCAGTTCGCGGAAAAAACCAAAGAGTTCTGCCGCGATTTCAAAAAGACGATGACCGAAGTGAACGATCTCCTGAACTACAACGAGATCTTCATCAAACGGACCGCCAATGTCGGTATACTGCCGAAAGATCTGGCAATCAATTACGCCTGCAGCGGACCGATGCTGCGCGCATCCGGCGTGAGCTGGGATCTGCGGCGCGACGATCCGTACACGCTGTACGACCGCTTTGAGTGGGATGTGATTGTCGGAAAAGGGGAGATGGGAACCGTCGGTGACGTGTGGGACAGGAATATCGTCCGGCAGCGTGAAATGTGGGAGAGCGTCCGGATCATCGAACAGGCAATCGCGAACATTCCCGAGGGGGATGTGCAGAAAGCAGTTCCGAAAAGAATCCGCCCGGTGCCCGGCGATGCCTACGGACGGGTCGAAGGCCCGCGCGGCGAACTGGGATTCTATATTGTGGCGGATGACAGCGTTACGCCGTACCGCATTAAAGCGCGCGCTCCGGCATTCGTGAATTTAAGTGTGATCAACGAGATCGCCAAAGGAGGAATGCTGGCCGACCTCGTTGCGATTGTCGGCAGTATCGATATTGTGCTGGGTGAAGTCGACCGGTAACAACGGCACATTTTTCTTTCACACACCCTTGACAAAAAGAAAACGATGGAAACACTTTTAGAAATAGTACGCATCCCGATGGTGACCACGCTGCTGCTGGCGTTTATTCCGCTGGTCTTTATCGTGGTATACGCGCTCGTGGTGCTGTACATGGAAATGAAAGTTGCCGCGCACATCCAAAACCGCCTGGCGTATATGGAGAACGGCTGGCACGGCACGCTGCAGCCCTTTGCGGACATGCTCAAGCTGCTGCAGAAAGAGGATATCATCCCCACGGCGGCGGACAAGCTGTTCTTTATTATGGCGCCGTATGTGGTGTTTGTCGGCACCTACGCGTCGTTCGCCGTCCTTCCGTTCAGCAGCGGATTCATCGGCAGCAATATCGATCTCGGCATCTTCTACCTGGTTGCCGTCTCGTCGCTGGTCGTTGTCGGTCTGCTGATGTCCGGCTGGGCATCGAACAACAAATGGTCGCTGCTCGGAGCGCTCCGGTCGGCGGCGCAGATCGTCAGTTATGAAATTCCGGCGGTGCTTTCCATTCTCGGCGTGGTGATGGTGTACGGAACGCTGAACATGCAGGAAATGACGGTACTGCAGGAGGGGGGCATTCAGAACTGGCTGATCCTCGGCGGCAATTTTCCGCTCTGGCAGAAATTATCCCTGATCCCCTTCATCTTCATTCTCTTCATTGTTTATTTGTTATCCTCCATGGCGGAAGTTAATCGGACGCCGTTCGATCTTCCCGAAGCGGAATCGGAACTGGTACAGGGATTCAATACGGAATACAGCGGCATGAAATTCGCAATGTTCTATCTTGCCGAATATGCGAATCTCTTTCTGGTCTCCGCCGTTGCGGTCATCTTGTTTTTCGGCGGCTGGTCGAGTCCTTTCGGCGAATTCATGAGCGGTCCGGTCTGGAGCGCCTTCTGGTTTGTGCTGAAAGGAATGTCGTTCGTTTTCCTGAGCATTTGGCTGCGATGGACATTGCCGAGACTCCGTGTGGATCAATTGATGTATGTTTCATGGAAAGTTCTGACACCGTTTGCCATGCTGTGTATTTTGGCGATCGGTTTTATCATGGTGTTTTAGTTGAACAGTAACGGCGCTGAGGCGCAAAGATAAAAAATATGACAGCATTCACATCGTATTTCAATGATATCTATCGCACGGTCAATTCGGTATTGATCGGAATGGGGATCACATTTAAGCAGATGATCTCGCCGACCGTGACACTGCAATATCCGCGCGAGAAGAAACAGATGCCGGAACGCGTGCGCAACCGTCTCTATATGAATTTCGACGACTGCATCGGCTGTGAACTCTGCGCCAAGGCATGTCCGGTGGATTGCATCGACATCGAAGTAATGAAAGCCCCGCCGACGGTCGATCTGGGCACCACCTCGACGGGACAGAAAAAAAGAATCTATGTAACGAAGTTCGACATCGATATCGCCAAATGCTGCTACTGCGGCCTGTGCGTGTATCCGTGCCCGACCGAGTGCCTGAAGATGACCGATGTGTACGAATTTTCGGAATATGACCGGCATAATCTGGTCTATAATTTCACCACCATGACTCCGGCGGAAGTTGAATCCGCCCGCGGAAAAGTTAAACAGTACGACGATGAGCAGGCGGCAAAGAAAGCGGCTGCTGCGGCACAGGCAGCAGCGGCAAAAGCGGCGGCGCCTGCTGCCCCTGCGGCACCGGCAGCACCGGCACCTGAACCGCCGAAGAGTCCTGAAGCGTAATATTTTTTCATGAATTAGCACTCATTACACCATGAACCTTTACGATATAGTTTTCTACTTCTTTGCGGCCATTACCGTCGGATCGGCGGCGGTCGTCGTCTTCTCCCGCAATATTATCTATTCCGCATTCTCGCTGTTGTTCACCTTTTTCGGGGTGGCGGGATTGTACGTGCTGCTGAATGCGGATTTTCTTGCCGTCACCCAGGTGCTGGTATACGTCGGCGGCATTCTCGTTCTGCTGCTGTTCGGCGTCATGCTGACGAATAACAAGATAAGCGTGGATTTGAAGACAGGAACGCTCCATGTGTGGCCGGCAACGATTCTCATTGCGGCGCTGGTGGGACTGCTCGGGGCGATGTACTGGACCGCCGACTGGTTTGTCAGCAAACGGGCGAGCGACATTGCGGCGGAAACGACATCCAAAGATATCGGCAATGCTTTCATTACCACGCACCTGCTTCCGTTCGAAATCGCATCGGTGGTGTTGCTGGTAGCGATCGTCGGTGCGGCGATGATGGCACGACGGGAACACAAAGCGGGATAACACTATACGATTTCGGCGTGAGATTCCGAAATACGGACTCCATATTTTCTGACAAATATTATTTACCAATCAGTAAATCAGTAAATCAGAAAATCAACACATCAGAAAATTATCGATTGATATGAACATAACCCTCACACATTTTCTCCTTATCAGCGCGGTGCTCTTTTCGTTCGGCGTCTATGCCGTACTGACGCGCCGCAATGCCATTATGATGCTGATGGGAATTGAACTGATTCTCAACTCCGCCAACATCAATTTTCTCGCCTTCTCGCGGTTCGGCGGTTTGAACATTGAAGGACAGATGATCGCCATTTTCGTGATCATTCTTGCGGCGGCGGAAGCGGCGATTGCGCTGGCGATCGTGCTGAACATCTATAAACGATTTAACACCGTCAATGTTGACGAAATATCACTCCTGAAAGACTAATGATACCCGAACTCAATATTGCCCTCGCGATTCTTTTGCTGCCGCTCGCCGGATTCGTCTTCCTGATCTTTTTCGGCAAACGGCTGACAACACACAGCGGACTGATCGGCACAGCGATCCTCGGCGTCGACCTCCTCTTGTCCCTCTACATCCTTTTTGCCAAGATTCCCGCGGCGGAGAAGGTGTGGGACTACACATTTACGTGGATCGATTTCCATACGTTTGTGAACAACGTCCCGCTGAAACTGGACATCGGCATCATGGTGGATAATCTCACCGCGGTGATGCTGGTGGTAGTGACGCTCATCAGTTTTCTGGTGCATTTATACTCATTGGAATACATGAAGGGTGATGTCCGGTATTCGCGCTACTATGCGAACCTCGGGCTCTTCACCTTTTCGATGCTCGGCATTGTCGTCACGAACAATTATCTGCTGATGTATGTCTCGTGGGAACTGGTCGGGCTCAGTTCGTACCTGTTGATCGGCCATTGGTATGAAAAGAAATCCGCCGCAGATGCGGGGAAGAAGGCATTCCTGGTTAACCGTGTGGGCGACCTGGGTTTCTTTATCGGCATTATGATCTTGTGGATGCAGTTTTCCACATTGACATTCGACGGCGTCTTCGGCGCCATCGGCAGCGGTGTCGTGCCGTTCGACTCGAACGCCTGGCTGACAGCGGCCGGCATACTCATCTTCTGCGGCGCGGTCGGCAAGTCCGCTCAATTTCCTCTGCACGTCTGGCTTCCGGATGCGATGGAAGGCCCGACACCCGTCAGCGCATTGATCCATGCCGCGACCATGGTGGCGGCCGGTGTCTATCTGGTTGCACGGACATTCCCGATGCTGACGGCCGATGCATTGATGACGATCGCCTATATCGGTGCAATCACGTCGTTTATTGCTGCTACCATTGCGATTGCGCAAAACGACATTAAAAAGATTCTCGCTTATTCGACCGTCAGTCAGCTCGGGTATATGGTGATGGGTTTGGGCGTCGGCGCATACACCGCCGGCGTGTTCCATCTTGTGACGCATGCGGCATTCAAAGCGGGATTATTTCTTGCCTCCGGTTCGGTGATCCATGCAATGCACCATGCGCTGCATCACCAGCACGATCATCACACCGATGCGCAGGATATCCGCTTCATGGGCGGTTTGAAGAACAAGATGCCGATTACATTTTGGACGATGATGATCTTTACACTGGCGATTTCCGGCGTTCCGTTGACGTCGGGATTCCTGAGCAAAGACGAGATCCTTGCCGGCACGCTGGCATTCTCAACATTCACCGGACATTCGATTATTCCGATTATCGGATTTGTGGTGGCGGGAATGACCGCATTTTATATGTTCCGCATGATGATCGTCGTCTTCTTCGGCGAACATACGGACAAGCAACGATCAGAGCATATTCATGAATCGCCCAGAGTGATGACGATTCCATTGATCGTTCTCGCAGCGTTGTCGTTTTTCGCCTTCTATTCGTTCAATCCGTTCTCTGCAAGTTCCGGATGGTTCTACGAAAAGATCACCACGCCGGTTGTTGCGGTTCCCGCGGCGGTTGCCGCAGTCTCAACGGAAGAATTTGTCGAAGAAGTCCACCATCAGCATACGCTTGCTATGATCCTTTCGGTGAGTATTGCCGGTCTGGGAATACTGATCGCGTTCCTTACGTATTACTGGAAGAAGATTTCTGCGGATGCCGTTGCCGGTGCGTTGAAGCCGGTGCATACGTTCCTTTCGAATAAGTGGTATTTTGACGAACTGTACGATGCAACGGCGGTGGCGGCAACGATCGGCACTGCAAAAGTCATGGCATGGTTCGACAGCACGATTATCGACGGCATCGTGAACGGCGCCGCTACGGTCACCCGTTTCGGTTCGGTGGTCAGCGGAAAATTCGATTCCATTGTGGTCGACGGTATGGTGAACTTCACCGCGTATACGGCCGGATTCTTCGGCATGCTCCTGCGGACGGTTCAGACGGGAAAACTACAGACATATATTATCTTTGCCGTGATCGGCTTGATGGCGTTGCTCGCGTTATATATTTAAATTTTAATTCTTCGTGTCCTTTGTGTCTTAGTGGTTCATTCTTTTATTCAAAGTCATAAAAATTATGGAACTTACATTTCTTAACATCGGCATTCTCACCTGGCTTACATTCCTTCCGATTCTCGGAATGATCATTGTCCTCCTTCTACCGAAGGAACAAAAATCGGCGATACGGTGGACCTCGCTTGTCTTTACGCTGGCACAGGTGGTCTTTGCATTCATTCTCTTTGCGAAATTCGACCGGAGTCTCGGCGGAGTGAATTCTGCGGAGACGATGCAGTTCTCGGAAGTTTTCAACTGGATCAACGTGAAGAGCACTTCTTGGTTCGGATCGATCAAGATCGATTACTATCTGGGAGTGGACGGCATCAGCATGCCGATGGTCTTCCTGACAGCAATCATCTCCTGCATTGCGGTAATATCCTCCTGGACCATCGAAAAATCGATTAAAGGATACTTTGCGCTGCTCCTGCTGCTGGATACCGGCATGATGGGTGTGTTCGTATCGCTCGACTTCTTCCTGTTCTACATTTTCTGGGAAGTGATGCTGCTGCCGATGTACTTCCTGATCGGCGTCTGGGGCGGACCGCGGCGTGAGTATGCGGCGATCAAGTTCTTTCTCTATACGCTGCTCGGATCGGTCTTGCTGCTGCTGGCGATGCTGGCGCTCTATTTCAGCGTAACGGTGATCGATCCTGCTTCAGGAGAAAGAATCCATACGTTTAACATGATTGCAATGATGAATCCCGCCAATTACGATCCGGATTCGATCCTTGCCGGCGTCGGCACGCAATGGCGGTATATCGCCTACATCGCGCTCTTTATCGGATTCGCCATCAAGGTCCCTATATTCCCGTTCCACACATGGCTGCCCGATGCGCACGTTGAAGCGCCGACGGCGATCAGCGTGATTCTGGCGGGCGTCCTGCTGAAAATGGGAACCTACGGCCTGATGCGCATCGCCTTCCCGATATTTCCCGACGCGGCAATGCATTACATTTATCCCCTTGCATTCGTCGGATTCATCAACATCATTTACGGCGCCTTCTGCGCGATGGCGCAAAAGGATTTCAAGAAACTGATCGCCTACTCATCCGTGTCGCACATGGGTATTGTCATTCTCGGCATGGCGGCGATGAATACACAAGGGATGCTCGGCGGAATGCTGCAAATGTTCAATCACGGCACCATCACTGCAATGCTCTTCCTTATTGTCGGCGTTATCTATGACCGGACGCATACGCGGGGACTGGATGACTTCGGCGGATTGATGAACAAGATGCCGAAATATTCCGGCGTGATGATGATCGCGTTCTTTGCCGCCATCGGCCTGCCGGGCCTCAGCGGATTTATTTCCGAGGCGTTCTCGTTCCTCGGCGCTTTCCAGTCGTTCCGCTGGCTGACGATTGCCTCCGCATTCGGTATTGTGCTGACCGCGGGCTATATGCTCTGGACGCTGCAGAGGGTCTTCCTCGGCACGCTGCCGGAAAAATGGAACGGACTGACCGACATCAACACCCGCGAATTGGTCATGCTGGTGCCGCTGGCGATCATCGTAATCGTGCTCGGCGTCTATCCGACGTTGATGCTGGATGTGATGAATGCATCGGCCAATACGCTGGTCGATATTGTCAAGAGCGGCGCAGCACTGCCGGTCGGAAATTAATTACACCTAAATACGAATTCCAATGCCTGAAATAATTCTCAACAACCTTACTCTCATCCTTCCGGAACTGGTGCTGACGGCAACGGCGCTGCTGATTATCGTCGCCCACCTGCTCCGCCGGACGGATGGTTCGATCGTGTATTACATTGCCCTGGCAGGACTGGTTGGGACGGTGTACGCCCTCACCGGCAAAACCGGGCAGAACATGTCGGCGTTTGACGGCATGCTGTCGATCGATCCCTTTTCGCTCTACTTCAAGATCATCATCGTGCTCTCGACGATGGTGGTAACGATCATGTCGCGATATTCGGCCGAGGTGAAAAGCGAGCCGCACCTGACGGGAGAATATTTCTTCCTGATCCTGTCGATGGCGGTCGGGATGATGTTCATGGTCGGTTCGTCGAATTTACTGATGATGTATCTGACGCTCGAAATGACTTCGCTGACATCCTACATCGCGTCGGGTTTCACGCGCACGGCAAAGGATTCATCGGAGGCATCGTTGAAATATCTTCTCTATGGCGCCTTCTCCTCCGGCGTGATGCTTTACGGGATGTCGATTCTGTACGGGCTGACCGGTACGCTCAACATCAGCGGCATCAATCAGGTGCTGATGCAGGGAAGCGTCAACAGCCTTGCGCTGGTCGTCTCGTCTCTCTTTATCATGGTCGGATTCGGATATAAAATCTCCGCCGTGCCGTTCCATTACTGGACGCCCGATGTCTACGAAGGCGCACCGGTAACAATCACCGCATTTCTTTCCGTTGCGTCGAAGGCGGCGGGATTTGCGATGATGATGCGCGCGATCAAAGTAATGTTCATCGATTCGTCCATGCTGACTCTGCCGGCAGGTTCCTGGTCGTTTGTCGAGGGAATTCCGTTGCAGGAAGTGTTGATCATTCTCTCTGTTGCGACAATGACATTGGGAAATCTGGTGGCGCTGTGGCAGGATAATGTGAAGCGCCTGCTGGCATATTCCAGCATCGCGCAGGCGGGGTATATGCTGCTCGGCGTGCTGGTGCTCGGCAACGACGGTACCGCGGCGGTCATGGTCTATTTTGTTGTTTATCTGTTTATGAATCTCGGCGCATTTTATGTCGTGATGCTCATCGCTAACAAGACCGGCAGCGAACATATCGACGACTATAAAGGCCTGGGAAAGAAGGCGCCGCTCCTCTCTGTGGCGATGGCGGTATTTCTGGTGTCGTTGACTGGTCTTCCGCCCACCGCCGGATTTATCGGCAAGTGGATGATATTTCTGTCGCTCATCAACGCGAAAATGATCGCCATTGCGATCATCGGCGTCCTCAACAGCGTCGTGTCGCTGTACTATTACGTTCGCGTCATTCGCAATCTCTTTCTCCGGGATGAGGATAAAGCGACGGAGGGGACGTTTAAATTTCCATTGGCGCAGCAGGTGCTGCTCTACTCGCTGCTCATACCGACGCTTTATTTCGGACTTTTCTTTAATGAGTTAGTCGAGTTCGCTCAGTATTCGATAACGATGTTTGGATTGAAATAAAATTTCAATGATTTCCGAAATCTGTAAGATATTAGTGAAATCGCACGCAAAGACGCAAAGTGTGAATAAAAAAAGTCCCGTAAACGGGACTTTTTTATTACAAGTGGTCACAAAAATGGTTTTTGGATAAAATTGTCACACCGAGCGAAGACGAGGTGTGACAATTTGTAAAAGTACATGCCTCGACTCCGCTCGGCATGACAGGAATTAATTATTCTTAAGATCACTTCTGGTATTGTGAACACGTAGGATCAATGCCAAATCAGCAACAATAAACTTCCGAAGTCAATAAGACTTCGGAAGTTATCAAGCGCCGCTACTTCTTCCTTTTCTTCTTTTCCGCTCTTTCAACAATGATCCTGATGCCGTCCAGCACCAGTGTCGGTTCATGCTTGTTGATCACTTTGGACTGTTTTTTCATCAATTCCGAAAATCCGCCGGTCGCAATGACTGTCGGATAATCGTCCAGTTCCTTCGAGATGCGTCGGACCATTGTTTCCATCGAATCCAGAGCGCCATACATAATTCCCGCCTGCATGCTTTCGACCGTATTTTTCCCGATAATTTTGTCCGGGAATTTGAGATCGATTTTCGGGAGTTTCGCCGCTCGGCGGTGGAGTTCTCCCGCGGATGTTTCGATTCCGGCAGAGATGACCCCGCCGAGATATTCGCCGTTTTTGGAGACGATATCAAAGGTTGTTGCCGTGCCGAAATCGACGATCACCAGAGGCCCGCGGTATTTAACGTACGCTGCGACCGCATTGCATAACCGGTCCGCGCCGACCGCGCGGGGATCGTCATACAGCACCTTGATGCCGAGATCGATGTCGGTGGAGACGACGATCGGTTCGATCATGAAATATTTCCGGGACATTTTGACACAGACGTCGGTCAGATTCGGCACCACGGAGGCGATACCGATGGAATGGATCTTCTTAATCGGTATCTTTGCATCGTCACAGAACTGTTTCACCAACGCGCCGAACTCGTCCTCCGTCCGTGTGACGAAACTCGTGACCCTCCAGTCGCCGAGGAGTTTGTGGCCATTATAAATGCCGATGACTGTGTGGGTGTTGCCGATATCGATTGCTAAGATCATATTTTTCCTATTTATTTAATTTACCACCAAGACACCAAGGGCACCAAAAAATTGTAATGACATTTTCGAGTCTACATTTGAAAACTGTCTTGGTGTACTTGGTGTCTTAGTGGTTAGCTTTATTAGATATATGCGAGACTCACATCTCCCGCAAAGATGTTTTTCGTCTGTCCGTCTTCCGTTTTGATGATGAGACTTCCGTTCTCCGCAAGATCGATCGCCGTTGCGTCGTAGCTGAATTCGCTCTCCAATACAGTAATCTTTTTCCCGAAAAGCAAGGCTTTCATTTTCCAATCGTTCAGCAGCTGCAGCGGCGGAAATTGTGCCAACTGGATGTACCGGTTCTCGAATTCCTCCAGTACCAATTGCAGCAACCGGATTCTGTCGACGACCGCTCCGCATTCATTGGTTAACGATGTTGCCTTTTGACGCAATTCCTCTGGAAAATGTTCCTGATTGACATTAATGCCGATTCCAAGGATCACTTTGTCGATTGTCGGTGTGCCGGTAGCCGTTTCCAGAAGCATTCCGCATACTTTTTTTTGATTAATCAATACGTCGTTCGGCCATTTGCAGGTGGCGGAAAGGCCTGTGATCGATTCGATTGCATCCGATACCGCGAGTGATCCGGCAAACGGAAGGAGTGAAATTTTTTCGTAAGAAAAATCGGGCATCACGACAATCGAAAAAAGAAGATTTTTTCCCGTTTCGCCCACCCACTGCCGGTTCAGCCGACCACGCCCGGCACTTTGCTCTTCCGCGATTACCATAGTACCATGCGATACCTCGATTCCCTTCAATGAGCGGGCAAAAGTGTTAGTGGAATCAATTGTATCGAACGAATATATCTTTCTTCCGATATGAACTGTATTCAATCCCCCCAATATTTGATCCGAGGTGATCATTTTATTGATATCTTTGAGCTCCACGCCAATATGGCACTAACAAGCGAATTGTCATAATATTGAAGGAAAACCCTGTCATAATGTCATAAAGAATAATTTTGAACCCTCTAAAATTCGCAATAATCGTGGAATTTCGCATGGCACAGTCATTGCACTAATTTCACCAGATTATACTCTAAAACATATCCATATGAAAGGAAAAAAACAATGGCTGGCAAAATTATAGGAATAGATCTGGGGACAACCAATTCGGTGGTCTCCGTGATGGAAGGAAACGAACCCGTTGTGATCGCGAACTCCGAAGGTGCCCGCACCACACCGTCGATTGTCGGATTTGCAAAAAATGGCGAGCGGCTTGTGGGACAGGCAGCAAAGCGGCAGTCGGTGACCAATTCAAAGAACACCGTTTTCTCAATCAAGCGTTTCATGGGCCGTTTCATGAACGAGGTGAACGAAGAAATGAAACTGGTTCCGTACGAAGTCGTTACGGGTGAAAATAATACTTCCCGTGTGAAGATCGGCGACCGCATTTATTCGCCGCCGGAGATCTCCGCAATGATCCTGCAAAAGATGAAGCAGACAGCGGAAGATTATCTCGGGCAAAAAGTAACCGAAGCGGTGATAACCGTGCCGGCGTACTTTAACGACGCTCAGCGTCAGGCAACAAAGGAAGCGGGAGAAGTTGCCGGTTTGACCGTCCGTCGTATTGTCAACGAGCCCACAGCGGCAGCGCTGGCGTACGGATTGGATAAGAAACATAAGAATACAAAAGTTGCCGTGTTCGACCTCGGCGGCGGTACGTTTGACATCTCCGTGCTGGAACTCGGCGAAGGGGTGTTTGAAGTAAAATCCACCAACGGCGATACGCATCTTGGCGGCGATAATTTCGATCAGCGGCTGCTGGAGCATCTGGCGGAAGAATTCAAGAAACAGGAAGGGGTCGATCTGTTGAAGGATCCCATGGCGTTGCAGCGGTTGCGCGAAGCGGCGGAGAAGGCGAAAATCGAACTTTCTTCTTCCATGCAAACGGAAGTGAATCTTCCGTTTATCACCGCAACACAGGACGGGCCGAAGCATCTGAATCTCACCATCACCCGTTCGAAGTTTGAACAGCTGGTGGACGATCTGTTGAAGCGCTGTCTCGGTCCGACAGACAAGGCGATCAAGGATTCCGGTTTCTCCATCGGCCAGATCGACGAGATTATACTCGTCGGCGGCATGACCCGTATGCCTGCAGTGCAGGAACTGGTAAAGAAGTTCTTCGGTAAAGAAGGACACAAAGGGGTGAATCCCGATGAAGTCGTCGCGATCGGTGCAGCAATTCAAGGCGGCGTATTGGCCGGCGATGTTACCGACGTGCTGCTGCTGGATGTGACTCCACTGTCACTCGGCATTGAAACGCTCGGCGGCGTCATGACGAAGTTGATCGATGCCAACACGACCATCCCGACGCGCAAAAGCGAAGTCTTCAGTACAGCGGCGGACAGTCAGACATCGGTCGAAATCCATGTGCTGCAGGGGGAACGTCCGATGGCGGTGGATAACCGCACGCTCGGCCGATTCCATCTGGACGGCATTCCGCCCGCCCCGCGCGGCGTACCGCAGATCGAAGTCACATTTGATATCGATGCCAACGGCATCATGCATGTCTCCGCAAAGGATAAGGCGACCGGCAAGGAGCAGAATATTCACATCACTTCATCCTCCGGATTAAGCAAAGAGGAAGTAGAGAAGATGAAAAAGGATGCCCAGGCGCATGCCGCAGAAGACGTAAAGAAGAAAGAGGAGATCGAAACCAAGAATCAGGCAGATTCGCTCGTCTTTTCAACGCGGAAACAATTGACTGAACTCGGCGACAAACTCGATGCCGAAACGAAAACAAAGCTCGAGAATGCCGCAAAAGAACTCGAAGAGGCGATCAAAGCCAATGCGGGCATCAAGGAAAAAACCGACGCTCTCAATACAATCTGGAACGAAGCATCCACCAAGATGTACGAAGCGGCGAAACAAGCCGGCCCGCAGCCCGGAGCCGAACAACCCGGCGAACAACAGCAACAGTCGCAATCCTCCGGCGGTTCGGCCGAAGGGGGGAAGAAGGTGGAAAATGCCGACTTTGAAGTTGTCGACGATAAATAAGATCGGTCAATACATTCGATTATGACAATGGCAATGAAGGCGAGGGATAATCCTCGCCTTTGTTGTCTTCACCGGTGTGCCACTATAACGAGGATCCCGTATGAAAATATTTATTGCCGATGCATTACCGGAAAAAACGATCCGCGATCTTGAATCGCTCGGCGCAACGGTCGTCAACAAACCGAAGACCAAAGCGGAGGAATTAGCCGCGGCGATCGGCGATTGTGACGTCCTTGTGGTGCGGTCCACCGAGGTTCGCGCGGATTGTATCTCGACGGCGAAAAATCTTGCGCTCATTATCCGTGCCGGCGCCGGCGTTAATAATATCGACATGAAAGCGGCGAACAAACGTGGAATTTACGTGTCGAATTGCCCCGGAAAAAACTCCATTGCCGTGGCAGAACTGACAATGGGATTATTGCTTGCGGTCGATCGGAAAATTCCCGACAACGTCACAGACCTTCGCGCCGGAAAATGGAACAAGAGCGAATACTCCAAAGCAGACGGTATCTTCGGCAAAACCATTGGAATCATCGGCACCGGTCAGATCGGTAAAGAAGTCATCCGCCGAGCGAAGGCATTCGGATTGTATGTGATCGCCTGGTCGAGATCGTTGACGCAGGAAACGGCGGACGAACTGGAAGTGGAACGGACAGAATCAATCGCCGCCCTCGCCGGCGCCAGCGATATTGTTTCTGTTCATTTGGCATTAAAACCGGAGACCAAAGGGATCATTTCCCGCGAGATTATTGGATTGATGAAACCGAATGCGATCTTCCTGAATACCTCCCGCTGGGAAGTGACCGATGAGCAAGCATTGTATGAAGCAGCCAAAGAAGGGAAAATTAGAATTGGATTAGATGTTTTTTCCGGGGAACCTGAGGATAAATCATCACCATATACGAACAAGATTGCGTCATTGCAGAATGTATACGGCACGCACCACATTGGCGCGTCGACAGAACAGGCGCAGAATGCTATTGCCGATGAGGTAATGGCAATCGTTACGCAGTATCATGAACGCGGGACAGTAAAAAACTGGGTGAACAAAGCGAAGAGCACCGCCGCACAATATCAACTGGTCATCCGGCATTTCGACAAACCGGGAGTGCTGGCGAATATCTTCAACGGCATCAAGGCGGAGAGCATCAACATACAGGATGTGGAGAACGTGATCTTTGAAGGGACCGAGACGGCGGTCTGCACGGTGAAACTTGCGGCAAAACCGAGCGACTATACGCTGCAGGCGATCGCGGCACGAACGCAGGAAGTGATACAGATTCAGGTGGTAGCACTATAGAACTCATTGCTTTAGGGTGCCGCTAGGGGGTAGGTAAGTTTGCCATGACGAAATGTATCGTCATGCTGACGTATGTCAGCATCTATGAAAAATGACAGATGCCGAAATAAATTCGGCATGACGATCGGTAATTGTCATTGCCCAAAGGTGCGGGTAGTCGATCTACGATTCAGTAGGGAAACATGATGTTCACTGAATTGTCACCCCGAGCGGAGTCGAGGGGTGACAATCTTTAGTTTTTGAGATTGATTATAATAATAATTCTATGACCGGTGTAATCATTTGGATTATCCTTATCGCACTTGCGGCGCTGCTGCTCTGGATGATCATCAATAAAAAAATGACAGGCGGCGGAGGTAATTTTGCCGCAACCTCCGCACTCGGAGATCTGCAGAACGAAGAAAAGCGGAATGCCCTGGAAACGGTCATTGAAGAAAAAGCCGGGAAGAAACGATTCGGCCAGAAAAGCGGCGCAAAGCAAGACAGAGAAGAAGAGGATTCGAAAACAACAGACCATTCATCGCAATAAAAATTATGAACTTTAATAAATTTACAATCAAATCGCAGGAAGCAGTGCAGAACGCACAGGAGATTGCATCCAGTTACGGCAATCAGTCAATTGAACCGGACCATCTTCTGGCGGCATTAGTGCAGGATGCTCAAGGGATTGTCACGCCCATACTCCAAAAACTGGGAGCGAATGTCAATTATATCAAGATCAAAATCAATGAAGTCGTCGAAAAACTCCCGAAAGTAAGCGGCTCGCAGATCTATATATCCCAGTCGCTGCAAAAAATATTCGAACAGGCGCAAAAAGAAGCGGAAAACCTGAAGGATGAATATATCAGCACAGAACATTTGCTGCTTGCACTGCTCGATCATAAGAATAATTCCGGCGTCAAGTTGTTGCTCGATCAGGGAGTCACGAAAGAGGGTATACTGAAAGCTTTGAAAGAAGTCCGCGGTTCCCAGAGCGTGACCGATCAAAACCCGGAAGACAAATATCAGTCGCTGCAAAAATTCGGCCGCGATCTGAACGAACTTGCGCGCAAAGGCAAACTCGATCCGGTCATCGGCCGTGAGGATGAGATCCGCCGCGTGCTGCAGGTCTTATCCCGCCGCACAAAGAACAATCCCGTCCTGATCGGCGAACCGGGCGTGGGCAAGACGGCGATTGCCGAGGGGCTGGCGCACAGGATCATCGAAGGGGATGTGCCGGAGAATCTGAAATCGAAACGGATCGTTGCGCTCGACATGGCGGCGTTGATTGCCGGCGCAAGTTTCCGCGGACAGTTTGAGGAACGGCTGAAAGCGGTATTGAAAGAGGTGGAAAACTCGAACGGCGAGATTATTTTGTTTATCGACGAACTTCACACGTTGGTCGGCGCAGGCGCGGCACAGGGAGCCGTCGATGCGGCGAACATGCTGAAGCCGGCGCTCGCACGGGGAGATCTCCGCGCGATCGGCGCGACGACACTGAACGAATATCATAAATACATCGAAAAAGATCCCGCGCTCGAACGGCGGTTCCAGCCGGTGATGGTGGACGAACCGTCTGTTGAGGACACCATTTCAATTTTGCGCGGACTTGCCGAACGGTACGAAGTGCATCACGGCGTGCGGATTACCGACGGCGCGATTGTTGCCGCGGCGCAGTTGAGTCACCGGTACATATCGGACAGATTCCTTCCCGACAAAGCGATCGATCTGGTGGACGAGGCCGCATCGAAACTCCGCATAGAAATCGATTCCATGCCCGAAGAACTCGATGACATCGAACGGAAAGTGAAACAACTGGAGATCGAACGGGAAGCGGTAAAGCGCGAACTCTCCGCGGAATATACCGATGAAGCGGACCGGCAGGCCATTACGGTGAGAATCGGCGAGATCGAAAAAGATCTGGCGGATTTGAATCAGGTCCGCACCGGGTTGAAAGCCCATTGGGAAAACGAAAAATCGCTGATCCGTTCCATTCGTTCTATGAAGGAAGAGATCGAGAATGTGAAACACGAAGCCGAACAGAAGGAACGGGAAGGTGATCTCGGAAAAGTGGCGGAATTGCGGTACGGAACACTGGCCACCGTAGAGAAAAAATTACAGCATGCATCCGCCACGCTTGCCGACGTGCAGCGCGTCAGGAAAATGCTGAAGGAAGAGGTCGATGCGGAGGATATTGCGGAGATCGTTTCGAAATGGACCGGTATTCCCGTTACCCGCATGCTGGAAAGCGAACGGACGAAATTGCTCCATCTGGAAGAGAAGATCCACGAACGGATGGTGAATCAGGAAGAAGCGGTGAAAGCCGTCGCAGATGCAATCCGGCGGAACCGGGCGGGACTGTCGGATGAGAAACGGCCGATCGGCTCGTTCATTTTTCTCGGCACCACCGGCGTCGGGAAGACCGAACTGGCACGCTCCCTTGCGGAACTCCTGTTCAACGATGAGAACGCAATGATCCGCATCGACATGAGCGAGTATATGGAGAAATTTTCCGTTTCCCGGCTCATCGGCGCTCCCCCGGGATATGTCGGTTACGAAGAAGGTGGACAATTGACAGAAGCGGTACGTCGTAAGCCGTACTCCGTCGTGTTGCTGGATGAAATCGAGAAAGCGCATCCGGAAGTATTCAACGTGTTGCTGCAATTGCTGGATGACGGGCGTCTAACGGATTCGCAGGGAAGAACGGTCAACTTCAAGAATACGATCGTCATCATGACGTCGAATCTCGGTTCACATCTTATTCAGGAGCGGATGGGACAGATGCAGACGGATGACGATTGGGAGGAATTTGCGGGAGATCTGCGTGCGCAGTTAAATCAATTGCTGCGTCAGACCATCCGTCCGGAGTTCCTGAACCGGGTGGACGAAACGATACTCTTTAAACCGCTCACCAGAAGCGACATCAAAAAAGTGATCGACATCCAGTTGCGACGGGTGGACGCCATGCTTGCATTGAAAGAAATTCGTTTGGTGGTGTCGGAAGATGCAAAGGAGTGGCTGGTGCGGCTGGGGTACGATCCGAGTTTCGGTGCACGTCCGCTGAAACGGACGATCCAGAAGCATGTGATTGATCTCCTGTCGCAAAAGATTCTCGCCGGCGAAATCGCCGAGGGATCCGCTGTGGAACTGGTGATGGGAGGGGAAGGAACGTTGACGTTGCGCAAACTTGGACCGGCGTGATACACCACATTGCCACAAAGTCACAAAATCACAAAAGGAAAAAGGAAAAAGGAAAAAGGAATTAGGTGTTAGGGATTTGGAATTAGGAATTGGGAATTAGGAATTTGACAGTATCAATTCATTATTCATCCAGTCACATAAATCTTGTAATCTTGCAATCGTGTAATTTTGCAATTATATAATTGTATATTCACAATCAACCACCAAGGCACCAAATCACTAAGGGATAAGGAAAAAGTAAAAACAAAATTAGCCACAAAAACACGAAATCACAAAGGGAAGTGTATCGCGAACCTCCGGTTCGCGAATTTTATGAATCATGGACTCAACTACTTTTGTCCATAATTCATAAATCATCCTTCATCCTTTCTCGTAAATCATGCAATCTTGCAACGATAAAAGAAATAAATACACTACTCTCATCACAAAGCACAACGCTTCGTTTAAAGAATAATCGCCCCGGACTTTTCCTTGTATTTAATTTCATATAAATCCGTTCTTCTGTCCTGCCAATTCAGCACATTCCCCGTTTGACGGTGCCGTTTCAATAACTCCAGATCCACATCGTCGACGATCACCATCTCGGTGTTCGGCGTCGCTTCGGATTGGATCGCATCCCTGGTGAACGGAATATCCGACGGCGTAAAGATTGCAGACTGAGCATAGTGCACGTCGAGATTCTCCACGAACGGAAGATTGCCCACGCCGCCGGCGATGGCAACGTAGATGTGATTCTCCACGCAGCGCGCTTGTGCACAATACCGGACGCGAAGATACGCGTTCCGTTCGTCGGTGTTGAAAGGCACGAAGACCATGTGTGCTCCTTTTTCCACTGCGATGCGCGTCAGTTCGGGAAATTCGATGTCGTAACAGATCTGTATGGAGATTTTTCCCTTGTCCGTATCGAACACCTCGAGTTTGTTCCCCGGCTTTACCCCCCACCACTTCTTCTCGTTCGGCGTTATATGCAATTTGTACTGTTTCCCGAGCGTTCCGTCACGGCGGAACAGGTAGGAGATGTTGAACAGGTCGTCGTTTTCCACCGTAAAGTGCGATCCGCCGATGATGTTCACGTTGTACTTCACTGCCAGTTTGTTGAAGAGCTCGAGATACTTCGGCGTAAACTGCGACAAATTTCTCATGGCAACGCCCGGCCGTTCCGACGGAAGAAACGAGAGGAGCTGCGTGGTAAAGATCTCCGGAAACATCACAAAATCGCTTTGATAGTCGGCGCCGACGTCGACAAAATACTCGCATTGCTTGGCGAAGTCGTCGAAATCCTTCACCATCCGCATGCCGTACTGCACCGCACAGATCCGTGCCGGCTGAACGGGAATAAAGACTCTCTTGGTATCGGGGACGTAATCCAGATTGGTCCATTCAAGGAACGTTGCATATCCTTTCGATTCGCTGTCCGACGTCATGTAGTCGGGAATGAGCCGCTTCAGTACGAATCCGTTGGAAAGCTGCGTGGTGAGCACCGGATCGACGACGCTTTTGTTGATCACTTTGTCGACGTATTCTCTGGCGGTCATTTCTGCGGAATGTTTTCCATAGCCCGGTATTCTGCCGCCGAGAATAATGCGCATCAGATTGTATTTTTTTGCAAGATCTTTCCGCGCCTCGTATAGCCGCCGTGCAAGCCGCATGCCGCGGTATTCGGGATCCACCATAATCTCAATGCCGTATAGCGTATTGCCGTCGGGATTGTGATTGGTGATGTATCCGTTGTCGGCGATCTCCTTCCAGCTGTGCCATTCCGAGTAGAGCGAAAAATCGAGAATGAGACTGCTGGAGGATGCGACAATCTTTCCCCCGTATTCAATGCAGATCTGGCCATCGGGAAAAACCTCTAATTGGCTGGTGATCTGATCCTTCGCCCACGGCTTCATGCCGGGAAAGCATTTCAATTGCAATTCCGTCAGTTTCGTATAATCGTCGATCCTGATGTTGCGGATGATGATGTTCTTCTCAAAATCTTTCAGATCCAATTCAGACATGATTGTTCCTTCCTCAAAGTGACAGATTCCACACTCTATATAGTGAAAATCCATCGGGAATGTCAAGGATTTCCCGTTGCTTTCCCCTCATCTTCTTTTTACATTATATCGTTCATCACAAAAAGTGGTCCCAAAAATAATCCAATACAGTCATCGCGAGGAGTCCCGAAGGGACGACGTGGCGATCTAACTTCTTTGCGATTATAGAGATTGCTTCGGTCGTCTGTCGTACGACAGACTCCCTCGCAATGACCATCCATTTTTAATGTGGATTCATGTAATTAATCAATACAATGCACTTATGAATTCAATTACAGTTCTCATACCGTATAGCACAGAACCATATTTCGACGCAACACTGCGTCAATTTATCAACTCCCCGCTCGTCCACACCATTGTCGTTGCGCACAGCGGTGATTTTACCGCAACGGTCGAAAAATGCAAGGGCCTTAAGGTCGATTCACTGACATCCGGTAAAACTCTCAATACCGTCGTCGGATCGCTCTCAACAGAGTTCCTTCTGCTGATCAATCAGGCACAATCCATTACGCTGAACCAGGCGGCGCTGGAACGGTTTGTACAGATCGCGAAAGACTCGAAGGCAGGAATGCTTTACTCCGATTTTTACGAAGTAAAAGAGGGGAAACGGACGGAACATCCGACGAACGATTATCAACTCGGCAGCATCCGCGACAATTTCGATTTCGGAGCGCTGATGCTTTTCTCCGCCGCTGCCGTAAAAAAATCGGTGAAACAGTACGGCAGAATCGCCAATGTCTCCCGTGCCGGATTGTATGATCTTCGATTGAAAGTGTCGGCGGACCATGAAATTTTCCATATCCAGGAATTACTCTATACCAAGACGGAATCCGACGCCCGCAAGAGCGGAGAAAAGCTCTTCGATTATGTCGATCCCCGAAATCGCCAGGTGCAGATCGAACTGGAAAAGGTCGCCACGTCGCATCTGAAGAACATCGGCGCCTATTTGAAACCGAAATTTGCCAAAGTGCCGAAAACGACCGACGCATATCCCGTTGAAGCGAGCGTTGTCATTCCCGTGCGAAACAGAGAACGGACGATCGGCGAAGCGGTGCGCAGTGTGTTGTCGCAGAAACCGGATTTCACGTTCAATCTCATTGTCGTGGACAATCATTCCACCGACGGAACGACGGCGCTGCTGAAGTCGATGGCGGAAAAAGACCAACGCCTGATTCACATTATTCCCGAGAGACAGGATCTCGGCATCGGCGGATGCTGGAACGAGGCGGTGCTTTCGTCGCAATGCGGACGATATGCCGTGCAATTGGATTCCGACGATCTGTATTCGGGACCGGATACATTGCAGAAAATTGTGAACGTATTCAAAAAAGAGGGAGTGGCAATGGTGATCGGCTCGTATACGCTGGTCAATGCCAATCTTGAGCCGATACCGCCGGGATTAATCGATCACAAAGAATGGACTCCCGCAAATGGACGCAACAATGCGCTGCGAATCAACGGACTCGGTGCGCCGCGAGCATTCAATACCGCGCTGCTCCGCCTGATTCTGCTGCCGAACACGAGTTACGGTGAGGATTATGCCGTTGCCCTCCGGTTATCGCGCGACTATCAGATAGGACGGATTTACGAGTCGGTGTACCACTGCCGGCGGTGGGAAGGAAACACCGATGCGGCGCTGCCGATCGACAAGATCAACCGGAACGATTTTTATAAGGATAAGATCCGTTCGATAGAGATTGCCGCGCGAATTCAGTTCAATAAAAAGAAGTAATCTATGCGTCTGTGTTTCGTTCTTTTCATCGGTATCACGGCTGCGGGATGCGGTTTTTTAACTTCCGATGAAGAGAATAAAGATCGGCTCGCGTCGATCGACTCGATCAGCGTCGTTTCCATCACCGAACTGTCGGCGAAATTCAATTTGTACGCTACGGTTCCCGATCCCTGCTGGCTGTATGCGCGTCATACGGAATACCGCGATGACAAGGAGTATACGTACAGAGTCTATATTCTGCGGAAGGAAAATTCCGACTGTCCGCAGGTTTTAACGACGCTGACATTTCCGATGGAATTATGGGTGCCGTCGAAAGGGACCTATACATTGCGTTTTCACCAGACCGACACCATTACACTGGATACTGCCATCACATTTTAATGACACTGCAGACGACATATCGGGAATGTACGCTCGACGATATTGCGGCGATACAAAAGGTGCTGTTCAATACCTGGGCAGCGTCGTATGCCGATTTTATTCCGATGAAAGACATCCAATGGTATTTCAACAATTACTATTCGGACAGCAATTTTACACGGATGTGTGACGACCCGACAACGTGGAATTTTGTCGCGGAAGTCAAAGGGCATGTCGTGGGATATGCCCGCGGCAAACTCAACGACGAGCAAAAACGATTTTATCTTGAGTCGCTGTATGTCCTTCCCGAATTTCAGGGACGGGGCATCGGCACGGAGCTGCTGAAAATCGTGGAACAAAAAGCAGTGTCCCAACATCATTCATCCCTGTGGCTGGGAGTGATGGTGCAGAATATCCCCTCGTTGGAATGGTATCGGAAACTCGGATTTCAATTCGTCGAAGAGTCGCCGTTCCAGATGGGAAAAACCGTTGTCAACCATTTGATCGGATACCGACAGATCAAATAGCAGCATCCATTGAATGGTATGAGTGTATCCGCTTCGTACCGACGTTTTACTACCATACGCGAGTCGCCGATAATGTTATCAGAGACGATCTCTTCACGTTTTTCCCAATCCTCCGCAGTCCCGCTGGCCCGGCTCGTGCAACAACTCTATCAGGAACAGATCCAATCGTGGCCAATGCTTGCCGAGGGAGTACGCGCTCTCGGAACGGTGCAGACGCGGGAGATACCTCTCGGCGATACCTCCGCATTTGTCCAGTGTAATCCGAAACGGATCGTCAGTACCGGCGCAAAAGTGGATCCCGCTTCCATTAAAGTACGGAAATGTTTTCTCTGCGTTCCGCATCTTCCCGCCGAACAGCGGGGAGTGCTGTACGGCGAAACGTATCTTATGCTGTGCAATCCCATGCCGATCTTCCGGGAGCACTTTACGGTGTCGCATGTCGATCATATTCCGCAGTCCATTGAGGAACAGATTCTGCCGATGCTGAATCTGGCGAAGGATCTCAGCGGCACGCACACGGTCTTCTATAACGGCCCGAAGTGCGGTGCGTCGGCTCCCGATCATATGCATTTTCAGGTGAGTCCCGCCGGAGCCATTCCGGTCGAACGGGAAAGCGTCGATCCGATATTTCGACGCACTGTACGGACGATCGCTTCCGTTTCCGTCACGGTGCTCGACCGGTATCATCGTGCCGTGATCGTGTTGGAAGGGAAGATACTGCAGGAGATGGAACTGACGTTCCTGCGGTTGACTGCCGCGATGCGGAAAATAATGAAGTCCGTTGACGAACCGATGATGAACGTTCTCTGTTCGTATCAGGACGGTATGTGGAGAATGATTATCTTCCCCCGCGCAAAGCACCGGCCGGATGTGTATCATTTGGAAGGAGACCGGAAGGTACTGATCAGTCCCGCAGCCGTCGATATCGGCGGATTGATCATCACACCCGCTGAAAAAGATTTTTTAACGGTCGACGGACCGGCGATCGGAAAGATATTCCATGAAGTCTCCGTTGACGACGAAATACTTCAATCAATAATCAGGTCCATGTAATATGATCACCAAAGAACCGACAATTTCCGTAGGCATTATTGACAACGCCGCCGCGGTCTCCGGCAACCTTCTCGAACAGTTCAAACTAACCGATGATGCGATCCTGACCGGAAATTTTTCCGCCCGGAATATCGACGGCGAAGTGGTGGTGTACGGCGGCAAGGATATCGAACTGCAGCGGGGAAAGAATATTCTGTTCACCCCGATGAACGGCGGCAAATTTATTCTGCGCGATGTCGTCTTCGGCATCAACTTTCACTGGGAGCGGAAGGAAGACGAAACCTTTGAAGGCCGTCTGCGTCTTTCGGCACGAAACGACGGTACGATCTCAGCAATCAACGAAATTTCCGTCGAGCACTATCTGGCATCGGTTATTTCGTCGGAAATGAGCGCCACGGCGCCGGCAGAACTCCTGAAAGCCCACGCCATCACTTCGCGCAGCTGGCTGGTGGCGATGCTGGAGATGAAAAAGAAATTTTCCACTGTCGGCATTCCTTCGCAGCGATCGTTCCAGACCGCCGACGGAGTTGTGCGATGGTACGACCGCGAAGATCACGACATCTTCGACGTCTGCGCGGACGATCACTGCCAGCGATATCAGGGAATTTCAAAGATCATTTCCGCCGCAGCGCAAAAAGCGGTCGACGACACCCGCGGGCTTTTTCTGACATACGACAATGAGATTTGCGACGCGCGGTTCTACAAATCGTGCGGCGGTATGACGGAGCAATTCGAAAATGCCTGGGCAGATACGCCGTTCCCGTATTTGCGCTCGGTGTCTTGTTCGACTACCTCGTATTCTCCCGTTACGTCGGAACAGACTGCAGAAAAATGGATTCATTCGTCACCGAAGGCTTTCTGCAATACATCCGACGGGAATATCCTGAGGCAAATCCTGCCGTCGTTCGATCAGGAAACGACGGATTTCTTTCGCTGGAAGGTTGAATACGGCGTGCAGGAACTTTCCGAATTGATTAAAAGCAGATCGGGCATCGATTTCGGCGAAGTGCAGGAATTAATCCCGATACGACGCGGACCGTCCGGCAGAATTACACAATTGAAAATTGTCGGATCGAAAAAAACACTTACGGTCGGCAAGGAACTTGAGATCCGGCGGTGGCTCTCCAAAAGCCATCTGTACAGCTCGGCATTTACAGTAACCAAAGAGAACGGTAAATTTATTTTGCACGGAGCAGGGTGGGGCCATGGGGTCGGACTTTGCCAGATTGGTGCGGCGGTAATGGCAGTCGAAGGATGGAAAGCCGAAGCGATCGTGCAGCATTATTTTCACGGTGCAACAATTCAAAAACTGTATTGATTCCGACGACGATATTTTTGAACACAACTTGACTGCGGTCTAAAGGAGACTATGACAGAACAGAAGACAAAAAACCCTTGGTGGTGGATTCCATCATTGTATTTCGGCCAGGGAATCCCCTACGTCGTCGTGATGAGCATCTCCGTGATTATGTACAAGAAGATGGGCATATCGAACACGGATATCGCTCTCTATACCAGCTGGCTGTATTTGCCGTGGGTGATCAAACCGTTGTGGTCTCCGTTTGTCGACATGTTTAAGACTAAACGGTATTGGATCGTCGCCCTGCAGCTCATCATCGGCGCCGCACTTGCCGCCGTTGCGTTCACGATTCCTCTTCCGAACTATTTTCAGATTACGCTCGCCGTCTTCTGGCTGATGGCGTTTGCTTCTGCCACGCATGATATAGCGGCGGACGGATTTTACATGCTTGCGCTCGAACAACATCAGCAAGCCGCGTTTGTCGGAGTCCGCAGCACTTTTTACCGTGTCGCCATGATCACCGGACAGGGAATATTGGTAGTGCTGGCGGGCTGGCTGGAAAATTCCACCGGCAGCATCCCGACCGGATGGTCGATAACATTCTTTGTGCTGGCGGGAATGTTTATTGCGCTCTTTCTTTATCACCGTTTTGTCCTTCCGTATCCGGAATCGGACAGAGCAACATTGGCGCAAAGCACACCGAGTGAGATCTTTACAGAGTTCCTGAATACTTTTAGCTCTTTCTTCAAGAAGAAAGAGATCGGCGTCATCCTGGCATTTCTGCTGCTCTATAGATTTGCAGAAGCACAGTTGGTAAAATTGGTCACCCCGTTTCTTCTCGATCCAAGAACTCAGGGAGGACTTGGCCTCACGACGCAAGAAGTGGGTATCGTCTACGGTACCGTCGGTGTTTTGTCGCTGACGCTCGGAGGCCTTCTCGGCGGATACCTCATCTCCAAAAAAGGATTGAAATACTGGCTCTGGCCGATGGTCTTTATCATTCATACTCCGGATGCCGCATTCGTTTTTCTCTCGCAGGTACAGCCGGAGAATTTCTACATTATCAACGCCGCCGTGGCGCTGGAGCAGTTCGGATATGGTTTCGGTTTCACCGCGTACATGTTGTATATGATTATGGTCGCCGAGGGAGAACATAAAACTGCGCATTATGCAATTTGCACGGGTTTCATGGCATTGGGCATGATGCTTCCGGGTATGTTCAGCGGCTGGCTCGAAGACCAGATCGGTTATCAAAACTTTTTTGTGTGGGTGATGATCTCCACGATACCGGGCTTTGCGGTTGCAGCATTTGTTAAGATCCCCGATGGCTTCGGCAAGAAAAAAGAATGACAATGAAAAAAGAACAATATTTTATCGGTATGGATGGCGGAGGTACGAAGACACACGCCGTCATTGCGGATTCCGGCGGAACGATCCGTTCGGAACATATCGCCGGCCCGTCGAATTTTCAAATTATCGGTGTCGATGCGGCAGCGGCAACCATTTATTCACTCATCCGCTCGTGCTGCGAATCGGTCGGGTGCGCACCCGGCAGCGTTGCCGCAATTGTCTGCGGTTTGACGGGTGCCGGCCGCGTCGGCGATCAAAAAAGAATGGCGGACGGGTTGAAAAAATATGCCCGTTCCAGGAAAACTGTTTTGAAAAAAGTAATGATCGAAAGCGATGCCAGAATTGCACTGGAAGGGGCGTTCAACGGAAACGCGGGAATTATTCTGATCGCCGGCACCGGTTCCATCGCCTTTGGTAAAGACAGCAAAGGGACGGTGCATCGCGTCGGTGGATGGGGGCGCATTCTCGGTGATGAAGGGAGCGGGTATTACATTGGACGTCTTGGATTGACCGCCGTTGCGCATGAGATTGACGGACGGGGTGTAAAAACGTCGCTCACAAAGTCGATCGCAAAGAAATTCGGATTGACCGATCAAACGGCGATCATCAATGCGGTCTATAAAAATAGTTTTGATGTGGCAGCGGTAGCGCCGCTGGTCCTGACTGCTGCCGAAAAAAAGGACCGTGTCTGCCGCACCATCATTGAGCAATCCGTGTTGGACCTGTCGGATCATATTGAAATTGCATCAAAAAAAATCGATGCAGCTCGCAGAAGCGCCGTCCGATCGAAGATTCCCGTGGCATTCATCGGCGGATTAATTGCAAACGATACAATATTGTACAGACTCTTAAGCGCCTATATTCATTCTAATATTCCCGGCGTCGAGGTCATATCGCCCATGTCTTCCCCGGCACATGGAGCGGTGCTGTTGGCAACACAATGACAAACCGTTATTTTTTTCTTAGTACGATTTGAGCGCGGTCTGATTTAACGATGTCTGCAACGAATGTTCTGTACTCTTGATACCGTTCTGCCGGTATCGAATTCATGTTCATCTCTGTCATTCTGATATACAATATAGCAGTATCCCCAAACGAAATTGATTTGGATGAGTACGATCCAAAGGTTGTCTGTACGCTCAGTGCAGGCGGGATTGTCTCAGGAATATAATGCGCCGGTAGTGTATACCATAGTGAATCTATATACTTGTATGGGTAGGAAAATCGAACGGGGGAAAGCCTCTTGACGACCGGCGGAGGAACGTATGTTCGTCGAGATATGATGCTCGGGTGGAAAAAAATCCTGTCGTTGGAAACGGAGGAATATCGTAACAGCGACGCCGAAACGTCAGTAATGATCTCGGGCGTCCGGTTTTCCAATCCCTGTATCGAAAATGAATGCAATGAAATATTTGGTGCAGTAAATTGATCTTTTACCCAGTACTCGCGTTCCTCGGGAGTTGCCTGGATTAGCGTTGATTGTGTCTCAGAGTGCCTGTTTCCGTAGAATCGTGTCGAAATATTTACTACCGCCGTCCCGCCGCTTTGAATGAATATTTTTCCCGTTCTGATTTGAAGGTTGTCATCTGAACCGGTTGCCGGCGTGCGGACGATAACGCCGCCGTCGGGAGAGATCAATAAGGCATTTCTATTCTCAGTCGCATAACCCAATTGTCCGAATGGTTTTGATTGACTTGTACATTCGAGCCAAACGGAATCTCGTTCCATCGGAACACATAAAATAACGTGATTGAATTGATTGCTCGGGAATTCCGTGATCATGGGAAATCTGTCCGTGCCGCTGTTGATCAAAACCGGAAAGGATGGTATCTCCGCCTGCCGCAACAACGATTCCATGTAATTCGTCAGGGCTTTGCAATCACCGTACCCCCGGTTGTGCACGTATGATGCATCGAATGGCTGCCAACCGCCTATTCCCAGTTGAACACTAATATACCTGGTTCTTGATTGCATATATTCATACAGTTTTTTTACCGTCTCTCTTTTGGATGGTGATGTTTTCATGATTTCTTGAACATCGTTTACGGCTGATGGGGGCAAGGCTGACCTTTGGTCTTTGAGATGATAAAACCAATTCCCAAAAGACTTCCATGTTGACATATCGCCTTTAATATCTTCAATTTCAAAATCTGACGGCGCAATTTTCACAATCGTTGATACATCATAGAGATCTCCTTCAACGGCATCTTGTGAAAGTTTCGGCAGATTAGTCGCTTCCCATTCATATATTGTTTGCCTACCGGATTCAGTCTTTATGGGGAGAACGGTATCATTGTTAGTCCAATATCGTAAAAAATACTGCCGGGGAGTTGTAACACGAAATGCCGTATGTTCAACAGGATTAATATTTGTTTGGGAATACCAGGCCGGGAAATTCAAATATCCATTGAATTCGATTTCATATATGTATTCCACGGTATAGGGAAATACATCGTGAACCAAGTCTGCATACCGTATGCGGGAGTCGTCATGCAGCGTATAGTCATCGACAGCGCTGAAATCCTTTATATCGGCGTTTTCAATTTCCCGTATTTCTTTCCCTTCTGCATCAAAAAGAATCCCCTCCAAATCTTCAATGGAGATATACTTATTGTATGGTACAACCAATTTACCGAGATATCGTTCTTCCCTGGAAAAAATAGTTACGGCGTACGTTACTTTTAGAATTGCCTTCTTTGCATCCGTTATTTCAAAATCAATGGTATGGTTTCGTATGACCGCATCGGCAGGCAATAATTGTGCGGGGATATGCTTCACGGAATATCTCTCTTTGCTTGCCGCGAAATCCGGGAATATAAAGGCGCTAAGGATAAGAATGTGAATGATTGTGTTCACCATAAATGCATCGCCAGAGTTATTTTTTCTTGAGTGTTTTTTTAGAGACCTTGGAATCGATCGGTTGACGAACATCAATTACCGGAGCGGGTGGTTGCGAAGGCTTTTTTTGCAGGACAATGTGTTCTGATTCCATGGCAACAATAGAAGAGTAGAGATCCTTTAACCGTTGATATTGGGACGCTTGAATTTCTTTGTTGAGTACTTCAAACGTTGACCGTACGTGAATAATATTGCTGTCCACCTTCATTGTTCTGCGATACCTGATATCTGTATTCAGATATAATTCACGATCCCGCAACGGTTCTTTCACCACATACGAGTCGGGGATTGTAAATGTGACAATACTGGTATTCTCAATCGGGTAATTATAATCGACCGGAAATTTACGGGCACTGGATTTAAACGGATTATCTGACCACCGACGGGTAATGTGTGGATTGAGATACAAGATATCGTTGCCAGCCTGGCAAAAATCCGGCGAGGTAACCCATGCTTTCATGATCAATGGATTCTCGATGATATCAGTATTGGTTACTACAACAGAATCGACAGTGAATCCCGATGTCTCAATTGAAAAATACTCTTTTGCTACATCTTCTGTCTTTTTTTCCTTGGTGAGTGATGTTCGAATATTGATATTTCCGTATCCACGATACACTCCCTCAAGAGAACCCGTTGCTCCCCCGTTTTCATCAATAGCGATCTCGCCGTTGATCGTCGAACTATGTTTTACCGGAGATGTCAATGTAACCCACTCGACAGTTTCTGGCTGTATGATGAGACCTTTTACGCCCAACACTTTTGACGGAAGTACATCCATCGTACGAATGGAACTTGTCGCATCGACATACAATGTCTTGGGACCCAGAATTATTCTGGATAGTGAATAGTTAAATTGATCATAGATAGGATAAAGATCTTGAAGTTTTCCGTTTTCACGCGTACTCAGCAATACGGGATCGCATTGAATGCCGACGGAACGAACCATGGAGATGAACAAATAATTGATATCGGCACTGGAACCTTTTTTTGTCTCGAGAATATCGTTGATTTTCTGTTCCGAAAAAATCCGTTGTTCTCCAGTCCAAACGATGGACGTACTGACCCATTTGTATATAGCCCGAATTTTTTCTTCCGGATCCGTTATCCCAATGGTAATGTTCTGAACAATATCTTCTAGCGTTCCGGTGATGTCGATACGATTGCCGATTCCACGTGAATCCAGCATATCGTCGACAAATTTTTCCCATGTATTTAATACCCGCTGTATACCGCCCCCGCGGATTGCATAGCCGGAAAATTGTATTTCCAGTTTTTGGTAATAATCATCCAGCGTTGTTACGTACGGTTCATTTCGAATTGCTTTTATATTTTTTACAGCCATGCGGCGCATGACGCACATGGCAAAATTTACACCGAGGTACGATGCAGTTTCACCGGAAAAATACTGCCTGATATTTTCCGATTGTTCGACTTCAAAACGTTCAAAGCCCTTTGATATAATTGAAAAGCCTAAATTTACCGGATGGATGAGCCTATATTCACTCCACAACGTTGGTTCCGAATTCTGGAAAGTCCAATTGCGTGCGGAGAAAAAATTTTGTGCTGTTATTTCATATCGGATTTCAATGATACAACCTGGCTGGAGACCCGGCAGGGTAAATTTGTATCGTGAATATTTGTCGCCAATTTTTTCTTCAAACACATCGTCATCGTCGAATTTCGTTCTTACTATTTCCCCATTGTCGTCGAGCACATATGTTGATCCTTCGATATCGTCTATGGATTCGCCGTTATCGCGATCCGTATAAAGGTGAATGGTATGTGTCGCCCAAGAAAAACCCGCTTCCTTCAATATTTTAACACGGAGATGCCGTTTAAATACCAAATTCATATAACTATTTAATGTCGTCTCACCATAATCACACAGTATCACCGCCGAGGCATTGGTATCGGCGTCGAATGTTTTCATTTCCAGTTCCGCTCTTGAGACTTCGCCCCATTCCATCGGCGGCGGCGGTATTTCTTGAGGCAAAACTTTTTGAAAATTAATAACGAGGGTCAGCATTAAAATTAAAGTGTGGCGGGTTGTCATAGAAATCCTGATATTGTATTAGGACGGTGTGTTTTGTAACATTTCATCAATAAATCAAAATACAGTATAAGAATCAATATGAAGAAACGTATTTTATACACCCTTGTGCTTGTTCTCTACGGCTGTGCGTCACATCAACAACAATTCACAAAAGAAACGGTTGTTGCATATCCGCACGAAACTGAAAACATTGATCCCGGAAACAAGATTGGTTTGTCTGGTTGGGACGAATCAACGCTTGCGTCGATGACACTCGAAGAAAAAGTCGGCCAGTTGTTTATCGTCTGGACCACTTCGTATTATATGCCGGATGATTCGCGGCGGTGGTTGGATCTGACGAGGTTTGCGAAAGAAAAACATGTCGGCGGATTTTATTTCTCCCTCGGCGGTTTGTATGAATTTCCGATTCATGCCAACAAACTGCAGGCGATGTCGAAAGTACCGCTGCTGATCTCCGTCGATTTCGAATGGGGATCGGGCATGCGGATCGGCCAGGCAACCACGTTCCCGCGGGCAATGGCACTGGGAGCGACGCGTGACACCATGCTGGCCTACCGTATGGGACGGGCGATTGCACGGGAAGCACGAGCTTTGGGGGTACATCAAAATTATGCGCCCGTTGTGGATGTAAACAACAATCCGAAAAATCCCGTGATCAACACCCGATCGTTCAGCGAAAATCCCGCATTGGTCAGCGCCATGGCGCGGGCGATGATCCGCGGCGAGCAGGAAGAAAATCTGATTGCCACCGTCAAACATTTTCCCGGACACGGCGATACGGAAATCGATACGCATCTGGAAATTCCCTCGCTGCACTTTTCCCGCGGCAGAATGGACAGCATAGAACTCTTGCCCTTTAAAGATGCAATCAGCAACGGCGTCATGTCCGTCATGACGGCGCACATTCACACACAGGCATTCGACGGATCGGATTCAATCCCCGCCACGGCGTCTAAAAATGTTACCACACGGCTGCTGAAGGAAGAGATGGGATTCGGAGGTCTGATCGTGACCGATGCGATGGCAATGAGAGGAATGACACAATTATATACACCCGGTGAAGCGGCGGTAAAAGTGTTCAGCGCCGGCGCCGACATGCTGTTGATGTCCCCCGATACCGACGAAGCGATCGATTCGCTGGTTGTCGCGGTGAAACGCGGAGACATTTCCATGGAGCGGCTGGATCATTCGGTGCGGAAAATATTGCAATACAAACAATGGGTCGGCCTGGATAAAAACCGCACCGTGCCGATTGAAAAGGTGAGCGCAGCGGTAAATACCGGAGAGATCAAAGATCTCGCCAGGGAAATCGCCCGCAAGTCAATCACTGTGCTGGGAAATGCCAATGGAATTCTTCCGCTCGGAAACCTGAACGGCAAAAAAGTTCTCAATATCGTTTTTTCCGATAACGAAGATTATGATGCCAACCGGGAATTGCACAGGGAATTGCGACGCCGGTCGGGAATGGAACTGGCGATTATCGATCCGCGCAGCAATGCGTTGGAATTCAGCGAGACGCTGAAAAAAGCGAAAAATGCGGATCTGATTATTTGCGTGTTCAATTATCAGATGCGTGCAGGAGCGATGACGGGATTTCTGTCGAAGGAGATTGTTGCGCTGATGAAATCGATCGATTCCCTGAAAAAACAGTCGGTCGGAATCTCAATCGGCAACCCGTACATCATGTCGGAACTCCCGCCGTTTGCAGCGTTTGTGCAGGCATACAGCAGCAGCTCGGCATCCGAAGAAGCGTGCGCTGAAGTACTCTTTGGAGAACAACCGGCACGGGGAACGCTGCCGATTACCATACCCGGTATGTACAATTTCGGCGACGGTGTCCGGTACGATGCGATCTTTGTCCGCAGCGGCACGCCGGAAGAGGCCGGTTTCGATCCTGCCGCTCTGGCGAAAGTGGATGCGATTATGGAAGAAGCGGTGGTTGATTCCGCTTTTCCCGGCGCTGTATTGTTGGTGGCAAAAGACGGAATCGTCGTTCACGAAAAAGCATACGGTCGGTTCACCTACGAACCAACCTCCATTCCGATGACGACGGATGCGATCTTCGATCTCGCTTCCGTGACGAAGGTGATTTCCACCACCAGCGCAATGATGAAACTTGTGGAAGAAGGGAAAGTAAATCTCAACGATCCTGTTGTCAAATATTTTCCCGCGTTCGGACAGAATGGTAAAGAGAAGATTACGATCTATAATCTGATGGTGCACACCAGCGGATTGCAGGCATGGAGAAAATATTATGAATTCTGCAACACACCGCAATGTGTGCTGGATTCGATCTTTGCCGCGCCGTTGATTTATACAACCGGCGATTCCACGATCTATAGTGATCTTGGTTTGATCACAACGGGAAAAATTATCGAAAAAATCACCGGAACGACGCTCGACCGGTATGTCGATTCGGTATTTTACAGACCGCTCGGAATGTACAATACAATGTACAATCCGCCGCATGCGTTGTGGAACAGAGTCGTACCGACGGAAGTGGATTCTTTCTGGAAAAAGACGTACGCGCCGGTGCACGGACGGGTTCATGACGAAAATGCGGCAACGCTCGGCGGCGTGTCGGGTCATGCCGGACTTTTTTCAACGGCGTCGGATCTTGTGAAGATCCTTCAAATGGAGTTGAATGGCGGAACGTACGGCAAGAAACAGTATCTCAAACCGGAAACCATCAAGCGCTTCATCACCCGGCAATCGGATCGCAGCAGCCGGGGTATCGGGTGGGATACGCGCACCGACGGCAGATCGTTCTCCGGAAAATATACGTCGCCGGAAACATTCCTGCATACCGGATTTACGGGAACCTGCGTCGTCGCCGATCCGGCAAAGAATATTATCGTCATTCTGTTGACGAACAGAGTGTACCCGACACGCGCATCGTCGAAACTCTTCAGCGTACGGCCGGCAGTGCATAACGCGATTTACGAATCACTTCAACAGTAACAGGCCGACCATGACACCGTGGAGACTTCAGGAGATAACGCAAAAGACGATCCGCGAGCATCGGTATCAGACGGCGATTCTTCCCGTCGGATCCACCGAAGCCCACGGCATGCATGTGCCATACGGTTCGGATACGCTGCACAGCACGATTGTTTCGGAAAAGATATGCGAGCGTGCATGGCAGCAGGGAGCCCGGCCGGTCCTTTTGCCGACGATTCCGTACGGCGTGCAGGGAAATACACACCAGTTTCCGTTGACGATCAATGTACGGCAGCAGCACATCGATGCGATTATCGTCGACATCATCCGTTCCCTTGAATATCACGGTATCGAAAAACTGATCATCATCAACGGACACGGCGGCAACGATTTTAAGCCGCTGCTGCGCGATATGTATCCGCAGACAAAACTCTTTCTGGCACTCGTGGATTGGTGGAAGGTCGGCAGCGACAAGGCGAAAGAGATCTTTGAAAAGAGCGGCGAACATGCCGACGAGATGGAAACGAGCGTCGATATGGCGTTATTCGGCAATCTCGTGCATCTGGAAGATGCGAACGACGGCGCCAGCAATCGTTCGCGGTTCGAAGCGATCGAAAAAGGTTGGGTCTCCATCGCCCGCCCGTGGCATCTGGTCACAAAGGATTCGACACACGGCGATCCCCGCAAAGCGACAAAGGAAAAAGGGGACCAATACGTCGAACTGGTGGTGGAGAGACTGACGAAATTTGTCGTCGAACTATCACATGCCAAAATGGACGAGCGTTTTCCGTACTAAAATTCGGGTCTTTCCCGCATATTTTCCGTTTTTTCCCCGCCAAAAAAATCGTATCTTTTCGTCATAAAAATTAGAATAGTCAATCGCCATCCGATTGCTGAGAGCAATCGGATGGCTTTCTATGCAAGGAGTCTCTATGCCGTCTCAATTTAAGAACGAACCGCTCACCGATTTCACGAAACCGGCCAATAAAAAAGCGATGGAAAAAGCCCTCGCAAAAGTCCGGTTGGAACTCGGCAAAAATTATCCGCTGGTGATCGGCGGGAAAGAAATCTCCACAACCGATACATTGACCTCGTACAATCCCGCAAAACCCGAACAGGTCATCGGCAAGTTCTCAAAAGCGAGTCCGGACCTTGCCGTGAACGCCATCGAAACCGCTGCCAAAACATTTGAGACATGGAAAACCGTTCCGGCAAAGAAACGGGCCGAGTACATTTTCAAAGCGGCATCGCTGATGCGAAAACGGAAACACGAATTTTCCGCACTCCTCACCTATGAAGTCGGCAAAACCTGGCCGGAAGCGGATGCCGACACGGCGGAAGCGATCGACTTTCTCGAATTTTACGGACGGGAAATGCTCCGCTACGCCGCACCGCAGCCCCTCACAAAGGTCAAAGGCGAAAAAAATGAATTACGATACATTCCCCTCGGCGTCGGTGTCGTTGTGCCGCCGTGGAATTTTGCACTCGCCATTCTTGTCGGCATGACCTCCGCGGCGGTGGTGACGGGCAATACCGTGGTGTTGAAGCCCTCCAGCGATTCCCCGATGATCGGATGGAAATTCTTCGACCTGATGCGCGAAGTAGGACTGCCGGCAGGGGTCATCAATTTCGTCGTCGGATCCGGAGCGTCGGTCGGCGATCTCATGGTGGCACATCCAAAAACACGGTTCATTTCGTTCACCGGATCCAAAGAAGTGGGAGTACACATCAACGAACTGGCGGCAAAAGTGCAGTCGGGACAGATCTGGCTGAAACGCGTTGTGGCGGAAATGGGTGGCAAGGATTCCATTCTGATCGACAACGAAACCGATCTCGATGCCGCCGCACAGGCAGCCGTTGCCTCCGCATTCGGATTCCAGGGACAGAAATGTTCCGCCGCATCCCGCGCTATCGTCGTTGCCTCGGTGTATGATGCGTTCATCGAAAAAGTCGCCGCAAGAACAAAAGGACTGACGGTCGGAATGCCGGAAGTGCCGGCGAATTATATGGGACCGGTGGTGAATAAAGGATCGATGGAAAAAATTCTGCAGTATATTGAGATTGGCGTGAAAGAGGGAGGAAAAATAGTTGCCGGAGGAAAGCGGATTGGTACCGACGGATATTTTATCGAACCGACGGTCATCGCCGATGTCGACCCGAAAGCGACCATCGCACAGGAAGAGATCTTCGGCCCCGTTCTGGCGATCGTTAAAGCGCGCGATTTCGATCATGCACTGGAGATTGCCAACAATACGGAATTCGGCCTTACCGGCGGAGTCTGGACGAAGAACAAGAAAAAACAGGAACGCGCAAAGAACGAATTCCACGCAGGCAATTTCTATGTCAACAGAAAGATTACCGGCGCGCTGGTCGGTGTGCATCCCTTCGGCGGATTCAATATGAGCGGAACGGATTCCAAGGCCGGCGGCCGCGATTATCTGCTTCTTTTTATGCAGGCGAAATTGATATCGCAAAAAATTAAATAATACATTCGTGACCGCTCGGTGTTGCACAGGAGCGCCGACGGCTTGAAACGTTTTTTATCTATCTACAGGAGTACCAATGAAGATTCATGAATATCAGGGCAAAGACATTCTCCGTAAATACGGCGTGGCGGTTCCGCGCGGCGAAGTGGCATTCTCCGTCGATGAGGCGGTGAGTGCGGCGAAAAAACTCGGCGGTTCAGTGTGGGTAGTGAAAGCACAGATCCATGCCGGCGGTCGCGGCAAAGGGGGCGGTGTGAAAGTGGCAAAGAGCATCGACGAAGTGAAACAGTACGCTTCGCAAATTCTGGGCATGACACTGATTACCCACCAAACGGGTCCCGAAGGACGGCTGGTGAAACGGCTGTTGATTGAAGAGGGTGCGAATATCGACAGGGAAATGTACGTCGGTATTACGCTCGATCGCGTGCAATCGCGGAACGTTGTTATGGTTTCAACCGAAGGCGGAATGGAGATCGAGAAAGTGGCGGAGGAACATCCGGAAAAGATCGTGAAAGAAGCGATCGACCCGGCAGTCGGCTTCCAGGCTTTTCAGGCGCGTAAACTGGCATTTGCTCTCGGTCTGAGCGGCGATGCATTCAAGAACGGCGTCAAATTCCTTCTGTCACTGTACAAGGCGTATGAAGCAACCGATGCTTCGCTGTTCGAGATCAATCCTCTTGTCATTACAAAAGAAGGGAACGTGATCGCGCTGGATGCGAAAGTGAATTTCGACGACAATGCGCTGGACCGTCATCCCGAGTTTAAGGAGCTCCGCGACCTCGACGAAGAAGAACCGCTGGAGATCGAAGCGTCGAAATCGAATCTGAACTACATCAAACTCGACGGCAACGTCGGCTGCATGGTGAACGGCGCAGGACTGGCCATGGCAACCATGGACATCATTAAACTGGCCGGCGGCGAACCGGCAAACTTTCTGGATGTCGGCGGCGGAGCCAATGCGCAGACAGTCGAAAACGGCTTTAAGATTATCCTTGCCGACAAGCATGTCAAAGCGATCCTGATCAATATCTTCGGCGGAATCGTCCGCTGCGACCGCGTCGCCAACGGCGTGGTGGAAGCGGCAAAGAAAGTGCATGTGAATGTCCCCATCGTCATCCGTCTTGCCGGCACCAACGCCGACATCGCGGCGGATATTCTCAAAAACTCCGGGATGAGTTTTCTTGTCGCGGAGAATCTGAAAGACGCGGCGGAAAAAGTGACAAAGGCGCTGGCGGCGTAAAGAATTTCCATTCACCACGAAGGCACGGAGACACGGAGAAGAATGTACGACAACTATGAAGCCGTCATCGGCCTTGAAGTTCATGCTCAACTCTCGACAAAGACAAAGATCTTCTGCGGTTGTTCGACCAGGTTCGGCAACGCGCCGAACTCGAATGTCTGCCCGGTCTGTCTCGGCATGCCGGGAACGCTTCCCGTACTGAATAAACAAGTTGTAGAATATGCCATTCGTCTCGGTGCCGCCACCCGCTGCACTATCTCCCATCGATCGATTTTTGCACGGAAGAATTATTTCTATCCCGATCTTCCCAAAGGATACCAGATATCGCAATATGAAGAACCGATCTGTCTGAACGGTTCTGTCGACATCATCGATGCCGACGGCGCTGCAAAACGGATCGGCATTACGCGGATCCATATGGAAGAAGATGCCGGGAAATCCATTCACGACGCCGGCAATGCCACGCTGGTCGACGTTAACCGATGCGGCACGCCGCTGCTGGAGATCGTCAGCGAACCGGATATTCGCACCGCCCGTGAAGCGAATCAGTATCTTTACAAGATCTGGCAAACGGTGACGTATCTCGACATTTGCGACGGCAATATGGAGGAAGGAAGTTTGCGGTGCGATGCGAATGTTTCCGTCCGAAAAAAGGGAGAGACCCGATTAGGCACAAAAACGGAAGTGAAGAACATGAACTCGTTCAGCAATGTGGAACGGGCGATTGAGCACGAGATCAAACGGCAGATCGATCTGATCGAAGAAGGCGGATCGGTAGTGCAGCAGACACTGCTGTGGGATGCGGAGAAGAATGTCGTACAACCGATGCGGAGCAAGGAAGAAGCGCACGATTACCGGTATTTTCCCGATCCCGATCTTCCTCCCGTGGTTGTTGAGCAGGAGTGGATCGATCGAATCACCGCATCGCTGCCGGAACTGGCAGACGACAAGCGGAAGCGATATATGGAATCACTCGCCCTGCCGGCGTATGACGCCGACGTGCTGACACAGGAACGGTCGGTCGCGGAATATTTTGAAGCGGCGGTCGCCGGACTTGCCGTGCACAATCCCGCAAACGTAAAGGCGGTCAGCAACTGGGTGATGACCGACGTACTGCGGATGATGAAAGAACGAAACGCTTCCGTTGCCGATCTTCCCGTGACCCCCGCGCGGCTGTCGGCAATGATCAATCTGATTATCGACGGAACAATCAGCAGCACGATCGCCAAAGATGTATTTGAAGAGATGATGAATTCGAATGAAGATCCGAAAGCGATTGTAATGCGGAAGGGGCTCGTCCAGATTTCGGATACGACGGCGATCGAGAAAGAGATCGACGCGATTCTCGGCCGGTTCCCATCTGAGATCGGCCGGTACCGTGCCGGCGAAACAAAACTCATGGGTTTCTTTGTCGGCGAAACGATGAAGGTGATGAAGGGAAAAGGAAATCCGAAAATGATCAACGAACTCTTAAAGAAAAAACTGGAAGGCTGACATGAGAAAAAAAATTATCGCCGGTAACTGGAAAATGAACAATGATATCGCACAGACCGCCGCACTGATCAACGGCATCACGGCACAAGTGGCATCGGGAAAAGCGGAAGTCATTGTCTGTCCCCCCTTCACTTCACTGTTGACGGCTGGACAATTACTTGCCGGTTCCGCAGTGAAACTCGGTGCGCAGGATGTTTCTCTGCACGACAGCGGCGCGTATACGGGAGAGATCTCCGTCGCAATGCTGAAATCCGTCGGTTGCGCCTATGTGATTGTCGGACATTCCGAACGCCGGCAGTATCACGCCGAGACGAATGAAATCGTCAATCGTAAAGCGAAAAAAGTCCTGGCCGGCGGATTGCTGCCGATCATCTGTATCGGCGAAACGCTCGAGGAGAGGGAAAAGGGAATCACCGATCGCATATTGACGACACAGACGACGGGAGTGCTGGCGGGATTGCCCGCATCCGATGTTGAACGTTCTATTATCGCCTACGAACCGGTCTGGGCAATCGGTACCGGAAAGACGGCAACGAAAGAGCAGGCCGAAGATGCCCACCGATTGATACGTTCTGTTATTGCAGGTCTCTACTCCCGCGATACTGCAGAAAAAGTGACCATTCAATACGGCGGAAGTGTAAAACCGGACAATGCAAAAGAATTATTGTCCCAACCGAATATTGATGGGGCGCTAGTGGGCGGAGCGTGTTTGAAGGCAGATTCCTTTGCCGGGATCATCAACGCCGTCTAACCGGATTCTTAAAGATGTCATCTCAAAAGCACTAAATTAATGTCATGCCGAGCGCCCGCCTGCCGGACGGGCAGGGAGTCGAGGCATGACATTTTCCGAATTGTCACCCCTCGACTCCGCTCGGGGTGACAATTTTTGGTTTTGAGATGGGTTTTACTTTAAAATGCCGCGAGAATGCTGAAAAACAGCATTTTCACGGCATTTTTATCTTAGAACCATCCCAAAATTTCTCTTGGTTTCAGGGCTGTCGTGTATTATATTAGTGCTGTTTTTCGGCCTAAAAAAGCGAAAAATTTCGCTAAAAACAGCACATTTCCACAATTTGAGCAATTCTTTGGAAAAAAAGCTCTTTCGTTTTTTATTTTATCTATTCTTTTCAGTCCTAAGCCCTAACCTACTATTTTCCCAGCAGTTATTCTACGAAAACGGGACTCCGTCGCACCCGCAAGTGCTCGGCTATAGCTCCGTTTCCCGTTCAATAATCGACCTTTCCGGTGAATGGGAATATTCAACGGATAAAGGTATCACCTGGCAAAAAGTATTGATTCCGGCGGCAGCGGATTATGAAGGGAGCATCACGTACCGGAAAAAATTTGTCGTCACGTCAGACGTGATCTCGTCCGGTGCCTTCACATTTGTATCCTACGGAATCAATCACCGTGCAGAAGTGTATATCAACGAGATCTTCATCGGCAGTCATGAAGGTGGATATACATCGTTTGAAATTCCGGTTCCGGACAATCTTATTCAGATGGGGGCTGAGAATATCATCCGCATCGTTGCGGATAATGTACTCGACCACCGGTCGACCCTTCCGCTCCGCGCACAGGTAAACGGGTGGAAGAATTATAATGGATTACTCCGCGACATCTTCATCGTCGCAACACCCCGCATTTGGATCAGTGATGTTGATGTCGTCACGGAAGCCATCGAACCGAAGGCAACGAGACTGCTGGTCACTTCCACGATCTCCGTTAAGGATCAACAGGCGCTGGCGTTACTTTCCGGATCGACCTTCCAGTGTCTCGCCGAAGTAATCGAAACAAATTCCGGTGCCGTCGTCGGCAAACCGTTCATTGTTCCGGTTTCACCGGAAGCGCAAAAGGATATCGTCGTTCAGATTCCCGTCGTGATTCCGAATGCACGGCTGTGGACGATTGAATCGCCGGATCTGTACACCATCAAAGTGTCGTTGGTCGCAACGGAGGGGAAGAAGGATTCGCTGGTAGACGAAACATCGATCACGACCGGCATCCGCACAATAATAAAAGAAAAAAACCGCATCCTCTTTAACGGCGCACCCATGACGCTGCGGGGAGTCGTATGGGTCGAAGACTCTGAGCGGTACGGCAGCGCGATGACGTACGAAGAGATGGAGAAGGATATTGCGCTCATCAAGAATCTCGGCGCCAATGTCGTTCGCGTCGGTTTCAATCCGCCGCATCCTTTTATCGTGCAACTCTGCGACCGGTATGGACTTTTTGTGCTCCAGGAATTTCCGTTGATAGAAATTCCTTCGTCGGTCCTGGCGCAGGAATCGTACGCATCGATCACGGAAGAGCGCTTGAAGCAAATGATTATCCGGGACAAACATCATCCCAGCATCATTGCGTGGGGATTGGGAGACGGCATCGATCTGTCGAATGAATCGGTGAAAAAACTGATTACCCGGCTCCGGAGTGCAGCGTCGTCGATGGACAACCGCATGACGTATGTGGCAACCCGTGATCCCAATGCGGAGATCGGATCACTGGCGGATATTGCGCTGATACAGCTTGGCAGCGAAAACATCACATCGTTCCGTTCATCCCTGACCGAATTTGTGCGTCATCATCCGCAGCATCCTGTTATTGCAGTCGGATACAATGTTTCGGTCGAAAAAGGGAATCGCAACGGCTACAGCGATCCGGCATCCCAGCAGTACCAGGCACGCAGCATCCGGCAGCGGTATGCAGCGGTCAAGGATGCGGGAATCGCCGGGTGCCTCATATTTACTTTCAATGATTTTCGCAGCGATCGGCCTGTGCTGCGTATTCGCGCCGCCGTTCCGGACCGCCACACCAATGGCATTGTTGAACTCAACCGCGAAAAAAAGGTCGCATATGAGACCGTCCATTCACTATATCACGGACAAAAGCTCTCTGCACTTCCGATCGGTTCGTACGTGCCGTCGTCACCGTATGTGTACGTCGTTATCGGGCTGGCATTGTTGATTGCCGCCGCATGGCTGGTGAACGGAAACAGACGGTACCGCGAAAGCACACGGCGGGCAATATTTAATTCCTATAACTTATTTGCCGATATCCGGGATCAATTTACTCTTCCGTTGTTTCATACGACCATTACCGCGATTATTATATCGATCACCGTTGCCGTTCTTTTCTCAAGTATTCTGCATCATTTCCGGGACAATATGGCGCTGGATTATTTGCTCTCGTATCTGTTCCCCGATGGATTTAAAAAAATCATCATCACAATGGCATGGGATCCCGCGGTAAGTGTCGCGTACTATTCCGGAGTGATGTTCGTCTGGTTTCTGTTGCTGACGGTCGTGATCCAGTTCTGCGCGAAGATCGTGAAAGTAAAAATTCGTTTCTTCCATTCGTATTCCATTGCTGTCTGGACAGCACTTCCCTGGACTTTCTTTATTCCGGTCGGCATGATCCTGTACCGTGTACTCGAAAGCGATCCGTATGTACCGTGGGTGATGGGACTGATCGTTGTCATAACGGTGTGGGTATTTTTCCGCACGCTGAAAGGCGTTTCGGTCATCTTTCACATGTATACGCCAAAGATGTACATGGCAGGCATCATAGCGGTCCTGCTCATTTCCGGCGGGTTATTTCTCTATATGGAATATTTCATGTCATTGTCGGCGTATGTCGAACTGTTTGCCTCGACCATTCTTCCGTATTCCCATTAAAGGATTATTAGTGAACGATGTATCTTTCTAAGCTGGAAATATTTGGATTTAAATCCTTTGCGAACAAGGTGAACCTGTCGTTCGATATCGGCCTGACGGCCATCGTCGGTCCGAACGGCTGCGGCAAGACCAACGTGGTCGACGCAATTCGCTGGGCGTTAGGGGAACAGAAGCCGAGCCGTTTGCGCAGCGACAAAATGGAAGACGTGATTTTCAACGGCACCAAGAGCAGAAAACCGCTCGGCCTCGCCGAAGTATCGCTGACGATCGAAAACACCCGGGGGATTCTCCCGTCGGAATATAAGGAAGTGACGATCACACGCCGTGTCTATCGTTCCGGCGAAAGCGAATATTATCTGAACAAAACACTCTGCCGCCTGAAAGATATCAAAGACCTGTTCATGGATACCGGTATGGGTTCCGACGCATACTCGGTCATCGAATTGAAGATGATCGAGACAATCCTGAGCGACAAGGCGGATGAGCGCCGGCGTCTGTTCGAGGAAGCGGCCGGTGTGACGAAGTACAAGGTCAGGAGAAAAGAGACCTTTACAAAACTGGATCACGTTCAGCAGGATTTAAACCGCGTCAACGATATCGTGAAAGAAGTGCAGAAGGCGGTCAATTCGCTCGAACGACAGGCAAACAAAGCGGAACAATTCAACGCGCTCTCCGCCGAACTGCGCGAACGGGAGATCATTCTGCTCGAGCGGGAGTATGCCGATCTCATCAATTCCATCGGCCCGCTGAAGGAAAAACTTTCCAGCGCCTCCGATGAAAAGCAGAAGATCAGCGACGAGTTGTTCTCCGAAGAATCGCTGCTGGACGATCTTCGCAGCGACCTGTCCCGCCTGGAAGAAAAAATGAATGACGTTCAGATGGAACTGAACGAGCACCAGCAAAAGATCAATCTCAGCCAGCAGGCGAGAGTGAAAGCCTCCGAACGGAGCATTTCGCTGGAAGAAGCCATCCAGCGGTTCGACAAGGAAAAAACCGAGCTGCAAGAACAAATACAAAGTCTTGAAACGCGCTCCGCCGAACTTAAACTCGCCATTGAATCGACGCACCAACAGGTGACGGCGGCAGCGGCGCAGTATGCGAAGAAGAAAGAGGAACTCGATGCGTTCACGGCGCAGCTCGAGGAAAAGAAAGAGGAAGTGAAGAAGAAACAGGACCGCGTGATCGAATTGCTGCACGGTCTTTCTTCAAAACGGAACGACTATGAGCGGATTAAAGCCCGGCTGGAAAATATCAACGGACGGCTGGAGTATTCGGGTGAAGAAAATGACACGTATGCACGGGATATTAAAAAGAACACCGATCTGGTCGCGGAACTGACCGCACAGGACCGTGAACTGCGCCGTTCGTTCGCTGAGGCGGAAATTAAAGCACAGGACGCCGAAAAGGCGAAACTGTCGCTCCGGACGGAGATTGAAGATCTGCGCAACAAGGAATTTGAATTGCGGTCGACGATCGACCGGAAAAAATCACGGCTGGAGTTTCTGCAGGGACTCGTGGAAAGTCACGAAGGATACTCCGAAGGGGCGAAGTACCTGCTCGGCAACGGAGAGTGGAAACCGATGATGCTCTCGACGGTCGCGGACGCATTCTCTACCGACGCGGAATACCGCATTGCCATTGAAACGTCGCTCGGGGAATTCGCAGGATATATCGTTGTCAACACCATCGAAGACGCACATCGCGGCGTGGAGATGCTGCGCAGCAGCGACAAAGGGCGCGCAACATTCATCTGCCTGAAATCGATCCCAAAAGTGCAGGACGATCCCCGGTCGGTCAAAGGAAAAGGAATAATCGGACGCGCGGCGGATGTTGTGCGCTGCGACGGACAGTACAGTGCGCTGCGCGATTTTCTGTTGGCGAACACCGTGCTCGTTCAGGATGTCGAAACGGCATCGGCGTTAATCCGGACGGATGCGTCGTTAAAATGCGTCACGCTCGACGGTGAATTAGTCACCGGCTCCGGCGTGCTGCGCGGAGGCAGCATCCGCACCGAAGACGGCGGCATGATCGGTAAGAAGGGGCAGATCGAAGACCTGGAACGGGATCTGGATTCGATGCAGACGGAATTGCAAAAAGTCCGCGATGACGTGACGGCGAAAGAATCCCGCTTTGCTTCCACCGATCTCAAACCGCTGTTCGACGGCGTGAAGAAGATCGAACAACAGATGACGTCGGTCGAAATGCGGATTGCTCAGATCGAATATGAAAAGAAGCGGATGATCGAGAATGTCGAACGCAACACCGCGGAGAACAACCGCCTGATGGAGGAAGCATCCGGCCTGAACGACGAGTTGAAGAACCTGCAGCCCGAAATTGAAGGGATGGAAAAGGAGAAATCGACGGCGGAACAGCAGTCCGGAGCAGTCACCAGCGAATTGGAAACGATGGAGGTAATGTGGAACGAATTTTCGCAGATTGCGGCCGATGCGCAATTGGAAATGCTGCGTCTGGAGAATGAAGAGAAGAACGCCGCACGGGAACTGGAATACACCGGCGCCACCGTCGCCAATATCGCCAACACCATGTCGCAGCGCGATGCGGACATTGTGAACGCACAGAAGGAGATCGGACGGTTGCAGGAGGATCTTCAATCCAACGCCTCTGATCTCGAGCAATTGGATCTTCGGCTGAAGGAAATCGTGGAACGGAAACGGGTGGCGCAGCAACAGTTCAATGCCAAACGGAATCAGGCGCACGACATCGAATTGAAACTGAAAGACGCCCGCCGGATGCACGATTCCTCTCTCTCCCGGTCGCACGAACTGGAAATGCGGATTTCCGAAATGACGATGAAAGCGCAGAACCTTGTCGTCCGCGCCAGAGAGGAATTTGAATTTGTGCTCTCGCTGAAGGAATTTCCCGCCGAACCGCCGTTCGACGGAAAGGACGAGCATGAAGAAGTTCAGAAAATAAAAGAAAAGATACGGTCGCTTGGCGCAGTAAACTTCGCGGCGTTCGACGAATACAAGACGGAAAGTCAGCGTCTGGAGTTCATTTCAACGCAACGGAACGATTTGATCGAATCCGAAAAGACACTGCTGCAGACCATCGAAGAGATCAATACCACCGCACAGCGGGAATTCCTCTCGACGTTCGAAAAGGTCCGCGAGAATTTCATCGTGACCTTCAAAGGACTTTTCGACGAAGGGGATGAATGCGATCTTCAGTTGGAAAAGGATGTCGATCCGCTGGAAGCAAGGATTGAGATTACGGCGAAGCCGAGGGGAAAACGCCCGACCTCCATCGATCTTCTTTCCGGGGGAGAAAAAACATTAACGGCAATCGCTTTGCTCTTCGCCATTTATCTTGTCAAACCGTCGCCGTTTTGTATTCTTGATGAGGTCGATGCACCGCTGGACGATTCGAATATCGATCGGTTTGCGCGGATCATCAGAAAATTCAGCGACAATACGCAGTTTATTATCGTAACGCACAATAAGCGGACCATGGAAGCGGCCAATGCAATGTACGGCGTGACGATGGAAGAACAGGGTGTGTCGAAGCTCGTGTCGGTCCGCTTCAACGAAAATGCCGTGGCGGTGTAATGACAGTCCCGCTGACCTATACAGTCTTTACCGACTTTGACGGAACGATCGCACTGAAGGATATCGGCGATCATATGTTCGCCGAATTCGGCGAAATGCAGGTGTGTTTCGACAGTTTCGAATCGTACCGGCGCGGTGAGATCACCGCGCGGCAATGCTGGCAACGGGGATTTGAAACGCTGCGTCCCGTTACACGTGAACAGTTCACGGCATTTGCCGGGGCGCAATCAATCGATCCGCACTTCCGGCCGTTCGTCGATTATTGTTCGTCGAAGAAGATCCCCGTCACCATCCTGAGCGACGGTTTCGACGCATACATCGATCCCGTGCTGACGAAAGAGCGTCTGGAGTGGCTGCCGCGATTCACGAATATCATGACATTTCATTCGGACGGTACGGTGACGCCGGAGTTTCCCCATACCGATGCGGAATGTACCCGCTGCGCAAATTGCAAGCGGAATCACCTGCTTACCGGATCGGGAGACGACCAGGTGATCGTCTACATCGGCGACGGTATTTCCGACCGGTGTCCGGTTCGCTATGCCGATGTCGTCTTTGCGAAGGATGCACTGGTTGGTTTCTGTGAGACAGAAAATATTACATACCATCGGTTCACGTCGTTTGCCGATGTGCTGCAAAAATTCACGTCGCTGGTGGAAACCACAAAGCCGAAAAAACGGCGCACCGCGGAACTTGCCCGCAAAGACATTTTTATGACGGAGTAGGAATGGACATACGACTGAAGATTTTTGAAATGCGAAGTTACACGCCGATCCCGTTCATAATTGCGATGCTGATCTTCGCCCGGCCGACGATTGAATCGCTGGCGGCGGGATTTCTTGTTGCGTTGATCGGCGAGATGATTCGCTTCTGGGGCGTCTCCATCGCGGGCAGCGAAACGCGCACCACCGGAGTTGTCGGTGCAACGAATCTGATCACCGACGGGCCGTTCGGCCACGTGCGCAATCCGTTGTATGTGGGAAATATTCTCATGTATGTCGGCTGCGGTATCATGTCCAACGCACTGCCGCCGTGGCTGACGCTTGCGGCATTCGTCTGGTTTGCGATACAATATCATCTGATCGTCTCGCGCGAAGAGGATCATCTGCGCACGGCGTTCGGCGAGGAATATGAACGGTATTGCCAAAATGTTCCCCGGTTCATTCCCCGCCTCACACGGTACGCGGGGGAACATTCATTTCACCGAGGTCCCGACTTTACGCGAGGGATCCGTTCGGAAACACGGACATTGCAGGCGTTTTCCGTTGTCATCGCATTGATCCTGTTTCGTTTTTTTTGGGGATAGCAGCGCGGTATGGTACATCGGATTATGATCATAGCGGGTGAGGCTTCCGGCGACGCACACGGCGCCGGTGTGGTCCGCGAATTGCTGAAGCGGCAGCCGAACGCCGAGATCTACGGCATCGGCGGCGATATGATGCACGCCGCCGGAATGAAATTGATGTACCATATCCGTGAAATGTCGTTCATGGGTTTTGTGGAAGTGATCAAACACCTTCCCCTGATCCGTTCCGTGGAGAAATCGCTTGAAGGGATGCTGAAAATCAAACGGCCCGATGTGGTGGTATTGATCGATTATCCCGGTTTTAATCTTCGTTTTGCTCGCATTGTGAAACGGCACGGTGTGAAAGTGGTCTATTATATCAGTCCCCAGGTATGGGCATGGAAACGGGGACGGGTCAAGACTATGAAGTCGATCATCGATAAAATGTTGGTCGTCTTTCCGTTCGAAGTGCCGATCTATCAGCAGCGCGGCATACCGGTAGAATGTGTCGGTCATCCCCTGGTGGAAGAAATGAAACCGGCATCCGATCGGTCGACATTCTGCCGCACACACGGTCTGGATGAAAAAAAGGAATTCATCGCGGTGATTCCGGGGAGCCGAAAGCAGGAAATCCGCAAACTCTTTCCGGTGATGGTTCAGGCGGCCCTGCAGATTGCCGGGGAAACGAAGAATGTTGTCGTTGCCGTAGCACCGAATCTGTCCATCGAAGAATATACCGGCATGATTCCGGAAGATTCAACAGTGACGTTTATACAGCACGCAACACACGACGTGATGAATCATGCCGAATTCGCGTTTGTAACGTCGGGAACCGCCACACTGGAAACGGCGTGCAGCGGAACGCCGATGGTGGTCGTCTATAAAACGTCCCCCATTACGTACTGGATCGCCCGGGTGGTTGTTAAAATAAAAAATATCGCGCTGGTAAACATTGTTGCCGGAAAGACCGTCGTTCCGGAATTGATCCAGGGAAGTGTGTCGGTCGAAAATCTTGTGAGAGAAGCGAATGAAATATTGCTGAATCCGCAACGCACTGCGGAGATGAAAGAAGATCTCGCTTTCGTGCGGCAACAGCTGGGAGGACCCGGCGCCTCTGCAAAAGCGGCAGAAGCGATACTGACGATATGAAAAAGACGATCATCGTACTGCTGTTGCGGTCATTCGTGTGGAGGATTGTATTATGGTGGTGCCGGTCGTTGAAGATTCGTGTCGTTGGCCGGGAGCCAGTGGAGTCTCTCCGGCAGAGTGGAAAAAATTATGTGGTGGCGTTCTGGCATGGATCCATGCTGATGGGATGGTTCCTGCACCGACCGGCAGGCGCTCAACGTATCTCCGCACTTGTCAGCCAGAGCAAGGACGGCGAGTATCTTTCGTCGGTGCTCGAACGGTGGAAGTATACGATGATCCGTGGTTCAAGCCATGTAGGAGGGAAGGAAGCGATGCAATTGATGACCGATGAGGTGGTCAGCGGCTCTTCTCTAGTCATTACCCCGGACGGGCCGAGAGGTCCCCGGCATGAGATGAAGATGGGAGCGGTTCGGATCGCGCAGAAGACCGGTGTGCCGCTGGTGTTGGTCGGTATAGCGATAAAGCACAAAAAAATGTTACGCAGCTGGGATGCATTTGAAGTTCCTTTGCCCTTCAGCCGGGTGTGTGCAGTCTACGGTGAACCGGTGATTGTTCCTGCTGAACTGCAGGGTGAATCGCTCGATGCGTTCAAATGTTCGTTGCAGCAGCGGTTGAATGAATTGACTCACAGAGCGGAAGGAACGGTATGAAACCGCATCCGATCTTTACTCCGCTCTCATGGTTGTACGCAGCCGTCGTCTGGATCAGAAACAGGTTGTTCGACCGCGGAGTGCTGACAACGGCGGAAGCGGGTGTTCCCGTCATCTCTGTCGGCAATATCACCGCCGGCGGATCGGGAAAAACTCCCGTCGTGATCGAGATCGGCAGGTTTCTTTTAAGAGAAGGAAAAAAAGTAGCGGTTGTCAGCAGGGGATATGGACGGAAGACGACGGGATCGGTTGTCGTCAGCGACGGAATATCGATAGTGAGCGATGCGCAGAACGGCGGGGATGAACCGATGCAGATCGCCGCGGCGCTGTCCACGGCAATCGTCATTGTTGATGAGGACCGGGTGCGCGGTGCACGAAGAGCGGTGAAGGAATTTGGAGCGGAAGTCGTCATACTGGATGACGGATTTCAACACCGGCATCTTGCGCGATCATTGGATATCGTAGTCATGGATGCGCATCGGTCTCCGTTTAATACCAATCTGCTGCCGGCAGGATTCCGGCGCGAACCGTTATCGGAACTGAAACGGGCACACTGTGTGATTATAACAAAAGTCCGGAATGAAGACGAAGCGGCGGCGCTGTTGAGCAATAACAAGGTTGCCGGCATACAATATGCGTATCATAGTACGTATGCTCCCGCGGCATTAAAAGATCTTACGACCGGTGCCGAGCGGCCGCTGAATGAATTGCCGGGACGCTCAATTCTTGCCGTGAGCGGCATTGCCGATCCTGAGAGTTTTCGAAGGACGATCGTGTCGATCGGCGGTCACGTGGCGGAGTTGATGTCGTTTCCTGATCATCACCGGTATGACCGAAATGATGTGGCATCGATGGTCAGTGCAATGAACAAGTTCAGTGCGGAAATCATTCTGACAACGGAAAAAGATGCGGTGAAACTCTCTGCGTTTGCCGGTGCACTGTCCGGAGTCCCGCTGTATGCACTGGTGATGAGCGTTCAGTTCCACCGGCAGGCTGAATTTGAGGATCTCATTTTGAGGGTTGCACAATAAAGTGAATAAGATGAAAATCGCCGTCACCCATTGCGGCAACGAACGCAAACAGACGCTCTATCTCGATTGGCTGAAGTCCGTCGAACCGACGGCAGAATATTCAACGATTTCATCGGCATCCAATCTTTCCGCGGCGGATGATTTCGGCGGCATCGTATTGACCGGGGGCGACGATGTTGCCGCCGGGTTTTCGAAGGCGGTGCCGGCAGATCTTGTTCAGCAGCCGGATGATCGGAGAGACCGGTTTGAATTTCAATTGATCGACACGGCGATCGCACAAAAGATTCCGTTATTCGGCATCTGCCGGGGCATGCAGGTGATCAATGTCTGTCTGGGCGGAACATTAATCGCCGATTTGCAGCACGACGGTTTCCGGAAACACGAAACGAAATCCGGCGAGCAGGAAGTCCGGCATACGATACGCGTCGAAGCCGGAACGCTGTTGGAAAAGATTGCGGAACAATCCGGCGGAGAAGTGAATTCATATCATCATCAATCGGTGAAAGAACTCGCCGACGTGCTGAAGGTGTCGTCGTATTCCGAGGACGGCGTGATAGAATCCATCGAGTGGAAAGACGGAACCGGCCGGCCGTTTCTGATGGCGGTGCAGTGGCACCCCGAACGGATGACCGGCCGCGGGAATCCGTTTTCCGGAAAGATTGCAGCGGCCTTTTTTGATGCCGTAAAAAAATTTTCATTTTCACAATATCATCATACGCAGTGATGCGTTTATCAGTTCACGAATGGGCAACCATGCCCGAAAGGAATAGTGCACATGAAACTGTCCGATTATAAATATCCGGTGCCGCGAAATCTGATCGCGAAGAATCCGGCAAATCCGCGCGACCATGCCCGGCTGCTGGTGGTGAACCGCGCGGACGAGACGTTTGAAGACAGACACTTCTACGATATCGTGGAGTACTTCGAGAAAGGCGACGCGATTGTCGTCAACGAAACCAAAGTGTTTCAGGCACGGCTGATCGGCAAGAAGGAAAAAACGAACGCCAAGATCGAGGTATTCCTGCTCCGCCAATTGAATATAGAAGAAAATATCTGGGATGTCATCGTCGATCCGGCACGGAAAGTGCGTATCGGCAACAAGATCTACTTCGACAACGGCAATCTCTGGTGCGAAGTAATCGATAATACCACGTCGCGCGGACGAACGGTGCGTTTCAACTACAGCGGAGACTTCTTCAAGGTGATCGATAAGATCGGATTGACGCCGCTGCCGAATTACATCAAACGCGAACCGACCGCAAAAGACAAGGACGCCTACCAAACGATCTTTGCCGAAAAAGTGGGTGCCGTTGCCGCTCCCACCGCCGGACTCCACTTTACAAAGCCGCTGATTAAGAAGCTGGAAAAGAAAGGGGTCGGATTCTCTTCCGTGCTGTTGCATATCGGCCTGGGAACCTTCCGTACGGTCGAGGTCGAGGACCTGACCAAGCATAAAATGGACTCGGAATATTTTGAAGTGAACGATCACTCGGTGAAGGTGGTGAACAAAGCAATCGACGGCCGGAAAAAGGTTTGTGTCGTCGGCACCAGCGCCACGCGCGCGGTGGAATCGGCCGTGACGACCGACGGGCATCTGAAAGTGATGCGCGGCTGGACGGACAAATTCATTTTCCCGCCGTACGATTTCAAGATTGCGGACCGCTTGATTACGAATTTTCACATGCCGGAATCGACGTTGCTGATGCTGGTTGCCGCATTTGCCGGACACGAACTGACGATGCGGGCATATAAACATGCCATTAAAAAAGGGTATCGCTTCTATAGTTACGGCGACGCCATGTTGATCATTTAAGGACAGTATGGACTCCTTTTTGAGTGAACGGTTCTTCATCACCCTGGTCATCAATCTTTCGTTGATCGGTATCTTCGGATTTCTGATGACCCGAAAGAATCTCCTGGGATATTTATCCCAGGGGAAATGGTGGCTGACGTGGCTCTCCATTGCCGTCATTACTTTGATGGACGAGTTAACATCGATATTTTATGCGCCGAGCGAAGCGTTCAGGGTGATTGGGACAAACGCGATTGCATTTCTAATCATTACATCGATTTTTATTCGGGTGATATCCCAGCGAATGGTGGAGATCGCGGAAATCCTTGAGCATCATAGTATAAAGGGAGGAGGGGTATACTCGTTTTCGTACCTCGTTCTCGGACCTTCGATGTCGTTTATCGCCGTGGCGTCAATCCTGGTCACCTATATTCTGACTGCCAGCATCTCAACGGTGAGTGCCGTCGAAAACGGTATGGCGTTCATCGAATTGTCGGCTACCGGCAAATTTATTTTTCAAATGGGGATCATTTGGTTTGTCGCGTTCGTGAATATTCTCGGCATTAAAGAAAATGCCAAGATGACATTTGGTATTTTCGTCGTGGCGGCAATCATCCTTATCAATCTGCTTGCCTCCGGTGTCATGAATATGGACGGACACAATTGGGAAACGGTGGGAGAAAGTTTTGCCAATCTTGCTGTCGGATTGGAGTATGGCAGTGTTTTCAACTCGTTCTTTTTTATGGTCATCGGCGTTTCCAGCTGTATCCTGGCATATTCGGGGATAGAATCGGTCGTCCAAACGGCCAGCCTGGTGAAATCGTGGAAGGATGTCGGGAATGCATACTTGTTTCTTGCCGTGACGACAGGAATATTTACTCCGATTCTTGCGATGGTGGTGCTCTCGTCGGATATAAATGTTCTGGATCACGAGACCGACCTGATTACCCAATTTGCAAAAATGGTGGGCGGCATCGAATTCGGCTACATCGTCGGCATATTGGCGACGATCCTGTTGATGATGGCGGTGAACACCGCATATATCGCGTCGAGCGAACTAATGGAACGGGTGGCGCACCGGTACGGCTTTCATTGGATCGTTCAAACCAACAAACGGCAGTCGCTCTATCGCATCCATATTGCCAACGGATTGTTCTATTCCTTTATCGTGTTCATTACCGACGGCAGCCAGAAACAACTGGCAGAGATGTACGCACTCGGCTTGCTGGCAAGTTTTGCCATTAATATCGGCAGTTTGCTGATCTACCGATATTCCAAAGGGACCAATGAGAGCCGGGCGTATAATACCTCGAGGCTGGGAACACTGGTGATCTTTGTCTTTCTTCTGAGCTGTTTCGCTTATCTGGCGTACAATAAGCCGTATGGCACATTGATGTGGTCCTGCACAACGGCGGTCTTCTTATTCATCGGTTTGCGGGTAGCATCGAAAAGAGCACCGGAGATTAAGGAGATTAAACAGACGGATCAGCCGCTCAATATGATCTTTTATCTGGCAGAATCCGAAGCCGAGCACTTAAACGTCTACTTCCGCCGGCCGAAGGAACACGGCCCGCAAATCGGAGATAATTCCTCCGCCTTTATCAGCCTGTATCATCCCCGGCAGGGAATCCCTGAAAAAGTGGCGCCGAATCATTTCCGGTTCGCCAACCAGAGCCAGTCGATTTACCAGGGGATGATAGAGATATTGTATGCGCTGGATTATGAACTGCCGCATAAGAAAATCACGGTGCATATGGGATGGCCGACATCGTCGTGGATCGACCGGTTGTCCATCGGCGTTATGGTCCTGAGCATCATGCACCTGCCCAAAGTATTTCCGCGGTTCAATTTTGTGATCGAATACTTCGGCAAAGAGAAGGGACCGTCGTAGCCATGGGGGTCAGCGTTATTATACCGGCGGCGGGATTCGGCGAACGAATGGGGGCGACCATCGGAAAACAATTTTTGCTGCTCGGCGGCAAGCCGATTCTCGTCCATACGATCGAACGATTTCAACACTGCGACATGGTCGATGAGATTATCGTCTCAACCCAGCGCTCTTCGTTCTCTCTTATTGAAGAGATCAAGAAGCAGTATGCTCTTTCAAAGTTGCGTCCCCCGGTTGAAGGGGGACAACGCCGCCAGGATTCCATTGCCAACGCTCTTCAAGCAATCGACACACAATCAGAGATTATTGTAGTTCATGACGCTGTCCGTCCGTTCGTCCACAGCAAAGAGATCACCCAATCCATTGAGACGGCAAAATATTTCGGAGCATCAATTGTTGCGGTGCGCGCAAAGGATACCATGAAACAGGCTTCCACCGACGGCCGTGTCGAAAAAACATTGAATCGTTCTTCGCTCTGGAGCGTGCAGACACCGCAGACGTTCAAACGGCAGATATTGCTCGATGCGTATGCCAATGCAGAGAAATTCAACATCACGGCAACCGACGATTCGTTTCTCGTTGAACAACTGGGAATTTCGCCGATAATCGTCGAAGGAAGCTACGAAAATATAAAAATTACCACTCCCGACGACCTGCTCCTTGCGGAAATGCTGTCCAAGCGATTTATCTCTTAAAATAGATTAATGGGTATTCACTTGCATCTGACCGTGCGTTTTTGTTATTTTTTAGTATTATAATAGATTTTGGGGAAAACGATTTCATGGAAAATCTCGCGTTAGTATTTTTAATCAGCTACGTCATCGGTTCGATTCCTACCAGCATCATCGCAACCAAACTCTCCAAAGCCGGCGATATCCGGAAATTTGGAAGCGGCAATGCCGGCGGTACGAATGTTCTCCGCATGCTTGGATGGAAAATCGGGCTTGCCGTGATCCTGTTCGACCTCTTTAAAGGCGTGATTGCTTCTTATTACGTCCCGCAGATTTTCTGGGATCCGAATCCGCTGCCGTTCCATAATGCAACGCCGTTTGCCGATTATACCGTGGTGCAGATTATCTGCGGGATCGGTGCGGTGTCCGGTCATATCTGGACGCTGTTTGCCGGCTTCAAGGGCGGGAAGGGAGTTGCCACAGGCGCAGGAATGGTGCTGGGCCTTGCACCGGTAGAATTTGCAGTTGCGATGACCGTTTTTGCACTGGTGTTCCTTGCTTCCCGGTATGTATCGCTCGGATCGATCTCCGCAGCGCTGGCGATTCCTGTCACTATGTTCCTCCGCGAAAATGTTTTTTTGGTCGATATCCGCGGATATCATACACTGGTCTACTTTGCCATCGGCGTCTCATTGCTCATCGTTTTTACCCATCGCGAAAATATCAAACGTCTGCTTGCCGGAACCGAAAGCAAGCTCACCCATTTCAAAGGGGCAAAAAAGACGCAGTCTTAACGTCATCCGAAGGTGTTCTCTATGCGAATTTCAGTACTTGGCGCCGGGAGCTGGGGAACAACACTTGCCATTCTTCTTTGCGAAAACTTCCGTGATGTCACGCTCTGGAGTTATCGCGCCGATCAGGCGGAAGAGATGCGCGACCTGCACACCAATAAGGATTATCTGCCGGGAACAACGCTCCCTCCTCAACTCAAAATTTCAAACGATATACAGGAAGCGGCATGGCGCAAAGACGTCATCGTTGCCGCCGTCCCCTCTCAATTTCTTCGGAACATCTTAAAAGATATCGCTCAGTTCGATCTTTCCGACACGATCATTGTCAACGTTGCCAAAGGAATCGAGAATTCTTCGCTCATGACCATGTCCGAAGTAATGCTGGATATCCTGGAGCATGAGAAAAGATCCAATGTCGCCATCCTTTCCGGTCCCAGCCACGCCGAAGAGGTTGTGAAGAAGATCCCGACCGCCGTGGTCTCGGCGTCATTCAGCGCGCGGACGGCGAAGATCGTCGCCAATATCTTCAGCACAAAATATTTTCGCGTCTATGTCTCGGACGACATCCGCGGTGTGGAATTGGGCGGCGCATTGAAGAATGTCATCGCCATCGGTGCGGGCGTTGTGGACGGTGCCGGATTTGGCGACAACACAAAGGCCGCCATCATCACCCGCGGCATTGCTGAAATGACCCGTCTTGGCGATAAGATGGGAGCGCTGCCGAGGACATTCTCCGGACTCTCCGGCGTCGGCGATCTTATTGTCACCTGCATGAGCCGGCACAGCCGGAACAGGTATGTCGGCGAGCAATTGGGCAAAGGAAGAAAGTTGAATGCCATTCTGGATGAAATGGTGATGATTGCCGAAGGGGTCGCCACGGCGCGATCCGTTGTCGATCTCGCAAAACGACATCATGCCGAAATGGCGATCTTTCAGGAAGTATTCAATATTATGTACGAAGGGAAGGAACCGCATCAGGCAACCGAAGACCTGATGACACGGAGCATCAAAGGAGAACATTGATTTCTCATCGATTCCAATTCATTATTCCATTCTATAGTATATTATGAAAAAATTACTCGCTTTATTCCTCATGCCGCTTTTCTCATTCTCACAGCAGTGGGCCGATGCGGTCTTCACCAACGGAAAAATCTGGACGGTCGATCAGCAAAAACCGGAAGCGGAAGCGGTAGCGGTTGTCGGCGGAAGAATCGTTGCGGTCGGAACGTCCAAAGAAATGAAGAAATTTGTCGGTAAAGGTACCGCCGTGATCGATCTGAAGAAAAAAAGGATGCTGCCGGGGTTCATTGACAATCACACCCATTTTATGAGCGGCGGATTCCAGTTGCAGAATGTCGATCTCCGGTTCGCAAAAGATGAAAAAGAATTTGCACAGATCATCAAGAAGAGGGCAGAGGAGCGACCGGGCAAATGGATTACCGGCGGTGATTGGGACCATGATCTCTGGAAAAGCGGCACTCTGCCGGCAAAAGAGATGGTGGATGCATACACTCCAAATACTCCCGTTATGGTCAACCGGTACGACGGCCATATGGCGCTGGCGAACAGTTATGCGTTGAAACTCGCCGGCATTACGAAAGACACACCCGATCCGCCGGGCGGCACGATCGTCCGCGATCCGGTATCCGGAGAACCGACCGGATTGCTGAAGGATGAAGCGATGGGTCCGGTATACGCAAAGATCCCATCTTCGACCGACGACGAATTGCTGAACGCCGCCCGTCTGGCGCTGGCGGAGGCACGGAAGTACGGCGTGACATCGATACAGGACATGGCGTACTCCAACGGAGACAGGGATATCAAGACATACGTCGAACTGAACCGACGCGGTGAATTGACGTCGCGGATGAATTGTGTTTCCTTTATCACCGATTGGCGTCACCTCTCACGCAGCGGCGTGCAGTCGATGTTCGGCGATGAAATGGTGCGGATCGGCGCGCTGAAAGCGTTCATCGACGGCTCGCTCGGTTCGACCACAGCGCTCTTTTTCGATCCGTATGTTTCCGATCCCTCCACACGGGGCCTGCCGATGGATGTCGTAACCGACGGACGACTCGAACAATGGGCGACCAGCGCGGACAGCGCACGCCTGCAGCTCCGCGTTCATGCAATCGGGGACAGCGCCAACAGCCTGCTGCTGGATATGTTCGAACGGATCATCAACAAAAACCCGGCGTGGGACCGTCGCTTCCGGATCGAGCATGCGCAGCATATTCATCCGAAAGATTTCAAGCGGTTCGCCGATCTCGGTGTCATCGCCTCGGTGCAGCCGTACCATGCCATCGACGACGGACGGTGGGCGATAAAGCGGATCGGCCATGAACGCTGCAAGACTACCTATCCGTTCAGAAGTTTTCTCGACAACGGCGTAACAATGTGCTTCGGCAGCGACTGGACAGTCGCACCGATCAATCCGCTGCTGGGAATCTATGCCGCAACAACCCGGCAAACGACCGACGGCGCAAATCCCGGCGGCTGGTACCCCGATCAAAAGATCTCCGTAAAAGAAGCGATTGAATGCTATACGGTAAAAAATGCATATGCGGCTTTTGAAGAGCATGAGAAAGGGAGCATCACGGCGGGAAAACTTGCCGATTTTGTTGTGCTGGAGGAAGATATTCTCACCATCGATCCGGTGAAGATCGAAAAACTACAGGTGGCGATGACGGTGCTTGGCGGTAAAATTGTATACAGGAAATAATTGAACCGTAAAGTCGCTAAGACGCAAAGATAAAAATGAGGCGCGTCCCGAAAATTCGGGACGCGCTTTACTTTTTAAATGATGTTTAACCGAGATTGCTTCGCTCATAAAAAATATTCGCTCGCAATGACTATCCATTTAAGAGATTGAAAACATCATCCTTTTGCTTCTTTGCGTTTTTTGCGGTGTATATGAGATAAATGATACCTGATACCAGAATTCTGTATTCTGTCTTCAGTATTTTGTCTTCTGTTCACTTCGCGTCTCCGCGTCTTTGCGGTGAAGAATCCTCACTATTTCGTATTCAATTTAAACCGGAACGGCACCGTTACCCACACCGCCACCGGCCCGTTGTTCATAATCGCCGGCGTGAATGTCCATTGCAGTGCCGCTTTCACCGCTGCTTCGTCAAATATAGAGTTGCTCGATTTTACAACAATAGCCTGCCGAACGGTTCCTTCTTTCGTAACCCACATATTGACATGCACGGTCCCTTCGATTCCAGCTCGCCACGCCATTTCGGGATAACGCGGAAAGATAGCGGAGACCGCCTTTGGTTGTTTTTCCACGGGAACAAATGCCGGCGGCGCTTCTTCCATGATGACCGTTTGATCCTGGACATAAATCGCACCGTCAGGGTCGCCGATATCGCTCCCGGGAATCGGTAGATTCATCTCATCCTGGGTGGCGATTGTTGCGTTTGGATTAATCTCTGTATCCGGAATCGGCACCGGTGTTCCGATCGATACCGGAGTCCTGCTTCCCACTACCGGTATTGGATAAGAGATTCTGTTTTCGATCGGTGGCGGAGGGGGTAAGACATCGATGATCCGCCGTTTGAATTCTTTCGGAAATTCTATGACGGAGTCTGTCCATTGAGCATAGAGTGTATATCCGGTAACGAGCATGATATGTGCGCTTCCGGCAACGATCAGGCCGGTCAATATATGTTTTTTATACAATGAGCGAAGGTCAATATATCCGATTGTGGTATTCATACGTCCCTCCGTTTTTCAGAAAATGAATTGAAAGACCGGCGCAGTTTGTTCCTGCGCCGGTATGTTGTTGCATTATTTATTCTTTTGAATCCGATAATTCTCGTATTGTATCGACTTCTTTGCTCTTCGGACATCATCGTCTTTTGCGGTTTTCTTGTACGATTCGATCCGCCCGAGCTGCGACCGGACAGCATCTCCGCCGGCTCCCGCTGCTGATGCGGCAGGCGATGCGTTTATGATTTCCTTTGCCTCTTCCAATCGCTGTTCCGCTGCCGCCACATCGCCGTCATCGAGCGCTTTCATTGCCTGTTCCACTTTGCGCGTCGAAACGGCAACGTCCGCTTTTGCCTGTGTCTCGATGTCGCGATGCTTCTCTACTTCTGCAATGTCCCGCGTATAATTGATGAGAGTGGAAAATGTCGGATACTCTCTCCCGATTTTTTCCGCCTCATATCGGATATGGCCCGAAGCGATCGTCGCAGATCCGGTTCCTTTCGGGACCGTCAGTTCCAGCGTAAATTCCTTCCGATCATTGGCGTACAGATCGCCGACGGGAATGATAACGGTATTCCGTTCATTCGTAAAATCGCATCCGATGATGTCGTTCATGCGAACTCCTTTTCCCAGTGTCACGTGGATCGAGGCATTTTGTGCCAGCACGGATGAGATCATATCCAATTCCTTTCGGACGATGGATGCAAGGTCGTTTGCACGCTCGATGAAGTAATAATTCCCGCCGCCGCTTTCCGCGATGCCGATCATCAGATTTTCATTATAATCCAATCCGACACCCATTGTCGTTATGGAGATCGACTTATTCCGATATCGGCGTGACAATTGATTCAGTTCATGCGGATTGGTCATCCCCACATTCGCTAAGCCGTCCGACAGCAGCACGACTCTGTTCAGATGCTCGCCGGAAGCGTATTTTTCCGCTTGGCGCAGTCCCTCAAGTAAACCCCCGCCGAGATTCGTCGATCCGCGCGGATATATTTCCTCCACAAGATGCTTTATAGAGGATTTCTCCCTGCCGACCCTCCGCGCCTTTCGTACCACGTTGATTTCGTCATCGTACACGATCACAGAGAGGATGTCGTGCGATTGCAGTTGATCGATCAGCGACAGGAATGCCTGTTTAGCGTATCCCATCTTGTTTTCACTGCTCATCGATCCGCTGCGGTCCAGGACAATAGAAAGATTCATCGGCTTTCGTTCGCTCCGGACGCTGATATCGGCGGTGGTGACGCTTAATTGAAGATACGTCGTTCCGCCCGATTCGGAGATGAACGGGCTGTTCAGCCTGGCATCGAGGGCAATTGCCGGAACGGGTTGCCGGAGCTGCATGCCGTTGCAGAGTGCCACTATTGCGAAGAGTGCTGCCAGAAATCGTGCGGTTTTCATAGATCCTCCTTTGGAATTTGTGGATGGTTATTTGTACTTTGTTGCGTTCACCTTCTGTCCTTTAATGTCATTAATCATTGAAAGGTAAATGAAGTCACCCCTCTTTTTTCTGAATACGGATATGAAGATCCTCGACCTGATGAAACGGGGGGATGAACACGCATTGGTAATGCTGTACGATTCAAACAGGCGGATGGTGATGTCATACACGCTCCGCAACGGCGGCACGGAGGATGATGCGGAAGATCTGCTGCAGGATGCGGTGATCGTTCTTTGGGAGCGGGTGCAGTCGGGACGGTTTGAATATTCGTCCAAACTGTCGACATTTCTTTACGCGACCGTTCAGAACATGTGGAGACGACGGCGGGCGAAATCGATACGTGAAACCCCGACCGACATGAATGGAGAAGGGTGGGGAGAGAGCGGCGATTCGCCCCTGGAAGAACTGATGCAGACGGAACTCACCGCGATAATTGCCGCAGCCGTCGCGAAGCTGGGTGAGCCGTGCCGCACATTGCTGGTGTTGTTCTATTGGGAAGAACGCTCGCTTCAGGAAATAGCACGACAGATGCACTTTGCCAACACCGATACGGTGAAATCAAAAAAATATCAATGCAAAAAATCGCTGGAAAAGATACTATCCGATGAACGAATCTTCTAAGACATACTGGACCGACGATCCGGAAATGGTCGAGCGCTACGCATTGGGTAACCTTTCTCCTGAAGAGAAGAAACGTCTCGATGATGAGATTGCCGATTGTGAACCGTGCAAGGCACTGTTGCTGCGGGAGATGCAGATCGTTGCGGGGATAAAACTGCACGGAAGAGCGGCCTTGAAATCGCACTTGCAGCGAAAGATCCGGACTGATGCATTTTCGCTCTCCAAAAAATATCAGATTATTGCGCTTGCCGCTGCCGTCGTGATCGTCGCCCTTGCGGTGGGCGCATATCAGATGTGGTTTACTTCGATCGAGCCGCAAAAAAGATTCGGTTCAACGGAGATTGTTCTGCAGCAGCCGAAACAGGAAGAAGACAGGCGGTCGGAAGAGGTTCAACCGGAACAATCTGAAGAGCCGGCACCTGCCGATGCACAGTCCGTAGAAGAAGTGACTGAATTGTCCGGAGCATCCGAAGAATTTGCCGACGCGGATGCAACACCGGCGTCCGGTGCGGCGTCGGAACAACAGACAGCGTCAAAATCGATCGCAGCAAAAAAATCTGCGCCGGCAATACAGCGCAGGACAAAATCGGGACAACCGGATGCCGGGAAAGATATCGCCGCTGCCGAAGCGTTGCCGTCTTCCGCAGAGCCGCAGTCAACGCCGATCCTGAGAGTCGGAAAGAGCATCTGGCTGCTCGGATCCATTGAAGTGATTCCCGACCGGCAGTCGGGAAGAGTCGAAAAGGTTGAATCACGCTTGTCGAAAGACCGATCCGCTCAACGCATGGAATCGTCGTCTACCCGCCGTTCTAAAACCGTCACCGTGCAGCGGCGCGACGGCGTTGAAGAGGTGGTGCTCCAACAGCGATCGTTCGGCGAACTCCCCCGGTCACGGCAAACGCAGATGGGAAAAACCAACAGGATCGAAACTTACATAGAACAGAAGAAAGACGGATTGATCGTCACGATCTTTTCCGATGCCGTTACATCCGATGAAATCGACCGCGCCGCCGTGGAATCGCCGTCCGAAGATTCGCTTATCATCGTCACATCAACGCAGAAAATTTTCTACCGCCTGCCCAGCGAAGCATTATTCCGTCAACCCGCCCGCCGATAAGGAGCAATCCGTGAGCAGCGACATACAATACATCAAAGGGATCGGCCCCGTTCGAGCCGCCGCACTCCGGGCACACGGCATCGAAACGATCAAAGATCTGGTCTACTATTTTCCGTTTGATTATCTCGACCGTTCCCGCATCACGAAGATCGGCGAACTTCCGAAGCTGGTCGAGGCAGGAAACGAAGTAACGGTGATCGGTTCTGTCTTCCGCGCAGAAACCAAATACACCCGGAACAGGAAAAAAATTTTCTTCCTCACGATCAAGGACGAGACCGGCTATCTGACCTGCGTCTTTTACGGGGGAATCGATTGGTTCCGGAAAGCGTTCGAACCGGATGAGATTCTTGCCGTCTCGTCGGTGCCGGAACTGGACAAATACAACCGCGTTCAGTTCATCCATCCCGAATTCGACCGGTTGAAGACGAAGGATGAGGAGGATGAAACGGATTGGAATTCTTTACTGCATACCGGCGCTATCATCCCGAAATATTCCTCCACGGAAGAATTGCGGAACGCGGGATTGGATAACAGAGGATTTCGAAGAATCATCCGGAATCTGATCAACTACAATCTCTCGTCCGTAACGGAACATCTTCCGAGAGAGATTCTGCAGCGCAACACGCTTCTCGAAATCGCTTCTGCAATAAAAATGGTCCATTTCCCGAAAACGTACGCCGAACGGGATCATGCGTTGCGCCGGTTGAAGTTCGATGAATTATTCTACTTCCAGTTATTGATGGCGTACCGCCGCCGGGAATTGAAAGGAGAGTTGCAGGGCATTTCGTTCCAGCAACGCACAACGCTCTCCGATACGCTCGCTTCATCGCTGCACTTTGAATTGACCGGCGCACAACAGCGGGTCATCAACGAAATCCGCAACGATATGCACAAGCCCGTTCCCATGAACCGGCTGCTACAGGGAGATGTCGGCAGCGGCAAAACGATCGTCGGATTGTTTGCGATGCTGACGGCGATTGAGAACGGATACCAATGCGCGTTGATGGCGCCGACAGAAATTCTTGCGGAGCAGCACTGGCGGAGCATCACCAATTTCCTGAAAGACATACCCGTCAACGTGCGCCTGCTGATCGGCGGACAGAAGAAGGCATTGCGCGCGGACATTCTCGAAGATATCCGGCAGGGAACGGCGCAGATCGTTGTCGGAACGCATGCGCTTATTCAGGAGCATGTGCAGTTTCACGACCTCGGATTTGTGATTATCGACGAGCAGCATCGCTTCGGCGTGGCACAGCGGTCGACGCTGCGCGAGAAAGGGAAGAAGAATCCCGACGTGTTGGTGATGACCGCAACGCCGATTCCGCGGACGTTATCGCTGACTCTCTACGGCGATCTTGATGTATCGGTGATCGACGAAATGCCGAAAGACCGCAAATCGATCCGCACGGCGCTCCGTTCCGAAAGGGATAAGCAAAAAATATTCGAATTCATCCGCGGCGAGATTGTAAAGGGACGGCAGGCATATATCGTTTATCCGCTGATCGAAGAATCCGACAAAATCGATCTGAAAGCCGCCACAAAAGAGTATGAGTATCTTCAAACTAAGATCTTTCCGGATCTGACCCTTGGGCTGCTGCACGGGAGGCTATTGTCCGACGAAAAGGACGAATTGATGCATCGGTTTAAGAGAAATGAGATCAATATCCTCGTGGCGACCACCGTGATCGAGGTTGGAATCGACGTCCCCAATGCTACGATAATGATGATCGAAAATGCGGAACGGTTCGGCCTCTCGCAGCTCCATCAGTTGCGCGGCCGGGTCGGACGGGGGGCAGAACAGAGCTTCTGCATTCTGCTGACGGACGATAAATCGGCGATCCGCACGCTGCAGATGTCGTCCAATCGCGGGGAAGCCAGGAAAGAGGTCGCCGCAACCCAAAAACGGCTGGAAACCATGGTGCAGACCAACGACGGGTTTGAAATAGCGGAGGTAGACCTACAAATTCGCGGTTCCGGCGACTATTTCGGCACACGGCAGAGCGGTTTGCCGGCATTCCGGCTGGCAAATATTGTCACGGATGCCGATATCCTGCACAGCGCCCGCAAGGAAGCGTTCGACCTGGTCGAACGCGATCCGCATCTCTCCCGATCGGAGAACAAGAATGTCCGGAAGGAATTTGAAAACGTCTTCAAAGAACTTCTCTCGTTCGTTCGTGTCGGTTAAAAAAATATTCTCGAAAATTCTTTTCCGCGATCTCCCCGATCGCATACATCTCAAAAAAAGTTGCTGCGTTCCGGAAAATATCTCCGACGACCTCCGGAAAAATATTTTCCTGAAAAAGTGTCTTACCTCTTGACAACTTTTTATAATTCCGTATATTAGTAGTGGAATTACGGCTGAAAAACTGTCACGACGCCTCTTCCCGTCGTCCGGAAGACGAAGAAAAGAGATTGTCGAAGTCAACGAAGAGAATGTCATTGAAAAAAATTTTTCAACAAAGTGCGAAAGGTAACCAAATAAATTTTTGGTACTCTTCTGAATGGATGTAGCCCTAGTCTACAACGTGAAGAAGGAAGAGAACTTGGTCGCCGAAGGCGACGCTCAACCTTCGAGTCCGAACCAGACGACGACTCACACACACACACAAGTTTCTACCGGCGTTGATGCTTTTGCAGAGTGGGACACCATTGAAACCATTCACGCCGTCCGAGATGCCCTCTCCCTTCGCCATTCTGTCTCCCTGATCGAAGCTGACAACGATGCGTTCCAAAAACTCCGTTCACATCCTCCGGAGATCGTCTTCAACATCGCTGAAGGGCGCTACGGCGTCTCCCGCGAAGCACAGATTCCCGCGATGCTCGACATGCTGAACATTCCGTACACCGGTTCCGATCCTCTGACGCTCGGCATCTGTCTGGATAAATCGCGTGCGAAAGAAATTTTATCGTACTATCATATTCCTACCGCACGATTCACTGTTGTATCAACGCTCACCGAATTGTCAACGCTCGATTTTCCGGTACCGGCAATGGTGAAACCGTTGTTCGAAGGTTCGAGCAAAGGCATCTTCGACAAATCGCTCGTTCATACGGACAAAGATTTAAAAGATCAGATCAGAACGGTGATCGAACAGTACGAACAACCGGCGTTGGTGGAAGAATTTCTTCCGGGACGTGAGTTCACTGTTGCGATGCTCGGCAACGGCGACGATCTTCGCGTACTGCCGATCGTCGAAATAAAATTTGATTCACTCCCGAGCGGTGTTAATCCCATCTATTCGTATGAAGCAAAATGGATTTGGGATCAATCCTCCAATCCTCTCGAAATTTTTGAGTGCCCCGCAAAAATTGAAAAAAACCTTGAAAATGAAATTGCTCAAATTTGCAAAAAAACATATGGTGTTTTACGCTGCAAAGATTGGTCTAGAATAGACGTACGGCTTGATAAAAATGGCAGGCCAAATATTATTGAAATTAATCCTTTACCTGGAATATTGCCGAATCCGGAAGATAATTCCTGTTTTCCGAAAGCTGCAAGAATGGCAGGGTTGAATTACAATGAAATGCTCAATTTCGTGCTGGATTCGGCCGTAAAACGTTACGGATTAGCCTGAAAATTATGGCAAAAAAGATACATATCGCGATTATCTATAATGAACCGACAGTAGAGACGGAAGAGGGACGCACGTACGCTTCAAAGGCCGGACTTTCAGTTGATCAATATGCGAAGCTGGTAGCGGAGTCGCACAAGATCGGTAAGAGCGTCGATCTTTCTGAAGTGGGAGTAGTTGAGCAGAAGGAAGATATTCAGGAAGCATTGAACTCTCTGGGATACGACACATCGATCTTCAACATGTCCGACGATCTCGACCGTTTTCTTGCATACCTGAAGGCAATGCAGCCCGATGTGATCTTTAATATGGTGGAATGCCTCGGTGATGATGCGATCCATGAAATGCATGTCGCGGGAATTTATGAATTGCTGAATTTCACTTATACCGGATCCGGGCCGATCACGCTGGGAACATGTTTGAATAAATCCCGTGCAAAGGAAATTCTTTCATACAACGGAATACCGACGGCGAAATTCTTTGTCGTCAGCGATATCAAGAAATTGAATGCCTCCGCTCTTCCGATCGGATTTCCGATGTTCGTGAAGCCAAGCAATGAAGATGCCAGTGTCGGCATCGACAATAAATCCGTCGTGCGGACGTTTGAAGAACTTCGCGAACGGGCAGGCTATATCCTCCGCAAGTTCAACGAACCGGCGATCGTGGAAGAGTACATCGACGGACGGGAACTGAATGTAGCGATCATCGGCAACAGGGATCCGATCGTGCTGCCGATTTCGGAGATCGATTTTTCCGGTCTGCCGGATCATCTTCCGAAGATCGTTACATACGATGCCAAGTGGATGGAAGGGACGGCGGAATATACCGGAACGCAGGGAAAGTGTCCCGCAGTGCTCGATCCCGGTGTTGAAGAAAGTATCAAAGAGATATCGCTGCGCGCCTATCAGTTGATGGGGATCAGAGATTATGCCCGTGTCGATATCCGATTAACGAAGAACAACGAACCGTACGTGCTCGAAGTGAATCCGAATCCCGATCTGTCGAATGATGCAGGTTTCTACCGTTCCGCACGGACTTACGGACTGAGTTATGCGGAAACGATCGGTAAGATCGTGGAGTGTGCCCTGGAACGGCATGCGGTTCTTGGAAAGAAAACATGAACGTTCGCCCGACGGAACGGAGTGATTACGATCCTATCCGTTCCCTTGTTATTGCAACAGACGTTTTTAATCAGGATGAAATAGATATTGCGGTAGAATTGCTCGATATCTATCTGAACGATCCGGACCAGCAGGATTATGAGATGTATACGGCGGTGGATGATGAAAAGAAGGTGATTGGGTATATCTGCATAGGACCAACGCCGGCTACGACGGCAACGTTTGACCTATACTGGGTTGCGGTTACCCCGGACGTGCAGGCAAAAGGGATCGGAACAATGCTCCTGAACCATGTGGAACAGGAATTGAAGAAGCGAAACGGCAGATTATTGGTTGCGGAGACCTCGTCGACGTCGAAATACCAGAAAACACGGGCGTTTTACGAGCGCAAAGGATTCCAGATGCTGGCACATATAAAAGAGTATTACAAACCGGATGATGATCTGATCATCTACGGCAAGTATCTGTAAACGGAGTCGTCCAAAGGGTCGACGGGTAAGATTGTTCATAACTCACTATCTCTCACAATAGAAGGCAAACATTTTATGGAACTCTGGCAAGAAATGCTCAGAGCAAGCGTGGACAGCGGTAAAGATCTTGTCGATCGGTTCGGCTTTGAGCCCGAACTCGCAGAAAAACTCAACACGCTTTTTCATACACGGATCAATCCCTATTACCTGAGCCTTATCCGGTATCCGGGAGATCCCATTTGGCTCCAGTGCATTCCCGACGCAAAGGAATTGGAGGAGGACGGTTTTCCCGACGATCCTTTGAACGAAGATGCGCACAGTCCCGTTCCGAGCATTACGCACCGGTATCCGGACCGCGTTCTGTTCCTGACGACGAGCCAGTGTTCCATGTACTGTCGTTTCTGCACACGCAAACGAAAAGTGGGTGACAGCGGAAAGATCAGCATGAAATATATCCAGTCCGGCCTGGATTACATTGCTGCTCATCCCGAGATTCGCGACGTCATTCTCTCCGGCGGCGATCCGCTGATGCTGACCGACGTGATGCTGGAAAAAGTTGTGGCCGGTCTCCGCGCCATTCCACATGTAGAGATCATCCGTCTCGGTACAAAGATGCCGTGCGTTCTTCCGCAGCGTATTACGCCGAATCTGGTCAACATGCTGAAGAAGTATCATCCTATCTATGTCAACACGCACTTCAATCATCCGTGGGAATGCACCCCGGAAGCGGAAAAGGCATGCACCATGCTCGCCGATGCCGGCATTCCGGTCGGCAACCAGGCGGTATTGATGAAAGGGGTCAACGACGATCCCGATGTGATGCTGGAACTGATGCGCAAATTACTCAAGATGCGTGTCCGTCCGTACTACCTCTATCAGGCGGACATTACCAAAGGCGCGAACCATTTCCGCACGCCGGTCAGCGTTGGGCTGGAGATCATGGACAAACTGCGCGGACACACGTCCGGACTTGCCATTCCCGCGTACGTTATCGATGCTCCCGGCGGCGGGGGAAAGATCCCGATCCTTCCGCAGTATGTCCTCGGCCGGAATGGGAATAAGATCATCATGCGCAATTACAAGTATGAGATCTACGAATATCCCGATGTGGAAGAGGAAGAGAAGAAGATCACCGATCCTCAGCATGTCGAGAAGAAATATCTCCGCAAACGCAAGAGCGTCCAGCGGAAGAAGACATACAAGAAGGAAAAACAGGAAGTGCCTGTGCAATAATCTTCACAGTCCCGCTTCGGCGGGACTTTTTGTTTTAAAGCATCTCACACTAAGCCACAAAATGTAGTGGGCCATCCATTCATGGGTGGCTAATATTACATATTTAATTGAAAAACACATATTTCATTTGGGCAATCAAGAATGATTGCCCCACATGAAAATTGTTTTATAAACAAACCAATGAATGTGGGCCGACCATTCCTGGTTGGCCAATTTTATGTATCATTTACCATAATGAAAAACAATACATTGGGCAATCAGGAATGATTGCCCCACAAAAAAATGATTTTGTTTGTGACCTTTGCGATACCTTTGCGCACTTTGCGGTTATCGCTTTTCAGTTTACATTTTTCTAATCACTATTATACCGCCCCGTAGGGGCGGCCTGTTTTTTATAAAAATCAATTTGCGCATTGTGCGGTTAGCGCATTAATGGAACCTATCAAAACATATGATATCATTGTTTTTAATAACTGTTTGGCGGACAGGAATGTCCGCCCTACCGTGATTTGTCTTTGCGTCTTTTGCGACACCTTTGCGCACTTTTCGGTTATCACTTTCTTGGAATAGATCCTAAAATATTCAAATCCCAAAATCATAAAATCATAAAATTGTAAAATGTTAAGGTCTCTCACCTAATTCCTTGTTATATTCCTGAAATCATAAAATCACCAAATCATAAAATCATATAATGTCCCTTTCTCCCAAAACTATTTTTCCATTGCTCGGCTATACCGTGCTGCTGTATCTGTTGCTGCTTGCCGCATTCAACCTCTATGAACCGAAATATAATTTCGATCTTCCGAATCTGCTCTGGTTCACACATCTGATGCTGCTTTATATCCATGAAGCGGGACATTTATTTTTCTCCATTTTCGGCAGGACGATAACGATCCTCGGCGGATCATTGATGCAGGTTCTTGCTCCTTTTGCGTGGTATTTCGTGGCACTGTATGAACAATCCCGCCTTTCCAACGTTGCCCTGGTCTTTACCGGGATCAGTCTCATCGACGTCAGCATTTATATAAAGGACGCCGCGGTGCTGCAATTGCCGCTGATCGGCGGATTAAGCAAAACGCACCACGACTGGCTGAACCTTTTAAACCAATGGGAGATGCTTGATTGGAGTTGGGGATTGGGAGAAATCATTTTCTGGATCGGCATGGTGGTTTCTCTCTATGGTATCGGTAACGGTATGTATTCAGTCATTCTTGATTCCAAACACAACGACGATACAGTAGAAGGATAGAGGATTGTTCTTTCATTCCCGCCTCATCAACATCCGATTGTAACACGCCACATTTTTTTCTACATTCAATCCATGCGCATCCCCCAGGAAACCATCGATCAGATCAGAAATGCCGTCGATATTGTGGAATATATCGGATCGATCGTCCGTTTAAAAAAGCGTGGGAAGGATTATCTCGGTTTATGTCCCTTCCATAACGAAAAAACTCCCTCGTTTACTGTCAGTCCCACCAAACAACTCTTTTACTGCTTCGGCTGCCACCGCGGCGGTGATGTGGTGAAGTTTGTAATGGAGCATGATAAATCCGGTTACATCGAAGCGCTGGAAACACTCGCCGAACGGGCAGGGATCGCTATCACCAGAACGGAAGAAGCCTATGAATCGGCCAACGAAACGGAAAAACTGTACAGCGTCATGTCGTTTGCTGCCCGGTCGTTCTATAATAATCTCACTAAATCCACCGAAGGGGATTTTGCGCTGCAGTATTTTAAAGAGAGGGGATTTACTTCTCAGACAATGACCGCTTTCGGTCTCGGATATTCACTCAGGGGATGGGAATCCCTCGTCGGCGCTGCGGAGAAGGAGGGAATTGTGCAAGAAGATCTCGAGAAAGTCGGATTGATCAAACGGCGTGAGGACGGATCGGCGTACGATACATTCCGCGGCAGGGCTATGTTCCCGATCTTCAATACCACCGGTAGAGTAATCGCATTCGGTGCGCGCAAATTGTATGAGGATGATACGCTCGGCAAGTACATCAATTCCTCCGAAACGCCGATCTACCATAAAAGTAAAGTGTTGTACGGTTTGTCGCAGTCAAAGGAATCGATCCGGCAGCGCGATTTTGTCGTGATGGTCGAAGGATACGCCGATCTTATTTCCGTCTTTCAGGCGGGGACCAAAAACATCGTCGCCTCCAGCGGCACCGCATTGACATCGGAACAGATACAACTCATCTCCCGCTATACAAAAAATATCACACTGGTGTACGATGCAGACTCAGCCGGCGCAAACGCTATGATGCGGGGTGTCGATCTCATTCTCGAAGGGGGACTCGATGTACGTATCGTTCAACTTCCCGATAACGAAGATCCGGACTCGTTCATTCGTAAGCATGGAGGGGATGCGTTCGAGGAATTGCTGAAAAAATCAGTCTCGTTTATCGAATACAAAGCAAACGAATTCCGGCGGTCCGGCAAGTTCGAATCCCCGGAGGGAAAAGCGGAAGCAGTGCGGGGATTGGTGCAATCGATTGCCAGAATACCCGATCCCTTAAAGAGATCATTCTTTATTAAGGATGTCTCCGAAAAGTACGACCTGTACGAATCGATGCTCCTCGGCGAACTGGAAAAAATGACGCGGAAAGTTCCGGAGCGGTTTACCGCCGTTGTACGCACAGAGAAAGAGAAGAGCCCTGCTCCGGAATCCGCGCCAACGGTGCCCGATGAATTACCGGTGGAGGAACGGGATCTCTTTTCGGCAATATTCGAAGATCCGAAGGAGATGATTCCGTTTATCTTTCGTGATGTTCAGCCGAAGGAATTCTTGCACCCCGTTTCGCAAAAACTGGCGGTGATTATGCTCGATCTTTTTGATGAATCCGGAGCGGTAGCATTGGACCGTATATTGCAGCGGCTCGATCATGAGAAGGAAAAGTCCATCATCTCCGCCATTGCGTTCAACCGCTATCAGCTGAGTGAGCGATGGAACGATATCGGTGCAAAGTTGCATGACTCACGGTTGTACGAGATCGCCCTTGGAGCGATAAAATCGCTGAAGCGTAAACATCTCGAAAAGGAGTTGCATGAGAACAGGATCGCCATGAAGAATGCATCGCTGACCGGCGCCGATCCGATGCCTTTCCTGAAACAGCAGCAGGAGTTGTTCGCGAAATTAAAAGAGGTCGATGCGTTGAAGTTGATGAAGGGGTGATTTTACAGATCCCCGGTATCTTATAGATCCCCGGAATCTTTAAGATTCCTGGGATCTTTAAAGACTAGAAGGCATCTCAAAAACGATTGTCATTGCGAGGGAGTCCGTCGTACGACAGACGACCGAAGCAATCTTTTCACTATTATAAAAAGAGAAAAGTGAGATTGTTCCGCCTTTTGAATCCCGCTCTGAGCGGAATCCAAATAGCGGGACTTCGCCAAAAAACGGCTCGCAATGACGTTGAATTAGGTTTTTGAGTTGACTTCTAAATAAATACTCATGAGCACCGATAACTTCTACGACGACCTTCCCGTTGTCAGTAATTTTACATTCATCTCGGATCCGTCGATCTATTCTCCGCTGCCCGACGACTGGCTCCTTGCCGTTTCCGATGTTAAAAATTCCACCGAACTGATCCGTGCGGGACGATACAAGGAAGTGAATCTTGTCGGCGCATCGTCCATTATGGCGCTGCTGAACATTGATCGCACTGTTGCGCTGCCGTTCATCTTCGGCGGGGACGGGGCCGTGGTCTGTATCCCACCGTCGTTTGCCGCGAAAGCCCGTCAATCTCTCGCTGCTACACGACTTATGGCAAAAGACTCGTTCGGCATCGAACTGCGTGTCGGTATTGTTCCTATTTCCTACATCCGTGCACAGGGATTCGATGTCCGTGTTGCCCGCTGCATCATGTCGGGAACATACGTCCAACCGGTATTCGAAGGGGGAGGAATTCACTTTGCAGAAGAGTGTCTGAAAGATCCCCATGCGGATGAACAATTTGGAATTGATACTGAGTATATCACCACAGCGGCAGATTTCAGCGGATTGGAATGCCGGTGGAACAATGTTCCGAGCCGTCACGGAGAGATTGTTTCGGTTATTGTTCAGGCAGTAGGGAAACAGGAGAATGAGCGGAATGATCTCTATCGCGAAGTACTGGAACGGATCGAAACGATCTACGGCAATGATTCGCAATGTCATCCTGTACGCGAGGAGTTACTCACCATGTCGCTGCGGGGAAAAGAGTTGATGGGAGAATCGCGCATCCGTTCTTTTGCAAAAGGATGGTTCTACAGAATTCGCTATTGGTTTATTGTCCGGTGGGGAGTGATTGCGGGGAAATACCTGATGGGAAACAATGTCCGTACTGCATCGACCGATTGGGGTGCATATAAAAGGACATTGGTAGCGAATACCGATTTTAAGAAGTTCGACGACAAGCTCAGGTTCACTGTTTCCGGAAACGCGGAGCAGAGAGTGCAATTGACGGAATATCTTGACCAATGTTTGCAGGAAAGACGCGCTGTCTATGGAATGCATTCCGCCGATTGTGCGCTGGTGACCTGCCTGATCTTCAATTACAACGAATCGCACGTGCATCTTGTCGATTCCGTCAACGGCGGATATGCAAATGCAGCGCGGCAGTTAAAAGAGAGAATGGCAAGTCTTTTAAAATTATAGATTCCCGTTTTCTGGGAGAAAACGGGAATTATATTTTGGTGAACCGTGAAAACCGATTATGGTGTCCTTTATCCTTGCGGAAGTTCTCGGTAAATCTACAATGACTTGTTTTTTGTATTGATATTCCGAATAAATACGACGATCTTTTTCGGTCTCGAAAATTTTCCGGAGAACTTATGATTCGAATTCTCACACTGGTAGTGATGTTTGTCTGCCTCGCTTTTCTGACGGCGGGTTGCACCAAGGACGATCCGACCGGCCCCATTCCGGTTCCCGGACCTCCCGATTTTTCCGGACAATGGTCCGGAACCATCGACGCCATCGGGGCGCCTGTCGCATTCTCTGTCACGGACGCAGACGGTATCATCCATGGATCGGGTTACGTCGGCACCATTCCCGTTGCCGTAAGCGGTCAGAAAATGTATCCCAATTTGAAATTCACTTTTTCCTCGACCGGATTTCAACCTGCCGTGTTCGAGGGGAAGTTCACGACACTCACAACCGTTACGGGATCGATCAACGGTTCGGGATTCGTCAGCACTTCCGTTGTTTTGACAAAGAATTGAGTATGATGATGAAAAATAAATATTTCAGTGCCGTCATGGCAGCGCTGTTCTTTCTGTTACCGGCAATATCAAATGCGCAATTCGATTCATTGAAATTTATCAGAATCAGCGGCGGTATGGCGGATCCCAGAGGACCGATTTCATTCTACGATTATTGGAAGATCGGCTTCCATGCTGAAGGCGAGGCTGTTTTCAAACTTTCGGAGCAGCACGATTTGATCTTGGCGGCGGAATACAACTTCTTTCCGTTCGATGAAGACCGTTTCTTTCAGAAGATCAAAATGGATAATCGTGGAGTGAGCGTAGACGGAGCTACCAGTTCGCTTATTGTCATAACCGGCAACATCAACTATGGTTATTTTGGAAAGGGTGATGAAAGTACGACAAAATCACGCCCGTACGTTTCGATGGGTGCGGGAGGAATCATCTCATTAACATCGGAGTCAAAAGTGAATTATCCGCTTGCGCCGAAAACGGGAGAGGGAAAATTCTCCATATCACCGTGTATTCGGATCGGGTTTGGACTTCAAACGTCGTTAACGGAGATTTTCTCCTGGTTTGCCGAAGTGAATTATTTGTATGGAGTTCTGGCAGACAATAGTATCAATACCGATTTCGCCACTTTCCGAGCAGGAGTGTCGTTCGTTCCATAGACGGTTCCACGCTGATCTTATGCAACAAAAAACCCGGGAACATCCCGGGTTTTTTGTTGTGCGGTAAATGATTCGAAGGATCACATGTGTGCGATGACTGCATCACCGAATTCCGAACACTTCACTTCCTTTGCGCCGCTCATTTGTCGGGCAAAATCGTACGTGACGGTCTTTGCGCCGATGGCACCGTTCAATCCTTTCAGGATAAGATCGGCCGCTTCAGTCCAGCCCATATAGCGGAACATCATCTCGCCGCTCAACACGACAGAACCGGGATTGACTTTATCCAGATCGGCATACTTCGGCGCCGTGCCGTGCGTCGCTTCAAAGATCGCATGGCCGGTGATGTAATTGATGTTGCCGCCGGGAGCGATGCCGATGCCGCCCACCTGTGCAGCCAGTGCATCGGAGAGATAATCGCCGTTCAGATTCAGCGTAGCGATTACATCGAACTCTTCCGGTCGTGTGAGCACTTGCTGCAGCGTAATGTCGGCAATCGCATCTTTAATGACGATGCCTGCTCCCGGTTTTCCGTCGGGAATTTTGCACCACGGTCCGCCGTCGATCTCCACCGCGCCGAAATATTCCTTCGCCGTCTGGTAGCCCCAGTCGCGGAAGGCACCTTCGGTATATTTCATAATATTTCCCTTGTGCACCAGGGTGACGCTCTTCCGTTTGTTCATGATCGCATAGCTAATGGCGCTGTGCACAAGACGAACCGTTCCGGAATAGCTGACTGCCTTTAAGCCGACACCGACGTTAACTTGTGTCGGGAAGTTTTTGTTTCCCACCAGCGTCCAGAACTCCGCAGCTTTTTCTTTGGAGTTGAATCGGATCTTGCCGAACTCCTTCGGAAATTCGCTTGCGAAGAAATCGAGAATCTTCTGCGATTCCGGCGAGCCCCCTTTGTATTCGATTCCGGCGTAGATATCTTCCGTATTTTCACGGAAGATCACCATGTCGACCTTTTCCGGATGTTTCACCGGCGACGGAACGCCTATAAAGTACTGCACCGGGCGCAGACAGACATAGAGATCGAGCATCTGGCGCAACGCGACATTGAGGGAGCGAATTCCCCCGCCGATCGGAGTGGTCAATGGGCCTTTGATGCCGACAAGATACTCTTTGAATGCGTCAACCGTTTCGTCTGGTAGCCACGTTTTCTCTGTGTCGAACGCCTTTTGTCCGGCGAGCACTTCCTTCCATTCGATCTTTTTCTTTCCGCCGTATGCTTTTGCCACTGCGGCATCCATTACTCTGACCGATGCGCGCCAAATATCCGGACCCGTGCCGTCTCCTTCAATAAATGGAATGATGGGATTGTCGGGAACGGTCAATTTTCCGTTGTGAATTGAAATCTTTCCTGCCATGGAGTTCCTCTTGCTTAATGTGGCAAACGATTGCGTTTGACCGATGTGGTTGATTGTGAACTAACGGGGATGCCTGGACTGCGGTTCGCAGAAATGCAGCATACAGGCGTGATTGTCCTATGTGATATTCTTCCGGATCTTATCCGCGACATCCTTCATCTGCCCGTCCGCATATTTCTTCAGGTTGAGGTGGAAGGAGATGTTGTCGTTCGGATACCGGGGGGTGACGTGAATGTGAAAATGAAAGACGGATTGTCCTGCGACTTCGCCGTTATTGGAAAAGAAATTGAATCCCTCGAGATCGAACGCCTTGACCATCGCTTTGGCAATCTTTTGCGTTACCAGCATCAATTCCCCCACTTCCGATTCGGGAACCTCGAGAAAATTTCGGTATTCTTTTTTTGGAATTATCAGCGCATGGCCGTAATGAATCGGCATGATATCGATCACCGCAATGACATTCTCCGTTTCATACAGGATTTCCGCCGGTATCTCCCGCTTGATGATCTTCGTAAAAATCGTGCTCATACGGTGTACTTTCAATGATCAAAACGCTTGTTTCATATAGAAATTAGAAAAAGAAGTGGAGAATTTAAAGGGAAAAATCTCTATATTTCATCATCCGATTTTTGGAAAATATCCCACCAAATTATTGAGGCAATCATGAAGAAACATATTGTTGTGGGGATGTTGATCGTCACTGCGCTGTCGCTTGCGCTGATGGGATTTCAATGTTCCTCCGCTGAAATTACGAGCGCCAAGCTCTATATCCAACGAAAAGACTATGCCAATGCCGAAGCGCAATTGATGAAAGAAGTCGCCAAGAATCCCAAGAATGAGGAAGCATGGTTCTTGCTCGGTCAGGTCCGTTTTGAACTGAAGGACTATAAAGGGATGAAAGATGCTTTCGTGAAAGCATCCGAAACGGGAATAAAATTCAAAAAAGAGATCGCTCAACAGACCGTTGCGGTGTGGGCACGTTTATTCAATGATGGAGTGGAAAAAATCAACAAAGCGGAAGATCCCGCCGGATTTGATGCGGCAATCGAAGCGTTCAACATGGCTATTTATGTCCTTCCCGACAGTGTCGTGAATTATCAAAATCTCGGCCTGGCGATCTACCGGAAGGGAGATATGGAAGGAGCCATTGCACCGTTGACACTCGCTTTTGAAAAAGCGAACTCGGTCTATGCCATACGCATTTTGAACAGCATTTACATGACGCGCGCCACGGATTACAAAGCGAAGTTCGTTGAGCAGAATCGGGAAGCGATGGAAGAGGCGAAAAACGTCGATCAGGTGCGGGAAAAAATCAAAGCGGCCGATGTGAAATATTATATCGGCAAGCCGTCGTCGGTAAAGCAAGAGACAAAAGGGAAAGGGAAGAAAGCGGTCGTTGTGAAAGAAATCTGGACTTTCGACAAGTACAATATGATTGTGACTGTCGAAGGAGAATATGTCAGCAAAGTGGAATTCAGCACGCCGTATACGCCGGCAATCGATTCAACGAATTATTTTCTGGCAAAAAAGGAATTTGAAAAAGCGATCGCGATCCTGAAACGGGGTAATGAGGCGTTCCCGGAGGATGCCGAATTTTCGGAAAACCTGATGAACGCTTACATCGGTGCCGATCGTAACGACGAAGCCCGCGTGCTGCTGAACGACCGGGTGAAAAAATATCCCGACAGCAAATACGACCGTTACAATCTCGGTGTGTTCCTGCTGAAGGACAACAAGTTCGAAGAATCCATCAACGAGTTTAAAGCGGTGCTGGAGATCGATCCTGAATTCAGTTCCGCCGTGTATAACCTTGCGGCGACATACGTCAACTGGGGAGTGGCGGAACAGGAACGCTTGAAGCAGGCGGGGAAGGAAGACGATAAATCGTATCAGGAAAAATACCGTCTTGCCATCCCGTATCTGGAAAGGGTAGTGATTGAAAAACCGAATGATATTCAGATTTGGGAACTGCTCGGACAGGTGTATGCAAATCTCGGCATGGCGGAAAAAGCAAAGAACGCATACGATAAATCGGACGCCATCCGTCAGGGTAAAAATTAACTGTATCGAATCTGCCACGGCGACGTTGATGTTGCCGTGGTTTTTTTATTTAACCGGGAATACCAATGAGCAACCAACAACCTCCGCAAGGACAGCAGATCAACATCGAATTGAACGAGAAGGAAGCGGAAGGGATTTATTCCAATCTCGCCATCATCACCCACTCGCCGGCAGAATTTGTGGTGGATTTTACGCGGATTCTTCCCGGCGTGCCGAAGGCAAAAGTGCTCTCTCGCATTGTTATGACGCCGCAGCATACAAAATTGCTGTTGAACGCATTGCGCGATAACATTAACAAATACGAAGAAAAATTCGGCGAGATCAAGATCCTGGGGGACGAAATGCCGAATCCTTCATACGGTTTTCAAATTCCGCCGAAAAACGAAAAGATCCATTAAGCAATTCGTCGACCGTTTATCGACGCTGTCAAAAAAACGTCTCTCACCTCCCCCATTAGAGTTTTTTAATGTTGTGCTCCGTGGAATTGCATTTTGCACATTCTCGGAGTATTTTCTGTTACGATTATTCATTATCTAAACGCTCCGGAGGAATACTATGGTCAATTCTCGTCGAAGCATCATGCACCGCTTGATACTTTATGCGGCGACGTTTCTTTTGTTACCGTTCTCTTTTCAATGTATCAAATCGCCGCTGGAGCCGAAAGCCCCGACGTGGAAGACGCAGTTGACAATACCGCTGATGGACAAGACGTATTATTTTGCCGATATCGTCAATAAGGATCCGAAATTCGACACGAGCGGCGGAACGATTCTCTACAAACCGATCACCGATGTGATAGGTTTTCGACAGGGAATTCCTCTTGACGTCTTTCAGATGCCGGCACCGCGCGGCAATACGATACAGCAGGAGATCGGCGTTGTGCCTGTCGGTACTCCCCCGAGCATCCAGATAACCGTCACACCGGCGCAATTGGGCGTCCCGGTCGGTACCATCCCGCCGTTCACTCCGGATCCACCGGCAGCGGCAATCTCGCTCGATTTCGGTGATTCCTCCGTCTACAAGTATCTCGTCTTCGAATCCGGAACGATGTCGATGACAATGACCAACAATTTTCCCTTCACCGTGCAGTTTACCGGCAATTCGCTGAATCTGTATAACCTGAGCGATACGACGGTATCGGTCGCCACATTTACCTTTGCAGGACCGATTGCTCCCGGTGCAACGGCAAATTCCAACGTGGTCGATATGACGGACAAGAAATTGGATGCCGGACTAAAGTTAAAAGGAACGATGCAAGTTACCGGCTGGGCTGGGACGACAATCGACGCCAATGATAATCTGACGGCAAATATGACAATTGCCGGAGCAGAAATCAAATCCGCACTCGCAAAGACCAATGATTTCGACGGTCAGACCGTTTTTTCCGTGGCGGATTCGGCCATCGTGCTGGACGATTCGATCAAGGTAAAGTTTGCAAAGTTTTCGAAGGGTGCAATGCAGATCAGGATCATCAACACGGTTCCGCTGCAATTGACCGTGCAATTTAAGATCGACGAACTGATCGACAACAACACCGGCGTGTCGTACGCATTGCCGGGAACCAACAGCATTACCGGTTACACCACCATTGAACCGCGCGACTCTCTGGTAACGACAATCAATATGGATCAGATGACGTTCGTTTCCCGATTGCGCAATCTTTCCAACGATACGCTGGTCACGCAGGATCTGCACTTCAGCCTAGGTATCAAAACACTCTCCAAAAGCGCCGACTACGAATTGGTAAACAAGACCGATTTCGTCGTCGCCGACGTTCAACCGGTCGAAGCGTTTGAATTGAGCGAAGTGGAAGGGAAGGTTCCCCCGCAGCCGATTGACATCGTGCAGCAGCTCGATGCGGGTATCGGTGACATCGGCAATAAACTGACCCTGACCGCGTTCAACAGCGGCATTTCGCTCTCCGCCCGAATTCTCAGCACCGGTTTATTCCCTACAAACCTGGTGTTGAATGTTTTTGCACTGGATAAGAACGGGAATAAAGGACAATCGGTGCTTGTGCGTACTGCGGACGACATAGCCAATAACCGGAACTATCACCGCATCACTCCCGGTGTCGATGATATCATTCCGATTCCGCCGTCCGATATCAATCTGTTAATGAATAGCTTTTTGACAACACAGAATGAACTTCCCTCGAAATTCCTTCTGGAAGGATATGCGCTGGTCAGCCCGATGGATGTGTATCTTGATCCGAGTTCGCAATTCGGCGTCGGCACCGGCGGCGTGAAACAAACGGACAGTATTTTCGTCGCGCTGGACTACGCTATCCCGGTCGCCATCGGCATTCAAAACGGATCGCTGAAGGATACGGCATCGTTCTCGGAAAACAATATCGACACGACACAGCTCGAAATGATCGAAAGCGGAAAAATCTTTATGAATATCGAAAACACTTTCCCGGTCACCATCGAGGTACTGATGAAACTGCTCCGGGCAGACGCGGTGAATCCCGACCGGCCGGATACGGTTTCATTGCCGGTTTTGACGCTGCCGCAGGATTTGAGCGATCCGGTGAACTATCCTCCGATCAAAGTCGATGCGGACACTACTGTTGCCAGAAGCGGCGTCAAGTCGTTCACCTTCCTCAACCTTATTCCGAGCGATGCGGCAAAACTTGCCGATGCATCGTTCACCGCGGTCGATTTAAAAATGATGACTGCAGGAAACGGCCTGACGGCACAAGTGTTTAACAAGACCGATAAGGTGCGGATTAAAACATTCGCCAACGTGATCTTTAATATTGATATCGATAAACTGGAAAATTAATCATTATCACTTCGAAAGGACAAGTAATATGAAAACTACATCCCGCTCTCTGTGCGTGATCGTTCTCCTCGCGGTGGTAATGACGGCAACGCTCTATGCCGGAGGAGACAAATACTCGCCGCGGCTCGTCGGCATGGGAAGGGCATTCACCGCATTATCACGCGGCCTCGATGCGGTCGGCACCAATCCTGCAAATCTTGCATTGGATGACCGGAATGCAACGTTTACGCTGAATATTGCACCGGTCGGATTAAGCATTGGCAGCGATTTGTTCAACTATAAGATTTACAATGATTACTTTACCGGTATTCCAGATCCAAACAATCCCGACAATCGAATCGCGAAACCGTTAAACGAACAGGATAAAAACGAAATTCTCGGACTTTTCCCAGACGGTATTGCGAAAACACAAATGCGCTTTGAAATGGCTCCGATCGGTTTATCGTTACAGATCGGGAGTTTCGGATTTGCGTTGGTTGCATCGACTCAGACTGCTGTGAATCTCGATCTGCCGGAAGGATACATGAAATTTCCACTTCGCGGATTGGAGGAAAATGGATCGATTTATTCCTTCAACGGAACGGCGCTCAATTCATCGTCGATTGCCGAAGTGAATTTTTCGGGCGGATACATGCTGCCGTTTGAACTGCCATCGGTCAGTGAAATGTCGGTCGGTTTCGGTGTGAAATATCTTGCCGGTTTGGCGTTTTTTGCAACGGAGAAGTACAACGGCACGATACAGACTATCGTACACAGATCGGATATCGGAAACGGAACTCAGATTATCGATTCTATGACCATTAATGGCAATTTTGATTTTCTCCAATACCAGGCCGTTGCCGATCCGGATGATCCGGGACCGGTTGGATCGGGTGTTGGATTTGATTTCGGTGTCTCTGCATTCGTCTTCAATTCGGTTCGCGTCGGTGCAAGCATTACCGACATCGGTTCGATAAAGTGGGATAAGCGTACAAAAGCAATCGTCGGCAATTCTTCATTTTCGGTTTCCGGCATAGACCGGGGACAAGACACCATCATCACCAATTCGTTCAAGGGTGAAACAAGAGATACGACCGCATTCGAATTCGATCTTCCTACGGCGATTCACCTCGGAGCCGAAATGCGCGTCGACGAAGTGTTCGACGTAATTCCGTTCCGGTGGACCGTTGCAATGGACGGCCATTTTGGATTGAACGAAGTGGCAGGCAATACAAAGACTCCGCAGTTCAGCATCGGAATGGAACTCGATCCGGTCGCGGGATGGCTTCCGCTTCGTACAGGATTCCTTATCGGCGGCCGGGAGCGATTTGCGTGGTCGGCGGGATTGGGATTCCATATCTTGAATACATTCGATATCGATTTTGCGACGCAGAGTATCGCGATCATGACCAATCCTGACAGTTTCCGCACCTTCTCATTTACCATGGGAATGCGGTTGAGATTCTAAAACTGCATACTGATTTAAAAATGCAATCCCCGTTATCTTTAAGATAACGGGGATTTTTTTATGCTGTTCTGTTCGATCTCTATGACCTGCATTCAATCCCGTATTGTGAAACTATTGATCACAGTCCGCAATAATTTCCAGGTTTGGATATTTCCGGGATTTTCCGGAACGTAGCGGAATAATTGGAATTTTACATGTCTTTGTCCGTTGATATCCAGAAATATCAGTAGATAACTGTATCTCTTTTCTACAACGATATATTCATAACTATCGTAGGAACTGATATTGATCGGCCGCAATGTAGCAAAAATTGGAATCTCCTGTATCGGCCGGTCGTAAATTGTAGCAAGTAGAAAAGCATACACCGGCCTCCCGTATTCATCTGGATATTTATTGTTGGTATTTCCGTTCATATCGATATAGAAATTATTTTTTGACCAACTGTAGCACTTCCACAACGGCGGATGCTTCAACGACACTTTTGATTCCGGATGATAATATTCAATCCATCCGGAAGTATTTGAAAAATTTCCCTGCGACAACAGAGTATTCGTCAGAATTATTGAGTATACGAGGGTTGCTATTGAGGAGTATCTTTTCATTGTTATTCAGTTCCCGCATCATTTGAAAAAGTATGCACTGCAGGTTTTCACAAACAATTGCTATGTGCCACCCCTTGTTTTTATGACAACGTTCTTGCCGAGTGTCTTAAATCGTACTCCGTTTTCTTGCACCACGGTAACTGTCATGTGTCCGGTTTTGCTGATATGAATATCTTTAACTGTGCCGGATTTACCGGTATGCGTGCCACCGATAACGCTGCAGTAATCGCCTTCCTTAAAATTCTGTATTTGTTTTGACTTTATACCCATTGTTTCGCCCTGGAGTAGTGCAATTCACATCCAACGTATATCTTTTTCCCGTAATTCCTTGATACGAAATGCAGCAATTTTCCGTATGAGCGTCTTCGGCAGCTTCTTGTCGTGGGGAAATTGTATCGACCCTTTGCCGGTGCTGTACTTTTTTAATTCTTTTTTGAAGGCGCTTATGACGGAAGGAGTCGGCATAAAATTGATATGTGTTTTGAACGCGGCAAAGGCAAAGAGTATGCGGCGTTCTTCAAATACAGGATTTCTCCATTTCAATCCTTCCTTTGCATGCGGCGCAACTTTTTTGAGAATGGCATAGAGCTCACGAAGATTCTTTTGCGCCTCTTTGGGAGACGCTGTTATATATTCGGCAATGGTCGATGGGGCAGCGGATGACATAAAACTTATTTCCCGAAAATGTGAGACGGCAATTAGCTGAACAATGTGACGGCCGCAGCAATAATTAAAAATATCGATGCCAGAATTACAAGAGCAATCAAAAATTTCTCTTTATTCTTTTCTATTTCGTATTTTCTATCGAGATCTAAATAATACCTGTTATTTCCCGCCGCTTTTAATATGCCGCGATACAATAATAGTTTTACCATAATTAAATCGGTCACACCAATTTCTCTAAATTGTTTTGCCGATTGCGGAGTAAGAGTATCCGTGTAAAAAAATTTATTCAATATTTGATTGCGTGAATATTGAGATATAATCATTACAAAAAATGCTATCCCGATATAGTATGCATACATATCGAATCCTTTGTTTTCATAATAAAAAATATTTGATTAATCTCTTATTCCCAAGAATGTATCGGTTTTTCTACCATACTGCAACATTGAACACGAGACCACTTCTATATTATTATTTAAAATGAAAATCCCCAATATCTCAACAATATTGGGGATTTGACTTTATAAGCATAATACTTCGAATTACAGCAACGCGTCGAGTCCTTGAGCAAATCGTACTTTGGATTGCATTCCGATCAACTTCTCGACGATCTTGCCGTTTTTGTCGATATAAAATGTGGTCGGGATTGCGCGAATGCCGCCGAATGCTTTTTCCAGTTCACCATTATCGACGATGAGTGGATACGTAACCTGTTTATCTTTCGCGAATTCTGTTACAAGATTCAAAACATCGGAATCTTTATCAAGAGAGATACCGATGACCAGTGCTCCTTTTGCTTCGTACTCTTTGCTTAATTCAACAAGGTCCGGCATCTCTTTCACGCACGGCCCGCACCAGGTTGCCCAGAAGTTCAGCAGGACAGGTTTTCCGCGTGAGATTTCAGAGAATGTTACCGCTGTGCCCGACGAATCGGTCCACGAAAAATCCGGTGTGCCATTGGCGCCGGATGCCTGTACCGAAGCGACCATTGCAACATTGCTGAGCGCGGTACCCGCCTTATTTGTTCCCGCAACTCCTGCATTGTCGCCGTCCTTTTTTGGGGCGCAGCCGATGAGCAGGAGGGCGAAGAGAGAAAGAGCGATGATATTCTTTGTCATTGTGCATCCTTTTCCGTCAGCAGTGCGACGAGTTGGTCTTTCTTCATGCTGCTTACCGCAGCGCAAAGGGTGTTTTCATACTTCCAGAGAACTATCGTTCTGTCATCCGAGACTTCTTTGATGTACCAATCGGTATCAAGCAGTTCTTTCTTTGCTTCTGCCGGCAGGCCGATTTTATCCCCCTTCATCGCCTCGTTCATATCCGCCTGATAGATGTACACAACCGTGCCGCCGATCTGGTATACTACATGCGCCAGTTTGACGCCGTTAAAGCTCGACAGTACGCCCGCACAGGAATTGCATCCCTTCATGTTCGGTACATTGACGGCGAAATTAACTTCTTTTTCCAGGAAGGAACGGACATTGTCGTGGTTGCTCACCAGTTGCGGCTTGATCGATCCGCCGATTACCGCCTGATAATTATTCAGGGATTGATGAATGATGTTTGAATCATCCGGTATGCCGGAAGAGGGAATGAAGAGCGAATAAATGCCGATGGCGACGGCAGCGACGATGACGAAAGCGCCGGCGAGATTCAGCTTCATGCCGAACCATCCGCTGAGCCATGAAAATCGGGGTGAAGCAAAGGTCTTGTTGACGATCGCATAATAGACTTCGGCCGGGACACTGTGCAGGGGAATCTTATCGTGAACTATCTCCTTTGTGAGGCGGAGGGCGTTCAGTTCGTATTGGCAGTGAGGGCAATGTGCCGCATGCTGTATCAGTTCCTGCGCACGGTCGCTCTCCAGCCGTTTGTCAACGGCGTCGCACGCACATTCTTGAAATTCTTTACAATTCACGATGCATCCTTGGTATCAAAATTATTCGTTGGTGTCCTTTCGGATCATTCCGCGTTGTTTGGCGTATCCGTAAAGCGATGTATAGAGGATCTTTCGTCCCCGGTGCAGCCGCGACCGGACGGTGCCGACCGGTATCTGCAGAAATTCGGCGATCTCTTCGTACGACAGTCCTTCAATATCACACAGGATCACCACTGTTTTGAATTCCTCAGGGAGCGATTCAAGCGCTTTCGAGACCTCATCGTCCAGCAACTGTCCGAACATCTTTCGCTGCAGATCGTTATCATCGGACGATTCGTCGCGGATGATGTTATAGTAGCTTTCAATCTCGTCATAATCGACCTTGTCCGGTTCCTTTACTTCCTTCCGGTACAGGTTGATGTATGTATTTTTCATTATCCTAAACAACCACGCCCGCAGGTTCGTTCCTTGTTCATACTTGTCCCAAAACCGGTAGGCTTTCAGGTACGTTTCCTGCAGAAGATCCTTCGCATTCTCAGCGTTTCCGGTAATCCGCAGTGCATAATTGTACAGCACATCCATGTGCGGAAGCGCCTGCTGTTCGAACTCCTTATGAAGAGGATTTTGCGGTACGACGGCTAAAAAGAAGGGAATCATTCGGTATTTGCGATCCGCTTCCCTGTCCGGTAAAAATCTTACAGCATTAACAGCGGACAATGGGAGCAAGTTCCTGAAATCGTTGCACGGGTATTCCAAATAACTTACCAAAAAGAAGCGTGAGTTTCAAGAAAACTGACCTTGCTCGGTGAGCAAAGGATAAGTATATTAATCGATATTTACGAAAACGAAGGAAAAAACATGCATATAACCATTCCAAAAGAAAATTCAAAAGTCGAAGCGCGCGTGTCGATGCTTCCGCAGAATGTTGAAAAATTGGTGAAGAAAGGGGCCAAAGTGACGATCGAAGCAGGGCTCGGTGCGACCGTCGGCATTCCGGATGCAGCGTACAAGAAAGCCGGAGCAACAATTGAAAAGAACCGCAAAAAGGTCCTTTCTTCCGGCGACATTGTACTTGGTTTACGCAAACCGGAACACAAAGAGGTCGCCCTGCTGAAAAAGGGGAGCATCCATATCAGCTATCTCGATCCGTTTAACGAACAGAAACTGATCGGTGTGCTGGCACACCAGCATGTTTCTGCGATCTCCATGGAAATGATTCCCCGTTCCACCCGTGCACAGAAAATGGATGCACTGAGCTCGCAGGCGAGCTTGGCGGGATACGCATCGGTGATAGTGGCAGCGGATCATATTCAAAAAATCTTTCCGATGATGATGACGCCGGCAGGAACGATCCAGCCGTCGAAAGTCTTCATTATCGGCGCCGGTGTTGCGGGGCTGCAGGCGATTGCCACTGCAAAACGGCTTGGCGCAAAGGTCGATGCGTTTGATACACGGCCGGTGGCAAAGAACGACGTGATCTCGCTCGGCGCAAAATTTGTCGAAGTGGATCTCGGCGAAACGGGGCAGACCGCGCAGGGATACGCCAAGGCGCTGACGGAAGAACAGTTGAAAAAACAACGCGAAGTAATGAAACAGTATTGCACCCATGCGGATGTCGTCATTACCACGGCGCAGGTCTTCGGCCGTAAAGCGCCGATCATCGTTACAAAGGATATGGTCGAAGCAATGAGCCCGGGAAGCGTCATCGTCGATCTCGCGATCGATACCGGCGGCAATGTCGAGGGAGCGGTGAAGGGAAAAGTGGTCGTCAAAAACGGCGTCAAGATCGTCGGACTGACGAATATGCCAGCAAAAGTTGCCCTCAACGCCAGCCTCATGTATTCGAACAATCTTCTCAGCCTGCTCGAGGAATTCTGGTCGGCGGAAAAGAAAAAATTCGAACTGAAAATTGACGATGAGATTATTAAAAGCTGTCTTATTACACATCAAGGAGCGGTTGTCCATCCGACATTTGCTCCGTCGAAGGAGAAAAAATCATGACGTTAGAATTACTCGTCCCTTTACTTTTTATTTTCTTCCTCTCCGTTTTTCTCGGGAAAGAGGTGATCTCCAAAGTACCGTCCATTCTGCATACGCCGCTGATGTCGGGATCCAACGCGATCTCGGGCATCACGATCATCGGCGCGCTGGTGGCGGCGGGAGAAGGTCATACGACGCTCGGCACTATTCTCGGCGTCGGTGCAGTGATCTTTGCCATGATCAATGTCGTCGGCGGTTATCTCGTGACGAATCGAATGCTTGAAATGTTCAAGAAGAAGGAGGTAAAATAATGAACCTCCTGGATTTCACCGCTGAAATGGTCTATTTGGTTGCCGCACTGCTGTTCGTTGTCGGACTGCAGCGTATGAGCAAACCGGCCACCGCCCGCAAAGGGAATCTGATGTCGTCATTCGGCATGTTGCTGGCAATCGTCGCCACTTTGGTACATTACGACGTCGTCGACTGGTCCTATATCGTCATCGGCATGGTAATCGGTTCTGCCACCGGAGTGTATCTGGCTCGCGTGGTGAAGATGACCGAGATGCCGCAAATGGTGGCGCTGCTGAACGGATTCGGCGGCTTGGCAAGTCTGCTGGTCGGATTCGCCGAATACAACAAACAATTCGAAAACGTTATCGATCCGAATGTCATCCACTCATTCGATCTCTATACATCGACGACCATCATCCTGACGGTGCTGGTCGGTGCACTTACGTTCTCCGGCAGTTTGATCGCTTGGGCAAAACTGAAGGAAATCATGACCGGAAAACCGATTCTCTTTACCGGTCAGCAATTCGTGAATGCCGCAATCCTGATTGCCGCGGTAGTCGGCGGAACAATGTTTGCAATGAATCCCGCGGAAAGCTATTACATTTTTCTGGCGCTGATTCTTGTGGGATTGCTCCTTGGAGTGACCTCGGTGATCCCCATCGGCGGCGCAGATATGCCGGTCGTGATTTCGCTGCTGAACAGTTATTCCGGTATTGCCGCAGCATTGGCCGGATTCGTGATCCAAAATAATGCGTTGATTATCACCGGATCGCTTGTCGGTGCCAGCGGATTGATTTTGACAAATATCATGTGTAAAGCAATGAACCGCTCTCTGGCAAACGTGCTCTTCAGCGGATTCGGCTCTGCACAGGTCAGCAGCGGTGCTGCACAAAAAGGTGAAGTAAAACCGGTGAACGTGGAAGACGCGGCGACTCTTCTGGAAGCGGCTGGTTCTGTCTGCATCGTGCCGGGATACGGTCTTGCCGTTGCACAGGCGCAGCACGCCTGCCGTGAGTTGGGTGAGATTCTGGAGAAGAACGGTACGGAAGTGCGGTACGCGATTCACCCCGTGGCAGGACGCATGCCGGGACATATGAACGTGCTTCTGGCGGAAGCGAATGTCTCGTACGATCATCTCTATGAAATGGACGCGGTCAATCCGATCATCGAAACGGTCGATATCTGCCTGGTCATTGGTGCGAACGATGTGGTTAATCCCGCCGCCCGTGAGGATCAGACATCGCCCATCTGGGGAATGCCGATCATCAATGTCGATAAATCCAAGACAGTGATCGTGATGAAACGCTCCATGGCGACAGGATTTGCCGGCATTGAAAATCCTCTCTTCTACAAACCGAATACACGGATGTTGTTCGGCGATGCGAAGAATGTATTGCAGGGTTTGGTGGCGGAGTTTAAGAAGTCGTAAGCAGTATTATTACAGCATATAAAAAATCCCACGCATCTGACAGATGCGTGGGATTTTTATTGATGCGTTTGATTTTGTTTTCTACTTCAGCACTGTCGTCATTGTACCGCCGCCCATAGCCGCAGGCAATGTCGATTCGCTTTTGATTACAACACGATCGGCTGTCGAGATCCATACTATCGTACTGCTCCCGTCGCTTTCGGCAGGAACAATCTCGATCTTGAATGCATCGACCGCGCCGGTCGCCATTGTGACTTTCTCCGTACCTCGATACGTCACGTGATAGTCTTTCGCTTTCCCGCTCATCGCAGCGAATTTTTTAACGGATGCGGAATATCCTTCGGCGAACGGCAGCGTCGCGATCATCGCATCGGACGAGGAGGCATCCGACAGGACCGGCCCGTCGAGTTTCGCATTCACCGGCATTGTCTGTGCGCCCATTTCTATTTTTCCTTCGACCGAAGTCGGGGAGAAGGTGAATGAAAGTTTTGCCGGTCCCTGGACCACGTTCCGGCTCATCGGCAGCAACGTTGCCGCATCATAATCGACCACATCAGTGCCCGATCCCATTGCGCCGCTCATTTCTTCGGTGACGCGGATGATCTTTTTTCCTTCAGCATCCATTGCCGCAACGGTTCGTTTCAGCGAGACGTTCATCTCGTTTCCCCGCATCATGATTTTTGTGTCGTACGAAAACGTGCCCGTCTTGAGCAGTGCGGGATTGAACGGCGGCATCATTTCACCGACCGGTTCTTTTTTCGATGCTTCGGGCATCGTCACTGTCTTTACATCGACAGTAATCGCTTCCAGTTTCTTTTGAATATCTTCGGGAACATCCTCTTGAATTCGCCCGCCGAGATGCTTGGCAAAGAATTTCTCCATCGCGACGGTCATGGCAAGGCGGTTTTCCCTTCCTGCAAAACCGTGGCCCTCATCCGGTGCCACCATATATTCTACCGCATAGCCGAGATCACGCATGGCGACGACAATCTGATCGGATTCCGCTTTTTTGACGCGGGGATCGTTCGCACCTTGCACGACATACAATGGTTTCTTGATCTCTTTTGCCGAATTCAACGGGGATTGTTTCTCGAGCATTGCCAATTCTTCCGGTTTCTCCATATCGCCGACACGAATGGCAAACATCTTTTTCAGCGGAGCCCAATACGGCGGGATTGAGTTCAGCAAGGTAATAATGTTCGACGGTCCGACGATGCTGAATCCTGCCGCGTACAAATCGGGCGTAAATGCCAGACCCGCCAGCGTCGCGTAACCGCCGTACGAACCGCCGCTGATCGCTACGCGTTTCGGATCTGCAATGCCTTCCTTGATCAGGTATTCGACGCCGTCGGAAATATCATGCTGCATGGCGCCGGTGCCCCATTCCTTGTTGCCGGCGTTCAGGAATTTCTTTCCGTATCCCGTTGAACCGCGGAAGTTCGGCTGCAATACTGCGTAGCCGCGGTTGGCGAAAAATTGCGCATAGGGATTGTATCCCCAGACATCACGTGACCACGGGCCGCCATGGATAAACATGATGACGGGAAGATTCTTTGCTTCGACCCCTTTCGGAATCGTGAGATATGCGGGAATCGTCATTCCGTCGCGGCTTTTGTATCGCACAGGTTTCATCGGCGCGAGATGTTCGCTCGGCAGGTTTGGCCGTGATTTGTATACCAGTTTTGCTTTGCCATTTTTCGTGTTATACAGATATCGTGAACCGGGATCCACATCGCTCGTTACAATGACCATCCAAAGAGACTCGTCGGCGGTCATATTTGCAATGTCCACTTCGCCCTGAGGAAGGGCCTTTTTCATCTTTTTGAAATCCGATTCGAATTTTTTATCCTTAAAATAGATACGAACACGGTCTCCCAGATAGGTAGTTGCCAGAAGTTTGTCGGTTTTGTCTGAAAATATCGCGCCGCTGAAATCCACTTCGTCCAGAGGATCCTTTTCAATCACCGTGGATTTCAATGTCTTCAGATCGAGCAATTCGAACTGCTGTTTGTCCACATTTCCTTTATTGGTCGTGATGTACACTTTCTTGTCGTCGGGAGTAAACCGAAGCGTGTTAAACGATTCATCTGATGTTGTGGTATAGATCGGAACGAGTGCATCCTTCTCAACCGAGAGCAATTCCATCCCTCCGTCGGGCGTTTGCCGCATGCCGAGACGGACATTCCCTTTATTGTCGATGTCCCATCCCAAAACATTATCGTTGTTCTCCCTCAGTAGTGTTCGTTCGCCTGTTTTCAGATTTAACAGGTATACATCGTGCAGTTCCGGTTTCCGGTCATTCAGGCCGATCACGATTTCGTTCGGCGTCTGTTTCGGCACGGCGTAAATGTATGCCCGTACTTTCTCCATGGGTGTCAGGTCTTTTGCCGGGGGAACGGGATCGCCTTTTTCGGCAGGATTGATGGCGTAAATCCGGAAGTTTTCATCACCGCCTTTATCCTGAACAAAAAGAATGTACTTCCCGTCGCGTGACCAAAAATAGGATGCAACAGGACGCTTGGTGTCGTTGGTCATTGGGCGCGCCTTGTCGAATGATTCGTCTTTCCCTTTTACCCAGATGTTGCGCACACCGTTAAACGGTTTGACGAACGAAATATATTTTCCGTCCGGTGAAATTTGCGCTCCCGATATCTCCGGATCGCCAAAGAAGAGATCACGGTCGATAATCGGCGGCAGCTGCGAAAAGCTGTATTGCCCGACGATCACTACAATCATAAGCAGTAAGGTAATTCTCATCATATGTGCTCCGTATTTGTTTTGAATTGGATGGAATGAGTGGTACATTATGGCTGAAAATACCAAAAGTTTTATTATAAAAGAGAAGTTTTTTCATTCATCTGCTCGCAGGAAATCATTCGGAGGCAACATATGAAAAGATTCAATTCAACCGTGATTTTATTGGTCATTATATCGATATCCATTGTTGGCTGCGGGGGTGGTGCGGCAGTACCGGCGGCAGGAGAACTGACGTTACCGCGGGCGGAAAGAGAATTTCGGGGAGTCTGGGTGGCAACTGTCGGCAATATCGATTGGCCCAGCAAACCGGGGCTGACGACCGAAGAACAGCAGCGCGAAGCGCTGGCAATTCTCGACACCGTGGCTGCGTTGAATATGAATGCTGTGGTGTTTCAGGTTCGTCCGCATTGCGACGCACTGTATAAGAGCGATCTGGAACCATGGTCCTATTATCTGACGGGAGAACAAGGAAAAGCCCCGGAACCGTTTTATGATCCACTTGAATTCTGGGTGACGGAAGCGCACAAGAGGGGAATTGAACTGCACGCGTGGTTCAATCCGTACCGCGCACACCTGTCGCGCGGAAGCGACCCGACGGAGACATCTATTGCAGTACGTCGTCCGGATTTGGCAAAGAAAATCAGCGACCGGATGTACTGGCTCGATCCGTCAAAGAAAGAAGTGCAGGACATTTCCTATAACGTGGTCATGGATGTGGTTCGCCGCTATGATGTGGACGGAATTCATTTTGACGACTATTTCTATCCATATGGCGACGGCAATTTTCCGGATGACGACAGTTGGGAAGAGTACACCAAAACCGGCGGGACGTTGACACGCGAAGATTGGCGGCGGGCGAGCGTCAACACTTTTATTGAGCGGGTGTATAAAGGAATAAAAGCGGAAAAGAAGTATGTCAAGTTCGGTCTCAGCCCGTTCGGCATCTGGCGTCCGGGATTTCCTTCCAGCATTGCGGGATACGATCAGTACGCCCGGCTGTATGCCGATGCAAAATTGTGGCTGAACAAAGGGTGGATCGATTATTGGACGCCGCAATTGTACTGGCCGGTGAATCAGATTCCGCAAAGTTTTCCGGTGCTGCTCGGATGGTGGGTGCAGGAAAATACGTATAACCGGAACCTCTGGCCGGGTATGATCATCAATCGTCCGCGCGACGAAAAGACCGCGGATGAAATTTTCAATCAAATCATGATTGCCCGCGGTTTTGTCCCAAACGGACCGGGACATGTTCATTTCAGCATGAAGGCATTCATGAGAGATAGTTCGATCATGAACGCCGCACTGCTGACGGGGCCGTATCAAAAGCAGGCGCTCGTTCCGCCGTCTCCGTGGCTGGACAATGTTGTTCCGGCGGCACCGGCGGTCGATCTTGAAACTACCGACGACGCCGTTCAATTGACGTGGACATCGCAAGAGCTCGATGTGTTCCGCAACGCCGTGTATTTTCAGTATAATATGCAGTGGCAGTATATGCTGCTGCCGAAGAATGTTTCGACCTATTCCATTCCACTGACGCGCACGGTGCAACTCCCGCGGACACGCAACGATTCGGATATTGTCCGCACACGAACCGATACGTTGATGAATGTCGCCGTCTCTGTCGTGGACAGGACGGGAAACGAGAGCGTGTTCCGCATTCTTCCGGTAACGGCGCCGGCGGATTCTCTTTCATCGACAACGGGAGTAACTGAATGAGGCTGTCTGTTCTTCTGATGCTGCTGGTCTTGCCAGCAGCATCGCAAACGTATTATTCAAATCCGACATCCATTCACTTTGATACTACCGTCACGACGGTGACGGACAGCGCCGCTCTCTGGCTGGTGAACAAGACCGGCAGCGGTGTGTATGTGTACGATGTGAATATCTACAGCGATGCCTTTGCTGTCGGCGACACCTCCTTTTTTATTCAGGACAACGACAGCGTCCGGACATGGATTCGATTCTCATCCGTACACAATCTTACGTATGATGGATTTGCATTCGTTGAGACAAATCTGAAAACCGGCAGTGTTGTCGTCCCGCTGCACGGAACAAAAAAATATGCCGAGGCACTCTATGTAACGACACAGGGGAAATCCGGCGAAGACCTGAAGACGGCGCTCAACACAATCACCAAACTTGGGCATGTTTCGTTGGGATACGATGTAGCACGGGATAGAATGTACGGCAATATCGATAATATTGGCGGACAAGTAGAGTGCGTTTATACCGGACGCGTGGCGACATTCAATACACGGGCGGGAGCGACATCGAACAACTTCAATTGCGAGCATACCTGGCCCCAGAGTAAATTTTCCGAAGCCGATCCAATGAAGGCAGATATTCATCACCTGTTTCCCACAGATGTATCGGCAAACAGCAAAAGAAGCAACTATCCGTTCGGCGCGGTTGTAACGGCATCGTGGAATGTCGGCGGATCCAAATACGGAACTGCAACAGGCGGCCAGACGGTGTTCGAGCCGCGGGATGCGCATAAGGGAGATTTGGCAAGATCAATGTTCTATTTTATCACCAGGTATCCCACAAATTACGGTGCTTTTTGGAATGATGCCGGCGTGCCGCAGGAGACGTTCTTCCGGGAATGGAATAAGAAATATCCTCCCACACAGCAATCAAAAGCCCGGAATGACGGCATACAACTCTATCAGGGAAACAGAAATCCCTTTGTCGACCACCCGGAATTCGTCGATCGCATCAATAACTTCACCGGCACAGCGACCGTCGTGACGTCGGCGAATCTTGTTGCTTCGCCGATGGTGCTCGACTGCGGGGAGATATTCAGCGTCAGCGATCCGAACAAAAAACTGGTGCTTGCAAACACGGGAGAGAAAGCGTTGTCAATCACTTCGATCGTGATGTCCGATAATGAATTCACTTTGACCGATACTATTACGTTTCTGGCGCCGAAAGAATACCGCACCGTCAACGTCAGGATCAACGGCAGTATCGACTCTTCGACGATGACGGTGAATTACACGGACGGCACCGCAAAGCAATTGGTGATTGTGCTGAGCGGGTGGATCGTCAATTCCGTTGAGCCCGATGGCCTTACGCCGCACGGGTTCGTGCTGAAACAGAATTATCCGAATCCGTTCAATCCCGTTACGACGATTTCGTTTACGATTCCTGCCGGCTTGAATGAGAATATCACGACGCTGAAAGTGTACGATGTTCTGGGAAGGGAAGCGGCGGAATTGGTCAACGGGAGATTGCTGCCCGGTGAACATTCGGTGAGCTTCGACGGATCTGCGCTGGCAGGAGGTGTGTATCTCTACCGTCTTACGTACGGCGCATTTGCCCAAACAGAGAAAATGGTTTTACAGAAATAAATTATATTTCTCTTCTCGTTCCCAACATTTCGTTGGGAACGAGAGCAAACGATGTCTGACGGTGCTTTTCACCATCTGACATCTCATAATGCTGCATGGGAAACGTCAGACATTGAACAGCGATGTCAGACGTTCTCTTACAGCTATCGATGTCTGACGTTGCTTCTCCACGTCTGACATCTCATACAAAAAAGCAGACTTGTCAAATCTTCCAGATTTGACAAGTCTTATTATGTTCAGATGGTACCATTTACAGAACGCCAGATAATGAAAACAATACAAATTCTAATAGTGTGTATCTGCAGTGCATTTGTCGTAGGATGTGAAGATGATAAAGAAAGCTTTACATATCAAATTACATATTCAGAAATCTATCAGATTAATAGTGATGGAACCGGCTTACTGCAACTGACTTCCGGACGTCATTTTATCCATTATGCCGACTACATCCCACTATCAAACAAGATATTTTTCGTTCGATCACCAAGAACGTTCGACGGTATTACCCTTTCCGGTGGTCCACAAATCATCAATACATTGGATCTTAATAATGGTGTAATCGACACCCTCGTATATGCGGAGATATTCGCTTCGAGTAGAGGAATCAATGAGGAGTTGGTAGATACTTGGCGGAAGATGGCCGTTACTGCCAATGGCGCTAAAATACTTTTTGTTGGATATTTGAGCTCTCAAACAAGCGATAAGAGAGATATATTTTCTGTCGACATTCAATCAAAACAGGTTACAAATCTTACCAATACAATCGACGGCCGGTATGTAGGTCAATTTCATCTGTCGTTTGATGAGACCAAGATAGTTTATACAGAACGACAGCCGGTCAATAATTATTCATATCTCTACATAATGAATGCAGATATGAGCAAAAAGATATTGCTGGATGAAAACCAGAACGAATTTGAATACTACTATCCGCAATTATTAAACGGGAACAAGGAGATTTTCTATATTGAACGAAAAACATATAATAATCCATACGGATTAGGTAAATTAAAAATATTCAATATTGAAAATCGAACAAGTCGTTATGTTTCAGATATTGATGTTGGCACATTTTTCTTTTATGAACTAACCAAAGACAATAACATAGTTGGTATTTTTGGCGGTACCAATCCGTCAATTAGAATAGTGAACCTTACAACATTAATCGAAACCACACTTGATATTCCTTCATTGACGAAGCAATTTACATTCGATAAGGAGGGGAATTATCTGTATTCGTTCGATGAGAGTTGGTATTTATACAAGCGATCCGTTGACGGGATGCACAAATCGCTGGTATTTGGATTGACCAATCAAACAGGAACAACACATTTACCGCGGCTATCATATACGGGTGATAAGATCTTATTCATCGGGAAAGATGATTTCAGTATCAAACAGGGGGAATTGAAACAGTGAGGTCATAACCTCAATTACGAATCCCCGGGGATCTGTTAAAAAAGTGATGCCATGACTTAGAGTCATGGCATCACTGAAGTATATATAGCCATCCGATTGCTCTCAGCAATCGGATGGCTTTGTTTTTCATCTCGTTCCCAACGTCTCGTTGGGAACGTTGACACATGAAGCTCCGCTTCAAAGTAGCATAAATGTGTGAAACAGAGTTTCCTAATGACGGCGTTCCCAAACAGAGTTTGGGAACGAGATGACTCATTGGAAACTGACAAGGTGATCGTCACCTTAGAGGTGACGGTCACCTTATATTATGCATTTTGTTGATGTCTGACATCTTATAGTGCTGCATGGGAAACGTCAGACATTGAACAGCGATGTCAGACGTTCTCTTACTGCCAACGATGTCTGACGTTCTCTGTCTGTATTGTATGTTTCGTGATTTTGTGGCGAATGTTTTTTAAATATCACTTCCTGCGGTTCTGTGCGAGCTGATGATAGTACGAAAAAACTCCAAACGCCCTCAGCGCCTGCGATTGTGCATGCACTGTTCCCACCTCATCCACACCGTACCCGTCCTCGCCGCCATGCGGATTCCATCCGTTGCGGATTGCATGATCGTATTCCCGATGTAACGTAATGGTCGCCTTGCCATGATTATTCGTCCAGACATGTTCGAGCATCGCTGCGATGATCTCCGGGATTTCGCTCAGTTCCTCCGGCGCAATATCGTAGGCATCCAATAAAAAATGAACAAACGCGCCGTTGCCGTCCATGCGGATTTGATACCGGTCAACCGGATCGATCCAGCCGGTGCGGGGATCAAGAATATGCCGCGCCGATGCAACCGCCATGGTCTTATACTTTTCGTCTTTTGTTACTCGGTATAAAGCGTTCAGCACAGGAAGGTAACTTGCCGATTCCCACGGCAATTGTTTTCCGAATGCGGCCGGACCTTCCTGTCCCTTCCAGATCCCGTTCCCGCGGTAAAACGTCTTCTCAATTCCCGGTACCGATCCGGTACCGTTCCACACCGTCAACGCATCGTCCAAAAACCTTCTGTCTCCGGTCGCTTCATACAACCGGCAGGCGACCGCCACCATCAGATTCATATTGCTGTTGGTGAATATCCGTTCGTTGACATTCCAATGTCGGGGGTAATTATACCAGCTCCAGAATCCTTCGTGACTCGACATGCGCCCTTCGCTTCGAGCACTCCAGTACCGCTGCTGCGCATCGTCGATCCAATGCTGATGTTTTTTTCCCGAAAATTCCCACCAGTAGAGTTCTGCGAGACAAATCCATGCGCGGTCGTCAACCCATGTGCCGTTAATCATTTGCGTCATGTCGAATTGATGCAGATATCGCCGCAGAATTGTCGAATCGCCCGTGGTGCGGAAGAGAAAAGCGTCGCCGATCGCTCCGTTTGCTCCTTCCCATCCCGCGGAGTACACTTTGTAGAATTGCTCTCCGATGAGGCGCGTGCGCTCGATCCAAGTGCCGGCCTGCTGCGCAGCGACCGTGTCGGCGGCAGGGGATTCCGTCCGTGATTGTTCCTGCCGATCGGAACACGAAAGGAGGAGCAAGGATATGAGGAGTGAATAAAATTTCATTATGATTGCAGCAGGAAACCGTTGCGGGACCGGTTCCTGCCGCATCGTATTATTTTAAAATATCGTCGATGGTATTGAAACTAACAGAATGATATCCGGGTCGTGCTTTTTCGTACACGTCCTTTGCCCATGCTTTCCCTTCCGGGGTTTTTGCCAATTCCATATACAGGGGTTTGATCAATTTCCGGCGGCCGACGTTTATCAAATAATTCCGCATCGGCCCGTACGCGGTTTCGTACTTCATGACGATACACCGCTGAAACCATTCGCACAGTATCTCAGAGTTGCCGGAACGAGTAAACGTAAATGCGTAGTCCAACTCAATCATCTTTTCAAGAGACATCGACGACGGAAGATTGTGAAGGAAATAGAGCCAGTGATGCGTTGTCCAACCGTTTGTGTTCAGTTGTGACGCGGGAGTGCCGCTCTTCCATGCATCAATCTGTTTCATTACATTCTCGAATTCGGGAGAGTGCGGCTGCGGGCAGTTTGCCGGCAGCCCGGCGGTATATACCCAGGCGTTGATATCGATGGCATTCTTCTGATCTGTATTTTTAAAATGCGCATTGAAATAATTCAGGAACGATTCCGTCGTCATTGGCATAAATGCTTTTTCCTCAAAATATTTTTTCAGAAATGCATCCCATTGTTCCCGTCCGAATGCCTCCTCGCATAAACGCAGAAAGAAGTATCCCTTATTATAAGCGATATCAGTCATTCCCTCGTCCGGATCGCGACCCTTCAGGTCGAGTTTCAGTTTTGTGTCTGAACTATCCGCACCGAGTTCTGCGATGGTGGCGTTAAGGTCCTTGAGTGCTAACGTGGCAAGCATTTCCGAATAATTCTGTCCGTATACCTTTTCCATAATGCGCTGTTCGAAATAAACGGTAAATCCTTCGTTTAGCCAAAAGTCATCCCACGTTGCGTTTGTGACAAGATTGCCGGACCAGGAATGTGCAAGTTCGTGCGCAACAAGCGCTACCAGCGATCGGTCTCCGGCAAGAATGGTCGGCGTGGCAAACGTCAACCGGGGATTTTCCATGCCGCCGAACGGAAAGCTTGGGGGGAGCACCAACAAATCGTATCGCCCCCAGCGGTATGGACCGTATAATTCCTCGGCAGAAGAGATCATCTTTTCAACATCGACAAATTCATATGCCGCTTTTTCCACTATAGCCGGTTCGGCATAAACGCCGCTTCGCTCACCGAGCGGGCGGAACTCAAGATCACCGACCGACAATGCCAACAGATACGACGGAATCGGCTGATCCATTGTGAACCGGTATATTCCGTCTGCAGCACGGGTACCGGTGTTTCCTGCTGCGCTCATCACTGCAAGCAGGTCGGGACGGGTTCGGATCGTAGCAGAATAGGTGAAACGGACACCGGGGCCGTCCATGCACGGAACCCATGTCCGGGCAAGAATTGCCTGCGACTGTGTGAAGAGGAACGGTTTTTCCTTTCCGGAAGTCTGCGATGGTTCCAGCCATTGCAATGCACCTGCATCCGGTGACGTAGTGTAATGGATCGTCACTGTTTTTGTCTTCGGTGTAATCGTTATCGTTAATGGTTTCCCCAGGAATTTCACCTCCTCGCCGAGTGTATATGCGGCAGGACTCTCTTTTTCATCGAGACTGACTTTCTGGATGGAAAGTCCGCGGGTATCAAGAACGAGTCGTTTGGTTCTTTTTTTATTGTCGAGAGTGAGTATCGCTTTTCCCGATAAAATCTTTTCTTGAAAATTTACCGAAAGATCGAGATCGATGTGGGTGATGACCACTTCGGCGGAATTTGCGAATGAATGGATATCTTTTTCCATGATCTTATTTTGTGCAGTTGATGTGATTGTTGAAAAAACAAACAATAACGGGATAAAATATTTCATTGGTACTCCATTGTTGATGTGTGATCATTGTCATCAATATAAAAATCCTGCCGACAAAATTCTACCCTGCAAGAAATATAATACTTGCCGGACGGGAGGGCTGAAGGTATATTGACATAGAGAAGGAACAATACATATCGTCATTATTGTTAACAAAACCGCACAGTATCCATCACCATCACGCGACGGCAGAAAATGACAATACCGATCTTTTTCCTCATCCATTGGTTTCTTTCGCTTTTCAGTCAGACATTTTTCCTGCACCGGTATGCAGCGCATAAGATGTTTACCATGAACAAATTCTGGGAGCGCTTCTTTTATCTTTTCACATTCATTACACAAGGCTCCTCGTTTCTGAATCCCCGTGCCTATGCAGTGATGCACCGGATGCACCACGCATATAGCGATACCGAAAAAGATCCGCATTCACCACATTATTTTAAGAGTATGTTCCGAATGATGTCCCGAACGTATGATATTTATATAGATATTCTGCTGCGGAAAATCTCTCCCGGTGAGAATTTTGAAAAGGTATCCCGGAATGGCCTTTGTTGGACAGGCTCTCTGCCGCCTGGATTCCGAGGGTGTTATGGGGAATCGGATACACAGCATTCTATATAATCTTTGCCATGCCTGGTATTGGTATCTTTTATTGCCGGCTCACTTTATTATGGGACCCATCCATGGTGGAATCGTCAATTGGTTCGGCCATACACTAGGCTATGTCAATTTTCACGATACCGCTGATCAATCCCGAAATACGATCCCGTTTGATCTTATTACCATGGGAGAACTCTTCCAAAACAACCATCACCGCTATCCCAACAGCGCAAATTTCGCTAAAAAGTGGTATGAAATCGATCCGATCTATCCATTCATGAAATTACTTGAATGGTTTAGGATAATAAAAATGACAAGAACAGCCGGAATTCAATGAAAAAAAGCCTCGAAAAATCGAGGCTTTTTTATTGCTTCACATTGAACTTATCGTGCAAAACGTGCGTTATCATTTCAAACATGGAGAATTTCAATGAAAAACATACTTATATCAATCATTTCTGAGGTTTTGTATGGGTTGTCTACGTGGTTGTCGAAACAAGCCTGGTAAGCAATCTCTTTAAAGAATGGGATTATTTGATGAGTATTCCCTGGATGAAGGCAACCTTATGGGATTTTTATGCAAACATCTTTGTGCTGCTTCTTTGGGTATATTACAAGGAATCTCACATAGCGATAAAAGCCCTCTGGACTGTTCTCTTCATTACACTTGGCAGTATTGCCGTGACCGGATATGTCTTATTGCAACTCATGAAACTCAGGACCGGCGATGGTCTTGAAAAAGTTCTTTTGAAAAACTAAAAAGGCGGTATTATGATAGATCACATTTTCAATACCTCACTCTACGGATTTCTCTTTGTATTTTCATTGATGAGCATATTATGGCTCATCTACCGTGTGACGAACAAACCGATGATCGTCGATGCTGGTTGGGGATTCGGCCTTGCACTGATTGGTATGTTCTACGCTTTTCTTGGTGATGGAGACGTAACCAGAAGGATTATCATTGGAGTCATGACAGGAATTTGGGGATTTCGTCTCGGTTCATATCTATTATTCACACGGGTGCTCGGCCGTCATCACGATGCGCGGTACGATATGCTTGAAAAAGGGTGGGGGAAGAATATCCCGTTCCGCTATTTTCTCTTTTATCAATACCAGGCGATCGCCATCGTCTTTATAACGGTACAATTCATTGTCATCGCCAACAATCCCTCGCCGGAACTTTTCGTACTGGAATACATCGGCATCGGTCTCTGGCTGGTGTCGGTGATAGGTCAATCGGTTTCCGATGCTCAGTTGAATTCTTTTAAAAACGATCCGGCAAATAAAGGGAAGGTTTGTCAGGTTGGATTGTGGAACTATTCCCGTCACCCGAATTATTTCTTTGAGTGGCTGATCTGGATGGCATACCTGATCTTTGCCCTTGCTTCCGACGGCGGATGGATCGCGATCTTCGCGCCGATAATCATGCTGTATCTGCTGCTGCGTGTCACCGGTATTCCGTTGACGGAGGAAAACGCGATACGATCTAAAGGGGATCTCTATCGTGAATATCAGCGGACAACCAGTCCGTTTATTCCGTGGTTTAAGAAAAAATAAATGTATCCGCCGGACAGAAACTTCCGGCTTTCAAACGAAAGTTGAAATGATATCTACAGTACTAGAAAATAATATTTTACCCGATTGGCTGATCCGAATCGGCATTCGCCGGCTGCTGGCACAGCGGCTGCGCGAAGAGCACAAAGGGAATGCTGCCGCACAGCAGGCGCACCTTATGGAGTTGATCGAATTCCTGAAATCAAGTCCCATCGCCGTAAATACACACGACGCAAACGAGCAGCATTACGAAGTGCCGACCGAGTTTTTCCGGCTCGTTATGGGAAAACACATGAAATACAGCTCCGGCTACTGGAAGAACGGCGTGACCTCCATCGATCAATCCGAAGCGGATATGCTGGAACTGACGACGGAGCGGGCGGAATTGAAGGACGGGATGTCGATACTCGAACTGGGCTGCGGCTGGGGTTCGCTCTCGCTGTATATGGCGGCCAAATATCCGAACGCAAAGATCACCGGCGTCTCGAATTCCCGCACGCAAAAAGAATACATCGACAATGCCGCGGAGGCACGGGGATTGAAAAATCTGACGATCATCACGGCAGATATGAACCAATTTACTGTCGACGGTAAGTTTGATCGGGTTGTTTCGGTGGAGATGTTCGAACATATGCGCAATTACGAAAAACTGCTCGAAAAAGTCTCCGGTTTTCTGAATGAAAACGGGAAATTGTTCGTTCACATTTTCACGCATAAGACATATTCGTACCTCTTTGAAGTGAAAGATGAAACCGATTGGATGTCGAAATATTTTTTCACCGGCGGCATTATGCCGAGCGACCACCTGCTGATGTATTTCCCAAAGCACCTTGCGATCGAAAAACATTGGCATGTTCCCGGCGTACACTATTACAAAACAAGCGAAGCATGGCTGAGCAACATGGATGCGCATAAACAGGAGATACAACAAATCTTTATGGAGACATACGGAAAAGATCAAATGACCAAGTGGTGGGTCTATTGGCGGGTCTTTTTCATGGCATGCGCCGAGTTGTGGGGATACAATAACGGGGAAGAGTGGATTGTCAGTCATTATTTATTCGAGAAAAAACGATGAAAATACTTTTTGCAGTTGCGTTGATAATTTTTGGTATTGGCCGTCTTGAGGCAAATCCGGTCGTTCAAAAATATATTGGAACAGCTACCGATCTGAAGACCGGTGCGGTGCTCTATTATGAAGAACATGTTGCGACGTATCTGAACGATCAGCATGTCAGCACCATCATTACCTATCGAGACACAAAAAATATTGTCATTGCCGAAAAGAGGATCAATTTCACTCCCGGATCCGCCGCTGCGCGGTTTCGTCTGGAAGATTTCCGTTTTGGCACCGTTGAAGGAGCCGAACCGAAAGGAACGAATGTTATCGTCTATAGTAAAGAAAAGACAGGGGCGGAGGTCAAGGAAAAATCTCTTTCCATTCCCGATCCCGTTGCAATCGACGGCGGACTCAACAGCATGGTAAGGAATAATTGGCCCAAATTAATGATCGGCGAGCGGGTCGATTTTTATCTCGGTGTTCCCTCACAGCTCGATTTTTATCATTTCAGAGTGGTGAAAGATCGCGAAGAGACCTTCGCCGGCCGGAACACCCTCGTAGTACGTTTCGAGTCGGATTTCTGGTTCATCCGCCTCTTCGTCGATCCGGTTATCGTTTGGTACGATGTGGAGACGCGGCGCGCGTTGCAGTACGAAGGAATTTCAAATATCTACAACGAAAAAGGGAAGAGTTATATTGTACGCGTGACGTTTGATAAACCGGGTCCCTAAATGTTGAAATTATCAATATCCGATTTTCAAACGAGAAAAGAAGATTAAGGGTGAAATACTCATAATGGAAAAACTTGCGATCATAGGAACCGGTGTTGCCGGCATGGGGTGCGCGTATTTTCTGCATAAGAAATTCGACATCACGATGTTCGAAAAGAACGACTATGTCGGCGGGCACACCAAAACGGTGACGGTCGACGAGGAAGGGACGCCGGTCCATATCGATACTGGTTTCATGGTCTTCAATCACGTGACGTATCCGAACCTGCTCCGTCTGTTCAGCGAACTGAATGTGCCGACAAAAAAGACATCCATGTCGTTTTCCGTTCAGCATACGGCGAGCGGATTGGAATTCAGCGGCACCGGCATGAACGGATTGTTCGCACAGCGGAAGAATATTTTCAATCCTCGGTACATTGCCATGTTACAGCAGATCGGCCGTTTCAATACGGAGTGTGAAGAAGTGCTGACCGATCCGCGGTATGCGGAGATGACCCTTTCGGAATACGTGCGTGCCAAAGGATACGGTGAAGAGATGATGTACAAATATCTGATTCCGATGAGTTCCGCCGTATGGTCCACTCCCATAGACGAAATGCTGAATTTTCCGGCCTATACGCTCGTGCGGTTTTTCAAGAATCACGGTTTTCTCGGACTGAACACGCAGCACCAATGGTACACCGTACATAACGGAAGCCGTTCTTACCGGGATATCATGATCGCATCGTTTAAAGATTCCATTCGTGTGAACAGTGGTGTCGTAAAAGTGAAAAAAGAAGCGAACGGCGTTTCCGTGAAGACCACGGACGGTACCATGCATCGGTTTGATAAAGTGATATTCGCATCGCATGCGGATGAAACGCTTGCCATGATTGAAGATCCGACCGATGAAGAGCGACGACTGCTTTCTCCCTTTGCCTATCAGGAAAATGTGGCCGTGCTGCATACCGACGAATCGGTGATGCCAAAAACGAAGCGCGCGTGGTCATCATGGAATTACCGCATTGATGACAACGGGAAAGGAGGAATGATTCCTTCCACCGTCTACTGGATGAACAGCCTCCAGCAGGTCTCGAAAAACAAAAACTATTTTGTTAACATCAACGGCGAGGAATTTGTCGATCCCAAAAAAGTCCTGAAACGGATTGTGTACACACATCCTGTTTTCACTGTCGATACGAAGCATGCGCAAAAAGACCTGCCCCGTTTGAATGAACAGGGCCCTCTCTATTTTTGCGGGAGTTACTTCAAATACGGTTTCCATGAAGATGCGTTTACGTCGGCGCTTGAACTGTGCCGGACGATTACGAGGGAAGAGATTTGGTGATTGGTTATTGGTCATTTGTCATTGGTTATTGGTCATTTGTCATTGGTAATTGGTCGTTGGGAATTGGGAATCAGGAATTCGGAAAAAGATATTGGTCTATGGTCATTTGACTATAGAAAATGATAATTCAAAAGATAATTCAACATCATAATTGTGTTTATGAATTCATCCTTATACGAATGTTTTGTGATGCACCACCGGCTCGAGCCGCTGCGGAACCGGTTTGTGTATAAGGTCTTTATGTTTGCGCTTGACCTGGATGAGACCGGGATGCTGCATTCGACCATGCGATTATTCAGCCGGAACCGGTGGAATGTGTTCCAATTCAGGGAGAAGGACCATCTGGATTTCGGGAAGCCGACATTGAAGGAAAACATTGTCGAATATCTCCGTCAGCAGGGAATCGAATTGAACAATGGAAAGATTATTCTTGTTACCAATCTCAGAACGTTCGGTTACATTTTCAATCCGGTCTCTTTTTACTTCTGCACTGATGTATCCGGCGCGCCGGTATGTGCCATTGCCGAAGTCGGGAACACGTTCGGCGAAATGAAACCGTATCTGCTCGGACCGCAGGCACGAACGGAAAGCGGATTCCGGCTGGTGACGAAGAAACTGTTCTATGTTTCGCCGTTCATCGATCTCGACGCGACATTCGATTTTCAATTGAATATCCCCGGCGAGAAAATGCAGATTATCATCAACGACTATAAAGATGAAAAGAAGATCTTCCTCAGTTCGGTGACCGGCGTACGGAAACCGCTGACCGATGCCCGGCTCGTATGGTATACCGTACGGTTTCCGTTCATCACACTGAAAGTCATTACGTTGATTCACTGGCAGGCGTTGAAATTAATATTGAGGAAATTACCCTATTTGAAAAAGGATGATCATCCTGAATTACAGCAAGGAGCAAAGCAATGGAACAAATAAGTGTGCGCACAATAACCGACATGTTGTCATCGGATAAAAAATTCTCGCTGTTTGAAAAGGTCTGTTTGAACATTTTGGCAGAACAGAAGAAAGGCACGCTGCTGCTGACCCTGCCGGACGGCGAAACCGTCCGCCTCGGAGAAACGGATTCGCCGTACCGTGCCACGTTACGGATTCATAACTACGCCATGTTTCGGAAAACGGTCTTGTACGGCGATATCGGATTCGGAGAATCGTATGTGGACGGGGATTGGGATACCGACAGTATCGCCAATTTTATCTCCTGGTGGATCTATAATATCGATAATTCGCCGGCGCTTTCCGGATCGAAACGGAAAAGATTCTCCCCGATCAATTTTCTGAAAATAGTGAATCGTATCTCGCATGTGCTTCGTTCCAATACCGTTTCCGGTGCGCGGAAGAATATTGCCGAGCATTACGATCTGAGCAACGAATTTTATTCCCTCTGGCTTGATCCGTCCATGACATACTCGTCGGCGCAATTCCGCAACGGTGCTGCAACGCTGGAAGAGGGACAGAGAGAGAAATACGACCGCCTATGCCGAAAACTGAAGATCAATCAACATGACCACGTGCTGGAAATCGGAAGCGGTTGGGGAGGATTTGCCGTTCATGCGGTAAAGAATTACGGTTGCCGGATCACCACCGTCACCATCTCCGGAGAGCAGTACGAGTTTGCCCGCGCACGGTTCGAACGGGAAGGGATTGCCGACAGAGTGGATATCCGGCTGATGGACTATCGTGATCTCTCCGGACAGTTCGACAAGATCGTGTCGATCGAAATGCTGGAAGCGGTCGGTCATAAATTTCTCGGGACATATTTCGCGAAATGCCAGCAGCTGCTGACACCGGACGGACTGATGGGATTCCAGGTGATCACATCGCCGGATTCGCGCTACGACGAATTCCGCAAAGGGGTGGACTGGATCCAGACACATATTTTTCCGGGGACATTATTGCCTTCCATCGGCGCCACGAACGCTGCGGTCAACGCCACCGGCGACATGCACCTGCTGGATATCAAAGATTTCGGGAAGGATTATGCACGAACGCTTTCATTGTGGCGCGATGCGTTCAATAAAAAGACCGACCGAATAAAAGAACTCGGGTTCGATGAAAACTTTATTCGCAAATGGAATTATTATCTCAGCTATTGCGAAGCGGGCTTTGCGATGAGGAATATTTCGGTAGTGCAAATGGTCTATACACGGCCGAATAATTTGAGGTATTGAGTCGGTGAGTCGTTGAGTAGTTGAGTAGTTGAGTATATAAGTAAAGGAAAAGAGGATACACGAGTGGTTATCGAGGATTAATATCATATGATAAAATATTGCAGTATTTTAAATTTTCGGATTGTGTTGCTTTTGTTATTCACAGTCACAACCATCAGTTTGGCAATCGAAGAACCGAAATATACCGTGGTGAAAACCGACGGAAAAATCGAGATCCGTGAGTATCAATCGTACGTTGTTGCCGAGACATTCATCACCGGATCGGAAATGGATGAGTCGTCGAATGCCGGATTCCGGAAGTTGTTCAAATATATATCCGGCAAGAACAGAACAAACACCGATATCGCCATGACCGCACCGGTGACGACGACACGGTCCGAAAAAATCACGATGACCGCGCCGGTGACCACACAACGAACCGCCGATGGATATACCATTGCATTTGTTCTGCCGGACGAATTCACGCTGACCACTGCGCCGGTGCCGGTTGACTCAACCATTTATCTTCGCGAGATTCCCGCCCGTTTCACAGCGGTGATCAGATTTTCCGGACGCTGGACGGATGAGAATATGCAGGAACATCAGCAAATCCTCAACAATTGGCTTAAAGAATATGGCTTGAGTGCAGTCGGTCAACCGATCATCGCCCGTTATGATCCTCCCTTTATGCCATGGTTTCTGCGACGGAACGAAATACAAATCGACATTCCTGCCTTCCGTAAGGAATGACGTTGCAATTCAGATAAAACCCTCCTGTATGGAGTATGCAGAGACTCTCCATGACGGCCCGCATTGCTTTGCGTAGCGATATTTGGTACTTTTATATACGTGAGTCCAAATTCTCCTACATCATACGGACCCGATATGAAAAAACGTCCCATCTCTTTCTCAATAATATTCGCATTATTGTTCCTTCCCATTGTTCTGGTATCGCAAAGTCAGGAGATCGATGTTTTGTACCTGAAGAACGGCAAGACAATCTCCGGCAAGATCGTTGAACGAATCCCGGATAAGACGATCGTGATCGAAACGAAGGACGGAATCGAATTCGTCGATTACGTGGATATCAAGCGGATTCAAAAAGAATTCATTCCGAAAATATCCACCCTCTCATCAACATCTATCGAACCGGGGGCTATCCTTTCGATTAACGGATCGTTCCCGTCCGCACAGCCGGCGAATGCCGTTGTGCTTATCGGAGAACAGACGGCAGAGATCGTACAATGGAGGAAAGAAAAGATCGATGTGCGTGTTCCCGTCATCGAACCAAAAGAATATCCCATCACTGTACAAATTGGTAATCAGAGCGATGTCGCGAGAATTGCAATAACAATTTCCGGCCGGCGCTTTGAACAGATCAGGCAGCAGCAGAAAAGCGCTCCGCCGGTCGTTGAAGACGCAGGATATGATCCCGGAGGTATGTGGGTGGTCTTTGGATATGCCATGCCCACGAAGGAGTACGGTATGACGGAACACTTTAATTCCACCAGCAGTTATGCCAAGGCAGGATTCAGTGTCGGCTTTGAAGGAAGAGTCCCGTTGTCCGAAAATCTCTATATGCCGATCAATTTTCAGGTAGCTAATCTGGGATATAAAATTGATGAATTGCAGAATCAAGCGTCGGTCCCGGTGTCTTCCACCAATAAAATCAATGGATTGATCTGGCTGTCGGGAGGATTAGGCGTTGCAGTGCATCTCTCTTCCGAATCTTTTCTTTTCGCTTCCGGAGATTACGGCATTACCATGGTGCATCGTCCGGATACAAAGTTTGGAACGTCCAATACCGTAGAATTTAAATCTGCAAACACATTTACCGGAGGATACGGTTTCTCCGCGGGAATTACTTTTGCCGGGAGTTTTACGATCGGGTACAGAATATTCTCCGCGAAACCGACGCATAAAGTAGAGGTTTTGATAACGGGCATTTCCGAAACCAGGCAAATTGAAGTCGAACAGCCCGCCAGCATCGGAATGATTTATCTCTCCTTTTAACGCAGAAATTACTTGCGATAGAAAGAGTATTTCGATATTTTTTTTCCGAAGCCACTCGTTTATCACCACCTTTATTGTCTATGAAAATATTAAAATCCTCCGTTTTCTTGGCGTTGCTGTGCCTGGTGCAGACACCATACATTGTACTCTCGCAGGATCATGAAGCTGATGTCATTTATTTGAAAAACGGCAAGACGATCGTCGGTCAGATTCAGGAAAGAATACCGGATAAATCCGTCATCATCGAAACCCGCGAGGGGATTGAAATCGTCGATTATAGTGATATTAAGAATATTGAAAGGGAATTTTTCCCGAAGGTCACGTCACTGTTGCCCAATGAAGGTGAACCGGGAACGCCCGTCGTGATAGAGGGTGCGTTTCCTGCAGAGAAACGAAGCAACGCGAAGATATTTTTCGGAAAGTCCCCGGTGCAGTCTGTTCAATGGAATGCGGGAAGCATTACCATTGCAGTGCCTGAAGAAACGGATCCCGGCGCCTATACCGTGACCATCCAGATCGGAAATCAAAAGGCGACCTCCGGCACCGTGTTTACGGTCCGAATGCGGGATGATGCTCGTGGATTAGCGCGCTACGGTTATTCACAGAAGCAGTCCTTCGACCAGCCGTATACCGATCTGGGATCATCGTTTAACCTGTCGTACGTAAATCCATCCGGTGAATTCAAAGAAACAGAGGGCGGAAATGCGGGATTTGCCGGCGGCGGCGGCGGATTCGGTTTCGAAATCCGTTCGAGGATTGCGGAAAATTTTTATATTCCGTTCGGCTATAACGGCTTTTTGAATTCCATCGACCTTGAAGCGATGAAAAGCGCCGGCGGTGGCTTTACGGATGTGACATCGGACGAAGAGATGTATATCACGGTGGCATTTCATCTGGGTCTCGGATTTTTGTTACCGCTGTCGGATGATTTCTTTCTTTATGCATCCGGTGAAGGTACGTTCGGTTATTACTACCGGCCGGATTTGAAATTCACGAACAGCGGTGGTTCGGTCTCCTATGAAAGTGCGTCGGCGTGGCCGTTCGGTTTCAGCTGGTCGGCAGGATTTTTATTTTCCAACGGTATGACCCTCGGCTATCGGTATTATTCCGCGACACCGACATACACGGAAAAATATACCTTCTCGGGAGATTACCGGACGTATGAAAACGAACGGGAACAGCCGACGACATTTGGCGTGTTATTTTTAGGAATTCCGTTCGGCGATTGATACAACGATAAAGGCTTTTATGAAAAATATATTTACCGCACTCCTCTTCACCCTCTGTATGGCGTCCGCCGGGATGGCGCAAAAAACGTTGCCGTATGAAATTACCAAAGTCGAACAATCCGACGATCTCGTTATCATTTTCTTCAATCACACCCCGGTCGGCGATGAACCGGATACGGAATACGAAGTCTCCATCCGGCTGACAAGGGAATTAGATAAAAACTTCAGTATTCCCATGACCGATGCCCGGGGAGATATCGGCGACGGAAAATTTGTCGGCAATAACCGTCGGATTCTGTGGGCATTTAAAAAGCAGTTTCCGAAGGGCCTGCCGTTCGACGATATTGAATTTGAATTGACGATCGAGAAAAACGAAGGCATACCATCCTGGGTATGGTACGGCGGCGGAGCTGCTGTGGTCGGTGTCGGTGCAGTGCTTCTGTTGTCGAAGCCAAAAGAAGAGGAAACCACCGGCGGCGGTGCGTTGCCCATGCCGCCGGCAAGCCGGCCGAATTAGTTTACTATTGGAGGGATTATGAAAAAAACATTAATACTTGTGTTCTTCTGCGCTGCAGTAATTCTGCAGGCGCAGGTAAAATTCAAAGTGGGGAGTATTGGCAAGGATGAAAAATCGGCAACCGGGCCGGCAGACCTTGTTGCACAACTGTCGTTCAAAGATGAAAACGGCAACGGCATCCTAGAAAACAGGGAGCGGGCAACCGTTACGGTGAAGATTACCAATAAGGGAATCGGAAACGCGGAACAGATAAAAGTTTCATTAACCGAAGATTCCGACAACCCCGACCGGTATATCTATGTTGACAAACCGAAGACGATCGATGTCGTCCAACCGAAAAAATCGGTCACTGTCGTATTCAATATCGTCGCCGGAAAGAATGTGAAAACGGCAGTGCGAAAGTTCGCGATCACCGGCTTAGAAAAAAACCAATACGATATGGAAACGGCCTATTTGGAATTGAGCATCCAGGAATTTGATCCGCCGAAACTCAATTTCTCGGGACTGGAGATTGTCGAACGGGGTGACGGCCTCTATTCGAAACGATACGACGGACTGCTGGAAAAAGGGGAAAAAATCCAGGTAAAACTCTCCGTGCAAAATATCGGCATCTCCAAAGCGAACAATGTCAAGTACGCCATCACGACAAATTCACCGAATATTCTCCTTGAGAAAAACGAGGGAGAAATCGGCGATGTCCGTTCCGGAGAATTAAAAGAACTCACTTTTATACTCAGTCCGACCCCGCGGTTTACCGGGGCCGGCGATCTTCCGGTATTTTTGACGCTGGAAGATGCCGACAAGGACGGCGTGTTGTCGAACTTCCAACTGCCGATCCAGCTGGATCAAAAACCGGCCGAGCCGAAAATTCTAGCCGTTGAAGCGAAGCAGACGCAGCAGCGCTCCGTTACCGTTATCAAAACCGGCCCGAAAAACACTTCCGGCGACTTTGTCGATATCAACGATGTAACGCCGTCGAAGACGCGGAATCCGAACGCCGTCGCTGTCGTCATCGGCATTGAAAATTACAACCGCATTCCTTCGGCACCGTACGCGGCGCACGATGCGGAGATTATGAAACGGTATTTCGAAAACAGCTTCGGCATCGATCCGAGCAGAATCTTATTCTTCACCAACAACAATGTCAGCGGCATCTTCTTTAAAAAGATGTTCGATCCGGAAAAAGGCGAATTGCGTGATTTGATCGGCTCCAGGGCACAGGAGACCGATATTTACGTATTCTATTCGGGCCACGGCATTCCGAATAAAAGCGCCGATCAGACGTTTCTGTTTCCGTCGGACGGCGACATCAGATTTCTGGAGGATTACGGATATCCGATCACGACGTTCTATGAAAATCTGCATAAACTCAATACACGGTCGGTGACGGTGATCCTCGATGCCTGTTTCAGCGGCGCATCCCGCGGCAGCGGAATGTATAAACAGGAAAACCTGATCGCGGCAAAAGGGATCAAATTGAAAGTCACAAAACCGTGGACGGCATACAAGAACTTTACGGTCATCAATTCCTCCAGCGGCGAAGAGACATCGCTGGGAAACGATCAGACCGAAACGGGACTCTTCACATATTACTTTGCCGCCGGAATCCGCGGCGAGGCAGATAAGAACAAGAACGGCGAGGTGACGCTCGGGGAATTGAAGGAATATGTCGAAGAGAATATGATTCCGCATTCCCGGCGAATCAGCGGAACGCAAACACCTGAATTTTACGGAGATCCAAACCGTGTGCTGGTGAAATATTGAGTATGCGACGATTAGTACTGGCGTTCATACTGTTTCTGTCACTTCCGCTCTGTGCACAAGAGGGAGGGCGCTGGGTGAAGGGAAAAGCCTCCGCCTTCGGAACCGATTTCGGCAAAATGCAATCGGAAGCGGTCAAGAGGGCCCGTGCCGACGCCCTGAATCAGGCCGGAATTGTCGTCTCCGCCTCCTCCTTCCGCGTGCAATCCGAGGATAATAAATCCCTGAACGACTATTACAGTCAGTTCACTGAAGCGACCTCCCGCGGCATCATCACCGATGAAAGGAATATTAAAATCTCCGATCCGGTCCGCGTCACAAAATCCGCCGGAAAAGATGAACGGCTTTTTCAAATCGATGCTACAATCGAAGCATACATCGTAGTTCCCGATGGGATTTCGGATCCCGGATTCTCTGTGCAGGTGAGAACGGACCGTACCACCTATCGGGAATCGGAACCGGTTCTTTTGGCTATTACTTCCTCGAAAAATGGATACGTCACAGTCTTTCACGTGAAGAACGATACGATTCAGATTCCGTTCCCGAACGGATTAAGCAAGGATAATAAAGTATCTGCCAGGAAAAAATTCCTGTTTCCGTCGGACTATGAATTGTATCTGACGGTGGAGGGAGCGGAGAAGTCGTCGATCGAAGAGTTTATTGTTGTTGTGACGAAGGAGGATATACCGGTGGTCGAGGTCGGCGATGCAAAAATTGTCGGCGACCAGCTGATATTACCGAAATTATCATTGACGGAATTGTCCCGGTGGCTTTCAAAAATACCGCTGGATATCCGCACGATGGACCATGTCATACTGACGGTGGTGAAATAATTTTCATACGGTCTGTCGGAGTATGGGGGAGGAAATCAATACTTCGACGGCCTTCTACGGCTTGATTATGGAGTGTTCATGAAGAAATATTTTGTTTTTATCATTTGCGTCGTTCTCTTCAGCGGTATACTGACAGCGCAGGGGTTCCGTTTCAGCGGCAACGGGAAGATGATACTGGAGCGGACAGTAGTTGTGCACGACAATCATAAAAAAGCGACGCAGATCAACGCAATGCCGGTCGAGAATCTCTCCCCGCACTCTTTGATGCAAACCTCTTCTTCTTCGGCGGAAGGGATGATCGGAATAAACCGCAGCAGCCTGTTCAAGGCGATGGCACTCAATATGTCACCGTATACACCCTCCGGCTGGTCTTCGCCAATTGTCATTTCCAACACTACGACCGCAACGTTGGAATCGGCCATTGATGCGCCGACAATTTACAATACGGATAATATTTATGTCTCATTCGCCGCATTAAACAACGGAATCGATCCGACGCCGACCGGGCTTGTATTCTATTGTTATATCTATATCGATGATGTGTTGAAATTCGAAGGGAATTATGGTTCATCCCTTCCGAGTAACTATATTGTCTATTGGTTGAATAAGTCGGTCGGAACACTCAGTGCGGGAACGCATACATTCCGTATGGAGATCGATCCGACCAATGTCCTTTCAGAATCGAATGAAAGCGATAATTCCTATCAGCGATCAAAATCGATTTCATCACAAACAACGTTGCCGACGATCAGTTCTTTTACTCCCACAAGCGGTCCTGTTGGGTCGAGTGTTACAATTACCGGAACTAATTTCGGAGCAACACAAGGCGTCGGCGGTGTGACTTTTGGCACTACATCTTCAACAGTGATAACCAGTTGGACCAATACACTCATCGTTGCAACTGTTCCGAATATTACACCGGGGAATTATACCGTATCTGTAACTTCGGTGAACGGTACAGCAACTTCATCAACACAGTTCACGGTAACATCGTCGGTAACGTATTCTGATCCCATTCCGTCGCTCTACAAGACCACCGTGTCGACGTCAGTTACCTCTTCGTATATAAACTACATGATTGAACGATTTGGCACCGTCTGGATAATTGGAGATAACGCATTCGTTGCCAAGGCCGCATCGATCACAGCCGGATCGCCGATCTCCTGGACACTATCCAACAACGGTATCTCCGGCAGCGAAAATCTTTATGCCATAGATTTCCCCTCGTCGCAGAACGGTTTTATCGGGACGGAATCGGGGAAGATCTATCGGACAACCGACGGAGGATCATCCTGGACACTTGTTTATAACAATACCCTTGTAACAAACTTCATCAATCTTATTAAATTCGACAATATCAGCACCGGCATTGCCGTGGGTGATGGGTTGAATTCCACCTCGGCGATGGCGTATTTGCATACTACCGACGGCGGTACAACATGGATAAACAGGAATACATCACTTTTTGGAGCTACATCTATATCACAAGTATTTCACACATCATCAACGATCGGATATCAAGCCGGAAATTATTTAAGCGGTACGAGAACAATTCGAGGGGTCTTTCGAACTACAAATAGCGGACAAAATTGGTCATTTTACACTGTCGGAAATTCTACGACTGATTCGACACTTGGAGTAACCGCAATTGCATTCCAATCGAACACACTCGGCGTGGCAGTCAAAGCGGATTCAACGGTATGGAAAACGACCAACGGCGGATCGGTGTGGAGAAAGATCGGTCAGTTGCCCAGGATAGGGTACGGAGTGAGATTCACATCTTCCGATGCGGCGTTTATCGCAGGAAGAAACGGCATGATTTCACAGGCAAATACTACCACGAATGTGATTTACTCGATATTGGTTGATCCGCTTGTGACCTTTTTTTACCCGGAATATTCATCAACATACAAAAGTGTGTTACTCCCTGCCTTTGACCAGGTGCGGGTATATTATACTTCCATCAATCCATCCATTCCGCTCACAACACCGTCATTGCAATCGCCGGCCAATAATACGCACACCACAGAAAATAAGATCTCGCTCTCATGGTCGACTGTCTCCGGAGCAACGTTTTATGATATTGAGATCGGGGTTGCGATCTCATCATTGATCAAGGGTCGTTTTTATACTTCCACGTCGGCCCTCTTGTCGATAGGAGATCTATCATCCGGCTCAACGTACCAATGGCGTGTGCGGGCTCGTTCTACGACGAATTCCAGTGCATGGTCTCCGGTGAGATCGTTTACAACGCCAGCGGCTCAACAAATATCCGGTGTTGTTCCGGCCTCGTTTTCCTCATCACCGAAAGCATCGACAGATTACCGGTTAATTACGATACCGAGTACTTCTGCTATCATCGTCGAAGATTATCTGTCGGGAAATACACCCGCCGATTATCGCATCTTTGAGGATAACGGCGGCACCCCACCGAATCATTTGAAAGAATTAAACAGCTCCAGTTCGCTGACGATTGGAAAAGGATACTGGCTCGTAAAAAAGAATAATTTTGCAATTAATTCAACTCTCCAATTGCCAACACCGTCCACGACTTCAGGGATTGTAACGATCTCAACTCGGACGGGATGGAATATTATTGGAAATCCCTTTGTGGTGCCGGTAAAATGGAGCGATATCCGCACGACGAATAATTTATCTGCCAATGCTATTGCCTATGAATATAAAGGTACATCCGGATTTCAATCTGTCGATATACTTGAACCGTTTAAGGGGTATTATTATTTCCATACGACGACGACGCTTTCATTTCCGTTCCCATTTTCCATAACACCCGACCAGACTATCCAGGAACCATCAGTGCAATTTACGCTGGCTCACTCATCTTCAGCCAATACGGACCGATTCCTGACCATCGGTATTGACGGTGCAGCATTGGATGGAATGGATGATTTTGATCTGCGGAAACCGCCGATCTTCACGGATCAGGCAGCGATTTGGATCGACAAACCTGAATGGGATGCAAAACATTCTCGATTCGCCAGCGATATCCGTCCTAACCTAGGGGATGGACAAACGTGGAATGTGGTTGTTCAACATCCGGAAGAAGAACCGTCCAGACTTGAATTGGAAAACGGTGAGGATATTCCTGATGGTTATAAACTGGTGTTCATCGAAAAGACCACGGGAGTGATGCTACAGTCGGATGCACGACATGGCGTGACAATTCCGCCCCGAAAAGGGACTTCGGAATATTCTATTATCATCGGTAAAGAGAGTTACATTAAGTCACAAACAGCACAGTTTGTTCCGGTGTTTTATCATTTGCACCAAAACTACCCCAATCCGTTCAATCCGACCACGGCGATCCGTTTCGGCATTACAAACGATGCGCTTGTGCAGGTGAAAGTGTATGATCTGCTCGGCAGGGAAATTGCAACAGTGGTGAACGGAATTTTGATGAGCGGAAATCACGAATATTCATTTGATGCACGGCATCTAGCATCGGGAATGTACATTTATGCCCTTAGGGCAATCTCAACTTTCGATGGAAGAACGCTTTATACGTCGTCGAAAAAAATGATGCTCATTAAATAAACTCGTAGATTAATTCGCTGAAGAGATACAGATTTCTTGATATGTTTTTCCGGCCATTTTATCAGCCCTCGCAAGAGGGCATTTTTTTTTGGCTCACCATAAAGGCGTTGAGAATCATCACCCAATCATCCGACGCGTTACGTCCGTAGGACAGAAAATCGACGTCGCGACACCATCGATATGTTCCCGCCGCTGCCGCACCACTCCCAACCTGCCACTGAGGGCTGTTGATTTTAATGCGGGAGGGAATTATCTTCTACCTGCCCGCCATTGTATGGAAAAAAGAATTTTACGCTGGAAGGAACGATAATCTCACTCATTATGGAGTATTGATGAAATATCTCAGAGGGCTATTTACCGCAGTCACTGAAATACCCGCAAAATATCCCGCAGTGATTTCTGCGTACATCATCTACAGCTATCTTTTTTTTGTGATGATTCGGTTTTTTATCATCGCCAAACGCCAGGGTGTCGATTTTTATGATGTGATCGAAGTCTTCGATGCTCTTCCATTTATGTGGCTTCTGGCAATGACGCTGGTAAAAGTGATCCATATTAAAACGGATCTTTATAATAGTGAAACACAGAGGATCGTGAAGGAACAGGAACTGCAGCTTAAAGAGACGCAAATTGAGACGATGCGTCAGGTGGTTCTGGGGATGCAGCATCATATCAATAATCCGATGGCCATCATTATGCTGACGCTCCATAAGATCAAACGAACGATTCAGTTATCGCCCGAATTAACCGAGCATATCAATTCGATAGAATGGGAGTCGCGACGAATCACCAAAGTATTGAAGGATTTCAGCGAAACGCACGATTACGGTATCGAACAAATCGGATCGACAAACAGCGCAATGGCAGTGCCGGGAGCAAAGGATCGGTAGGACGAAAATATAATACCCGCGACTGCAATCATCGCGGGTAGTGAACAACAAATACCATCCCCGTTTTCTCTGAGAAAACGGGGATGTAAGTTTTTACTCCAGGCCTCGTCGTTTCAGCAACGGTTCAATGGCCGGTTTCTTTCCGCGGAATCGCTCATATTGCGTCATTGCATCGTCCGCTTGCAGGCGGGCGAGGATGAACGCACGGAATTTCTTCGCGGTTTCCTGATCGTACAATCCATTCTCTTTAAATGCTTCAAAAGCATCGGCATCGAGCACTTCCGCCCAAATGTAATAATAATATCCCGTCGCATAATAGGAACTGCTGAAGATATGCAGGAAGTAGGTCGAGCGATAGCGAGAAATGATTTCGGGAATCAACCCTATTTTTTGGAGCGATTGATTCTCAAATGCATTCGTTTCAACCGGCGTAGTCGACGTGAGTGTGTGCCAGTTCATATCGAGGAAGCAGGCGGCAAGATATTCCACCGTTGCAAATCCTTGATTGAACTTATCGCTTTGCTGGATCTTGTCAATAAGTTTCTGCGGCATTACCTTGCCGGTTTTGTAATGGGAAGCATACGTCTTCATCACTTCGGGATGGAACGCCCAGTTTTCCATGATCTGCGACGGCAGTTCAATGATGTCGCCGGGGGTGGACAATCCCTTGTACGTAACATTCGAGAAGAGGGCGTTCAACGCATGGCCGAATTCGTGGAACAATGTTTCGACTTCATCCATGCTCAACAGCGACGGTTGATCGGCTGTCGGGCGCGAGAAGTTGCCGACATTGGTGACCAGCGGTGCGATCATTTTACCGTCGCGAATTTCCTGTGAACGGAAACCTCCGCACCATGCACCCGCCTGTTTTCCGGGACGGGGGAAGTAATCGGTATAGAGCAGGCCGATGTGGGAACCGTCTTTTTCCAGCACTTCAAACACGGTGACTTCGTCGGAATACGTCGTGATATCCTTCCGCTCCACAAACCGGATTCCGTACAGTTTTGTTGCCAGATCGAACACTCCTTTGCGGACATTCTCCATTAAAAAATACGGCCGCAATTCGTTTTCGTCGAGATCATATTTCTGCTTTCTCACTTTTTCGGCGTAATACCACCAATCCCACGGCTGGATGGTGAATGTTCCCCCTTCTTTCTTGACTATCTTTTGCATTTCCGCCACTTCCTTTTTTGCATTCTTCAACGCGGGTGTCCAGAGTTTATTCAAAAGGTCATAGACGTTGTGCGGCGTTTTTGCCATGGTCCGTTCGAGTGAAAAATCCGCATAGGTTTTGAATCCAAGCAGGTTGGCCCGTTCGACACGCAGTGCGGCGATTGTTGCGGCGTTGATTTTGTTGTCGTACTCGTTATTATTGTCACCGCGGTTGTAATACGCTTTGTACAATTTTTCGCGCAGCGTTCGATTCTTTGCATATTGCAGGAAGGGGAGCATACTCGGTTTCTTGACGGTAAACAGCCATTTCCCCTTCATCCCGGCGGCATCAGCAGCTTCGGCAGCGGCATCAACGACCGCTTTCGGCAAGCCGGCAAGGTCCTTTTTCTTGTCGACCACCAACGTGAAGTTGTTCGTTTCCTTCAGCACATTTTCGTCGAACTTCAATTGTAAAACGGAGAGTTCCTGGTTGATGGCGCGGAATCGTTCTTTCTTTTCGGGAGAAAGTGATGCGCCGCCGCGGACAAACATCGCATAGTAATCTTCGAGCAGTTTCAATTGTTCGGGATTCAATCCTGTCGCCGATCTGTTTTCGTACACTGCTTTGATGCGTGCGAACAGTTGTTCATTGAGAAAGATGTCATCCTGATGTTTTGAAAGGAGCGGCGTCACTTCGTTAGCGATGGATTGGATCTCGTCGTTTGTGTTGGCGCTTTGCAGTGAGTAGAACACGGCACTGACCCTGCCGAGCATGTCGCCGGTTCTGTCGAGTTTTTCGACCGTGTTGAAGAAGGTCGCCGGAAGCGTGTCGGCGGCAATCTCGTGAACTTCCTTCTGCTGCATTTCCATACCCATTTTAAATCCCGGCATAAAATGCTCGTTCTTGATCTTATCGAACGGCGGGGTGCCGAACGGCGTATCGAATTCTGTGTAAAAGGGATTATCAGTTGTTGCCGGTGTCTGTGCAGTAATCATGGCGGTACAGAGAATGAATGATAAGAAAGAGAAAAATAATTTCATAACGGTTCCTCGTTGTTGTAATATTTGAATGAGAAATAATACTGAAAAATTGCCTGGAGAGACAGAGATAATCGTCAATATTATGAACCAGGCTTTACAGAGGAGAATATCGGCAGGGAGAACCGGAGTATTTGTGGACTGTATTGTCCGGAATAGCTGATCGATCAATAAAATCGCATCTCACCAAGTTTCTCTAATTCGGAAATGCCGGTAATCTTCTCCCCCCGCTGGTGCAATCTCTGCACGTCCCATTGAATCGATGCGATATCTCGATAGACGGGACGGGCGTCGTCATCCAGATGGGATCGAAACACTGTTACTCGAATGCTCTGCAAAAATCGTTCGTATTGTTTCAGCCACTCCAACGAAAGAAATATCTGCAGGGCAACGTACAGTTCCCCGATAAACCTGTTTCGGATCGCCGTATTGGAAAGATCTGTTGTCGATGTCTCCGGCAGGACGACGGAAATCGCAATTTCTTTGTGGGCCGTATCGATCACAAACTCCTTCATCAGCGGCAGCAGGGGATGAGCAGTGTTCGTCAGCAGCTCAAATCGAAATACTTCTCCGGCATCGACTGAGGATCCGGTGTTCAATTGCGTCAGCAATTCATCATGACGGTGTTGAATAACGCTGTGTATCCGGATCCGCTCGTCGGTCCGTTTTTCTCTGGTGACCGGATCTTGAAAAGTGTGGAGTGTTTCGGGAGATATTTCTTTTCCCGTCACTTCGCGATACACCCGGCCGGTATTCCAACGGTCCAGTTCGTGCTGTATCTCGTGATCCCTTCGGCGCATGTAATTCAGGAACAGCATACCGTCAATAATAAATGCTGAAGTTTCGCTGATCTCCCACCGTTCGTCGTAGAACGCGTACATTCGTGCTCCAAGGGACCAAATGATCAAATGAATAATGATGCTGAATCCGGTCATCGGATCGTCGGTGAAAAATATCCATATCAATGTCAGAAACGAAAGGAGATACACCAGCAGCGACAATGCGAAAATCCAGCTGATGAGTGCAATCATGCCTCTCAGCGCAAGGGAATGGGAAGGGAAACGCTCGACGGAACGGCGTGTGAAGACAAGGAGTACATACAACGCAACCGACGTAAAGAGTGCAAGAAGCGATACAGACATCATGTCCATAAATATGCGCCGAATACGGTAATTATGACGAACGTGATATGCCGTACAACGGTTATTTTGCCAGGATCATCTTTCGTGTTTCCCGGAAAGTACCCGATTGCAGCTGATAATAGTATACCCCCGAAGCCAATTGTGTTCCGTCAAAACGGATTGTGTAGTGTCCGGACGGCATCGGTTCGTTGATGAGCGTCGCCGTACACCGTCCCAATAGATCGTAAATCCGCACTGTGACCGGATGGTGCGCGGCTGCAGCGGGGACCGAAAATGAAATGGTGGTGGACGGATTAAATGGATTCGGATAGTTTTGTTCCAACACAAATGTGTTTGCAATCGTCTGCTTCAGACCGGAAACGGAAGTCGGTGTAACGAACTGGAATTTGACCGCATCTGCGCGCAAGACCAGACCGGACGACGGGCCCTGGTCGATCACCGTCACGCTTGCGGGAATACTGTTCTTCAGCGCATAGGTTCCCAACGATACCCAGGCACCGCTCCCTTCGTTCTGATCGACAACGAGCGATCCAATCGTATCTGTTCCTGTCTGAATTATATAGAGTGCATTTTTCACGGCATTGACCGTGGTCGGCACAATCTCGAATATCTCGTAGATTCCCTCTTTTTTTACGGCGGCGGTAAACGTCGCGGTGGCGCCGGATCCGGAATATGCATAGCGGCTGGACGATCCCCAGCGCTGCGCAACGCTCTTCGACCACGGTCCGGTTTCGGAATAGGAAAGCGAATCCTCGTTGTCGACGATCCTGAAATACGGTTCAACCGTCAGCTGCACGGAGACGGTATAAATCGGAGATCGGGCATCGTCGCTGATAAAAACAATCGTATCGCTCAGTGTTCCCGTTACAGCGGAGTATATCGACATCGGGAGGTTGACGTGACTCATTCCGGGAATCACTACCGGAAGCGCGGCGTCGATACCGACTATTGAATTGACCGAATAAATATTGCTGATCGTCAGATCGTTCATACCGCGGTTCTCCAGTCTCAACGGCAGTATCGTTGAATCATCCTCGCTGATCGATGCCGGGCGGAGAGCCGTCTCCCGTGTATAGATCTCACGATCTTTGATAACCGCGGTCAGCCGCAGTACATCCGCAGCCACAGTTGTCGTTACAGCGGATGTACCCCGTGCGATCATTTGAATCGTAGTGTTGCTTTTTTCCGTCAGTGTCGCTGTCGCAACATAGATCCACTCCTTGCCTGCAAACGGTCCCGAGACAACTGCGGAGTCCACGGGAAGCCCGTCGGTCAGAATGCGGAAGAACAGGCTCTCCGGTGCTGCGCCGACGGAAGGAATCTGCATAAAAATGGAATACAGGCGCGTTTCCGGTATCGACGGGGTCCACTCCGCAACAGCGCTGTCGGTTGCCCCTAGAACACTTTGACGGGAGTTGGTGCCCCACGCGCGGACAGTCGATGAAGACCACGTTCCGGCGGTTTCATGATAGTCCGGTTCGAGATTGTCTATATAGATGTCATCCGGAAGAATGGTGACGAACGCAGTGGAAAGATTTCCCATCGTATCGGTCACCGCAACACCCGCCTTCACCAAGAGGGACCGGACCACAGCGCTGTCGGTGATCCATTGATTGACGCCCGACGCAGTGCAGCGAAGAATCGAATAGCGGTTGTCGATATCCTTGATCGCCACAAACGGTGCGGTCTGAAAGATCGGTTCGTCCGTCTGAATCGCAAAACGAATCCGATCTCCCGCCGGCACTTCCGTCATGGTAAGAACCGGATCTGTCGTATCATTCCCCTTTCGCCACTGTTGCATTGCTTCGACGGCGGTGCAATACGAGAATTTTACCGTCGGATACTTTGCAGCCGATGCATGGGCGAGGCTGTCGATTCTCTTCATGTTCTGGGGGAAATCCGATTCGGGCAGATGTGCCCAGATGCACGGGACCTGATCGATTCCGCGCGAAGCCTTTGCGAAGATCGAATCCATATCCGATTGTCGCATGCTTCCCATATAACGCGAACGGGTGTTCCAGCTCTTTCCGTTTCCCGGAACCTGGTAATCGGTGAGGGATGGTTGATACGGTACATATTCTGCTGACGCGCGGGACCAATCGTACACATTGTCAATCGGCTCCGTGACGCTCGTCCGTTTTGCGGGATAGTCGTTGTGCATCGAGTACGGGACCAATCCGTCCAGCAGGTTCTGCCACGCATTGTCCATGTAATGCCAGCCGCTTCTGTACGAAACCGGAAAAATGTTCTCTTCAAGGAGGAATTGAGCCATGGTAAAATCAAAATCCTCCCGGCATTCCGTGAATGACTGCGCCTGATTCCAGTAGAATGCACCATCCTGATTGTAATCGGTCCAGGTAAACGTGTGGTAATGAAGAGAGAGTTCGTCACCGATGATTTGCACCTGCTCGCCGTGATACTTTTTCATGAGGTACAGCGTCATGATGTTGGGCACCGGAACGTTGGTATTGGTGGCGTAATGGTACATATTTCCCGCCATCATCCACCATGTCATCTTCATCGGCGTGCCGTACGAATCCTTGAATTGTGACCGGAACGCAGGGTCCATTACTGTGTAGGTGTTCAATGCGGGATTATCATAGAGATCTAGGCCGTACGTGTTAATATAGTTGCCGGGGTTCAATCCGTCCCAAATGCCGGTGTCGGATCCCAGAACGATATAGACTGAACCCTGAGCGGAGAGGACGTCACACATGAGAATGAAATAAATAAGGAATGTACGTCGAAGTATTTTTTTCATGGCTGTGAGTAATACGTTTGTGGTGCAGGTGATCGGGTCATCGGGCAAAGAATAGAATTGCCGGACCCTCACTGACCTAACTTAGGCAATATTCAGGGGAGGTGCAATGCGTAAAATGCGGTGCGACACAGCCGCTTCGGAGCACCGGCGCAGGCTCATTCGGATATGGCATCGAAACTTTTTCTTCGTATATTTGTACCGCGAAAGGCAATCGTCCATGACACTATCATCAAAGAAGAAAGTGATTCTTGTCGGCGACCGGGTGTTGATCGAACCGGACAGGGATCAGGAGAAAACTCCGCATGGTTTGTATCTTCCTCCGGGAGTGAAGGAAAAAGATAAGGTGCAGGCGGGATATGTCGTGAAGGTCGGGCCGGGCTATCCGGTCGTGAATCCGAATTTCATCGATCAGGAAGCGTGGTCAACGCCGAAAGATCCGGTGAAGTATATCCCGCTGCAGGCGGAAGAGGGTGATTATGCGTTGTTTCTGCGGGACAGCGCCATAGAAATAGAATATGAAGGCAAACAATTTCTCATTATTCAACAGGCTCATGTTTTGATGATCATTCGGCCGGACACGTTGTCACAACTGGGACTTGCATAATCATGAGCGGTGATCTCTTTCTTTTTTCCGAAGCTCATTTGCATGAACAGTTGAAAACCGCTCCGTTTGCGCAGGGATTTTATACCGTGCATTTTTATACCGAGAACGGCATGCTGGCCAAACGGAAGACCGAAACTCTTTCTGAATTTTATCTGTACCCCTCCGGCGGCACGCTGCGCGACAGTAATTTCAACCTGGTTTTTTATGATTCACAATTCGACACCTATCGCGGATTTCAACCGCCGCACCTCACAAGGGGGCAATGATGTCAATCGCATCATTGCGCCGAGGCGATATTCACGGAGAACTGTGTGAGTTATAAAAATCTCGAAGTGTGGCAATCGGCGAAAGATGTCGAACAGGAAATCCGTTCGATGGTCCTGGAAGAAATCCCGAAATACGACATGTGGAAGGAAGGGACGGAATTGCGACGGGCATCGAAGGGTGTGATCGCCGGTATCGTCGAAGCCACCGGCAAACGAGGCAACAAGCAAAATTTTATCAAATGTCTGAAATCATCCGTTGAATCCAATACCGAAGCCATCGGTCATCTCCGTGCGCTGTTTGATTCGGGAGCATTGACCGATACGGTATTTTTCGAAGGCCTGCTGGCAAAAATGAAAACCGTGGACGAACAATTGCATGCGTTCATCCAGACGGTGGAACGAGAACATCCGAAAAAACGATAATACGACAATCGAATTCCGGTGACCGATAATCAGTCTTTATTATTTATCAATCAGTTAATAGAATACCACGAATGAATTATACCCCGTTAAATCCCGAAGCAATCCTCGAAAGCATCAGCGGCGGATTTTTTGCGCTTGACGCGAACTTCACATTCACCTATTGGAATAAAGCGGCGGAGGAAGGGACGAGGCTGACGAAGGAAGAAGTGTTGGGGAAGAATGTATTCGAAATCTTTCCGAATCTGGAGCATTCCGAACTGGGAGAGAAATACCGCACGGCATTCGAAACGAAAACCTTCCAGTCCTACGTCAATACCTACCGCGACGCGACAATGGAGCGGTGGTTCGATTTCCGGATCTATCCGAATGCCGAAGGATTGTCGGTGTTTCTGCAGGATATTACGGAGCAGAAACGTCAGGAACGTCAGCGGGAAATGCTGATCCGTATTTCGCACAGCATCAACACGGCGACACAGCTGGAAGATCTCTGCGGCGATGTGGCCGGAATTATCCGGACCAGTTACGGCCTGCCGGTGCAAAACGTCCTCTTATATTTCCACCGCCCGCATGACGAGCAATTAATCCTGCTGGCGCCCGAAATGTCGATTTCCGAATTGCAGAAGAATCTGTATGCGGTCTCCGTGGCTTCGAACCAGGAATTAGCGAGCGTTGAAGCGTTCCGCAACGGCACCCGTATTGTCACAACGGATCTTGCACGGAGCGTACTGTATGCGTTTGCACCGGAGAAGGTAGTAACCTCCACAATATCGACGTTGGTTGCGTTGCCGCTGCGCGTGGAGCGGGAACGGCTCGGCGTACTGGAAGTACTGCTGGAAAACGGAAAGGATCTGGCGGAACACGAAGCAGCGTTTCTGGCGCTCGTCGCCAGCGAAGTGGCGGTCGGCATCAGCCGCCGCGGATTGATCGACGCACTGCGGGTGAAAAATGTGGATCTTGAAATCCAGCGGACCCAAACGCAGGAAGCGCACGAAAAATTGAAACGGTTCCTGGCTTTCTTCAGCCACGAACTTCGCGCACCGCTCAATTCGATTATCGGATTTTCCGATCTTATCGCGGAAGAAAACAACAAAAACGATGCCGAAAAGATCGCCGAGTACAATTCAGCGATCAAATCCAGCGGCACGCATCTGCTGCACCTCATCAACGATATTCTCGACCTGTCGAAGATCGAAGCAGGGAAATTTGAACTCCATTTTGCCCCCATCAGTATCCGTACGCTTCTCGATGCGGTGAAACAAACGGTGCAGCCGCAGATGGAATCGAAGAAGATCGACCTGCAGATCGTCATCGACGACGAGATCGACGTGATTATTGCGGACGGCGTGCGTATGAAACAGGTGCTGCTCAATCTGGTCACGAATGCGATCAAGTTCAGCAAGGCGGAAACCTCCGTTGTTCGCGTCAGCGCATTGCGGAACAAGAACGATATCGAATTCGCAGTGCAGGATTTTGGCGTGGGTATCCCGAAAGAGGAAATACCGACACTCTTCCAGCCGTTTCAGCAGACAGCGGACGGCACGAAGCGTTCGGACGGTACGGGCCTCGGACTTGCGATCACAAAGAAACTGGTGGAACTCCACGGCGGTTCGCTTTTTGTGGTGAGTGAATACGGCGAGGGAAGCACATTTATCGCCCGGCTCCCGATTCTTGTCCAGGTGGAGAACGAAGCGGAAAAAATGCTGCGAAAGATCTCCGAAGTCACCGACGGATCGCGTCAAAAACGCGTACTGATTGTCGAAGATAAACCGCATGCGCGAACGCTGCTCCATACCTATCTGACGGAAGCCGGTTACGTTACCGAAATAGCCGTTAACGGCGTGGATGCGCTGGAGAAGGCAAAACTGTGGAAACCGGACGTGATCACGCTCGATATCCTGATTCCGGTAAAGGACGGATGGCAGGTGCTGCGCGAATTGAAGGAACATCCGCTGTGCAAGGACATCCCTGTCATCATCGTTTCGATGGTGGATGAACGGAATGTCGGATTCGGGCTTGGCGCTGTGGAATATTTCGTCAAGCCGGTGCAAAAAGAGGAACTCATTGCGGCAATTAAGAAGGTGGAAAGATCCGCCGCTCAGCGGTCGGCAAAGATTCTGGTAATCGATGACGATAAATCGGTAACCGATCTGGTGCAGGTCATCCTGGAATCCGAAGGATGCACGGTGGTGAAGGCGCACAACGGCAAAGAGGGATTGATGCTGGCGGAACGGGAAAAACCGGATCTGATCATTCTCGATTTGGTGATGCCGGAACTGTCGGGCTTCAACGTCGCCTATCAATTAAAGCATAATCCCGCGACATATACCATTCCGGTGATGATCATGACTTCCATGGAGATTGACGACGAGACGAGGGAACAACTCGAGGGTTTTGTCGTGAGCCTGATGAAAAAATCGGGATTTACAAAACGGGATCTGCTGAACGAGATCGCCTCGATCGACACTCCCCGCAAAATCGGCGGAAAAAAAGAGTAATTCAAAGAAATCGTGTCAGGCTTTCGGGCCTGACACGTTGTTCCGACAGGCTATTTCATTAATAACAGTTTCTTCGTCTCCGCATACTCTCCCGCACGCACCGTATAAAAATAGACTCCGCTCCCGTGTCCGGCGGCATTCCATTGAATTGAATGAACGCCCGCTTCCAATTTTTCGTTGACCAACGTCGTCACGACTCTACCCAGAATATCATGCACCGTGAGAGAAATTGTTTCATTCCGCATGTTGTCCGGAACGGAGAACTGAATCGTCGTCACCGGATTAAAAGGATTAGGAAAATTTTGACCGAGTATTAATTTGTTAGGATGCAAACTGCCGGGATTTCTGCGATCGAAGTCCACCGGTAACGGTCCGGAGAGATTATGACTGACATCGTCGATATTTATCGTCCAGTCGGGCGATGCATTGGGAGCATACAACATCAGCGCATCGAGCGTTGCCGTCGGACCGTCGAGTATCGTGTCCGTTCCTGCCAGTATCGTCCATGATGTAGCAGAAAGATTCCATTCGTACAAATGCCAATCTCCGTCGTTGTGCATCGGCAATCGGGACGAAATCAGCGTGCCGCCCGCTCCGTCGTCGACGGAGATCGATACCTCGGCGCCGACAGGAGTCGTTGAACTCTTAAGCCAGAAACCGAGATATCCCGTCGTCTGAAATGTCGTGTTGTTTGCCGGGGTCCCGCCGCCGGAAACATGACGCACGGTCCAATCGACTGAACCGGCGGGATCGTCCTTCAGCACCAGCTGCAGCGATGCCCAGCCGTTGTGAGCGTTATCGTTCGATCGTGCGGAGGTTGAGGCGGCTGAAATTCCCGACGTCGTTCCGCTGTACGTCGGTTGATGCTGAAAATGTCCGGTGCCGGTTTCAAAATTGTCGATGGACGTCAATGCCGCCGGCGGTGAAGATGCAAAAGCATATTTCAATGCTCCCCAAAGATCGGTTTCTGCACCGTCGTACCCGAGCGCCCACATACCCGTTCCCGCCACATTTTTTACTTTAATGGAATCGAACTTCATTCCCCAGCTGGTGGAATCGTCATACCAGGTTTGCCGCCAGTTACCGTCGCTGACATAATTATAATAGCGGGTGTTGTACGTGGCGCTCCAGTATTGTCTGTTTGCGGGTATCGTGTCGATGTAATTATTCTTTACAACAGAAAACGTCCGTGATACACTCGGACTGCTCCCGAGTGTGTCGGCAAGAAGTGCGGTGCTTTTTACTCTCCAATCTCTTCCGTAACTCGGGAAACCTGCAATGAATTTATTTGCAGGACAGCCGGTGGTGAGATACCGGTCAACGCTGCGCAGCACGTGGCGGATGGATGTGTTGTTCGACGCCAGAAGAGGAGAGTTCGGCCCCGCCGTGGCGCTGCCGGACCACCAATAATCGTACAGCATGCAAAAGTAATAATCGGTAACGGGATTCAATGCTGCAAAGAACGTAGCGTCAAAAACACCAATACCGTCCGAGATCGAGGACCAATCTACCGCAGGAAGTTCGATAACGAATTCATACCCGCGCGCCTTCAGCGAATCTCCGAACTGACGCATAAATCCCCGAAAGCTGTCCCGCAGCGTCGACGACACCGCTTCGAAATCGATGTTGACTCCGTCGGCATTTCTAACCGCCAACTGCGTCAGCGTATTTTGGATTAAAGCGTTTTTGGCTGCTGTGCTGGAAAGCAACGTCGAATGATTCGCAAAGAGCGTCAGACAGAGATGCACCTTCACACCGTATTGTTTCGCCAGAGTGACGACATTGGCGCTTGCCCAACTGTTCGTGGTGCTAAACCCGCCGGTCGTGGCATTAATGTCCGCACTGAAATACGCTACATGCGTCAACATGCTGAAATAATAATTCGATTCCGAGCCGTTCTGCCAGTACGGGTGGAATCCGTATACAACTTTTTCCATCTCCTGCACTTTCGCTAGATCACCCCGTTTTGAAAGGGAAGGAGTAACGACGGTTGTTCCAATACGTTGAGGATTATCGCGGTAAAACTCCCAGTCCTGCTGATGGGATGATTTGAATTGTTCCTGAGCCGCAGAAAAAGAGACGGCGATAAGGATGAGAAAAATGATATTCTTCATAGTGGTATTTGCCTGATGATAGTGTGTGTCTCATAAAAATATAGCCAAACATTCAGAGAACCGCACTATGGACCGGTGGGTGTGTGATGTGGCGTACGAAAAAAAAGCCATTTTCACGCAATGCGGAAAATGGCTTTGATAAATGTACAGATATTCGATCGAAAATTATTCGATTGTCACTGCAGTGCCGCTGGCGCTGACCATCAGCATGGAACCGCTGCCGACGGTCTCATAATCGAGATCGACGCCGATGACGGCGTTTGCTCCCATGGAACGAGCCTGCTGCTGCATCTCATCCAACGCAATATCCTTTGCTTTGCGCAGTTCCTGCTCGTACGCTGCGGACCGTCCGCCGACGATATCGCGGATGCCGGCAAAGAAATCCTTGAAGATATTCGCTCCGAGGATCGCTTCGCCGCTGACGAGGCCGTAATACTTCTGTATTTTTTTCCCTTCGACCGTGTTCGTTGTGGTAATTAACATGACAACCTCCTGTAGATTAGTGACTTAAGTACCGGATTTAGTTGTTGATAAATTCCCCGTTGACCGGGACTCCGTTTGCGAATCTGTTTTGTTTTTTAAACCGGGCGAACAAGCCGGACGGTTTTTTAAAGAATGCCGGTATGCGTGTTTTCCAATCATCCACTTTCATATAGACGACCGGAACCAACAGCAATGTCAGAAACATTGAACTGGTTAATCCGCCCACCAATACCCATGCAAGTCCCGTCTTCCATTCACCGCCTGCGGATTGGGAGAGCGCGATGGGGAGCATGCCGAAGATCATGGTCAGCGTTGTCATCAGAATGGGACGGAGCCGCGATTGTCCCGCTTCCATCAACGCCTCGTACGTCGACAGGCCGTTCTCCAGTTTCATTTGATTGGTACGATCGACCAGCAGGATTGCATTCTTTGCAACCAGTCCGATCAACATGATAAACCCGAGCATCGAAAAAATGCTCAGCGCCTTTCCGGTAATTGCCAGAGCGCCGAATGCCCCGATGATTGCCATCGGAATCGAGAAGAGCACCACGAACGGATAGACATATGAATCATACAAAGCCACCATAATCAGATAGACGAACAGGATGCCCGCGAGCATCGCAAGTCCCATGCTTCCGAATCCGTCCGATTGGTTCTTTTCCTGTCCGAGATAGACAAGCGAGACGCCGTCCGGCAGTGTTGTTTTGGCAAGTTCTTTCCGGAAATCCTGCACGATCGTGCCGGAGGGACGTTCAACCGCCTGTGAATTCACATACAGCACGCTGATGCGGTCCTGCCGCTGCAGTTTTGTCGGGCCGGCGGATTGATAGATATCCGCGAATTGCTTTAATTCAATCTGCTGTCCGCGGTTGTTCATGAACGAGATCCCTCCGAGATCGTTCGTTTGCGAACGGTCGAATTCATCCAGACGGATGCGGATGTCGTATTCGTTGTTGCCGTCGCGGAATTTCGACTCATCGTCTCCCGCAAGCGCGATACGGAGCGCGGCGCCGACTTCGGCGACCGACAATCCGAGCTGCGCCATCTTGGCACGGTCAATATCAATCTGCATTTCCGGCTTTCCCGATTCTGACGAAAGACGCACGTCGGCAGTTCCGTCGACACTTTCGAGTGTGTTTTTCACTATTTCCGCACCCATCTGCACCTTCTCCATCTGCGTTCCGGTGACTGCGATCTGAATCGGCGCCTGGTCTGCCGCACCAAACAGTCCGATCGGACTGACGTACACTTTTAATCCCGGGATTTCATGGATTTTTTCCTTGATATCGATCCCCACCTGTGTGGTCGATTTTTTCCTCTGGGTCTTCGGCACGAGTGCCACGTTCAATTGAACGACGTTGTTGCTGGACGTGCCGATGAACCCGTCCGCAGAGACGCCGACGGTGGTAAATACTTTTTTCACTTCCGGCATCTGTGCGAGTATCCGTTCCACATCGAGCGACGCCTGGTTGGTCTGTTCGATGTTTGCGCCGGGAGGAAGTTCGACGGTAACGCTGAACTCGCCGCGGTCGGTTTGAGCAAAGAACTCCACGCCGATCAATCCCAATGCCGGGAGCGTAAACGAACCGAAAAAGAGAACGATGGCAGTGAATCCGACCCAGCGTTTATGCCCCAACGACCATCGCAATAAACGCAGGTAATGTTCCTGGAACCGGTGGTACTGTTTTTCAAATCCGAGAGCAAACCGGCCGAGCAATGTTCTGTCCGTCAAACGCTCCACTTTCGCGAACCGCGATGCCAGCAGCGGCGTGATAGTGAAGGATACAAAGAGACTCATCAATGTGGAGCCGACGATGACCAGTGCGAACTCGCGCATGATGTTGCCGACGATACCGCCGACAAGGGAGAGAGGAAGAAACACCACCACGTCCACCAGTGTGATAGAGAGCGCGGCGAAGCCGATCTCATTCCGCCCGCGAAGCGCGGCTGCACGTTGTTCTTCTCCTTTTTCGAGGTGGTGATAGATATTTTCCAGCACTACAATCGAATCATCGACAAGGATTCCGATCACCAGCGACAGTCCGAGGAGCGTCATCAGGTTCAGTGTGAATCCCATCGCATACATGAAGAGGAACGTAGAGATGATCGACGACGGAATGGCGATCAGCACGATCAGCGAATTTCGGAAACTGTGTAGAAACAACAGCATCACGATAGCCACCATCACGATGGCGAGAAAGAGGTCGAATTTAACGGCATTGGCGGCCTCAAGCGTAAACGTCGAGCTGTCCTGTGCAATATCAAAGAGAATTCCCTGTTCCTTGAATTCATTCTGTATTTTAATGAGTTCCGCCCGCACCAATGCGCTGACGTTCACGGCGTTGGCGTCGGTCTGTTTTAAGAGTTGGATACCGACCGATGAAACACCGTTCACCCTGTTCAATTGAGTATAGTCTTTCACCCCGTCCTGCACTTCTGCCACATCACCGAGACGGACATCGCCTCCTTGACGGGACCGTGCGACGACAAGATTGCGCAAGTCTTCAATCGATGAGAATTTTCCCGCAACACGAACAATGAACTGTCCGTCGGAATCCTTGATTTTTCCGGTGGGGAAATCCAGATTCGCATTCTTGATTCCTTGCGTCACCTGTAAAAGAGACAGTCCGTACGTCCGGAGTTTATTGGCATCCAGATTTACTTTGATCTCCCGTTCTTCGCCGCCGCTCAGCAACACCTGTGCAACGCCGGGTACTTTGGAAATACGGGGCTGCACGCGGTCTTTCATGAACTGGAAGAATTCCCGCGAATCCATCTCGCTGGTGACTCCCATCCGCAGCACCGGTATCTCGTCGATGGCGATCTTCGACAGCGTCGGCTGTTTTGCTCCGGCCGGCAGCGTGGCAACAATTTCGCCGACTTTGCGGGAAGCGTCCTGCAGCACAATATCCGTTTTGGCGGATTGCTTGAATTCGACGATGATCAGCGACATTCCTTCGAATGACGTCGACCGGATTGCATCGATCTTATCAAGACCGGAAACCGCATCTTCGATGGTCTTGGTAACATTGTTCTCCACTTCGTACGGTGAAGCGCCGGGATAGATGGTCGAGATGGTGATGACCGGCGGGGACATTTTTGGCAGCAGTTCATAATTCAACAGCGAATAACTGAACAGCCCGAGCACTCCCAGCACCGAGAAGATCACGACAACGATGGAAGGGCGTTTTATCGATAATTCTGTAATGGTCATAAAAAAATCTCCTGCTTCCTTTCGTTACTTTCGCACCGTGACGGCGACATTGTCTTTTAAATTGTTTTGTCCGTTGACCACGACGACCTCGCCGGGGCGGATGCCGCTGAGCACTTCAATGCTGGTTCCGAGTTCCTTGCCGGTGACGATGGAACGGGTCTTGGCGACGGAATTTTCCACGACATACACTTTGGCATCCTTAATACTGCCGACGATTGCTTCGCGCGGTATGACGATATTGTTCTCGCTGTTCTTTGCCGTAAATGAGACAGTACCGAACATACCGGCTTTCAGCGGAGTTTTGGTGCTATTGCTGAGCATGACTTCAACGGGATACGTATGGAGTTCGTCCCCTTTTGCCGAGATTGTCGAGATGCGTCCTTCGAACGACTCTCCGGGATAGACATCCGTGGTGACGTCAACAGCATCGCCGATCTTCAGTTTGAAGACATCTTTCTCGGAGACGTTGATTTTCACTTTCAGTTTGGAGATATCCACCACGTTTGCCACTACAGATGGCTGCGGTGCACCTTGCAGCATCGAACCGATGTTAACCGGACGGGCGGTGACGATACCGGAAATCGGCGTGGTAATCTTGGTATCGCGGTATTGACGTCGGGCGACGATAAATTGTGCCTCGGCATTCTGGAAATTCCACCGCGATTGTTCAATCTGCGATTCCGACACCGATCCCTCTTTATAGAGCGATTCAAACCGCTCCAGGTCCTTTTTTACCTTTTCATAGTTCATAGTCGCGGCTTTGTATGCTGCCTCTTTCAACTCGTCGTCGACTTCGACCAGCACGGAACCGGCCTGTTTGAATTCGCCCACCTCGGCGTTTACTTTTACGACGCGGCCGCTTGTTTCCGACATGATCACCACATCGTAATTGGCGTTGATCGTCCCTACAAGGGAGATGTTTTCGGAAATATTTTGCGTCTGCGCGGTCACGACCGAAACGGAATATGCCGTGGCGATGGTGTTGCCCGGCTGTGCATTGGATTCTGCTTTGGAGGTCATCAAAATTGCCGCAACAACTCCGACTCCCACAACCAGTGTGCTGATGACTGTAAAACGTTTCATTGTATTCTTCCTTCTACTAATTGAGTGAATGATAATTTCTGTTTCTGTTATTCGCCGATGGATTTGGCCAGGCGGGCTGCCGCCAGGATCACGTCCACCTGTGACTGTGTTCGATTGAGTTTCGCCTGTAACAACGCCCCTTCCGCATCAAGGAGATCGGAATTCGCAACCAGTCCTTTTTTGAAGCGTTCGTTCATGACACGGTAGCTTTCCTCCGCCTGTTCCACTCCCTGTTCCGATACGGCCAGCCGCTCTTTTGCCTGCTGCACATTCAGGTAATTCTGGGTCACTTCGAGTTCGGCAAAATCGCGCATCATGGAAAATCCCTCTTCGGATTGTGCCACCTGGGCTTGTGCCTGGGTAGTCTGGTGACCCGTCTGATTCCAGTTCCAAATATCGATCGACACCGACAATGTCACATCCCATGTATCTTTAAAGACATCTTCGGCGGGGAATATCCGTTGATTCGGGCGCAGGTAGTTATAGTTGCCGACCAGAAACACCTGCGGCCACCATCCGCCGCGGGCGGAGGAGAGAGCCGATTCACTTGCATTCACGCGTGCTTTCATGGCGATAAGATCGGGACGGTTTTCCAAGGCTTTTTTCACCAACGTGGTGATTTCCGCCTTGTCGACGATCATCGATTCCAGCGGTGTTGCAATTTCGATTATTGTAGACAGCGGCAATCCAAGTGTATTGTTCAATTGGATCATCGATAACTGAACATTATTCTTTGCGTCGATCTGCCGGACCTTTGCATCGGAGAGCTGCACTTGTACTTTCAACACATCGTTCGACGTCAACATTCCCTGCTTCAGCAAATTCTCCGCGTCGGTAACATGCGATTGGATCTGCTGCACGTTTTCATCGACGAACTTTTTGGCTTCGTTTGCCCGGTAGAGATTCCAATACCATAATTTGATATTGTAGATCACATCTGCTTTGTCCTTGTTATAATCCTGTTTGCTCGCTTCGGCTAGGTATTCCGACGCATCTTCCGCACCGGAGATTTTTCCGCCGGTAAAGAGCGGCTGCTGCAACGTCGCCTTCAATCCGTAGTTGTTCATAATTGCCGGAGCGATCACGATCGGCGGGAGTGCGGGATTAATCGGATTCTCGAATGCGCTGGGAGGCACATCGCTCAACCGGGTATATGATCCCTGGAATTTCAGCGACGGAAGTCCAAGCGTTCCCGTTTCGTTCGCCTTTGCTTCGGCGGCGGTGACTTTAAATTGCGATGTACGAAGTGCCTTGCTGTTTTCCAGCCCGATTTGCACCGCCTGCTCGACCGTCAGCGTCATCGTGTTCTGCGAAAGAATGACCGCCGTGGTCAGTACCGTAAATATTATAATTAAAAGTGTGCGATTCATTATACTGTCTCCTGGGTATGTTCAATTTCTTTTGTCTGTGTAACGTATTTTTCTTTTGCGTTTTGCGTAAAGACTCCGCCGAATATGATGTCGACAATGGCGTCGTATGCCTGCGATGCATTGAGCGGCAGTTTCGACAGCGTATCGGGATTGATCACCGTCTGCATCGCATTGCCGTACATCAGCACGAGCACGTCGACATTGATGTCCTTACGGAACACGCCGATCTCGACTCCTTCGCGGATCATGGCAGAAAAATCCTCATAGATCCTCTGCGAGCGGAATTCGTCCACCTCTTTCCAGAGGTCTGGCATCGTCCGCTGCAGGTCGATATAGAACTGCGGTTTCATCGTCCGCATTTCATTGGAAATGAAACTGGTGACGTTCCTGACTCTCTGCATAAAGTCGATCGATTTGTCGAATTGACAATCAAGACATCCCTGATGAACCGATTGCAGCTTTTCGCGGGTGATATCCCGGACAAGGTCTTCTTTGCCGGGAAAAAATTTGTAAATGGTTTTCTTGCTCATCCCCATGGAATTGGCAAATTCTTCCATGGTCGATTTGCTGAATCCGTGCTCGAAGAAATACGCCCGTGCGGATTCTAATATTCTGGCTTTTAATTCAGTGTCCGACATCCTGTCCTCTATTGTTGTTCCGGAAACGCACAACGTTTTTCCGGTTTCCCTTGTTCCCTAAAAAAATGCAGTATTCCTGCATTGTAGACGTTTTTGTCTTTTATTTATCGTAGGAAACCAATTTGGTTTCTACGGTTTCCAATATAAGATTGTTTCGTCTTATTTACAAGAATTTTTAATAATATCTTTTAGGTGGAATTTTGATCAATCAGCGACTTTGAAAGATCAATAGAACAGCAAGAATTTACCGATACTATTGGAAATAGTTATCCGTTTTTCGGTGTATGGAGGGGGGATATCGGTGAACTGAATATTGAGCGGTAATTCACTACCACTTTTTGAATATAAAAAATGCAGCAGCAATAATGAATGAAAATCCCACCAAATGGTTCCAGCGAAATGTCTCTTTGAGATAGAAGACAGAAAAGAAGACAAAAATCACCAAAGTAATAATCTCCTGGATCGTCTTTAATTGCGCTGCCGAGAACTGTCCGTAACCGATCCGGTTCGCCGGGACCATCAGGCAGTACTCAGCAAAGGCAATTCCCCAGCTGATGCCGATAACTTTCCAGAGAGGCACATCGGTGTATTTCAGATGTCCGTACCAAGCAAACGTCATAAAAATATTGGAGGCCGTGAGAAGAAGTATGGTTGTCATAGAGTGTCTAGGGGGATAATGATTTTAGCCGGTATTAAAGCGTCGAAAAATATCAAAAACTTTCGAAGAAACAAATGGCAAAAATCACACTCCATTCCGGCAGGTTGGTGAAAAATCTGTTTTAGTTACGGTCAGTTTTGTGTATTTTAGTGGCAGAAAATTACTCACCATCGTACAGCATTCAATGATCGCAAAGTTAGCACTTGAAAACGGCACCGTCTTCACCGGAGAGAATTTCGGAGCGGAAGGGGAGATTACGGGAGAGGTCTGTTTCAACACGAGTATTACCGGGTATCAGGAGATCCTGACCGATCCTTCGTACGCCGGGCAGATCGTCACCATGACGTACACGCAGATCGGCAATTACGGCGTCAACTCCGACGATGTCGAATCGAAGAAGCCGCAGGTGAGCGGATTTATTGTGAAAGAATATTTCGACTTCCACAGCAACTGGCGCGCAAATATGTCTCTCGGCGAATGGCTGCGCCAGCATCACATTATCGCCATACAGGGAATCGACACGCGGATGCTCACCAAGATGCTCCGCACGCAGGGTGCCATGCGCGGAATTCTCTCGACAACCGATCTCGACGACGCATCGCTGGTGGCAAAGGCGAAACGTTCGCCGGAAATGACCGGCCTGGATCTTGCAAAAGAAGTGACGACGAAAAAAGAATTTCATTGGAACGCAGTCGATAAAACTCCGTACGCACTGGCGACGAAAAACGGAGAGAAGAACGACGGACGATTCAAAGTTGTGGTGTTCGATTACGGCGTGAAACAAAACATCCTACGCCGATTGGCCAGTTACGGCTGCGACCTGACCGTTGTTCCGGCATCGTATTCCGCCGAACAGGTGCTGGCCATGAATCCCGACGGCATCTTTCTTTCCAACGGCCCCGGCGATCCCGACGCGGTAAAATACGCGGTCCTGAATATTAAAAAACTGATCGGTAAAAAACCGATCTTTGGCATCTGTCTCGGCCATCAATTGCTTGGATTGGCGCTCGGCGGAAAGACGTTCAAATTAAAATTCGGACATCGCGGCGCCAACCATCCGGTAAAGAATCTTGTCAACGGTGAGATAGAAATTACATCCCAAAATCATGGCTTTGCAGTCGATTGGGAGACGATAGACCAATCACAGGTGGAACTGACACATATTAATCTGAACGACAAAACCGTGGAAGGATTCGAACACAAACATCACCCGGCCTTTTGCGTTCAATATCATCCCGAAGCCTCCCCCGGCCCGCACGACAGCGATTATCTCTTTTCCAAATTCGTGCGGATGATGCAAAAACATAAGAATTGATCGTATTTTTCGTCCACTTTTCACGGGGATTCGTTGCCATTCCTTCACGATTTCTGTACTTTATCAGCATGAAAACGGGGATAGTTCTCTTCATTGTACTGCTGGCGCTGCAGGTGCTCCCTTCACAAACCAAACGGTTCGATTCTCAATTCAAAATTGCCCGGTTGAAGTATGCGGGGGGCGGGGATTGGTATAACGATCCCTCCGCCGAAGTCAATCTATTGACATTTGCCAGGGCAAATGCTGGTATCGATACGGACCCGAAATATGAATTCATAGAAATTTCTAACGATAATTTCTACTCATATCCTGTTATATTCATTACCGGACACGGCAACATCAGTTTTTCGGATCAGGAGGTACGCCGGCTCCGCCTGTATCTTGAAAACGGCGGTTTCATGTATGCCGACGACGATTACGGAATGGATAAGGCATTTCGCCGCGAAATACGGAAAGTGTTTCCCGAGCATGAATTGGAAGAGATTCCCTTCGATTACGGTTTGTATTCATGTCTCTTTCAATTTTCAAACGGAGTCCCGAAGACTCACGAACACGACAACAAGCCGCCGCAGGGATTCGGCATTTTCCATAAGGGGCGGCTGGTCGTCTATTATACGTATGAATCAAATCCCAGCGACGGATGGGCGGACGCCGATGTCCATGCGACTCCTCGCGAAAAACGGGAAGAGGCGTTGCGGTTCGGAACAAATATTCTTGTATGGGCACTGACACAATAACAGAGTGAGAAAAGAAACAGAACATATCATCCTTCAGATTCGCGCCCGCATCAACGAGACGCGCCGGCGATGGTATAAGCAGGAATTGCTGCAGAAGAGCATCACGGCATATTCCATCATCGCATTGTTGGGAGCGATGCTGGTGCTGATCGAATCGATTGCGCAGTTCGGCGGACAGGTCCGTACGGTAATCTTCTATGCATATTGGGGAATATCCGCTGTAATTGCGATTGCGTTGACGGGAAAACCGTTACTCCGTTTTCTGGGAATACTGCCCAAACATTCCGATGAAGAAATTGCGCGGATGATCGGCGCAAAGTTCGAGAAGATCGGCGACCGGTTGGAGAATGCGCTGGATCTTGCAGACATGATGAACAGCGGCGATATGAGCGCGTCGCCGGAATTGATCGAAATGTCCCTTGAGCATTTTCAACGGACAACATCGCATATCGGATTCGGCGGAGCCATCTCATTTGCAGGTATAAAGACTGCCCTACGGACCATCGGTGCAATTTCTATCGTCGTCGCCGTAGTGACTGTCATTCCTTCCACACCATTTGCCGATGCGGCCTCCCGGTTGTGGAATCATGACATTGCGTATGAAACACAACAGCCGTTCCTCATTTCCGTGGAGCCGGGATCAATTGAGATCGTCAAGGGAGAAAACGTCTCGGTGACAGCCGCAGTCATACCGAACGAACTGTTCTCCGGACTTCCGCTGCCGAAGGAACTCGTCCTGTCGTTTGCAGAGGAGGGGATTGAGGTCGACCGGCGCGTGACGTTGCAGCCGGATTCTTCCGGACGCTTCCGGTATGATTTTCCTTCGGTAAAAAATTCGCTGCAGTATTCGCTCTCGGCGCAGGACGTCGCGACGGACCGTTACACGATCACCGTTTCCGACCGGCCGTTTGTCCGTGCACTCTCCGTTACGCTGAATCCCCCTGCCTACACACGGTTGCCCAGTCAGTATCTCGGCGAGAACATCGGGGACATCCTCGCGCTTGCCGGTACGCGTGCGTATGTGAACATCACGACAAGCAAGGAGATAAAGGATGCGACGGTGGTCTTTCGGGACGGGAATGCCATACCGTTCGTCAGGAAAGAAGGATTTTATTTTGCGGCATTCACAGTACGGTATCCGACGGCATATACCATAGAACTTGTCGATGCACAGGGTATCGCCTCATCGTCGGCTATCGAATATAAAATTGACATCCTTCCGGACGCTTATCCGACGGTGGAAATTCTCTCGCCGGCACGAAACGTCGATGTGACCAGGGCAATGCAACTTCCGGTAGAGATGAACATCGGCGACGACTTCGGAATCAGCAAAATGGAGCTGGCGTTCCGTCTGGTGCATTCCCGTTTGGCGCAGCAGGAAAAAAATTACGGCATCATCCTTCCCTTTGATACGCTGCATTCGACGCACAATATCGTTCAATATGACTGGGATTTGTCGCTGCTCGGGCTCGTTCCCGAAGATGTGGTCGAATACTTCGTGGAGGCGTACGACAACGATGTGATCAACGGCCCGAAATCCACCAAAAGCCAGACGTTTCTCATCCGGCTTCCGTCGCTGGAAGAAGTCTTTGCGGATGCCGACAAGGAACATAATGAACTGTTTACAACGTTGGAATCCGCACAGCGCGAAGCGGAAGAACTGAAGAAAGAAATTGAAGATCTCGCACGGGAAATGAAACGGACGCAGCAGATGGATTGGCAGAAGGACACGAAGGCGCAGGATATTGCGAAGAAACATCAGGAGATCCAAAAAAAGATCGAGGATGTGCAGCGCACAGTGGATGAAATGACGCAGGATCTGCAGCGCAACAACACCCTTTCTCCCGAAACGCTGGAAAAATATATGGAACTGCAAAAAACCCTGCAGGAACTGAATTCGCCCGAGTTCCTGGAAGCGATGAAGCGAATGCAGCAGGCAATGCAGAATGTTTCTCCCGATCAGATGCGCGAAGCAATGCAGCAAGTGCAATTCTCCGAGGAACAGTTCCGCAGCAGCATCGACCGCACATTGAAACTGCTGAAGCGGATCCAGGTGGAGCAAAAAGTAGACGAGCTGGTGAAACGGGCGAAAGAGATGCAGCAGCAACAGGACGAGATCACCAAGGAGACTGAAAAACTTCAATCGGACGATTCGCAAAAAGCTGCGGACCTGGCGAAAAAACAGGAAGAGATCGGGAAGCAACTCGAGCAGATGAAAAAAGCGATGGACGAAGTGCGAAAGCAAATGGAGGAATTTCCGAAGGAGATGCCGCTCGACAAATTGGACGAGGCTCAGGATGCGGCGCAGAATAAGGAAATGCGCGATGCAATTCAAAAGAGCGCGAAGAGTCTCCGGTCGATGCAGGCGGAGCAAGCGATGACCGCGCAGCAGCAGGCTGCCGGCGGCATGCAGGAAATGTCCGACCAGATTGCCGAGATGCAGGAACAGATGCTCAATAATCAGATGCAGCAGACGATGAACGATCTGCAGCGGGCGATGCAGGATTTGCTCCAGATCTCCCAAAAGCAGGAACTACTGAAGAACCGCTCCAAAACGCTCGATCCGAACTCGCAGCAATTCCGCGACATGGCGCAGGAACAGCAGGGTCTGCAAGGGGACATGAACAATGTCGCCAATGCGCTTGCCGATCTCGCACAACGGTCGTTTTCCGTTACGCCGGAGATGGGCAAACAGATCGGCCGCGCGATGGGACAAATGCAGCAGTCGATGGCATCGATTGAACAAAGGAACGGCCAGACGACCAGTGCTTCGCAGGGAGAGGCGATGGCTTCGCTGAACAAAGCTGCCTCTCTCGTCCAGGGTGCAATGCAATCCTTGCAGCAGCAGGGAGGTCAGGGAGGAGGCGGTTCCTTGATGCAGCAGCTTCGCTCCATGGCTATGCAGCAGCAAAACATTAACATGCAGACCGAACAGATCGGCAAGCAGCAGGGAATGTCGCAACAGCAGTTGCAGGAAATGGGCAGGCTCGCTCGTCAGCAGGAAGCGGTCCGCAAATCGCTCGAACAGTTGCAGAAAGAATCCCAAGGTACGCCCGAGCGGGACCGCGTATTGGGTGACCTGAGCAAGATCACCGATGAAATGAAGGAAGTAGTGGAGCAATTGCGTCAGAACGACGTCAATGAAACGACAACACGGCAGCAGGAACGTATTCTCTCTCGTCTGTTGCAGGCGCAGCGCTCCATGCGCGAGCGGGATTACGAACAGCGCCGCCGCGCTACCGCCGGTACAAACCGGTATTTGCAGCGTCCCTCGCAGCTCTCTGTCCGACCGCAGGGTGAACAGTTCCGCCGCGATCTGCAGCGGGCTATGGAATCCGGCTATACAAAAGAATACATCGAACTCATCCGAAAATACTACGAAGCCATCACCAAAGAAAACTGATGTCACACCATCCACCCTATGACGTTGCCGTCATCGGAGGCGGGATCGTCGGTACGTCAACGGCCCTCTCACTCGTTCAGCATCATTCACTTTCCGTCTGCCTGCTTGAAGCGGAGAAGGAACTCGCCTTCCATCAAACCGGCCACAATAGCGGCGTCATCCATTCCGGACTCTATTATAAACCCGGTTCGCATAAAGCTGCCACCTGCACCGAGGGACGCGAATTGATGTACCGGTATTGCGATACACACGGCATCCCGTATGAACGATGCGGCAAAATCGTCGTCGCCGCGGATTCCGGTGAAATCGAACGGCTCAATAATCTGTATGAACGGGGATTGGCGAACGGACTTACGGGAATTGTCAGGCTTCATCAGAACGAACTCCGCGAGCGTGAACCGCATGTGTCGGGCGTGGCAGGATTGTATGTTCCGCATACCGGTATCGTTCATTATCCCGATGTTGTCCGTTCCTATGCACGGGAGATTCGCGACGCAGGGGGAGAAATCCGTACAGGCGCCAGATTCATCCGGCTGGTAAAAAGTGACGGATATTTTGTCGTCGAAACCACAAGCGGAGAAATCCGCGCCCGGTTTTTGGTGAATTGCGGCGGTTTGCATTGTGACGACATCGCCCGGATGTGCGGCATCGATGTGGATATCCGGATTATTCCGTTCCGCGGAGAGTATTATGCATTACGGAAAGAAAAAGAATATCTTGTGAAAAATCTCGTCTATCCCGTTCCCGATCCCCGGTATCCCTTTCTCGGCGTTCATTTTACCCGTATGATCCGCGGCGGAGTGGAAGCGGGTCCCAATGCGGTACTGGCGATGAAAAAAGAGGGATATTTGAAAAAAGACATTTCTCTTTCCGATCTCTCCGCAATGGCATTGTTTCCCGGATTCTGGAAGATGGCGCGGCAGCAATACCGTATGGGGATTGAAGAATTCCGCCGATCGTTCAGTAAGAGACTCTTTGTTCGTGCGCTGCAAAAACTGGTTCCCGAAATTACGGAGAACGACGTTATGCCGGCCGGATCCGGTGTGCGGGCACAGGCGCTGGATAAAGACGGGAAATTGCTGGATGATTTTTACATCAAGGAAGCGGAGGGAATGATTCACGTATTGAACGCTCCCTCTCCGGCGGCAACCGCATCAATCAGCATCGGCAGAACGATTGCTTCCATGGCAGCGTCTCGACTGCGCTAAAAAAGATTGTCACCCCTCGTCTTCGCTCGGGGTGACAATCTTGAGTTTTTAAGATACGCTCTAAATATTCCCCTCTCGTTGCTTTTTCCTTCCGAATCATTTACTTTCCAAGTCATATGAAAGAAACAATTTCAAGGATGGAAGAACGTTTCGAACTCTTTCGCCGCAAGTCGGGATTGGTGATCGCTCCGGTCGTCTTCTTCCTCATTTATTGGTATCCGACAGAACTATTGACGCCCCAGGCGCATTCCCTTGCCGCATTGGTCGGACTTATTGTTGTTCTCTGGCTGACCGAAGCGCTGCCGTTGTACATTACGGGATTGCTCGTACCGGTCCTATTGATCGTGCTCGGCATTGCGACACCGTCAAAAGCGTTTTCGCCGTTCGCCGACCCGATTATGTTCCTCTTTATCGGTGCGTTTGTGCTGGCGCGATCGATACAATATCATGGACTGGATAAACGGTTTGCATACGTCGTTCTTACAACACAGATCGTCGGCGGAAGTCCGTCGAGGATTATGTTTGCCTACGGCGCAGTCTGTCTGGTGCTCTCAATGTGGATCTCCAACACCGCCACCACGGCAATGATGTTCCCGATCGGCCTGGCGATTATCTCCATGCTGTACAGCAAGGAAGGAGACCGGTCGAGAGAAAAATATGCGACAAGCATTATGCTCATGTGCGCATTCGGGTCCTCCATCGGCGGATTGGCAACACCGGTCGGCACGCCGACTAATCTGATCGGCATCGGATTTATCGAACGGCAGCTCGGTTATCACATTCCGTTTTTCACCTGGATGACATTTGCGCTGCCGATTGTCATCGTGATGTTTCTTTTTCTATTCTTTTACCTCAATTGGATCGGCGGAATTCCGAAGGACTCCATCGCCGGACTGGACGTGCTGCTGCGGAGGGAACGGGATAAATTAGGGGCTCTTTCCCGCGGCGAGCGCAATACTCTCTTTGCATTCGCCATAACGGTAGTGTTGTGGATTCTTCCCGGATTCTTTGCCCTGCTGTTGGGAGATTCTCATCCGGTGACCGTCGGATACAACAAACGGGTGCCGGAAAGCGTTGCCGCTCTTGCCGGTGCGGTGTTGCTCTTTTTTCTTCCTGTCAACAAATCTAAACGAGAGTACACAATGTCGCTCCCGCGCGCAGTGGAGATCGACTGGGGTGTGCTGTCGCTCTACGGCGGCGGCATCACATTAGGTCAGATGGTTTTCGAGACAAAATTGGCAGAAATGCTCGGATCGCAACTGACCGGCATCATTCCCGCGGACGGTGTCGGTTTGATCGCCGTTGCCTCCGCATTGGCAACCGTCACCAGCGAATTGACGTCGAACGTTTCCTCCGCCAATATGATCGTTCCCCTGGTCATCGTCCTGGCGCAGCAGTCGGGCATACAAACGGCTATTGCCGCCACCATGGCGTCGTCGCTCGGTTTTATGCTTCCCATTTCCACTCCCACCAACGCCATCGTGTATAGTTCGGGCTATGTGCCGCTGACCAAGATGATGCGGCATGGATTCGTGTTTGATATTGCCGGTTTCATCATTATTGTCATCGGCTCCATGATCCTGTTCTGATCTGAACCTGCGTACTAAATAACTTCCCGTTCTTTGTTCCAATGGTTCTCCATTCGCGGATTTCATATCAAAATTCGGCCAACTTTCTTAGAACTTTCTAATCGAGTACTAAAGGATTCTAAATTGCCTTGGGGACCTTATTGATGTAGATTGACATCAGTAAGTTATCGTCATGAATATGTGTGAAGCAATGAGAGACGCCAGGGGAGGTGCTCTTGCTGAAATTCTACAGAATTAATGGCGGTAAAACATAGCACGGACTTCGGTCCGTGCTTTTTTTTTATATGATTCTTAATGAAATGAATCCCAAAGACCACTGATGGAAATATCTTTTTTCTGTTGAATACCGAGCAAACTTTCACGAACGTTGTAGTACACTTTATGACATGGACTGAATCGGCAATAGGCAAGTTTTTCGATCGCGCGCTCGTCACGCCGTTGCTGAACTTCCTGAAACAGGGGCTCTCCCCGCAAAAACTGGCTTTGAGCGTAGCGCTCGGACTGGCATTGGGCACATTTCCGATGCTCGGCGTAACCACATTGTTGTGCACTGCCGCGGCGTTGATGTTCCGGTTGAATATGCCGTCCATTCAACTGGTGAATTACTTTGCCTATCCTCTGCAATTGGCTCTCTTCATCCCGTTTATACGATTAGGAGAATTACTTTTCAATCAACAGCCGATCCCGCTCGATCTTGTGCAGATTTTCAGCATGTTGCAAAACGATATGCTCGGCGCAATTTCTTCACTCTGGTGGACGAATATGCGGGCGATTGTCGCATGGTTTCTGACAGTTCCGATTATCTCTGCAGCGCTCTATTATATCCTTTTGCCGGTATTCATCCGTTTCGCCCCGCAAAAAACGACGTAACGCTTTTCATATCAATTTCACCTTCTTTTTCCTTACCTTATAATTATGAACATCCCGATCAGAAGGTTGGGAAAGTTGAAAAACATCCGATATGTTAGGATCTCTGTCCAATTGTTATTTTCTAGAATATTAATCGATATGGTGATTATGAAACGACTCATAATAATAGTAGCACTTTTTTCTCTCTCGTTGTCCGCCGAGGAATTGCGCGGCATCTGGCTTTCGCGGAATGAACTTGGCACCAAAGCGCAGATCGCCGCAATCATGGATTCTCTTGCGGCGAATAACTTTAACACCGTCCTTATTAATTGCTGGAGCAGGGGATATCCGCTCTTTCCGAGCGAAACGTTCTTCAAACATACCGGCATGTACATCGATCCGGCATACGAGGGACGGGACATACTCGCCGAAGCGATCGCCGAAGGGCATCGCCGGGGATTATCGGTAGAAGCATGGTTCGAATACGGATTGGTCGGTGGATACAATGGATATTTTCCGGGCACCAGCGGTAAAGGCAAAATTTTCGATGTGCATCCGGAATGGGTCGCTAAAAAACTGGACGGTACGGAAGTAAATTCCGTCGGACATTACTGGATGGCGCCGTCGCGTCCGGAAGTGCGGCAGTTTCTTCTTGAACTCCATCGTGAGGTTGCACAGAAATACGATATCGACGGCATAGAATTCGATCGTATCCGTTATTCAGGTAATGAATATGGATACGACGGCTATACCGACAGCCTCTGGCGTGCATCGCATGGCGGAAATCCTCCGCCGTCAAGCGGCGCCGACGCAGAGTGGATGCGATTCCGGGCGGATTTTCTGAATGACTTTATGCGGGCGGCGTACGATTCCATTAAAGCGGTGAATCCGAATGTCTTTGTGACGAATGCACCGGGATTCTACAGCTCGTCGAGTTACCAGTCGTACAACGACAATTTACAGGATTGGTTCCAATGGGTCGAAACCGGCTCGGTCGATCATGTGCAGGTGCAAATGTACGTCGGTACGGATGCGGCACTGAACGCTTATCTAAATTACATCTTCACCAACACCATTCGTCCCATTACTAAAGTGGACCGTATTTATCCTGCTCTGGCTTTTGCACCGAACGGCAACGAGACCTCCGCGACGGAATTGATGAAGATGATCAATACCACACGCACACGAGGAATGTACGGCAATGTTTGGTGGTATTACGGAGATCTCAATTCCACCTTTTCGCAATTTCTCAAATCGACCGCTTACCCCAATAAAGCTGAAGTCCCCGCCAGGATTGCCAACTGGCGTCCTCCCGGTGTGATTGTGAATGAATCGGATCCGTCGGTAACAAAATCGGACGGATGGATCAATGTTGCGGTAAAGGGATTCACGGGAAATTCAATCGCCGCCGATTCGTCGGGCGACAAATGGATCGAATATACAATGCCGGTTCCCGCGGATGGATGGTACAAAGTGTATGCGTTCGTACCGTGGAACAGCATCCGCTCGCAGCGTGCCCCGTACGACCTGTTCGATTCGTCCGGAACGTCGACACGGGTGCGGATCGATCAATCTACCATTAAAAACAACGGCTGGATGAAAATCGGGGATGTCTTTTTGAAACAGGGGAGCCAAAAAGTGATCCGCATCAGCAACGACAGCGTGGGACAATACCGCAGTGTTGCCGCTGATGCGGTGATGCTGACAATCAACCGTAAATTGAGCCCGAATGTTACGGTGACGGAGGTGAAGCGGGAAAATTTTATCGGCGCCCGACCAGATAATTTCTGGCTCGGGCAGAATTATCCCAATCCCTTCAATCCTTCCACTACAATTTCGTTTTCGGTTCCAAATACTGCGAGGAATGATGATGCGGTTTCGCTGAGAATATATGATGTATTAGGCCGTGTCGTGACGACGTTGGTGAACAACGTTCGAACTGCCGGAAATTATTCGGTCAATTTCGATGCATCACAATTATCCTCCGGAATATATTATTATCAATTGCGGTCCGGTAATTTTGTAGAGACAAAGAAAATGGTGCTCATTCGATAATCAATTCCTAATTTTCTATGAAATCCCTTATGTTGATATTATCAATTTTAGTCTGTTCGTTGGAATCCCCGGCCCAGTGGTCAACCTCTACATATGCCGAAAGTGCTTTATATGTCTGTCCTGGATTTAATCAAGATATGTTAACATTTAACGATGGATCATCGCTCATTTGCGGAGCGTTAAGTGACTCTCGTTGGTTGCAGAGGCTGGATCCGTACGGCAATAAATTATGGCCTCAACCTGTACAGGTGTTCAATACACCCGGGACGAACTATTCCGGTGGAACGCTTATGATTCCCGATGGTAATGAAGGAGTATTATTAATATGGTTTGATCTTCGGGGTGCGACATTAGGACAATATGGATACTATAATGATTCTCAATTTATGCAATGGATCGATAAGAACGGTCAAAAGAAGTGGATTGAAGGTGGAATTAGATTAAGCACAGTCGAAAATGGTAATAAGGGAACTAATGGTGTATTTGACGGTAAGGGGGGTATACTGCTATATATGCAGGAGTCTGATTTTTTAGGACCAAACCCAACAAACAAAGCGAGAAGCTGGTTGCGAAGATATTCATTTGAAGGGGAAATACTGTGGGAAAAAGATATCGATTCTTCAAACATTAAAAATCAGGTTATTACACATAAACCTTTCAAGTTAGGTTCGAGAATTGCAATTTACACTCTAAGCGGACTAAAGTTTATAGATCCGTTAACGGGAGAATATGAGCAACCGCCAGAGTACATTCCTCGAGGCGGTATACTATTGTTCAATGATTCGGTTGCATTTTCTATCGATAATATTGGATCTGAATATGATTCACTGGGGATCTACAGATTTAAAGTGGGGATAACACGATTGAATCAAAACTGGGATTCATTATGGTATTCTGAATTTAAAATGACCACTGAAACATCGGATCCTAGTGTCGGCTACATTGCCAATCCCTGGATTTTTGATCAAGTGGATGGCCTTTTTAAGGTTTGGTCATTTTTTGGAGCCGATGGATTGCCGACCTCCAGGATACAATGGATTACTCAGGAGGGAATTAAATGGGGACCGGATGGAATTCGCATTCGCAATCAGCCTACGTCTAATATTTTTAACGGGAAGAAAAAATTTGGTCTATATCATGGAAACGGAATGGCGCAATTAATTGATAGCAATGGCGTAATGCAATGGGATACTAATTATGTCGTAATAAATAATCCGGGTGAAGCATATAGTCCAACTGTAATGACCGATTATAACGGCGGAGCGATCATTGCATATTGGACTGTAATGGGAGGAATATGGGCGCAACACACAGGAAGGGTGGGAAAAGTGGGAGTCATAACAAAAGTCGATAATATTTCGGAACCGCCAAAAGAATTTGTTTTGCTTCAAAATTATCCTAATCCATTTAATCCGGTAACAGTCATCAGGTATAGTGTACCGGTAAAGGATCATATTTCACTTACTGTGTACGACCTGCTTGGCCGTGAAGTATCAATGTTGGTTAATGATGTTCAGTCTGCAGGAAGTTACACAATCGAATTTAATGCATCGCGATTATCGTCCGGTATATATTTTTACCAACTGCGAACAGGCAGATTCTCTGAAACAAAGAAAATGATGATGCTAAAATGAAAATTGCGCTGTTCAAATATACTTGCACTTTATTTATTTTATCAGCGGTATCATTTGCACAGATCGTTTGGACAGATCTCTCCACACAATATCAACTTCCGGCGGGCGTAAAAATATTTCAGGGCGAACGGGCGTCACCGTTTTTGCGCGTCTATTACATCGATGTGGACGGAAAAAATCCGAACATCGCCATCCACCCGTACTACTCTTCCTCCATTAAATCCATCGTACCGTTCGCACAGTCGGTCGGAGCCATAGCGGCGATCAACGGGGGATTTTTCGGCGGGAGCGCCTCGTATTCGGCGGTGGTGTATCCCGATTCTGTGGTGCAAAAGAATATCGGCGGTGTTACCAGACCTGCCGGTGCGTATACCATGACGCGTAGCCTCTTCAGTATGAATATCATGCGCAAGTATGCTATCGATTGGATTTACCACTTCGGTAATGCAACAAAAGATATTTATCGTTTCACTTCTCCGACGCCAAACACACCAACCACACCGGCACCGGCTCCACTCTCGGCAAACGGAAAAAGTTTCGACAGCATTCTTGTCGGCATCGGCGGAGCCCCGACGCTGGTGAAGAACAGCCAGGTCCATGTGACGTACGACGAAGAAGTCATGTTCGGCTCGGGTGTCGGATTGGATAACGGCGATCCGCGGACCGCAGTGGGATATACGGCGGACGATCACGTCATCATGCTCGTTGCGGACGGTCGGGGGACAAGTGTCGGCGTCTCGCTGCCGGAACTGGCCCAGATCATGATCGATCTCGGCTGCGTGGAAGCGATGAATCTCGACGGGGGCGGATCGACGCAAATGGGGGCAAAGACGTCCGGCGGCTATGCCGTCGTCAATACACCGAGCGAAACCAGATCCATTCCGTCAATACTTGCGGTGATTCCGATCGATTCAGCGAACTTTCCGTTAATCCCGACATTTCAACGGATCATGGATACCGGAGATAACGGTGTCACCATTCAGGGAACGGGATGGATCGATAATGCCACACTTGGTTATTGGGGAACGACGAAAGCGAAATTGTCGCAGTTAGGTGCAGGCAATAATTCGATCACATTTAAACCATACACTCTTCCGGCGGCACAATTGGAAGTGCAGGCGTGGTGGCCGAATATTTCAATTAACAGCAAGGACACTCCGTTTACGATCAAACATAAAAACGGCACGGACACCGTACGCGTAGACCAATCGGTGAGTTCGGGAAAATGGACATCGGTCGGTACGTACACATTTGCCGGCGATACAAATGATGCCGTAACGATATCCAATAATGCCACGACCGGATTTGCCGTTTGTGCCGATGCAATCAGGTTTGTTTCGTATGATCCTAATATTACGTCGGTAACTAGTGCTGCCGAATTGCTCCCATCCGATTTTGTGCTGCATCAAAATTATCCCAATCCGTTTAATCCTTCCACGACCATATCGTTTTCCGTTCCCAATACCGTCGGCACAAAGCGTGTTCTCTCCCTGCGAATATTTGACCTTCTTGGCAGAGAAATAGCAATATTGGTGAATGGAGAAAAGCCGCCCGGAGTGTATTCGGTTCAATGGAACGCAGCCGATCGATCAACCGGTGTTTATTTTATGCAATTGAGATCCGGAAATTTCTCGATCACACGAAAAATCAACCTCATACGATGAATCAAAAAAATTCCATCTCGATCGCCGCTGCCGCGGTGATTCTCTTTTTTGTCTACAGCATGTTGATCATTCCGGATCCTACTCCGCTCCGTTTCTCGGGTGCGATGAAAGCGCTGCAGCTCTGGACGGCGCAGCGGGCGTATCCCAACGATAATTTTGACGACCGATTATTTCATGCCGCCTTTAACACTGAGATGTCCAAACGCGGAGACCGGTTAGCAAAACGACAGGCATCCGATATGTGGCGTCAGATCGGTCCGCATAATATCGGCGGAAGGACAATTTCTGTCGCCGTCAATCCAATGAATCCGTCCACGATCTACGCCGGTTCTGCCAGCGGAGGATTGTGGAGAAGCGTCACCGAAGGGAAAGGGGCTAGCGCCTGGGAATATGTACCGACGGGATTTCCGGTGCTTTCGGTCGGGGCGATTGCCATAGCGCCGAACGATTCCAATCTCATGTTTATCGGTACGGGCGAGGTGTACGGATACCGTTCGTCAATCGGCGGAATGACCGTCCGCACGACGCGCGGGAGTTACGGCATCGGCATACTGAAAACAACGGACGGCGGGGCGACGTGGACGAAAAGTCTCGATTGGCAATACAACGAGTTGACCGGAGTGCAGGCGATGAAAATCCATCCTATGCATATCCGTTACGTCTGGGCGGTGACGAGTGAAGGCGTCTATCGATCGAACGACACCGGCCGCACGTGGAATCTCGTTAATCCTATTCTAATGGGAACAGACATTGTTTTACATCCGTCCGACACAAATATCGTGTTTGCCTCTCACGGCAACCTGAACAGTGCCGACGGAGGAATCTACCGCTCAACCGATGCAGGATCAACATGGTTTAAAATGACCGCAGGATTGCCTGCATCATTCGGCGGAAAAATTCTTCTCGCGCTCTATCCGCCCAATCCCAGTATCGTGTACGCCAGTATCGGTGCCGGGGCATCGAGCGGTTCGTGGCTCTGCAAAACCACCGACGGCGGGGATACATGGACTGTGGTAACAACAACCGATTATGCAGTGTATCAGGGCTGGTTTGCGCATTTTGTCGGCGTCGATCCGACCGATTCAAGCAAGATCATCTGCGGCGGTGTGGATCTCTGGAAATCGACCGACGGAGGAACGACGTTGATTAAAAAATCCGATTGGGCCGCATGGTACTTTGGCGAGACTATTCCCGGCGAACCGGAAGGTCCGCCGCAGTACTCCCACGCAGATCACCATGCAATTGCCTATCATCCATCCGATCCAAATATCATTTATTTCGGAAATGACGGCGGAGTATTCTGCACCACCGACGGCGGTGAGACATTCGAAGGACGGAACGGCGGATATCAGACAACACAGTTTTACAACGGCTTTTCGTCGTCGTGGACGGATTCACTATTGGCTATCGGCGGAATGCAGGACAACGCAACGGCGATCTATGAGGGAACGGTCGCATGGCGGCGCGTGATCGGCGGGGACGGATGTATGACCGCCATGAGTCCGACCAGCAACGACACACTGTACGGTTCCTCGCAAAATCTTAATCTGCTTCGCTCTGCTAATAAAGGATTCAATTGGTCCGGTATCGGCGTCCCGTCCGGTGGTTCGACCGGATTTGTCGGTCCGTTTGCGCTTGCGCCGTCGTCGCCGAAGATCGTCTATGCGGGGAGGGAGAAAATTTTCCGCTCTACCACCGGCGGCGGTGGATGGGTTGCCATGAATAATAACACGGTGCTCGATCCCGGCAATCCAATCCTGAATATCACCATCGCGCCGTCGAATGCAAATGTCGTTTATGTTACGACGGCTCCGGTGGCAGCCAGGGGAAAAATCTTCAGAACCACAAACGGCGGAACGGACTGGACGAATATCACCGGATTGATCCCGGATCGCTACATGATCGATGTCGCTGTTCATCCTGAAAATGAGAATATCGCCTATGTCACATGTTCCGGTTTCGGAACGTCGCATCTGTACAAGACGACCAATGGGGGAACTGCCTGGGCCAATATCGGTTCGAATCTTCCCGACGTCCCGGCGTCTGCCGTAGCGATCGATCCGGACCTGTCGAATATGGTGTATGTCGGTAATGATCTCGGCGTCTATGTCACGTCTGATAACGGAACACATTGGAATTCATTTTCGGAAGGATTGTACGATGCCACGTTGATCATGGACCTGAGCATCTCCCGCGCCAACAGGGCGATCCGCGCCGTAACACACGGCAACGGCGTATTTGAGCGTTCGTTGATCGCCACGCCGACCACCGTTGCAGAAAACCGACAGGCAGTGCCCGAAGGATTTGGATTGCAGCAGAATTATCCCAATCCGTTCAATCCTATGACGGTGATCGGATATCGGGTTCCGGTTCAATCACACATCGTCATCACCGTGCACGACGCGGCAGGCAGGGAGATCAGTTCATTGGTCAATGACAGGATGGATGCCGGTTATCATTCCGTTACATTCGACGCCACGGCACTTGCCAGCGGTACTTATTTCTATCGAATGACAGCGGGGAATTTTTCTGAGACAAAGAAAATGGCGGTGGTGAAATAGAGAGGAATAGCTGAATGATGAATGCGTAATGAGTAACGATTAATGATCACAAGGCAGATTTCAGAAAACAGAAGACAGATGTCAGAATTCCAAAGACTAATGACAAATTACCAATGACCAATGACCAATGACCAATGACCAATCCCCAATTCCTAATTCCTAATTCCTAATTCCTTATTTACCCCCCGTCTCATTTCTCACCGCACGATGTTTTTCAGCACGTTCATCACCTGTCCGTAATATCCCTCTCCGAACAGATTGAGATGGTTCATGAGATGATAGAGTTTGTAGATCTCCATGCGCTGTTCCCATCCTTTGTTCAGCGGGTGTTCCTCATTATACGCGCCGTAAAATTGATCGCTGAATCCTCCGAACAGCAGCGTCATGCCGAGATCGGCCTCGCGATGGCCGTAATACACGGCAGGATCGATTATTGCCGGTTCATCATTCTCCAGACAAAGGAAATTGCCATTCCAAAGGTCTCCATGCAATAACGCAGGAGGTTCTCCGTCGTCGGGGAGGATTTCTTCCAGTTGCTGTTCCAATTTCAGAAAGAGCGCACGAATCGTTTCATCGACATAATTGTTCTGTTCTGCAAGACGGAATTGATACAAGAGCCGGTGGGACCAATAGAAATCCCTCCAGGAATCCGTTCGCGGCAGGTTCTTCTGCGGCGTTGATCCGATGTAATTATCCTCAACAAATCCAAAGAGAGGTGCAGAGTGCCGGTGCAGCCGTGCAAATGCACGCCCGAATTGTTCGAAAAAGAGTTTTCTGTTCCGTATGGCAGCAACCGGAAGGAACTCGAGTATCAGCAGCGTCGTATCGACATATAATACTTCCGGAATCCGGATCGCCCTTCCCACAGCAAGTTCACGCAATCCGTTTGCTTCCTTTTCGAACATGTCGGGAAATTGAGGGTGTACCTTCGCAAAGAGGGTGCGGCCATCGGCAAGAATTGTTTTGTAAACAGTAGAAATCGATCCGCCGCCGAGAGGGGAGAAATGCTGAACGGGCACGTTGAGTGCGGATTGAATGAGATTGTCTATTTTCATCTATTTAAAGATCCCCGGAATCTTATAGATTCCGGGGATCTGTATAAGATTCCAGGGATCTGTTAAAGTTTCTTCAACAAACCGCTGCACGCATCTTCAAGAATATTGAGCACGTGATCAAAACCTTCCGGGCCGCCGTAATACGGATCGGGAACTTCCTTTACATCCATCGTCTGAGAATAATCGGTCATCATCTTCAACTTATGGCCATAGTGCTTGTTTCTGTCCATCGCCTGGAGATCGCGCATATTGTTCGCATCCATCGCAAGGATCAGGTCGAACCGTTCAAAATCCTTAGCAGGATCGAATTGACGGGCACGATGGGTCAACGGAAATCCCCGCTTCGCTGCGTGGGAACGCATACGCGAATCGGGCAACTCTCCGATATGATATCCCGCCGTTCCCGCGGAATCAATCTCGATCGGCAATCCTTCCGATATTTTTCTCATCACCCCTTCGGCAGCGGGGGATCGACAAATGTTACCAAGACAAACAAAAAGGATTTTTTTCTTTTGACTATCAGACATGTTCAACTTTGTTAATGTCAAAAATAATGTTGGAATAATGTACGAAAATATTTTGTTTCGTGCTGACCACTCATCTCAATATCTGACGTTTCCTAAATAACATTATGAGATGTCAGACGATTAAAAGCGTCGTCAGACATCATTAGCAGAAAGAGAACGTCTGACATTGCCTTTCAATGTCTGACGTTTCGGTTAAAATATTTGTCAGACAAGAATGTCTGACCTACCTCGCTAATTTACCCGAAAGATTAATAATGAGATTTCACACTTCCATATTCTGTATTCAATATTCTGTCTTCTGCTTTCTTCGCGTCTCCGCGCCTTTGCGGAGAAAGCAAGATTTCAGACATCAGACTTCCGTCTTCTGTCTTCTGTCTTTTTAAAATGCAAACGGGACGCTCTTTTGGGCATCCCGTTAAGATGAAAGATATTGTAAGAGAGGAATTACACAGTCTGCGACATGACCCGCAGGAGTTTCCAGCGTCCGCCGTACTGGTGGAACACTGCCGTGGTCTGCACCTGCACGCCGTTGTAGGTTCCGGTAGCAATCACCTGTGTCTGCGTCAACGGAAACGATGCCGGCCGGCTCGCCGAATACGATACCGTTCCGCCCATTGTCGTCACTGTCGTGCTGCCGATCGTATACAAGGACAGGTTATTGCTGAAACGCTGCAGCGCCAACGATACGCCGGTCTTGGCCAACTGCTCCGCCTGTGTCTCAGTAGCAACGGTCAATGCGGACGAAAAATTCGCCTCATCGGCTGCCGTGAAACTGACGGTATAGAATCCAAGGATCAGGTAGATGCCCGAGAGAAGTATGACTTTCGATGTACCCATGTGAACCTCTTCTTACCTGTGTGCTGCGTTTATTCTGTTGCTAATATACTGCCTTTATCTTGGTATCAATGTATCCACGAACACATTCACTAGCAATAAAACAATATATAGACCTTTTTAAGGCAAAATTAGAGGTTTCTAAGAAGATCCGAACCAATTTTTTTTGTTCTGGGTCTTGACAAAACAACAAAAAAGCCATTTCATCGTACGAAATGGCTTTTTTAATCAAAAAAACAGCAAATTATTTCAATAACATCATTTTCTTCAAAATGGCCGTATTTCCCGAAGAAAGTCGGTAAAAATAGACTCCGCTATTGAGCATTGATCCGTCGAACCGGACTGAATAATGTCCCGAGGTAAAATTTCCGTTTACTAATTCTGCAACTTTCCGTCCCAATATGTCATAAATACGTAACGTCACCATTTGTTCGCCGGCGGTCGATGGGACCGAAAATTCAATTGTTGTTTCCGGATTGAACGGATTCGGATAGTTCTGATTCAGGTCGAGGGATGAAGGAGTTTGGCCGGGCACTTTATCATGTATCGATGTTACTCCGATCGGCCATGTCGTGTTCACAGTGATTCCGTCGACGAGAACGGCAACTGATGCCGTAGAACTTCCCTGCCGGAGTCCGACGGCATTGATAAAATCTTGTCCTGCAGTTGATGAATGGATCACCAATGGAGTGCCCGCCGCTTCTTCCGATGTGGGAAGCAAAGAGGAGAATATCCAAAGTTTTACTTCATCATTGCCGGCGGTGTTGATCGTGTATTTTAATACAGCAAGATAGGTTGTATTTTTTGAAAAATTGTTTGCAGAGTATGTTGCTGTTGAAGTATTGCTGATGCCGAACTGTACGCTGCCCGAAACGATCTTCACAAACAGCCGCGAACTGAACGCAGAAAAACTTGTCGGAGAAGTTTGATAGCCCAGATGATAAAAATAATCACCGGTCTTCGAAATTGCCGTGTCGGAAATATTCACGAGGAACGAAGAGTAGATCTCAGCGCCGTTACTGTTTTGCATTTCAATCCCAAAGTTCACATCTTCTCCCCCAAGATTCCCGATGAAGGCGGCGTTTCCGATGCCGCTGCCGGAATATCCCGCGTACGACAATCCCTCCGTTGTGGAGACCGGGTTTATCGTTCCGCTATGTACAGACCATCCGTTCGCGCTTAACAATCCTGAGTAGTCGAAATTTTCCGTCAACAATGCGGGTCCCGCCATTTTTGCATTGGCGATGAGATCGATCCCTGCAGTGATTGCACCGGCGGCAACAACAACGGAAGACCGATCGTGCGGCAGATCGGTGAGCGGATCGCCGGATTCGTTCGCGCCGTTGTAATACTCCTGCGTGACGGGATTGATAAACGATAAGTCCGTGTCGTCAAACGAATACGGCCCGACACCCGAACCTTCGGTGAACATCGGATCGATCGGTTCGACGCGCACGTAATACGAACCGGGGGAGAGTCCCACGATCGTGAAGTCTCCGGTATTCTGTCCATAATAATCAGTCACTGTCGAAATCCGGTTCATCATCGAGTCGGCGCCGGTGCTGATCGCAACAACATTGGCGCCGCGGACCACCGCACCGCCCGCACGGACAACCGTTCCGGAAATGGATCCGGTGGAGGAGTCGAACGCGGGGTGGGGATAGATGAGCGACACAGCGGCGATATCGTCGGGATTCAGCTCTCCCAGCGGTACATCGTCCACGGTGGATGTCGGGAACATCGTCGGAACAAATTGCGTCAATGCAGGATCGTCCACACAATCGCCGTTGATCTGCGTGTGATCAAGTCCGATGAAATGGCCGAATTCGTGAACGAACGTCGATTTCCATTCTTCATACGTAAAACTGAACTGCGTTCCCAGTGCGAATTTTCCGTTCATCACCGCTTCCCCCTCGTCGTAATATCCGTCGCCGTCGATATCTTCCGTCCATGCAAATCCGATCACAAAATCGGCTGCGCCGGAGCCGAACAGGGCATTGGTGATTCCGCCGTCACTGTCGAAAATAATAGGATTGATGCTGTCTACCTTGACGCTGCTGAGTGTGGTGTACTGCAAAAAATTTGTTCCATCGACATCCACCGGGAGCGTGTCCGCCCCGGTATGATTGAACGATATGACGGCGGTCGGGACTTCTTCCCAGACCAGAAAACTCGCATTCGCCAGGTCCTGTGCCTGCTGGTTGGTAAAGATCCCAAACGGACCGCGATCAAGGTGATATTTCACGGTGTCCGATTTGAACCGGACCACTTTTCCATTGTGCGTGGAAAGGGGACCTCCGGCGAAGAGGTGTGTTGTAATGAAAAAAGTAAAAACAATAGATGCTAATTTCATAAAATGATTATTTCACAATAGTGACTAATGATCGGATTGTTGCGGTAAAATCGGAAACGGCGATCGGTTCATTCGGATTCTTCGTCCATTCCGTTTTCGCCAGTGCGGAAGCGTGCTTCACGCCGGAGAACAATCGTGCGTTATTCATACCGTTCCGGACTATTTTTTGATCTGATTTTGGATCGAGCATAACGGAAAATTTTCCCTGTCCCATGCCGACAGGACTGGTGAAACCGAGTTCGCTCGGAAGGTGGAAGAAACCGACAATTTCTTCACCCGGAGTGAATACCGGCATCTCGGAAAATTTTCTGGCGCCGCTCTGTGTCTGTGCGGCCACCATCTTCAATGTGATCACTCCCTCCGCCTGTCCGTAGAGATTCTCCGTAACATCGATCGTTACAAATGTCGCCGGAATGTTGGTCTGCGGATCGACTTCCGTTTTGGAAAAAATCACCGTTCCGTGAACGATAATACCGGCGGCGGAAACCATCTCTTCAAGATTTACCCGGATAGTCCTTTGTGCTGTAGCGCAGTTCAGTGTTAGGACAAGATAGAGGAATGCGATTAACAATCGTTTCATTGATGTTCCATAAATTATAATAGTGATCCTTTTGGCGAGGTATCAGCAAGAAGTGGATTTGAAGAAGTGTGCGATGACCCGGCAAAACGTGTATAAAAATACAAAATAATACGGCGCTATACAACCGTGCGCTCAGGGACCAATATCCTTTAGCAAAAGCATAACCGCAAAGAACGCAAAGGAAAAACAATACGCAAAGTTCGCAAAGAATGCATTTTGTGGTAATCTGCGGGAAACCGTTTTGAGATGTCAGACGTTTCGTTGGAAACGAAGAGACTTGTCAATTCTCAAAGATTTGACAAGTCTGCTATATCAAATTACATCTTTCCGTCTGCTCCAAACTAAAACCCAAATCAAAAATTCGGTAGGTCGGACATTCCTGTCCGACAAAATTAAACAATATCAATCGTAGGTTACTACAAGACATCTCAAAAATGACATAGATTTTATTGTTTTAGAGATATCCTCAAAAGGTTTTTATTATATCAGCGAATAAAAACGTTTTATGATTGTTTCCCGCAGATTGCGCAGATATATTGCACAAATCAAAAAATCATTGCAGGAGTGAGATAAATAATTGTCAGACAAGAATGTCTGACCTACCTCGCTAATTTGCTTGAAGGTTTAAAAAATGAGACATCAGACTTCCGTATTCATTATTCTGTATTCCGTCTTCTTTTTTCTTCGCGTCTCTGTGTCTCTGCGGTGAATGCGAGAAGTCAGATTTCCGTATTCCGCAATTTGAGATGTCAGCGGTTGAAAATCGACGTCAGACATCGTTGACTGCGAGAGAACGTCAGACATTGCCTTTCAATGTCTGACGTTTCTTCTGGAAAAGTACCAATCAAAAAATCAAGAAATCACAAAATCGTAAAATTATTAATCTACTTCATCATTACAAATTTCTTTGTCTGTATATATTCTCCTGCTGTCATTCTATAAAAATATACCCCGCTGCTCAATCCTGCTCCATCAAATCGTACAGAATAATTTCCCGGCTGGTGCATGCCGGTTGTCAGAACTGCAACTTCCCGTCCAATCAAATCATACACAATCAAAGAGACATCCGCCGTATGCGGAACTGCGTATCGGATGGTCGTTACCGGATTAAACGGATTGGGAAAATTCTGCGACAGCGAAAATACCGACGGGAGGTGCGCCGGATTATCATCATCTCCGACTCGAGTGATGACGGGATTCCAGTTTCCGACTGCGTAAGCCGGTTCCAGAATCTGATCAAGCGTAAATCCGTTCGACTCTTTCGCAAAGACTCTGAGATCGATTGCCGTCGAATCGGTCACTGTTGTCGCACTCAAGTCTGCACGCATGATCAATCCCTCATTGTCGATAAATTCCGCAATCTTTTCGATTGGAAGGGGATTCCATAGTGTGGTACCGTGTATTTTCCACCATACTTTGGTTGAATCATAGATCGGCAGAGCGCTCGTCATTAAATTATAGATGGCTGTTGAAAAGAGCAGATATCCTTTTTCATTTTTCGTAAATCCTTCTTTTTGGCGGCCTTGTTCGTCCACTAACGCAAAGGACGTGATGCTGGGAGGATTGGTGCCCGGTCCTTTGCTCAGATCAAACGTCGACGTGTATGTCAATTTCCCTTTCGCATTCCGGACCCAATGGTTTTCCATTTCCACTACCATCGTATACCAATCCGCAGACAAATCGCGCGGATCGCGGGGAAAATCGTTCAGAGGATTTGTAAAGACTTTCGTCCCGTTTTTGTCATAGATCGAATATGTCCCGTTGTTCAGATCTCCGTATCGGTCTTCGCGAAGCGCGCCCCTGAAAATGGTCTGAAAATGGAGTGAGTTTGGTCCAAACGTATTATTATACCAAAGCATAAGCAGGTGAACGGGTGAATCGCCGAGTGTGACAGTACCTCCGGACGGTGATTTGAGTATTGCCGGTGTCACATGTTCGCGCGCTGTCGGTATTATGCTGTCGTTCAGCGTCATGAAGATCCGCGATTCGTAATCGATCTTCAGTCCGGGAATGTCCGAATAGAGTGTTAAGAATGAGAAGGCCGCATCCTCAAGTGGGAGCGAAGACCGCCCGATAAATCCGGTAAACGAAAACGAATCGCCGCTCACCGATACCGTATCGAATTCCAGTCCGTATTGACTGATCGCTCCCATACCGCTATGATCGCGGTAGTCGTAAAAATTCCCGACCACCAAAGCCTGAGGAGTTCCGGGAGGCACATGCATGGTAAAATGCTGCGAGACGAAGTTGGACGATTCATTGGTGAAGGTCTTCGGTCCTGAGATACCCGAAAACTTTGGGTATTGAACGATGTGGAATGATTTTGTATTGACCAGATCCATCTGGAATTCCACCGGTTTAAATGTGAATCCGACCGATGCCGATGAGATCATGACGGTATCGGAACCGCCGGGGAATGTCGTCATCCAATCGCCGAAACTCGGCATTCCCGTCACAATCGAGCGCTGCGGAGCGCGAAAGGAGTTCAACGGCGTTCCCTCGTGATCGACACCTTTAAAGACCATCGGGTGTACGGCATCAGCTGCGTCAAGATGAACGGCAACGTTGTTATCGACGACAGAAACTCCCTCTTTGATCACGATTCGTGAAATGCCGGAAGGATTTCGAAAGACGGAAAAGAACCGGTACGATCCTTTTGTAGGCGCGTACACTTCCGCGCGGGTCGGGCTTGTCCAATTGATCGTGTTGTCATAACTGGTGATCATTCCCAGGTTGGTATACCCGAGAAAGTACGCATTCGGTTCGCTGGTGGTGATCACGATGCGGTTGGCACGGGCGAATGCCCACGGAAGTGCGATCGTGTCGACGCTTCCCGAAAATTGCACTCTTCCAGAAAAGAGTAGAATATTGTCATCCTCAATCGGTACCTGTGCATTCTGTATCGACAGTGTCACGACCACGAGTGCGGAATCATGCGCGGGAATGGAAAACGACGACGGCTGCACCTGCAGCGTTATTCCTGTCGATGTTCCCGAAAATGAAGATGTATACGATTGGGTTGCGGTATGTTTGTTATGCACTATTATAGTATCCGGCTTGTTCCAGGTGCCGGTAGACGGATCGTCCATACCGAAGTTCAGCACCGACGGAATGCTATGTGTCTTTACGGATGCGGCGCGGAATGCATTCACCCGGCCGCCACCTTGATGATACGAGGAGATTGCGATGTTTTTGGCGGTGTTGACGATCGCAGATTTGATCTGTGCGGGTGTCCAATCGGGATGAAGATTTTTCAGCAACGCCGCAACACCGGCAATCATCGGAGATGCCATCGACGTTCCGTTCAATCTCGTTACGCCGGAATTAAGATACGTTGAATTCACTTTCGTGCCGGGAGCAAGCACTTCCGGTTTTATTCCGAATGTAACGCGGTTCGGTCCCTTTGAGGAAAATCCGGCCAGTTTGTCCAGCGTATCTGCTGCGCCGACAGTGATCGCCAATTCCGCCGTGCCCGGACTGCCGATGGAGGCCGATCCGTTGTAAAAATAATTGTTCTCTTTTCCCGATGTGGGCGTTCTGTATCCGCTGTTCCCCGCGGCAACGACAAACACACTGCCAAGACGCACCGCATTGTTGACCGCAATTGCACTCGGATCGGTCGGGCTTCCTTCGTTGGAACCGAGACTGAGATTCACGATATCAAGTCTGTCCGAAGGATCGCCGTTGTCATCCGGATCGACCGCTCGCTCTATCGCTTCGATGATAGTACTCTCCGATCCCCGTCCTTCTGCATCCAACACCTTGTAGGCATAGAGTATTGCCAGGGGAGCCACGCCTTTCAATGTTTCGGAATTCGCCGAGACGATACCGGCAACATGCGTTCCATGACCTGCATCGTCTATCGGATCGTTATCGTTGTTCACAAAATCGTATCCTCCCGCAACCTTAAAGCCGGGACCGAATCCGCCGCCCAACGCCGGATGCATGTAATCGATTCCGCTGTCGATAATGCCGACACGGATTCCTTCTCCCTGCACCCCGAGCTCCTGCCAGACTCGGTCTGCACCGATCTGCGGAATACTTCTCTCCAGCGATGCAGTGACATCATGATCGATATGTACCGATTTGACGTACGGAAGATTTTGTAATAAGGGGAGCATTTGCTGCGGTACCGAAAGACTGACGCCAAAAAATGATTTGTAATATTGACCGGTGACTGTGGTGCCGGATGTTGTCGCCGCACCGATACCTGCACGGATTGCAATGACATCCCTTGAGAATTGTGCAAACCGATTATTATAGAAGTCAGGCGAAACGGTTCTCAGATTTCCCGATGGTCTTATGCGGGCAACAAACGACGGCTCTTCGACAAATTCGACGATAATTTTTGAAAGGAGAGACGACCGATCGGATTCGCTCTTAATGAGACTATCCCGTAATTCGCTGACCGGAGCAGTGATCGACTTTGGCTGGGAGATCGAAAATGACACAAAAATGCACAGCAATACAACGATGTTCTTCACAAATGTTCCTTTTACAGTTAAAAAGTGTGGTTATACGGAGGTTTTCAACAAAAATGATACAACGAGACAATCTTACGAGCACCGTTGTGTGTTTGTTACACAGGCGTCCCAAAATGTCTCACAATTCAAAAATACCAAAAAATCTGTAAAAATGCCTATGTCTATTTCTATAACCGATATTTGCAGTTTTTAGAAAAATCAAATTGCCGATAATATTTTTATACTTTTATGAATGGCAAGAGATGTATTCCGAGAAAATGTTTACCGTTGCCGTCCATTAAAATTATATTAGTATGATTGAATCTTATCTAATTCCTGTCCTCCGTTTTGGTTCGACACGAAATCTTCTTGCCTAAAAGGTAGATTTTTTTTATATTTATATGCTAAACGCCACGCTTTTGCGTGGTTTTTAGTCTCATGGTGGCCAAACCGCCAAAATTTCCCGCGAGCGTTTTTTTGCGAGCGGCAGAAATTTTGAGCCTGCCTGCCGCAGCTAGGGGTCAGCCGCAGGCGGATAGGTTGCCTTGCTCATTGAAATAGTATTTTGTTGTTTCCATGGTGGCCATAGTTCAGTTGGTTAGAACGCCAGGTTGTGGCCCTGGAGGTCGTGGGTTCAAATCCCACTGGTCACCCCAAGAAATTGCGGAATTTAGAAATTGTTAAATTGATAAATTGTGCCATCAGTAGTTGTACATGCGGTTCGTTACAGTTGTTACCGTAAAAAAACGGCCGTGAACCATCCCGAACGAAATTTCAGGAGGATTCATGGAAGCACACCGGCAGGCAGATATTTTAATGGCCAGGGCAACGACGCAAGCGTTAAAGATTATTGAAATTGCCGATGCGCTGCCGTATAAGCGTTCAGCCGATGTTATGGCCCGGCAGATTATCCGGTCCGCCACCTCGGTAAGTTCCAACTATCGGGCAGCGTGCAGGGCGCAAACAACGCCGGAGTTTATCTCAAAAATGCACGATGTGCATGAAGAGGCGGACGAAACACAACATTGGTTGGAATTGTTATACAAAAGCGGATCGATGACGAAAGAACAATTTGATCCGTTATGGAAAGAGGCATCTGAACTGACGGCGATCTTCACCGCATCATATGCCACCGCCAGAAGAAACAGAGTCACTCATAAGAAATAGTTTTTGTATACCAATTTATCAATTTATCAATTCCGCAATTTATAAATTTCTTGCTCCCATCGTCTAGGGGTTAGGACACGAGCTTTTCAAGCTTGTAACACGGGTTCGATTCCCGTTGGGAGTACTAAGTAATACAACAACTTACGGCACCGGTAGTTATTACAAAGGTCGACTGTTAGCAAATTTGCTAACAACTTGCTAACAAGGTGCCTATGTCGACCATCTTTCTGCGTCCAAACGGGATATACTATCTCGTCCTCAAGCAACGAAATGGCTCACGCCGCTGGATCTCCACAAAAACCCGTAATCGAAGCGAAGCACTCCGCGTTCTGGCTAACCATGAATCCAATCCGCAAATAGCGGAGCACTATCCACGGTTATCGGAATTCATTAACGATTTGATCCCCTACACAAAAAGCGTTATGTCCTCCGGGACCGTCTCGATCTATGAAAAAGCATTCCAATTCTTCCTTCGATTCACTACCGATATACGAATTGATAAAATTACACAACGCCAAATTGACCTTTACAAAATCAAGCGTTTGGAGACGGTGAAGAAAACGACACTGAACATCGAACTGCGTTCGTTACGCGCAGGATTTGAACATGCCGTGCGTTGGGGATTGTTGCCTGATAATCCGTTTCGCAAAACGAAACTATGTTCCATCGATGAAAAGCCTCCATTGTTCCTTTCGCCGATTCAGTATAAAACTCTCATAATGAGCGTTAAAGAGCCATGGTTGAAACAAATGATCGTACTGGGCGCTTTGACCGGGCTTCGCAGAAACGAGCTCTTATATCTCACCTGGCGAAATATTGATTTTGAGCGAAGGATAATCTACCTGTTCTCGAAACCAAACTTCCGTACCAAAAACGGGAAAGCGCGGATCGTTCCACTGAATGAATCGGCAATAAAAGTATTGTTACTATGTAACGAAGTGAAAACGAGTGAATATGTATTTTCATTCGCCGGCGGAGGGCCGGTCACAAGCCAGCATGTGTCACGCACTTTCAAGAAGTATATACGGGAACAAAACCTTGACCCGGGATTAACATTTCATTCATTGCGTCATACTTTTGCCAGTTGGCTTGTTCAAAACGGGGCAACACTATTCGAAGTGCAAAAACTGATGGGACATTCTAACTCACGAGTGACAGAGATTTATAGCCATCTTCTGCCCCAGACGCTGCACCATGTTGTGCAGATGATTGATCCGGCGTAATCGCAGGAGCACTATTCAGCATAAACTGGCGCGCCATTTTCTCATATCCGCCGCGCAAAGTCTCAGGATTTGATTGGATATACAATTGCGTCGTTGTGACGGACGAATGGCCAAGACTTTGCTGGATATTGAAACTGGATTCTCCTAATTCATTCATTCGGGTGGCAGCGGAATGGCGAAGTGAATGCAAGTGATACTTTTCTGGGTATTGCAGTTTCTGGATTATGGTCTTAAAACGTTTTGATACATATTCCCCTGAGTATCGTTTACCATCCTTTTTGCAGAAAATATATAAACCATACCGGGGTAGATTCACAAGTAGGTTAAAAACGACTGAAGAAAGCGGAATTGTACGCGGTTTTTTTGTTTTAAGCGTGTGATCATCTTTGTTCTTTATACGAATAGTCATACGCTCAAAATCGATGTCTGTCCATTCCAGATTTATTATCTCTCCACGTCTGCCTGCGGTTAAGTACAGCATTATCCAAAGGATTTTAAATACCGGTTGCTCTTCGGCATTGATGATTGCAGATACCTGCTCATCAGAAAAAACGGCGGGATCGCGTTGTGGATTTCGGTATTGTTCGACCGAGGCACAAGGATTATGCATCATCAGTCCCATACTCACCGCTCTGTTAAAAGCGGACCGTAAAACACGAAAATCAATGTTGATGGTGGTAATTGCCGTTCCGGCGCTGAATCTATTGCTCATAAAATTTTCAATATCGGTTGATGTAACCTTGTCAATCGGCTTATCCTTTATGACGCCGATCAATAATGATAATTTTGTCGAATACATCGCCACTGTTTTATTGGACAGCCTTCTGGCCAACTTGTTTTGCAACTCAACCGATAAATCCGATATCCTGACCACGAATCGTTTGTCATTAAACCGAATATTGTTCCGATAATATTCCTCCGCTTCGGCGCGATCAGTCGAACCCGTAGACTCCCATCGACGGCGACCTGTTTTGTCCGAATAGACTACTGTGTAGATATTATTTCTTTTTAGGTACGTTGGCATATCTTAAAAGTGTATCATATTGCACGATCATTGCGGGAGATCATAATTTGTTCCACGGCGGATTTTTTTCTGATTAAATTTGTATTTCCCTTCTTCCATCAATCTCCTCATGGCTTCAAACGGTGATTCCGGTGTATGTCTGTCGCCGGAATAATTTTTGAAGATCTCACTGTATTTAATTACCAGCTCTATCGCCTTTATTGTATCATGAAGCTCAATGGTAATCTCCTCTTTTGTGATTTTAAGTCGTTTAATTAAGTACAACTTATTCTGTAATCGCGCTTTTTCAAGATCAATTCTCACCCTTCCCTTATCATCAAGGGATACGAAATACTCCATTGATCCCTTGGCCAAGGCACTAATCCGAGCCACTGCTTCTTCTGGTGAAACTGTCAATGTCTTTAATTCCTCGGAGATTCGTGATTTTATCAGTGAGTTTTTAAGTAATTCTGAACCCGCGACATTGGGTTTTCTACGATATCCCGCTCTTCGAGCAGCTTCACTTGCATTTAGGCAAGCCAAAAAATGATCAACAAATAATTCCTGTCTTGTATTTAATTGATTTCTCATTTTAACTCCAAAATGTTACGAAATGTTACGGTGTTGGTACTATCTATTGTGCACTTGTACGTTGATGATCAAATGATAAAACATTATTAGTGTCTTGTTTCGGTGTTGTACGTGAAAGTGTATTTTCGCTCTTCAACCTTAAGCGAACATAGGCAGTGTTTTGTTCATTTTTATAACATTCAAATGCTCCAGTAATCGAGCACATTTTATTGAGATATTTTTTTGCCGTATCAACACTACAGTTCGATATCTCCGCACCTCCATTCACCAATTCTTCATAGGCTAATGTTTTATTTTCCTGGATTATTTCAATACACCAGTTCCTAAATTTGGGTTCACATTCTTGATTTTTTTGAAGTTCAGGTGAAGGCGGCCGTGTTGACATGGTTGCTCTCACACTCACACACACAGACGATTGCTTTTTCCCAGGCCCTCGACAATTTTTCTTGCCGTTACAACTATAGCACAACAATTGCATGTTCTCCAAGTGATTGTTTTGATTGTTATTGTCGATATGATCGATTACCAGTCGATAGTCTGGTGGTGCTTTCTGACAATGGTTGCAATGCTCACCATATCTTTTGATTAGGATTGGGTAAAAATAGGCTCTGTCTTTAGCCGACATACGACTCATAATAACCTCTACTGTATAAACAAAAAAAGGGTATAGTCCCCCTCCGCATTCGCGGGGACTATACCCTTATCGGTTTTATAATAAATGTTTACAACTTATTGCTACATTGATTACGCAACATCAATGCACCTAAACTTATATGAACATAATTGGTTGATTTGAGAAAGTCAAGAGAAATATTTAATTCTTAAATTTTTTTTATCACAAATTTTAGTGTCTCAGGGTAGGGTTCCTTACAGCTGCAATTGCTGTTTTTGCAGATCATTCATTTGCGTGCATAGCTGCGGTTGGTTCAGCGTTGATGGTCTTCATCTGGCTGACGGTGCAGATATCTATTATTGGTTATGTATCCTGGATGCAGCCAACGACGGCCGTTGTCGGGATTATGATTCTTGCTTTAGCAAGAGTGTTATCCCCCAAATGAGAATAATCAATTCCCTTCTTTTTATTCTATTCCTTCCTTCGAATTTAATCACTTCGAACCGTCAAATGAGCGCTGTTGTTTGTCACAATTTGTTGAGTATTCAGGTAGTGGATAGTTTTCGATTTCTTATTTCCTGAATAATTATCGAATTAATTTGACTTTGAAGTGAAGTAAAAAATGTATTTACAATGTGATTAGAGGAATGTAGTCTGGCGATAGGTCTGAAGCAAGTTTTTTATAACACTCTTTGATTAATTTTATCGTACCTGGCGATAATGTTCTTTCATAAGACAATAACTTCTTTGATACATTTTCGGTAAAATCGGCATACGAATATTCTCTAAATCTAAACATCTCCAAAAATGTGTCGGAAGTAAATCCTTCTGTATTAATTGGAATTAAAAAACGCTGGGTCTTCGGGTGACAACCGGAGGTTTTATTTTTATCAATTGGGACACTTGTTACAATGCAGCTAATAACGCGATTGGATAGTTCGTTTGCGTGAAGAATAATAATGAATTTTACTGAGGAACCACCATCGGCGAATGTCTGTCTTCCATAATAAACATCCCCTACGGTAGTCATTATATTTGGTCTCTAACGGGAAAAACTAATTCCGCCTCTTCCTCTTCCTTTAATAATATTTTAGCGTCTTCCTTAGAAACCGGGGATGTTTTGTCTATCGCATAGGTGTAGCTAATTACGTCAAATTTCCTGCCTTCATTCTCCCAAACGATTTTCCATGGTGTGCCGTAAGAATGAGACCAATTTACCATATCTTTTGCAGAATAATCGTTCCACATGTCGGCAAGATTTTTCATTATTCCTAATTCTCTTGGTGAGAAAATTGAAGTATCTGGAGACTTACCTTCTCTAATCCTAAATAAAAAGCCGCCATCATCCTTTGTATCGCCCTTCAAAATTAAAGTGACAAAATGTGAAAAATCTTCGGGAAATGATTTTTCACTCATTTTATCCATTAATTCTTTTGGATATGGTCCCTTAGGGAAGGCAAAATAGTTTAATCCGGTCACAGTTCTTCCAGTTTGCTTAAAGTGTTCAAAGTCTAACGCAAACAACAATTTTGCCATCTTTGTCTTACCAATTTTATTTCTATTGGTATTCCTGGCAAAAAACATTATTGCATTAAGTGCTTTTTCCCGGCCGATATTTCGTGCTTTTCCCATATTCATAATAACGAATTAAGAATAACAAGAGTTTCAATTAAATGCAATTGCCAATATCACAATCACATATCGCAAAAAACGCCAAATTTATTGATAATCCATAACAACCAAATACTATCCACAAGTCTATATTTTTATTTTTTGACTATTCAAAACGATTTACTACCAGTATTCTCTCACCGTTGAATAACATAGTCAAATACACTACATTATTAACAATATATATTTTTAGGATGTGATAGTTACAACCAATTGAATCGTCCGCATAAAGTGCAAATATGACCTGATCTTCGAACTATGGAAAATTCCTTCAATACGATCCAACAGCTTGTGGCAAATTTTAAGGCCAATGAAGCAGCCTTTCTCGCCTCAAATTACTCTGAATCGCAGGTCCGTCAGGATTTTATCGATAAATTCTTTACCGCGTTGGGATGGGATGTTACTCATACGAAACAATTCAATCCGTATGCGCAGGAAGTAAAAATCGAAAATAGGGTAACGATGCCGGGCACACAGCGGCGGGCCGATTATGCATTTTCCATTGCTCCCAATTTCGATCAGATCAAATTCTTCGTTGAAGCGAAGAAACCGTCGCGAAGCCTCGCCAATGCCGATGATTATTTTCAGACGATCCGTTATGCCTGGAATACAAAAATTCCGATAGCCGTGCTGACAGATTTTGAAGAGTTCCACATTCTTGACTGCCGCTACAAACCAAATATCAAAACCGCTCTCGAGCGCAGGATCGGCGAATACCGGTATACGGATTATGCAGACAAGGAAACATTTGCTAAGATTTTCCATCTTTTCGGGAGAGAGGCAGTCGCCGCAGGTTCGCTTGAGAAGTATGCCGCCGGGCTTCCCAAAAAAGGAACGAAGCAGGTCGGCGGCATTCAGCCGGTGGACGATGCGTTCCTGGAAGAACTGGACGGATATCGTGAAATTCTTGCCAAGGCGTTCAAGAAAACCAATGAGTCGCTGCAGGGTGATGAACTGACCGAAGCGGTTCAACGGACTATCGATCGGCTCGTCTTCATCCGTTTTCTGGAAGACAAAGGAATCGAAGATAAACAGATCATTTCCATCTCGGACCCGAAGACGGCTTGGAAATCATTCGTCACGATCTGCAAACGGTTCGAACCGAAATACAATGGGCTCGTCTTTAAATCCCCCCGCATCCTGGATAGCGGAGAATTTCATTCGCCGGATGGCGCCGCTTTTGCTACTATTTGTCAAAAGATCTCCGATCCCACCTCACCGTACGATTTTAACTTTATCCCAATTTCTATTTTAGGCAGTATCTACGAACGTTTTCTTGGTAAAGTTGTGCACGCTACCGAAAAACGTGTGAAAGTTGAAGAAAAACCCGAAGTACGAAAAGCGGGGGGAGTGTATTATACTCCGGAATATATCGTGCAGTATATCGTGAGGGAGACTGTCGGGAAATTGATTGAAGGGAAAAAGCCGGAACAGATTGCGTCGATGGCATTTGCTGATATTGCCTGCGGTTCAGGCTCTTTCCTTATTGAAGTCTATGCACAAGTGCTCGAGTACCATCTTCAGTATTACATGAATCATCCCGAATCTGTCGGGAAGGATGTTCTTTTTGAGCGAGACGGGAAAAAGTATCTGACTTTAAAAAAGAAGAAAGAGATTTTGACAAATAACGTGTACGGCGTGGATATCGACTTTCAGGCGACCGAAGTCACACAGTTGTCGCTCTATTTGAAGATGCTCGAAAATGCCACGATGAACGATGCCCATCAGTTTGTTCTATTCAGAGAAACTATTCTGCCTGATTTGCGGCAAAATATTATTTGCGGTAATTCATTGATCGGCAGGGATATCCTGGAAGGAGATCTCTTCTCGACTGTCGATGAATCTAAATTGAAACCGATGAATTACGAGGACGCCTTTCCAAAGATCATGAAGCGGGGTGGATTTGATGCAATTGTCGGCAATCCGCCATATGGTGCAGATTTTGACAAGGAGACCGAAACCTATGTAAGAAAAAGGTATAGTGCTATCACAAACTCTCTTGATTCGTTTATAATGTTTGTTGAACAAGCAGGCAATTTATTAAATTCACAAGGGCGTTTTGGAATGATCATTCCGTCCGGTTGGGTTTCAACACCTTCTTCAAAAAAGCTTCGAGAGCGATTCGCTGAACAGTTTCAACCCACCTCTTTTGTTTCACTTCCTTACGATGTGTTCTATGGAGCGTACGTTGATACTATCATTGTTACTGCGCAACGTTTAGAAACCGGAAAGCACTGGACAGATTTAGAAAATACAGATGTTGATTTAATTGTTTTTCCAATTAGGAAGAAGATAGAGGGGCAGAAAGATTTTGATACATTTAAAAGAATCGGCAACTTCAGTGATTGGATTGGTTCTCCTGATAAAGAATTTTTGGTATTATCATCTAAGGAGCAGGCCGTTTTAGTAAAAAAACTTCGAGATAATCCAACCACATTAGATTCAGTCGTTGAAGTAATGCGAGGCATTGAGACATATAAACCACGTTCTGCGAAAGAATGCAAATTTCCAAAACGTGCATTTAATGGTGATTTGCTTAGATATGAATTAGATCTTGGGCCAGAAGCATATGAAGGCTATCCTCCTGAAATTGAAGCAAGAAAACCGATTAAATATTTTAGTGGTCCTCGGATTCTATTAAGACAATTGCTAAGTAGGAAATTTCGATTGCAGGCAGTTTATACTGGAAAAGAATTTTTGACTAATCAATCTATTCAAAGTCTTATCCCACGAAACATATTTCCAAATATCAAATACGTATTAGCAATCATCAATAGTCGATTAATATCATGGTATTTTTGTCAGATAAATATGGTGGCTCGTCGCGATGATTTCCCCAAAACAATAATCAAGCAAACTCGTGAGATTCCTATTCCGAACATAGACAATAAGAATCCTATCGAACTATCAAAACATGACAATATCGTTAAACTTGTTGATCAACTACTTGATTCAAAACAAAGTCTCTCCGCCGCCAAGACGGAGGGAGAAATCAATCGTCTTGAGCTCTTATGTGCATCCTTAGACCATAAAATTGATGAAGCGGTGTATGAATTGTACGGATTGACTGAGGATGAGATAAAGATTGTGGAAGGGAAAAATTAGTGTCATAGCCTACATTGACGAAACGGGCGATGTGGGGTTAATTCATTCACCGACTTATTACTATCGTATCACCACGTACCTAACTTCATATTGTGGGTCAGTGATAAGTTTGACCAGTCACCAAAAAGCGATTCAAAAGGGATTAATTATAAGAGGTGTGAAAAATACTTGACAATCTCACGAATAATATATAGTTTCGGAGTAAATAGTCTGAAACTATGAGCGTACTTTTTAGCAAACCATGTGAATATGCATTACAAGCAGTGGCGTATCTTGCCCTAAAGCCGCAGGGGGAGATGACGTCGGCAAAAGAATTAACTGCCAAATTACATATCCCTTACCATTTTATCTCTAAAATCTTACAAGATCTTACCAATAAAAAATTGTTGTATTCACACACCGGACCAACTGGGGGATTCGCTCTTGCAAGATCTCCCAAGGATATTCTGTTCATTGAAATTGTTGAGGCAGTTGACGGGAAGGATTATAAGACACAATGCGTCATGGGATTCCCTGAATGCGGGGGGAAAAAAGTCTGTGCGGTGCATGATAAATGGGTGGTCATCAAAGAAAATATCCATGATATGCTTGTCAGTAAGAATGTGTTTGAAATGGTGAACGAAATAAAGGCGTAAAATATTTTTTTCACCTTATTTCAGAGTATATTGTCTGAAACTATCATGGGAATATAACTATGGATATCCAAAGGTCAAAAATAGTAGATGTCCGAACGATCCCACCTCCCCAGAGACATCCCGTAGTATTCGAAATATTTGATGCACTCACGATTGGTGATTCATTTGAACTGGTCAATGACCATGAACCGCGTCCATTATATTATACATTTCTTCACGAAAGGAATGGAACGTTCAATTGGGAATATTTGGAGTCCGGTCCATCGGTGTGGAGAGTAAAAATCAGAAAAGAATCTGAAAAACCGGTACCGTATTCGGCATAAATGGTCAGATATTATTGATAGACACGATCAATATAAAGAATAGAGTCACGAAGGAAACAGTGAATTTCTGAAACTCAACAAAGGACGCAAAGAGAAATGCAAGAAAAATACTCAATAGCGATACCCGATATTGAATTTTGGAAAAATCTTGTGCCGTGTCAGATCGGTTGTCCTATCCATACCGATGCGGGGAGGTACGTCCAACAAATTGGTGAAGGCAATTTCAAGGAGGCGTACCTCACCGCTCGGTCTCCGAATCCGTTTGCAAGCGTGTGCGGTCGTGTTTGTGCCGCACCGTGCGAAGATTGGTGCCGTAGGGGGCAGGTGAGCAAGGGTACTGGATTGTTCTGATAATAGGATTCCTTGCCGTCGTGTTCTTTGGTCTGCGCGTAGCATTGAGAAGGAGTGTGCATGGCAAACCTCTTGGTGACCTTCCCGCGGACTTCGCAGCCACTGCCCCCGGGCCCGGTATGGCCTATGTTGGCGGCGAAAGTGAGGTGGTATCTTTATTTGAAGATTGGATTCCTAAAACGCATATTTTATACCAAGTGTCACAGTGGTGCATGTTCAACTCTTCTGGAAAAAGAATAATGGGGTCCGTATCTCTTCAGTAATAATGTGTCAACGGGGTCAGTGGGCGGCGGCCATGTGTTGGGTAATCGGAATGTCAGTATTGGTCAATTGAGAACGGAATCCGATAACTCTACTGCTGGCGTATGTGTCTTTGACTGCGGAATTTATCATGGTCGTTCTACGTCGCCGATCGACGCTGTCACTGAAATCACCCGGATTCCGGTTATTGCTTCATACAGTGGTATTTCTGGTAATTGTAGCATTCGTCATCCTCTTATCGCTCATCTTCAATGGATAACAGCTTATGACTGATTTCTCACTGCAATGGACAGTATTTCTTGCATGGTCAGCACTGTCGATCATCGTATTGGCGGTATTCTATTTGATGTATCGGCAATCCCGCCGGGATCCCTCGACCATGACGTATGATGTGATCAATAAAAAACGATTCCGATTTTTCTACGGGACGATCGTATTGTTACTTATTGCGTTCTTCGTGGCTGTCTCCGGTGCACCCTATGCCGAGCGGGAAACTCCGGATGTGATCATCGGAGTGAAATCAAAAATGTTCCTGTTTGACATGACCCAGGATACGGTCGGTAGAAACCAATTGGTGGAGTTCCGGATCACGACCGAAGATGTGACGCATGGATTCGGTATCTATGATTCCACCGGAACGATCTTGGGACAGGTGCAAGCCATGCCGAAATACACGAATCGGCTCCGTATCCGGTTTCCGGAACCAGGGACATACAGTGTGTTATGTCTGGAATATTGCGGTACACTCCATCACCAAATGCGTTCCACCATCACCGTGAGAAGATGATCATGAAAGAACCCCTCTTTTCGGTACCCATCAATAATCTGATGCTCCGTCGAATAACGCTGGTATGGCTGATGCTGTCACTGGTCTTGTTTCTTATCCCGGCAGTGTTCGGTCTGTTGATGCGTTCGATCCAGGCCCAGATTCCAGGAATTCCGCCCCAGTATTTTTACCACTATCTTACTTCCCATGGATTACTAATGGTGGGGATCTGGTTCACGACATCGCTGGCACTGTTATCGTTTGCCTTTAGTTCATATGTCACACCTAAATCGTTTCTGATCATTGTTGCCATCGCCCTGATCGTGGTCGGGGCACTGATGTCGCTCTGGGCGGTCTTCATCGGCGACATGGCCACCGGATGGTATTTTCTTTATCCATTGCCGTTACGGTTGGGGACGGTGACAGGTAGAATTATGTTCTTTGCCGCGATCGGCGTTCTGGGCGTGGGGTGGCTGCTCTGGTGTATCGCTCTGTTCTTAGCCGTTGCACAGCGGTATACCCTGCGGGAGGCTCTCGGTTGGCATTATATCGTGAATGAGACAGCACCGAACGTCCCGCCGATGATCATGATCGCCGGCGTCAGTCTTGTTGCCGTGATCATCTGTTTGCTCATGGCAGTGATCCTGCTACTGCTGTTCGCGCTGGAATTCCTCAGTACCGCTTCTAACGATGCCCTGTTGATGAAGAATCTGGTGTTTGTCTTCGGACACACCCTTGTGAATATGAACCTCTATCTGGTGATTGCACTGGTCTATGAATATTTTCCCAAGTACGGCGGTGGAGAGTTCAAGAACAGCCGGATGCTTGCCATCGTGTGGAACAGCGTTCTGTTAATCGTCCTATTCGCGTACTTCCACCATTTATACATGGATTTTGCTCAGCCCTCTGTCATACAATATGTCGGTCAATTTGCATCGTATGGGGCTGGTTTGATGGCTGCCACGTTCACCATTTTTTCCGTGCTGGCGTTTGTGATGACGCACCGGATGGAGTGGTCCTTTTCCTCCATCGCGACGTTCACGGCCATTGCCATGTGGACGATCGGCGGTATTGCCGCAGTGATCGATGCGACCATTCCGGTCAATTTTAAAATGCACAATACCTTGTGGGTGCCGGCGCATTTCCATTCTTACTATTTCACCGGCGCCGTGATGATGATGCTGGCCTTCATGTGGACCATCGCCATGGAAGTCAGCGGACGGACAGAACAGACATGGATCCGCCGCGTTGTTCTGCCCGCGCTGTTTATCGGCGGAGGCGGATTCGTGCTGATGTTCTACCTCAGCGGTATGCAATCCGTACCGCGGCGGTATGCCCTATATCCTGCCCTGTTGGATCATGGAACGACGCTGTCCTCCGTTGCCGTGGTATTTATCCTGATCTTCCTGCTTGCGTATCTTGTGCTTGCCAGTGTGCTGATCAACAGAATGATTCGCGGGTTACGGCGGTGAGAACAGCACTTCGGAATATCCTCGCAGTGTTGTTCGTAGTACAGCCAAATTCCGCTGAGGAAACGATCCAAAATTTGTACCGCCAGGTCCCGGACGTAGAGATCATCACATCGAACGGTCGTACCGAATCGTTGTCCGCACTCGGTGATGGAATGCCGGTGATGATCACGATTGCCAACAGCCGCTGCACCGGCATCTGCTATCCGTGGCTCTTTCAGCTGCGAGACCGGGTATCTGAATCCGGAGCGGAACTGAGCGGCATCCGGTTCATCATCATCAGCATCGATGAACGGGACACACCGATGAACATCGCGGCCTTGGCAGAGATGCTCAAGGTGCAGCACGACAATCGATGGGTGTTTGGGACTGTGCGGACGGAAGATCGGGATCACTTTGCGGAGGCTTTCGGTTTCACGTTCCGGTTCGATTCACTCCGGAGTCAATACGATCATCCCCCGATGCTGGCGGGAGTGAATGCAAATGGCGTGGTGCTGCGGATCCTCAGTGCTATGGAATTAACGCCGTCAGAGTTCTGGCTGCTGGTGCGGGAGATGTATGATGAATTTATTCCGATGATGAAAGCGACCGAGGCCAGCTGGGTCACCTGTTTCACGTATGATCCGCGCAGCAACCGGTATACGATTAGCTGGGGAGTCGTGATGTTGTATATGCCGGTGGCAGCTGGGTTCGGACTTGTATGGTGGATTTTCAGAAGTTCCGGCAACAAGAAACGCCGTCAATCGCCGGGATCGCAAACCGAAATGAACGGACATCAATGAAGGATCGGCAATGGTTCAAATGGCTCCCCGTGATCGATGCCGAACTCTGCACATCGTGCCGGGCGTGTGTTGATGCCTGCGGGCCGGGATGCCTCACGATACCTGACCAACGCACGGCAGTACTGACCAATCCGGACACTTGCGGCAGTGAGGAGCATTGCATTGCCCCCTGTCCTGAACACTGCATCTCGATGGAATGGGTCCAGTTGCATGGTGAACATCGCAGGGGCGTTTGGGCGTTTCGGGACACATGATTGAATAGTAGAGAATTTCAATAAAAGAGACCAATCAAAATAAATACACATTCAAAGGATATACGAAAGGAAGACTTGTATCATGGAGCACGAGAGTATCAAAACAAAAATGATCAATGATATCGTCACAGAGGACTACCGCACTGCGGCGATCTTTGAAAAATACTCGCTCGATTTTTGCTGCAACGGCGGCGTGACCATCGAAGCGGCATGCCGGGAGAAACACCTTGATCCGGCACCGGTGATCGCCGAATTGCGCCAACTCTTTGTAGCAGCCGCTTCCAGTGCCGACGCTGCCGCAACATTGGAACTGGATGCACTCATCGACCATATCGTGTTGGTTCATCACTCGTATGTGGCACGGATGATCCCAATAATCTATACTCACACACAAAAAGTTGCCAGTGTGCACGGCAGACGTCATCCGGAGGTGGTGAAGATTGCGGAACACTTTGCCGCCGTAACAGAGGAATTGACACATCATATGAAGAAAGAGGAGATGGTGCTGTTCCCGTACATTCAACGACTCGTGGCTGCCCAGCGGACCGGGACGCCGATGATGCCGTCGCCGTTCGGTTCCATAACGAATCCGATCGCGATGATGGAACGCGAGCATGCGAATGCCGGTGACGGACTGTACAAGATCCGGGACCTGAGCAGCAATTATCAGCCGCCGGCCGACGCCTGCACCACCTATCAGGTATCATTCAGGGAACTGGAGGAGTTCGAACGGGACCTGCACCGGCATGTTCATTTGGAGAATAATATCCTGTTCCCTGCCGCGGTCGAATTGGAGCAATCCTTACAATAACATTCCGAATCCATCACGCACAAAAGCGAACGCCGGCTGTGATGCCGACGTTCTTGTTTCCATCCGTATGGAGTGCCGTCTCAGATGTCCTTCGCAACGGCGATACGGATTACATTGCCGAGGATGCCGCAGGCATTGTAGCTATTGTCGAGGCGGAGTTTCTTCAGGACGAGCCCCCCACCGAAGGTGAATCCGGTCAGCCGGGAGGTGGATCTGTTCTTCAGCTCCTTTCGGCGCTCGTTGTTGTAGCTGAACCGGAACCGGAGTGCTTCGCTGAGGGTGATCTCGCTGCCCGCTATAGCGGCGAAAAATCCTATAGGTAAAGTTAAATTTGAAAAGGTGTGAAAAATACTTGACAATCTCACGAATAATATATAGTTTCGGAGTAAATAGTCTGAAACTATGAGCGTACTTTTTAGCAAACCATGTGAATATGCATTACAAGCAGTGGCGTATCTTGCCCTAAAGCCGCAGGGGGAGATGACGTCGGCAAAAGAATTAACTGCCAAATTACATATCCCTTACCATTTTATCTCTAAAATCTTACAAGATCTTACCAATAAAAAATTGTTGTATTCACACACCGGACCAACTGGGGGATTCGCTCTTGCAAGATCTCCCAAGGATATTCTGTTCATTGAAATTGTTGAGGCAGTTGACGGGAAGGATTATAAGACACAATGCGTCATGGGATTCCCTGAATGCGGGGGGAAAAAAGTCTGTGCGGTGCATGATAAATGGGTGGTCATCAAAGAAAATATCCATGATATGCTTGTCAGTAAGAATGTGTTTGAAATGGTGAACGAAATAAAGGCGTAAAATATTTTTTTCACCTTATTTCAGAGTATATTGTCTGAAACTATCATGGGAATATAACTATGGATATCCAAAGGTCAAAAATAGTAGATGTCCGAACGATCCCACCTCCCCAGAGACATCCCGTAGTATTCGAAATATTTGATGCACTCACGATTGGTGATTCATTTGAACTGGTCAATGACCATGAACCGCGTCCATTATATTATACATTTCTTCACGAAAGGAATGGAACGTTCAATTGGGAATATTTGGAGTCCGGTCCATCGGTGTGGAGAGTAAAAATCAGAAAAGAATCTGAAAAACCGGTACCGTATTCGGCATAAATGGTCAGATATTATTGATAGACACGATCAATATAAAGAATAGAGTCACGAAGGAAACAGTGAATTTCTGAAACTCAACAAAGGACGCAAAGAGAAATGCAAGAAAAATACTCAATAGCGATACCCGATATTGAATTTTGGAAAAATCTTGTGCCGTGTCAGATCGGTTGTCCTATCCATACCGATGCGGGGAGGTACGTCCAACAAATTGGTGAAGGCAATTTCAAGGAGGCGTACCTCACCGCTCGGTCTCCGAATCCATTTGCAAGTGTGTGCGGTCGTGTTTGTGCCGCACCGTGCGAAGATTGGTGCCGTCGGGGGAAGATTGATGCACCGGTTTCAATCCGGGCGCTGAAGAGATTCGTCACGGATAAGTATGGCGTTGAATCTTTGGAACCGGACACGCTCAATGCATTAATGGAGGGAGAATCCGACGCCGGTAATAAATGGCGTTGGCATCTGCCGATCCAAAGATCCGGCAGGACAGAGGTGAAGAAACAAAAAAAGATTGCCGTTGTCGGTTCCGGACCTGCCGGTGTTTCATGTGCTCATGATCTCGCTCTCATGGGATACAGCGTCACGATCTTTGAAGCATCCTCGGTTGGCGGCGGTATGCTCCGTCACGGAATACCGGAGTACCGGCTTTCACGACAGATCATCGACAAAGAGATAGATACGCTGGTTTCTTTGGGTGTGGAAATACGATATAATACTCCTTTATCCGACTCCTTCGGTATCAAAGAATTGAAGAAACAAGGATTTGAATCGGTTTTCATTTCTGTCGGCACTCAAAAGGGGAGAGATTTGAATTTGGAGGGATCGAATCTTGACGGCGTGATGAAAGCGATCGATTATCTCCTCAACGTTAATAACGGTTACAGGGTACATCTCGGAAAGAAAGTGCTTGTGATCGGCGGCGGATTTGTGGCATTCGATGCCGCACGGACAGCGGTTCGGGAGATATCCGAATCCGACACGACCGTGCATGAAGCGGTCGATGCCGCCAGAGTGGCACGAAGAGCAGGCGCAGAAGAAGTGCATATTGCCAGCCTTGAATCATTTGCCGAAATGCCGGTGCTTCGTTCCGTTCAAGGGTATGAAGAATTTGAGGAAGCAAAGAAGGAAGGAGTTATTTTCCATCCGCAACGAGGTCCCCGGCGATTTTACGGCGTGAACGGCAAGCTGACATCCGTCGAATTCATCGGTGTAAAGCGGACGTATGATGAAAACGGTAAGTTCAATCCTGTATTTGACGAATCTCTGACGGAACGATTTGATGTCGATACGGTGATTCTCGCCATCGGACAAAAGACGGATCTGTCATTCATTGCTCCGCACGATAAAGTTGAAATTACTCCGGCAGGATTCATAAAAATTCAGCCGGAAACACTCGCAACCACTGCCGCCGGAATATTTGCCGGGGGTGATGCTGCCTTCGGACCGCGCAACATCATCGAATCAGTTGCCAACGGAAAACGGGCAGCGCTCTCCATCGATGAATATCTCAGCGGGACCTCCTCTTCGCAGTATTTCAATCTCTCCATAGAAAAAATTGCAACCAAAAGGTTTACACGTCCCGAAGATTACGAACAACATCCTCGTGAAGCGCCTCCGACCATCGATCTGAACCGCCGCACAGGCATCTCCGAAGTCGAGACCGGATATACCGAAGAACAAGCCCGGCGTCAGGCGGAACGGTGTTTGTCCTGTCATGTGCAAACCATTTACGATGCGGAGAAATGCGTTCTCTGTAACCGATGCGTCGATATCTGTCCGGAGTATTGCCTGAAACTTGTGCCATTGGCGTCGCTGGAAATCGATGACGAAACGAAATCACGGCTGCTGGAACAATACGCGCTCGATCCGATGTCTCCGGCATCTGCGATGATCAAGGATGATGAGACGTGCATCCGGTGCGGTCTGTGTGCGGTCCGCTGTCCCACCGATGCCATGACGATGGAATTGTTTTATTATGAAGAACATGAATTGATTCACCGGTAATCAAAAAGGAGCAACCATGAAATTATTTCAAAAGAAACAACATCCCGATCACGGGAAATCGTCAGCCGGCCGCCGTGATTTTTTGCAGAAAGTCGGTATTGGAAGCATTCTTGCCGGCATTGCCGGATTCGGATACCAATCGCTGCGCTCTCTGCTCCCGAATGTACTATACGAACCTCCGATGAAGTTCAAGATCGGTCTTCCCTCGCAACTGTCGGAAGGAGTAACATTTATCGAAGAAAAGCAGCTGTATGTGTTTAAGGAGGGAAAATCATTTTATTCCATCTCAGCATCATGCACGCACCTCGGATGTACGGTGAAGCATACAAAGTTGAATCAGCCCAAGGAAGTGGAGATCAATGGCGAGAAAAAACAAATATCGTCCGAATTTCACTGCCCCTGTCACGGCTCAAAGTATTATGCGGATGGAACAAACTACTCCGGTCCTGCTCCTCGTCCTCTAAAATGGTATAAACTGGAAGTATCGCCGGATGACGGACAACTGATCGCTGACCTCGGAAAAGAAGTAGAACAAAATTATCGGCTTACAGTTTAATACAAATTTTACGGAGTACTACGATGCAATTACTCGGTCGATTACAAACCCTCTATCAAAAAATGACATGGACATGGAATCCGGGGAGTGAGAAAGAGGCAGGCGATGCGGTCGTAAAGAACATTCTGCTTCATGCATTTCCGAATAAAGTGAGCAAGGGGAGTCTTTCCTGGAAATATTCCATGTATCTCGGTACGGTCTCGTTCGTGCTGTTTTTGATTCTTGTTGTTACCGGTCTCATTCTTATGTTCCTCTATGTCCCTTCGGTTGAACGGGCGTATGCATCGGTCAAAGACATCGAATTTGTCGTTTCGTTTGGCTGGCTGCTCCGATCCGTTCATCGCATCGCCGCTCATTTAATGGTTGCCGTGGTATTCCTCCACATGGTGCGAGTATTTATTACGGGTGCCTACAAGAACGGCAAATCCGTCGGATCGAACCGGCCGTTGAACTGGATTATCGGCATTGGATTGCTGTTGATGACATTATTGTTGTCGTTTACCGGATATCTTCTGCCGTGGGATCAATTGGCATATTGGGCCATCACCGTCGGCACGAACATCGCCAGTTCCGCACCGGTGATTGGCGAACTGATTCGGTTCTTCCTCCTCGGCGGAAACAGCATCGATCAAAATGCGCTGATCCGCTTTTATGTGTTGCATGTTTTCTTTCTGCCGGTCATCGTGCTGTTCCTCTTCCTTTGGCATATGTGGCGAATCCGTAAAGACGGCGGTCTGGCGATTGTCGATCAGGAGGCGCTTTCTCAAAAACCGGAGATCATTGCGCCGATACAAACAAAGACGTATTCATTGCTGGGCATAACTAATGGCAGCAGCGTTCATGTCCAGACAACGATGGTGAATGATGAGCATAACAGTGTGTCGTCTATTCCGCATCTGACGCGGCGGTTGTTGCTGGTATCGCTCGGAACGACGGCGGTGACGATCATTCTTGCGATCATCTTTCGCGCACCGCTCGAAGCGGCGGCAAATCCTGCTGTAACGCCGAATCCTGCAAAAGCACCCTGGTATTTTCTGTGGCTGCAAGAGATCGTCACCATCTCCACTATCCCGCTCGGTTTTATCACAATAAACGGTGCATTGATCGGAGGAATCATTCTGCCGACCATTCTGATCGGCCTCGCGGTGTGGTGGCCGTATCGCGATCCGTCTGGATTGGACAGTGTAGGACGATGGTTTGCCCCGGATCGCAAGAAACAAAACTCTGTGTTCATCGCTATTTGTCTTTTTATCATTCTCTTCACCATTATCGGAACATTCCTCCGCGGTCCTTATTGGAATTTTTACCTGCCGTGGGAGCCGTGGCCGACAATGCCGGTAATTTATTGATCGAAACACGATTCGCACGATTCGGAAAGGCAATTCAATGAACCATAAGACCATGAAAGAAAAATTTGATTTTGTCTCGAGAGATAAACGGTTGGTTGCTCTGGCAGGAATCGTGTTCCTTGGAGTGACAGCATTTATCTTCATCGACGATGCAATGCCTGAATGGAAGGAATATCAATCGGAATTCATCGAAGTTGTTGCGGATAAATTCGGGGAAGAACGTGCGGCAACCATTCCGACCGGCCTGCAACAGGTGTACGTTAAAGAATTAAACACCGCCGATCGCTGCATTACCTGTCACCAGGCGATGGAATGGAAGGGATTAGAGAACGCTTCCAATCCATATAAAACACATCCGGCCGAGATACTTAAACATCATCCGATTGCTAAATTCGGATGCACATCGTGCCACAGCGGTCAAAGTTACGCAACGGAAACAAACGCCGCCCATGGCTTTACCGAGCACTGGGAGGAACCTCTCCTCGGAAATGAGCTGGCTGAGTTTTACGTCGTCAACAATAAAAAAGCGATGCTCCAGGCGAATTGTAACACATGCCATCGTTATGAAAAAGAGACGAAGGGAATGGAATTTATCAACCGCGCCAAACAGATTGTGAATGAAAAAGGTTGTCGCGCCTGTCATGTTATCAACGGCAGAGGCGGAACGGTGGGGCCCGATTTGACACAAGAGGGGAATAAATCGCCGGAGCAATTCAGTTTTGAACGAATCAAAGGATTTGCGTCAATGTTTACCTGGCATATCGCCCATTTCAAAAATCCTAAAGAGATCGTTGCCGAGACGGTAATGCCGAATTTTAACTTCACCAGCACCGATGCACAGGCGCTGGCACTGCTCATGTTGAGTTGGAAGAAAGCTGATCTGCCGCTTGAATATATCCCGGGTCATAATTTTCGAGATGTACCGTCGAAGGAAGAAATAGAAAAAGAAGAACGGATGAAAACCGGTCCCGGCGCATTTTTTGTCCAGAAAAATTGCTTTTCCTGCCATTCCGTTTCGGTGCTTGGCATCGATGCAGCGGCACAGATCGGACCGGATCTCTCGTTCGCCGTGGAAGATGTCCAGTCGCGATTCGGCCGTACGCTGGATGACTTTCTGATGAAACCGACCGGGACGATGGATGTCGTGCTTGCGACGATGATCCCTCTGACAACAGAAGAGCGACAGGAAGCGATCAAAAAACTGCGATATGCATACGAACTGGTTCAAAAAGAGAGAGCGTTAGCAAAGAAGAATAATTGACCGATCGATCCACTAACATATTACGGAGAATCCTTATGAGAAAGAACTTGCTGTTATTGCTGAACATCGTTGTGATGTTCACGTTGATGATCGGCTGCGGCGGAGAAAAAAAAGGGCGAAGCGGTGCGCGGTCGGATGTGCAGGAAGCAGCGCTCAAAACCTATGTTGCTCCCGGCGATCTGGATGAATATTACTTCTTCGCATCCGGAGGTCATTCCGGACAGGTATTTATTTACGGCATTCCTTCCATGCGGCATTTATCGACGATACCCGTCTTTACTCCGTATCCGGGAACAGGGTATGGTTTTGACAAGGAATCGAAAGAAATGCTCGGAGGATTTTTATGGGGAGATGCTCACCATCCGTCGCTGAGCGAGACCGACGGCGATTATGACGGTCGATGGCTGTTTATTTCCGACAATGCCAACAATCGCATGGCACGGGTCGATTTACGGGACTTTAAAACGAAGCAAATATTCGGTCCGATTCCGAACGTTTCGGGAAACCACTGTTCGTCATTTGTGACGGAGAATACGGAATACGTCCTCGCCGGATCGCGATTTTCGATTCCGCTCCCCCGCGGCCGATATGAAAAGATCGAAGACTACGCAACAAAATATAACGGTGTTGTCGCCGGTATTGCCGTCGATAAAAACAGCGGAACAATGTCGCTTGGCTGGCAAGTCTTGATGCCGCCGTTCAATTATGACCTTGGTGATGCCGGAAAAGGTCCGAGCAAAGATTGGGGATTCTGGACATGCTATAATTCGGAACGGGCTATCGGAAAATTGGAAGTGACATCCACGCAAAAAGACAGAGACTATGTTGTTGCGGTGAACTGGAAGAATGCCGAAAAAGCGATCGCTGCCGGAAAATATAAGATGATCGGCGGTGTGAAAGTAATAGATCCAAAAGATGTGGATGATGTCGTGTTCCTGCTCCCGGCGGCAAAATCGCCGCACGGCGTCGATGTCAGTCCCGACGGGAAATACATCATTGCCAGTGGAAAATTGCAAAGCATCACAACGGTATTTAACTTCGAAAAAATGCTGACGGCGATTGCACAAAAGAATTTTAGCGGCAGCGAAGACGGTATCAATGTGCTGAATTACGACGCAGTGAAGGATGCTGAAGTCAATGTCGGGTTGGGACCGCTGCATACCCAGTTCGACGACCAGGGCTATGCGTACACGTCGCTGTTCGTTGAAAGCGCAGTTGCGAAATGGAAATTAGGTACCTGGGAGGTTGTCGACAAGATACCCGTTGCATATAACATCGGACATCTTTCAACGGCAGAAGGAGATACCAAAAACCCGGATGGCAGATTTCTTGTCGCCTTAAATAAACTGTCACACGGTAGACATCTGAGTGTCGGGCCATCCCAGCCGGAAGCATCGCAATTGATCGATATCAGCGGAGAGAAGATGAATCTGTTGTATGATGCATTCACCGAACCGGAACCGCATTATGCGCAGATCATTAAAGCGGATAAATTGAATCCGATCGAAGTATATTCGAAGGAAGAAAATAAACATCCGAAGGCCATCTGGGATCTGAAAGACTCCAGGGTTGTCCGAAACGGGAAAAATGTCGAGGTATATGCCATTGCCGTACGCACCAGCTTCGAGCCGACAAAGATCGAAGTGAACAAAGGGGATAAGGTAACGATCTACATGACGAACATCGAACAAACCACCGATGAATTGCATGGCATCGGCATTAACGAATACAATATCAACGTTGTTATCGACCCGGGTGAAACAAAGGTTATCGAATTTATTGCGGATAAAGCGGGAGTATTTCCGTTCTACTGCACGAATTTCTGCTCGGCATTGCATCAGGAAATGCAGGGATACCTTCTCGTAAAACCGTAGATCGACGCATCGAGAAAATTGAGAACTCTTCCGGTGCGCACATTCTCGGAAGAGTTCGGTTTTTTTGAAAAGGACAAATTATGAAACAGACATTCATAGAATCATCCAGAGCGTTTTTCGAGATTCCCCTGGATATCCGCAGCAGGATCATTGTGCTGTGTGCCGCCTTGGTGTTGATTCCGACATTCTTTCTTCCGCTGTGGAATATGACGCTGTACTCCAATCAATTTCTCGAAGGTCTTTCGCTCGACATATACAGCTATAAACTGGAAGGCGTAAAAACGCCGAATCGGGATGATCTGAAAGAGATCAATGCGTTAAACCATTACATCGGTATGCGTCCGCTCAAAGAAGAAGATTTTACGGAATTCAAATGGATCCCCTTCGTCATCGGCGGTACAATTCTCCTTGCATTGCGAGCCGTCGTAATAGGTAAAATGGATAAATTGATTGACCTGTTCGTGATGTTTTCTTACTTCGGACTTTTTTCTATGTGGAGTTTTTATCACAAGTTGTACCTGTACGGTCACGAACTCGATCCGACGGCAGCGGTGAAAGTGCCGCCATTCACGCCGCCAATGTTTGGGCATCAAACCATGGCCAATTTTGAAGTGTACAGTTTTCCTTCGCTCGGGTCGTTTTTTATGGCATTGATGCCACTGCTTCTGTTGGCTGCAGTGTGGCTGTCGAGAAAAACCTGGAAAGAAATGGGAGGGATGAAACCGTGAATATCCCGCCGCCAATGGTTACGAGGGAACATGGTGCGTGGGCTGTCTTGATTGTCCCCATGATTGTCGGAGTGGCATATGCACGCGAAGGATCATGGAACGTGCTGCTTCTTGCCCTGTCTGCTCTTGGAATGTTCATGAGTTATGTGCCGGTCCACATGATACTTCGTGAGTATTCAGGATCATTCTGGGCGAATGAAAAACTCACCGCGGCATACATATGGGCGGCAATATTCCTGGGAATCGGCATATCATTTATTGTTCCGTTGATCCTCCTGGAATTCTGGTACTTGCTGCCGATAGGTGTGGTCGGCATGGCATGCTTTTTCGGAAATTATCTGCTGACGACAGCAAACGGAAAAACGATTGCCAGTGATCTGGTGGCCATTGTCGGCTTAACGTTAAGCGCTCCATCCGCATACTATGTCTCCACCGGTGATCTTGATATGAATGCTTTGGTATTGTGGATTCTCAACGTACTGTTCTTTGGCTGCAGTGTTTTTTATGTCCATATGAAGATTCGTGTCACCGGAATGAAAAAAACATCATGGAAATTGAAAGAAAAATTCATCGTCGGTGCCCTGAATATCCTGTATCATTTTTTCGTCATCGGTATTGTATTCATTATCGTACTGTATCATGCAACACCGGTAATGGTGATTCTCGCGTTTGTCCCGATGGTGATTCATGCAATCGCCGGAACAGTAACACTACACCGGAAGGTGCGATTCAAGAAATTGGGATTTTTACTTTTGGCACAATCGATAGTATTCTGCATTATCTTGATCGTGAGTCTCAATATCTGATGCGATCATTCGTTCTCCATATAATTGCGCTCGTCTTCGTCGTTTCGGCTGTTAATGCAGACCAACACATCGTCGCCCCGGGAGTCTCCCTGCAATCAATAGTAGATACTGCACTCTTTGGAGATACAATCTATGTTAGCCCCGGGATATACGAGGGGAATATAATGCTGTCGAGGAAACTATCATTATTTGGTTCCGGGAATGCAGTGATTCGCGGCAAAGGAAAAGGGAGTGTCGTAACGGTGACCGCTGATTCGTGCGTCATACGGAACTTCATCATTGAGCACACCGGCAAGGATCTTTTGTACGAAGATGCCGGCATCCTGTTGATGTCCAAATACAATACCATTAGGAATACGACACTCAGAAACACATTGTTCGGTATCTACATCAAACAATCCGACGGCAATATTATTGCCGATAATGTCATCTCAAGTTTTGCCGAACTTGATCAGGGGCAAAGAGGAAGCGGAATCCATATATGGAATTCACACGGCAATGTGATTACCGGAAACACGATCAGCCGAACGAGGGATGGGATTTATATTCAATACGCGAATCATACACTTATTACTGATAATTTGGTGCATTCCTTGCGATACGGGCTGCATTACATGTACGCCGACTCGAATATTTTTCTCCGTAACAGCTTTTATGACAATGTTGCAGGGGCGGCAATCATGTATACTCGCAATATCATAATGAAGCACAATCTGTTTCTCCGGAACAGGGGATTTTCATCATATGGGATTCTGTTGCAGGACTGTCATTATTCGTTCGCCGATTCGAATATTATTGCGGACAATGTCACCGGCATTTTTATGGAAGCATCGACGAACAATTTGTTCAATAATAACATCATCGCTCAGAACGATTTTGCCATGCAAATGTATCAGAACTCCGTCCATAATGTCTTTACCGGTAATACATTCCTCGACAATCTGAATCCGTTGACGCTTGTCGGAAAAAGGACAGAATCGCAGTGGAACAAAAATGGAATCGGTAATTATTGGAGTTCCTATGAAGGGTACGATCTGGATGCCGACGGAATCGGCGATATACCCATGAGGATTCAAAACGTCTTTAATTATCTTGAGGGGAAAAACGCAAACGTGCGTTTATATCTCTATAGTCCTGCGTCGCAGGCGTTGGCGCTATCGGCAAAAGCGTTTCCGATCATCGACATTAACAATGAAATCGATGGATATCCGTTGATGACACCGGGGAAAACGGACTGGGCATACGCGCTTCTGTCTGCCATACCCGGATCGGAAAGGAACGCGCAGCACGGACATATTGCAAGGAGCATATTTTTCATCTCGTTGACTGTTGTAGTGGGATATATCATTCTCCACATGCAGCGAAAGGAACGACAGTAGTGATTTCTATTGAACATGTGACAAAACGGTTTGGCGTTTTTACTGCAATGAATGATGTTTCGTTGTCGGTACATCGTGGCGAAGTGTTTGCACTTTTAGGGCCGAACGGCAGCGGAAAAACAACGACGCTGAAGACGATCATCGGTCTGAATATACCCACATCGGGCAGAGTGCTGGTGGACGGAATAGACGTTCACCGCGATCCAAAGACCGCTAAACGAGCGATCAGTTATTTACCGCAAAGGGTTGTATTCCCTGAAAATATGACAGCACGAGAAGTGATTCGCTTCTACGGATCGGTCCGGAAGATCTCGAAGACAGTCGCCGACGAGGCATTGGAACAGGCCCGGTTCAATGGAGCGTCGGACAAAATAGTGAGCGAATTTTCCGGCGGTATGGTCCAGCGTCTCGGTCTTGCTGTGGTTGCGCTTCCGGATGCTCCCGTGCTTATATTAGATGAACCGACTGCGAATCTCGATCCGCAGGGTGTGAAACGGTTCAGGGATTTTGTGAAGGAACAAAAACAGCGCGGGAAGACGATCATATTTTCTACTCATTTGCTTGCTGAAGTGGAGCAATTGGCGGATCGCGTCGGAATCTTTGTCGCCGGTTCACTTGCTGCTGTTGAATCTGTGGAGAATTTACGCACCACATTTCTTACAACGGGAACAATTGAAGATCTTTATTTACACTATGTCGGAGTGAACGATGAACATGAATAGATTTGCAATACACATTGTGGTGCTTCTGTTGATCGGATGCGGTGCATCGGAAGTGCGTCCGGTTGATCTTTTTCCGGAGGATGAGTGTGCACACTGCCGGATGTCTGTTTCCGATCCGAAATATGCCTCTCAGATTATTTCCGAAAATGGCGATGTATTTAAGTTTGACGATCTTTCCTGTCTGGAAAAGTTCCGCAAGGAGCATACTGAAGTAAAAATATCAGCCATATTTGTGAAAGACTTTGAATCGACACAATGGCTGCAGTATGAGAAAAGTATTATAGTAAAAACCGGAATCGAAACACCGATGGGATCAGGAAAAGTTGCGGTTTCTTCCAGTGACCGTGCAACTGCCGTTAAACAGAAATATCCTGCCGAAGAAAAAGATTGTGACGGCGGCTGCTGTGGTTCATAAAAGGATGCAATAATGGAAACTCAATTAATTCGGTACATAGCGCGGCAAGAATTGGTAGTCAATATTCGAAACAAATGGACGATCATCTTTGCTGCAGTCTTCGGACTCCTCATCGCCGCCATCTCGTACGGGGGGATTATGGCCGAGGGATTTTCCGGTATGCAGACGTTCACCAGAACATCGGTGAGTATTCTCAATCTTGTACTCTATATAGTACCATTGATATCCCTCGTGATGGGTACGATCAGTTTTACAGGAGATAAGGGATCGATGGAACTTCTTTATTCACAACCGGTATCAAGAGCAGAAGTGATGATCGGAAAGATCCTCGGGCTCTTTTTCTCCATCACGTTGTCAATGATTTCCGGGTTTTTTGTGGCCGGTGCTCTCATTGCTACGGTAAACGATGCGGAAGGACTCGTTCAATATTCAATGTTCGTGCTGCTTTCACTCATGCTTGCTCTTGTATTTCTGTGCATCGCTGTTGTCGTAGCAACAATGTATCGGCGAAAATCAAAAGCGTTCGGTGTTGCACTTTTTCTCTGGTTTTTCTATGTGCTGTTTTATGACCTGATTGCCGTTGCCGGTTCGGTGATGTTCAGCGGACAATCAGCAAACAGATTCTTGTTTCTCTCGCTTTTCGGCAATCCGGTCGATATGGTGCGCGTTGCCGGGCTTATTATACTCGATAATGTAACGATATTCGGCGCAGCCGGTGCGGCGTTGCTTCGATTTCTTGGAGGAAGCAGTGTGAGCATTATTGTTCTTACGGTGGCAATGATTTTGTGGGTTGGAATTCCTATATATATTTCGAATCGCATGTTAAAGAAACAGGATATTTGATACAAAGATTGATTTCGCGAATGATAATTGTCAGAGGTTTTATGCGTACCATCTCCATAGGCGTATAGAGATAGTGACTTCCAAAACACCCCCTCGTTTCAAAGAGCATTAATCATTTCATCATAATCGTATGAGATTTCAATACTGCTCATAATCAGTTAATCTCGGTAAGTAACCATTCCCTTTTTGCATGGGCGTACATTCTAAGCAAAACAATATCTTGTAATAAAAAGAGTCCCTATGAAGAGAGTTCCGAAGCGATGAAATATAATCGGGAAGATGTAATTATCTCTTATTTACTATGGATACTTATTATCGCAGTGCTTTTTTGAATGTCGGCATAAATTATACTATCTTGTATTAACAAAGAAGCAAGGATATTACGATTGTGTCTCCTTATTCTCTTCCATCGCTGCTGGCGTTCGCTATAAACATATCTCTCGTCATTATCGTAATCCTTGATAATCCGAGAAGTCGTGCAAATCGTTTGTTGGGTTTGTTGATATTTTGTTTTTCCCTTTGGAATGTGGCGGACATCCTTGTTGTCAACAGCTCGACGTTTGAAGTAGCTTCAATTGGGACAGCAGTTATTGTGGTAGTATTCCTATTTGCTTCAACATTTTTCCTATTGCTGTCATTCTCGTATCCTCGTTCAATCAATTCCCCGTTTGATCGCAAGCCAATGCAGCTGCTATTATTAATTCCGCCACTCCTTTTTTCAATCCTTTCCGGCGCTCAGGTATTTCAGCCGCTGGAGTTGCATCGATTCCAGGGGATTGATATAAATTTTTATTGTGTCAGCATGTTTAGTAGTAGTATGAATGGAGCGATGTATACAACCATCTTCGCTTATTTAACGTGGGGTATCGGAAACCTCATCCTTCAATTGAAATCGTCGATTGAACGAGAACAGCGATATCGGAATATATTTCTTCTCTTCGGTACGATCGGATTCACGGTCTTTCTCATTTCGTTGAATTTTGGGCGTGAATACCATAGTGAGTATTTTTATGTTTCACGCGTATTGCTTGTGTTAACAAGCCTCTTTTTTGCGTTTGGTGTGTTAGGGGACAGGCTTCTCATCTTGGAAAATATAGGGAAACAAGGGATTGCTTATTCGTTTGTCACCGCAGTAATATTTGGATTTTATCTTATAATAATTAAAAATATTGCCGCACTGTTTGGTGAACGATTCAGGATCACATCGGTGGTATTTGAAATACTGATGATCATAGGCATTTCTTTCCTCTTCCGGCCGTTGGTAAACCGGGTAGAATCGCTTATTGAGCATCTCTTTTCCAAAAGTGTAATTCGTTACAGACAAAAATATATTCGATTTACGAAGGAATCATTCCACCTCGTAAGCATTGCCGATTTTACATATGCGGTAACTGTATTCTTAAAGGATGCGTTATCGATCTCGCGTACGGAAATACTGATCGATATCGAAGGAAACGGACATTTCAAAGGTGTTACTGACCAGATGATGACGCTTACAAATGTTGATGCTATTGCCGGATTACTGTTGGAAGAACGCAAATTACACAGAGTAAAGGATATTCTACCCTTGGATGTTGACCATGACCGGCTGATTTCCCGCTTTTATGAGGACGGATATTTTATACCGCTTCATGGTGATAAAGGAATCATAGGCATCTTATCAATTGGATCGCCCGAGCCAAGAAAAATCTTCTCAACAGATGAAACAGAATTTCTGACATTTTTTTCTAACTCTATATCTGTTGTTGTAGAGAGAAATGTCTTGATCGAAAAAGTGCGTTTTGAGGAAAATCGTGCGGCACAGATGGAAAAACTGGCCGCTCTCGGACGGTTGACGGCTGGAATAGCGCACGAATTCCGAAATCCGCTAAATATAATTTCAACATCAGCACAGACAATACTCCGCAATCCCGAGAATATTGATGTCCTTAAGGAGACCGGAAATTTTATCCTCGAAGAGACCGACCGTCTTGGTCGTACGGTTGATTCATTTCTGCAGTTTGCGAAGCCTCATTCACCGGTATGGGAAAAGATTCATCTCGAACAGTTAATTGATGACGCGATCCGTTCTCTTCAATCCCATATTGCAGAGAAAAAGATCGATATTATTAAAGATGTATCACCGCTACTGGGGGAAATTGTTACTTCACCGGATCATCTCAAACACGGTCTCGTGAATTTGGCAATGAATTCCATTGAGGCATCGGGAATTAACGGAACAATAATGATGAGAGCCAGAGTAAAAAATGAAACCAGCATCATTATAGAAATTCAGGATAATGGACCTGGAATTCCGGTTGAGCACCACAAGAAAGTATTTGATCCATTCTTTACAACAAAAAAAACGGGGACAGGCCTGGGATTATCGATCGTCTATATGATGATTCAATCGATCCGAGGCAGCGTTACATTTTCCTCAGACACATCCGGCACTCTTTTCACAATTGAACTACCGGTTGACGGAGAAAAATAATGATAAATGCATCCATTCTTATTGCCGATGACGAGGAGAAAACACGCCGTATACTTCAAATCAATCTTCAAGATTCGTACACTTTGCATCTGGCGAAATCAGGCCACGAAGCGTTGAGCATCGTGCGGTCGCAACCAATCGATGTTATCCTCACTGATTTAAAGATGCCGGATATTGATGGAACAGAAGTTCTGCTGGAAGTACAAAAAATAGCACGTTCGATCCCCGTTATCATTATGACGGCATATGGAACAATAGAAAATGCTGTTGCAATGATAAAACAAGGCGCATTTGATTACATCGTGAAACCGGTGAATCTTGATCATCTTGACCTCGCATTGAATCGTGCATTGCAGCATGCAAAACTGATCCGTGAGAATGATCAATTGCGCACGCAATTGCGATCGATTGAAGCGATGTCGAACATACTCACGACAAATGCCAAGATGCAAGAGATACTAAAGACAATTGGACATGTGGCGGTAACAAATTATACCGTACTGATTGAAGGAGAGACCGGAACCGGAAAAGAACTCATCGCCCGTGCTATACATAATGCGAGCGCAAGATCATCGGAAGTATTTATCGCCGTCAATTGCGGGGCAATACCACGTGAATTGCTTGAAAGTGAATTATTTGGAAATGAACGCGGAGCGTTTACCGGAGCGAATGCCCGGCGCATTGGAATATTTGAACAGGCAAATCACGGTACTATTTTCCTTGATGAGATAGGAGAATTACCATTGGACTTGCAGGTAAAGTTATTGCGGGCTATTGAAGAACAGGTAATCGTCAGAATCGGTGGTGGTGAAAGAATTATTCTTGATCTTCGTATAGTGGCAGCAACGAACCGGAAATTAAGAGAGGAAGTCGAAGCAAATCGTTTCCGTAGCGACCTGTATTACCGGCTCAACGTTGTCAATATTCTGATTCCTCCTCTGCGGGAACGGCAGGAAGATATACCGGTGCTCGCACAACATTTTTTGTTGAAGCATAATCAAACCGTTGGCAGGAAAATCAACGGTTTTGAAACAAATGTCCTCACATATCTTAAAGCGCATCGGTGGCCGGGGAATGTGCGTGAACTGGAAAATATAGTTGTTCGCTCCATGGTCAATTCTCGAAAAGACTATATCGGCATCGATGAGTTACCGTCAGAATTCCACCTCCAAACCGCGGATGAATATATTCCGATGCCCTCGTCGTATCAGGACTTTCTTGTAAAGAAAAAACAGATAAAAGAAAAATATGTGAAGGAAATTGAAAAAAGCTTCATTCTGGAAGGATTACGCAATAATAATTGGAATGTGTCACAAACAGCCCGTTCACTTGATATGGATAGGCGCATGCTGCAGAATATGATGAAAGAATTGGGTGTCAAAGCGCCTGAACCTGATCCAACAGAAGACAAACCTGCGTAATTATCCTCCGCACCGGTAAACCATTCGTTGGCAAGAGTTTATCATTATATCCTTGTTCCGCCGCGAGGTAAATCTTCGCACCCGTACACGTCACTTCACTAAATCCGCTCTATTTCCTTGATACGAACGCAAAGCATCCTGGCACGAGTCTTGCAATTACTTGTGGCAGAACATCAATTGTGTGTGCTGCTGAGATGAATGAAATGGTCATGGAAATGATCGGCATTGCAACAGACACCATAGAACTGCCGGAATTCTTGACGGAGTAAATCTCAATGAAGAAAAATAAAGAATCGATTGGAGTTGTATCATAATGTGGCCTGCGTGGATCAATGGCAGTATCGGTCTGTGGCTTATTACCATCGCGTTCGTTCCAATGAATAATCTCGATAGTGCCGCGAACAATTTATTCCTCGGGATAGTAAGCGCGATTGCAGGATGGAAGATGAGACTACATCGTCCGTGGCATGGCTGGGCATCTATTGTTCTTGGCGGTTGGTTAATAGCAACTCTTGCATTACCTGAAATCCTTGCAGGGAGATATCACTATTGGAATCTGACGATCGTGGGTGTGGTATTAACTGTATTTGGTTTTAGTGCACTTGGCGGGAAATATTCTACGGAAGAAAACGAGTATCTGAATAAATTGCACAATGTTAAAGAGTAATCACAATATGATTCGGACCAAAATCTTGGAATACGCACAGGAACGATTCTTTAGTGATGGATTTATGAGTGTATCAATGGATGAAATAGCCTCGCATCTCGGCATCAGTAAAAAAACAATCTATCAACATTATTCGAGCAAGAATAAACTGATTGAGGAAGGAATTAAGAACTATATCCTTGTTGCGATGATGCGTTATAAAAATATTGTTAATTCTCCGCTGGAGTATATTGATAAATTGTATAAAATCTTCGATTTGGTTGGGAATACCTATCTAAAAATGGGAGCATCATTTCGAAATGATGTGCACGTGAGGCGTCCTGATATCTGGCTTACCATTGAACAGATTCGCAGGAAAACTATTTTTGAAAGCATGACAACATTTCTTAACAAGGGAATAGATATGGGAGTCGTGAGGTCCGGAATTCATCCGGAATTGCTGATCACTGCATTTATCGGAGCGCTACAAGGTATTGACGAGTCGAAAGAATATGCGCACCCTCCGGAATCCTCTATTGATGTGGTCGACGTATTGACGCGTGTTATGCTCGATGGCATTGTGAAAGAAAATACGCGATGAAACTCATTAAAAGAGAAATTAATTCTAATAGTAATAATCTACAGGTCTGAATACAAATGATACTAAATCAACGCCACTATCTTACCTTTATGCTGTTTGGAGCGATATCACTGTCATTAGCGCAGGAACAAGATCTTAGTCTGGATGATTGCGTCCGGCAGGCACTTGAAAAGAACGGTGCCGTTCTGATGGCGGACGCAGATGTGGAATTGTCATATAGTAAAAGTGATGAGATTACCGCAAAACTATTACCACAACTGTCTGCCGGTGCAGATTATCGCTATTACACCGATTTGCCATATCAATTGATGCCCGCGGCAGTATTTGGCGGACCCTCCGGCGTCTATAAAGAAGCACAGTTTGGCGTTCCGCATGTCCTGAACAGTAGTATTCAAGGTACTATGCCGCTCTATAATCACACACTATGGAGCGGAAGATCGACGGCGAAGATTGGAACAGAGTTGATGGAAGTACAATCAAGAAAGACAAGAGAATCTGTTGTGATTGATGTATCGAATATGTATTTCAACGCACAAATAGCGGCCAATCAAATTATGTATTTGCAAGGTAATATTAAGAACCTGGATCAGCTCATTGCAACCACAACACTTTTGCAACAGAATAATATGGCAAGAAGTACTGATATCGATAAACTGAATCTGCAAAAAAGTATTCTCAACACGCAATTGACATCGGTTGAAACGAATTACCGTCAGTTGATCGGAACGTTAAAATATCTAATTGGATTGGCGCAGTCCGATACATTAACTATCCAAACGAGAATATCGAGAGAAGTGACCGGGGAGCCGGTTGAAATAAACAGTACCACCGATATATTAATTGCCCGGAAGATGCGGGAATTGGTGGAATCTGAAATTGATGGTATAGTCGCAGGGCGATATCCTTCATTGGCGTTCTACGGACTTTACGGATCCAATGGATATGCCACCACCGGGGACAAAGCGTTTCAGAAATTCTTCCCTGTGAGTTTTATCGGTGTGCAGTTATCAATACCGATATTTGACGGGGGTACGATCAGCGCCAAGGCGGAACAAAAAAGGCTGGAGCTTCATAAAACGGAAATAAAAGAAAAACTGGCTATCGACAAAAACGTCATGGATCGGATGAATACCCAAAACCAAATTCGTAGTCAGAGAAAAACCATCGCAATGCAGGAAGAGAATGTCCTTCTTGCCGAAAAATTGTACGAACAGACTATGCGTCAATTTAGCGAAGGGATTGTTGGCATTGTTGATGTGCTGCAGGCAGAAAGTGCAGTACGTGATGCACAAACGAATTATTTGACGGCACTGGTGAAGATGAAAATGATTGATCTGGAATGGAAATATGCAACGGGTAATTTATTAGAGAGGAAGAAACAATGAATACAACACGACGGAACATCGGTATTGCGGTTACGATCGTCGCTATTGCGCTCATAACATTCAAACTATTTTATAACAAAATGACAATCGATGAAAAAGTATATCGTTATGATCCGGGGAAGAGCATTATCGTATCGATTGAGACGATAGGATACGACACCATCGAAAAAACAACGTTGTATACCGGTATGTTTGAAGCAGACAGGGAGACTAAATTAAGCGCTGAAATACAGGGGAAAATAAATGAAATGCACGTGGAGGCAGGGAATTGGGTAAAGAAAAATCAAATACTCATTCAGTTGGACAACGCGCTGTTGAAGTTGCAATTACAATCTCTTGAAGTACAAATAGAAGGATTACAATCCGACGTCAATCGCTACACTGTGCTGGCAAATGCTGATGCAGTCCAACGAGTGCAACTGGAAAAGATGCAATTGGGTCTGCGGACCGCAATAATTCAAAGGAACACCGTATTGGAACAAATTAAAAAAACAACGATCACCGCCCCTTTTGCCGGCGTGGTGACTGCTACATTCACCGAAGTGGGGGCGTTTGCGGCACCGGGAATACCGCTGCTGCAGATATCGGATCTATCCATTCTAAAATTCACCATTCAAGTTCCCGAAACTGAAATTGGACTGTTCACAATGGATCAATACTATGATCTGTCAGTCGATGTGTTTCCCGGAAAGTCGCTCCGAGGAAGAGTTACTCTGATTGGAAGCAAGGGAAACAATGCGAACAACTATCCAATCCAGTTCTCCGTTGAGAATACCAACGGTCTTGATATCAAATCGGGGATGTTCGGCAAGATAAAGATACGGGAGGGGGGAATGGAAAAACATATCAGCATACCGACGTCCTCCATTGTTGGTTCAATTGTACAGCCGCAGGTATATTTGGTGAAAAACGGAAAAGCAACGCTGCATACTATCGCTGTCTCAAAACGTGTCAATGATAAGGTAATTGTGAGCGATGGATTGAATGAAGGCGATATTATCGTCCGGGAGGGATTATTCAATCTATTCGATGGTGCAAACGTAATTTATAATTAAAAGAATAACTATGAACATCACGGAACTTGCAATTAAACGCCCTACGCTGATTATTGTACTGTTTAGCGTTTTCAGTCTGCTTGGAATTGTCGGATATATGAATTTAAGCTATGAGCTGATGCCTGATTTTAACCAGCCGGTTGTGGTGATCAAAACCATGTATCCGGGCGCCGAACCGGAAGAAGTCGAAACATCCGTTTCCCGCAAGATAGAAGATGCCCTGTCCAACCTTGAAGGTGTCGATTATCTTGTGACAAAATCTTTGCCGAACGCATCCGTCATTATCGCTAATTTGAAATATGGTACCGATCTCGCCAAAGCAATGCAGGATGCACAGCGGTACATCGACAATATTCGCAAAGATTTACCGTCAGATGTCTTAAATCCAGTCATGAGCAAGGTCTCGCCAAATGATTTGCCGATCATGTCCATTAGTGCAACAAGCGACTTGCCCCCCACAGATTTTTACCAAAAGATGAAAGACGAGTATCTGCCTCAGCTGCAACAGATAAAAGGTGTAGCGGAAATTACGCTATTAGGAGGAGAAGAAAGGGAAATACAGGTAAAGATAGACCAAGAAAAATTAAAATTATACAGGGTATCGTTGTCGCAGGTCGTAGAGGCAATAAATCGTTCCGGTATGGATCTGCCTGCCGGTAAGGTTCAAACGAACATGGAGAACAATCCGGTCAGATTAACAGGAAAATTCTCAACATTGGAAGATATTGAAAACGTTCAGATCGCAATGCATGTTCCGGGAAGTCCGGTATACGTAAAGAATGTTGCGGTAATAACGGACGGTATTAAAGAAATATCATCGGTCAGTTTGTACAATGGTAAGAATGGCATTGGCTTGCTCTTGAAGAAACAAGGTGATGCCAATTCCGTTGATGTTTCCACACTGGTACGCGAAAAATTGAAATCGATTGAGGATAAAAATAAAAACGATAATGTACGGTTTGCGATCGCTGACGACAGCACGGAAAATACCATTGCAGCGGTCAATGCAGTGCTGTTTGATTTGCTCTTGGCTGTAATCCTTGTGTCGGTTGTCATGCTGTTATTCCTGCGAAGTATCAGGAATTCGTTGATTGTATTGATTGCGATACCGACATCACTGGTAACTGCGTTCGCACTGATGTGGCTTTTAGGATATACACTCAACCTAATGACATTGCTTGCGATGTCTCTGATTATCGGGATATTGGTTGATGATGCAACGGTAGTATTGGAGAATATCCAACGGCACCTGGATTTGGGAAAAGAGAAGAGATCTGCTGCAATGGAAGGTCGTATGGAGATCGGATTTTCGGCATTATCCATAACCATGGTAGACGTGGTGGTATTTCTGCCGATTTTATTTTTGCAAGTATTCATTGCCGACATGCTAAAGCAATTTTCAGTGGTTGTAATAACAGCAACGCTGACAAGCCTCTTGGTGGGATTCACATTAACACCGTGGTTAGCTTCGCGTATCGGAAAATCCGAAGACTTACAACCAGTCAATGCATTCAATCGGTTTTTGCTCTGGTTTGAACATCAATTAGACCGCTTTATCAAATGGTACGGGATGCAATTAGAATGGGTGTTGAGTCATAAGCTCATTTTCACTGGTATTGTGTTATTGTTATTTGTGTTGACCGGAGCAATGATGAGACTGGGCATTGTCGGTTCGGAAATGATGGCAACCGGAGATCAGGGGAAATTCCGTCTTCACCTTGAATTTGATAAATCCGTATCAGTTCAACAAAACAATATTATGTCGCAGAAGATCGAACAATATATTATGCAGCAACCGGATGTCTCTACCGTTTTCAGCAATATAGCCGGACCAGGAACCGGGATGGGGAGTTTAGGTGTTGCCGTAGCCAACAAGTCTGAATTTACCGTTCAGTTAAAACCGGCAAAGGAGCGCAACAATCTCCCCACAGAGCTATATATGAGGAATCTTCGCGATGAATTATATCAGCGATTTCCCGGGGTAAATTATTCTATTGCGACACTCGGATTGCTGCCGAAGTCTGCACCGATTGAGATCACATTAAGCGGGGATAATATGGATGCAATTGTTGCTGCAGGCAATGAATTGAAATCGGTCTTACAAAAAATCCCCGGTGTTGACAATGCTCGCCTTTCCGTTGAAGAAGGGAATCCAGAATACAAAATTATCCCGGACAAAGATAAAATGCAGCGATTAGGTCTTTCGTCTGCCTATGTCGGTTTGAATCTTCGGATCGCGCTCGCAGGGAATGATGATGCTTCATTGACCGAGAGTGGTACGGAATACCCGATACGGATATGGCTGGATGATTTTAACAGAAAAGACTTTGAGGATGTTCAGTCTCTTGCAATCATTAATCCTGCTGGAAACGCAGTGAAAGTGTCGCAGTTTGCCGATGTCGTACAGGATAACTCTCCTTCATTGCTCGAGAGGAAGGACAGAAAGTCATCAATCACCTTAACCGCCTATGCACTGGGGAGACCATCGGGAACCGTTGCCGGCGATGTTGTCGATTATGTCGCGAATAATCCGATGCCAGATGATATCCTCATGTCATGGGGAAGCGATAAGAAAACACAAAATGAAAGTTTTGGTGCGATGGGATCTGCGCTTGTAATATCATTCATTTTGATCTATCTCGTGATGGTGGCATTGTACGATAGCTATCTCTATCCGTTTGTTGTTCTGTTTTCAATTCCGGTCGCAACTATTGGTGCATTCTTGGCATTGAATCTATCCATGAATAATATCAGCCTATTTGCACTGCTCGGATTGATTATGCTTATGGGTCTCGTGGCAAAAAATGCCATTCTGATCGTCGACTTTACCAATCAATTGAAAGCGCAAGGGATGCAACTGAAAGAGGCATTGGTTGCGGCAGGGAAAGGACGTATGCGTCCCATTTTGATGACCACGCTTGCAATGGTTTTCGGAATGCTTCCGATCGCATTGGCAAAGGGGACCGCAAGCGAATGGAAAAACGGCCTTGCCTGGGTAATCATCGGAGGGTTGCTCTCCTCACTCATTTTAACCGTGTATTTGGTGCCGGTGGTCTATTATGTCGCGGATGGAATTAAAGAAACAATATCGAAACGTCTATCCATCAACAAAAAATAACTGTGTTGTGAATATATTTCCGAATCATATACTTCTAAATGACAACAATGAAAAATAGAATTGGAATTATGTCAGTCTCAGTAATTGGTGCAATATTCAGCATTGTCACAATTGTTGAAGGGTCCTCAGTGTTGCTTGGAATCTCGATTCCGAAGAATATCATTGTTCCTGCATTGCTGTACTATAATGTATTTTTTGGAATCGTCGGACTCGGCATCAGTGTAACACTTTGGAGTAATCCAGCTAAAATATCCAGTCTGGTGAATAGTCTTGCAGCATTACATATTGCAGTATTTATTATCGTTACACTATTCCATTTTGTTGCACAAGCCACGGCAATCGAAAGCGTAAAGGCCATGTTCTTTCGTTCCGTTGTGTGGATAATTATTGCTATTGTTACACGGAATACTAATAAAAGGACGTGAGTAAATATAGTGATCAATGACTGCAACAATTAGGAGGTTCAAATGAAAATCATTTTCGGTCTTGCTACGATTGTGTTAATGATTGCGCAACCGACAATGGCCAAATCAAGATGGTCATTATTAGAAATGGACTCATTACGGATTTATTTATCGCTTACTGAAAACCAACACACAGTGATTGCTGCAAATGTGGAAAGAATAAAGGCAGTACTGTATAAAGATAAAACACTCATTGAAAATCTGAAGACAAGGATCGCCAAAGGAGACGAACCCGGTTTATTTGAAAAGATAAAAGTAAAAAGAGGCCGGGATGACAGGATTGATGCTATTGAACAATTAATTATAATAATTGAAAATCAGTTAAATGAGCGGCAAAAAATCTTGTTCTTAAACGTTGAGAAACCTGTATTAAAAAGTCTTGAAAAGAAAGAAATATTTGGCGAGATGTGATACAAAGAATTCTTCCGGAATATTATTATGAGAGATATGTACACTATGCTCAGCATAAAAAGGATCAGAAATACTTCGAATGCTGCCCGTGTGATTTCGGTGATAATAAATCTTATGATTCTTGCGGAAATGGGGATAAGCCAACCGGTGATCTGGGACCGAAATACCGCGTTGTATTCCACAACCGCTGCAAACAACGGGGTAAACTCCGGAGAGATCGAGCGAAGTGAAGACGATTTCGATTATCTCCTCCCCGCAATCGAAACTGTTGGCAACAATGTCTTTGTATTTTATCTCAACAAATATGTTCTGGGCAATCCGGATTGGACAAAAATATCTTTTCGTACGGTCAAATACAATATTCAACATGGGTTTGTGTGGGATCATGATGGATTTGAAATGAATGCATTGTTTCATCCATACAGCGGCGCTCTATCGTTTACATCGGCAAGATCAAACGGATTACCCTTTTGGCATTCAATCATCTATCCGTTCGCCGGGAGTTTAATGTGGGAATTGGCGATGGAGACGGAATTGCCCTCCAGCAATGATTTAATCAGCACCACAACCAGCGGAATCGTGCTGGGTGAAATATCCTTCCGGATATCAAGTCTTATCTTAAATGATAACACCAGCGGAATGGAACGCTTGTGGCGTGAATTGGCTGCAGGCGTTCTTTCGCCCGTTCATGGAATTAACAGACTATTGAACGGCCAAAGCTGGCGAATCGGCCCTGCTCCTCGCCATACGGATTATTTGGTTTCCCTTTCCGTTGGAACGCTGGGTTTATTTGTAGATCGGGAGATCTATAAAAAGCATCCTCACGGTTTTCTGAACTTTCATATGGATTATGGGAGTCCCTATATCATTCATAAAAACTATCAACCGTTCGATTATTTTACCGCAAACTTTGGATTGGGATTCTCTACAAACAACACCATCCTCGATATTACCGGGAGTGGAATGTTGTGGGGCGAAAAGCTGACATTGTCGGATAACAGTAAATCCAGTTTTGGCATCTTTAAGAACTTTGATTTCCTGAATACAGCAATATACCGTGTCGGCAGCAGCAGCATTGGAGTCGGTTTGCACTCAAGAATTGATCTATCGGAAACGTATGTATTTGAATCAGTACTTAAGCCCTCAATTATTATTATGGGAGCGATAAATTCGGAATATGCTCAACCGTTCGGACGGGATTATAATCTTGGACCTGGATTAGACGGAAAAATCAATGCATCTATATCACATACCAGCTTTGGTAAGGTATATTTTAATTACGATCGGTCCTGGATTCATGTGGTCAGTGGGGCTAAAGGGGACGAAGTTGTAGGGATTTGGCAAACTGGTCTCCAGGTGCAAATAAGTCGTACGGTTTTATGGGCTTTCGAATATTTGGAATATTCGCACATTGGCACATACGAGATATATGCGTCACTCCATAAAAATAATTTTGCTGTACGGACATATTTGGTAACAACAATATAGTTCATCATAATTCACACTGTCATCGTATCATCAAGAAAGGATCTATTCAAATGAAATCGACTATGCTATTCATCGTTCTTTTTGGTCTTGTATTGGTTCCAAATTCAGCAGCGTTTGCTCATTGCGACACAATGAACGGTCCGGTCGTAATGGCCGCCGGAAAAGCGCTTGAAACCGGAGATGTCAAACTTGTGCTTGTCTGGGTTCAAAAGCACGATGAGGAATTAATTAGAGACTCATTTGCTAAAACGCTTGCCGTGAGAAAACTCGGTCCCGACGCCAAAGTACTTGCCGATCTGTATTTTTATGAAACTGTTGTTCGCATCCACCGTGCTGGTGAGGGGGTTGCCTATACCGGTCTGAAACCTGCCGAGACGAAGGTTGAACACGGGATTGAGGCAGCGGACAAAGCGTTGGAAAGTGGTTCTGTGTCGAAGTTGCTCGTGCATCTGAATGAATCGATACATAATGGCATTCATCGCCAGTTTACGGATGCAAAGACAAAGATGAATTATAAGAGCAGTGATGTAAAGGCAGGCCGTGAATATGTGCAGGCGTATGTTACGTTTATTCACTATGCCGAAAGACTATTCCAGGCTGCAGAAATTACTTCCAACGGCAATATCCACCGGGATCAGGAAGAAGGGACGCAGGAACACAAGCATTGAATGAGGGAATTATTGTGCCATGCAGAATAAACTCATCTGAATATGACGAGATGAATTTGATTGCCCATTCCCAAAAAAAGATGATTCAATGTTGTCTAAAAAAGGGTATCAATACTAATTCATTTTAACGATATGCTTACCGGTTGCATTTTCATAATCTTGTAGATATTTCAAATCTTCAATTGGATAATGATATTCTATCGCAAATTGATCGCCAACTTCTTCCATTATTTTTTTTGTCAACATTAGACCTTGTGTATGAAAAGAAGTCCAATCAAAATCCTTTGCTCTAAAGCAATCGTCAAATTTAATGATCCACTCTGAAAATTCATGTTGCAATTTTTGTGATACATTGTACTCTGGTTCGAAGCCGTTACCGTCTCCCACACATTCACTATCTACCCATGCATAGGGACAACCTCCAAAATCAGCCATTATAACGATTTTTGTCTTTTCCATTTCAATAAATGTGCGGTACCTAATAATAGTTGTTTACTTCACGAAAATATCACTCAATAATTTATGAATTTAATAAAACATTTTCCAGTCCACTTGTGTAATTACTGCCGAGATACCATATTGAGAACGAAGTTATGCTACAGTCGATATACTCACACTGTAATAACAACTCCTTAAAAAAAATCGAATTAAAACCTGCGAAATTAATTTTTCTTATGCTTGATAAAAGCATGTAGTTGAGAAATATAAAATCCCGTCCGGCGAGAGCGGGATTTCTTTTTTACGTATAGTGGTAAACTAATCTTCTCATAAAACCGGTGTTGTTGCAAGTTACATCCCCATTCTCTACATTGCCACCGTCCGGATCATTCTCCTGCCGCACATATTACGGGAAGAATCATGGCTCTTCTTGTACCGATGATTTGCATGCCTTTGAAGCCAATTGGTTACCGGCGCTGTAGCAGTGCCACTAAAGACAAAATGAAGTAAAAAGCAACGAACGGTTGACTTTCCATTTTTCGGTTTTGTATGATCCGTGAGCTCATGTCTCGACGTTCGGCAGTCGTCTTGCTCCTTCTCCTGCATACTTCTCTTACGGCCCGGATTCGCCCGCAATTCGAACATCTCTCGGTTCAGCACGGACTTTCAAGCAGCGCCATATACTCCATTCTTCAGGACCGGTCCGGGTTCTTATGGGTCGGGACGCGGGATGGTTTAAACAAATACGACGGATACTCCTTCACTGTATACAAACATGATCCCACCGATTCAACCTCTCTCAGTTCAAATGTTGTCGTGACCATGCTCGAAGATCACGAAGGGATCTTGTGGATCGGGACGGAAGGGGGCGGACTTCAGATCTACAACAGAGACAAGAACAATTTTTCTCCTATCGTCGATACCCATGGTGCACCGGGCAGTCTTGCAGGAACCATAATCAGCGCACTGTATGAGGACAGGTCCGGAACACTCTGGGTCGGAGCGGAAGGTCTCCATGCATATAATCGCACTTCAAAAAAATTTACCCGGTACCGGCACGACCCGGGCTTTGATGGCAGCATCAGCGACAATGAAATCACCGCTATCCTGGAAGATAAATCTGGAACTCTCTGGATCGGGACAAATAATGGATTGAATATCTTCGAAAAAAAAGCCGGAAGATTTACCCGTTTCATGCACGATCCAAAAAATATTCACAGCATCAGCGACAACCGAATTGGGTCGTTGTGCGAAGGGGACAGTGGCAGCGTTTGGATCAGAACTTACGGCGGGGGGCTTAACAATCTCAACAGAACATCGGGGGAGTTCACCTGCTATCGACATGATCCGGGAAATCCGGCCAGTCTGGGAAATGATAAGGTGAGCGCATTGTGCCGTACTTCCGATGGCACCCTGTGGGTCGGCACGTACGAACGTGGTGGATTGAATATTCTCAATCAGGACCAACACAAGGCACCGACATTCGATCGATATACAAAGGGGATTGATTCTGAAACTGCGTTAAGTGAGAACCGGATCCGCTCCTTGTACGAGGACAGGTCGGGAAATGTTTGGATCGGAACCGACAACGGATTGGACAAAGTGAGCAGAACAAAAAGATTCACGACGTACTTACCCGGTAAGACAATCAGGTCGATGTATATCGACCGCCGGGGATTTCTCTGGATCGGTACAATGGGGAACGGGATCGTTGTTCTCGATACGAACAAACATGAAGCCGCCCGCTACATCCACGATCCTTTGAACAAGAACAGTCTGAGCTCAAATTATATCTACTGTTTTTACGAAGACCGGTTCGGTGCAATGTGGATCGGCACGTGGCAGGGGGGATTAAATAGATTGGAGACTGCGACAGGAACGATAACCCGCTTGTATTCTCCGTTCCGTCGTGATCCCGCGTTGCCGGGAGATGAAGTGTATGCGATCAGCGAAGACGAAACGGGGCTTTTATGGATTCTCAATAATAATGGAACGAAAGTTTTCGACAGGGAAACAAATTCATTTGCCGACCGTTCCGAATTTGACGGACTGCGGTTCAAGGATTCGTTTGGAATTGTTTGGTTTGTCACAGGACAGGGATTAATGAAGATCGATGCACGAGGAGAGAAAACCGTCTACGGGCACGATCCGAACAATCCTCAAAGTATAAATACCAATAAGGTGTCCTGGTTGTGCGAGGACAAAGAGAGAAATATCTGGATCGGTGCGTATGGAAACGGGATAAGCAAGTTTAACCGCAACACCGAATCATTCACTCCAACCACAACAAAAGAGGGCTTATCGAGTGATTTTGTCTTCGGAGTTCTTGCAGACGACGAGGGGATGATATGGTTCAGTTCGGAAAAAGGGTTGGCACGATACGACCCGGTCCGTAAAATTGTACGGAACTATGATATCAGCGACGGGCTTCCGACGAATAGTTTTTACTGGGGCCAGCCATGCATCAACAGAAAGGGGGAGATGTTCTTCGGCTCGGTGCGCGGCGTGGTTTCGTTTCACCCACATGACTTGCGGACCAACCCTGTTCCGCCGCCGATTGTCCTCACTGCATTTAGTACCCTGCACAAACCGGTGCAGTTCCCTCAAGAGATCTCAACGGTAAAAGAGATAGAAATCGCGTACAAAGAAAATGTCTTTTCCCTGGAGGTGGCCGCCCTTGACTTCACCAGCCAGCAAAAAAACCAGTATGCGTATATGATGGAAGGATTCGACGTAGGGTGGATCTATTCAGGAACGAGGCGTTACTTTACGTATACAAATTTGGATCCGGGAGAATACATCTTCCGCGCGAAAGGATCGAACAGCGACGGCATATGGAACGACGATGGATTGGCGATTGCCCTGACGATCGTCCCCCCGTTCTGGCTTACATGGTGGTTCGTGACGCTGGCGGGTGTAACGCTGCTCGGGAGTATCATCTATGCCTATCATTGGCGTATCAATAACCTCATTCAAATCGAAAGGACGCGTGACCGTATAGCGCGCGATCTCCATGACGACGTAGCATCAACGCTTGGAAGTGTTGCTCTTTATACCGAATCGTTACGGCGCACGTTGAGAAATAAAACGAAAGGGACCGAAGAGTTGCTCGGGAAAATAAGTTCGCTTTCGCTTGAAGCGGTCGAATCGATGGGGGACATTGTCTGGTCGGTTTCTCCGCAGCACGACACGCTGAACGAAATACTCATTCATATACAGGACATTGCATCGCGGATCTGTACCGCCAACGGGATTGAGTTCGAAATAAATATTGCGAGGAGCCAGGATGAGATCCCTGTGGATGTGGAATCCCGGAAGAACATCTACCTTATCTTCAAAGAGTCGATGAACAATATCGTAAAACATGCTCACGCATCCCGCGTCAGCGTTGCTGCGGGAGTCAGCGGCGGCATCTTTGAGATGACGATCCGGGATGACGGGGAAGGTTTCACTACAGAAACCGACCGTACGAATACCAGCGCTGCGGAACGACACCCGAGGGGACACGGGATCCGGAACATCACGAAACGGGCGGAAGAAATACACGCACGACTCTCCATAATGTCTAATCCCGGTAGCGGTACAACAATACATCTTTCCATGAAAATGACATAAGTATGTCATTGCGCTTTACCGCCTATGTGCTGAATTTGATTCACACCTAAGAACGGATGATGAGATGACGATACGCGCCGCAATTGTTGAAGACAACGATGACTTCCGCGAAGGGCTGCACCAACTGCTGCAAAGCACGGAGGGATTTCGCTGCGTCGGTTCGTATGATTCGGTGGAAGATGCGATGAAGAACCTTCCGAAAGCAGATATCGTGCTGATGGATATCGGGCTTCCCGGCATGTCGGGAATCGAAGGCGCGCGCGCCGTAAAAAAGAAATATCCCGATACGCAAGTGATTATGCTGACTGTGTTTGATGACGACAAAAACATCTACAATGCGATCGCTGCCGGAGCGAACGGTTATCTCCTGAAGACAACCGCTCCGGCAAAACTGCTGCTTGGTATTGAAGAAGCAGCAACGGGAGGAATGCCGATGACGCCGATTATTGCCCGGCAGGTCGTTGAGATGTTTAAAAAACACATCCCCCCGAAACAAGAAGTCCATTCGTTGACCGAACGCGAACTGGAACTCCTCCGCCTGCTCATTGAAGGCATGAACTACAACATGATAGCCGGTAAGCTCTTTATCAGTCTTGATACTGTACGGAACCATATCCGACACATTTACGAAAAGCTCCACGTCCATTCTAAGTCGCAGGCAGTCGCAAAAGCGTTGAAACAGAACATTGTGTAGATCAGTCAAAATAAAATGACATGAACGTGTCATTGATGTTCTCTCGTTGTTTCAACACTATGATCACGGACTATTGCATCACTTTTGGCTCTGTTCTAAGAAACGCAAAGATGACAGTTCGGACGGCTGTTGCATTCATCCGATGAAATACAAACCAAGGCCGGCAACAAAAACGTTCGCTTGTAATTTGGACAAAATAGTCTGTTTTAACGATCACCAATCATCATGGGAGGTTGCTATGAAGCGCTTGAGGTTTGGAATGTCACTGCTTGCAATATTTCTTCATCTTATTCTCATTGCTTCCGTTGCACTCCCGCAAGGGAAGAATAATGGAGGAACAAAACGGGGAGTTCTCCAAAGAGATCCGAACACGGGATTCTATCGTGTAACGCCGGAAACGAAACAGCAGCAGATGCGAAACACGGGCGCATCGGCATTTGACATGCAGCGTTTTGAGAGAGAATTGGCATTCCAGAAACGTTTCGCAAGGCAGCAAGAAGAGATGAAAAAGCTGTTTGATGCCCGTCAAAATGTGAACATCGAAAAACAAAGGAAACAAAGAGTTCAATCCCCGAATCTGAGGAAAATTAAACTCTTCGGGAGAGAGACCGAATTCTACGAAGGGCCTCCTTTGTCGAAGAGGTCTCCCGCTTCGCATGCAACGGCGATGTCCATTTCCAATTTGCTGATCAACGGGCAACAGACAGACACCATCTTCGCCAATGAACCGTTTACATTGTCGTTCTCTTTCGCACCCAATGCGCTCTCTGCAGTCGTCAGAATCTATGCCGATATGAATCACAATGGTATAATTGACAGCTCCGACGCGGCGGTCGTCCCCAACGGATTGGTCCTCGACGACGGTGACCTGGATGCCGATCCGGTGGCCGGAAGTTATTCGATGCATTTCAAAAAAGGAAATCTCTACAGCAATATCGTTGCAACGCTCTTGTGCGAAGTGGACGACTTTCAATCCTCTTCTTCTGCAACACTTGTCGTGAACGAACATACAAGTTCCAAAGTGATCGTTGGTTCCATCAAACCCGTTTTTAAGAATACCGTGGTGGCGTTCGGCATGAACATTTCCGGCTCCACTGTGTACCGATATGTGTTCCCCGATTCAATGGGGACGTGCATCGTGCACCACGATACGACCGCATACAACAACGTCGGAGTGTTTCTTGGCACGACGGATCACACTCCGGATGGTTATATCCCGCCGAAAGATATCTCCCTTGTCATCAACAAGGATACGAATCGTTTTACTCTGGAGTACATCGCTGCGTCGGAATTTATTGAAGGGTACGTAAAGGACCACCATGGCGATCCGATTAAGGATGCAATTATTGAGGTGCCTTTGAATTACGTCTTTGTCTCTGCAAAGACCGACAGCGAAGGATACTATACAGTAGGGGTATTGAAGGGGACATGGAATATGTACACTTTTCCACCTGCGACATCCGATCAGTATATGGGTAAAAACAACCAGGACCAGATCGTTAAGGTAAATGCAACCGAAACTGTTCGCAAGGATTTCGTTTTACCAAAAGCGAGTTCAACAATTTCCGGTTCTGTGAAGTACGGCGGTACCGGCGTTGGCGGTGTACCTGTAGCTGTGTACGGCGACAGTCTCTACAATAGAACGTTGACGGGCTTGAACGGAAATTTTACTCTGAAAGTATATAAGCCATCCATTGGGAATGTCTATTACACTGTCAGTACGATTGTGGACGACTACGGCTACTATGTTGACAGTGCGTACCGTTCGAATGTTTCTCCCGGGGCAGAGGGTGTCGGTTTTGAACTGAAAAAAGTTACCGGTGGATTGCAGGGAAAGGTTTCCGACATCAATACGGGTCAACCGGTAAAAAACGCACAGATCAACCTCTCAGGTCCTTCCTACAGATATATCCAAACGAACGACTCAGGGTATTATAAAGTAAGTCTGCAGGATGGGGTGTATTATCTCTCGCTTAGCGCGCAGTACTATGATTTTTATACGGCGGAGAATATTGTTATTTCCGGTTCACTTGGAACGAAAAATATATTGTTGACGAGAACGGGTAGTTTTTCCGGCACCGTAGTGGACGAAAACGGCGATCCTATCCCGTTTGCTTCTGTGATGGCAAGAGACAGCCTGGGATACTATTACGGTAACGGTACTTCACAGAACCAGGGGACGTACGTGGTCAGCGGACTGATGACATCGATGTACAAGGCAGCTGCGAACGCGGTCGGTTTCGTACCACAATGGTATGATAAAAAATCGGTACTCGATAGCGCCACGTCGTTCCTGGTCACTAAAGGATTCGATACTCCGGAAATTGATTTCGTCCTATCGCGCGGCGGTTCAATTTCAGGGTGTGTGAAAGACAAAAATGGGAACGGCATCCCAGAAGTCGGCGTATACGCGCTGGACACCGTATTTAATTTCATATCGATGACGGCAACCGACGATTCCGGGAACTATGTCGTTTCGGGTTTATTGACCGGAAAGTATTATGTTGTCGTTGATGCCGACAGTTTTCTTCTGCAATGGTACGACGGCATTACCGATTACCATTCAGCGGCAAGCGTCACCGTGACGTTGAATCAAAACACCTCCGGTATCAATTTTACGCTGTTGAAAGGGGCGGTCATTGCCGGAACGGTTGTTGAAAAAGGAGGAAATCCGATCGCCGGCGCCGAAGTAGTAGTGGTGGACTCGAATTATTCTACTGGAAAATACGTATATACGGACGATTCTGGCATGTATCAAATTACCACTGTGCCTATTCTGAAAAAATTGTTTGTGACAGTCCGTTCCGAGGGATACTCCCAACGCTGGTACGACAACGTGATCTCACTGGAACTTGCAACGCCGCTGATATTGCAGGACGAACAGAGAAAAGAGAATGTCGATTTCATTCTGCCGATTGCGGGAAAAATTTCCGGTATAGTGAAGAATAAAGCGGGTATCCCTGTTCAATTTGTCGGTATTTTTGTTACGCAGGTCAACGGAGGATATTCCTATTACTCGAATACCGACCAGTTCGGGAATTATCTCGTCGGTAACCTGGTTCCCGGAAATTTCATTGTCTCCGCGTCAAACTATGAATACATCACGCAGTGGTACAATCATAAACCTTCGGCGGATCTTGCTGACACGGTCGTTGTCGAAGAGGAAATGACGGTGCCGAATATCAATTTCGATCTTTCGTCCGGAGGAAAAATTTCCGGAACGATCAAAAATATTTCAGGCCAACCCGTTCTGTACGGCAACATTTTTGCGATACAAACGAACGGGATCAATACATTTTATGCGAACAGCGATCACATGGGGAATTATACCGTCAGCAATGTCACCCCCGGTTCCTACTATGTCACTGCTTCTCATCCCGAATATATCCAGCAATGGTATAATCATAAAACTTCCATGCAGCTGGCGGATACGATCGTCATCGAAGGTGACATGACCGTATCGAACGTCCTGTTTGATTTGAAGCCGGTACCTCCTCCCACCTACGACTCTATCGTCATCAAACTTACGTTTGCAAATATTCCCGCTTCATTCGTATTCAGCAAAACAGGATTGCCTGATTATTACGTTGATTACTGGTGGGGATTTCGTATGGATGTCGATAACAATCCTGCCACTGGTCCGCAATTCACTAACGGATGCGAAATGGAGTTGGTGGCATTCCATTACAAGGAACCTGGAGAGCCGGAACATACATCCACGATCATTGATGGAACACACCATGTACTCATAGAATGGATCGGAGAGACCGATCATTGGCGGCACGACAATGTTGTCATCACACTTGACAACAACGATAAAAATACCCTTGTCATGAAAGCCTCCAAGGATTGGGTCGAGCTCAATGCAATTACATCGTCGACCAAATATTACATCCATGCTTTTTCACAATTCGGGGGAGTGGCCGGCACTGATGTCACACCACTCTCGTCGGGATTTGTTCAAGTGACCGATCCATCCGGCGATGCGGTATTTGATTATATCGATATCGTGAAAGCGACGCCAAGTATTGTCACAACTGTCGGCGACATGGTTCGCACAACATTCCCATCTTCGTTTTCGCTTGCGCAAAACTATCCCAACCCATTCAATCCTTCAACCAATATCCGCTACGGATTGCCATCATCAAGCAGGGTATCGCTAAAGATATATAATATTTTAGGTCAGCAAGTTACCGATCTTGTTAACACTGAACAATCCGCTGGATGGTATGAAACTGTCTGGAATGCGAATGTTGCATCGGGATTATATTTCTACCGTATCGATGCGGTGAGCACGAATGATCCGAATCAGCGATTTACGCAGTTAAAGAAGATGCTACTTTTGAAGTAACTACCAGCCCGGCAACTCGCCGGGCTTTTAATTATTGATTATATCCACAAATTGAATTACTCTAATTGAAAATATGCGCCATTAAACAATCCACAAAGAGCCATATCATGCGATCACTCCAGCAGAAACTCCAATCAACCATCAAAAAGCGTAAAATCACCGTCCTGGAGTTCACCACGCAGTCCCGTGTATCCCAAAATGTCTATCAGAGATTTATGGCCGGAAAACGCATCAAACCGGATTCATCTCAACGGATACAGCGTTGGATCGAGGGGGGAGTATCTTTAATACATAGTAGCTATTTGCAGAAACTATTAACGCTCGCCCTGTCGCGAATCCATAGTGCGACTAAAGATAACAGATCAGTGTGATCGTGGCATTCGGTGAATTCAAATTGAATCATCAATTGGTGTACAGGACACCGTAATTACCGTCGCAGAAAGTTATTTTGATTTTCTCCTATATTTTCCAATAATCCCTAAACTCAAACAATATCATTTATGACTTTTTGAGTTAAGCAATTTGTTTTCACAAAAAGGTCCAGGAATTAATTATTTTCATAATACTTTCCCATCAAAATATTTTCTTGACATTTTGTATCTTCAAACATACATTGCATTCGAATTCATGCTACAGTCGAAATGCTAACACGGTGCTAACAACCCCTTAAAAAATCGAATTAATATCGGCGAAATTAGTTTAATTTCGCCATTCTGTCAAATTTTCAAGCTTGTAACACGGGTTCGATTCCCGTTGGGAGTACAACAAAATTCCACAATTTTCAAATTGATAAATTGTGGAATTGTTGTTTTAAATATTCAATAATCGTTTGTTCAGCAGATATTTATCGAAACTGGTGAATCTCATGTTCCGATTTTATATTTGAGTAAATTCTTTTTTACATGTTGGATCAAAAACGGGGAGCATTCCAGCGGTAATAAATCTAAACTTAGCATTGGCACATCATACGGGAGCAGGTCATTGTGGATATATATCCTCTTCATACTCCCATACATTCCCTATTTCCAATGGAAAATATTCTTTCAGAGTAGAATCTATTTGGGAGTAGGAATACCTTGTAATAGGTATACCAAGCAGAAATATTTGATCATCATTACCATTCCAAATACACTCCTGCCAATTCATGAATATTGCCGAATTAAATAATATCACTTCCGATTGAGAGTATCATAGACCATCCGGAGTAAGATCTCCGATGTATACGGTTTGGGAAGAAAAGCATTCATACCAAACGATTCCAACGCTTTCAAAGTGGGTCGAACGGAGGTTCCGCTGGAACCAACTATCGAAACGCTGGAATTGAGCTTTCGCAAAAACCTTGCCAGTGTAGCGCCATCCATCAACGGCATATCCATATCGGTGAGGACTAACTTAATGTCATTTTGTCGATTTGTATATAATGCAAGAGCTTCGGTGCCGTCGGCGGCATTAATAACACTATAACCGCCGGTCTCCAATGTGACCGATGCAATTTCGCGGATGATCGCATCGTCATCTACCACCAGGATTAGTTCTCCATTTCCGTGAATTGCTTTAATGATGTCATGATGTGTCATCAATTCTTTTTCGGAAGTGATTGCCGGAATATAAAATCGAAATTGTGTTCCGGTGCCGACGTCGCTAGACACGTCGATGATCCCCTGGTGTCCTTTTACTATGGATGCAACGGTTGAAAGCCCTAATCCTGTCCCCTTACCAAGTTCTTTGGTTGTGAAAAATGGATCGAATATTTTTTTCAAGTTCTCAGGAGGTATTCCTGACCCTGTATCGGATATACGGAACAGGACATAAATACCCGGTTTTCCCGGAAACATGCGGGCATGGCGTTCGTCTAGCGTTACGTTTTCAACTTCAATTGATAACGTTCCTCCGTCAGCCATGGCATCTCTTGCATTGACGGCTAAATTGGTCAGCACCTGATGGATTTGCACGGCATCGGCAGAAATCATCCAAAGGTTCGGCTGTATGGATACTGTAAGGGTAATATTTGATGGGAATGTTGGCTTCAGCAGCTTCATAACCTCATCGATCAAAAAGGAAGGGCGAACAGGTGACCGGTTTTGTGCAGCGCCCCGGGCAAATGTGAGAATTTGTTTGACCAGATCTGCCGCTCGTTTAGAATTTGTCTCTAAGACGTCGATAAACTTCTGATCGCCGGCATTCGTTAACCTCTTTCTCAGCACAGCAAGCGACAGCATAATCGGACCGAGGATGTTATTCATGTCGTGAACAATCCCGCCGGCAAGCGAACCCACAGTTTCCATTCGTTGCAGGCGAAGGTTTTGTTCTTCAAGATGTTTTCTCTCGGTAATATCGAACGAAAGGATAACCAGGCCTTCCGGAAACGGCTCAATGTGAAGTTCGAACCATCCGGAAGATCCGTCTGGATACTTAAAATTGTTCTCTATCGTTCGAGCCGATTGTTCTTCGATGCATGTCTGAAGCATTAGAAAAAGATCTGTGTTTTCGATATCCGGATAGCACTCCATCATTGTCTTCCCGATGAGATCTTCCGGTGTCTGTCGGCTGTGTGTAATGGCGGCCTTATTCAAATACACGTACCGCCATTGCCTGTCGATAATCTGAAACCCCTCCAAGAGGTTATCCAACAGGCGCCGATAGTGATCTCCCGTCCATTCTTCGGTCTTGATCTCCATACGAATACCTCGTCATAGATGAATTAATACCTCAAAATCTTACCAGCGAAATGTGTACACCGAGTAATAGTGCAACCCCCACAGACCAAAATTCTGATATTAAATCAATTCTCGATGAATATTTTGATACGGAGTTAGAGCAAATACATTTTGATAATAATCGTAAATTAATTCGTTTTTTTTGTAAGAGCATGTATCAGCATACAGCACTCCTGCGTGACATCTTCGCATCAGGAAGTTATGTTGAGATGCGCAGTATGAAGGCTGATTATTGTTTAATGTAAATGTAATGCTAAATTTTGTGACTACTCCATTTCGTTGATGGTCGACTCCATGTTTTCATCCGCTGATAAATTTTGAAGATGAATTACCGAACCGAAATACTCTGAAGCAGGCTCTTGCGATTTCCATGAATTCTTTGCTCCCTAAATAAATAATGGTCACAATTCAGCACAGACCATAATAATTCTCTTAGAGATAATAAATAATCGGGGTATATTTAACGAACCATGTTTTATCCGATGACGTAGATTATTGTTCGCAAAATTTTAAAATCGACTTTGTACTTTTTTCGAATGAGCCGCTTCGTACTGTTACCGTTACCGTTGTAAACTTATCGTTTCTGTGTGTTTTTGGAAATCGTATGGTTTGCGCCGGGAAGCCGAGGTGAACGTTTTGAGACTTTTCGAATTTGCTGCCGTCATGGACATATTCTATGGTTACTATCCCCGCCGCATTCGAATTTTCCAAATCGCCGACACTTACAAAAATATCGCAATCGAATATTTTCAGATCTTTTAAAAACAATTCCATAAATTCTCCTCTATACATTATTCTGTTTGATAATTCTCCGTAGCATCATCAACTATATGTAACAAATCCGTTTTATTCCTCAGGTTCAACGATAATCCGGCGGTATATTCACCCTTAATTTATTTCGCGGTGATATCATGGTGAAATGCCGTGCCGGCAGTATTTCTGAACTCCTTGGTTATCCGAAATCCCGGGCCCGGCACATACACATTTCCATTCGAAGGGATATCGGTTGATTTTATCGTAATACAACCGGAATGTGACAAGCGATCCACAAATCATTGTGGATCTTTCGTTGACCCCATACATTCAATGGACCCTAATGCTTAAAGTGCCCTTATCGGCTTTTTCCCTGAGAAGGATTTTCCTTATTTAAATATTTTTGGACAAAATGCAGTCTTATATTCGCATCTGCTTGTCCAACATATAAATAATGGACTTTCGATTGATTGCTCACGGATGCAACTGGTTGGCAATAAGCAAATTCAAGAATCACGATGACGAGTGCGGAAAAAAATAAAATTCGATTCACATAATCCCGTTTTTCATTTTTTAAAGTGCTAGACATAAAAAATTCCAATTCGTTGTTAAACATGACTTTTGGAGTATTGGAAAATCGAGAGAAGATGTGTTTTAACGTTATGAGTGGCAATACCTGAATTCAGGTATTTTTGGTACGAAATGCAGGTGTTGAAAAATTAATCAGTAAGGCCTTCTTGGAGTGATTTTGCCACTAAAGCGTGGGTTGTATGGACGTCTAGCTTCTGGAAGATGTTTTTACGGTGGGTTTCGGCGGTAAAAAAACTGATCCCGAGTTCCTGGGATATTGCAGAAATGCTCTTTCCCTCAATCAGTAATTTTATTAGATCTTTCTCCCTTTTTGTTAAATGGTAATCCACCTTTTTCAAAGGAATAATGACCGATTCTATCATTTTTTGGGCTATTATCGGATCAATGACATTACCGCCTTCTCTTAGTCTTTCCAGAGAATGTATGATTTCTGATGAATTTGTGGACTTTGATAGATATCCGTTTGCACCGTTTTTTAGCGCTGTAATGATATCCTTTTCATCATCATACGATGTTAACATGACAATTTTTATTGCCGGACCAAACCGCTTTATTGTTCCAATAGCTTCTAAACCGGAGACAAGCGGCATTTTTATGTCAAGGAGTATAATCTCTGGATGCTCGTCGTTTTCCTTGAGCGCTCTAACGACAGTTTTTACAGAATGGTAGTATTTATGACAATAAAAGGATTTTGTGCGATTGATTAATTCCGATAGAATCACACAAAAATTCACATTGTCATCCACAATCCAAATCGGCGTTTTACCAAAGAGTTTAATTTCAGACATTTTTTATTCTCCGCGGCTTATAAGGGGTAGAATTATATGAAACGTCGTACCGAAGTTGTACTGACTTTCTACTGTGAGCACCCCGCCATGATTCCGGATAATATTTTGCACGATCGCCAGTCCTAATCCGGTTCCGTGATTGTCCTTTTTTGTCGTAAAAAATGGATCAAATATTCGCTTCATATCTTCATCAGTGATACCAATTCCGTTATCCTTAATAGAAATATCGATATATTTTTCCGGTTCAAACTGAGGATTTTCCTGAATTATCTCCAGGCTATCATTCGGATGTTGAACGGAAACAGTAATCTTACCTTCGTCTTGGAGTGCGTCTTTTGAATTCGTGAATAAATTGAAAAGCACTTGCCTTATTTGTTGTTCATCTCCCAGGACATGCTGTTTTTGGGAGTGTAAATGCCTTTCAATTTTAACAGAATCGCCGTTGATCATTTGAAAATTTTCAAGTGTATCTTTTACAAGGCTATTTACTTCGATCGGGATTTTTTCTCCCTTTATTCCTTTGCCGAATGCCAGGATTTTCTGCAATAGTTCCAGCCCGCTTTGAGCGCTTTTTTCCACGGCATCCAGTAGAAGTGTGTTATTCGGATTATTGGGTTCTGATTTAAGCATTCCAACAGATATTCTCACCGGTGCAAGTATGTTTTGAAGGTCATGCGCAATGCTGCTTGTTAACAGTGCTACCGTTTCAAGCTTCTGAGCTCGCAGTGAATGCAATTCCATCTGGCGTTTTTCCGTAATATCAGAATTGATCATCATTGTAAACTGCCGGCCGCCGTAAAGTAGAGTTACTCTCTTCCAATGACAATCAACAAGGATCTCATTTCCATCTTTTGTAAGATTTGCGCACTCGCCAACCCATTCGTTATTGGATAGCGTTTCATCCAGAGCGCTTTTTAATTCATCCATTTTATCGGCAGGGAAGAGGAGGGGACCGATTTCTTTATGTAGCGCTTCATGTTCGCTCCAGCCATATACTTTTTCTGCCCCTTTCGCCCAAAAAACGATCTTGTTATGTTCATCAATTACAAATATCGCGTCATTGGATTCATTTAAGAGTTGTGCCTGGGATTCGGTCTTAGATTGGTACTCTTTTCTCTCTGTGATATCGATAATAGCCCCATAACCTATATTTGCGGAATCGATTTTAGCAGACACCAACACCCAGCCGGAATCCGGGAATAGAACTTCCATTCCATGGATAATCCTATCGTTTCTCAACTCAGATATGATTTCATGCTGAGTTTTCTCAGGCAGTGATAATATTTTCTGTTGAAATGATAAAAGGTCATTTCTGTTCAAGATCCGTAAAGCGGACTCATTCACATCTATAATCTGGAAAGGGGAGAGGGTAAATTTGAACATCCCAACGATGGAATGATCGAATAGATCCCGATATTTTTTTTCGCTTTTTTCTACTTCGGAGAGCTTTGTTTTCTGCTCCAATAAGATCTTCTTTTTGGTATACAGTAGGATAAGAGTGTATCCGATGCCAAAAAGCATCAAAATAAATGACGATAAAAATATGGTTGTTAGATATTCATTCATAGCGGTGCAGCAAGAAACTATATGAATACATCAAATTTGATACAATACAGAGTGTCCAATTGATATGCCACGCGATATTGAATAATTCAAGTCCTTGTTCGAGTAATGTGTTGCTTAATGCCAATACAACAACAGTCCCTGAATTATAGATTAATATTCCTGTTGCGATCCAAAACTTTGGAGTTTTTATCGGCGAAACTTCAACTTTATGTACAGCAAGAAACAATAATATCCCGGAAAGTATCAATTGTATTACCCCTGCGGTAAATGCATCAACTGCGTTAAATGTCTCAATCTTGTCCTGGAGAAAATTCGTAAATAACCATATTAGTAAAAACAATAATACCGATGCGTAAATTAAATAGTGAAATGGTGAATGATTAGTTGTTCTCAAACAATAGACGGCAAGAATAAAAATCTCAAAAAGCCGGAATATATTTATATTCCAATGATTGTTTATACCAAAAAATGACACGATTAGTTCAATAATTACTCCGGCCATAACGACTGCGCAATAGAAATAAAATATTCTTACACTACTGCGTAGCCTTTGATAATATATTAATCCTATAACAAAAGGAATTAAATATGAAGCTGCTGTGAAATACCCAAATATTGGAAATGACATTGTTTACTATTTTGTTAATTCTGATTCTGTTTCACAATAGGGCGGACAAGGTTTAACAACTTGACCGATGATTCCTGCCGTAATTTCTTTTTCCTGCTCATCGACACCAACTATTACAAATGTTGGCGAATCATCGTCCATTTTTGCATAGTATATCCTAATTCCAACGCATCCCGGTTGTTCTAATATCTTATCGAAAATCGACCGCCAGAAAAACCCCGCTTTAATGGTAGGAGCTGTCGGATTTTCTGAATAGTTTGCGATATATCGTTTTGCGTCGGCGAGGGAGATTTGATGGTCTTGCATTGGAATCGTCTGTGCAACTGACGAATTATAGAAGAAAATCACGCTAAATGCTATGACTATAGCAGTGCGTAAGTGTATGCTTCGATTAAATACGTTTATCATATTGTCCCCATATTTTAATATTTATAGATATTGTTATTTATGGAGTACAATGGTTCAAATTATTTACTTATAAACGCAATACCTGAATTCAGGTATTTTTGGTACAAAATTACAGTCCAAAACGAGAAAAGGCGGATCATCTCCGCCTTTTCTGTCTTAAATGTTACTTCGTTAACAACAATTTTATAGTGTGATGTTTCGATCCCGTCCAAAATGTATGAAAGTTAACCCCATTAGTTTGAATCAATATTATATATCATTTCATTCAAGGTCGTATTGTTTAAAATACATGCTAAAGCGATATCGATCCAACGAAATTGACTGGACTCTTTCAAACAGTCGTATATCACCATCCACAACAAATTCTATCGGTCCGAACACTTTGGCGGAATCAACTTGTGTAAACGGTGCGCCAATATAGACGGGTCGGTTATTCTTGTCAATGGGAAGCCATTTAATCTGGAACAGCGCGGTATCCAGAGGCCGCAGTGCTATTGTTCCCTGAAATACCGAAGGGAAAAGTAAGTTTCCCAATATTACCGGTACAACAATAACATTGGGGGTCGGACCAAATGATTGAAGTGTTATCCTCTCCCCGATAGATGCATCACCCTGTAATAGATCGTCATACACATTGACCACAGAAATATTTAAGGTGACGGCGGAATTAGTATAGTAAAAATCACCCTGCGGGTGGTAATACATGACGACCGTATCACGGTCAATAGTTTTCATGGATCCAACTAGAACGTTTTCCGGTGTGGAATATGGGGGAAAGACCTCGTCACATCCGGAGATGAAAATAAAAAATATGAGTGCGATACACAGAGCAATTTTATCTATAATGGTTTTTTTCATAATTCCGCCGCTATCCCGATTCTGATCCTTCTGTACTGATCGTACGCTGAAATATCATTGAGCTCGCCGCCGATCCTCCCGGCTGAATCAACCCATTTCACGTTCTTTGTATTCAGCAAATTCCGGATATCGACAAACAAGGTGACATAACTTATCCAATCATCGGCAATGTTCACCTTATTCTTCCACCCGATCTTTATATTGACAAGGTTAAACCCCTTCATTCGCGCATTGTTCGGTTCAAATATCTGTTCCGGATCGGTCGGGGTAAATCCGTCATTCGATGGAAAGAACGTGTACGGCCTGCCGGTTCTGAACATCCATGTCGTCGAAGCGGATATGTCCATTGGGAAGAGCAATGTAACAATCGTTTTCAGGGTATGTCTCTGATCCCAGCTTAACGGATACAGTTTTGCCGGTACCGGCAAGCCCCATTGATAATATTGCAAACCGCCTCTCGGCGTCTCGCTCACTCCCTCTGCTGTCATAAATGTATATGACACCGAACCGGTCATGAATTCACCGTGATCTTTTACCACCATTAATTCAATACCGCTTGATTTGGCGAACGGATTGTTGACAAATTCCGCAAAGCCGTAATCACCCGCAACCGAACTATTGGTGGGAATGAATGTCTTTACGTCGATCTGGTTCATCGTTTCCTTGTGGAAATACGTTGTCGAGAGGACAAGTCCGTTCTCCAACGCATATTTAATGCTCATCTCCCATGACCGGGTGTGTTCGGGCTTTAAATCGGGATTGCCGATGAGCACACCCGACCCTTTTTTGAGACTCACGTTATTCAATCCGCTGTACAGGAAGTCGAACAGTGGAAATTGATAGTAATGTCCATAATTGATGAACAGATAGCCATTCTCTGCAAATGGAGCGGCAAATCCGATGCGCGGGCTAAACAGGTGCTTTACCTTCGCCGGAATTGATGAGACTATTTTTGTTTCGTAGATATCGTTTTGCAACTGAATCCGTTCGGCAACCGGACGTTCCGCTCTCGGATCGAGAAACTCGTACCGAACACCGAGGTTCAGCAACATGCCGTCCTTGCTCAATTCGATCTTATCCTGAAGATACGCGCTCCCCATTCTCGGGAAGTACTGAAAGTCCGTGCTGTAGTTCAACATCGGTTTATTGACGAACGGTTTTCCGTAAATGTTCAACTGCGGTTCATAACGGACTACATCCGAATAAATCTCCTGGAAATTGACCTCCGCTCCCAGTTTTACCATGTGATGGACATTGACGCGCCATGTCAGGTCTGCCTTGAACAGATTATGGATCTGCTGCCGTTCTGCCCACCACGCACGGTTTCCGTCGACGATGTATCGCAGGAAGAAATCCCATTGATACAATGTCGTATCCACAGCGTTCTTAGCTATATCATTGATATAATTGTTCACAACATACCGGCTGATACTGGCGGTGTAATAGAAGTTCGAAAGCGGAGTATGTGAAATGATCGCCGCCACGCGGTACCCGTCTTCTTTTTTAATCGGTAATCCCGGAAGGTTGAACCGCCAGGAATATTCATAATCCCGCCATTCTTTTTTCGAATATAATACTTGCGTCGATAATCGCAGGGATTGGTCGATGAAGTAGTCGATCTTTCCGAACCCGTTGTACGCGCGAAGATAAGGGGAATCGAAAAAGTTCTGCATATCCTGCCACCACCGCGTATCGGAATGCTGCAGATTCAGACTCGCCAGATAATAGAAATCGCCTGTCACAGGACCGCTGGCGAAGAGGTCGAGTTCATTCCGGTGATCAACCTGCTTGCCGCCGAACAGATCATCCTTATTGGCTCGAACACCGAAGGAATGCGTATCGGAGCCCCGTTTTGTGACAATATTAATGACGCCGGAAAGTGCATTTCCGTATTCCGGATCGAATCCGCCTGTTTGAACCGAAAGTTCTGCAATAGAGCTCTGGGGAAGTTCCGAACCGGAACCTCCTTCGATCAGATTTTGAATCGGAAGCCCGTCCACCAGGTATACCACTTCCGTTGTTTTTCCACCGCGTATATTATTCTCCAGCGTTACGCCGGGCTGCAATCCTATGACATCGGACACGGTCGTGACGGGAAGGGATTTAAATGATTCCTCGGAACTTGTGTATGATGTTCCGGTGACATCTTTCTGGATCGGAGGCTTTTCGGCGGTGACCTCAACGGCGGAGATTTCGACGGTGGATTGAGATAATTCTATATCGATCTTTGTTTTAAGATCTGCTTTGATGCGGACATCTTTAATGGTCAATGTACTGTATCCGACGTACGAGACGACGACATCATATATACCGGAGGGTATATTATTGATCGTATAGTATCCATTCGGATCGGTGACGGCGCCGATATTCAAACCGCTGATCTTTATTGTCGCGCCGGGAAGGAGTTCCTTCGATTGTTTATCCGAGACAGTCCCTTCCAGCGTGCCGTTTGTTCCGGCATTGAGTGTCACGGCAAACAATAGTATGGATACGAGGATTCTCAATTTATTAACGCACTTTTGCAAAAATAGCAAGGCCAAGGCGATAGTGCATTCCGAACCTGCCGAGTGAAGAAGCCGATACATCGAATTGAATGTCATTCCCCGACATGCTGACCAGTGCACCGATACCGGTACTCCAGCTTAACTCATCCGCATTGAACTGGTATCCTCCGCGGAGAAACAACATTTCTTCAAACCTGTACTCCGAACCGATGTTCACCCGTTCGCGTGTATCTGCATTCTGCAAAAAATCGACCGCTGTAATTAATTGATGCGAAGCTGTTTTTTCATCAAACATCTCGAACAGGTCGAACGAGCCCGATGCGCGGAAGGATAACGGCAACGCGAATTTTTCGGTCTGCAATTCAGCCCGCACTTCCGGTTCAGCCGGATCCGCCGGCGCATACCGCACTTCCAACGGTTTGCCGGAAAACTGTTGTTCAAATCCGAGATTGGTAACGGAAAAGCCGAGATTGAGGCTTTTAAATCCGGTGGCATACCACATTCCCGCATCAAGCGAAAGACCGTCGGTGGATACGTCGTAGATACGTTCCTGAAGGTATTTTATCGTGGAAGCAAATGTGAGTTGCGCGGTCAGCCGAACGGACGAGGTGAATCCTACGGCAACATCCGCAACATCATAATATTGACCTGTGCCTTCGGGAATGTCGATGGTGGTGATTTCGATATTTCCGGAAGTCAGATAGGTGGTGTGCAGGGCGATATTCACCCGGTCGGAGAGAGGCACAACCAGGCCGATAAAATTAATATCCGTTTGTTCGACCCAGGTTGTATGATTGACTGAGAGTGAAATGTTTTCGATCGTTCCGATCGATGCAGGATTCAATGCAAGCGACGATACATCCCCGGAGACAGAACCGAAAGCGTTTCCCATTCCCCCCGCCCGTGCGCTTGTACCGATCTTTAAAAACTGCATTCCGGTTGAACCGGCATTGTTGAAGGATTGACCATTGGCAATAAGGGTCAAATAAAATAGAGCGGTTACTATCGGAAAGATGCGGTTTTTCATTTTCCCACTATCACACTAAATTTTTTAATTGTTTTAGCGCCGTTTGGTGCTTCAATATACGCATAGAGCATTTGACTTGCTACCTGCTGGCCTCCTTCGGTTTGCAAGTCCCATTCTATATGTGAACCACCGGAATGATATATCGTTTTCACAAGATCCAACGCAATCGTATATATTCGGATGGTACATTCATCCGGTAAGTAATTAAAATACAGTTGACTGTTTCCCCGCTGGGCTTCATGCCGCACTAAATACGGATTGGGAACAATGCGTATCTTGTCCATTATTTGATTTGTTACAGTCGAGACATACGACGATGATGCAGATATCGACAAAACTGCATCTTTGGGAAAGTTTACTTTAACTCCGCCAGCCCATGAAACATTCACTCTGTCGCCAACCGAAAAATCTTTTGTCCCGCTTTTGTGGATGCTTCCCCAGTAAAGTTCAGCGCCCGGTTTTCCGGAACCGACGCCACGGTCGGCATAGTCAAAAACTATCCTTGTATTGTAATACTTGAGAATATGCCCAAACTCCCACGTTTCATTATTTGAAAGTGTGCCGGTTAGGTAATATCGGTTCGGTTTTCCTGGATATACCTGTGTTGTTCCTGTTCTGACTCCAAACGGACTAAATGTAAATCCTGTATCGATCTTATTGCCGGTCGCTTCATCATATATTTCAACTGTAAGGTATGGATACCTGCGGTTGAATAATATGCTTGCCGTATCCACTCCGCTGCCGGTGAAACGAACAGAAATAGTCTTTGCTGATGATGTGTATGGAGAATATTCAGTTATTCCGGTAAAATTTAATGAATCTTTCAGAATGATAGGCACATCAGCGCCGTTGTTGCTCTGTATCACTCCGGTAACAAGAAATGAATCTGCCAATTGCTCGAATGAGTAATCGATCTCCAGGTTTGCTCCGCCAAGGCCGAAAATATTTGTCACTATTGCCGTTCCCTGCTTTATTCCTTTGCTCTCATTTTTACCATGCACATTCAGTCCTATATCGATCACATCGTTGTGTGTGCGCTGATGCACGGTGTCTTTTATCGTAACCGGAAATAAATACTTTACTCCGTTGGTAATGCTGGTCAGATTCACCTGCAGATTCCGGTTTTCAAAGAATGTTCTGTAGTTCGTGACATTAGTCGGCGTAAACGTGATCGCCCGGACATCACCAAGGGTTCCCGCTTCGGTCGTTGCGCTGGAGTTTGGGGAAGTGATATTGCTTGATGAAACGGTTGGAGCGACTGCATGGAGGTTCTTTCCCTTAATGCCTTCCGATTCCATTGATTCAAGATCAATCGTGGAATCTCCTTCGTCAAATGAAGTTACTTTGTAAAAATACGTTACATTATTCTTCAATCCGCCGATATCCTCTCCCTGGTCGAAGTAATCATGGGCAAGTGTATCTCCTTTCCATTCTTTCAACAGTCTATACGGACCGGATTCTTTCGCTGAGCGATACACTCTGTATCCTACGAACGGTTTACTCTCATCCGAAGGTATGATAGGATCGATGCTCGATTCTGCTGATTTATCCCACTCAAGATAGACTCCGCGATTTAATCCTTTCGCATTTACCACGGGAGAAAAAGGGGGAGATGGGGTTTTGAAATTATTTTCAAAAACTCTTTTCACCAAATCATTCAATTTATACATTTGTGTTGTATCATCGGTAAAGGTCAACGAGACAACAAATCGGGCGGTATCACCCGGATGCATGCGGAACGGTGTGGTAACAAGAAATGGAGTATCGTATCGCTCTGTAGATCTCTGATAAGGTATTATAAATTTTTTTTCCTGCATTCGACGATAAAAGATCTCTTCCGTTTTAATCGTATCTGTGAATATATTTACATCGGTGAATGATGTAATATTATCAACAAAGTATTGTATTGTGAAATTACCGGCATCACCGCCAATTTTTGATCGTCCGATTTCTCCGGAATATCCAGACGGAACCTCAATTAATGCTGTGGAAAGAATCGGGGGATTTTTTGTAGCATACCAGTGATGAATAGGATAATTGAAATAAACCGTATCCTTTTCCTTTTGGTAAATCATGTCTTTTTGCGGAATATATGTCGTAGTGATTTCAATGTGAGTCGTATAAAATCCCGAACGGATGGGGGGCATAGCATACTGTACACCGGGGTCCCATACAAAATAACAACTATCTAAAATTGAATTTCCTTTATTTAAATAATCATACCGAAACAGTACAACATTTTTAAGCCCTTTTCCGCTCCAGGTATAAATATATTGGTGCACTTCAAGTTCCAAAGGTCTACTTGTTTGATAATCTCTATATGAGCGAGTATCGGTATCCTTGTAAACGGTAAAAAAATCTTCATCAGACTTAAACACTACGGGATATTTAATTCGATCTAAATAATTGGCAACATATTGTTCTTTGCCATTTATGTTCCGTATTGGCCAATCGTTATAATTATTACCGGATATATCCACCCCGTTCGAATCGAAGTCTAAGCTCGAATAGATTATATAGTCCCGGTCATCATTATATTTCCACCCTATGCCATTATAGTGTTCATCGATTCCTGCCTTCGGATCTCCAATTCTGCCGGGTACCATTCCATAAAAGGGGCCATGGGAAATGTCGAAATCATAATTTAAGTTTCCAATCGACGATGCCTCTCGAAATATATATTCGTTGTTTCTCTTGGCTAAGAAACCAACCCCGCTGAATCGGAGAGGGAATCCCGATCCCATGTGATTATAACCTCTTGGCCACAACGCTATCGATGGGGCAAATCCACGGGGAATGCCAGCATCGTGCACCTGGCTTGGTAATTCATAATAATCGCCGTACAAAAGCCCGCTGTTATAAACTGCAAATTGGAAATTACTTGCTCTACTGATTTGTCGATGTAAACCTCCTGCGGGAAATTGACAAAACAAATCGGAAGAGAATACGATTAGTGCAATGAGAATATATTTGATATTTGCATCTGTTTTCAATTCACATTGCTCAAAGATATTATTTTTATTTTTTGGATAATAAACAAGTAGCCGCAGTGTTGCGGTTTTTCATTTTCCCATGATCACACTGAACTTCTTGACTGTTTTTGCTCCGTTTGGTGCTTCAATATACGCATACAACATTTGACTGGCCACCTGCTGTCCTCCTTCAGTTTGCAGATCCCATTCAGCACGAGAACTTCCGTTATGATAAATCGTTTTTACAAGATCCAGCGCAATCGTATATATTCGGATGGTACATTCGTCCGGAAGGTAATTAAAATAAATCTGCGGACTTCCTCGTTGCGCTTCGTGACGTATCAAATACGGATTCGGTACGATGCGTATTTTGTCCATTATTTGATTTGTTACTGTCGAGACATACGACGAAGATGCAGATATCGACATCACCGCGTCTTTCGGGAAGTTTACTTTAACTCCGCCAGCCCATGAAACATTCACTCTATCGCCAACCGAGAAATCCTTTGTCCCGCTCTTGTGGATGCTTCCCCAGTAAAGTTCAGCGCCCGGTTTACCCGAACCGACGCCACGATCGGCATAGTCAAAAACGATCCTTGTATTATAGAACTTGAGGATATGACCGAATTCCCACGTTTCATTATTGGAAAGTGTGCCGGAAAGGTAGTATCTGTTCGGCTTTCCGGGATATACCTGTGTTGTTCCTGTTCTGACTCCAAACGGACTGAATGTAAATCCTGTATCAATCTTATTGCCCGTAGACTCATCGTACAGTTCTACGGTAAGATATGGATACTGACGGTTAAACAGCATGCTTGCTGTATCCACTCCGCTGCCGGTAAAACGAACTGAAATAGTTTTAGCCGCCGATGTGTATGGAGAATATTCAGTTATTCCGGTAAAATTCAACGAATCTTTCAGTATGATAGGCACATCAGCGCCGTTGTTGCTTTGTATTGTTCCGGTTACAAGAAACGAATCTGCTAATTGTTCGAATGAGTAATCAATCTCCAGGTTTGCTCCGCCAAGTCCGAATATGTTCTGAATAACTGCACTTCCCTGTTTTATTCCCTTGCTCTCATTTGTTCCGTGCACATTCAGATTGATGTCTATGACGTCATTGTGTGTTCTGCCGAAAAGCGTATCTCGGATTGTTATCGGAAAAAGATATTTAATTCCATTTGTGATAGCACTGAGATTCACCTGCAGATTTCGGTTTTCAAAGAATGTTCTGTAGTTCGTGACATTGGTCGGCGTAAACGTGATCGCACGGACATCACCAAGGGTTCCCGCTTCGGTCGTTGCGCTGGAGTTTGGGGAAGTGATATTGCTTGATGAAACTGTCGGGATGACTGCATGGAGGTTCTTTCCCTTAATGCCTTCCGATTCCATTGATTCCAGTTCAATCGTGGTATCTCCCTCGTCGAACGATGTTACTTTATAATAGTAGGTGACGTTGTTCTTCAGTCCGCCGATATCCTCTCCAAGGTCGAAGTAATCATGGGCGATTGTGTCTCCTTTCCATTCTTTAAGTAATTTGAATGGACCGGATTCTTTCACTGAGCGATATACTCTATAACCTACGAACGGTTTGCTCTCATCCGAAGGAATGATAGGATCGATGCTCGCTTCGGCGCTCCGGTCCCATTCCAGATAAACGCCGCGATTTAATCCTTTCGTATTTACCACGGGAGAGGCCGGAGGAGATGGGGTTTTGAAATTATTTTCAAATACCGTTTTAACCATCTTGTCTCTGATCAACATTTGGACTGTATCTTTATTAAAAAACAATGACACGACAAAACGGGCTGTATCACTGGGAGCAAGGGGGAAAACGGTGGATAATAATACCGGTGATTCTACTATTTTCCGCAATTGTGAAGTGGAATTCACGTCAAACTTGCTAATCAATCGGCGATAAAAAATCTCTTCTGATTGAATAGTATCGGAAAAAATATCGATAGTGCTCGGTTCACCCGGGTTGGATGCCCGCTGAACCGTAAATAAATCGGCTCGTCCCCCGTCCTTTAATTTGCCTCTCTCATTGGAATAATCTGCCGGAGAAAAGAGCACACTATTTCCGATCGTTGGCGGGTAACCTCCGCCAGGCCATGTTTTTATTTCACCGGAGATCATTGTATCAAAGGGGGCTTGATAGACAAGATTCTTTTCCGGAACGGTAAAGATCTTACTTGGGTAAAAATCCCGTAATCCCCATTGTTTTGTTGTTGGTATTGAATATTCTATTCCGTTTCCCCAGACAAAGTAGCAGCTGTCCAGCCAGGCCGAACCCTTATTGATATAATCAAATCGGAAAATGACAACATCCTGCAATCCTTTAGAACCCCACGTATAGACATATTGATGCACTTCCAACTCCAACGGCCGGCTCTTCTGAAATTCACGGTATGCTCTCGTGTCCGTATCCTTGTAAACACACACAAAATCTTCGTCAGACTTAAATACCGGTTTGTAGCGAGCTCGATCATTAATATCTACGACATACTTCTCTTCTCCTTGTACCCGTCTTACAGGCCAATCATTAAAGTTATTGCCGGAAATATCCACGCCGTTCGAATCGAAGTCTTTGCTTGAATAAACAACATAATCTTTGTCGTCGACATAACGCCATCCCTTTCCATTATATCGTTCGTCAAAACCTGCATTGGGATCACCAATCAATCCCGGAACCATTCCATAAAATGGTCCATGGTCAAATGAAGGATATTGCGAGGTGGCGGATGCTTCTCTGTAGTAATACTCATTCTCCTTTTTTGCTAAAAATAACATACCTTTCACCCTGGAGAAATTCATTGAGCCCATATTATCAGTCCCCCTGGGCCAACTGGATATGGAATTAGCAAATCCATCTATTGTGTTTGCTGGAGCAGGAAACAGAAAATAATCGCCGTACAAAAGCCCGCTGTTATAAACTGCAAATTGAAAATTACTTACTCTGCTGACTTGTCGATGTAATATTCCGGAGGGTAATTGACAAAACAGATCGGAAGAGAATACGATTAGTGTAATGAGAATATATTTGATATTTGCATCTGTTTTCATTTCACATTGCTCAAAGATATTCTTTTTATTTTTTGGATAATAAACAAGTAGCCGCAGAGATGCGGTTTTTCATTTTCCCACTATCACGCTGAACTTCTTGATGGTCTTCGCACCATTGGGTGATTCAATGTAAGCATAGAGCATTTGACTGGCTACCTGTTGTCCCCCTTCGGTTTGCAGATCCCATTCAGCCCGAGAACTTCCGTTATGATAAATTGTTTTTACGAGATCAAGTGCAATCGTATAAATCCTTATCGTGCATTCCTCCGGCAAGTAATTAAAATACAGTTGACTGTTTCCCCGCTGCGCTTCATGCCGCACGAGGTACGGATTCGGTACGATGCGTATCTTGTCCATTATTTGATCGGTTACTGTCGAGACATACGACGATGATGTAGATATCGACATCACCGCGTCTTTCGGGAAGTTTACTTTAACTCCGCCGGCCCATGAAACATTCACTCTATCGCCAACCGAAAAATCTTTTGTCCCGCTTTTGTGGATACTTCCCCAGTAAAGTTCAGAGCCTAGTTTACCGGAACCGACGCCACGGTCGGCATAATCAAAAACGATCCTTGTATTGTAATACTTGAGAATATGCCCAAACTCCCACGTTTCATTATTGGAAAGTGTGCCGGAAAGGTAGTATCTGTTCGGCTTTCCGGGATATACCTGTGTTGTTCCTGTTCTGACTCCAAACGGACTGAATGTAAATCCTGTATCGATTTTATTGCCGGACGTTTCATCGTACAGTTCTACGGCAAGATATGTATACCTGCGGTTGAATAATATGCTTGCCGTATCCACTCCGCTGCCGGTAAATCGAACCGAAATATACTTTGACGATGATGTGTATGGTGAGTATTCTGTTATTCCGGTATAATTCAACGAATCTTTCAATATGATTGGTACGTCAGCGCCGTTGCCGCTCTGTATCGTTCCGGTTACGAGAAACGAATCTGCCAATTGCTCGAATGAGTAATCAATCTCCAAGTTTGCTCCGCCAAGTCCGAATATGTTGGTTACGGTGGCTGTTCCCTGCTTCAATCCTTTTGTTGCAGCGCTGCCGTGAACATTCAGTCCAATATCGATCACATCATTGTGTGTGCGCTGATGCACGGTGTCTTTTATCGTGACCGGAAATAAATACTTCACTCCATTGGTAATACTAGTCAGATTCACCTGCAGATTCCGGTTTTCAAAGAATGATCTGTAGTTCGTGACATTGGTTGGTACAAATGTAATTCCCTGAATATCGCCCAGCGTTCCCGCTTCAGTAATTGCATTTGAGTTCGGAGAAGTGATATTACTGGAAGATACAGTTGGCGACACTGCATGGAGGTTTTTTCCCTTTATGCTTTCGGATTCCATCGATTCCAGGTCAATCGTGGTATCTCCCTCGTCAAATGATGTTACTTTGTAATAATACGTTACATTATTCTTCAACCCGCCGATATCGTCTCCCTTGTCGAAGTAATCATGGGCAAGTGTATCCACTTTCCATTCTTTAAGTAATTTGAATGGACCGGATTCTTTCACTGAGCGATACACTCTATATCCTACGAACGGTTTGCTCTCATCCGAAGGAATGATTGGATCGACGCTCGATTCGGCTGATTTATCCCACTCAAGATAGACTCCGCGATTCAATGGTTTAACTTTTACTATCGGCAGATCTGGAGGCAACGGAAGTTTGAAATTATTTTCAAAAACTCTCTTCACCAAATCATTCAATTTATACATCTGGAGGGTATCATCGGAAAAGGTCAAAGATGCAACAAAACGGGCTGTGTCCCCGATATCCATTTTAAATGGCGTAGTTACGATTATTGGAGGATTATACAGTTCTTCTATATACTGTTGGGATCCAAAATATTTGTTTTCAATCATTCTTTTGTAAAAGATTTCCTCTGATTGAATCGTATCACGAAATATATCAATCCTTTCAATTACTCCACTATTATTCTGTATAAAACGAGTAATTAAAAACCTTCCTTGCGTACCGGCATCTTTAATTTCTCCCGCACCGGAGTTGTATTGTCTTGGTCCATATAAAAATTGTGACGATAAAACCGGGGGATTTTTTGTCGCAATCCACTTAAAATCTGGATAATTTCGATAGATAGTATCTTTTTCTTGTTGATAAATAATATTCTTACTTTTTACAAAATGTGTCGTATTTGTTATTCCAGCTGAGAACCCCGTTGGCCCATTCGCAGGCATGATATATTGAACACCATGACACCAGACAAAATAGCAACTATCTAAAATAGTATTTCCTTTATTGATATACTCATATTGGAATATAATTGAGTTTTTCAAACCCAACCTGCCCCAGGTATAAATATACTGACGAACTTCCAATCCCGCAGGTCTGCTTATTTGGAAATTACGATACGACCTTGTATCTGTATCTTTATAGATAGTAAATAAATCCTCGTCAGACTTATAAACAGGTTTATATTTGATTCTATCAAGATAGTCCGGTACATACTGATCGCGTCCATTCACTTGCCGGATTGGCCAATCATTGTAATTATTGCCAGAGATATCTACTCCATTTGAATCAAAATCAATACTTGAATAAACAACATACTCCCTGTCGTCTACATATTTCCAGCCAGGTTCGCCATACTTCACATCGATTCCAGAACGGGGATCTCCTATTCTTCCCGGAACCATTCCATAGAATGGACCGTGAGAGATATCAAAATGAAAATTATAATTTCCAACTGAAGATGCCTCCCGGAAAAGATACTCTTCTCCTCTTTTTGCAAGCAATGTCATTCCTAAATAGCGTAGTCCCATTTGTGAACCCATGTGATTAAACCCACGCGGCCAGGACGCTTTCGAACGTGCTATCCCTCGTGTATAATTTAATTGCTCGCCGAATTCATAATAATCGCCGTACAATAAGCCGCTATTAAAGATTGAAAATTCGAAATTGCTTATACGGCTGGTTTGATGGTGAAGAATCCCCTCCGGTATTTGAGAATTTGCCGCTTCCGTTAAAAACAAGAATATTGTAATAATATTTTTCATCATATAAACGGTGAATTAAAAATTAGGGGCGAGTTTTTGCTCGCCCCATTTGTCTTAACTCCATGAACACCAGCGCACAACGCCATCACAAACTCCTAATGCCCACCGATTACAAGTGATCGCCGTATGATCAGGGTCATCTTTGCACTGGCAAAGCGCCGCACAACCATTTGGCAATTGCTGGCAGATTGAAGTATCGCAAATAGGTAAATCACTATATGCGATTTGTGTTACTCCCAAGAATATCGAAGAAGCAACTAGTATAAGAAATGCAACTTTGAATATTTTCATACAAACCTCCTTTAAGTTAAGTATATAGTTATTTATTTGCCGAAATAATATTTGTTATTTCGGCAATATCTTTTTCTGTCAAACTCCCAACCCACAATTTGGAGATGACATTTTTCTCATTCCTAATCAGTGTTACTGGAATACCTCTAATCTTATTAATGTCCTTATAATACGATGGATCGTTTGGTGTTGTCATGGGAAACTTTGGATTATATTCATTTATAAAAGAATCAATGTTTTCGTCAGCATCAAGACAAATGCCAATCGATTGATATCCATTGTATTTTCTGTTAATAGAGTCAATAGAATTCCAAATGGGAATATTTGTTTTACAAAATGGGCATTTAGTTGTAAATAAAAAAACAATTGTCTGTTTTGTTGTATCATAATTGATATCATTACGAATTTGTTCTAGTTCGTTAAAATAAAATACATCCCCCACTTTGCTCATTTCCTCATTGGAAGTTGTATATAGTTTTAATTTCTCACTCAGCAAATAAACCTGTAGCGATAATACTAAAACGACAACGTGTAATACTATGCTATACAAATTCTTTTTAATCTGCTCTATCATAATCATTCCTTTTTATTTGATTTATATTATATGGCCCCATACTTACTCATACATGTTTTAGCATTATAACTCGGCTGATTAAAATCATGGCTGGAATTGTTTAATTACTCACATAAATGATTCGAATATTTTTATGATGTCTATTTATCCATATTATTTGATTTAATTATAATTGCTAAGAAAATCATTATACCAATGTTTCTTAATATCGAATATTCAATTCCTAATTCTGGTCCCATACTCCCAAAACAACCACAATCTACATCACCGGGTTGAGCACTATTTGTTAAAAGAATAAAAGTAAAAATAGTTATCATTGTTAGAGATATAAAAGCTGATATTTCTATTGTCCGTGGAATTAACAAAGCAATAGCAAGTATTAATTCCATGCAAATCACTAAAATCACCACTATGCTAACTAGGTTATCTGGAAGCCAATTCAACGACTCCAGATACCGAATTGTTGGATCTTGATCGATTAATTTGAATGATGCTGATAGAAAGAATATCAAGGAAATAATAATACGTAGGATGAAAGGGAATATTGTTTTTAGATTTGACATGTATATATATTTTATGTGAGGAAGTGCAGCGATATTATTTAAGAGTTGCTTTGGTGTGTTGCTTTTAGGGTTTCATGCTTTACCGACTATAAATTCTCTCAACTCGTTTAAGATTTGTCAGCCATCATACACTATTTTTTGTACATTGTTAGCACATACTCCATGTTGTCTACATACGGCATGGATTTTTATTAATTTCATCTTAGCCGAATATATTCTTATTGGCAATACCTGAATTCAGGTATATTTGGTACAAAATGTTTTTTTGAAATCGCGTAATAGTGATGAAAAAAGCCAATATTGTAAAAAACGGTTAAAGACCATGTGGTCTTATTGTTTTTTGTCATCGGTATACATATTTGAAGGGAAAAATATGGTGGGGCTTCTTAACTCATTTTTTAAGATTCAATTCAATAATCTTAATGATGTCATCGGGAGAACATTCAATTTGATTGATTTCGGTTGGGAGTACAACAAAATTCCACAATTTTCAAATTGATAAATTGTGGAATTGTTGTTTTATAGCACATTTCTTACAAAAAACAATTCCGCAATATTGAAATTCCAAAATCTCTGCGATTCGCAGTCAACGTACTTTATAATTGAGTTTTGGAAAAATACAAATAATCACTTACTAACCGGACCGCGAATCACATGCACCATCAAAGTTCCTGAAAAATCTGGCTGTAATTTGTGTATGTAACACCATTTGACTTTGTCCTGCATATGTAATACATTAAAAGAGTAATAAAAGGAGAATGTTCTATGGCACGGACAGCAATGGTGCAGGCACGAATGGAGCCGAATTTAAAACTCAATGCGGAAAAAATATTTTCTGCCGTCGGTCTCAGTGCGACGGAAGCGATAACGGTATTTTATAAGCAAGTGGAATTAATGCGGGGAATACCGTTTGAAGTGAAGATACCAAATAAAAAAACCCGCGTAGCGATTGCTGAAGCTCGCAAAGGACGCGGAAAGAACTACGTCTCGGCGAAAGCACTTTTTCACGATCTTTCAAAATAATGCTCCCAATCCGGCGGGTATCAAAATTTAAATCCGACTATAAGCGATGCGTGAAGCGTGGTTGCGATATGTCGCTGCTTCATAAAATTATTGAATCCCTTGCAGATGGAAAAAAGCTCGATCCCCGCCACAAAGACCATCCTTTGCAAGGGGAATTTAATGATTGCAGAGAATGTCATATACAGCCGGATTGGCTTTTAATTTATATGCTCACTCAGACAGAACTTGTCTTAGTGCGTACGGGATCACACTCGGATTTATTCGAATGATGTCTTTCGTATACCTTTAGTGATATATTTTTAGGCTCTCTATCACTGGTGTAAATAACAAATCCTGCCCATCGAGCAGGATTTGTCGTTTGAAATAAGAATTTATTTAATAATGGTCACTTTCTTTGTCGCACCTGAATATCTCCCGATACGGTTTTAATGTTGATGCTGCCGCTGCCGTTGCCGACTTTTCCGATGGCAATTTCACCCCCTCCGATTTCTTCTGTTTCGACCGGCAAGTTCGTCTTGATCTTTGCGTAGGATGCCTTCAATCGGACATCGCCTGAAAAATCCGGCAATGATACGGAGACCGGGCCATATTCGTTGATGATGTCGACCTTCATCGGTTTTGTCATTAATTCGATCTCAACATCGTTGCTTTTGTTGTGAATTTCCACCGCTGAAGCCGAAAGTTCATCGACGCGGATATTTCCGTATTGATTCTTCATGGTAAAATTGCCGGTGATCTTTTTTCCTTTTAGTGTGGTGCCGTTGCCGTTGACGGTAACATTGCCCGACACATCGGTAACTGACAACTGGGAATATGAATCATCGATGGTTACATCGCGTGTTACATCCGAGATCTCTATCCGGCCTGATGTATTCTCGACATAGACGGGCTTTCCCGAACCGGCCACAGTTTCGATAAAGATATTGCTGTACGGTGCCTTAATCGTTGCACCGCCGATGTTTTTCAATCGTACCGTACCGCTATTGGACTCTATCACTGCCGAACCGATCACATTACCGATTTTTACCGTAGAATAGGGAATAGTAAGTGTTAGATTTCCACCGACAGCTGCTACGTCCATATGGCCGCTGGTACACGTTGTCGTGACATCTTGGGTAATACCGTCATACGTCACTGTAGAATAGTTTGCCTGTGCATTCACCGAACCCTTAAAATTATTCACCGTAATTTTTGAGCTTTCTCCGGTCAGGGAAAGATTCCCGCCGCATTGATCGATGGTTGTCGTGCCGTAATTGTTCTCAATTGTTTGCACGGCAGCGCAGTTCTTCACCGTCAACGTATTCGACGCCCCGGAAAGATTCAATGTCCCTTTCACTCCGTCAACCGAATATGTTCCGTATCGCATATCCGAAAAAAGGTTGAGATGCGCGGGCACATACATCTCGCCCTTCACGGTCAGATGAGAATACGTCGAGGAAAAGAGTGACGAGAAAAATTCTTTGAAGGAAAATGATTCGTTTGAACGGTTCGGTTCCACGAAACGGAGCAGGATCTTATCACCGGAACGCTCCTCTGTTATATCGAATAACCGGAGAAGTGCTTCTTCTTTTTCTTTGTCGGATACCGTATAATCGATTTTTATACGGATTGAGATCTCGTTTTTTGCCCAGGTTTTTATGTCGATGGACGATCCGCTATATCCGAGTATTTCCACCGTACGAGCGTCGGCAGCGGGGATATTTTTTGTGATTTCTTTTGTTCCTGCCGTTAGTAGTGAAACGGCGGTGAGAAGCAGTATTGTCAGGTTTTTCATAATTCTATGTCTCCTTTTTGGATCATTTCTTGCAGCAGTGTCAGTTTCAAATTGTACAGATTCAGAAGTCGTTGGCGTTTTAATGGGGAGAGGTCATGGGAGTTTAATCCTTCTTTTAATTCGTCGATTGCACCGTTTAAATACGTCAGCCGTTGCTGTCGTTGAAGCGAGAGATTGTCTTGCACCGATGAGCCGGATGTTTTTTGCACGGAGAAGGCGACACTTTCAAACTCGCGTATGGCTGTTTGATACGCCCGGTCCGTTTTGATCTCCGGCGGTTGAGAGCGCTCGGCAAAAAATTTGGTGGTCGAATACATTCCGACAATCGTGAACATCAGAATAAACGATGCCGCCATACCGTAGAGAAAGCTTTTCCGGTCAAAAACAAACAGACGTGATCTGTTCGATACAGACAGACGTTGTGATATCCCATTCCAGAGTCGCTGTTTGGTACCACTTTCGGGGTGGTCTTTTTCCCCATAGAACTTTTTAGGATCGATCATAAATCCCTCGTCGTTTCTTTCAGTTGTTTGCGCAGCCACTGTTTTGTCCTTGCGAGTATCGTTCTCGATGTGCTTTCCCCGAAATGGAGCATCACGGCAATTTCGGCATGCGAATATCCTTCGACTTCGTACAATACAAACACTATACGTTTTGTTTCGTCTAATTGTTCAAACAGCGATCGCAGGGTCGCATTCCAGGCCAGCGTTTCTTCCTCGTTTGAACTGACAGCATCATCAACTTCTTCGGAATCGACAAATGAAATAATCGAATTCCTCCGCGCATCGCTCCTCATCTCATTCAATGCTATCCGGAAGAGCCATGTTTTGAATGTCGACCGGTGATTAAACGCATCTAGCCCTTCGTAGGCTTTAATGAATGCGCGCTGCACCAAATCCTGCACGTCGCTGTCGCTTTTTCGGAACTGTTTTAGAAAACGGTAGAGGTAATCGATATGAGCGTCATATAATAATTTATATGCCTGCGAATCGCCGCTCTTTATTTGCCGGATAAGAGCGGATTCTTTATGCTCTACGATTGAGTTGCCCATTCAATAGATAGATGATTGAGAAGGGGAAAACGCTACATCAATGTAGAAAATAATTTGGAATTGTAATCTAGTGTGCTGTACTGAAAATATTTTGAATACCTCGAACAGAATATTCAGCCCTCACTATTATGCTATCGTCGCAAAGTATTAATAACAACCGTCATTCCCGCATGTTTCTGGCGGGAATCTAATAATAGATGCCCGATAACATCAATCGGGCATGACAATTTAGTTAAGGTAATTTTGGTACACCACACTAGCCGGTATTATTTTTATTATGTCATCGAGACAGTGTATACCTCATAATGTCATCATCCATTTGCCGTTAGGGAGGAATAGCCGTACATTTCACAAAGATTGGTATTGTGAAGAATAGTCATATAGTTTAGGGGGAAATTATCCATGTTTGCAGTATTAATGCGGGGACGGATGCTGGTGCTATTGAGTTGTTTGGCGCTCCCGGCATCGATAAATGCCCAACCGACCGATTCGTTGATATCGGTCCTGCCCGGTCTTACCGGAAAAGAACGGCTCGATGTTCTCTATATCCTCTCCAACAGGCTGGAAAATACTTCTCCCAAAGATGCGCGGGTGTACGGACTCGAAGGAGTCTCACTCGCTCTGCAACTCGGGGATTCTCTTTCGTTAGCGACATTCTACTCTTCGTTGTCATACAGTTCGAGCGAGTTAGGGGATTTTGAGCAGTCGTTGAAATACGGATATCAGTCCCTCGACGTCAGCACGAGTATCGGCGATCAAAAAAAACAAGCCAGCGCCCACAGCACCCTTGGCATCGCCTTCGTCTATATCGGTCAATACAGTAAAGCATTGGAGCATCATCTCGAAGCGCTGCGCATCCGCGAAGAACTCGGACTTATTATTCCCACCGCCAACACGCTCAACAATATCGGCATTGTGTATCATCGCATCGGTCAGTACGACAAAGCGATCGAGCATTACCGGAAAGCGATGGAAAAACACGGCCCGGGATTGCCGGAGATCGCCCGCGTCCGGCAAATGACCAACATCGGATATTCTGAATTCCGTCGGGGGAATGTTGAAGCGGCGATGCGATATCACTCCGAAGCGAGGGAGATTGCCGAGCGGCTGAATTTTCGTGGGTCGCTCGCCTATATCTATTTCAACCTTGGAATAATGCTCTCCGAACAAAAAAAATACCCCGAAGCGCTGGAGTATCTGCTTCGTGCGCTGAAGAATTATGAAGAGCTCGGACAGAAGTACGGAACAGTACAATTGTTGAACGCCATCGGTCGGCATTATATGCAAACCGGCAGGAACGGTGATGCATTGACGTATCTAAACCGCGCCGTCGCTCTGGCGCGGCAGATCATGGCTCCCGATCAGTTGAAGGAGAGCTACGAGATGCTGTATCGGATCAACGACCGGTCGGGCAATCTGGCTCAATCGTACCGGTATTACCGGCTCTTTTCCGAGGCAAAGGATTCGCTGATGAACGCCAACGAATCGAAAAAAATCGCCGAAATCGCGATCGAACATGTGACGGCGCAAAAACAACGCGAAATCGAAACGTTGAAATCCCAGAAACTGATCGCCGACCTCAATTTAAAACAAGAAGAGACTCGGACCGACATTCTCTACGGCGGAGTCGCTGTGTCGGTGGCTGTCAGCGCTTTTTTGCTCTTTGGTTACCGGCGCATTCATAAGCACAAGAAACTCGCCGAAGAGAAAAACAGCGAATTGAACCGCGTCAACGACGAGCTGAAAGTGGTGAATGACGAACTGCAGATGAAGATGGGAGAGATTAAACTCCTCACCGGATTGTTACCCATTTGTTCCAGCTGTAAAAAAATACGCGATGACAAAGGGGATTGGGAAGTGTTGGAAAAATATATTACCCATCACAGCGAAGCGACATTCTCCCACGGCATTTGCCCCGATTGTGTGGAGAAATTATACGGGAATATTCTGAAGAAGAATTACTAAAACCCATCTCAAAAACGATAAATACAATGTCATTGCGAGTCTCGACGATGTTTGTCGAGACGAAGCAATCTGGAAATTGCGGAAAGAATGCTTCGTCGTCCCATAAAACGGGACTCCTCGCAATGACCCTTCATTTTTGAGATGGCTTCTAAGGAATGAGTAAAAGAATGCAACACAAAGAACGGACTATTTTCCCTCTTCAACAGAGGGGGAACGTTTCATCATCTGCAGGTAGAGTAATTTTCCGCTCCAAATCGTAAACACAAAGAAGCACAATCCAGCCATCAGATCCACCACATAGTGATACCGCATGTAGATTGTCGAAATAATCAGCAGCGATCCGACGACAAACAGCCACCAACGGATTTTTGTACCGGTCGTAAATGCGATATACATCGCCACCAGAGTCAATTGAGTATGGCCGCTCGGGAATGCATCCCGGTGTACGAACATAAGCGGATCGGTTGTTCCCGCCGGCATCCCGCCCCCGGCGTTGATGATCTCCCGCAGGTACGGTGTCAACAGCAGTCCGGGCAATTCGATATCGGTCGCAAAAAAGTCGTGCAAATGGAACCGCGGGCCTACCGCCGGAAATAATAGATACCCGATATACGAGAGATAAAATCCGTAGACGACGAGAAATGCACCGCGGTGGAAATCACCGAGTTCGCTCCGCCGGTACAATTCAAAGAACAAGGCAATAAAAAAAAGGTAATAGGACGAGTATGCGATCTGTAATATTTCGGTAATGACCGGACGGGCAAATTGCGCGATCCATACCGTCGGATCGGTCCCGAAGATCATCCGGTCGATCGCGATCAGCGTCGCGTCATAGTCTCTGCCGTGAATCGGATGTGCGATGGAGGAGGCCTGCGTATAGACGACAAGGATGAGAGGAACGAGATACCAATCACGGAATACTCGTATCGCCCGGTTGCTCCGCTCTTTCTTCGTATCGATATACCCGGCGCTGGAGACGATCAACAGCACGGTGACGATATTTTGCGCTATCAGCATCAGCGCACCGGGTATCCGGAACAGGAAGAGCGCTTCCACGGTCGACAGGAAGAACAGAAAGAAGATCGAAATTCTATCCGCCGGAGTAAGCCACAAAGGGATGGTCGTTGTCATGCCGGCTTAAACCATAAATGAAAGGAACAATGTTGCAAAGCCAAGGAACGAAACAAAGCCGAACGCATCGGTGCACGTTGTCACCAGCACGGAGGATGCCAGAGCAGGATCGATCTTTACCCATTTCAACAGCAGGGGAATGAGCGTTCCCATTAATCCTGCAATGACCAGATTGGTGATCATCGCCAGGCACATCACAAGACCGAGCGTAAAGTTGCCGAACGCGATTGCCACCACTATGCCGGATAAAAATCCGACCAGCGCGCCGTTGAGCAAACCGACCGTGAACTCCTTCATCAATGCACGCCGGGCGTTCTTAAAATCGATTTCGCCGAGCGCCAGTCCGCGCACGGTCAGCGTAATCGCCTGCGTACCGGCGTTGCCCCCCATGCCGGCAACGATCGGCATCAGCGCCGCCAGCGCAATGACCGCCTGTATCGTTTCGTGGAACATGTTGATGATACTCGAAGTGAGAAGGCCGGTAAACAGGTAGACTCCCAACCACGGAAGTCGCCGCTTGATCGCCTGCAGCGGAGGCGTGGTAATCCGTTCGTCCTGCGAAACACCGCCCAAACGCAGAATATCTTCCGACGCTTCTTCGGTGATGACGTCCACGATGTCGTCGATGGTGATCCGTCCGACCAGACGCCCGGAAAAATCGATAACCGGAAGGGAGATCATATTGTACTTCTTGAAAATATTCGCCACCTCTTCCTGATCCACGTTCGTCTTTACATTGATCACATCCTTTTCCATCACCTTGTAAATCTTTTTCTGCGGCGACAATAGGATCAGATTGGAGACGGAAAGACTGCCGACAAGTATGCCGTCATCGTCCACGACGTAGATTGCGAAGATCTGTTCGTCGGGATTTTCCTTCGCCGCTTTCCGCACCGCCTGTACCGCTTTCTTCACCGTATCTTTCGCCTGCACGGTGATCACCTCTTTCTGCATCAAACCGCCGGCGGTGTTTTCGTGATACTGCAGCAGTTCCTGCAGTTCCGAAGAATCTTTCGCGCTCAGTTCATCGAGAACTTCTTCCGCCTTTTCTTTCGACAGTTCCGACACGAGGTCCGTGGCGTCGTCCGTCGGCAGTTCTTCGACGATTTCGGACAGGGTGACGCTTTTCAATGTCGCAAGGAAATGCTCGCGGTGTTCTTCGTCCAGTTCCACGATCACCTTGCTTTGCTCTTCGACCGGAAGCAGGGTGAAGAGGTACTCCGCATCGGTGAACTCCAGCCGGTTCATGATATGAGCGATGTCGGCGGGATAGAGGTCGTTGATAATATTCTTCAACAGCAGGTCGGAGTGGGTCTGGATCAGATCGATGATGTCCGCCATTAATTCGTCGTCAACTTCTATGAGATCCTGAGGAATATATTTTTCTTCACTCATTGCTTTCCTCCGTTGCAGCGGTGAGAATTGCACCGCCAAGATGAGAGAGCTCGTTCGCCAATGTGACAAAATCCCCGACGGACAATTCCTCCGGCCGCAATTCCAGGTCGACCGACAGCCGTTCGAATTCCGATACCGGTACGCCGATGTTGCGTAAACCGTTCCGGAGTGTTTTTCTGCGTGTCCCGAATGTTCCCCTCACCACTCGGCGAAAAATGCGGTCGTCGGTTGCCCTGGTTTTATACGGCGCAGTGAAATCCAAATGGACAATCGTCGACGAGACGGACGGTACAGGGAAGAAGGAATTTTTGGAAACGGAAAATTGGATCTTCGAGGTACAGTAATATTGAAGGAATACGGACAGAATCCCGTATTCCTTGGTCCGCGGTTGAGCGGCAATCCGCTGCGCCACTTCGGTCTGCATCATCACCATAAAATCTTTGAGCGATTCACGCGCATCGATCACGTGAAACAGTATGGGGGTGGTGATATTATAGGGAATATTGCCTATGACCCGTGCCGGCTTTTCGGGAGAGCCGAAGGAACGAAAATCGACTTTCAGGACGTCGTCATGGAGAATCGTCAGGGCGTCGCCGAACCGTTCGCGCAATTCTGCCGCCAGCTGATCATCCAATTCTATCACGGTCATGCGGGCGACGGACTTCAGCAGCAGCGCCGTCAACGCCCCTTTTCCCGGCCCGATTTCGACGATGGTATCCGCGGCGGCCGGAGCGAACAGCCGGACGATCTTCTGCGAAACGTTGTCATCCTGAAGAAAATTTTGTCCGAGAGATTTTTTTGGGTGGTGCACGATAGTGATCCGATCATACCAACATGAAGTGAGGCCTCCGCCGGCACGACGTCTCCGCCGCCGGGAACAAATGTGTGAAAATATAACGAATCGCCGCTGGTTTTTCAACGACTATATCCTTTCTTGCCTCTCGTCCATTTTATTTTGATATTCATTCTATGCGCTTCCGCAGAATACTACAATTCATTCGCCGTTCCGTAACGCGCGACAGTCTCACCGCAAAGTGGATGATCTTTTCGTCGCTCGTGATACTGATTGCATTGATGTTTCCGCAGGGATTGTCGGTGGAATCCGAACATCCGGTGGGGATTATCTGGACGGAGTCGGATCTGTACGCTCCGTTTGCATTCCCGATCTACAAGAACGAACGGGAATACGAACGGGAACGGGAACTGGCGGCAGCGAAAGTGTATAAAGTTTTTGAAGAAAATCCCGCCATTGCACAGAAGAATCTCGACTCGCTGAAGCAGTTTTTCGACATGCTGCAGATGGTGATCGACAAGAAGCCGGAGCATGCAGAGGAGGTCGAAGCGATTCTCTCGAGTTTTCCGCTGCCGCTGCGCGAAAGCGAGTGGCGCACCCTCTGGCTGCTGCGGAATGCCGCACACCAAAACGGAACCGCACCGACGTATTCGTTCGACAAACTGCGCAACGATGTGCTGCTGGTGGTCAACGGAATGTACCTGCAGGGAATCATCGACCTGAGAAAAACGCAATTTAAAGAGAATGAGCTGATTGCGAAACGGAAGAAGACCGTCGAACAGATCATTCCGATTAACAAGATGCTGGACGTTGTGGAACTCGGCAAAGTGGTGCAGCAGACCTTTATTGCCGGATACAAGGGGGAAAACGACACTGTTTCCGTCGCCACGAAAATCGCCTTATCGTTCCTCGAACCGAACGTCATCTATCAGAAAGAACAAACCGACCGTGAGATCCAGATCGCCGTCGATCTCGTGCCGAGGACCATCGGCGCCGTCAGCGAGGGAGAACGGATCATCGCCAAAAAAGACCGGGTGACCGCCGATATAAAACTGAAACTCGATTCACTGAAAAAAGCAAAAGAGGAACGCGGAGCGGGCATCAACGCCTATATCACGTTTGTCGGAAAAAGCCTCCACGTCTTCGCGGTCATCTGGATGCTGGCGATGTACCTCTATCTGTTCCGCAAGAAAATTTATCACGACGGCACGAAACTGATGTTGATCGCCGTGGCGCTGCTGACGGTGTCGTTCATCGCGTATCTGACGGTGACGTTCGCTGCACCGCTGCCGCTCCGGTTCCTGATTGTCGTTCCGGCCTTGTCGATGCTGCTCGGCATTATCTTCGATTCGCGCGTGGCTTTTTACAGCACGGTGGTGAGCGCATTTCTCATCGCCGGCATACGCGGCAACGATTACGGCATCGCATTCGCCTCTCTGGTTGCTGGCGCATTCGCCATCTACACCGTTCGGGATATCAAAAAGAGAACGCAGATCTTCCGCTCCATCATTTACATCTTTATCGGCTACGCTGCAGCGATTATTGCGCTCGGCCTGGAACGGTACGAAGCAATCGATGTGATCGGGAGCCAATTGCTGGTCGCATCGATCAACGCCATGGTGTCGCCGATCCTGACCTACGGTCTGCTTCTGTACATCGAACGGAAGTTCAAACTCTCCACCGATCTGGTGCTGGTGGAACTCTCCGACCTGAACCATCCTCTGCTGAAGGATCTGTCGCATAAAGCGCCGGGGACGTTCCATCACAGCGTCAGTGTCGCCACGCTTGCCGCATCGGCGGCCGAAGCGATCGGCGCCAATTCCACGCTTGCCCGGGTCGGCGCGCTTTATCACGACATCGGCAAGATGAAGAATCCCGAACTCTTTTTCGAAAATCAGATCGGCACGGAAAATCGCCACCGCTCGCTTAGCCCGCGTAAAAGCGCGCGGATTATCGCCGCTCATGTGGAGGACGGTATTGCGCTTGCCCGCGAATATCATCTTCCGGATACGGTGGTCAGTTTCATTCCGTCGCATCACGGCACGATGCGCATCGGATTCTTTTACGAAAAGGCGTTGCGCAACAAGAAATACAAAGGGGAAATCGACGAGAGCGACTACCGGTATTCGGGACCTAAACCGACGACCAAGGAAACCGGCATTGTGCTGTTGGCGGACGGCGTCGAAGCGTCCACCCGGTCTATCGAAGATCCGACAAAAGAGAAAATCGAAGCAAATATCGAATCCATCATCAAACTACGTTTGTTGGAAGGGGAGCTTGATGAGAGCACGCTGCATCTGCGTGATCTGACACGCATCAAAGAAAGTTTCCTGAAGATCATGCTCGGAGTCCACCATTCTCGTCTCCGGTATCCGGAAAAAGAGAGTCAGTCTGCTTCCCCGTCCGACAGCGATCAGCCGCGGACGAAACGGGCCGCCCAGGTACCGGAAAAACGGCTTCAACGAACCATCGACTCGATCGATCTGTGATGAACTCCGACGTCCAAGCCTATCTGCGGTTTCTTCAACTGGAAAAATCATTGGCGATGAATTCGATTGGCTCCTACGAACGGGACATCGTGCGATACCGGATGTACGTGGAGGAAATCGGCAGGACCGGCTTCGGCCAGGTAGCGGAAAACGATGTCTCCCGTTTTATTCACATGCTGCGGTCAATCGGTCTCTCTCCCAAAAGCATTGCGCGAAACATTTCCGCCATCAAAGGATTACACAAATTTCTGGTCGGCGAACGGCGGACGGATCACGATCCGACGCAGAATATCGAATTGCCGAAGATCGGGAAACATCTTCCCGATGTACTGAGCATCGCCGAAGTGAACCGGATACTCGACGCCGCTGATCCTAAGGCGGAAACCGCAAAACCGATGGTATGGCGCGACAGAGCGATACTGGAAACGCTCTATGCGACGGGAATGCGCGTGTCGGAACTGACGGGATTGAAACAGTCGAACGTGCTGGACGAACAGCAACTCGTCCGCGTGTTCGGAAAAGGATCGAAGGAACGGTTGGTGCCGATCGGCGAACCGGCGCTGGAATGGATCGGAGAATATAAGCGCCGGATCCGTTCACAGCTTGCCCAGTCCAAAAAAACCAATGACGCGGTCTTTTTGAATGCGCGGGGAACGCCGTTATCGCGCGTGTCTGTCTGGACCATCGTTGTCGAATACACGAAACGGGCAGGGATCAAAAAGGAGATCCATCCGCATACGTTCCGGCATTCGTTTGCGACGCATTTGCTGGAAGGGGGAGCCGGATTGCGTGCCGTTCAGGAGATGCTCGGCCATGCGGATATTGCAACAACGCAGATTTATACGCATATCGACAGGGAATTATTAAAACAGCAGCACAAGCAATTTCATCCCAGAGCATGAAACGAGCCCCCAGGAACAGGACAATACAATTGAGCGCTGCGGAACGCCGGTCCTATGCAAAAGCATTGCTGCGATTGACAAAACCGGTACAGCTATCCATGGCAGTGAACCGCACGATCTGCCAGGATCTCCGAACGGCAATCCCCTTGCTGCCGTCGCGATGCATCGATCTGCTTTTCCTCGATCCGCCGTACAATCTCACAAAAAAATTCCGTTCCAATGCATTTACGGCAACGTCGCATTCCGGTTATACGGAATGGATGGAGGAATGGCTCCAACCGTTGGTACGTCTGCTCAAACCGACTGCGTCCGTGTATATTTGCGGCGACTGGAGATCGTCATCGGTCATTCATTCGCTGGCGGAAAAATATTTCATTGTCCGGAACCGCATTACATGGGAGAGGGAGAAGGGACGGGGAGCCCAACGCAACTGGAAGAATGCATCGGAAGACATATGGTATTGCACACTGTCCGACCGGTATACGTTCGATCTCGACGCCGTAAAACTCCGGCGCAAAGTGATCGCACCGTATACACAGGACGGTAAACCGAAGGATTGGTCGAAAACCGCCGGGGGAAATTTCCGGATGACCTCTCCCTCGAATCTCTGGACCGATCTCACCGTGCCGTTCTGGTCCATGCCCGAAAATACGGAACACCCGACGCAGAAGCCGGAAAAACTAATTGCGAAGATTATCCTGGCAAGCACAAAAAAGAATGATGTGGTGCTGGATCCTTTTCTTGGCTCCGGCACGACCTCCGTTGTGGCAAAAAAATTAGGCCGGCGATATATCGGTATTGAATCTGACGAAAAATTTGCGTGTCTTTCAGAGAAGCGGCTTGCGTCGGCCGACAGTGAAAAATCTATCCAGGGATTCTCGGACGGCGTGTTTTGGGAGAGAAACTCGAAATAAAAATTGATACATTGATTCATTGGATCATCGGTTCATTGAACACATTAAACTCATTAAATTACTACCCAATAACAAATAACCAATGACTGATGACTAATTCCCAATTCCCAGTTCCTGATTCCCAATAACCAATGACCAATGACCAATTACCAATGACTACTGTTCCAATGCGCAAGATGCTCGCCCTCGCCGAAGGCCGTTTCAGTCCCCTTCGTTCCAAAACCGCCAATGGCGCCATTATCTATCTTCCCGACCAGGTTGTTGCGGTAATCGACAGCACAAAAGCCGGAAAGACGGCACAAGAGGTATTGGGATACGGCGGATCGATTCCTGTCGTGGCAAATGTTCAGGAGGGAATGAAATACGGACCGACCGACCTGCTGATCGGTATCGCCCCGACCGGCGGGCGTCTGCCTCAGGAATGGCGCGACTGGATCATTACGGCAATCAATAACAAATTGAATATCCTCAGCGGCCTGCACACGATTCTTTCGGACGATGAAGAATTTGTGCACCATGCAAAAGTGAACAATGTCACTCTTACCGATTGGAGAAAGATTCCCGCGGAGTACGAAGTGGTGTCGAAAGGAAATTATCGCACGCGTACGGCGAAAACTATCCTTACGGTGGGAGTGGACTGCAACATCGGGAAAATGACCACAATGCTTCAGGTATATAATGAATTTGCGCGACGGGGAAAGAAGAGTGATTTCATCGGTACCGGTCAGACCGGCATCATGATCTCCGGCAAAGGGGTGGCCGTGGATGCTATTATCAGCGATTACATCGCCGGCTCAATCGAAAAATGCGTCGATGCTTCTGCCGCCGAAGGAAATGAGTACATCTTCGTCGAAGGGCAGGGGTCGCTGACGCATCAGGGATACAGCGGCGTAACGCTTGGACTGATCCATGGTACCATGCCGAATGCAATGATCATGTGCGTGATGCCGGCTCGAAAGCATGACGATTATACTATTCCAATACCCGAGGTAAAACGGCTGATCGCACTGCACGAAGAGGTCGTCAATATCTTTCGTCCCACCAAGGTGGTTGGCATCGGCATCAATTCGATCGGATTAACGGATGAACAGAGCATGGACGAAGCGAAACGCCTGGAGGATCTGACGGGACTACCCGCTGTTGATACGTTCCGGTTCGGAGCGGGGAAATTGACAGATGCATTATTGCATCATCTTAAATAATGTAGCTTTTACATCGATTTAAGGCATTATTGACAATTTCACTTTCTTGATGTATATTTATATCAGCCCCGCAAGGTGCTGTGATGTAAAAAATCATCTTGCCCCCGAGTAGCCCGTGCTCTCGGGTTTTTATTTTTAAACCCGTTAGAAAATCTACAATGAAAACGATTTTTTTGATTGACGGTTTTAATTTCTACCATCCCATCGACGCTCATCCCGAATACCATCGCTATAAATGGCTGGATTTTTCCAAATTGGTAACGTGTTTTATCCCCAAGACAGACACTGTTACAGAAATAGTATATTTCTCAGCCGAAACGAAAGCGTCCGAGGAAAAGAGACGAAGACAGAAAGTATATTTGGATGTGCTGAAACATTTAGGAATAAAAATTGTCTTGGGTGAATTTAAAAAAGCTTCTCGAAAATGCAAGGAATGCGGAAAGTGGTATAAGGAGTGGAATGAAAAACTCACCGATGTAAATCTTGCATCAACATTAATCGTGAAAGCATTCAAAGACGAATTCGAAAAAGCGATCATTGTCTGCGCCGATTTTGATATTACCCCTGCTGTTCAATCGGTAAAACATATCTTTCCTTCAAAAAGAATTGAAGTTGTCATTCCGTTAAACCGCAAAGCAGAAGAAATAAAAAAGTCATACGACAGGTTTCATCACTTAAAAATTGAACACCTTGAGTCGTCGCTGTTGCCTCCGGAAATAAGGATTACGGAACAAAAAATAATCAAACGGCCGCCGGAATGGATTTAGGACATGAAATTACTCTCTATGAGTACTTTAAACTAAGATAGATTTTATTTATCATACAGTAAGGTTAAATAACGCCAAGACTATTCTAACCCCGAGCAGCGTCTCGGGTTCTTTATTTCAACGAAATCACAAATGATTGTCATGAAATTCGGCGGCACCTCGGTGGAAGATGCCGCTGCCATCAGAAATCTGACGCAGATCGTCCGGAAGGATCTCCGCCGCAAACCGGTCGTTGTCGTTTCCGCTTGTGCGGGTATCACCAACCAGTTGCTGCACACCGCTGCGCTTGCATCGCAGGGGAAAAAGGACGAAGCGCTGGCGTCGATCGCTGCCATCGAATCGCGGCATAAACGGATCGTGAAGGATCTCTTCACCGGCGATACGCTGAAATTCCTGAACAAACACTTCACAACGATCGGAGAGGAACTGGCGGCGCTCGTCAGCGGCGTTGCCGTGCTGGGTGAATTGACTCCCCGATCGCTCGATACGTTTGCGGCATACGGCGAAATGATGTCGTCGTTCATCATCCATCATTATTTGGAATCGGAAAAGATCAAATCCTTTTGGGTGGATGCGCGGTCGTTCATGACCACCGACGACCGGTTCACCCGTGCGCAGGTGCACTTTGATGCGACCGAACAAAAATTGAAAGAGATCGTCCTGCCGAAGCTGCACAACGGGTATGTGGTCATGACGCAGGGATTCGTCGGCGCAACAACAGCCGGCATCACGGCCACCATCGGCAGAGGGGGCTCCGATTATTCCGCGGCGATTATCGGTGCGCTGCTCCATGCGGAAGAAATACAGATTTGGACCGATGTGGACGGCATTCTGACGGCCGATCCGACTTTGGTGACGGATGCAAAAAAAATCAAAATCATGTCGTTCAACGAAGCGGCGGAATTGGCTTATTTCGGTGCGCGGGTGCTGCATCCGGAAACGATCCTTCCCGCCGTGAAGAAAAATATTCCCGTCCGCGTGCTGAACTCAAGGAATACGGAATACAGCGGCACCGTGATTATGGCGAAACCGAAGACGGACAAGCGGTGTATCGTCAAATCGATCGCGTATAAAGAGGGAATCACACTGATCAGCATCGTTTCGACACGGATGTTTCTGGCGCACGGATTTTTGGAGAATGTTTTCGATGTTTTCCACAAGTACGAGACCGTCGTGCATACCGTCGCGACCTCCGAAGTCAGCGTCACCGCAACGATCGATAACGTGAAGAATCTTCAGAACATCATCCGCGAGCTGAAACATTTTTCGACGGTAAATGTGACCGACAAAAAGGCGATCGTCTGCATCGTCGGCGACAATTTGCGGAACAGTCCGGGTTTGGCGGTAAAAATGCTTACCCCGGTCACCGATGTGAATATCAATATGATCTCCCAGGGGGCGTCGGAAATCAATCTCAGTTTTGTGATCGACGAAGAGCACCTCGACGAAGTGGTGGTGCGGTTGCACGGCGTGCTGTTTGCCAATTCGGGATCGTTTACCGAAGTTTTTGAATAAGTTTCTGTCATGATTCTATCCCATTAATCCAAGAACCAATGAAGCATTTTTACTACAAAGAGAATCACCTGCAGTGCGAAGAGATAACGGTGCAGTCGATTGCGGAAGAATTCGGCACTCCTCTTTACCTGTACAGCCGGCAGCAGCTGCTGGACAACTTCCGCGCTATCGACGGATCGTTTGCCGGTGTTGACCATATCACCTGCTATGCTTTAAAAGCGAACAGCAATCACGAATTGCTGAAATTGCTGGTGGCCGAAGGTGCCGGTGCGGACGCTGTCTCCCTCGGTGAGATCCATCTTGCTCTGAAAGCGGGATTCGCTCCGTCAAAAATCACCTTTGCAGGAGTCGGTAAACGGGACGATGAAATTGAATATGCGTTGGGGAAGGAGATCTTTTCGTTCAATATTGAATCGCTTCAGGAACTCGAAGTGATCAACGGTATCGCCGGACGGACGGGAAAAAAAGCGCGCGTGGCGCTCCGCATCAATCCCGATATCGACGCTTCGACGCATCCGTACATTTCCACCGGACTGAAGACGAACAAGTTCGGTATCGATATTTCCGTAGCGATAGAAGCGTTCAAGTTTGCCGCATCGCTGCCGAATATTCAGGTGGACGGCATCCATACTCATATCGGCTCGCAAATTCTGAAAGTGGATCCCTTTGTTCAAACTGCGGAAACCGTGGTGAAAATGGTGAAGGAACTTCGCGGTATCGGTATCGACATCCATCATATTGATTTCGGCGGAGGATTTGGCGTGACGTACCGGAATGCCATTAAACATCCGCTTTTGCCGGAAGTGGAAGCGACGGATGCCGATGTGGCGCCGACGAACGATCTTTTTATTTCTTCCGTATTGCCGATACTGAAACAATCCGGCTGTACGCTGGTGATCGAGCCCGGACGCTCCATCATCGCCAATGCCGGAATCCTGGTGACGAAAGTACTCTATATAAAGGACAACGGGGTGAAGAAATTCGTGATCATCGATGCGGGAATGAACGACCTTCTCCGTCCGAGCCTGTATAATGCATTTCACCAGATTGTGCCGCTGGAACTGCAGCAACGAGAGGTTGATAATGTGGATGTGGTCGGTCCGGTCTGCGAATCGGGCGATTTTCTCGCACGGGATCGGGACATTCCTTCTATGGAGCGGGGGGAATATCTTGCCGTGCTCACCGCCGGCGCGTACGGCATCGTGAACGCATCGCATTATAACGCCCGTCTTCGTCCCGCCGAAGTGCTCGTGAATGGCGATAAGGTGCGGGTGATCCGTGAAAGAGAAAAAATTGAGGATTTGGAATAAAAATGAAGTCGGAAGACAGAAGACAGAATACTGAATTCTGATGGCAGGATTTTTATGAAAACATATACAGTCATCGTCGCCGGCGCAACAGGAATGGTCGGCAGGAAAATGATGCAGGTGCTGGAAGAGCGGAAATTTCCTGTGGGGAAATTGATTCCGATGGCATCTGCACGCTCCGTTGGTCACACGATCACCTGCTTGGGGAAGGAATGGAGTGTGGTGGAATTGAACGAGCAGAATATTAAATTAAGCGGTGCGCAGATTGCGTTGTTTTCCGCCGGAGGATCGGTCAGCAAGGAATTTGCGCCGGTCTGTGCCAAATACGGTATCGTGGTGATCGACAACAGCAGCGCATGGAGAATGGATCCGGCTGTACCTCTTGTTGTTCCGGAAGTGAATCGGGATAAAATATTTTCGGAAAGCAAGATCATCGCCAATCCGAACTGCTCCACCATACAAATGGTTGTGGTGCTGAAACCGCTGCACGACCGGTATAAAATCAAACGGGTGGTCGTTTCAACGTATCAATCCGTTACCGGTGCGGGACAAAAAGGATACGATCAATTGATGCAGGAATGGAACAAACAGCCGGTTGTTTCACCAAAATTTCCGCACCAGATTTCGTTCAACTGCCTGCCGCATATCGATGAATTTCTCGAGAGCGGGTACACGAAGGAAGAGATGAAGATGGTGAACGAAACGAGAAAGATCATGGGGGATGATTCCATCGAGGTCTCTCCGACCTGCGTACGTGTCCCGTCTATCGGCGGACACAGTGAGTCGGTAAATATCGAGTTTGAAAGACCGTTTGAGTTAACCGATGTTGTGAATATTCTATCGTCATCGCCCGGAATTGTGGTGCAGGACGATCCGAAAGCGAAAGTGTATCCTATGCCGATTCATGCCCATGATAAAGACGAGACATTTGTCGGGAGAATCCGCCGGGATCCGTCGGTGAAAAACGGACTGAACCTCTGGATCGTTTCCGACAACATCCGCAAGGGGGCGGCGACCAATGCCGTTCAGATAGCGGAAGAGTGGATTAAAGGAAAGTAACATTGTCCCGCCGGCTGCATGGTCGGCGGGATTTAAAATATTATAGAACCTGTTTTCAATAACGGAGTGTTCTCCCGAGCCCCAAAGGGGCAGGTGCAGACGAGGGATGACAATTCAAGTCAATGGAGTGACCATGCTCGATCCCATCACCCGCCGGGGATTTCTCTCCGGTATTTCAACCACAACGCTTGCCGCCATTTATCCCCCGCAATTTGTTTCATTCCTGGAAAAACGATCCGACAAAAATCCGCTTCCGCTCATTAAGCCGAAAGCATTGAAAAAAGGGGACACCGTCGGACTGATCGTGCCGGCAACGGCGGTGGAGGAACCGGAACAGATCGCCGTTGCAAAAGAGATCGCGGAATCATTCGGATTCAAGGTGGTGCTCGGAAAGAACATGGAGAAGCAATACGGGTATCTCGCCGGCCGCGATGAAGAACGCGCGGAAGATATCAATGAGATGTTCCGGCGCAATGATGTGCAGGGAGTACTGCCGATACAGGGAGGATGGGGAACGATGCGGACATTGCCGTATCTCGATTTCGAAATGATACGGAAAAATCCGAAAGTCTTCGTTGGTTTCAGCGACAACACGACGCTGCTTCTGGCGTTCTATAAATTTTCAGGCCTGGTGACCGTGCATGGGCCGAATGTCCGTTATTCGTTCAATGACTACACGCGAGATTATTACACCCGCACGCTCATGTCCACGACGCCGGTCGGATTGCTGCAGCAGCCACCGCTCCCGGCAGGCGAGACTGTGAATCGCGACAACCGCATCGTGACAGTCCACGGCGGAAAAGCGACTGGAGAATTGATCGGCGGGAATCTTTCGTTGCTGGTGACGACGCTTGGCACTCCCTTTGAGGTCGATTATAAAGGGAAATTACTGTTCATCGAAGATGTCGGCGAGGAACCGTACCGCATCGACCGGATGCTGACCCATTTGTATCTTAGCGGAGTATTGAACGATGCGGCCGGATTCATCCTCGGCAAATTCAGGGACTGCGACCCGAAAGGGGCCGGGTACGTTGCATCGCTTACGCTCTATGAATTATTTAAAACACGATTTGGATCTCTCGGCAAGCCATGCATTTCGGGATTGTCGTTTGGCCACATTAAGGATCATATTGCATTGCCGATCGGTGTAAAGGCGGAACTCGACGCAGACGCAAAGACGGTAACGATTCTCGAAAGCGCGGTGCAGTGATCCATAGGGAATAACGGAGATTGTTATCCTTTATTCAATGAAACAAACACTGCATCTGTTTCGGTATGCTTTTTTATTAATCTTGTTTTCTCTATCTTCAATAGCGAAAAATATTTCATACCGGCGGTCATTTGGTATGGCTGCCGGTTTTTTTATTCCACCTATCCTCTCTGCGGAACGTTATGACTCAATCAGAGAATACCCGCCCCGTTCACTCCATGGATTTCCGAAAACGCCGTGCCATGAACTGGCTGACGCTCGGATTTACGTACGCAGCAATGTACATGGGGCGTTATAACCTCTCCTTTGCCAACAAAGCGCTCTCGGACAATTACGGCTGGGACAAAACGCAGATCGGCGCAATTATCACTGCGGCGCTGACAATTTACGGTGTGTCGGCGCTCTTCAACGGTCCCATTGCCGACAGGATCGGCGGCCGGAAGGCGATGATGATCGGCGTTTTCGGTGCCGTTGTTTTTAATATTGCGTTCGGTTTCGGTGCATATGTCGGTTTCCTCGGGACCGGTCCGCTGCTGCTCGGTTATTTCGCCACCGTCTGGTCGCTCAATATGTACTTCCAGTCGTACAGCGCGTTGGCACTGATTAAAGTAAATTCCGGTTGGTTCCACGTGCGGGAGCGGGGTGTGTTTTCCGCGATCTTCGGTTCCATGATACAGAGCGGACGGGCCTTGATCTTTGTAATCGGCGGAATTGCCGTTGCCATATTGCCGTGGCAATGGGTCTTCTTTATTCCGGCGGGAATCATGCTAATAATGGGAGTTCTGACGGTCCTCTTTGTGCGGGATCATCCGCGGGAAACGGGTTTTCAGGATTTCGATACGGCGGATGCCTCCAGCGGCGACACGGAAAAAGTCGATATGAAGTACCTGATGAAGAAGGTCTTCACCAATCCAATCACACTCACCATTGCCTTTGCGGAATTCTGCACCGGCTTTGTACGGCATGGATTTGAACAATGGTTTCCGCGCTATATGCAAGAAGCACAGAATCTTGCGCTCGATTCCGACGTCTTTCAAAGGGGAGCGTTAAGCGTTGTTGTGGCGGGAATTCTCGGCGCATTCGTGGCAGGAACAGTTTCCGACTGGGTGTTCAATTCGCGCCGGCCTCCCGTGGCGTTTATCGGCTACATGCTGCAGATCATCTGCCTTGTCATCATATGGCAGGCGCCCGGCGTCGAATGGATTATCGGCGCATTTGTGGTGAACTCATTCGCCATCAGCATGGTGCATTCCATGCTCTCCGGTACGGCATCGATGGATTTCGGCGGACAGAAAGCGGCGGCATCGGCAACAGGATTGTTCGACGGAATGCAGTACATCGGCGGAGCGGCGGTCGGCCTTGGAATGGGCTGGATGCTGGAAACATTCGGCTGGGGAACGTGGGGACCGAGCATGATCGGGTTTGCTGTTGTCGGGGCGGTGCTGATGATCAAGTTATGGAATACCGTTCCGAAAAAAGTTCAGATACACTGATAGACAAACACACGACGAACCGTACGCCGGTGCGTACGGTTCTTCTTTTTTTAAAATGACCGACAACACGTACTTTGACGTATCGTGAACAGTGATGCATTAGGAAAGCAGGAACAGCATATGTGGAAAACGACTGAAGGGAGTACCGGACGACTCATTCAACTTGCTATCGGATACTTCTTTTTTTATGTGATCACCGGGATAACGGTGAAATACTTTACCGGGACCGCCGATGCGGGATATCCGGGAATGAAGGAGATCGAATATCTCGTCTATAGCACCATTGGTGGAAATCTTATCGCACTCTCGGTCGCTCTGGCGCTTCGCTGGTACCGTATAAAATCAAATAAAATCATTGCATGGGGTACATTACGGTTTCCGCAGGAAGTTCTTTATATCATTCCCTCCGGCATCTGTACAGCGGTGGTGATTCCCACGACAACACTCATGTACCTCCTCCCGATTTCTGTCATGGTGGCGATGGTGATCATGCGCGCAAGTGTCATTATCATCAGCCGTATTGTGGATGCGATACAGATCCGGCAGGGGATATTGAAGAAAAGCGTCTATGCCGAAGAAAACTATGCCGTTGTTTTCGCACTGCTGGCGGCGGCAATGAATATCTTCTGGGTAGCGCCGGGGGATTTTGACTTCATCCATTCGACCGCCGCCGTTATCATCCTCGGCAGTTATATTGTCGCATATTCGATTCGTATCTACATCATGAATTACTATAAAAACACGCGCGCCAAAGGAGTGAAGCTGGACAATAACGGCTTCTTTGCCATTGAACAGATTGCCGCCACAACGGTAATGGTGACGGCGGGATTTATCCTGTACAATGCTGCCGATTGGTTCAACTCGTCGAACGAAGCGTTATTGACCTTTACGCAGTCGATCGCTGCGCCGCATCCGGTGTGGGGATGGGGAGTGGTGGCGGGATTTGCATTCGGGATGGTGGCATTCTTTTCCGTTTTCATATTCATGTTCAAAGGGCGCACGGCGACGTTTGCAGGACTGGTGAACAGGCTCACTTCGCTCGTGGCCGGGACCGCCGCAACACTCGTGTCCTATTTTCTCTTTCAAGGTAGATTTCCGAAGGTGCAGGATTGGATATCGATGGGATTCATCCTGATCGCTGTGTGGTTCCTCTCCCGTGCCGAAAAGAAACGGACGCAGGAACTGCTGCAGGCGCGGGAGATTGATGCGAAGGGGTGAGAGTACGTGATGCCATGACTTAAAGTCATGGCATCACTATGTACTTGTCATACCCAAAATTCTCTTTTTACAGTTTCAATAATGTTTTTCGAACTGAAAACAAAATCGTCAACAAATTGAAAATATTGTAACACAAAATCTTTTCCATCGTACCAATCGCGACTCGTCTCAGAAATATCCTTGTAACTTGAGAATATCCAGTCATCTAATTTCATTGAAATTCGTGCGCGTATCGGATTTTGATGAATATAATGTACTAATGTAAGTAGATATGATTCATCAGTAATTTCTTTGTGCTTTGTGTTTTGCTGGAATAGATTTCCGTGTCTATTGTATCTTTTATTTATCGCCCGTGTATACGATCGCAATAGTATGGCAATATTCTTACTCACGTTCAAAGATTCATCTGATTCACACCGTACAAGAAAGTGGAAATGTGTTGGCATTAAACAATACGCAATCGTTGCAACAAATGGCGACAAATGGGTATGATATTTCTGCAGGAAGAAAGTATAATTATCATTGTCCCTGAACAACAATTCGTTGTTGTTCGTACGATTATACAAATGATAATATTTTTGTTTTTCGAACAGCATTATTATTCATTCAATTCATAACACTCATGCCATGACTTTAAGTCATGGCATGAGTGTTGTAATCTATAATTTCTACTTCTTCATCTCCCACAACTTCTTCGTTGCCCGTTCCAGCTCGGCATCGATCAGTTTCACATCGTGCGTCTTTTCCGGCATATTCTCGAAGACCACGTACGGGATCTTGTGTCCGCGCACCTCAATGAAATGCGGATCTTTCTTCTCGATCGCTTCCCAATCGTTGGTCTTATAATAGAATTCCATCTTTTCATCGGGGAGTGAATGATACAGGATCGAGTCTTCCTGTCCGGGGCGCGCTCGTTTCCTGTTTTTCCTCACCGATTCCTCATACGGCACTTTGATATAGAGGAGCGACGCTTTGTCCAGCATCTCGTCCGAAAGAAATGTCAGTGCATTATAGATGGCATTCTCACCGCCGCGGGCAAATTCCACCAGACTCGTCATCTTTTCGTGGTACGCGGGATCTTTCAGTACTTTTTTCTTGTAATCGAGCGCAAGGCGCTTCATATATAGATCCCAGATGTATTGATCCTTGAACCAGTATTTCTCGTCGCTCCAGATGCGGGGCTTTCCCATCTGAGTCATAAGGTCGTCCAGTTCAAATGTCTCCCAGACGTAGAGAAAGTCGTCGAGTTCTTCAAAATTGGCGATGTGAAATTTTTCTAGCCGAATGATGGGATCGCATTTTTTCAGGAAGTCGATCACTTCCGACTTTCCGGCGGCAGGTCTGCCGGTGATAATGAGGATCGGGAAATGGTTGGTGCTCATAATGTCTCCTGGTTTTGTCAATTGTAATGATTGGAAATACTGCTGTGGAAAGATACAAAGAAATGTCCTATTTTATAACGCTTAAACGAGATGAAATTATCGGAGACCGGCGGCCATGTCCGTATTTGAAGAGATTTGTACATATCTGACCAAGCAAGGAATCGATTATCGCACGGTACATCACAAACCGACAATGACGTCCGAGGAATCGGCTCAGGCACGCGGCGAAGATATCTCGATCGGCGGGAAAGCGATTGTCATGAAAATTGATGAACGCTTCATGCTATTTGTACTGAGTGCGGCGCTGAAGATCGATTCCAAAAAAATAAAGCAGCATTTTTCAGCCAAAAGCATCCGGTTTGCTTCAAAAGAAGAATTGATAGCGTTGACTGGACTGGTTCCCGGTTCTGTGCCTCCGTTTGGGAGGCCGATGCTCAATCTTGAATTGTATCTGGATCCGTCGGTGGTTCGGAACGACAGGATCGCATTTAATGCGGGATCATTAACCGATTCCATTATTATGAAAACGAAGGATTACCTAAAAGCATCCGGCGCTGTTGTTTTCGAATTCTCTACACTATGAAAATCACCGCATCACGAATACGAATAACGAAAAACGCTTTGTGGATTATTGCGGGATATCTGTTTATCGCTGTCCTGTTCACGCTGAACATCCATGCCGTCCGGTACACGTACTCCTACGCCCAGTATAATGTTGAATTACAGCAGTATGTCGTCTATCCGTATTCTGTCGGAGAATCGTTGATGCGAAGCTTGCCGATCGGACTTTTATTGGGGATCATTACGGCAATTATCGAACTCGCCGTGCTTCCGTCAATCGTGCGGCGTATGAACTTTCTTGCGGCGCTTTTCATTCGAATTGCCGGGTATATCCTCATTACTATTCCGGTTGTGTATTACGGGCTTGTGGTCGAGGAGATGTACCTCCGCAAATTATCCTACTCGGCATTACTCGCCGATCCGGGATTCACTCTGATCGGTCCGCGGCTCGTCCAACTGGTGACCGTCGCCAGTACGGTATCGGCATTAAGCATTTCGTTTATTCGACTCGTCGGAAAGAAATTCGGACACGGGGTTTTGCTGCAGTATGTGTTCGGGAAATATCATAAGCCGCGAGACGAGGAACGAATTTTCATGTTTTTGGATCTCCGTTCATCGACCCGTATCGCCGAACAATTGGAGCATAAGCAATACCATAATTTTTTGAACGACATCTTCTATGATATTTCCGAACCGATTCTGGAATACCGGGGGGAGATTTATCAATACGTCGGGGACGAAGTGGTCATTACATGGCCGATCGAAACCGGCATCGAGCAGGAACGGTGTATCCGCTGCTTTTTTGCCATCAATGCGTTGCTGGAGCGCCGGAATCCTCTCTATATGAAAAAATACGGCGTCGAAGCGAAAATGAAAGCGGGAATCCACTGCGGCATGGTCACCACCGGAGAGATCGGCGATCTGAAGACCGAGATCGTTTATCACGGCGACATTGTCAATACAACGTCGAGAATTCAGGAAATGTGCAACAAGCTCCGCGCCACCCTTCTGGTCTCGGGAGAGTTGCTGCAACGGTGCCATTTGAACAACGACAAGTTTATCATCGAAGGGGGCGGAACGCTGAAGTTGCGGGGGAAAGAAAAAGTCATAGAGATCTATTCACTCATCAGAAAAACTTCCTGAGGATTAATGTCTATTCCAAAATGCTGCTCCATACTGTTGTTTCTTTTATCCTTTTGTGTCGCTCAAACCACCCGCCCCGAGCGGACGCACTATGAAGAAACTTCACGGTATCAGGATGTGATCGATTTCATAACAGCTGTGACGAAAAACAATAAGGAACTGCATCTCGATTGGCTGGGATATTCCTCACGGGGTAAACGTCTGCCGATGATCTTTTTCGGCGATATTGCCGATACCCGTCCGGAAACAATCCGCAAATCTGGAAAACTGGTTGTCTATATTCAGGGAAATATCCACGCCGGTGAAGTGGAGGGAAAGGAAGCGATGCTGGAACTGATGCGGGATCTTGCGAAGGGAAAACACCGGGAATGGCGCCGCAATCTTGTGCTGATTATCGTACCGATCTTCAATGCCGACGGGAATGACAATATCAGTCTCTATAACAGGCCCTGGCAGTATGGCCCCGTTGCCGGCATGGGAGAACGGGCTAACGGACAGGGTTACGACCTGAACCGGGACCATATCAAACTCGAATCGCCGGAGGTGAGGGCGTTTGTCCGGATGTTGAATGAATACGATCCGTCCATCACTGTCGATCTTCACACTACCAATGGATCGTTCCACGGTTATCACATCACGTACAGCTATGCACTCAATCCGGTTATCGATACGACGCTCGACCGGTTCACCCGTCAGGCTTTCATTCCGGATGTGGAAGAACGCATGCGGTCGCAGCACTGGCGCGTGCATCGCTACGGCGATTATCTGGACCGTACGTCTGCCGGAAAACCAGGATATTATTACTGGGCGCACGAACCGCGATACAACAGCAACTATGTGGGATTCCGGAATCGGCTTGCAATTTTGAGTGAAGCATATTCCTACAACACCTTTGAACAACGCATTGCCTCGACCAAAGCGCTGGTGACGAACATACTGGATGTCGCATCCGCCAAAGCACAGGAGATCAAGCATACGGTGCAACGGGCAGATGAGTCGGCGCAACGGTTGAAGCAATTCGATTCGCTTGCCGTGCGGGCGGAGATTGTGGAATCAAATCCTGCACAGGAGATCCTGCTGGCAGACGCACGGGAAGTGAGGAATCCGTACAGCGGAGAGAAAATGTACCTAATGGACGAGAAGACGCTCAGAACGGTGGTGACTTCGGAGTACTACGGCGTGCATGCGACACGCAAAGTGCAGGTTCCCATCCGCTACATTATTCCCGATTCGTTGACCGCCGTCGTGCGGCTGCTGCGAGATCACGGAATAATAGTCGATTCTCTTTCGGCCTCATCATCGGCGGCCGTACACCGGTTCAGGATCACGAAGAACTCACAATCCGAGCGCGAGTATCAAAAACACCGTATTCGAACGCTGGAGGGTGTCTACGAAAAGAAAGATCAGACCATTCCGGCAGGATCGTTTTCGGTCGGCACGGATCAACCGTTGTCACGATTGATTGTGTATCTGCTGGAACCGGAATCGGAAGACGGTGTTGCGGCATGGAATTTTATGGATCGCTATTTCGGCGACGGATCGTATTACCCTATTGTCAAGATTATCGAATAACATAAAGGAGATCGTCTGATGAAAAAAACTATTTTTATTCTGTTGTTGTGTGTTGCCGCAGCCGGCGCACAATATCAATATCCGGCAACGGCAACGGTCGACCATACCGATGAATATTTCGGCATGAAAGTGTCCGATCCATACCGGTGGCTGGAGCACGATACCGCTGCCGCCGTAAAGGAATGGGTGACGGAACAGAATACGGTGACATTCGGATATCTTGAACAGATTCCCTTCCGACAGAAGGTGATGGACCGGTTGAGTGAGCTCTATAACTATCCAAAGGTGGGAACCCCGTTCCGGTCCGGCAGCAATTGGTTCTTCTATAAGAATGATGGATTGCAAAGCCAGAGTGTTTTATATATCCGTCGCGGTTCACTCGATGCAAAACCGGAAGTGTTCCTCGATCCCAATAAACTATCCGCCGACGGAACGACATCGCTGGCGGGCACCGCATTCGACAAAAACGGTAAATATATGGCGTATTCGGTGTCAAGGGCCGGATCAGACTGGCGTGACATTTTTGTGATGGAAGTGAAGACAAAAAAATTGCTCAAAGACAGGATACAATGGGCAAAATTTACCGGCATTTCGTGGTTCGGCAACGGTTTTTATTACAGCCGGTACGCTGCGCCTGCCGACACCGGTACGAAACTTTCCGCATCGAATGAGTATCACAAAGTCTATTACCATATTCTCGGCACACCGCAATCAAAAGATATGCTTGTCTATGAGGACAAAGAACATCCACAGCGGTTGTTCGGAGTCGGATTTACCGATGATGCTCGCATTATGCAATTGACTGCATCGCAGCGGGGTTCGAACGGCAATGCGCTCTATTTTAGGGATATGAGGCAGCGAACGGGATTCAAACCGATTATGGAAACATTTGACGATCAGATTTATATTATTGAAAATCTCGGTGAGAAACTTCTTTTATATACAAACCGCAAAGCGCCGAACGGTCGCGTCATTGTGTACGATCCGAAACATCCCGCCGAAGAAAATTGGAAAGATGTGCTGCCGGAAAGGACTGAAGTGTTGGATGCGGTCACCGTGGTCGGGAAAAAGATATTTGCGACATATACAAAAGATGTTGCACATAGGGTGCATGTGTACGATCTGGATGGAAAATTTGAGAACGAGATCTCCTTGGCCGCGCTCGGTACAGTCAGCGGATTTGGCGGAAAGCGCGAAGATCAATTCACCTTCTATGCACTGACGTCTTTCACGCATCCTTCCACAATATATCGATACGATATAAAGTCGAAGACGTCGACACTCTATCACAAAACTGAGATTGATTTCGATCCCGATCAGTACGAAACCAGGCAGGTATTTTACCCAAGTAAGGACGGAACAAAAATACCGATGTTTATTGTGCACAAGAAGGGGATCGTTCTTGACGGAAATAATCCCGCGTGGCTGTACGGATACGGCGGATTCAATGTCGCCATGATGCCGAATTTCAGCGCTCTTCGGTTAGCCTGGCTGGAACAGGGAGGGATCTATGCCCTCGCAAATATCCGCGGAGGGAGTGAATACGGCGAGCAATGGCATGAACAGGGAATGAAACTGAACAAGCAGAATGTCTTCGATGATTTCATCGCCGCAGCGGAATATTTGATCGACAATAAATATACGCAGCAGTCGAAGCTTGCCGTGCAAGGTGGATCCAACGGCGGACTGTTGGTCGGTGCGGTGATAAATCAGAGGCCGGAATTATTCAAAGTTGCTCTTCCGGCTGTGGGAGTGATGGATATGCTCCGGTTCCATAAATTCACCATTGGCTGGGCATGGGTAAACGATTACGGTTCGAGCGATGATTCCGTGCAATTCGAATATCTGCGGAAATATTCTCCGATCCATAATATCCGTGAAGGGGTGAATTACCCCGCCACACTGGTCACCACGGCGGACCACGATGATCGCGTTGTGCCGGCACATTCGTTCAAATATATCTCCACACTGCAGCAAAAATATAAAGGGCCGAATCCCGTTATGATCCGCATTGAAACTTCTGCCGGACATGGCGCCGGAAAACCGACGAGTAAAATTCTGCAAGAAGTAGCGGACATGTATTCATTTACCTGGTGGAACATGGGAATGACACCGAGATATCTGTTAAAAGAATAGAGATCCTCGAAAAGTTGATAAATTCGCATGTCGCCGATATCACTGAATGGCAAGACCATTATAAACAGGATTATGAATTGTATAAAGGGAGCATCTTGAATTAAAGCAAATCCGCCTTTTAAGGCGGATTTGCCGGGCACGACGACCACTATACAACGTCACGGCTAATGCCGAATAAGGAATGTGGATGACATCAAACTCCGACATAAATGTCGGAGTTTGATGATATGGAATGATAGAGTTACCATAAGTCCCCATTCACCCTGGAGCCAGTGTAACTGCAAGACCTCTATTCCTTCGATCATTATCCGCGATTTTGACTAATATCACACATTAAAAAAATTTATAATACCCTCTTGCGTATATTCTCACAATTTCTTACGTTCACTTAAAGTAAGTCTTGAACAAGAGATTGCACTTGTCAATAAAATCAACCTCTACAATTCTCCCGGAATCCTCGGATTTTTCAATTCGACCGCAGTATCACACGTTTTTGTTTTACCTAAACCACTCAATCCATCAATTTATTGGAGTTGGAACAACGCAATGGCAAACAAAAAGAAGAAGATTTTTGTCTTGGATACCAACGTTGTTTTACATGATAGCGCCTGCATCTACCAATTTAAGGAGCACGATGTCGTCATTCCGGTGACACTGCTGGAAGAGCTCGACGCATTTAAAAAAGGAAACGAATCGATAAATTTTCACGCACGTGAATTTGCCCGCAATGTGGATGCAATGAGCGGCGATCATATCTTCAACGGCGGTGTCACGATCGGCAAAAAACTCGGAAAGATCTCCGTCCGCCTGGAACAGACCTATCACAAAGATTTGCAATCCGTTTTTACTCCGAATAAACCCGATCACCAGATTTTAAATTGCGCCTACACTATCGCCAAAGAGAATCCGTCGCGCGAGGTCATTCTTGTTTCGAAGGATGTCAACCTGCGGATGAAGGCAAAGGCAGTCGGCATTCCGGCACAGGATTATAAGAACGATCAGGTACAGAATATTACGGATCTCTACCGGGGCCATAGAACCGTCGAGAATGTTGATGAAAAGGTGATTCAGCGCCTGCATATGAATCCCTACGAGATCCGGCCGCAAGATCTGCCGACAAATCATTTTGTGCCGAACGAATTCATGATTCTGCGCAACGGAAAACAATCCGCCCTCGCAACGTACAATGCCGAACACCAGATGGTCGCAAAGGTCGAGAAGAATGTCGCCTATGGCATCGGTCCCCATAACGCGGAGCAGATCTTCGCATTGAATGCACTGATGAATCCCGAAATCCAGCTGGTAACCGTTTCCGGAAAAGCGGGGACGGGAAAGACGCTGCTGGCGCTTGCCGCTGCGTTGGAAAAGAGGAAACTCTACCGGCAGATCTTTATGGCGCGGCCGATCGTACCGCTCTCCAATAAAGACATCGGCTACCTTCCGGGTGACATCCAGTCCAAACTCGATCCGTACATGCAGCCGCTGTTCGACAATCTCGGCGTGATCAAGAATCAATATCCCGAAAGCGATCAGAATTTCACTCGCATCACGCAAATGATGCAGGATGAGAAGCTGATCATCGAACCACTGTCATATATTCGCGGCCGCTCTCTGGTAAAGATCTACTTTATCGTTGACGAAGCGCAGAACCTTACCCCGCACGAAGTGAAAACCATCATCACCCGCGCCGGGGAGGGGACCAAGATCGTACTGACGGGGGATATCTACCAGATTGATCATCCGTACCTGGACAGTCAGTCGAACGGACTGAGTTATCTCATCGCAAAGATGCAGGGACAGAAGATCTATGCACACGTTAACCTCGAGAAAGGGGAACGTTCCAAACTGGCGGAATTGGCGAGTAATTTACTCTGATTTTATTATTGTATTCACAGTGCCGGCATGATTTTTTGGAGTCATGCCGGTATTATTTTTAAGGTGTGAATGCGGAGTGTTTGTTCTGATTTATGGTACTTGAAAAGAGTAATGAATCATCATAATTACCGTTAATACGATTGACTCCATTCTGTGAACTTCGTACTTTCCTGCATATAATCACCTTTCATTCCACATCAAATATATCGAGGGGGATGTATGAAACACCGCCTCATCATTATACTCATCTCTCTGCCACTCCTTCTTTTTGCCGGAACCACGGGTAAGATCAAAGGCCGCGTTACCGATCAGGCAACCTCAGAACCGTTGATCAATGCCACGGTGATGATCGCCGGAACGCAGTATGGCGCGGTCACCGATCTGAACGGTGAATACATAATTCTGAACGTACCCGCAGGCATCTATCAGATTCGTTTCTCGTTTCTTGGATATCAAATCGTGAATGTCACCAATGTGAATGTGATGCCCGATCTGACCACCGACGTCGATGCGGCGCTGACATCCGAAGGAATAGAGATGGGAGAGGTGACGATCACGGCGGAAAGGAAAGCGTTCCAGAAAGACGCGACGGCGACGCTCACCACGATCGACGAACAACAGATCCGGTCGTTGCCAATCAATAATTTTACACAAGCATTGGTTCTTGTGACCGGATTTGTAAACAGCAATAACGGCAGCGGCGACGACGGCATTCATCTTCGCGGCGGACGATCGGGCGAAGTGACATATCTAATCGACGGCGTCCGCGTCGACGATCCGATCTACGGCGGATTGGCAATCGACCTTCCGAGAACCAGCGTTTCATCGCTGACGGTGATGAGCGGAACATTTAACGCCGAGTACGGTCAGGCACAGTCCGGAGTTGTCAACATAACGACGCCGGAAGGATCGTCACAGTATCAGATTTCCGGCCGGTTCGGCACCGACAACTTCGGTATCGAATCAAACTCGTGGAATACATACCGGAAGGAATTTACCGTCGGCGGGCCGGTACCGTTCCTCTTCGATCGGAGCGAGGATCTCAATATCTTCATCAGCGGCGATCAGCTCCGTACTCAGACGTACTTGAACAAAGTGCAGGGACCCCAATACACTTCCCGTGGCGGCCGTCCTGTCCAGCGCGATTTTGATTTTGGACTCTTCGACCGGAAAGACAGAATTTCCGGGAAAATAACCTCCCGATTTATTCCGGATATCAAGATCAACGCCAGCGCATCATATTCCATACGGGATTGGAAAAGCTACGATCATTATTTTAAACAATTTCCTGAATACAACGACCGAAACCGTCTGGAAAGCGAACTCTATTCCGTGGCAATCACGCATACGGTGAATCCGTCGACATACTACGAATTAAAATTTTCGTATTTCTCCAAGCACGGAAATAATTTCACATTTGAAGAAGACATGGATGAGCCGGATCTCACAAAACGATTCAACCGGATCTTTTATCCTGTCAGCGACGGCATCGCTTTTGATTCGACGTCCAATTATGAGTTTGCAGGATATTATGCCCAACCGCTGTTATTTTCCGACATTACTTCAATGGGGCATCGCACGCTCGGCGCCGATCTGACCGACAGCTCCGGAGCGGTCATCGCACTCAAGGGGGAATTGCTGACCGATGCGCTGATTGCGCAGTTAAATGCACAGGGAATCGACCGTGCCATCGTTATGGTTCCCTCGGTGGACAATTTCTTTGAAGACAGTCAATCAAAATCGCGGACAATCATCGGCAGTTTCACCAGCCAGGTCGACAAGAACAATCTGGTGAAGGCAGGATTCGAGGTCAAGTTCCATACGATCAACAATTTCTGGATCAGCGGCATCAACAGTTACTGGGATCACATCGACAAAACGTACGATTTTTGGAAGCGGCATTCCGAAATAACATCGTACGAGTTCAGCCCCGTGCAACTATCCGCGTATGCACAGGATAAGATCGAATACGACGATATCATTCTAAATCTGGGCGTCCGGTTCGATTACTTGGACAGCAAAGCGCCGGATATTTATGCGGTGATCAATGATCCGGCCAATACGCAGTTGCCGGAATCGAAAGTGAAACCGAAAATGCACATCAGCCCCCGTGTCGGATTTGCTCATCCGATCACGGAAAAGATTAAATTCCGGTTCTCCTACGGCCAATTTTACCAGTATCCCGATTTCAATTTCCTGTACCGCCGGTTCAACCAATTGGACGTGCAGTATCCGCTGCCGAATCTGGGACAGGGCTATGAACCGTCCATCGGAAATCCGAATCTGAAGCCTGAAGTAACCCATGCCTACGAGTTCGGCGGTGAGTTTGAATTGGTCGAATTCCTCTCCGGCAGCATCACGGTGTTCTACAAGGACACGTACGATTATATCTCCACCAGCCGGGTCGATGTCCGTCCGTATGCCTACACGCAGATCGTCAATCTCGATTATGCGAACACGCGCGGAATAGAATTATCGCTGCGGAAACGGCTCGCCGACAATTATTCATTCCAGGTGAATTACACCTATTCCCGCGCGGAAGGAAACGCTGATTACTGGCAGAGCCATGCGGACGAAGCATATCTGGCATCGGTATACGGTATTGTCGCTCCAAAGAAGACCGTCACGCTCGCCTGGGATCAACCGCACACGCTCAATTTCACGAGCAGCATTACGTATCCGTCCTGGGGAATTAGTTTTATCGGGCAATTCGGCAGCGGGCTTCCCTATACGCCCGCCGATGCACGCGGGAAACCGATCGGCGAACGGAACAGCGACCGCCAGCCGTGGACAGGAACGCTCGATATGCGTGTATACAAACAATTCCGGATTGAACCGGTCGCGTTATTGGTTTACACCGATATCGACAATATGCTGAACCGGAAAAACGTCTATAACGTCTTCAGCAGCACTGGCCGGCCGGATTATTCCGCCAATCCCAATGTCAGCATCGAAAATTCTCACATACCGAACTGGTTCGGACCGCCGCGCCACGCTGAAATCGGTATTGAAGTACAATTTGAATGATCGTCACCGGAGGACTCATGGTTACGTTTAAAAGAATACTGTTGCTGTTCGTTCCGGTGATCCTCTTTGCACAGGATCCCGGGAAGATGACAAAGTGGGAATACTATAATACTGTTCTTGCACCGCAGCGCGGGTATGCACCTCTGCCGCCGAAACTTGCGAAAGCGACGGGTGTCGCCGACCGGAAATTGTCGATAATGGATGTCGGAAATGTCTGGGCACGAATTTCCAATTCCGCAACGCTCGGCTACGATCGTTGGGGACTCTGCTATGAATTTCCCGCGAAGTCCGGATTCACATACCGGTGGACAATGGCTCCGTTGATCGGCGCAAAGAAATCGAACGGTACAAAATATGTGGCAAGCGGTACACGAGGAGCAGCGCGATTCAGCGAAGAGGAATTCCAGCCGTTGAAAGGATTTGATGCCGGTGTTGAAATCGAATCGCAGAATATCGGCCTTGCCTTCAGCGACAAGCCGGAGAGTTGGCCGGCACAGTGGCCGAACACACAGCCGATTTCGTCGCTCCCGCCGACGGCGCGCAAGTTGACCGATATCGGACTGACGTATACCCAGCCTCCCGTCGGATCCAAGGGATTTCCCGGTGTCGTCAACGGAGAATCGCGCGCAACACGTGAAGCGTATTTTGTCGTCACGGATAACGACACCATCGACGGTAACAAACCGAATCCGATGGATATCCGCGTGGATATGTGGGCATTGCAGTGGGATGATATCCTGAATCAGAATTATATCATCTTTAAAATGTTCCTCACCAATGTCGGCACCGATACGTTGCACGATGTCTATATCGGCATGCACGACGATCCCGATTGCCCGGAACAAGGCGCGGCGGAATGGACGGATGATTTTGCATCGTTCATACCGATTGGAACGGATGTGCCGGGATTTACTCCACGGCAGGATTCTCTCCTTTGGAACTTCACCTATCTGTGGGACGGGGATGATAAGGTCGAAGGACTGATTGCGAACAATGTCGGCTGGGTAGGCCTGAAATTTCTGGAAACGCCGAACGATCCGAACACCGGTAATCCCCGCGGTATCTCGACGTTCCAGGTCTTTGAATATTCCGCTGCACCGCAGTCGGAGGTGACGGAGTACGATCAATTGGCCGCTGGCATCATGGCGCCCGCCAATGTCGCTCCGCATCCGAGGGACTGGACACAAACGCCAAACACGTTCGGTCCGGATATTACGTATGTGGTCGGAAGCGGCCCGTTCACGCTGGCGCCGGGACAGCAATTGAATTTCGCCTTTGCAACGATCCACGCTGCAAACAAGAACGATCTGTTCAACAATGCGGTCTTCTGTCAATTGCTCTATAATGCAAACTACCAGGCAGCCGAACCGCCGCCGGAACCTGTTGTGCATACCTCTGTCGGAGATCGGGAGATTCGATTGTATTGGGACGACCGTTCCGAAAAGGGAACGTACTATAAACCAGATGGAACGGTGGATCATGTGCTTGACCGCCTGACCGCAACAAACTCGTTCCAGGGATATATGATTTATAAGAGCACGGATCGCGGTATCACCTGGGGAGAAAAAGTAGTTGATCTGAAGGGTGGCTTCAAATATTGGAAACCGCTGGCGCAGTATGATCTGAAAGACGGCATTGTCGGTGAAAGCACGCTGGAACTCGGTCGGTATTTCTGGCTGGGAGACGATACCGGAATTAAACATACGTTTGTTGACAGAAATGTTTCCAACGGATACGAATATTGGTATGCCGTCTGTGCCTATGACGGCGACGACGGAAACATTCCTCCGCTGGTAAGTTCCATTAAAGCGAGCCGGCAGCAATTGGGAGGCAATACCGTGGCGGTCATTCCTGCCGCTCCGACAAAAGGGATCACCGCCGGTGCGATGAAAAATCAACCGGTATTGACATCCGGCCGTACACAGGCGGCACCGGTGGTCTCTGTCATCGATCCCAAAAAAGTGACGGGACGTTCGTATATCGTTTCTTACGATGCTACGAATCCCGCCGATAAGCGGTATTCGATCCGTTATTCCGGTACCGCCACACCCGTTGTTTCCAGCAGCGGGTTGCCGTCGGATACGATCGTGAACAGGCCGTTGTATTCAGCCGATCTGGAAAATCTGGCATTGTTCGACGGCTTGAGCCTGGAGATTAAAGATATTCCCACCGGCATCTATGATATCCGCCAGGTGCTTCCTTCTGCCGTGAAGAAAGTGACGCTCAACCGTTGGCTTCATTATTTTGAGAATTTCACCGGAAGCGGTCTGACGGATGATTATGAAATCATTTTTGCCGATCCGAATGTGCAGGATACACTCTGGAGCTATTCTGCACCGGATTCCAACTTGAACAACCTGACGAAAATTCCATTGTACATCAGGAATATCACCGATGGCAGGCGGGTGATCCCGATACTCCGCTCGAAGAAGACCGATAAAACATTCGATATCGATAGCGGGGATGGTTTGATCATTTCCAACGCGCTCTACGATACGGTCACCAATATCAGGTTGACGGGATTTCTGCCGGGAGTGAAAGTATCGACAACGACATTTAATTACATTATGTTTTTTGATACCACATCAGTGGTCTCTACCGGGGATAAGATACAGGTGATCACCAATCACCCGTTAACGTCGGACGATGCATACGAGATCAATACCGTAAAAGAAACGGCGGCAACGCTGACGCAACAGAATCTCGAGATCACTGCAGTTCCGAATCCGTACGTGGTGAGTTCGTACTATGAGGTGAATAAATTCGGAGTGCAAAAAGAGATCCAGTTCCACCATCTTCCGCCGCAGTGTACCATCCGGATATTCAATATTGCCGGTGATCTGGTCAGAACGATCGTGCATGATGCGGCAACGGCGTCGCAGCCGACCATTGCATCGTGGGATCTGCAGAGTTACAACGGACAGGAAGTGTCCTACGGGATCTATATCTATCATGTCGAAGTTGCCGGCGTCGGTGAATACATCGGTAAACTTGCATTGATCAAGTAATTTTGACGGAGCGTACAATGAAATCTGCATCGAAAATATTCGCTTTGCTCTGCATCGTCTTCACGGCTACCTCGCCGGTATTTGCACAATTCGACAATGTCGGCACCTCTGCGATGAACTTTCTCAAGATCGGCGTCGGTGCGCGGGCCATGGCAATGGGAGGATCGCAAGTGGCGGTGGTGAACGACGCGTCGGCGTTGTATTGGAATCCTTCCGGCATGGCAAACATCGCCACGAATCAGGTGCTGATGTCGAACAATAATTGGATTGCCGATATTTCGCATAATTTTCTCGCCGTCACAGCGCCGATGGGTGATCTGGGGGTGATCGGCGTGAGCGTATCGTATCTCTCCATGGGAGATATGAAAGTGACCAACTGGGACAACACGTACGGGACGGGCGAGATCTTTTCATCGCACAGCGCTGCGATTGGTATCGGCTGGGCACGGCAGATGAGCGATCGCTTCAAGGTCGGCGTCCATGTGAAATATCTGAACGAAGCGATCGCCAATTCCTCGGCTAACACATTCGCCGTCGACGTCGGCAGTCAATATGATATCGGATGGCTCCGGGTCGGCATGTCGATACAGAATTTCGGGCCGCAGGCGAATATCAGTGGACGCGATCTGCTCGTGCGCATCGATCCGCTGCCGGATGTCGGCTCCAATCCGTCGGACGTTACTGCAAATCTGGAGACCCAGGAATGGGCACTGCCGATTGTCTTCCAATTGGGATTTGCCGTTACGCCGCTGCGAACGGATATGATGCGGCTGACGACATCATTCGATTACCGGGATGAAAGAGATTATCGTCCGCAGATGGGATTGGGCGGGGAATTCGCATTTGAAGAGATGGTCTTTCTTCGCGGCGGCGTTCGCAACCGCGTCGTCAGCGATATCGTCGGCGGAAATCCCGAATTGACCGAAGTCTATTTGTTTACGGCAGGCGTCGGCATCGCGTATGCCATTCCGACAACGACATTTACGGTCCATTTTGACTATGCATATCAGCAATTGCAATACTTTTCCAACTCGCAGTTAGTTACTCTGCGCCTGGATTTTTAATTATCTCTTACCGATCCGATCGCTTAGAGCGATCGGATCGGTGGAATGCAATAGATTAAAGCGTTTGGAATGGTGCATTGAACAAACCTATCCGATTGCTTAGAGCAATCGGATAGGTGCTTTGCGTGCTTTTCCCCGCTGCATTATACATTTCTTTTGTAGCTTAGTGTGACCACCAATAACAAAGAAAGACCCTCATGAAACGACGAACATTCCTTTATTCAACCGGCGCCGGAATTTCCGGACTGGTGATCGGATGCGGACCATCGATGTCCATTGCTGCCCGTAATCAATTTAATCTTATCATAAAAAATGGAACGGTTGTAGACGGAACCGGCACCGCAGGCATCACCGCCGATATCGGCATCCGCGACGGAATAATTCGTGCTATAGGAAAACTCGAGACTGCATCGGCGGACAGGATCATCGACGCGTCAGGACGTACGGTCGTGCCGGGATTTGTCGATATCCACAGCCATACAGACGGATCAATATTACGGCTCCCTACGGCCGACAGTAAATTACGTCAGGGTGTCACAACGGAAGTCGGCGGACAGGACGGGGATTCCGTTGCACCGAGGAAAAAGATGGCAGAAGGAGAAGAGCGGCTCTATACCGATATCGACGGTTTCTTTAATCACTTACAGGAAAAAGGATCCGCACAGAACTTAGCAACGATGGTCGGACTTGGTACCATTCGTGAGGTTATTGTCGGCGAGGATAACCGTCCAGCGACATCCGAAGAAATGGAAGCGATGAAGGTCGAAGTGCGCAAGGCGATCGAGCAGGGATGCTGCGGCGTCTCGACGGGACTGGAATATACACCGGGGAGTTTCGCTTCCACCGAAGAGCTGTGGGAAATGATGAAAGCCGCCCCCGAGCCGTTCCGTTTATACGCTTCGCACATGCGCAATGAAGACAATACGCTGCTTGAAGCGCTGGACGAAGCGATCCGCATCTGCCGCAATTCCGGTGCGCGCCTGCAGGTTTCCCACCTGAAGGCACAGAACAAATCAAACTGGCATAAGCAGGAGATCACAATTAAAATGATGGAAGCGGCGATTGCCGAAGGAATCGAAACCCATTGCGACCGGTATCCGTACGTTGCATTCCAGACCGGCATGGCAAATCTCTTCCCGCTCTGGTCCAGGGACGGCGGCACGGAAAAATTTATCGAACGGCTCAGAGATCCGGAGACCCTCGCGAAAATCAAACCGGAAACGACGCGCAAAGTGGAGGGGCTCAGTTCGTGGGATGCGGTCATGATCACTTCCACTCGCGGCGATGAAACGAAAGAGTATATTGGAAAGACAGTACTGCAAATTACCGCCGGATTGAATGTCGATCCTTTCGAGTTTGTTGTCGACCTGATGATTAAAGAGAATGCCTCTGTCGGTATTGTCGGTTTCGGCATGGATGAAGCCGGGACGGAGACGGTCTTGCGGTGGAAAAACTCTATCGTGGCATCGGATGGCGGAGCCTATTCACCCGCATCGCGATCAAATCCGCATCCCCGCACATACGGTACATTCCCGCGGGCGATCGCGTATTATCAGAAGGAACGGAATGTTTGTTCACTCCCCGAAATGATCCGGAAGATGACTTCGATGCCCGCCGCGAAAATCGGTTTAAAGGATCGCGGTATCATCGCCGAGGGGAAAGCAGCCGATATCGTCATATTCGACTACAATACGATCAAGGATAATGCTACATTTTTGAATCCGCATCAATTCCCGACCGGCATGCCGTACGTGATCGTCAACGGTGTTGCTGCTGTTGATAATAATGAAATCACAGGAAAATTACCCGGGAAAGTATTGCGGAGCGGTTCGTTTAACGTTTAAAGTAAATCCCCGGGATCTAACAGATCCCGGGGATTTATTACGTACTTTTTACGGCAACTGGAACTCGGGATTGTAGATGATTCCGACAACATTTCCCCGCGGATCGTTCACCGTTGCGATGACGATCTCCGCACACTCATCCAGCCGCCGGCGATGTTATTTTTTAAAATACATTACCGTCATCAAACCAACGTATAACACCAATATAATAAACGTATCATAACTGAACCTCCAGAACTTTTTGGTCGGTTTTACCATGATGCCAAGTCCGACCACAGCCGTCATTACTACAACAACGATGATTGTTTCAATATGAGCCGTATCGATATGAGCATAGAGAGAGCCGCGCGTGTAAAATATATCGTTGATGGCAAGAATGAATATATTAAAAATATTACTGCCTAAGAGATTCCCGACCAGGAGATCGTAACTCTCCATTTTAATTGCAGAAAAAGAAACAACCAATTCCGGCAGCGATGTAGAAGCCGCCAGGAACAGTGTTCCGAAAAATGTGTTTCCAAGTCCGGTTTGGTCGGCAATGGTTTCGCCGAACACCGGCAAAAATATCGCGGCGGCAATCACCAGCAGTGCGTTCAAGGCGTACTTTATGACCACCTCTCTTAATTCTTTTTTCCGTTGAGTTTTATCTGTATCGGTTTCTTTGAAAGGAATGTTGGCGGACGCCCCTAATTGATAAATTCCATAGACGGCTATGACATATGTTGTTATGAGTACAACGGAAAAAGGACTTATCCAAAACAATAACGGAGGAAAATCCCCTAAAAGAATTGCATAGCCGCTGATAGCAATAAGTATTATCCCCAGCAAACCGGTAAATAAATGATTTGATTTTACGAGAGAAGTGAGCGGTGAATTAATCCTTGCGTCGACAAACGACAGAATAAGCAGATTAAATATACAGCTGCCAAAAACGGCGCCGGCAGCGAGATCGGGTTCATTGACGAAAGTGACCGAACTGATACCGGTAATTAATTCCGGCAGGGAAGTGACGGAAGCCATTAAAATCAAACCGATCCACGCTTTCCCCATGCCGGTGAATTCGGCAATGGCATCGCCGTATTTTGTTAGTTTAATTCCGCTATAAATAATTGCGCACGAACAAATCAAAAAACCAATAATGGATAGAGAAAGATCGTTTATAGAGTTCATATATTTATCGATTGTGCGCAGAACGGAGAAATTGGTATCAGAGGGACTGTCCGTCCGAAATGAAATTAAGGCAGGGTACCCGTCAGATTATCGTAAAAACTTACTGAATAATCGCGCGATCTGCAATGCTTCCTTTTCCCCGAACCGTGCGAATGTCAAATTTGCCGCCAGGGCAACGATCACACTGTTGCGGGGACAAATCAGCAGCACCGCCCGTCCGCCGATTGAATCGCCGCTGTGATAATAAAATGGATTTCCGTCGTCGTCGATCCCAATACGCCATCCCAAACCGACAAGAGTCTCTGTCCTATCTGTTGTTTTCTGCGGCGTTATCAGTTGCTTCCGAGTTTCAGATGAGATGAATCCATTCGAGAAGACCGCCGTACCGAAAGCGACAAGATCCAATGGTGTCGAGATCCATCCGCCGGCTCCCCAGCGGCTGCTGTTGTCGTTCAACGGACCCCGGACGTAACCGTCCGCTGTGTCGCGTGAATAGGGAACCGCTTGAAGAACATCGGCCGTGTCGTTCCGGTCCGGCATCGTTGAATGTAATTTCAAGGGACCAATTATGGTGTCGTTCATATACTCCAGGAATTCCCGATGCGCCGCTCGTTCGATGACGGCGCTTGCCAGCACATAACCGTAGGAAGAATAACCATATCGTGTTCCGGGAAGAAATCGCAGCGAATCATGTAAAAAAATTGAGAGCGCTTCGGTGACCGTCTGATAGTGAGTTCGATTGATAAATTCGTTCCGTCCGTAATGTCTGATGCCCGATGTGTGTCCGAGCAATTGCCCCGTTGTGATCCGCGATATATGTTCGGGCAGGAAATCGAGATATTTATGAATCGGAGCATCCAGGTCGAGGCGCTCCTGTTCATGCAGCCGTGCGGCAGCAGTTGCTGTAAAAAGTTTAATGACACTGCCAATACGGAATCGTGTTACGGTTTTGACCGGATGCTTTTTCTCAACATTGGCGTAACCAAATCCTTCTGCCCAGACGATAGAATCGTTGACGGAGACTGCCACGCTGACGCCGGGCAAGTGTGCCGTCGTCATCAATCCGCGAATGTACGTTCTTGCCTGTGTGAGCGACGAATCCTGTGCAAAAAGCAGGAAAGGAACGATGCTCGCAATGAAAACAGAACAAAAGATATGACGATGTTTGTTCATCGATTCAATTCAAAGGTGACGGTCACCTACTTTTAATGTTGAAAATAATTTCCTCTGCGATCTCCCCGCCTGCCGGTTTACCTGCCGTAGGCATGGCAGGCAGGCGCGCACTCAGCGGTGAAGATTTTTACGGCAACTGGAACTCGGGATTGTAGATGATCCCGATAACATTCCCCCACGGATCCTTCACCGAAGCTGTGACAATCTCACCGCCGACATTCGTCGGTTTCTCATCCGCCGTAGCACCGAGAGAGAGGAGCCGGGCATATTCCATCTGCACATCGGAGACTCCCCAATAGGCGACGACACCGGTTGATTTTTCCCCTGCACTTCTTTCTACCGGCAAGAGGCCCAATTCATATCCGCCGATGTTGAATCCGATGTAAAACGGCTCGTCGAAATACGGCGGCGTGCCGAAAGCATTGGTGTACCATTCTTTTGCTTTGGCAAGTTCGGGAACATGATAAATGACGGTTCTAAGTCCTACCATTGGATCACCTTTTTTATGTGGTATTCAACATTTGATGCATTACTATATTGCGGAAGAATATAGGTGAAATGGTAATTCTTTTTGCATTGATATGCAATATTATTGAGATCCGACGAACGGTATTTCCCGAAGCGGTGATAATATTCTTATTCCAGTCTCTTCTGTAAATTGTGTATATTCAAAAACGCGAAAACACCTTCGATGGTCTCCGGTCGTCCTGTAAGGTGTCCGCTTCGGTTCATCACAGTGCTACTCTACTATCATGAGATACCATGAAAAAATTCTTGTTGTTCCTGCTCATCCTGTCGTTTGCCGCCGCTCAGGATCCTTTCATTCTTCAAGAACATTATGCAAAGACCGAATACAGAATCCCGATGCGTGACGGCGTTTCACTCTTTACCGCAGTGTATGCACCCAAAGATACGACGCAGACATATCCGATCATGTTCATTCGCACGCCGTATTCCATCGCTCCGTACGGAGAGAAATTCCGGTCGAATCTTGGACCGTCGGATGTCATTGCAAAAGAAAAATACATCTTTGTCTATCAGGATGTGAGGGGAATGTTCATGTCGGAAGGGGATTTTCTCGACGTACGTCCCTATATAAAAAAGAAAAAGACGAAAAAAGATGTTGATGAAAGCAGCGACGTCTATGACACGATCGAATGGCTCCTGAAAAATATTCCCCACAACAATGGCAACGTTGGTATGTGGGGAATCTCGTATCCCGGATTTTATGCTGCCATGGGTTTGATCGATGCTCACCCCGCTTTAAAGGCGGTCTCACCGCAGGCGCCGATCGGGGATTGGTTTATCGGCGACGACTTCCATCATAACGGCGCTTTCATGCTGATCGACGGATTCAATTTCTTCACGTCATTCGGCAAGCCGCACAAGAACCGCACCACATGGATTCCCGGTTTTCAACACACCAATCCGGACGGATACCGATTCTTTCTGGAAGCGGGATCGATCGCATCGTTGAAGTCCCGATACTACGGCGACACAATGCGGTTCTGGAATGACGCATTTGCACATCCTGACTATGACGAATTCTGGAAGGCGCGCAATGTTCCGCAGCATATGAAGAACATCACGCCGGCAGTACTGACGGTCGGCGGCTGGTTCGACGCGGAGGATCTGTACGGTCCGTTGAATATTTATCAGGCGATCGAAAAGAACAATCCATCGACACACAGCATGATGGTGATCGGACCGTGGTTTCACGGAGGATGGGCACGATCCGACGGAGACCGGCTGGGGAATGTCAGTTTCGCGCAGAAGACCTCCACGTTTTATCTGGAACAGATCGAACTTCCGTTCTTCAACTATTATCTCAAGGGGAAGGGAAGTTTGAATCTCTCAGAAGTGTACGCATTCGAAACCGGCGCCAACGAATGGCGCACATACGATGCGTGGCCGCCGAAAAAAGCCGAAAAGAAAAAGATCTATCTGCATGAAAACAATCGGCTCGCATTTGAATCACCGAACAGTACGAAGGGATATGATGAATACATCAGCGATCCCTTTCGACCCGTTCCGTATATCGATCGCATCAGCAATTCGCGCGGCAGGGAATATCTGACGGACGACCAGCGTTTCGCCTGGCAGCGTCCGGATGTTCTCTCGTACGAAACGGAGATCCTGAAGGAGGATATTTCGGTTGCCGGCTCGATCACGGCAAATCTTTTTGTTACCGTTTCCGGTACGGACGCAGATTTCATCGTCAAGATCATCGACGTCTTTCCCGACAACACGCCCGATGATTCATTGAATGCAAAACATATCAAGATGGGAGGTTACCAAATGCTTGTTCGGGGTGATGTGATGCGAGCGCGATATCGGCAGAGCTTTGAAACACCGTCACCTATGAATCCTAAAAAGGTGGAATATGTTACTGTACCGTTGCAAGATATTCACCATACCTTCAAAAAGGGACATAAGATGATGGTGCAAGTGCAAAGCACCTGGTTCCCTCTGGTGGATAGGAATCCTCAGCAGTTCATCAACATATTTAAAGCAAAAGATACCGATTTCATTAAAGCAACCCATCGAATACACCGCAGTGTGGCATATCCCTCTAACATAGAACTCGGGATTATAAAAAAATAGGATAGGTGTCCTACACCATTATCCAAAAAATCCCCGGGAAAATCCCCGGGATCTCTAAGATCCCGGGGATTTTTATTTACCGGGTAACGTTCACCTGCTAGAATCATAGTTTTGTTGTGAATTTTTGTAAAATCACAAAAATTGCAGGAAAAGTGAATAAATGCATATGAATCAAAAATTGAAAATAATTCGTTCCTTTTTGTCTGAATTTTTGTATATTTATAGTTCCAAAAGTTATAATGTTAAGAGCAAGGAAGGATCACCATGGCAAAACAACAATCATTCGGCGATAAACTAAAGAAACTGCACAAAGAAGGTGCTGGCAAAACTATTAAGTTCGTCGCCGCCATAAAAACCCCCAAAGGGACGTATCGCTTTAACCAGAAATTGGTGAAGGTGAAAGACGAAAAAGCAGAAGAATCGATCCTCGAAGCGGAATACAAACGGATGCTTCAGGAAGCGAATTAATTTTTAAGAGAAAAGGAATACACCAATGTCCAAACGATGTGAAGTGACGGGAGTTGGTCCGCTTTCAGGGCACAACGTATCTCACGCAAACAACCGTACGAATCGACGATTCATGCCGAACATTCAGAGCAAACGCATCTGGATCCCCGAGCTGAAACGGTATGTCAATATCAAATTAACCGCAAAAGCACTGAAATCCATTACCAAAAATGGAACAGCAAAGATCGCCGGCATGGTTCGCGCCGGCAAGATCTGATTGATGAAACGAACAGTCGATATCATTGCAGTATTGATACTGGTGGTCTACGGCACACTCACTCTGGTGATTGTGCCGATGCATCACCACACCATGCAGTATGTCGATGTTCCGCAATATCATTCTACAACAAGCCATCAGAATGTTGACTGCACCATCTGCACGTTTGCAGCATCAACCGTTCTGGTCGAAGCACCTTCGTACCATACTCTTCTTGACCGCAGCGATGCATCGCCGCTGATTGTTGGCAGCAACGAGGCCATTCCTTCGCACGTTGTTTATGCGTTCTCGCGACGCGGTCCTCCATCCATCTCCGTATAGTCTTCTAAAGAAATTTCCATTGTTACGCAGCATATCATCGTATCGGAAATCGTCCGATAACGAATCTCGATAAATTGTAATTTTTAAAATTCACACGGTTCATTCGCAAGATTGTTACCGGGATAATAGTATCCGTCTAATGACATTTGTGAAATACATACGCCCATTGCTCGTATTCATCGGTGTTGCAATTCAATTGCTCTCTGCGCAATCGTACACATTCTCCGGCGTAGTGCTGGATACAACGACCAACACGATTCTCGAACATGCCACCGTGTATATTGTTGAGATGAACAGAGGAGAAGCGACGGATAATCGGGGAAGATTTTCATTCAACCTTCCGGAGGGAAATTACACCGTCATGTGCCGGCTGCTGGGGTATACGGACCAGTCGTTTTCGCTCGTGCTGACAAAAGATGTCAATAAGATCTTCCGACTGGTGCCGGCAGAGATTGAACTGTCCGAAGTGCGGGTGATTGGACAATCCGACCGGTCGGGATTGACCGGTTCTTCGCAATCGGTGATCGTGATGACACCGCAGGATGTTGACCGTCATCGCGGACAGACAATCGGCAAAGCGCTGGAAAGCATCACCGGCGTTACCGTGCTCTCGACCGGACCATCGATCGCAAAGCCGGTGCTGCGCGGATTGCACAGCCAGAGGATCCGGGTATTAAATGCAGGGGTGCCGCAGGAGGGACAACAATGGGGTGGTGAACATGCACCGGAGATCGATCCCTTTGCTCCCGCACAAATTGAAGTATTGAAGGGTGTTGCAGGAGTCGAATACGGTGCGGGAGCGATCGGCGGGGTAATTAAATTGAAACCGCGTGATCTGCGAACAACTCCGGGCATCGGCGGTGTGTTGTCGTTGAATGGATTCAGCAATAACCGGCAAGGTGCCGGATCGTTGATCGTCGAAGGAGGCCCCGACCTGCTTGACGATTTTTCCTGGCGCATGCAGGGGAGCGTACGACAGGCAGGAAATGCGTCAGCGCCTGATTATATCATTGGAAACACCGGGTTTAAAGAAGTGGACGGATCGGCGGCGTTCGGTTATAAACTCGAATCGCTCGGGATCAATGCGTATTTCAGTCACTTCGGTACCGAACTGGGCATCTTCCGCGGTTCGCACCTCGGTAATCTCGACGATCTCTATCGTGCCATCGAGGCCGGCCGCCCGCTGCAGGAGTATTCATTTACCTACGACATCGGCGCTCCGAAACAGGAAATCACGCACGATCTCTGGTCGCTCAATCTGACCTACCCGGTACGCGATCTCGGTGAATTGGAACTGCAGTACGGATGGCAGAGCAATGTCCGCCAGGAATTTGACGGACACACCCGTTCCCGCGGGCTTCCGAACTTCGATCTGACGCTCACCACGCATTCGGCGGATCTCAAGTTCCGGCACAACCCGGTTGGATCGGTTTTCGGCACCATCGGTCTGAGCGGAATGCGGCAGGGTAATGTGGGCCAGGGATTGAGTTTTTTGATCCCGAATTTCCGATCATATTCTTACGGAATCTATTTTCTTGAAACGTACACGAACAACCTGCTGACGCTCAGTGCGGGGAGCAGGGTGGATTATCAATGGTTGAAAATATTCCCGTATCCATCCAGGAATATCATCGAACGGATACATGAATACACGAACGTCACCGGCGCGCTGGGAGCCATTTATCAATTCCAACCGGAGTGGTCGATAAACATCAATGTCGGAGCGGGATGGCGTCCCCCGACCGTCAACGAATTGTACAGTTTCGGTGTGCACCACGGGACGGCGCAATTCGAAATCGGTGACAGAAACCTGATTCCGGAAAAGAGTTACAGCATCGACGCCACGCTCAAGCAGCGGGGAGAATTGAGTTCCGTGGAAATCAGCGGCTATGTGAACCGGATGGACGATTTTATCTTTGCATTTCCGAGCCTGCAGCCGACGCTGACGCTGCGCGGAATTTTTCCGACAATGATCTACCGGCAATCAAATGTGGTGCTGTACGGCATTGACGCGTCGGCGGAATATCAGATTACGGAAGATATTCGTCTTGGATCATCGCTCTCGATCGTCCGGGGTGACGACAGGGAAAGAAATGAACCTGTGATTCAAATGCCGGCGGATCGGTTAAAAGGATGGTTACATCTGCATTTACCGCTCCATTTTGGAATGGAAGAAGAATATGTCGAACTGACTGGTACGGCGGTCGACAGGCAATCCCGCGTTCCCGCCAATACGGATTATCTTCCGCCTCCGCCGGGATACATGCTCGTTGATGTCGAGTACGGCGGTGAATTCATTATGGGCCCGCATATGGTCAGATTCAATATAAGCGTGCAGAATATTTTGAATACCGCCTATAGAGACTATCTCAGCCGGTTCCGCTACTTTATAGACAATCCGGGACGCGATATTATTTTCAGAATACAAATACCGTTCGGGAAGAGTTCGATCTCGCATTAAATTATTATTGGAGACCAACATATGAATCTATTTATCACCTTTCGATCCGTCGTTGCGCTAGGATTATTTGCCCTAATAATGAATGGATGTACAGAAGAGAAAAATCCGGCAATTCCCCCGGCCGACGACGAACACATGCCTCCGACAACAATGGTGGTTGTTTTGAAGGAAACCGGTAAAAGCGATTCGACAAAATCGCTGGTGCGAGATACAACGCTGGTCAAAGGAAAACCGATGGTCGAGGACACACTTCGGGTAATTTCCGGAAAATCATACAGCGGTTATATTATGCTTTGGAACGAATCGGTTACGCCGGTGGAAGATGCGACGCATGAGATCGAAGGGGAAAAAAATGAACATCTCTTTGCATTCACCGCCACCGGCAATGCCATCGGACGATTGTCCATTACCGTATTGGAGAAAGATGACAACGGGGCCGACTTCGGACTGACATTCACTGCTTCGGTTAGCGGCAGCGGCGCTGCATCCGGCGGTTTGCGCATTCAATTGCGTCACTACGGTTCATCACCCAAAACCGGCACCACGTTCGATACGGATATCGATCAGACGTTTCCTGTCGTGATACAATAAGAATTACCAATAAAGTAGTAATTCTAGAATACTCCGGGTGCCCTTATGTCCCCCGGAGTATTTTTTAAAACGCACCTACAAATCCGACAGTGAGTTTATTTCCTTCCTTTTCAATATCGTACGTGTACTCACCGATCAAACGTAAATTGCGTGCAAGCAGATAGGTATAATGACCGGTAATACTGTGGTAGGTGAATGCCTGTGAAGGAATCTCTGCCCAGTTATACAGCAACGCCCCGTACCAAACGCTTTTATCTCCGTCAGGCGAGTATGTCAATTCAGCCATCGTCCCCCGTGTTTCCACGGTACGATTCGTAGCCAGGAAGTTCGGATTATCGTCCCGTCGTTCGACATACTGAACGTTCAATTCAACCGGTTCAAATGACACAGTGATGTCCGGTCCGGCCATCCATAGTTCATTCACCTGTGTCAGATTCTCTTCGTTGCCGTAATATGCAAATCCTCCGACACGGATACCGTCCGAGAGATCCTGCGAAGCACGGGCAAATATATTCTTGTATTTGTCGGAATCAAAATTTCGCTGCGCATCGGCGGGGCCGATACCGCTTCCGTTCAATATCTGGATAACGAGATCGGTCTTTGTCGGCAACGAATATGTGAACATGACCCCGCGGTCATAGGTGAGGTTGATGTTCGACATCCCTGGTGCGATCCGGTACACCTGATAATCTTCAAGTGTCAGACGCGGTTCACGCTTGAAAAGAGGATCGCTCACCTGGAATTGCCCGACAAACACATCGAGTTCGCTGTTGAAGAGATTGTTGAACATAATGAATGCATCCTCCAGTCCGGCAACGCTTCCGCGTTCGCCGAAGAAGAAATAGAAATAGTACGAAACATTTTTCGCGATCTGACCGCCTGATAACAACTTCACAAGATACGGCGCCTGGAAATCGGATCGTTTATTGGTTTCCGGCTGCCATCGCATATATCCTTCCATACGTACGGCAAGCGGCAATTCACGCATCAACACCAATTGATCGTCTCCTGTTTCGCGGAAAAAGCGTGGAGATTCCTTATCTGCCAGTTGGAATCCATTGCCGGCAAATTCTTCTCCATAGGCCTTCAATTTTGGCGCAGGAGAATGGCACATCTGGCAGGTCATGTCGTATTTTCTTGCAAACGCCGGTATCGCCGAAACGGTATCCGGCATGATAAACAGAACAAAGAGTATCGTCACTATGGTTGTACGTGTTATTGTTTTCATGATCTATCTCGTTTATGGTAATATGGTGATAGACGTTTCGTGGTAATTCACCTCAATTATTTCCGCCTCTTCCATCGGCACATTGAGATATGCGGCAATCGGTGTCGGAAGTTTTTGATAATTTAATACCGCTTTTATCTTCATCGGTCCCGGAGGGAGATTACCCGGCAGCGTCCATGTAAACGTCTCCATTTTTGTCTCGCGGGGTCCGATGCGATAGTCGGTCGAGAGGGATGCAGTATTCCATTGCTGGATTGTCATGCGACCCTGCGGATCGAGATACGGCAATCGGAAGATTCTGTCTCCGACCGGCACACCGTCCCGTTGCACACCTTCAAAATCAGGAATGTTCAATGCGATTCCCATATCCTGATAGGCCAGCGTGTTTGCGGCAATGGTGAATTCTTCGCCGGGAAAACCTTTCTTGTCGACGGGAAGATGGTGCGCGTTGCCTTTTGCATCGGTTGCTTCAACATGCAGCCATAACATCCGCTCTTCCGCCGATCCGGTGGGGAATTTATGTCCTGTTTTTTGATTGAAGAGCGCCACGGTCAGTTTCACCCGTTCGCCCGGTTCTGCCTCGCGCAGGTCGGGATGAATTCGGATCTCGACAACACCACGTACTTTTCCCGGATCATGCGCTCCATGGAAAAGATGCTGTGCCACATCGGGAAGTTCTTTGGACATGGTGGCGTTCCTGCCCGGTGCATAGGTCATGTGGCAATCCTGACAGCGGACACCTTCTTTGGAGTACGGTCCTTCCTTCCATTCCAGATGCGTCGATTTTACCCATATGCCATATGGATCCTTTTCGTTATGACACATACCGCAAAAATCGGCGGAGCGAATGAAATCGGATTTTTTTGTTTCGTGTGCGGGAGAGACCAGCCCTTCGCGCGGTCCATATTTTATTTTCCCCGGTTCGGAAATATAATTGAAGTTAAACGGTGTGTCTCCCGTAAATCCGGTAATGGTGTGGCAAACATCGCATGAGACTGACTCATTGGCTCTGCTGTTCTCGGACGGTTTCGGCGGGGGAACATCGCCGGCAAGAAATGCGATCGGCGTGTGACAACCGTTGCATCCTGCTTTTACACCTGCAACTTTCGGATCTTTCTCCGCGTGGGGAACTGCGAGTTTGAAATATTCGATCTCGTCCCAGTGATGGGTGTACGCCTGAGACATCATCGACTGTTCCCATTGACGAAAGAAATCAACGTGACACGATGTACCGCATGTTTTTGGTTTTTCAAAATCGTCATACTTTCTGGTCCCGACTGCTTCATCACTCGTTTTGATATCGCCGGATTGTTGAGCAGACGTTTGAAGAAAAATTACCGAAAGAAAAAGTAAAACAAAGGAAAGTAATCTTCTTATATGATGTGGGTGACTGGATTGTGACACCATGAGTGCCTCCATAAGTCTGTATGAGGAAGGAATACAACGCAATTGGTCGCTGCAATGTAGCGCAGTTGCGGAATTGCTGGTGATCTCTCTCTTTACGGTACTCGAAAAATAAAACAGATGCAATGGATCGGAGGGATGATTATACTATTTTCTTGCAGTCAGAAGATATGTTTGTCCGATTTATATTCAAAAAAAATGTTCGAAGGAGAGATATAAAAAAATGCCGTTTTGATTGTTTCCTGATGCAAATGTAAACGGTAATGCGATCCCTGGCACAATCTGCAGATCGTTGATATCGACAGCGTACCGGAATCCCGGTGCCACGATCGTTTCACCGGAGTATTCAGTTCCGGCAGTCGTAGTAATTGTCTTTGAAATAGTATGCAACACTTCAAACATAATATTAAAATGCTGCGTCATAAGATAAATGGCGCTCCCGCCGCCGAAATACGAATCGAGCAATTCCTTCGAACCGCTGACGGGATGACGTACGCCCGGAAACACTGTGCCACCGAGGTTGAAATGGGTTACCACCTCATCGCTCCACCTCTTACTGACCGGCAGATTGACCTGATAGCCGATCACTCCGCCGCCAAATCCGTTGTTTTCATTTCCGGTCGGTATGCTCACCGAAATCCGGGGAGAGACTGCCAACCCATCGTTACTGCGGATGAGCTGGTAACGATAATTCAACATGATGTCCCCGATACCGGTCAATCCGTTCATCGACGCATACGGTATGGTGTAACTGAACTGGTGGTTCTGGGAACCGACCGGCCATTCTTGTGTAAATGTGGCAAATATATCACCGGTGATTGAGGAATGATAGGAATTGGGTATATGCTGAACTACTCCTGCTTCCTGATTGTATGCCTCCTCTATAAAAAAGGAATTATCTTCGATTGCCGGCACAAATTGGGCACGTGCGCTTATGGCGAATAAAAGAGTGAGTATAAAAATTCTGTTCATGCCAAGAATCCCTATTGTGCGATGGAAAGAATGACCACAATGATTGTCAGTATCGAATCGGTCGTGCAGAAGATGTTTTTGCATGTCATTTTCAAGAAAATCATATTCACTTCTCCTTCGGTTTATTTCTTTCATAATCCCACCCATACCAGGACTGCGTCCAACTCCTGGATTTATACCGCCAGAGAAGGTGAACCGTCACCCCGGCTGTTAGAAAAGCAAGAAAATACCACAACGCATATTCTGTATTCCACAATAAATACATTCCGCCGATAAAGAGAGTCCATTTAAATATTCGGAACCAGATCGGCTGCGCATTTTTCGAAAATGCAACTTCAATTTCCCGTTTGAGAGTCGGATGTATCATTCTTTTATTTCGTGATTTTGTGCCTGCCCGCCGCGCGTTGTTCACCCTGAGCAAGCGAGCGATTTTAGCGAGCGCGTCGAAGGGTGGCGGGATTTTGTGGCAATAAGAGACATTATATGAGTATTCGCCATATCTGGGCGATAAGAAAACAAATGATGACTCCCATAACGATTGGAATTACCGTTGCAACGGCGGTCCATTTCACGCTTTTTGTTTCTTTGTATATAGTATAGATCGTTGTGGAACAGGGATTATGCAAAAGACTGAAAAGCATCAGATTCAATCCCGTCAGCATCGTCCACCCGCCGGCTTTTAAGACGTCGGCGACGGCATTCGCTTCATCCAATTCGAACATCACCCCGGCACCGTCACCGATACCTGTCAGTTTTACGCTCAGTACGGTCAACATTAGAATCGTCGGAATGACGATCTCGTTGGCGGGGATTGCAATGATGTACGCCAGCAATATAACTCCGTTCAATCCCAGCAGTATGCCAAAAGGATCAGACCAACTGATAAAATGTTCCGCAATACTTGCATTGCCGATGTGGATATTCGATACAAGCCAGATCACCGCTCCGGCCGGGGCGGCAAAGATGATGGCACGCCAGAGCACGATCGCCGTCCTGTCGATTAACGAGGTATACAACGTCTGCAAAATCATCGGCGGCCGATAAGGAGGCAATTCAAGACTGAATGCCGATGCTTCGCCTTTCAGCACGGTCTTGGATAAGCCCCACGACACAGCGAGTGTGAAAAAAATCCCGAGCACGGCAACGGAGACGACCGCACCCGCCGTGACGAAGCCGGCAAGATGGGCGGGAACCAGTGCGCCGAAAAAGATGGAAGCAATCAGAATTTGTGTCGGCCATCGTCCGTTGCACAGTGAAAAATTGTTGGTGATGATCGCCAATAGGCGTTCACGAGGACTGTCGATGATGCGTGTGGCGACAACTCCCGCGGCATTGCAGCCGAATCCCATCGTCATGCTTAAGGATTGTTTGCCGTGCGCGCCCGCTTTGCGGAACAGGGAGTCCATATTGAAAGCAACGCGAGGCAAATAACCGAAATCCTCCAGCAGAGTAAAGAGGGGAAAGAAGATCGCCATCGGGGGCAGCATCACGCTGATGACCCATGCCATCGCAAGCCAGACACCATCCACCAATACTCCGGTCAACCAACCCGGAGAACCGGCAAATGTGAACAGTTCCCGCAGCCAGGGATGAACCGTGTCCACTAAAAACAGTGCGATCATCGACGAGGGGACATTGGCGCCTTCCACTGTCAGCCAAAAAACCGCCGCAAGGAGCAGGAACATCAGCGGAAAACCGAACCATCGGCTCGTGATGAACCGGTCGAGACGGCGGTCGAAATCGAACCGCGGTTTTTCCGTCGGCATAGTGACGGCGTGCGAGGTGATCTTTTGAGCATCGGCATAAATCGATTCCACCACCGCGTCATGCACATTCTCTCCTATTTCCCACCGGAGAGTGTTTGCTGTGGAGAGAATTGAATCTTTGTTTTTATCGTTCATGGTTTTTTCAATCGTATATATTTATTTATGCGGCTGTTTGGATACGGGTCTTCCCCGAAAGATTACCCAACTCACCGTCTTTAATAGCATCGATGATCTTCTGGTCTCCTTCAAGCAAACGCAGGGCGATCCAGCGAGGATTGGGAAGATTCGGAAATTCTTTTATTATTTTCTTTGTCAATGTCGACAACGCCTTGGAAAGTTTCGGCGATGTTTTTTCCAAACGGTGCGGCCGGCAGACATATGTGCCGGCGGCGACTTCATAAATATATTTTAATAGTTCCGGAATTCCCTCTTCCTGACGCGCTGCCGCAGGAACGACGGGAACGCCGAGATCTTTTGCCAGTCGGCGCTCGTCGATCGCAATACCGTGCCGACGTGCTTCGTCCATCAAGTTCAAACAAACAACCGCACGGTCGGTGATCTCCAGTACCTGCAGCACGAGATTCAGATTCCGTTCGAGGCGTGTTGCATCGACGACGATGACGGTGACATCCGGTTGTCCGAAAAGGATAAAATCCCGCGCAACTTCTTCATCCGTACTGGTGGAAAGGAGGGAATACGTTCCTGGCAGATCGACCAGTTTGAATCTTTTATCACCGTACACAAATCCACCTTCGGCACGCGTGACGGTCTTTCCCGGCCAATTGCCCGTATGTTGACGCAATCCGGTCAGGGCGTTGAAGACGGTACTTTTTCCTGTGTTCGGATTTCCCGCCAGCGCCACGACGAAATCGAACTGCGTCATATTGATGCCGAGTTTTGTGAGATTGCCGAGATTGTGAACGGGACAATCTTCGCAATTGGCATGTGTAAGAGTGGTCATACAACAATCCTTCTTTTAATTCTTTTCGATAAATATCATCTGTGCATGCTGCTGTCGGAGAGCCACCATGGTTCCCCGGATATTGTAGGCCGTTGGATCGCCGGAGGCGCTTCTCATTTCCGCACGGATGGTCGTACCGGGTACGATGCCAAGATCCATCAAACGCCGCCGCTGTTGACCGCGTAACGCGCGTGAAATGGTTAACACTTTTGCCTCTTCGCCGATTTTTAACGACGAGAGTGCATCGGGGGGAGCGGTAATGCGAGGCGCTTCTTCTGCAATTTTCGCAACGGTAATATTATTGGTGAGCAGCGGTGCAAGTACGATTTCCTCGCCATCCGCGGCAAATCGCACCCGTTCGTTTGTCCGTTCGATCAGCATCACCTGCATGCCGACGTATAATCCCTGTGCAATCAATTGAGCGTATACCGCTTCGGGTTCATCCTCGATATGAGTAATTGTTCCAAATTCCCCCTCCTTCATCAATAGCAGAGAGTGACCCTTTTTTGGTGGGATTTCGCCGGCCGGTGTTGGAATCGGATCTCCGTGCGGATCGAAATGAGGATTCCCGATCTGTGCGGCAAGCGCTTCGGCCTGTTCCACAGTAAGCCGGTGTTCGGCTTGTTCAGCCGATGAATGCCATTCCGTCGGCGGAACGCTTGTTTCATCGGCAAGATAACGCTCCCATAATCGATGCACGCGGATCACCCGCAATGCGTATGACGTCCCATCGGGGGTAAGATGGACGCCGGTGTCTGTGGTGGCGAGCAATCCCATAGAAGATAGTCGCGTCAGCAGTGCCGCCGCTTCATCCGTTGAGATCAGGAGCGCACCGGCGATGCTTTCAGTGGTGCAATGGACATTCTTGTACTCACAATCGTACATGTGTTTGAGCGCGTCTTCGATCAGTACGCGCTGGATACCGCGCCGCGCACGGATCCACCGGGCACGGAATCCGTACCGTGGAAAAAAGAATGCCGCAAGTACGGCGACGGCGATGCCGAACATGATCAATGCATTGACGGGATTCACCATAATAACCTCACTTAAACATGTTCCACAAAAATGTTCGATGCAATTGTGGAACTGATATTAACCTCTTTATTATTAATCTTGAGAATCATAGAATTGTCAAAATTCATCTTTTGTTTGATCTGTATTTTTTTATTCAGTGAAATACCGATGGATGAAACATACTGCAGCATTTCGGAATTAGAATCGCTGACGCGTACCACACGGACACTTTTTCCTTCTTCCGCTTCAATTAACGGCATGGATACAACATACTTTAATGCGCCGTCCCGTGTAGGGATCGGATCGCCGTGCGGATCAATCGACGGATGTCCCAGTACATCGTCAATCTTGGCTTCCATCTTGTCGGACATGATATGTTCGAACCGTTCCGCTTCGTCGTCGATTTCGTCCCACGAAAAATGGAGCACTTCCACCAGAAACATTTCCCAGAGCCGGTGCTTGCGGATGATCCGGAGTGCCAATTGTTTTCCCTCTTCAGTCAACTCAACTCCCTTATAGGGCGTATGCGTCAACGTTCCTTCTTCGGCCAGTTTCTTGATCATCTCGGAAACCGATGCGGGAGAGATCTGCAATTTGTCGGAGAGAGAGGACGTCGTCACTTTTCCCTCATGCGACGAGAGTTTGTAGATATTTTTCAGATAATTTTCTATTTGTTCGCTTGCCATAATTTATTTCTCCTGATAGATTCAGACATCATCCATTATTCATCGGCGCATTCACATGCATCGTTCAACGATGCCGCTTTACCGAAGCATTCTCTTCCTTCCTTGACGGAGAAAAAGACCAGGCCGAGCGCCCCGGCGGCATCGACGTACGGAAGAGATGCCATTTCGTGCAGAAAACTGGATGCCAATAACGTAACGGACATATATACACAGACGATATTGCAGCGTGCATCGGCAATAATGGCAGAAGAATTCAGATGTGCACCGGTTTTATTCTTATAATAAATCAATATCCACATGGTGAGAATCGAGATTGCGGCGATGACAACTCCCCAAAAAGTCGATGTTGGTTGTTTATTCCCGATAATTGCGGAAATTGCCGTTATCGCAAGACCGACAGAAAGTGCGTAAAAAGACCAACCGGTAACCTTTAACGCCGTCACTTCAAAGGGACTTTTACTGCTGCCGGGATTCCTGCCGATTCGGATGACCATTGCTGCTATACCGACACCGGAAATTGTTTCGATAAAGCTATCCACACCAAAGCCGAATAATGTCAGCGATTCATCAGAAAATCCTACTAAAGTCGATATGAGTCCTTCGGCAATATTATAAATAATTGTAAAAATGCTCAAAATAAGGGCAATTTTATACCATTTTTTGTAATCTGCCGCAGGTGGATTCAGTATTGTAGATTTATGCATTTCAGATTCCCAAATTGATAATTTAGGTTAACCTAAATATAAATCAAGGAAAACTAAAAGTCAAGGGTAAGTGGAAAAGATTATTTTTCTCCAAAGAGTCTCAGCCACTCTTCAATCTGTGGTGGGGTGAGCGGTGCATCCGATTTTTCGGTGACGATATCGTCCGTGTCTGCAAGGAGATGGGCGAAATGTTTTGAAGTGTGACTTTGACAGGAGCAAACGTGTGCAAAACGGAGGATTTCCCTGTCGGAGGTAATGATGACCAACAATGGACGGTTTTTGGAATGTTCGATCAGCTGTTTGATCTTTGCGTCGGCGGTCAATGGAGATGAGTAGACCACATGGATCGGGGCATGTGATGGTCTCTTGCGGAAATTGTCCGGAGCAATACCGTCAAACACAATAGTGCATCGGATTTTTTTTGCGATACAGAATTGTCCGGCGGCATGGATTAACATCTCCCGCGACGATTCCGCGTCGTGCACAAGCGTTCTCTTCAGAGACGGAATTGCATGGATAATATTATATCCGTCAAGAATGTAATGCAGTCTATTCATTTAAATAAATCAAACAGGAAATTTATCATATCATTCCATCCGCGAGACGCAACGTTTTGCTCCCGCGGATGGTTGTCAAAATCGTTTATTTAAATTGCGGATGCCGCCGGTGGTGATCGGTTGCGTCCTGATACTGTTTTGCAACAGAGAGCAGCGTTCCTTCGTCGAACAGACTACCGGTAAACGTGATGCTGACCGGCGTTCCTTTTTTCGTGAATCCGCTCGGGACTACAACGCACGGATGTCCGGTAAGATTGGTGAGCAGCAGACTGGATCCTTCAAGTGACGGTGAGAGATACACATCGACGTTCTTCATTACGCCGTTCATTTTCTGGATTAAGATCTGTCGAGCACGGCTAGCCTGAATATATTCCACTGCCGGTATAAAACGCGAAGAACGAAATGAGTTCGGCCAGGCATTTTTGATCTGGCGGACAAGAAGATCGTCTTTCCCGTTCAGCGTCAATGCATCGAATGCAGCGGCGGCTTCAACGCTGAGCATAATTGCGATGTCGCCGACAGGATAATCGGGAAGTTCGATCGGCACCAGCGTTGCCCCGAGTTTTCTCATCACCATCAATACCGTATCGTTGTACGCCTTGCCATATCGTGCACTATCGAAATCCTTTTTAAGATAACCAATCCGCAATTTTTTTAGATCGGTCTTTTGCGGCAAATACGAAAACGGAAGATCATATACCGTTTGATCCTTGCCATCCGGTCCGTAGATCGCGTTGAAAACAATCGCACAGTCTTCTACCGTTCTGCAGATCGGCCCCAGTTTGTCCATCGTCCAGCTGAGTGCCATGACGCCGTACCGGCTAATACGGCCGTAGGTCGGTCGCAGCCCGGTTGTGCCGCAGCGGGTGGAAGGAGAGACGATCGAGCCATATGTCTCGGAACCGATTGAAAATGCGAACAATCCGGCCGCGGTCCCCGCCGCGGATCCGGCGGATGATCCGCTCGATCCTTGCGTTGTGTCCCACGGATTTCTCGTCATTCCGCCGAACCAAACCTCGCCCCAGGCCAATTCGCCCATAGTTGTTTTTGCGACAAGTACCGCTCCCGCTTCTCGTAATTTCGTAATAACGGTGGCGTCAAGATTAATCGTTTGATCTTTATACGGAACGGAGCCCCACGTTGTCGGGTATTCCTTTGCGGCGAGAAGATCCTTGGCGCCGTACGGAATGCCGTGCAGCGGACCGCGATATTTACCTGCCGCAATCTCTTTATCGGCAGCCTGCGCCTGGGCAATGGCGAGGGATTCCGTTACGGTGATGATACATTCCAGTATTGGTCCGTACCGTTTGATACGATCAATATACATCCGCGTCAATTGTTCCGAGGTGATTTTCCGCGATTTGATCAATGTTGCCAACTCACCGACAGAAGAGAATGCCAGATCATTGATGTCGGTCGGGAGTATGACGTTGCCGGAACCTTTTGGAGCAAAAACGCTTTTCGACGAAGGAAGTTTAAATTCGACGGGAATGGGATTAAAAAGAATTGACGGCATGACATCATTTGTTAACGAAAGAGACCGGAGACTTTGGAAATTCTCCCGCTGATACTGTACATCATTAAGGAGCGATTCTCTTTTGGCATCGGTGAATTGCAGGCCGATAATCTTTTCCGCCGAGATAATGTCGCGGGTAGTGATCGAGTCCTGTGAATAGACGGTGGCTGCCAGCAACAAAATAAGTACAACTCTCATGGTGACTCCGTTTGGCGTGTGATCAATTACGGTGAATGTCTTTGTGCATAATCTTTCGCGTTTCCGAAAGACGATCGTCAGCCGGAAGATCAATCAATCGTTTATTCATCAATTCGTCATTTTCCGCGGCGAGCGAACCGGTGACGTAGTCGATGATACTTTTCGGAAAGATATTTTCCCGTTCATACAAATCCCTTTTGTCGGAAAGGATCCGTGCGGATTCGACGCAGCTCTTCGGAAGCGCCGGGAGCCGTTCCCACAACACTTTATCGTGAAAGATATTTCCCGAAACGTAATACTTTTCGGCGGTTGCCAGAGAATTTTTATCCGACAATCCCCATTCCGCCGCGAGGGTGATCCCGGCAAGGAGAAGGTGGATCATCGCGCTTCCGTCCGGACTCCGGAGTTCGACGGTTTGTCGTCCATCGTTCTCAGCATACGGTTCATGTTGCTGCGGATTGATGATTTTGGCAAGGTTTTGTATCGCCGACCATCCGAGCGGCACGCGGATCATGGCGCTGCGGTTCATGTCGCTCCAGCACACGCGGGTCGGTGCTTCCTGATTCGGCACCAGACGGAGGTACGCGGATGAGATCGTATTGCCGAATGCCGTCAGCGAATCGGCATACGTGCACAATCCGCCGATGACCTTTTTTGCCTCCGTCGTCAGTTCGCCGGCAGGTCCGGACATGCAATTTTTTCCGTTGCGACGGATTTCCATGTGTACGTGCAAACCGTTCCCGGCGATTCCTTCCTCCAGCTTCGGCGTAAATGTCGCGACACATCCGTGTTTATAGGCAGTGTTACGGATGAGCCATCGTGCGATAACGAGATTGTCCGCGGATTCCTCGACCGGCGTGGGAAGGAATTCAATCTCCAGTTGTTCTCCCTGCTTGTTGGATATCTCGGCCAGGTCGCTGCGCACGCTTTCGATATATCCGACTTCGCTGTGGGCATACTTGATTGCTCCGGTAATTTGTGTGATGTGCCGGACCATTTCGTCCAGCACCATTCCGGTTTTGATAAACGGTGCGGAGGCATGATACCCTCGCTGTTTTGCCGCGGCGAAAGTCCGTGAAGATTGATCGCTTAACAAGAAGAATTCAAGTTCTCCCATGGCGTAAAACTCCATCCCGGTGTTTTTCCGGAACAGTTCGGATGCGCGGTGAAGGATCGTATCCGGAGCGAATGGTGCGAGCGATCCGTCGCGGGTCAAATACCGGCAGACAATATCCAGGCTGCATTCAACGAAAGGATTTATAAATGCAGTTTTATACACAGGAACAACATATAAATCAGAGAGCGAAGTATCGACCATACCTTTAAAGAGCGATGATCCGTCCACCCGTTCGCCGTCGGCAAGAATCCGTTCGGCTTGTTGATGGTTTGATACGGGAATCTTTAATTCCTTCAGTTTACCGTCCAAAGCGGTATAGTGGAATGTGAGGCGTTCGATATGCTGTTCGTGAATAACGCGCAAAAGGTCTGTGCGTGTAAAATCCTCGCGCGGTTTGTCGAGAAATACCGAGAGAGGATTGGCTAGTGCAAAATGTTGTGATGTCATGCGGATTGTCGATGATGGTTTGACACAGTGGAGAATGGCGGCAAGTGCCGTTTGTTGTTAGTGCATGAAGTACGGAATTATTTAACTCAAATCCAACCGCATCGTCTGCACCCGGTCGCGGTAAAATCCCGCCGACCGCAGCAGATCGGAAAGTCCGGATTCCGAGGGACGAAGCCCGTTGCAGTATTCATTGACAATTTCCGTTCGGTGAGGATAGGAGGAACGAAGGTGATCGATGAACCGGCGTAACGCGATTTCAAACGAATCTGGTCCGCTTCCCGAATCGACAGTCTGCGATGTGTATATTCGCGCCCCGTAATTTTCGACCCACATTACCGGTGCGCCGTTCACAAGGACGGTGAAGTTCCCCGGTGTGCGGGATATTTTCGGCCATTTGTTGTCGGCATTATTCCACTCAAAACCCGTTCCGTATGGATTTGCCGGATCGCACATACTGACAACAATCGGCGTATCGCCGACCGGTTTTTCATGCTTCATCTCTTCCAGCATGCCAACGGCTTCCGGAAGCGCGAATTGCATTCCGGACAGGCCGTCGACAAAATATCCGCGCCGGAGATCTCCCCGCATTTCCATCCGTTGCATTTCCATTGCGAGCAGCGGCCACGGCAGAAAATTCTCTTCTCGCTTTGCAATTTCCCGCGCAACGATGCCGTAGCGGATCAGTAATTGTTCCGCCTGACGGCGAATTTTTTCCTCATCGGTCAATGCGGGTCCAAGGATGCTTTTGGTTCCGACGAGCGACCATCGTCCGTTCCAACCGGGGACCTCTTTGAACGCTCGGCGCACTCCTCTCATTGCCGTCGTCCGAAAAGGATTTCTCCGCGGATTGACCACCTCAAAACGTTCGTCGGGGAAATGTTCCCCTTCTGTGCTGCGGTACCGTTTGATGTTCACAACTTCATCAAACTGATCGTTTGTAACGACTCCGCGCCAGAACAGCTCCGATAACGCCCGGTTTATTGCCGGAAGAGAAAGATTCAATCCTTCCCGAACATCGGATAAAAATGATGCACCATGAGCAGCGATGAAGTCAAATATTTTTCGCGAGGGCAGCGGTAGGTCGTCTGCCGGATGGAATGTTGTCGGATCGAGAAATGCATTTCCCTCACCGCGGATAATCCATTGGGACCGTCCGGCATTCGATCCGACACAGACAAATTCTCCCCGCGATGCAGCCGAACGGACCGTGGCATTATGATAATGATTCAGCCGCGTGCGAAAAATCTCTGCCTCCCATAACTCCGCCGGCAATGCATATCCCTGCATTTTTTCGATGATCGTTTGAAGTCCTTCGTCACCTTCCATGCGCGTACGGGAATGCCGATGCTGCCAGAGGAGAAGGAACCGGCTGAAATCTGTCGGAGATGCCGGCGTAATCTCTTTGCGACGCAATGTGATGGAAGCGCGATGGATCCGCTCCAGGTTCGGCCTGTAACACCATTGTTGTTCTTCAGTTTCTTGCGTCAGATTTCCGAAAATGAAATCATCCTTGGCAGAAATCTCCGTCAAAATCTTCTCAACCTGAGTAACGGAGAGACCGTACCGTTCTGCGATCGATCGCACTGTGACAGGCCCGCGAGAGCGAAGCATTCGGGCAATGATAAACCGCATGGATTCATCGCGGCCAAAACGGGAGTTTCGGATTTCTTCGGGAAGTGAGGCAATGAGTGATTCATCGATCGTGGCAAGTGGTCGGTAGAGCGGAAGTTCCTCCAGTGCGATGGTAAACTGTTGCCCGCCGATCATGATCTGACAGAGAATGCCGCGTTGGCGCAGATCGTTGATAAATCCGATTGATCCTGCGCGATCGGATAACTCCTGCTCGGTCAATTCGCCGAGGCGGAGCAGGATCTCCATCATCTCTGCGGCAGAGCGTGCTTTGCGTGTGGCCGAGGTAAACTGCAGTTGCTCTTCCACAGCGGTGATCGCATCATGCCGCACGACCGTCCTCGCTTTGTCGAGTTCGACGACCTCCGATAAAAGTTCGCGGTTCAGTAGTGTCCGTTGTTCCTTGTTCACTTGTTTCGGATCGTCCCATTCGTACATGTACACCATGGTAAAGTCGAATAACAGACTGGACGCGAACGGCGACGGGGATTCATTCTGCACGGTATGAATCCGTATCTCTTCCTGTTCGATGCGTGACAACACCTTTTTAAAATGGCCGAAATCGAGGACGTCGGTCAGACATTCGCGCATTGTTTCAATCACAATCGGAAAATCGTTGTACTGACGAACGATCTGTAGGAGATCCGCTGCCTTCAGCCGCTGCAGAAAGAATGGACGCCGCATTCCCGGTCTCCCTTTCGGCAGCAGCAATGCCCGTTCCGCATTCTGACGGAACAATGCACCAAAGAGTGGAGAAGCCGGTAGTTGTTCCAGAATGATCCGTTCGGCGGAAGGGAAATCGATCTCTGTGAACAGATCCAACGGCAGCCGTTCGACATCCGAACAACGGAAGAGAATTCCGTCGTCGTTATAGAGCAATTGAATGTCGATACCAAGCCGTTGCTGCAATTGGTGATGAAGCACGATGCCTAATAGCGCATTGACTCCTTTCCCGAACCGCGAATGGATCACAATCCTCGGATCTCCGATCTCATCCCGAAATCCTTCGACGACAATTGTACGGTGGGAGGGAACATGCTCTGTGGCCGATTGTTGTTCCCGGATGTACTCGTTAATATTCCGGACGGAATGTTCGTCCACCGGATATCCTTTCACAAAGGATCCCTCGTTATCCTGCCTGACGACCGATTCCACGAATTCTCCCAGGGCAATGCTTAATTCATATGTCCGTCCGATCATTTCACCCCGCCAGAACGGCATGCGAGCCGGCTGACCCGGTGCCGGCTGCACAACCACTTTATTGGCGTCAATGTCCATCATTCTCCAAACACTGGTACCGAGGATGAACGTATCTCCGGTTCTGCTTTCATAAATGAACTCTTCATCCACCTCGCCGATTTTGGTTTTTCGATCCTCGAGATACACACCGTAATATCCCTTGTCCGGAATCGTGCCGGCATTGGTAATTGCGAGAAGGGTAGAACCGGGCAGGGTGGTCAAAGTATTATGGATTTTATCCCAGACAATCCGACCCCGCAATTGCCGGAATGCTTCGGTGGTATATCGCCCCGCCAGCATCGCAAGTACCGTATGATAGATGTTTTCGGTGAGCGATCCGTAGCAGTACGAACATCGGATTCGGTCGAAGAGATCATCGACATTCCAATCCTCCACACCGACCATGGCAACGATCTGTTGCGCCAGTACATCCAGACAATTTTTTGGAATGGAGGTACGTTCGATGGCGTGGTCGTTCATTCCCTGTGCTACTACTGCCGACTCTACTAAATCCTCACGGTGTGTGGCAAATATCCTTCCTTTGCTCCGCGCGCTGACAAGGTGACCCGAACGGCCGACACGTTGTAAACCGCGCGCGACACCTTTCGGCGATTGTATCTGAATGACAAGGTCGACCGTTCCGATATCAATGCCCAATTCGAGCGCCGAAGTGGTGACTAATGCACGAAGCGATCCCTTCTTTAATTCTGTCTCCAGCCGTTCCCGTACAGTTCGGGACATACTGCCGTGGTACGCATGGACAGTGAATGGAGTTTTGGACTTTGGCAGTGTCGTTGTTCCGGATGAAAATGGTACGGAATAGAGACCAAATGAATCGGTGTCACCTTCCATCAACGCATTGAGTTTTGCCGAAAGCCGTTCTGCCAATCGTCTGTTGTTGACAAAGATGAGTGTTGTGGCATGCCTGGAAATCTCATGCAGCAGTCGGGGATAGATTGAATGCCAGACATTATCCATCACCATGGAAGTGAAATCGTGAGGAGCACAGATCACTTGAAGATCGGTCTCCTTTTTGTAACCGGCATCTATAATTATAACGGGGCGATGGGTAAAAGTACCGCGATTGTGTCTCTGTCCGCCGAGAAAATGCGCGACTTCTTCCAGCGGCTTTTGAGTTGCCGAAAGCCCGATGCGTACAAACGACCGAGCCGATGATTCTGAATTTTCGTCCGTCTGAATCAGACTCCCGTCGTACCGGTCAGCGCCGGCCGTTTCGATCAAATGTTCCAATCGCTCGAGCGACAATGATAAGTGAACTCCGCGTTTATTGCTGCAGACGGCATGGATCTCATCCAGGATAACATACCGTACCGTGCCGAACATCTTTCGGGATTTCTCGGACGTCAGCATAAGATAGAGCGATTCCGGTGTTGTGATCAGAATATCCGGCGGATGTTTCAGCATGCGGTTCCGCTCGGCGGCAGTGGTATCTCCGGTACGGACGGCGGATCGTATTGGTTCCATCGCCAGACCCTGTTGTCGCGCTTCCAGAGTAATTCCTTTAAGCGGGATTTCGAGATTGCGGTGAATATCGTTGTTCAGCGCTTTCAAGGGCGAGATATACAGAACACGGACGCCATGTGACCTCTTCTCCATCACTGTATGCCGCTTCTTTTGCGGGATGTTCAATCCGGTATCAGCATCATCCAATGCCGGAAGAGAGAGATTTTCTTCTACTAAATGGTTGATGCACCACAGGAATGCCGCAAGGGTTTTTCCGGAGCCGGTCGGGGCAACAATAAGCGTATGGTTTCCCGCCGAAATCGACGGCCAGCCGAGACGTTGCGGCGGCGAGGGTTCTCCGAATGTTTGTTGGAACCACGAACGAACGACGGGATGAAATTTTTCTAAAATCGGTGTCGACATGCTGCATCAAAGTAAGGAAAGTGAAGTGGAAGAACAAGAAATAGACCGTTTTCGCCCGGCTCTGATAATAGTCGCCGCGAACTGTTTATTTTCATTGAAAAACTTCATAGTTTCACGTTGTAACTTACATATTACGGCATCGTAAGAGTATCATCTATTGTACACATTGAACAGGCGTATGTCTAACCCCAATTCGCAGAAATATCTCTATCGTACGCTCCTCGTTATTATTTCCGCTTTTCTGTTTATTCTGTCCTGGAAAACGTTTTTTACATACGTCAGTACCCCAACCGATGAAAACATCTTCAGAGATATCCCTTCAAAGTTGGTCTTTATCAGGGATATACCGGCCGTTCAAACATATAAAAAACCATATGACGGTACCCCGGTTGTTTCGGCAACGATCATGTCCGATTCATTGCTGACCGGAGACCTGCTCTTCAGCATTAACGGGAACACCGTCACCACGATCAAAGATGCCTACGATGCCCTGTACGCGGTCCCCGGCGAAGAAATACTTTTCGAGATTGTCCGTCCTTTAAATAATTATCGGATTCAATACAAGACGCAACGATCGATACTTGAACAGGATTTTTTGGCATTGATGCCGAGATTTGTCTATGTTTCCGACATCACTGCCGGCGGTGCGTCGGATCGTGCCGGCATGAAAATCGGCGATCTGATCATCCGGATTAACGACCGCGATTTCAACACCGCGATCGAAGCGGACCGAATCCTGCGCCTGGGGCAAATCGGCAAAACATTAAAGTACAGTGTCATTCGCAAGAATGTCTACGTCGAACTTAATGTCGAACTTGCGAAGTTCGGCATTCCTATCGCCGTGCTGATCTTCTGTCTGAGCGGTCTTGCAATCATGCTCATCGGATTGTTTATCGGATATTCGCGTTCGAATATCCTGAGTGCACGACTTCTCGGATTCGGATTTCTCCTGATCGGATTTTTCGTCACCGTGTTTGCCGTCAGAAGAGATTTCGATCTCACGCCGTTTATTATTTTCCGCAACGGTGTGATGGCCGTCGGTTTCTCTTTCGGCCTCGCATTCTTACTGCATGCGTGTCATTATTTCCCGGCGGAACGGTCGGAACTGACGGAACGAAAATGGATTGCCCGCGGATATTACATCGGATCGGCAGTGACCGCGTTTCTGTTGCTCATACCGAATAACATATTGCCGCAGTTCGTTATACTCAACGCCGTGCCGCTTCTCGTTGTGCCGGCATACGGATTGTTCGTATTGGTGAAATTCAGGAAACGAGCATCCCAGGAATATAAAAAGCTGAACAAAACAATCCGTTGGACGTCGGCATTTGTGGGATTGGCGTCGCTGATCATTTTTATATTTTTCAACGGGAATCCCGGAATCCTCGGCTTCGGCGTCTATGCCGTTCTGCTGTTATTGCTTCCGTTGTCGTACCTCTATACTATCGGCCGATACCACCTGCTCGATCTCAACTTCCGCGTACGGCGAAATACGCAGTACAGTTTGATTACTTTCCTCTGGGCATTCGTAGTCATTTATCTGGTGACGTGGTCGATTTTTCAGTTGCCGCAAATGGAATTTCCGAGCGTGAATATCGCCTTTACCGGGACGGCGATCGAGATCAGCGATGCTCCGGAATTAGCGGACCAGCGCGCGTCATCTGAGCGGATTTTGATGATCGGATTGGCGTTGATCGTCACGTTTGGATTCCTGAAAATCCGTCGCGTCGGACAACAGCTGATCGACAAGAAATATTTCCGTGTGCAGTTCGATTATCGAAAAGCGCAGCAGGAACTCGGCGAATTGCTGGCAACAACATTGTCAATGGAAGAACTTGCCAAGGGATTTGTGCAAAAACTGAGCGAACTGGTCCGCCTGAAAACCGCCGGCGTGCTCTTCTTTCGCGATGAAAAATGCTGCACCTGCGAGGCGGCACATGGATTCGACGGGACACAGTGGAAGATCTTTTGTGTGACCAACGACGCATTGCTGATTTCGTCCATCAAACAATTCCATAATGAAATACGGATTCAATATCTCCCGTCGCCGATCAAAGAAGAGTTTCAACAAGAAGGATTTCAATACTTGATTCCGATTCGGTCAAAAGAGAAATTGATCGGTGCTATTTTGGTCGGCGAAAAAAAGGCGGAAACGACATTCCAACAGGAAGATCTTGCGTTTCTTACCTCCTCCGCAAAACAGGCGTCGGTCGCGATCGAGAATGCGTTTTTATACGAACAATTGACGGAAAAAGAACGGTTGAAACACGAGCTGCAAATCGCACGGCGCATCCAGCTCGAATCGCTCCCGCAAACAACGCCGGATATTTCGGGAATGGACATTGCCGGAATATCGGTACCGGCGATGGAGGTTGGGGGAGATTTCTTCGACTATCTTCAGAACAAGAACAATAATCTTACGGTCATAATAGGCGACGTCAGCGGCAAAGGAACCTCGGCAGCATTGTATATGTCAAAGGTCCAGGGTATTCTTCGTTCACTGCATATTTTCAAGCTTTCGCCGAAAGAACTTTTATCGCATGCCAACACAATACTGTGCCGTGATCTGGAGAAGAGGTCGTTCGTGACAGTGCTCGGGGCAGCGTTCAATCTCGAAGCAAAAAAGGTCTTGATCGCCCGGGCCGGACACCTGCCATTGTGGTATTATAATTCCCGAATGAATCGGGTTGAAATGATTGTACCGAAAGGATTAGGATTGGGGCTGGATGATGCCGGTACGTTTACTGCTGAGATCGAAGAAAAAGAGATCGCTTATTCGGCGGGGGATATATTCCTTTTTGCCACCGACGGCGTCACCGACGCGCACAATGCAACACGCGATTTCGGCGACGAATATCTGGAAGAACTGCTGCTCCGGAATGCGGGATGTTCTGCAGACGCGATTCTCAATACCATCATGCAATCAGTGAAAGAGATCGTCGGCGACAACTCGCAGCACGATGATGAGACAATCGTTGTCGTTAAAATGACAGAGTAGTAATATCCGGTCACGCCGGATCTCTCTACCGTACGAAACCGCACTCTTCGCCGGATTCTCCCTCGTTTTTGATCCTGTAATTCACCTCTCTTTTTTGTATATTTACAGAAGTATGATAAAAATTATCGATCGTCGAATGAAAAAATCGACAACGTGGTCGGGAAATATCCCTTCAAGGAATAATCCGGACATTGATAAAACCGTTTCCTCCATCCTACGGTCTGTGCAGAAGAACGGGGATGCAGCAGTGAAATTGTATACCCGGAAATTCGACGGTGCGCAATTGCGGACGCTGAAAGTACCGGCCTCCGATATCCGTGCAGGACTGCGGAAAGGGGACACAAAGTTTCTTGAGATACTTAAACAAGCGGCACGGAATATCCGCCGGTATCATTCCCACCAGGTCCGAAAAAACTGGAAGATTCAGGGATCTGAAGGCAACGAATTGCGGCAGATCTATGTACCGATAGACCGGGTGGGTGTCTATGTTCCCGGGGGGAAAGCCGCCTATCCTTCGACGGTATTGATGAATGTGATTCCGGCTCAGGTTGCCGGTGTGAAAGAAATACATCTCGTTTCCCCGCCAAACAAAAACGGCGAGGTGCATCCCGATGTACTGATCGCTGCCGGTTTATTGGGAATCGACAATGTGTATTGCGTCGGCGGAGCACAGGCAATCGCGGCTCTGGCGTACGGGACGGAAACGATTCCTGCCGTCGATAAGATTGTGGGACCGGGAAATATCTTTGTTGCCACCGCAAAGCGGATGGTGTACGGAACGGTCGGTATCGACAGCATTGCCGGACCGAGTGAAGTGGTGATCCTGGCAGACAATTCTGCCCGGCCGGCATATATTGCTGCCGATCTGCTTGCACAGGCAGAACATGACGAGCGCGCAGTTCCGATCCTTATCACCACCAGCAAAAAGCTGGCTGAATCGGTTCGATCGGAAATGAATCGAATGACGGAGATACTTGAAAGAAAAGAGATCATCGCCGCTGCGATCAGGAACCGCGGACGCATCTATATCGTTCCCTCTTTGGCAGCGGGCATTGCACTGGTCAACGATCTTGCACCGGAACATCTGGAAATTATGACAACAAAAGATGAACAGGTACTGAAGGAGGTTCGGCACGCCGGCTCCATCTTTTTGGGTGATTATTCGCCGGTCGCCGTCGGCGACTATTATGCAGGACCAAACCACGTGCTTCCGACGGAACGCACGGCACGATTTTCATCGCCATTGTCAGTGGAGGATTTTGTTAAGCGATCGAGCGTAGTGCGGTATACTCAAAAAGGAATTGATGCGGTTGCAGAAAATGCCGCGACGTTTGCCGATCACGAAGGATTATCGGCGCATGCTCTCTCACTTAGAATTCGGACGAGGCAATAACCCATGTCATTTCTCAAACATATCAAACCGTCGGTACGGCGCCTGGAAGCGTATACGGTAAGAAGTACGCCGCTCACCGCCGATCTGATAAAGTTGAATCAGAACGAGAATCCTTTCGATCTTCCGCCGGAGTTGAAGAGGGAACTGCTGTCGGAATTCATGGATCGGCCGTGGAACCGTTATCCCGACGTGTTCCCGGAGGAGTTGATTGCCGCACTGTCAGACGATCTCGGCGTATCGCCGGAGAGTATCATAGCGTCAAACGGTTCAAACGAATTGATGTACACTATTTTAATGACAATTGTCGGTAGCGGAACAAAGGTGCTGATTCCTACGCCGACATTCTTTTTGTACGAAAAGATCGTTGCGGTGCTGGAGGGTACGGTTATTGCTGTGCCCGCAAGGGAGGATCTTTCCTTCGATACCGACGGCATTATCGCAGCAGCACAGAGAGAAAAACCTTCGCTGATCATACTCAATTCGCCGAACAGTCCGACGGGACAAATGCTTTCTATCGACGAAGTGAAACGGATCATCGATGCGACGGACGCCATTGTGCTGATCGATGAAGCATACATCGAATTTGCCGATTATCCATCGGCTATTTCAGAATTGTCGATGTGTGATCGGCTGATTATTCTCAGGACATTTTCAAAGGCATTCTCTATGGCAGGGCTTCGGATCGGCTATCTGCTGGCACAGCCTGGTCTCTGTACGGAATTGAGGAAGCCGAAGATCCCGTTTACGGTTAATCACTTTTCGGCGTCTGCGGCAATTCGGGTATTGAAACAAAAAGAATTGATCGCCGATCGGATCGAACTGATAAAAAAAGGAAAGCAGACTCTTTTTGAGTCGTTGCAAAAAATCGAAGGTATCAAGGTGTTTCCTTCGCAGACAAATTTTCTTATCTTTAAGACAAATGGGGATGCGCGTGCGCTTTTCGAACAACTGCTTTCCGAGTATGTGCTGATCCGGGATGTCAGTTCTTATCCCATGCTGGAAAATACTCTGCGAGTGAATGCCGGGACGGAAGAAGAAAACGAAGCGTTTCTGAGATCCATGAAGAAATATATTCGGCAGTAACAACTACCGCATCCTGAATTATTTTTACGAAATTTACTAGTAAGGAGTTCGATGAAAATCGTTGTTTTTGTCAATCATGTACCGGATACCGAAACCAAAGTAAAGGTCGGCGCCGACGGAAAATCCATCGATGCTGTCGGCGTCAACTACATGCTCAATCCGTATGATGAAATCGGCGTGGAAGAAGGATTACGAACAAAGCAGGCAATGGGCGGCGACGTCACTGTTGTCTCGTGCGGCGGCGATTCGCATAAGGAAACACTCCGGAAGGCTCTCGCGATGGGTTGCGACAAAGCGGTGTTGCTGAAAGATGACGCCGTTCGCGATTCATTTGCCGTTGCGCATGCTTTGGCGGAGTATGCAAAAGAATCGGGTGCGGAGATTGTGTTTTGCGGAAAGCAATCGATCGATCATGACAATGCTCAAATCGGCGGACTGGTTGCCGAAATGCTCGGATGGTCGTCGGTCTCCGTTGCCGTCAAGGTCGAGATCAAAGACGGCGTCGTTGTGGCTGAGCGCGAGATTGAAGGCGGTCACGAGATCGTTCATGCGAAACTTCCGGCAGTGATCTCGGCACAGAAAGGCCTGAACGAGCCGCGCTATCCTTCGCTAAAAGGTATCATGGATGCAAAGAGGAAACCGATCGAAGAAAAACCTGCTGCCGCCGCCGAATCCCGAGTTGAAGTCACTGCACTTCGCACTCCTCCGGCAAAAGCTGCGGGGAAGATCGTCGGAACGGATGCCGCTGCGGCCGCAGTACTGGCAAAATTATTACATGAAGAAGCAAAAGTAATCTAGGAAAATACGCACTATGAAAATACTGGCAATTGCAGAACAACGGAACGGACAATTTAAAAAAACCGCGTACGAGGTCGTGAAGGCGGCCAAGACCGCTTCGGAACAACTCAATGCAGAAGTGATTGCACTCGTCATCGGCAATAATGTCTCTGCCATAGCGCCGATGCTGGGAGGATATGGCGCTTCTAAAACGGTGGTGGTGGAAGAATCGGCTCTCGAATTGTATTCGCCGACTGCCTATGCAGCCATTATCGCCGACGTGGCAAAAGCCGAATCAGCGGAGATACTTTTTCTCCCCGCAACCGCATTTGGGAAAGATGTGGCACCGCGGGTAGCGGTGAAGTTGCAGGCCGGTCTCGCGTCGGATTGTACTATGATCAATTGTAATGGCGGAACCATATCGGCAACACGGCCGGTGTACGCGGGGAAGGGTCTCGTGGATGTCACAGTGAAAACTCCGGTGAAGATCTTTACGCTCCGTCCGAATGTCTTTACAGCAGGAGAATCGACCGGTGCGGCGGCGGCAGTCGAGAAAAAGAGCATCGCGTTGACCGAATCGGATTTCAGCGTTGTCGTAAAAGAAGTACGGCAGGCGAGCGGCAAGAAAGATGTTGCGGAAGCGGATGTCATCGTTTCCGGCGGCCGCGGACTGAAGGGCCCGGAACACTTTGCATTGATCGAAGAACTGGCAGGAGCGCTGAACGCCGCCGTCGGAGCATCGCGCGCCGTGGTGGATGCCGGCTGGAGGCCGCATGACGAACAGGTCGGACAGACCGGCAAAACTGTATCGCCGTCATTATATATCGCTGTGGCAATTTCCGGTGCAGTGCAGCATCTCGCAGGAATGTCATCGTCGAAATGCATCGTTGCGATCAATAAAGACAAGGATGCACCGATCTTTTCCGTTGCCGATTACGGCATTGTCGGCGACGCATTCGAAGTGGTTCCGGCATTAACTGCCGAAATAAAGAAAATTCTCGGGAAGTGACGCGGCTCCTTGCTGCGCACTGTAGTATTTAGTATTATCGTGAAGACCGAACAAAGGAGTATGAAATAGTGGAGAAGGTTCAGGTAGATATATTAGGATTATCAACAAGTCCATCGAGTGCCGGTGCGTATGCATTGATTTTGAAGGAATCAAACGGCAAACGAAAACTGCCGATTATTATCGGGGCGTTCGAAGCGCAGTCCATTGCTCTGGAACTGGAAGGAATGAGGCCCCCGCGTCCCCTGACACACGACTTGTTGAAGAATGTCATCGATACGTTTGCCGTTTCGCTGAACGAAGTCTGCATCAGCGAATTGCGCGACGGTACATTCTACGCCAAGTTGTTCGTTGAAGGTGTGAGCGAAACAAAGGAAATCGATTCCCGTCCGAGCGACGCAATCGCTTTAGCCGTACGGTTCGGCGCACCGATCTATGTGGAAGAAGAAGTATTGCAGGAGGCAGGAATTGTTTCCGAAGACGAAGAGGAGGAGACAGAAGAGGAAACGAAGAAACAGGCAGAAGCGCCGGTCAAACAATTCACCACGAAATTGGAACAGCTGCAATCTGCATTAAAAGAAGCGATAGAAAAGGAAGATTACGAAAAGGCTGCTCAGTTGAGGGATGATATCCGAAAACTTGGCATCACCGATTGAGCGATAATTGAATCCGGAATGAATCCATTCCGGATTTTTTTCAGTTCCCCTTTACTAAAGCGATCATTTCCCGTACTGCACGGTCTAATCCCACAAACGCCGCCCGCGACACAATGGAATGACCGATACTCATTTCATCGATGGTGCTCATCTGTGCCACGGGGGAGACGTTTACGTAATTCAAGCCGTGTCCCGCATTAATTCCCAGACCGATAGATTTTCCATACTCCGCAGCGATGCGAATTTCGGACAGTAATCTTTTTATTTCCCGTTCATCACTCGCTTCTGAATACTCGCCGGTATGCAGCTCGACCATATCCGCACCCACTTCTTTCGATGCGTCGATCTGTTCCCTATACGGATCGACAAAAAGACTGACCGGTATTTTCTTTTTATGAAACCGTTCGATTACCGACGTTAATTTTTTCTTTTGCGACACGACATCCAGCCCACCCTCGGTGGTCAGTTCCTGTCGTTTCTCCGGCACCAGGGTGATCAGATCGGGAACCACTGTGAGCGCAATTGATATTATATCTTCATTGGCGCCCATTTCCAGATCGAGTTTGGTCTTTACCGTGGAACGCAGCTCGTAAACATCCTTGTCTCTGATATGCCGACGATCTTCCCGTAAATGAACGACAATGCCATCCGCCCCAGCTGACTCACAGATTACCGCTGCTGCAACAGGATCGGGTTCAACGCCACCTCGTGCATTGCGTAATGTCGCAATGTGGTCTATATTAATCGATAATTTCATGCTTTTTCCCATTGTCCATAGGGAAAAATTACAAAATTCGTCTCTCTATTCAAAGTTGACTCTGTAACTTTTATCCCTTCAAATCGTAACAAAAATTGGCATTTTCACATCGGAGGAACAATGAAAGAAATTATGACTCTCTTAATCGTCACCCTACTCGTCATTTCCACATCTGCTGCACAGGATTCCACACCAAGTTTTGAATATACCGAGACCGAAACAGAGCAAGCCGAAGAGTTTGTCAACCGACTGGTGGATGATATCATCCAGCAAGTAGAAACACGATTGGATGGAATCGAAGAGAGGGACCTTTCTCGGGACCGATATACAATCATTGAAGAAGATCAGGACCAGGAAAAGAGCTCCGATGCATTAACGTTTAACGGAGACACCGATATTTCGGAAGAAGACACCATTAGAGGCGATCTGGTCGTCAAGAACGGAACGCTAACTGTCCGCGGCACCGTCAACGGAGATATATTGGTGGTCAACGGAGATATACTCCTCAAACATTCCGCACACATCACCGGTAATGCACGAGCCATGAACGGTTCGATCACCAAGGAGGAAGGTTCCATTGTCGAAGGATACACGGAAGAATCATCGAAACAGAGCACACGCAGCCGGAAAAGAACTTCACGGGCACGATATTCCTATTCATTTAAACCGTATACATGGTATGAACGTGACGATCATGATAATTTCTTGTTCCGATACAACCGTGTGGAAGGATTCTTTTTCGGAATCGGTACATCGAAAGAATATTACTGGGATGGAAGCAGATCTCTGTCGGGATACGGTTCATTCGGGTACGGTTTTGCCTCTCATAAATGGCGGATGCAGTTGGGACTGGATAGACAATTTGCGACGTCGTCGGGACTCTATGAGTTCGGCGGAGAAGCGCACAGTCTGACGGATACAAAAGATGAATGGATCATGAGCCTTGGCGAGAACAATCTTGCCGCCCTATTGTTCCATGAAGATTTCAGGGATTATTACCAACGGGAAGGATACTCTGTCCACACCGCACGGTACACCAAAGAGGGAGATGTTTCGACGCTGATCGATGTGCGGTATCATATGGACCGGTATTCGTCTCTCTCGCAAAATGCCCATTGGTCGTTGTTCGGCGGACGCACATTCCGTTCGAATCCCCTGGTGAACGAAGGAACGATGCGCAGTGTCAGCATGACGGCGGGGCTCAGTACGGTTGAAAAATATCGGCGTCAAATGCTCGGGTGGGATATCTACGCTAAGGGGGAATATGCCGGGAGTGAAATCGGAGGAGATTTCAACTTTACACATGCGTTGATCGATGTACGGCGGTACCAATCGATCTCCGATGACGATCGAATCAGTGCCAGAGTGCGTGTCGGTACATTGGAGGGGATGCCCATTGCGCAGCGTCTTTTTGAGCTGGGGGGCGCCAATACAATGCCGGCGTTCGGATACAAGGAATTCACCGGAAATCGAATGATACTGGGAAATCTCGAATATCAATTAAACGGGGATGTGCTTGAAGAGGTATTTATCTGGCCGGGATTTCTCGATGTAATTTTATTCGGAGATGCCGGTGCGACCGTCTTTGTTCCGACAAAGTACGGAATTCACGAAGGATTTGATGCGTTTAACGCTAATGCGATAAAATCGGATGTCGGTTTTGCTCTGAGCACGAATAATGGTGATGCACGGTTGGGATTTGCATGGCGAACCGATAAGAGTGCGCCGGTGGCGGTGTATTTTAGACTCAATAAAGCTTTTTAGTCCGTAGGACAATCGTAAATTTAAAAAAGCCGGATAAATTTCCGGCTTTTTTTATTTCCGCACTACATATTGGATTCGGTCGGGAATTTGCTGAACGATCTGTATGTTATCCGGGCCGTGGATGACCGGTTGCACATATCCGCTGGTGTCGAGAAGAATCGACTTGTAGTCTATGTAAGCGTAAAAGTCCTTTTCCTGAAGCGGTGTTATGGCATTCACGCCGGATCGAATGATAACTGAAACGGTCGGAGGGATCAAAACGACACTCCGGTTGCCGGGAACCTGATTCACCTCCACCGGAATATTGTCGATCGTCCGTTCGGCAATCGGTTGAACGTCGAAGAACACTTTCGTATAGGTATGGGAAAGAGTAATTTCGTTCGACAGCGAATCCACCAGCGGTATGACCACCGATACCGGAGTATTGATATCATTGATTGTCAACGGTCGTGTATTCCATACAAGGAAATCCGATAACAATGCCCGGGCTCCCGTCACGACAATACTGTCAGGTTCCGTCCGTATTTTCCCGACCATGCCAAATCCTTCCCTGAATTGTGCCGTTATTTTCGGTTCCACAATAACACTTTTTGATATCTTTTGATCGAGCCGTACGAAGACCGTTTCCGGAGACGTTTCAAACACAACGATCTCCGGCGGCAGATTGATTCTTTCGGCAAGATTCCTGAATGTGAACAGGGTATCCCTCCTGGACATCGAGCTGAAATCGATCATATAATGTATGCTGGGAGAGAGCATCGCATTGACCAATTGCCATCCGGTTCCCTGAATCCGCAGTGTGATGCTGTTCGGCAGGGGCGAAGCAATTGCCTGCGTGGGTCGCAGATGTTCAATAGTAACCGGAAGTTCGAGGGTAGTTTGAAACGTATTCCCCAGATTGACGGAGATCCAGACTAAAAAAGCGAAGAGCACGGAAAAAAGAAATATGGTAAATTTTTTTTCTTTCACAATGACAATACGTTATCGATATCTATATTGGAGAATCATCCGAAATTTGTCAAAATATAGGAATTCGCATGGCGATTAGCAATGTTTTGATATACCCAGAGAGTCCATTTAATACCTTGCTACTAATGACAATGTGTTTTACATTTCTACCGACACGCAAGGACATACCATGAAAACTTCTTTGGTTCTTTTCGTCTGCTTATTGTTCATTACCGGATGCCAAAATCAAAACCCCGCAAATTCTACTCATGCACAAGAATTTTCCGGAAATCTTCTGTTTACTTTTGATAAGCAGAATGCACCTGCCGGTGTAAAAACAATCACTACAACATTGTCCAGAACGGATTTCGCGGCACTCGAACAAACCATAAATATCGACGATGAGTCTCCGTCATCGATCATTTTTGAACGAATAGCCGTTGGCATTTGGTCGGTAAAGATCGATGCGAAAAATGAATTTGGGACGGTGTTGTATACAGGGCAATCCGATGTGACTGTTTTTGAAAGTACGGTATCTCAAGTGAATGTCACGCTCAATCCCGTAACGACAGGAGTCGGCTCGGTTCAGATAAATATTGTCTGGGGGAGTTCTTCGGTCCGATGTATCGACTATTGGAACAATCCGGTCCTCACGAAACTGGGATTATCCTTCGATGCTCGTGGAGTCGGTCAACCGAAGATCTTTGGTGATGAAAGTGTGTACCGGATGTACTATTTAAATAATGCAATTCCCAGTTCGGTTGGATACGCAGAATCACATGATGGTGTCAATTGGAGCAGGGGTGATAGTGTGCCGATAATAACAGTGGGAAGTCCGGGTCGCTGGGATGATGGTGGAGTAGGACCGGGACCGGTGTTTAAGGTCGGGAATATTTATATGATGTTGTATCAAGGATACAGTGCCATCAATAAACATTTCCAAGTTGGTCTTGCCACTTCTTCCGATGGTATGCATTGGGTGAAATATCCGACACCGGTTTTTACCGACAGTGCTGATTGGGAAAAAAATATGATGGTTGCATCAGAGGTTGAAGAGGTAAATGGATCTTGGTATATGTATTATTGCAGCGGCGACAGGATCGGTCTGGCAATCTCTTCCGACGGAGTGTATTGGAGACGATATTCCAATTCTCCGATTATGACCGCAACGCAATCATGGGAAGTCGGCGATATCTCATGGGTATCTATTGTAAAGGTGAACAACATTTATAAAATGATTTACACCAATGATGATCCGTATAGTTATGAACGAATATCTTTTGGTTATGCAACATCGAGAAATGGCGTCGACTGGGAAAAGTATATTGGAAATCCCATCTTTACGAAATTGCATACCACAAACAATTGGGCTGGCGGCGGCATAGTCTATCCATTTCTTACCACCATTGGGCGTGAGTTGAAAATATTTTATACGGGAATTACGTTGTCGGGCGAGTGGAAGATAGGAATCGCACATCTGAATGAGTAATTAATGTGCAACCGAGCGCATGGGGGTGGGTAAAGGTCGTATGATTTTTATCCGGCGCACTGACAGCAAATGGTACTCCTCTCAACGGAGGCAATGATTCGCTTCGAAGATATAAAGCCTCGATACGTCTATCGAGGCTTTTTCATTTTGTAACTCTCCTAATTTTATCATATTTTGACCATCAATCGTTGCAATGCTCAAATAGAATTGGATAATTATGAGTACCGTGAAAAAAGAGAAAGTCGGCAAACCGAAATCTGAATCCCCATTGATACCGGTCAGATATCAGCATGCCGTATCAATACTGGTCATATTTCTTTCGTTAATCATCTTTTTTCACGAGGTGGTCTTTGAAAGCCGGGTTTTTGTCGCTGCCGACACTATCGCCTCAAAGAGTTTCGAGACCCTGATCACCGACGCCGAGGATCAGGGAGTGTTTCCGCTCTGGAATCCGTACATCTTCTGCGGCATGCCCGGCTATGCCAGTCTTATGGTCCATGGAGAACGATACTTCGATGTCACCGGTTTGATCATCAATAAGGCATCGGTCTATTTTGGCGCCGTGATCAATAATCCCGAAGTGGGATGGGGATTGTTCTATTATTTTATTCTTGGCATCGGCATCTATCTGTTCGTTCACGAAAAAGTGCGGAATAAGATTGCGGCGCTGGTGTCGGCACTCGCGATCATGCATTCGACATTCATCATCATTCTGGTGATGGTCGGTCATATGACGAAAGTGCCGGTGATTGCATTCTTTCCTTTTATCTTCCTTGTTTTGGAGCGATTGCGGGAGAGGTTTAACACTGCCCTCTCACTGGCATTGGTTGTTCTCATCCACTTCATGTTTCTCCCCAGCCATTTCCAGATCATCTTCTATTGTTATTTTGCGATCGGATTGTATTATCTTTTTTTCCTGGTCCGCGCGGCGGTGAAAAAAGAGCCGGTTATCGGCATTCTCCGGTCCGGAATCGTCTTTGCCGTCGCCACAGTGCTGGCTTTTGCCATGACGGGAGATCAATATCTCTCCACATTGGAATACTCGGAATTTTCTATGCGGGGTTCCGATCCGATCGTCGCTTCATCGCAGACACACGAGAAAGGGACCGGTGACGGCGGGTTGGATTATGAATATGCAACAAGTTGGTCATTCTCTCCGGGAGAGATGTTGACATTTGTCATCCCGTCGTCGCACGGCTTCGGATGGTACACTTACAGCGGAACATTGACGCAAAACCAGGAGACGCGGTTGAACACGTACGTCGGGAACATGCCGTTCACCGACGCACCGCAATACATGGGGATTGTCATTCTGGTCCTTGCCGGGATCGGTTTTTGGAGGAACAGGAAAGATCCGTTTGTGCAATATGCCCTGGTGCTGATCGTCATAGCATTGTTCATTTCTTTCGGGAGGGAATTGCCGCTGATCTATGATCTTATGTTCAATTATTTCCCTATGTTCAATAAGTTCCGTATTCCGTCAATGATGCTGATCCTTGTACAGGTATTTATCCCCGTACTTGCCGGATACGGAATCAGTTCATTGATGAACGACATGGCCGAAAAAAATCCGCAGCGTCAGCGGATTTTAAAGTATGCTCTCATTGCCTCAGGGGGACTCTTTGTCGTAGCATTCGCGGTAAAGGATGTGTTTCTGTCTCTCTACAGCATGTTCTTTTCTCAAGAGGAGATCGTCGGTGCATTATCCCGATCGTACGGCAACAACCAGGTAGTACTGACCGAACTGCATAAGATCATTCTCGGAATGGTGTCTGTCGATATCATGATGGGATTTCTGTTGATCGCCGTGGCATTGGGAATCGTCTATGCCTATCAAATCGGCAGGCTTAGCATCTCCGTTTTCACCGTTGGTATCGTTACGGTGGTATTGTTCGATCTCTGGCGAGTGAATTACCGGCCGATGGAAACCCATCACCGCCAGCAGGCGAAGGACTATTTCACCACACCGGCGTATGTGACGTATCTGAAAAGCGATACCTCGCTGTACAGGACGCTGGAATTCGAGAAAGGACAGCCGCCGTACAATAATACGCTGGCGTACTGGAGAATCCAGAGTGCGTACGGCTATTCGGGGACGAAAATGCGTCAGATACAGGATGCTTTTGATGTCGTCGGAATGGGGAATCCGTTGTTGTGGGGATTGATGAATGTAAAGTATATCATATCCGACCGGCCGGATTCGAACCAGATCGTCGCACCGGTCTTTGGCGGGAACGGTAAATTTGTTTTATTAAACCGTGCCGCTTTACCCCGAGCATTCTTTGTCGAGCGCTATGAAGTGGCGACGGGTTTAGAAATCTTGAACAACATTAAAGCGATAAATTTTGATCCTATGAAGATGGCATTCCTTATGGAAGATCCAAAAGTGCCGATCGATCCTCCGGGACCCTCGGCGCAGGTATCGTTCAACCGTTTCGGAATGCAGGAGTTGGAAATGAGTGTCGCCGCAACCGGAAACAACCTTCTCTTTCTCAGCGAGACATGGTATCCCAAAGGGTGGAAAGCATATCTGGATGGGGCCGAAACGCCGATCCATCGTATCAACTATCTCTTTCGCGGTGTCATTGTTCCCGAGGGTAAACATGTCCTGACGATGGTCTTTGAACCGGAGGGATTCACGCTGGGGAAGAATCTCAGTTTGTGGCTTAACATTCTTGTCCTGGGCGGATTGGCATTTTTTGGCATCATCGCGATTCGTTCACAACGTCACTAACACACCGAACAATGCCGTTTAATTTCTCCCCAACACTGCAGCGAACGCTTTCAAACCTCACGTGGCTGTCGGCCGACAGAATCGTGAGGTTGTTCGGAGCAGTATTCGTGAACGCGTGGTTGACGCGGTATCTCGGACCGGAGAATAACGGCGTGTTGAGTTATGCGCTGGCATTCGTCGGAATGTTCTCGCCGCTGGCGGTGCTGGGCATGGATGCGATCGTCATCCGGGACATCGTCCGCGATCCGTCGCAGAAGGACGAGATTCTGGGATCCGCGTTCGGATTACGATTAGCCGGGGCCGGTTCTGCCGTTGCATTTGCCGTCATCGGTATCTTCCTTGTCCGTCCGGACGATACGGTGACGCAGGTGTTGGTGGTCATCTCATCAATGGGATTGATCTTCCAGGCGTTTGATGTGATCGATTATTGGTTCCAGTCGCAAGTGATCTCGAAATATACCGTGTATGCGCGCAACACGGCGTTCTTTTTGCTGAGCATACTGAAGATCCTGGCGATACTGTTTTACGCGGAAATATTTGTCTTTGTCATTCTGACATCCGTCGAACTGGTTGTGGCAGCGGCAGGGTTGGTGTTCATGTACCGGCGGAACGGTTTCTCTGTCCGCCAATGGAGTTTCAAATTCGACAGGGCGCGGTCGCTCATCATCAACAGCTGGCCGATCATTATCTCGGACCTCGCTGTCTTTGCCCAGACGCGCATCGATCAGGTCATGATCGGTCAATTTTTAACGAACAGCGATGTCGGTTATTACGCCGCCGCGCAAAAAATTTCGGAACCGCTGGGATTCCTGCCGATGATCATCATGAGTTCCGTCTATCCGGTAATCGTCCGGACGAAGGAATGGAGTGAAGAGGAATATTTTAAGCGGCTGACGAATCTGTACAGGCTGATGTTCATTATTTCCGTTTCCATCATATTGCCGATATCCTTGTTGAGCGGTCCGATCATACATTTGTTGTACGGAGAACAGTTTGAGGCATCTTCCACATTATTAGCCTTTCTTATATGGATCAGGTTCTATACATTCTACGGTGTTGCCAGGAGCATCTTTATTTCCACCGAAAATCTCTTTCGTCATGCTTTGATCTGTTCCGTTTCTGGAATGACGGTCAACATCACTGCAAATTATTTCCTCATACAACAATTTGGGATGTACGGATCTGTTATGGCCGCTCATCTTGGATTTATTACTACAATATTTATCTTTGACGGTCTCTTTGCGCAAACGAGGAAGAATTTTAAGGCGATGATATTGGGACTGACAACATTCTATAAATTTTCAATTCGTTAAGAACAATATGGGATATTGGAAAAAACTTTTGCCGCCGTTCATTTGGAAACCATTGCACGAAATTAAGCGGGATTATTTCCCAGGCAGTACGACAACTTACTCCGGTGAAGGAGAGGACCTGATTCTTGCGAAATTGTTCAACTACAAAAAAAACGGATTCTATATTGATGTAGGCTGCTATCATCCGAAAATAAATTCCAATACATACTATTTCTATCAACGAGGATGGAGCGGGGTGAATATTGATGCAAGTCCGGACAATATAAAGAAGTTCAATTCGTTGCGGAAACGCGACATAAATATCAACATAGGCATTTCGGGAAAAAAAGACGAACTTACCTATTATATGTTCGAAGAATCTGCGATCAATACATTCTCCGAAGAAATGTACCAACAGCGCAAGAATGTGCCATGGGTTACATTTGTCGGAACAACGAAAGTTCCCACGCTTCCTCTTCGCGACGTTTTATCTGCCGTTACTTTGCCAGCGGAAATTGATTTTTTGGATATTGATGTTGAAGGCTTGGATTTGGAAGTTTTGAAGACGAACGACTGGGAGAGAGTCCACCCCAATGTTGTGATGGTGGAGGATCAGCAAAAGGATATTTCGACGTTTCTGGATCTTGAATCGTACCGATTTCTGAATTCGAAAGGGTATGTGCTGATTGCTAAAACGTTCAGTACACTGGTCTTCGTGCGGCATGATTTTTTACTCTCTATTCAATAAAAGGAACGTCCAATGCAAGACGAAGAATAATATGAAATTGATAAAAAACATTTTTTGGAATATTCTCAATATTTTCCACATCGCCGGACCTCTGCAAATTGTTTGGCGTGGTAAATATCTCAATGAGACAGGTTGGCTTACTAGCTTTCATCTAAAAGAATCTGTGGACAATCAAGGCAGGCCGATTCCGTGGTGTTCGTATCCATTCATCAGATTCATCGAACCCAGGCTGACAAAACAATTGGATCTCTTTGAATTTGGCTGCGGCAACTCAACGCTGTGGTATGCAGAGAAAGTTCATTCAATAAAATCCGTCGATCACGATAAGGGATGGGTTGAAAAGATCACGGAGCGGCTTCCCGTCAACGCCGTCGTACTGTTTAGAACGCTTGATGATTCCGATACTTACAGCAAGGAGATCTTGAACGAGGAAAAAGAGTATCATATCGTTATCATCGATGGAAGGGATCGTAACAACTGCGTCCAGACCGCTGTCCGAAAATTAGCTCCGGATGGAGTAATCGTTTTCGACAATACGCAACTCATCGAATATGCTACTTCAATGCATTTTTTGAAAGAGCGCGGTTTCTTGCGGCTCGACTTTTATGGTTTATTGCCGATCGTACCACATGAAAATTGCACGACGATATTTTATCGGCAACACAATTGTTTAAACATCTAAATGCTTATGAAAATTACGATCATTGCCGGCGCCCGGCCGAATTTCATTAAAATTGCGCCGTTAGTCCATGCGATACAAAAACGTGCCGGAAAGTCGATCCGGTTTCGCCTCGTCCATACCGGACAGCATTACGACAAACAGTTGAGCGATACGTTCTTCGAGCAACTCAATATTCCGCACCCCCATACCAATCTCGGTGTCGGCTCCGGATCGCAGGCGGTGCAGACGGCGCATATTATGATGAAGTTCGAGGAAGAACTCATCAATCATCCGGCCGATTACGTAGTGGTTGTCGGTGACGTGAACTCGACACTGGCCTGCAGCGTGGTGGCAAAGAAACTGAACACAGGGCTCATCCATATCGAAGCGGGAATTCGTTCATTCGACCTCTCCATGCCGGAAGAGATCAATCGCATGGTCACCGATGCCCTGGCGGATTATTTCTTCACGACTTCAGCATATGCAAACACCAACCTACTGCGCAGCGGAGTCGAGAAAAAGAGGATCTTCTTTGTGGGGAACATCATGATTGATTCTCTCACACAGCATAAAGACAAGTTCACGCCGCCCGAATTCTGGGACCAGTATATGCTGAAAAAGAAAATGTACTGGGTCCTGACGCTGCACCGGCCCAGCAATGTGGACGATCAGGATACATTAATCCCAATCCTTACAGCAATCGACAGACATTGCGGTGATATGAAGGTCGTCTTCCCTATTCACCCGCGCACCGAAAACAAACTGAAAAATTCCAATACCTCTTTCCGGAATATTCTCACAGTCACTCCTCAAAGCTATCTGCATTTCATGTTCCTCGTGCAAAACAGCATCGGCGTGATCACCGATTCCGGTGGGATACAGGAAGAAACGACTGTACTGCATGTTCCCTGTATCACATTGAGGAAAAACACGGAACGACCGGAGACCGTCGAGGTCGGAACAAATGTTCTGGTGAAAGACATCCGCGCCCTTCCCGTACAAATGAAAAAGATCATCAGCGGCAAGTGGAAAGAGGGTGGTATCCCCACGCGATGGGACGGACGCACGGCAGAACGGATTGTTACCGTATTATTGACAAAACTCTCGAAATAGATCCTTATGCTCGATCATCCTCATTATAATGATAATCGTGATTACGATTATTCCCGGTTCCCCGACCAGGAACGGACAGAGTACGCCGCTATCATCGACATGGTTGCAGCGAACTGTCGGGTTGCGGACCTCGGCTGCGGGAACGGCGCACTGCTCTCACGACTGGTCGATCAGAAGCATGTCACCGGAACGGGAATGGATATTTCGGAATCCGGGGTAGCCCTATGCCGGCAACGTGGTTTGACGGCGCTTCTGGGGAGTATCGACCGGCCGCTGCCATTTCGCGACGACGAATTCGATGTCGCAATCTGTAATGTGACCATTCAGATGGTGATGTATCCGGAAGTACTGTTGCGGGAGATGAAACGCATTGCACAATACCAGATCGTCTCATTCCCGAACTTCGCTTTCTGGAGGAATCGGATCGACCTGCTGTGCAACGGCAGAATGCCCAGAAGGATGCTGTTTGATTATGCATGGTACTCCACCGGCCACATCCATCAGCTTTCACTGACCGATTTTCATGAACTGGTAAACCATATCGGCGGGCTTCGGATCGTCGAAAATCGATGGGATCATTCCCCCAATCCGGTGAAGAATATTTTAATGCAGTCGTTTCCCAATCTCTTCCAGATGTTGGGAATATACAAGCTCGAAAAGAAATAATTCCCTGCTCGGAAAGAATCGTCGTTATGATCATTCACAATGGAAAAAGAATTCTTTCTTTCATGAAGGAAATGGTTAACGACTATTGCGCACAGAGCGGCATCACCAATATCCGGTATTTTCTGATTGAACCGGATGCCGATCCCGATTTCGGGATCAAACTGAAATCCCATCCGGGGCATTATATCTCCGATGATGCCGATTCGAAAGGGAAACATTTCGAACGATATGTCACTTCGATCGATGCATATGCCGAGGAATCGTTCGATGTCGTAATCGTCGACGGCAGGGCGCGGCCTTCATGCTGTGCTCACGCCATCCCGAAGGTGAAAACAGGCGGGATGCTGGTTTTTGATAATGTGGAAACAGAGTATTACGGTGACGCCGTCCGATTATTGACTCCCGACTCTTGGGATGTGCGGAAAGTGTATGGCGCCGTTCCCTATATTAAACATTTTTCCATGACGCTGCTTGCAGTCAAAAAACATCACCGTCCGAACGCGAGCGGTTCGGTAAAGAGCATCCAATGAAAATCGCCGTCATCACCAGTTGGTTCTCCGAAAGCATGGGATATTCGGAGAACTTTTTTCCCAAAGCGCTCGCAGCACTTGGGCACGACGTCCATGTGATCTCTTCAACTGCCCAGGTGTATTTCAACTCACCGATGTACGAAAAAACCTATCGCAAGCATCTCGGGCCGGCGATCACGCAGACGTGCGTGAAACCGGTAGACGGTTTCACGCTGCACCGATTGGAATTCACCGAAGATAAGTTTTCCGCCATCAATCCGTTCCGCTTCAGCGGTATTCGCATCCATCATCTGCGTGAATATTTGCAGCAGCTGCAACCGGATATCGTCCAAGTGGTAAACCTGATCGATGAGCCGACAACGTTCGACGCCGCACTGTTTGCACGATCCGTGGAGAAAAAGATCTTCACCGAATCCCATCTGCATGCATCGGTGATGCGTGTGAATAACCAAAGAAGCTGGAAGGAACGCGTGCGGTCGATGGTCTACAGGTTTCATGCGCAGCTCTCCGTGGTCAACGACATGACAGCAATCTGTTATCCCATTGCACCGGATGCAGCGGAGATCGTCGAATCGCTGTACCATGTGCCCAAAAAAAAGATCAAGATCCAGCCCCTCGGCGTCGATACGGACTTGTTCTGTCCGCCCAATTCCGCCGTGCTGGCCGACGAAAGGGAGGCGTTGCGTCGTTCTCTCGGTTTCGGGCAGGACGAGATCGTGTGCATCTACACGGGACGGTTCTCACCGGGAAAGAATCCGCAACTGCTTGCGGATGCCGTGGAGATTCTGCAGCGTCGGGGGGAGAAGATCAGGGGCTTGTTTCTTGGCAATGGAACGGAAAGTGAAGTTGAGTATATCCGGAGCAAACAAGGATGTTATATCCATCCGTTCGTCACGGTCAGAGACTTGCCGAAATATTACCGTATTGCGGATATCGGTGTATGGCCGCGGGAAGAATCCACTTCACAACTCGATGCGGCAGCGTGCGGTGTGCCGATCATTGTCAGCAACAAAATCCATGTCACCGAGCGGGTCGACGGGAACGGCTTTTTGTATGACGAAGGGAATGCAGATGATCTTGCGGAAAAGATTTTGCAGATGAAATCGCCGGCTCTGCGAAAGCAATTCTCCGCCGTCGGTATAGAGAAAGTGCACCGTGAATTCAGCTGGAAGACGCTGGCGGCGCAGCGCATCGAGGATTATAATAATTTTTCGTGAGGCGCACATGTCGTTCGTAGCACGGCTGATTAAAAAAGAGCAATTTAATCCGGGAATACTTGGGATTTTTACCAATCCCTTTTACTTCTCCCGGCGGGGATTGTTCACATCGATGAGTGTGGCGGGAAAAGATCTCGCAGGAAAGTTGCTGGACGTGGGGTGCGGTACTAAGCCGTACGAACCATATCTGACGGTAACAGAATATATCGGTGTTGAGATCGATACGAAACGGAGCCGCACCACATCAAAAGCCGATGTGTTCTATGACGGCAGCCGTCTTCCGTTCGGCAACCATGAATTTGATTCTGTGCTGGCCAACGAGGTTTTTGAACATGTTTTCAATCCATCCGAATTTCTTACAGAGATTAATCGTGTGATGAAACCGGGGGGAAAATTTTTATTGACCGTTCCGTTCGTCTGGGATGAACACGAGCAACCGCATGATTATGCACGGTATACGTCGTTCGGCTTGCATCATGTGCTGCACCACCACGGTTTTGAGGTGATCCGTCACATCAAGAGCGTTCCCAATGCCGGGGTAATATTTCAACTGGTGAATGAATATATTTATAAGAAGACGTATGTTCAAAATCCTGTCCTTCGCCAATGTCTGAACACCGTACTCATTGCTCCCTGGACACTGATCGGCATCGTTGTCTCGTGGGTCCTTCCGTCAAATGAGGATCTCTATCTGGACAATGTCATCCTTGCCAGGAAGGTGAAGGATGCATAATTTTTGTACGTTATTTGATTCCAATTATCTCTCCCGTGGATTGGCATTGTACCGATCCCTGGAACGAGTCTGCGACACATTCCATTTGTACATCTTCGCATTTGATGAGAGAAGCAGAACAGTGTTGAATGGATTGCAGTTGCGGCATGCGACAGTGATTTCGTTGCAGGAATTTGAAGACGAAGCGTTGTTGTCTGTGAAATCCATCCGATCCCGTGCCGAATATTGCTGGACATCGACATCATCAAGCATATTGTTTGTGCTTCAGCGGTATAATGTCGACATATGCACATATCTCGACGCGGACATGCTCTTCTTCGAATCGCCCAAAACATTGTTTGATGAAATGAACGGCGATTCGATCGTGATTACCGAACACCGCTATTCGCCGCAATATAATAAAGAAGCAAAGACGGGAAAGTATTGCGTCCAATATGTGTCGATCAGGAACGATGAACGGGGATTGACCGCTCTGCGCTGGTGGAGAGACCGGTGTATTGAATGGTGTTATGCGCGCTTTGAAGATGGCAAATTTGGCGATCAAAAATATCTCGATGATTGGCCGGAACGGTTTTCGGGAGTGCATGAATTGCAGCATCCCGGCGGCGGTATGGCAGCATGGAACATCCAACAGTATGATGTCTTTGAAAAAAATGGTAGATTATTCGGAAAGGAAAAGAAAACGGGAAAAGAGTTCCCCGTAATTTTTTATCATTACCACTATGTGCGGTTTTTTATCGACGGAACGGTAGAATTAGGACGCAGGAAGTTGTCGGATCAGGTAAAAAATCTTCTGTACAAACCGTATTTTTCCCGGCTGGATGAGGCAAAAAGAGAAATTGCATCGATTGATCCGTCATTCGATCCGCATGGCGCCGGAACGAATAGATTTTCCTGGAAAACACCGATTCTTTACCTTTTTCGGAAAATGTCCGGCATTTATCATATCTATCCATTGAAAGACCTGCAATGAATCATTTGAGTTTACACATTATCGTCACGACCAAACCCGTATGGCTTACCTAATACCATTAACGACGCATTCTGACAAGCGGGGAAATCTTACTGTTATCGAGAAGGATATTCCCTTTCCGGTGAAGAGGACATTTTATATCTATGGTGTGGACGATTCCGTTCGCGGCGGTCACCGTCATCACAAAACACGTCAGGCGTGCATTTGCGTGCACGGAAGTTGCATCGTTTCCAATAACGATGGGACCACGAAGGAAGATTTCATACTCGATCACCCGAGCAAATGCCTGATTCTTGAACCGCACGACTGGCATACCATGCACCATTTTACTGCGGATGCCGTGTTCCTTGTGTTTGCATCGGAACCTTTCGATGCAAAGGATTATATCTACGAACCGTACACCTAAGAGCATACTTTCCTGCGGCGATCAATCCGCTGAAAGACCCGAATACCATGATTGAATACGAAAATCTAAAAAAAGCAAACGAGAAATTTTTTGACGAATACCGGCGCTCGTTCGATGCCACGTTAGACAGCGGGTGGTTTATTCTCGGAAATGCCGTCAAACGTTTCGAAGAGGAGTTTGCCCGTTTCAATGCTTCTCGTCACTGTATCGGCGTGGCGAACGGATTGGATGCGCTGATACTCTCTCTTCGTGCACTGAAGTTCGAACCGGGAAGCGAAGTCATCGTTCCTTCCAACACCTATATCGCCACAATCCTCTCGATACTCCAGAATAATCTGACGCCGGTGCTGGTCGAACCCGATATCCGCACCTACAATATCGACCCAGAGAAGATCGAAACGGCGGTAACATCAAAAACACGGGCGATTATGGTCGTGCATTTGTACGGAAAATCGTGCGACATGGATCCGATTATGACGACAGCAAAGAAACATCGGCTGACGGTGATCGAGGATTGTGCACAATCCCACGGGGCGCAGTATAAAGGGAGAATGACCGGTACGTTCGGGCACGGGGCGTTCAGTTTTTATCCGACAAAGAATCTCGGCTGTCTCGGCGACGGCGGCGCGGTAATTACAGACGACGATGAATTTGCAAGAGCGATCCGTATGCTTCGCAATTACGGATCGGAAAAGAAATATTATAACGACGTGGTGGGGTACAATTCCCGGCTGGATGAAGTGCAGGCGGGATTTCTCTCGGTAAAACTTTCCCACCTCGACGCCATCACCGTCCATAAGAAAACATTGGCCGCATTATACCAGGAGGGATTAAAATCGGATTTCATTACGCCGGTAGTCCATCCGGATTATTCCGATGTGTTTCACATCTACAATATCCGTCATCCGAAACGTGACGCATTGAAAGAGTATCTTCTCAAACATGAGATAAAAACAGAAATACACTACCCCGTACCCCCGCACAAACAAATAGCGATGAAGGACATCCTGGGAAATCAGAATTTTCCCATCTCTGCCGAGATCCATGCGACGACGCTGAGTCTGCCGATCTCGTTCTGTCATACAAAAGAAGAAGTGATCAGAGTGATTGAGACGATGAATGCGTTTTAGGAGAGAAAAATCCTGCGGTGTGATGCAGTGCAGATCAGTGCCGACCGATCGAATTTAAAATTGCCGCAAGGTGTTTCGCAATTCGCTCCCTGCTGAATTGTTTCGCCCCTTCGGGACGGGGAGCAATAGAAGACAATCGCTTGAAAATATCCGGCCGGTCGTAATTGTACGGAAGCAAGATTCCGGCCTCTGTTTGTTGCATAATTCCTTCGACTTCCGAGTTATCGTCACCGAATGCGATGATCGGCCTTCCGGCCCTGAGATACTCAAATAATTTTCCCGGCACATGCCGCTTCTCCGTTGCGCAGACCAATAAATAACGGGCGTCTATCATTTCCTGCACCACTTCATGGTACGGCAGAAAACCTTTATACTCCGTATGTGGAGAGAGGCCGGCCTCGTCGATTGCCCGCTTAATCAGCGGTCCCACCGTGCCGATAAATCGAATCCGCAATCGCCGCCCGCCGGCAATCTCTGCAGCGACATTGTTCCATAATCCCGCCGGATTTTGATAATCGAAGATATTACCCGCATGCAGCAGCACTTCATCGGCACCGGACTCTGCCGCTGTGATGTTTTTGAAATTCTCTTCGTTGTATCCCCAATACAGCACGTGTGTCTTCTCCTTGATGCGGGGATATTTATCGATATAATCCTGTCGGGTAGTTTGTGTGACGAAGACGATCTGTTGTGCCTGCTCCAGCGTCGTTCGCTCAAAATAATTGTCGAGCAGGAGTGTCGGCCTGCTCCGATGGAATCCTTTGTAATACACAATATCGACCCATGGATCGATGAGGACGGGAATATGCGGAATGGTGTACTGTGCGCTTAATTTTTTGCCGATCAGGTGCGCGCTGTGCGGCGGACCGATCGAAACGATCGCGTCGATCTTTTGTGCAGAGACGATTGATCGCGCGCCGGAGAGAGCGGAGAAATTCCAACCAATCCGTGCGTCGGGAACAAAAAGGTTCATCCTGATCCATATCGCAAGACGATGTTTCCAATCGTGATTCTCCATCGAGATCGATTCGGAGGCAATCAGCGGGGATCCGGACTTCTTACCAAGAAATTTCCGATAGACATTGAACGGTTCGTTGGCCGCGGTTTTAACGACTGTGAGGCCGGGATCGATCTCACGGAGCAGCGATGGATCTTTATGCGAAAAGGAATCCTCGTCCGCGGTGATCACAATTGGATTCCAACCGTATTTCGGCAAATGCTTAATGACAAAAAGCGGCCAGTGGAGTGACGCTTTGCCGGAAGGGGGCCAGAAGTATGTGATAAAGAGAACGTTCTTCATTGGCAGCGAAAATCCATTCCTGAACGGGTATCCATGACGGACGAATCTGTTATAATTTCTTCAGCCATAGTTCGGTAATCGCGTCGCCTTTGTAGTGCAAACCGAGGAGCAGATCGCACACTTCGCGAACGCACCCGTTGCCGCCGGCGGCGTGTGTGACATAATGTGCCGTGCGTTTATTGGTCGACGTACCGTCGGCGGGGACAGAGGCGAAGCCGACTTTTTTCAACACCGGAATATCGTTGATATCATCGCCGATGAACGCAACCTCATCCCACTCGAGGGAATATTTCTGCATGAGTGATTCAACCGCTTCCACTTTGTTGATGACTCCTTGATGGATGTCGTCAATCTGCAGCCGCTGTGCCCGTAGTTCTACCAGCTTCGTTTTTTCGCTGGTGACGATGGCGACCTTGTATCCTGCCTTCCGCAGCAGCACCATGCCCATGCCGTCACGGATGTTGAATTTCTTCAGATGCAGGCCGTTGTCCGAATAATACGCACCGCCGTCCGTAAGGACGCCGTCGACATCGGATACGAGTAATTTAATTTTCTTGAGTCGTGCATTGAGGGTTTTTTTTATCATTGTCGTAAAAGTATCTATGGTGAAACGGAACGGATGGCATACGGCCTGTTCAAACTACGAAAAAATTCCCTCATCCCAAAAATTAAACATAGAGCGGTGAGGGAAAAAACAGTACATTAATTCGATCACTCTATGAAAACCGCTATAATATCCGACATACACTCGAATCTCGATGCATTGACTGCCGTGTTCGACAGGATTGATTCTCTGCGGCCGGACAGAATCATCTGTCTCGGCGATATTGTGGGGTACGGCGCAGAACCGAATGAATGCGTTGATTTGTTCCGCCGGCATTCGATTCCGGCTGTTCTCGGAAATCACGATCAGGCTGTCTCCGGTGATTTGCCGGTCGACGATTTCAACGACACCGCCAAGGCAGCGGTATTATGGAATAGGGAGAGACTGGCGAAAGACAATGCTGAATTTCTCCGGGGTTTGCCGTTCACTATTGAAGAGTCGGATGCACTGTTCGTGCACAGCTCGCCGGACCATCCCGAAGAATTCCATTATTTGATTTATCATTCGGATACCGCCGGAAGTTTTCGCTCGTTTTCGCAGCCGATATGTTTTGTAGGTCACACACACCGGCCGGTGATCTTCAACGTCAATGGGAGTCAATCCGCCATTTCGCGTGACGTCCGTTCGATTGTGAATGTCGGTAGTGTCGGTCAGCCGCGGGATGGTGACAGAAGGGGATGCTTTGTTCTCTTCGATTCCGTGGAATGGTCGGTAGAACACATCCGGGTTGAATACGATGTACAGAAGGCGCGAGAAAAAATAATCGCGGCAGGGTTGCCGAAAAAACTCGGAGACCGACTGCTCGTTGGAGTGTAAATGAAAAATCCCCGGTGCACCGGGGATTTGTGTTTTTCACAAAAATGATCAACCGCATCGATTAGAGTATATATCTGCTCATATCTCGGTTTTTGGTAATCGCGCTGAGTTTTGATTCTACCGTCAGGCGGTTGATGGTGATTTTTTTTGATTCGATCTTGTCCGGTGCGTTGAACAAAATATCGTCCAGCAGCGATGTCAGGATGGTATGGAGCCGCCGGGCGCCGATATTTTCCACCTCCTCATTCACCTGCGTCGCAATGCGGGCTATGGCATCGATCGCATCGTCCGCAAAGGAGATCTCCACGCCATCTGTTTTTAACAGCTCGGTGTATTGTTTTAAAAGTGCATTCTGCGGAAGTGTCAGGATCTTTACGAAATCTTCTTCGGTAAGACTCTTTAATTCCACGCGAATCGGAAACCGTCCCTGCAATTCGGGAATGAGATCGGACGGTTTGGCGATATGGAATGCGCCGGAAGCGATGAACAAAATATGATCGGTTTTGATCGGGCCGTACTTTGTGGAAACGGTTGAACCTTCGACGATGGGGAGCAGGTCCCTCTGAACACCTTCGCGCGATACATCCGGACCGCCGCCGCTGCCGGAACGCGAGCCGGCGATCTTATCAATTTCGTCGATAAAAACGATGCCTGAATTTTGAACACGGTGAGTCGCCTCTTTTACAACGGCGTCATGGTCGATCAGCTTCTGCGCTTCTTCCTGTGTCAACAGCACTTTTGCTTCGGCGACGGTTAATTTGCGTTTCTTCGATTTCTTCGGCAATATACCGCCGAGCATCTCCTGAATATTCATTCCCATCTCTTCCAGATTGATCGGACCCATCACCTGCACGGCGGGGAGTGAGTCGGAGAGCAGGTCGATCTCGATCACGCGGTCATCCAGATCGCCGGCCTTGATCTTTTCCCGGAACCGTTCGCGCGTCTTTTCGTTCAGATCCACTTCCGATTCCTGCTGTTGATCGGTCGATTTCGTCTTCCGGACCGGCGGAATGACAATATCAAGAATGCGTTCCAGCGCCTGTGTCTCTGCTTTTTCTTCTACCTGTTTTGTTTTTTCCGACCGCACCATCACGACGGCGAGTTCCGTCAGATCGCGGATCATCGATTCCACGTCACGGCCGACATAACCGACCTCGGTAAATTTCGATGCTTCGACCTTGATGAACGGGGCATTCGCTAATTTCGCCAGACGCCGTGCAATTTCCGTTTTTCCCACTCCCGTCGGGCCGATCAATATGATGTTGTTGGGCATGATGTCGTCGCGCAGATGTTCTTCCACTTGCAGCCGTCTCCACCGGTTGCGCAAGGCAATACCGACCGATTTTTTTGCATCGTTCTGGCCGATGATGTACTTATCCAGTTCCTTCACTATTTGTGTCGGCGTCAACTCATCCAGCGGTAAAGGTACCGATTCTTTTTTTGATGCTCGTGCCATTACAATTCCAATACGGTGATGTGCGAATTTGTGTAGATGCAGATATCGGAAGCGGTTTTCAAACTCTCTTCCACGATCTCCTTTGCCGACATTGTGGTGTGTTTCACCAGCATGCGTGCAGCGGCAAGCGCGTAACTTCCGCCTGAACCGATAGCGATAATTCCGTCGTCGGGAACGACGACATCGCCGGTACCCGAAATCACAAAAGTCGCTTCGCGACTCAGGACGCCGATCATCGCTTCCAAACGCCGAAGATATTTATCCGTACGCCAATCCTTTGCCAGCGCCAATGCCGATCGCTCGACATTGCCCTGATACAATTGCAATTTTTCCTCGAAGCGTTCCATCAATGCAAATGCATCGGCGGACGCTCCGGCAAATCCGACAAGGACCGAATTATTATGCAATGCATGCACCTTTTTGGTATTCTGTTTCATCACGGTAGTGCCGAGTGTCACCTGTCCGTCGCTGCCGAGCGCGGACTTGCCGTTGCGGGTCAACCCGATGATGGTGGTGGAATGGAATAGGTGTTTTTTCATACAGTCGTTCGTTAAATGGTGCGGCGGAGCCGGGCGACCGGTATCATCATCGATTCGCGGTACTTCGCCACCGTTCGACGGGCGATATTGAATCCCCGTTCTTTCAGAATAGCGGCGATCTCTTCGTCGCTGAGCGGTTTTGATTTGTCTTCGCCGGCAAGAATTTCTTTGATTCGTTCCTTTACCTCTTTATTGGAGACATCCTCGCCGCTTTGTGTGCTGATCCCCTCACTGAAGAAATGGCGAAGTTCGTACACGCCGAAATCGGTCTGAACGTACTTACCGTTGACGACGCGGGAGATGGTCGAGATATCCATATGGATGATTTCGGCGATATCCTTGTAGATGAGCGGCTTCAATCCTTCGCCGGTTTCAAAGAAATCGCGCTGCCGGTCGACGATGGAGTGCATCACTTTCAGCATGGTTTCGCGCCGCTGGTAGATGGAGGCAATGAACCACTTTGCCGCATCGAACTTCTGGCGAAGGAATTGCTTTGTATCGGCGCCGGTGTGTTTGTTCCGTTTCGACATCAATTCGCGGTAATTGCGGTTAATGCGGAGCGGGGGAATATTCTTGTCGTTGAGTTGAATGATAAAATTGTCTTCATCCTTCGTTACCAGGAAATCGGGGGTGAGATAGTTTTCCTGAGCGACGATGGTCCCTTCGCCCGGTTTCGGATTGAGATGGCCGATCAGATCCAGGACTTTTTTGACGTCGTCGAGGGAGATGTTGAGTAATTTCGAAATCTGCTGATAATGTTTTTTGATGAATTCATCAAAATGATCCATCAACAGCGTTCGGGCGAGTGCCATCACACCGGGGTCCGCCTTGGCAAACTCCAGCTGAATCAACAGACATTCCTGCAGCGAGCGCGAACCGATGCCGGGAGGGTCCAGCCGCTGAATGATGCCCAGGACTTCTTCCACCTGCGATACCGACAGATGCAGGTGGTGGCTGAGATTGATATCGCTCACGATCGATTCCAGATCCCTGCGCAGATAGCCATCTTCATCCACGTTGCCGATAATTTCCTCGGCGACCTGCATACCGACTTCCGTGATATCGGCAAGATGCAGTTGTTCGATCAATTTTTCTGCCAACGGTGTGCTGGCGGCAATCGGAAAATCGTCACGATCATCGTCATCGGTCGTTCGATTTTCGCCTTTCGGGATATACGACTCTTCGTCGTTCAGAAAATCTTCGAATGAGAACTCATCGTCCTTTTTCGTTTTTTCCTGTTCAATCTCTTCGGTGGAAGTGATGGGATCTTCCGGCGCCTCTTCAACGATTGCTTCATCCTCAACTCCTTCTTCCAGCAACGGATTTACCTCGAGTTCCGTCTTGATCATCTGTTCGAGCGAGAGCGTAGGGAGCTGCAGCAGCTTCAAATACTGAATTTGTTGCGGCGTGAGTTTCTGAAGAAGTTTTAATTGTTGTGATAAATGCATCATGGTGCTGCGCGGTCAATTGTATTCAGGAGTTGTTCCGTCCATTCGGGACCGAATGCCCTGGTCAGCGAATCTTTCGCGAACCGGTGGACGCCGATATTTTCGTACGCCCCTTTGCGGAGTGCCGGTGCACATTCGCTGAAGTGTTCAAAGTGGATCTCGTTTCCGTCCCGGCCGATACGAATCGGAAACAGGTGGCAGGAAATCGGTTTACGCCACTGAATTTTCCCATCAAAATACGCACGTTCGATCGCACATTTCGCGATTCCGTCTTCATAGATGACAAAAACGCATGCTTTGCCGTCGACGCACTGCGTGGCATAATTTCCGGCGGTTCCGTCTATAAGTCCCTGGCGACGAACTACCTCACGGTGTTCTTCCGGAAGCATTGACTCCACCAGCGGGAATGCCATTTCAATTTCGACAACCTCTTCATCCCGTAACGGTGCGCCTCTGCCGCCGTCAAATGTACAGCAGGCGCCTTTGCACTGCTCTAGATCGCAGGCAAATTTCGTTGTGGAAACGGATTCGTCGACCGATATTTCGCCTATAACAAACATTGTGCCTAAAAAAGATACTAATTTTTTGGGGAAGTCGAAAGGAAAACAGGCGGGAAAGCGATGATCCGGAAATCCTTCTTTAAAAAACATCATAATCGCACAAACATTTTTCCGGCCATTTGTTTGATCAAATTCTTGAACTCCAATCCGAGGAGATTCACCAATGTATCCGAAGGGGAGAGGTCCGCTTTCGCTGAAATTTCGTCAATATGCTGCGGTTCAGCTGACACCACGGCATAGATCTTTTCTTCGAAGATGCTCAATTGCGGTGCCGGAGATGGAATGTGTGCCTTTTCATTCAGAATTGGACGGAGCGGAACTTCCAATTCCTCTATGATATCTTCAACCGTTTGCACAAGTTTGGCGCGGCCTCGCTTGATGAGAGAATTGGTCCCACTGCTCTTTTTTTCGACGATGGGACCGGGGATGGAAAAAAGTTCACGGTTTTGATCGAGTGCGATCGATGCGGTGATCATTGCTCCGCCGGTCAGATCGGATTCGACAATCAGCGTACCGAGTGACAATCCGCTGATGACCCGATTGCGCCGGGGGAAGTTGCCGGGATCGATCTCTGTGCCCATAAAGAATTCCGATATCACGACGCCGTGCTCCTCGATTTTATCACAGAGTTTTTTGTTTTCCCGGGGATAAATATTGTCCAGTGCGCTGCCGATGACAGCGATCGTTCTTCCTCCGGCGGAAAGGGCGGCGGAGTGAGCGATGGTATCAATACCGCGGGCAAGGCCGCTGACGATCGTAATACCGATGGCGGTCAGTTCCCGGGAGAATTTTTCGGCCATCATTTTTCCGTATGCCGTGGCATTTCGAGTACCGACAATGCCGACGGAAAACCGGTCGTGGCTCGACAAGCGTCCGCGTATAAATAAAAAGACGGGGGGATCGTAAATTTTTTTGAGCAAGGAGGGATATTCGTCATCCCACACGGTGACGATTCTGCCGTTTACTTTGTTGATGCGGGACAGTTGGTCTTCGATAAAATCATCGCTCTTTTCTGCATGGGCAATGGCACGAGCCAGCGTCTTGTCGATTCCCTCCACTTTGATCAAATCTCTCGGAGATGCCTGCACGACGGCAGAGGGTGTACCGAAATGAGCGATAAGATTCCGAAGACGGTTATTGCCGATCTTTGGAATTGATGCAAGATGCAGCAGATCGTGAATAGAGAAATGTAGTGACATGGCCCGGCCCTGTTATGGTGAGTAGGCGTTGACTCCTTTTTCCAGGGCGTTCCACCAACCGAGGTTGATGATATGGACGATATCGAAGACCATCAATCCGTCGGTTTTTTTCAGATTCATTGTTACGGCGTTTGAAAATTGTTCCGGATGTCCGGCGTACTGTTCCACATAAATTCCGCCGTACACCGGCACGGCTCCTTTCGTGACCGTCATTGCGATTTCGCACGAACCCTCGACGCTGTACCATGGTTCCTTCCCACCGCCGCTGCCGGATTCGGTCGTGACGTTTTTTCCGGAGCGCGACAATTCATCTATTGTTACTTCGAAGAAATAATTTCCCGTGGTATAGAGATCGAGCAATTCCGCGTATCCGTACTTCCTGTAGTCGGGCGTCGCCCACGGGTATTCCGTCGACGGGTCGTAGGTGGAACTCGCCCAATTGACCCCCATTTCATAGTACAACGGATACCATGCACCGGTATAGTCACCGAAGGAGATGGACGGATTGATTTGTTTTACCGTTTGCCGTGCCTTCTTGATGAATTCATAGATCACCTGTGCGCGCCATTCGATCCATTTCCTGAAGTACGGTCCGTCGATCCGCACCGACGATCCATTTGCGACGGTCTTCCATTCGAAAATATCCTCGGGAAATCTGGCAACCGGCCGATCGATGTATTTTTCGAACTCTTTTCGCGAGAGAGGAGAAAAATCCGCACTGATGCCGTCGAAGCGGACACGGTCAAGTATGACTCCGTCAAGATCCGGATAATATGCCGCTACTTCTTTGAGTATCGACAATTCATACTGTTGGACCGCGGGGTCAACGGGATTTGTCATTGCGGAATATTTTTTCTTGACGGAAGTGATCGGCATGGTTCCGGTGTCGGTATACACGATCGTCGCCCATTCCGGGTGCGAACGGTAGACAACGCCGCGGTCAAAAAAATTGTGACCGGCAACGAATACGTTCATAGATGCGTGTATTCGCATCGATCGGGAATGTGTTTCCGTGATAAATGTCCTTAAAAAATCGAAATCGGGACGGACAAACGAGTTCCATTCTTTCATGCGGGGGGCGATGGCGCTTTCGTACAGCACTTCGCCGGTGATCGGTTTAATATCTACTACGACGTCCGTAAATCCAAGTGTGCGGATTTTGTCGAGGTAGAATCTGATGGAATCAGGATAGCTCAGCCGTTGGAAATTAGCGGTGGCATCGAACCACATCATTTTCGGTTTCTGTGCGCCGTGGAGAGAAAGGTGCCAGCAGCAGAGCAGAAGCAGTACCATTCGAGCCGTCGCGATCGACTTCATCCCGTTATCTCCTTTTGAAACCGCGAGACAAGCCGGGTTGCTTCATCGCGCGTACGGGCTTCGGCAATGATGCGAATAATCGGTTCCGTGTTCGATTTTCGCAGATGGACCCAGGAATCGGAAAAATCGATCTTCAGTCCGTCGTCGAAATTTGTTTTTTCGGATTTCGAATATGTTTCATGAAGTTTCGAAAGAATCGCATCGGGCCGGAGAGTTCCAAGATCGATTTTATTCTTCACTATCTCATATTGCGGCAGCCGTGCTTTCAGCTGCGACGACGTGCCGCCGCTGTCGGTCAGCAGTTGCAGAAACAGTGCGACACCGACCATAGCATCGCGGCTCAGGTGTACTTGCGGAAGAATAACCCCGCCGCTCCCTTCGCCGCCGATGACCGATCCCAAATGTTTCATGCGCGATGCGACGTTGATCTCTCCTACGGGAGTCCGATGCACCGTTGCGCCGTATTCGGCGGCGATATCGTCAACCGCCCGGGTGGTGGAAAGATTCACGACGACGGAATGATTCGATCGGCCGGAACGTTTTTCCATTTCAAGCACAAATTTCACGGCGGAGACGATCGTATATTCTTCAATGAACGGTTTTCCCTCATCGGTGATCAGCACGAGACGATCGGAATCGGGATCGATTGCGATGCCGACATCCGCCTTTTCACGCACAACCATTTCTGCCAACGCCGTCAGATTTTCCGGCAGCGGTTCCGGTGTGTGAGCGAATACGCCGCTGACGTCGCAGTACATCTCGATCACATCGCATCCGAATATGCGGAGTAATTTTGGAACGATAAGGCCCCCGGAAGCATTCACACAATCGACGACGACCCTGATCTTCTTCGCACGGATCCGTTGCAGATTGATATAGGGGAGCGCAACGATTGCCGCGATATGTTCATCGATGAACTCGGGCTGATGGCGAATTTCCCCTTGTCGATCCCACGACCGGTACTCGAACGATCCGCGGTTGGCGATTGACCAAAACGCTGTATTCTCTTCTCCATTTAAAAACATTCCCGTGGGCGCAATAAACTTCATTCCGTTCCAGATCATCGGATTGTGACTCGCGGTGACAGCGATACCGCCGGCGGCAGAATATCGTTCCACCGCCAAACCAACGGTCGGTGTCGGGCAGATGCCCAGGTCGATAACCGTACATCCCATTTGCACCAATGTCGAGGTAATGATGCCGGCGATGGAATGTCCGGTGATTCTGCCGTCTCTACCGACAATAATCGTCCCCCGGCCTGAATATTCAGCATATGCGGCGGCGTACCGGACGATTACTTCCGGGGTTAATGACTGTCCGACAATACCGCGAATTCCGGAGATGCTCACCATTAATGACATAGGGATGCTTTCGTTAAAGAGTGATGATTCCATGGAAAATAAGAAAGGATAGACGGAGAGGCAAGGAAGTGTGACGGGGAAGTTTGCTATTATCCGTCACTTTTTTCATATTCGATGTACCACTGTTTTCCCATAGAAAGGATTGTCAGAAACATGAAGAAGGTCGTTAAACCATTGGCTCTTACCGCGGCAGTGCTGTTGATCCTCATTCAATTTATACAACCGGAAAGAGAAAATCCTCCTCACGATCCTGTCACTACCATGCAGACGTCGCTCAATATTCCTGCGGATATTCAATCATTGTTAGAACGAGGCTGCAAGGATTGTCACAGTAATACGACTTATTGGCCGTTATATTCGTATATCGCCCCGGTTTCATGGCTGGTATCGCATGATGTTACAGAGGGAAGAAGACACTTTAACATGTCCGATTGGGAAAAGTACAAATTCTCCAAAAAGGCGAATATCCTTGGCGGCATCGCATCGACGGTTAAGGAACAAGAGATGCCCCTTCCCAAATATATTCCGTTACATCCCGAAGCGCGTTTTACCGATGCGGAGCGACTCCAATTAATAGAATGGGCACAAGCCGAAGCAATGAAAATGATGGATGATGAATGAGAAACGGATAATAAATACCATCTGTGATAGACATTACAACAACATCATTGAAATTCACCTTATTTCCCTTACTTTGGATAGAGTTTCGTTTACGATTATGCAGGCTCCTTGACTGCCGGTAGATATTTTACAATATTTCGATCAGAAACCGAGGCACATCCATGACTTCCTTTTGTCGCCACACGATGTTTTTGTTGTTGGCGGTACTGCTTTCCCATTGCGGACCTACCCTTTCAGATATCACTATCGGACTGTTAGAAAAAGAACGTAACGATGAAGCGCTTGCGCGCATGCGTCGTGCCATCGTTCTGGATCCGAAAAACACGGAGTATCACAAACTGATGGGGATTGCGCTCTATAATAAAAAACAATATGCGGATGCCGCAAAAGTCTTCGAGCGGGTCATGAAAATGGATGACGAAGATGATCAGGCGGCATATTATCTTGCCTCAAGTTACGAAGCGGTGAAGGAATACAATAAAGCGATCCGGTATTATCGGCTGTACACTGAATTGACATTTTACGGCGATTATAAACAATTGGTGGATGCAAGGATCAAGATACTTTACCGACAGCAAATGGAGCAGGAAGCAAAACAAGCGCTGAATATGGAAGCGCAACTTGATGTATCGAAGATCCCGCAAAATACGATCGCCATATTGTACTTCGAGAATAAGGGGCAGCGCAGCGAATACGATCCCCTGCAAAAAGGACTGGCAGAGATGGTTATCACCGATCTCTCCAAAGTACATTCGTTAAAGGTCGTCGAACGAATCAGGCTGCATCAGCTTGTCCAGGAAATGAATCTTTCCGAGACCGATCTGGTCGATCAAAAGACCGCTCCGCGATTGGGGAAGTTGCTCGGCGCTCACCGGTTGGTGAAAGGATCGTTCTTTGAACTGACCGGCGATAACATCAACATCGATGCTTTCGTGACACGGCCGCGGACCGGAACGGTGGATGTGTCGACCAATATTACCGGCGACATCAACAATTTTTTCCGCTTACAGAAGAATCTGGTCTTCAAGATTATAGATGAGATGCAGATCAAATTGAGCGATGAGGAACGTGAAGCGATTCTCGAAATTCCCACAGAAAATTTCTTTGCCTTCCTGCAATATTCCCGCGGACTTGATTTTGAGGACAGGGGAATGTATACGCAGGCGTACGATGCGTATTCACAGGCCGCCGCCGCCGATCCAAATTTTTCACAGGCGAAGACCAGCGCCGCATCCGCAAAATCAGCTGAGCAGATCGCCGGCCCGACGACGGCTGCAGGAACGCCTGAACAGAATTCGGGAACGACAACACAGGAACAAGCAACACCGACGACCGGAGGAACAACGTCGCGGCCCACATCCACCGGAGGGGGTCCGCTTTCCCTCGGCGGAGCGCCGCCGGCCAGCAACCCTATGAACAGGCCGGGAGGCGGCAGTGTCATCGACCGACTGAACAATGTGATCATCAATATCAATAATACCATCAATCCCGGTACGGGAAACCAAAATCAACCGCCTCCGCAGGTCACCAGTCCTTTGCCGGAACCGCCAAGACCTCCGGGACAATGATCATGGGTAAATATTTTGTGATATTTTTTGGGTTGTGTCTGCTCGCAACAGCTCAGCCTGCAAAAATCACCGCTTTAGGTCCTGACGGCGGAATAATATCCTTGCTGGAAGGAGCGCTTAACGATGAAACCGTTCTTGCCGTTGTCGATGGCAGGCGGTTATACCGATCTATCGACGGAGGAGAGTCGTGGAACGCCGTTGTTCTACCCGCTGCAATTCAACCGGAATTACTTTCCATCAATGACATTGAGTTTCATCCTCTTACTCCCGCCACGGTCTTTTTGGCAACATCTCTCGGTTTATTGCGCAGTTCTGACGGTGGTGTAACCTGGATAATAGTCTCAACATTCCCATTTCCACGATACAGCATCCGGTATCCAACCGGAAATCCCTCCGTATTGATTGGATCGGATGAAGCGGGAGTGTTGCGTTCGACCGACGGTGGGAATTCGTGGTTGCCGTTGAAGGATAACAATTTTTTCGGCGATCGTACCGTCAAACGAGTGGCGATACATCCCTCCGACAGCAATCCGGCAACGATGCGTATTCTGGCAACCACCGGCTTCGACGATACCACCGGAATATTTTTAACCACCGATGGAGGCACCACTTGGCACCCGTTGATCAACGGATTGCCCCAGGGGGGAGCACGGAGAATTTATGCGGCGGAATTTGATTCCACAGGATTGGGATCGACTCACTATCGGATTATCATCGGTACTGCCGACGGATTGTATGCGATGCAAACCGATCAATTTGCCGGTGTATGGCAGGAGATCAGCAGAACCGATATTGAGATCAAAGGTGTGGTCACCGGCGGAGTATTGGTGTACGACAAATACGATACGACAACGGCCAATCATCAGTTTGATTTTTTTGTTTCGCTGAACGGTTCCGAAATGGATCGACGGCCGAAGCACTATTCATCGGACAACGGACTTTTTAAGATTGGGTCGCGGTTCAGCACGATTATGACGGTGCTGCCGACCGTACTTCCTCCGATTACACGCGTTTTTGATCGTCTGTGCAATATCAATTCAATTTTTGTACCGCTCCTGTCGAATAAACAAAAATTGTACATCGGCACTACGTCCGGTGTATATATCAGCTTTAACGGTGGAACTACCTGGCAGAGTAAAAACACCGGCCTCCGCCACATGGAAGTTCGAAATCTCATTTCGTTTTTTCCAAATATCATAATCAATAAAAATCTTTTTGCGGCAAGTTACGGAGGCGGAGTCTTACGTTCGACCGACGACGGGGCGACGTGGAGTGAATCCAATACCGGATTGACGAATCCGTTTGTGACGGCAGTTGCGGTCGATACGAAGCGGAATATTCTGTATGCCGGTACCGTGTTTACACTCTATCGGTCTATCGATGCCGGCAAGACATGGGCATCAATTTTTACCGTCGACTCATCCGTTGTCGTCAATCCGTACCGATTCGAAACCCGATCAAACGACATGACATTACGGATCTCGCCTGTCAATACAGACGTCATAATGTTTCGATCACCGGCATACGGACTGCGTATCAGTATCAACGGCGGTGCCTCCTGGTCCTCTATCGCTCCCCCCGCCGGTGAAGATTCGTTAGATGTTCCGGAAAACATTGCATTCGATCCGGCAAACTCATCGACCATCTACTTCGCCGGATCCGGATTGTACAAATCCACCAATCGCGGTACCACCTGGATCGATATCTCATCGAACCTGCCGGATAGTATTTACAACGCTGCGGCGGGCGGATATTCCAACATTTCGGCATTGAGTCCGACCATCAATCCAAAGGATGCCAACGAAATCTTTCTTGCAACAGTGTCCGAGGAAAAAGACGGTACTCCTCATCGGATATATAAAACGACTGACGGCGGCGGAAGCTGGGTGGCATTGGCGGAGTCATTGAAGGCCTACGATATTCAGTACGACATCCTTGATTCGAAACGAGTCATCACATCCGGACCGGGCGGCATTTTTCTCACCACGAACGGAGGGGCGAATTGGATATTGCAATCGAGCCCGCCGGCGGAAAGGAAATTCTATTTAATTGACCGTCATGCCACCAAGGAGAATACCGTCTATGTCGGAAGCGACTACGGCGCGCATTCCGTTGAGCTGGCGGACAATGCCCGGTTGACGGTCGATACGCTGGAATATTCATTCGGCAGCATTCAAGTCGGACAGGAAAGCACACACACGGTCTTTCTTCGCAATACCACCGGCACGCGGAATGTGATTGTCACTTTTGCCGGACTGTCGGATACGAGCTCGTTTTCTTACGGCGGTGCATCCCAATACGATATTTCCGCCGGCAGTCAGACTTCATTTCCAATCTCTTTCAAACCGTCGGTGGGCGGTTCGCAGTTTGCCATTCTTCGGTTTCTGACAACGGATGACATTCGTGATACGCTGCGTTTTCTCCTGTATGGACACGCGTTTCTACGAACGTCAATTGAGAAGTTTGCGTACGATTTTGGATCTGTGACGGTGGGGAGCGATTCGATTATGGCGGTGAAGGTCGATAATCAGTTCGGACTTTCTTCCATTGCAGTCACGTATCTCGGACAGACCGATACCGTTCTCTTTAAATATCTCGGAGAAAAATCGTTTGTCATCGATACCGGAACGACGGCGCCGCTTCTCTTTCGATTCCGTCCGCAGTCGGCGGGTGCATACCGGTCAACGGCATATTTTACGACCAGTGATCCGAAATTTCCTTCAGTGCAATTGACAATGACCGGCGCCGGTGTGGTGCAAAATACTCTCAACAGAAAGGTGTTGATCGACAGCAGCGTCGGATTTGTCGCATTCGACGGATCGACTGTATCCGAACATTACCGTTCATTGCTTCGTGTGTTGGAACGGGCGAAGATCGGTGTCGATCTTCACATGGGAGAGTCCGCCTCACAATACAGTGCAATGGTCTATGTCTTGCCGGATGGCGCACCATCCCGGGAAATTATCGATTCGCTGCAGCGATACATCATAAACGGTGGAACGATTGTCATAGTGGGGGACCATGGCAGCCGCAACGATGCACCGTTCAATACTGTGTTGCAAGATACGGGCTGGGCACAATACAATATAAGAAGCGGCCTCCGTTATAATAGCGACCTCATCGTAGACCGATCAGTGACCGACCCGATTCTGGAAGGAAGGGTGGTTGCATATCCGTACCGGAAATCATTCCTCACGGCCAACGTCGACAGTGTCATTCTGTATTCTCCCGGCAGCATCAGTGTGGATACAAACGTTACGAATGCCGCCCCGCTCCTCGTCGCCTCCTCACCGTTGCTGCATTCGTTCAGTGCGCTAGACACACACTCCGTGCCCATTGCCTCGGCTGTTATTGCGGCGGTGTCTCTTATAGGAAAAGGGAAACTCATCGCAGTAGCCGATGTCGATCTTTGGTGGAATGGTCTTGAAGACGATTCGCTGCACCGGTTCGGAATTTTTGCAGGTAAGAATCTGCAATTTGCATTGAATGTGTTCGGGTCGGCCGATAACTTCAGCGTTTCACTTCCGCAACCGACGCCGCAAGAAGCATATAAACTGATCAGCATCCCGTATCGCTTCAACGATTCGTCAGTGATTGCGTTGTTCAAGGATCTCGGTCCGCCGAACGATTTAGTATGGAGAATGTTCGGGCGATGGGATAACGAAAAAGGATACGCCGAATTTCCCGAGGACTTTAAAAATATCCGCCGAGGAGAGGCGTACTGGTTGATCACAAAAAAGCCGGTCTCTGTCTCCTTCGGTACTACCACCGTACAAGGGTCCGAGGAGGATTTTGAGATAGCATTGCCACCGGGATATTCGATGATCGGGAATCCTTTTCCTTATGCAGTGAGTTGGGCGAATTCCTACAGGGAAGACAGTACGATTGAACGGATTCTCTGGAAGTATGATCACGGATTTGATACGACAACGCAAGTGATGGAACCGTTTGAAGGATATTTTATCAACAACCGCTCGGATACGGAAAAAACTATCCGGATCAATTCGTCACCCGCAGCAACAACAGGTTCATTACTGAAGGATGAACATCCATATCGAAATGCTACTCCGGAGGAATGGAGAATCAGAGTTTCCGCAGAGACTCCCAAAACAAGCGATAGGGTGAATTTTATTGGAGCTTTGGACGGGGCAAGGAACGGATTGGATGAAGAAGATTTTTCCTCTCCTCCTGCATCTCCGTCTGACAATATTTCACTTTCGTTTGTGGCAGAAAAGCAGATGCTTTCGGCTGATTTCAGACCTATTACCAAGCAAGGTCACGTGTGGAATTTAGAAGTCAACACAAGCACACCGGGAACCCCATTCTCACTGAAATTGACGAAATTCGATGATATTCCGGTAAACTTTAAGATTTTTTTATTGGATATTGAAAAGGAAAGAGCGTATGATATAACCGAATCTTTGGATTTTTCCGGAACATTCGAAAAAAAGCAATTCCGGAGGAATTTCAGGTTGGTGGTTGGAACAAGAGAATTTATCATTTCTCGAACAGATGGAATTCCAATTATTCCGATTGAATTTGCATTACATCAGAATTTTCCGAATCCTTTTAATCCAAATACTACAATTCGATATTCAATTGCCCGTTCCGGCGAAATTCGACTCGAGATCTTCAATCTTATTGGTCAAAAGGTGAAGTCGTTGGTACATGAAAACCTCAAAATCGGCGAATATTCTGTGGAATGGGATGGAACGAATGACAAAGGTGAACCGGTTGCCAGTGGGGTGTACTGCTATAGACTGTACACATCTCAATTTAACGATGTAAAAAAGATGGTTCTGATCAAATAATCCAGCATTGTGATGATAATAACATCTTTCAAAATCAATTTTTTTCATATTTGGGCTGCCGTCGCTATCCTAATGCTCAGTTCCGGCCGTTCATCGGCTCAGATTGCAACACCCGGGTATGATGATAAATTGTTGTTCCGCGGTGTCACTGGAATTACTCTGGGGGCAGTCCAACAACAATGGACGATAAAGGATACCGGCACATTTACGCAACGATCATTCCCCGTTTCGGTCTCTCTGCCGATAACGAGCAGAATGTTATTTTCGATCACCAATTCCGGTGCGATAACATCGTCCGGTTCATCAACCGTTCAGGAAATTGGCGATACTCGTGTCTCGGTTTCCTATGTTTTTCCCGGGGACAAGTTCTGGTTCATCGGCGGGGCGAATTTTCCGACAGGAAAGACCGCATTATCGTCGGCAGAGATCGGATTGTCGAAATTTATTTCCCAAACCGCCTTCACCTTTAAAGTACCGACATTCGGACAGGGATACGGCGGCAATATCGGGATGGCCTATGCAACGCCGATAACACGGAGGTTGGTGTTCGGTATCGGAACGTCGTTTTTTTATCGGGGTTCCTTTGAACCGATTAAATTGACCTCATCGTCGTCATCGTTGGATTATGATCCCGGTGATGAGTTTTCGATGAATGCCGGCATCGATTTTACGACCTATTCGAAAACGGCGCGCATTTCGTTTGACATTACGGCAACATTATTTTTTGACGACAAACTCAGCGGCGAGAAAATATTCCGATCAGGTCCGCGTGCAATGGCGTTCATTGTCTATTCGCTGAGGACCGATGAGTATAATCATCTGTTCAACGGACGTGTCCGGTACCGGCTGAAGAATGTGTTTTACAGCAACAGAATTTCGACGGAGTACGATGCCGCGGTTCATCTGGAGGGGCAATATTCTCTCTCCCGACAGTTGACTGAATGGCTGATGGGGTCCGGGGTGCTGGAAATGAAATATTTTACTGCCGATCAGGTGCCGTTCGGAACGGGGATCATCACGACCGGCAATGCAACGATCGGCTTGGTCGGAACGGATTTCATGTTTCTTGTGTCGGATATTTTTTCTCCGACCGTGACGCTCCGATATGGCATGGGGAATACGACCATCGACGATATTCAATACGATGTCAGCGGATTTGAGGTTGGACTCGGCCTCAAGATTTCATTTTAGAAAGTGTGCGATTTTTTATCATTATTCCGGAAGGATAAACCGTATGAAATACAAACTTGCTACGCCATGGACCGTGATCGCGAGCATCGTTATTCTGTCCCTGTTGTCGTTCGCACCCTCCGTGCTGGCCGATACGCCGAAGACGATTGCGGTGCTGTATTTTGAGAACAACAGTGTCGTCGACAAGGATAACCTCGATCCCCTGAAAAAAGGGCTTGCCGACATGATGATCACGGAAATGTCAAAAATAAAAGGACTCAAGGTAGTCGAACGGCAGAGAATCCAGTCGATCATCGATGAGTTGAATCTCAGTGAAACCGACATGGTCGACAACGCCTCCACGCAGAAGATGGGAAAACTGCTTGGTGCGCAGGTGATGCTCTTCGGCGGCTTCTCGAATCTCTTTAACGACAAATTCCGAATCGATATCCGGATCGTGCGGACCGAAACGGGAGAGACGCTGAAAGCGGAGGAAGAGACCGGAGAATTGGATGAATTTCTGACCATGCTTCAGTCCCTCGTGAAGAAGATCGCCAAGGATCTGGATGTTAAACTGACATCGGACGACATGGACCGGCTGGAAGCAACGCGGGACGGAGAATTTAAAGGATATGTGACGTTTGCGAAGGCGCTGCAGTTTGAGGATGAAGGGAAAAAATTTGAACGACAGGGAATGAAATCCGACGCAAAGAATTCTTTCGAAAACGCACGCACGATGTATCAAAAGGCCTGGGACGAATCGGACGGATACGAACCGGCAAAGATGAAAGCCGAAGAGATGTCGGCACATATCATGAAATTGAAATAATTCTATATTAATCAGGAGAAGAACAATGAAACGCTTGCTTACGTTACTGACCGTGTCCTCGCTGCTTGCCGGTATGTTTTCACCGGCATTCCTCACGGCGCAGGATATGCCGCGAGTGATGGTCGTTGTCGATGAGCGGATCGACGACAAGGATGTCACTGCACGTAAAGTGGCCGGGAAGATCGAGAAAGCCCTGCTGGAGAAAGGGTACCGTATCGTTGATGCACGGCAGTTCGATCAGGTGCGCGGGCGGGATCTTGCTATGGGAGATCTGAATCCCACCAAGGCGAAGGAACTCGGACGACGGTACGGCGCGGAATTGATCATCGCCGGCGGTGCACAGGCACAATTCGGCGGAGAGCGGGAAGTGTACGGCATCACCACGTCGGAATACACTTCTGACGGCGAAGTAAAATTGATCATCACTGACACCGGCGAGATACTTGCCGTTGCCAGCGCGACGTCGAAGAAATCATCGCAGGGTAAATCGCAGGCGGCCTCCCGTGCACTGGAAGATGTCGGGAACATCCTGGCGACGGACCTGATGGGAAAACTTGATGCGAAGATGAAGGAGATGAAAGAAAAACCGATCATCGTCGAACTGATCCTGCAGGGAATCAACGATGCGTCGCTGGTAAAGATCGAACAGGAATTGCCCCAGAAGATATCCATCATTGAAAGCATGAAGCTGCGCTATATGGAAGGCGATGCGGCATCCTACGATGTAAAAATGAAGGGAAAGCTCGATGATCTGCGCCGCGCCTTCTCGGGTATGCAGGAATATTCCGTGGTCGGCGCTTCGGGAAACCGTCTGGATGTCTCAACGAAAACATCCGGCGTGAAAAAGGTCAGCACGATCATGTCCAGCGCATTGGAGATTACGGAATTTAAAGTGGAAAATATCTTCCCGGCACAGTATGCTTACTATGCGAACAATCCAATCGGCGCAATCACGCTGGAAAATACCGGCAAGACCGATGTGAAGAACATTAAAGCAAAAGTCTTTATTCCGGCGTATATGCAGTTCGCTTCGGAACAGAATATTCCGATGCTGAAAGCGGGAGAGAAGAAAACATTCGAAGTATCGGCAACGCTCGATGTGGAGAAACTGCAGTCGGTCACGGAAAAGAAAATTACGCAGATTAAAGCGGAGATCGCCTACAATCACAACGGCGAAGAAAAGAACCGCAGCATTACAAAACCGCTGACAATGTACAGCAAGAATGCGATCAGCTGGAACCGTCCGAACCACGTCGGCGCGTTTGTGACGGCAAAGGATCAGTCGGTCGAGAATTTTTCGCGTAACGTTGTCGGCAACGTAAAGTTCGATCCGGCAATCTATCCGAATGCATCGCGGAACATGATCAATGCGATGAAGATCTGGGATGCCGTTCGGGCATTTTCCATCAGTTACGTTACCGATCCCTGGGTAATTGCAGAAGGAGATGTACTCGACGAGATTCAGTTCCCGCGGCAGACGCTGGCAAAGAAAGCGGGCGATTGCGACGACAGTTCCATTCTTCTCGCAGCATGCCTCGAAAACCTCGGCATCCGGACGAAATTAATCGGTACCGCCGATCATATCTTTATCATGTTCGATACGGGCGTCAATAAAAAGAACGCGTCGCGCATCAGCCTGGACGATCGCGCGTATGTCATTCTGGAGAACACCGTGTGGATTCCGCTGGAGACGACGATCATCAACAAGCCGTTTTCCGAAGCGTGGAGCATGGGTGCGGACGGATATTATAAGACTGCGGATGCAAACGGAAAACTGGATATTATCGATGTCCGAAAATCGTGGGAAGTATCGTCTCCCGCCAATCTCGCCGGCGACGAAAAGATTTCCGATACGCCGGATGCTGCAACGATCGAGCGGTTGCTCGTTGCCGATGCGCAGAATCTAATGCAGATGAACAGCGAGATGTTCAATGAGAAGATCTCGGCTCTGAAAGCCCGTAAGAACGAAACGTCTGCGAACGAAGCGGCCATGCTCTTGGCAAATTCAGGAAAATATGACGACGCAATTGCGGTCATCAAACCATACAAGTCCGCATCCACGCAAAACAACCTCGGCAATATTTATCTCTTGAAGGGAGATTCGCTTAATGCGTACCGGAATTATACTGCCGCAATGAAATCCGATGCGAAGGACGGCGGTATCGACCTGAACATGGGGCTGCTGCGGTATCTTGGCGGTGACCATACCGGAACGGTGGAATCGTTTTCCAATGCTGTGCTGAAATTCCCTTCACAGGAACAGGCGTATGCTGAACTCGGTATTGAGAATATCGTTGCCGAGATGGGCCAAACCCGTGCCGCCGAACGGAACGTTGTCGTCGACAGAGGCGAATTGCAGAGCCTTCTGTTCGGTGCGCTACAGGATCTGCAGGCACGAAAACAAGCCCGGACGACAAGCCGGCAGGTGCGCCGCGGCGAGAATAAATTCGTCTTCGGTGGTCGCCGCGGTATCGATCCGACAGCATTGTCGAACATCAAAGACTTCCTCTATTGGAAAATATAGTTGGATAAAATCGATATTTTTTCGCAAGTTACCCTCCGAAACGGAGGGTAACGCGTTTATAAGCGGTCGGACGGTTTCTTCGCTGCATTCTTGCTGTCATCAACCACCATTTTCCGGACACTGGTATGAATAAAAAATTGATCAAATCCCTCTTTGGAATTCTTTTTGCCGTTGTGTCGGTCGCACTCACTGCGTTGCTGTTCCGTTTCGAATTTTTCCAGTCTCTTGAACGGAAAGCATACGATGCCATGATGACGGCGCGGGGTGAACGTGAAAACACCCGAAACGTCGTCATTGTCAAGATCGACGAGTACAGTATTAAAGAATTGGATTATCCCATTCCGCGGGACAAATACGGTACCCTGCTGGCAATTCTTGCGCAGAGCGGCGCTCTGGCAATCGGCGTCGACGATCTTTTCCCGACGATAAAACAGGACAGCGTTTCGCTCGCCCAGAACGATCAATTTCTACTCTTCCACAATTATGCACCGAATGTGTATCATGCAATTGGCCCGTTCATTCCCTCGGGTGTCGATCCCGGATCGACGCTGACCATCGATGACGAAGCGTACTATTCGCTGCATCAGCACTCCATCCCGGCCAACGGTGCAGAGTTTCCGTTTCCGATCGCGACGTTTATCGACGACCGACCGTATGATTCCCTTGCAAATCTGGCGGCGGGTGTCGGTCATATCCTGCTCCGCCCGGATTCCATCGACGGTATCATTCGTTCCGTGCCGTTTTTTGTCAATTATGCGGGAGACCTCTATCCGACATTCGGCGCTGCGCTGGCATTTGCCGCTGCGCAAGTCGATCTGGAAAAAGTACTGATCTCCAAAACCGAAACCGGATATCTTGTGCATGCCGGTCCTCTGGAAATTCCGTTAACACAATACGGCGACCTGTATGTTGATTATATCGGACCAAACGAGAATTTCAAGCAGGTGTCGTTGCAGGAAATTCTTGATGCGTTTGTGAAACAAGATCAGGAATTTCTGGCGCAGTTTAAGGATGCGGTCGTCATTATCGGCCCGACCGCGCGGTCAATCGGCGATCACAATCCGACGCCGATTGCGGACATTTCTCCGAATTGTTTCGTTCACGCCAATGTTTATGACCAGATAATGATGAATTCGTATGTCACCCTGGCGCCGATGGAAACGCAGCTCCTATTGCTGCTATTCATGGCGCTCATCGTGAGTATCGCTGCCACACTACTGAAACTCCGCGTGAGCGCACCGGTTGGCATTCTGTTGATTGCGGGATATCTCTGGTTCGCGTTTTTTACGTTTACGAATACCGGCGAAGTCTATCCGTTGGTCGAACCGCTGTTCGCATTGTTCTTCTGCTATGCATCGGGCATGAGTTACACCGCCGCCACTGAGGGACGTCAAAAGGCGCAGATCAAAGGAATGTTTGAACGCTATGTCGATCGGACGGTCGTGCAACAGATTATTGATAACCCGTCATTGGTGAAACTCGGCGGCGAGGAACGCGAAATCACGACAATGTTTGCCGATATCGAGGGATTTACCGGTATGGCGGAAAAAATGGGTCCTCAGAACACGGTTGCCATGCTCAATTCATACCTGACGGAAATGACCAATATCATGATCGAAGAGTATGGAACGATTGATAAATATATCGGCGATGCGATCATGGCATTCTGGGGCGCTCCGCTGGATGACCGTGATCATGCGTTCCATTCCTGCAGCGCAGCGTTGAAGATGCAGCGGAAACTGCTGGCATTACACACAAAATGGATTCACTACGGCAGGCCCGTAGTAAACCAGCGCATCGGCATCAACACCGGCAAAGCGGTGGTGGGAAACATGGGGGCAGAAGCCCGATTGAATTATACCGCCATCGGCGATCCGGTCAACCTTGCCTCCCGTCTCGAAGGAGTGAACAAAGAATACGGCACCCGGCTGCTGATGAGTGACAATACGTACCGGCAAGTGCATGACCGTGTTCTTTCACGAGAAATGGATCTTGTCGTTGTCATGGGGAAAACCGAACCGGTCCGCATCTATGAACTGATTGCGCTGGCAGACGAAGTCCAGACTGATGCAACGAAGAAATTTCTCGAGTTTTATCACAACGGATTGGAAGCATACAAAAAACGGGCATGGAAAAGCGCCATCGACCAATTTCAACAGGCGCTCACGATCCGCAGGGATGATATTGTTTCGAATCTCTACATTCAGCGTTCCATGCTTTTTGTCGATAATCCACCCCCGGATAATTGGAACGGCGTTTTTGTTATGACAAAAAAATAATCCCTCCATCCGGAGCTTTACGGGCCGCCATTGCGGACAGATGCATCGGAAATGGAGTGGTGATTGGATCGAAAAAACCCGCGGCGCACTCCGCGGGTTTTTTATGACGGGGAGTTCATAATTGCATTTCATAAATTTCTTTTATACTTTGACCCCAGTTTATTTTGCTCTCTTTCTTAGAACAAACGCTGCACTCCTATGAACGCCTTTTTTACCTTCATCAATTCCTCCGTCGGCAAAAAATTATTGATGAGTTTGACGGGGATCTTTCTTGCCATCTTCCTGATCGTCCATCTTGCGGGGAATCTCCTTGTATTGAGAGCGGACGGCGGAGCGATGTTCAACGCCTATGCCCATTTTATGGGCGGGAATCCGTTGATCAGGACTCTGGAAATCGGCTTGTTCCTGCTTTTGCTGATCCATAGCATCAACGGGATCCGGATCTGGTACCAGAACCGGAAAGCGCGCGGAAAACAGTACGAAGTATATAAGTTGGAGGAGAATACGACACTGCAATCCAGAATGATGGCGATCTCTGCATCGCTTGTGTTGCTGTTTCTGGTTGTCCATTTACGGAAATTCTGGGTTCCGGCGCGGCTCGAAGGGGAGCAGGATATGGCAACGCTTGTCCTGACGACATTTCGCGATCCGTTCTATGTCGTATTCTATCTCGCGGCGCTGATCATCCTCGGTTACCATCTGCGTCACGGATTCCAGTCGGCGTTCCAGACGCTGGGATGGAAAACGAAGCGGTACAGCGACATCATAGAATTTATTGCCGTGTTGTTCTGGCTCGTCATCCCGATCGGTTTTGCGATCATCCCTCTCTATATATATTTCACCGGCGGCAGCGCCGTTGCATTGATCCAGTAAATCTTAAGCAGTGAGATCACGTATGGCACTCGATTCGAAAATTCCCAACGGTCCGATAGAAAAAAAATGGGCAGACCATAAATTCCACATGAAGCTGGTGAATCCGGCGAACCGGCGGAAATACAAGATTATTGTCGTCGGTACCGGCTTGGCAGGTTCATCCGTCGCCGCAAGTCTCGGAGAACTCGGATATAACGTTCTGGCATTCTCCTATCATGAATCGCCGCGCCGGGCACACAGTATCGCCGCCCAGGGGGGGATCAACGCCCCCAAGAATTATTCGAACGACGGCGACAGCGTCTACCGGTTGTTTTACGATACGTTAAAAGGCGGAGATTACCGCGCGCGCGAAGCGAATGTCTACCGGCTTGCCGAAGTAAGCGGCAGCATCATCGATCAGTGCGTTGCGCAGGGTGTTCCGTTTGCCCGCGATTATGCCGGCTATCTGGATAACCGATCGTTCGGCGGGGCACAGGTGGCGCGAACATTTTATGCGCGTGGCCAAACGGGGCAACAGTTGCTGCTCGGTGCGTATTCTGCACTGATTCGGCAAATGGATGCGGGTTCGGTGAAATTCTATGAACGGCGTGAGATGCTCGATCTGGTTGTGGTGGGCGGAAAAGCGCGGGGCATCATCGCCCGCAATCTTCTGAACGGTAAACTCGAATCGTATTCGGCCGACGCCGTGGTGCTTGCCACCGGCGGATACGGCAATGTCTTTTATCTTTCGACAAACGCAAAAGCGTGTAACGCAACGGCAATTTGGCGCGCGCATAAACGCGGCGCGTTCTTCGGCAATCCCTGCTACACGCAGATTCATCCGACATGCATTCCGGTCACCGGAGACCACCAGTCCAAATTAACATTAATGAGCGAGAGTCTTCGCAACGACGGCCGCGTTTGGGTTCCGAAGAAAAAGGGAGACACCCGTGTCGCGAAAGACATTCCGGAAAGCGAACGGGATTATTATCTCGAACGGATGTACCCGTCGTTTGGAAATTTGGTTCCGCGCGACGTTGCCAGCCGCCGCGCAAAAGAAATGTGCGATGCCGGTTACGGTGTCGGCGCATCGAAGATGGCGGTGTATCTTGACTTTGCCGATGCCTTCAAGCGTCTCGGTAAAGAGAAGATCTTCGAAAAATACGGCAACCTTCTTGACATGTACAAGCAAATCACCGGAGAAGATCCGTACCAGGTTCCGATGAGAATCTATCCCGCCGTTCACTATACGATGGGCGGGTTATGGGTCGATTATAATCTGATGAGCACCGTTCCGGGCCTTTTCGTTCTTGGCGAAGCAAACTTTTCGGATCATGGAGCCAACCGTCTCGGTGCAAGCGCACTGATGCAGGGGCTTGCGGACGGATATTTCATCGCGCCGTATACGATCAGCGATTATCTTGCCGGCACAACGTTCGCACCGGTGTCCACGGATGCCAAAGAATTCAAAGACTCGGAAAACACCGTGACCGCTTCAATCAATAAATTGCTCGGTATTGACGGAAAGAAGACAGTCGACGAATTTCACCGGGAATACGGCAAAGTGATGTGGGATTATGTCGGGATGGCACGAAACAAAGAGGGATTGAAAAAAGCGCTGGAAAAATTACCCAAGATACGGGAAGAATTCTGGAAGAATGTAAAAATCACCGGAAATGCCCACGACATCAACACCGAACTGGAAAAAGCGCAGAGAGTTGCGGATTTCTTGGAACTCGGTGAATTGATGGCAATGGATGCGCTGAACAGAGAAGAATCGTGCGGCGGACACTTCCGCGAAGAATTCCAGACCGACGACGGCGAAGCGAAACGCAACGACAGAACCTTTGCGTATGTTTCTGCATGGGAATATAAAGGTCCGGGGAAAAAGCAGGTGTTGCACAAAGAAAATCTTAAATTCGAATACGTAAAACCGTCTCAACGAAGTTACAAGTAACGATTACTTATACACTGTGTTCCCGAACGTCATTCCGGGAACGAGAGTACTGTCGTAATAGGAGAAAGAATGAAAATATTGCTGAAAGTATGGCGTCAGAAGGACCAAAATGACGAAGGACGCTTTGTGGAATATACTGCCACCGACGTCTCGCCGGATATGTCCTTCCTGGAAATGCTCGATATCGTGAACATGGACCTCGTGAAGAAAGGGGAAGTGCCGATTGCATTTGATCATGACTGTCGCGAAGGAATCTGCGGCAGCTGCGGATTGATGATCAACGGCCGCGCGCACGGCCCGGGTAAAGGGATCGCAACCTGCCAGTTGCATATGCGAAGTTTTCAGGACGGAGACATGATCGTCATCGAACCGTGGCGTTCCGTCGCCTTCCCGGTATTGAAAGACCTGATGGTCGATCGCACGGCGTTCGATCGCATTATGCAGGCGGGCGGATACACATCGGCAAAGACCGGCGGAGTTCCGGACGGCAATTCGCTGCTGATACCGAAACCGGTCGCCGACGAAGCGTTCGACGCGGCGGCGTGTATCGGCTGCGGCGCATGCGTAGCGGCCTGCCCGAATTCATCCGCGATGCTCTTTGTTTCCGCGAAAGTGTCGCAGCTGGCGCTTCTGCCGCAGGGACAGGCGGAACGGACAACACGGGTCAATCGTATGATAGCGCAAATGGATGAAGAAAAGTTCGGCAGCTGTTCAAATACCTATGCCTGCGAAGCGGAATGTCCAAAAGAGATTTCGGTCGTGCACATCGCTCGTCTGAACAGGGAGTTTGTTGCAGCACAGTTTTGATCTGCACAGCGTTCCGTTCGCATTGTGCGAACGGAACGATCGATAATACTTTAGGAGTATGAACACAAAAGCCTCGGTGACCAAGGCTTTGCTATTTTAAAATGAACGCCGTTCCGGAAACAATATCAATTCAGAACGATGTTTTCCGAAATGAACCGCTTCACCGACCAACCGCTTCCGAGTAATCCGAGCACAACTCCCGCGCCGATCATAATGACGTAAAAGTATATTTCAACGCTGAAGAAATCATGCAGGTCTGCGCTGAGAAAATTTTTAGTCAGATATATGATGCTCCAAATCATTCCTGCCGACAGTCCTCCGCCGAGCAATCCGTGCAGCATTCCCTCGATCAGGAACGGCATACGGATGAATCCGCGCGTGGCGCCGACCAGTTTCATGGTGGTGATCATTTTCCGTTTTGCGCAGATCGTCAGACGGATGGTATTGGAGACGAGAAATAATGTAGCGATCAGCAGCGTCAAACCGATGGCCGCACTGGCGCCGACGAAGACCTTGAAGCGCCGGTCCAGAATTTCCAGAAGCGCTTTCCGGTAAATGACGTCATCGACCCCTTCTATTGACGATAATGTTGCATGGACGTTTTTTGCGCTGTCCGAATTCTTGTATTCCGGCGTAAGTTGAAGTTTGAACGAAGCGGGAAGCGGGTTGAAATCGAGCACGGCATTGATATCCTCTCCGAATTCCCGTTTAAAGATTGACGCCGCATCGTCTTTCGAGATAAATGTGGCGCCGGCAACACCCGGAACGGATAAAAATGTTTCGCGCATTGCTTCCGCATCGTTGTCGGTGATCTCGACCGAAAGAAATACTTCCATCTCCACCTTGTCCCGGAACGACTGGATGACCTGATTCGTGTTCCGATAGATGATCGCGAACAATCCCAACAGCAACAGCGATATTGTCATCGTAAAGATGGTGATAAACGACGATAATCGCGCACGTTTGAATCCGGAAAATCCCTCTTTCACCGTATAAAAGAATGCCATTTTATTTGTTCACTTTCCCTTGAGGATATGATCCGAGTATTTTGACGAATGAGGCGTGCTTCCGCAGCGCACGCATGGACGAAAGAAACCGGGAATTGTCGTCCGAATTGATGTCGAGATAAAAAATATATTCCCACGGTTTGCCGGCGATCGGGCGGGATTCGATCTTCTCGATGTTAATATCCCGTTCGGCGAATGCCGCCAGGCACCGGACCAATGAGCCGGGAACATGTTTCGTCGCAAAAAGAAGAGATGTTTTGCCGATCCCTTTTTGAACGAGGCCTTTTTTCGAAAGGACCACAAACCGGGTAAAATTTCGGTGATCCGTTTCGATATTCTTGCGCAGAATGGTGAGGCCATAATGCCGGGCCGCCTGTTCGCTGGCAATTGCCGCAGAGTCGATGCGGTGTTCTTCCGCGATCATTTTTGCCGCACCGGCGGTATCGTAAAATTGATGTATGGTTGCGTTCTTTAAAGTCCGGAGATAATCATCGCATTGACCGATCGCCTGCGGATGGGAATAGACATGACGTACCTCTTTCAATGATACGCCCGGCATCACCATCAGACAATGATGGATCTGCAGTTTAATCTCGCCGACGATGAAGAGCGGATATTCCCTCAATAGATCGTAATTCTGTGCAATGCTGCCAAAAAGGGAATTTTCAATCGGAATGATTCCGAACGGCGACCGACGCCGTGCCACGTCGTCGAATACATCGCGGAAATTCGGACGGGGGACGGGAGTGCATACCGGTCCGAAGTACGCCAGCGCCGCTCTTTCGCTAAACGCGCCCGGTTCTCCCTGATATGATACGAGCTGTTGCTTCATTTAATAATTCGATTCATCCCGCCAGCGGGTGATCATCCACACATCGCCGATGTTCGAGCGCTCCAGTGTCCAATTCGCATATCCGTCGACCCGCACGATATCGCTGGCGTTGAAAGTGACCGTGAGATTAAAGTTTCTGATGATCGTCGCCCGCAGACTGTCGCTGTCGATGGTCGATGAGATAACCGTATTCCACACCAGATCGAGGCGCTGCACGTTTTGGAAAAGGCCGTAGGTCGTACGGATATCTTCGTCGCGTGTCCAGAAAACGTCGACTCCTTTGTCGTAATCACGATAGACAAAAATAAAGTTCGGCGCAAGCAATTGGCCGTAGATCATGGAATCGCGAAATGCGTACGCCTGTTTGAAATTCTGGAAGACTCCGTCGATCTGCGTCTGATCGCCGAGAATGGTTTCGCCGCTCGAGAGTGTCGTGTCGAGCGCCGGCGCAAACGGATTGTCGCAGCCGATGAAACTTACTACGATGACCACAAAGGCGATGATTCTCATTTCGAGAACAATCCTTTCAATTCGCTCCAACTGGAATCTTTCTTTGTTTCATAGTCGATCCACCGGTAAATAACCCAGATATTGTTCTTGTTCGGCGACATGGTCAGTTCACTTCGCCCTGCAAATTGGTCGGTGATTCCCGCCCGGCTGTGGGGAACAAACAATGTATAATCGACGGTATAGACCACCGAATCGGACTGATATTTTACCGGCTGCACCGGATAAGTGATCGTAATCTGCGGAGCGGACGATGCCGATGTCGATCCGGTCATATTCCTGAAATAATCGACCTCGAATGTTTTGTTCCAGGTGGCGAACACCGCACCGTACCGCGCGGCGGCCGATTGATTCGGAACGAAGACGAAAGAACGGGAATGCGCGATAGTATCGGCAAAGAGTTTTTCGTACTCCTGGATATTTTTTTGCTGGAACGCCGTCAGGAAATTCTGCATCAGAATCCTTTCATCGGTGGCGGCAGGGAGCGATTGATTGTCGGTGACCGGATTTTCAGGATCCCGGGTATCGAACAGATTGCACGACACAACGACGAACGATAGGAGCAGCAGTGCGCCGTATGGTCGTTTACATCGCAACGCGACCCTCCAGTGCGCGCGTCAGCGTCGCTTCGTCGGCGAATTCGAGATCGCTGCCGATGGGGAGTCCCCGCGCAATGCGCGTCGTCTTAATGGAAAACGGTTTCAGGAGTTTGGACAAATACAGCGTTGTGGTTTCCCCCTCCACATTCGGATTCAGGGCGAGAATGATCTCTTCGATATCGTCACCCAAACGGTTGAGCAGCTCCTTTACCTTCAAATCGTCCGGGCCGATGCCGTCCAGCGGCGACAGTGCTCCGCCCAGAACGTGATACAATCCGTTGAATTCATGCGTCTTTTCCACGGCAATAACGTCATTCGGTTCTTCGACCACGCAGATTATTTTCCGGTTTCTCTTCTGGCCGGAGCAAATGGAACACGGATCGCTTTCGGTGATATTGAAGCAGGTGGAGCAGTACCGCACCCTGTCCTTCACTTCGACCATTGCCTTTGCGAACGCAACCACCTCTTCGCGCGGCATCTTCAGCACGTACAGAGCGAGCCGCTGTGCGGTCTTGCGGCCGATGCTCGGCAGTTGCGCAAATTCTTCGATCAGTTTTTCAATTGTTTCGGATGTGTAGATCATAGTTCAAAGTCCGGGGATATTCAGGCCCGGTATGTTCGGAAGCATTCCGGCCGTTGCTTTTTTCATCTCTTCCTGCGCCATCTTTTGGGATTCGTCCAGCGCTTTGTTGACGCCGGCGACAATAAGATCTTCCAATAATTCGGCATCATCGGGATTGATGACGTCGCGTTCAATCGTGATCTTTATAATATGCTGCTTTCCGTTGGCGGTCACTTTGACCATGCCGCCTCCGCTCTCCGCCGAAACGGTTTTCTGCGCCAGTTCTTCCTGCACCAGAGCGATGCGTTGCTGCATCTCCTGCGCCCGCTTCATCACATCCTGAATATTTCCAAGTCCCGGTATGTTCATGGTTTTCCTTTTGTTCGAACCTCTTCCATCGCCAATGTTTGACACGCCTGGTAGTGCACTATCCAAACATTTCCTGTTCAACTTCCTGAAAAATGATATGTCCGATCGTGATATGTCCTTCCTGTATCCGCTGCGTATCGTCGGACGGAACAACGATGGCAATGTCGCAGAGGTCTTTTGCCGCGCCGCCGTCCTTGCCGAGAAAACCGATCGTGCTGATTTTCATCTCGCGTGCTTTGAGGAATGCGTTGTTGACGCTGGCGGAATTGCCGCTGGTCGAGATGCCGATCAGTACGTCACCCTCCTGGCCCAGCGCTTCAACGGACCGTGCGAACACGTTATCGTAGCCGATATCATTCGCACCGGCTGTCAGGTTCGACCCATCGGTTGTCAGCGCTATCGCCGGCAGGCCGGGGCGTTTAATTTTGGGATTGAGACGGATAACGAATTCCGTCGCCAGATGTTGAGCATCCGCCGCACTACCGCCGTTGCCGCACAGCATCACCTTCTTTCTGTTGTTGAAGGCACGCAGCAAAAAGTCGACCGCTTTTGAAATATCGCCGGTGCACTGCTGGGCGATCTTCTGTTTGGTCTCGGCACTGGCTTTCAGCGAGTCCTGTATGAATGATTGTCGATAGACGAGTGTCAGCGGTAAATGAGCCATAGATTCTTTGTATAAAGTGAAAAAAATCGCCGGTGTTTGAATAAAAAACCGGACGATTAATGCTTTTCTTTATGATGGATTGCCGAGGCGAATTCTTTCATCAATCCCGCGTTGCCGTCCTTTTCAAAAACGGTTCCGGTTACGATGAATTTTGCTCCGGCAAGCACTTTTTGTCGCGCTGTGTCGGGTGTCTTAATCCCGCCGCCCACAATCAAGGGAACAGAACAATGCTTCGCGATCGCGCCGATCATCTCTTCCGGTATGGACAGTTCAGCACCGCTTCCCGCTTCCAGATAAATCATCTTAAAACCTAGGATCTCTGCTGCCAACGCATGTGCCACGGCAATATCCGTTTTGTGACGGGGGAGAGGCCGGGTATTGCTCATGAATTCCGCCGAGGTTGTTTTCCCCGACTCCACCAGCAAGTAGGCGGTGGAGATTGCTTCCAATCCGATCTTTTTAACGATCGGAGCAGCCAGAACCTGGTTGCCGATCAGATGTTCGGGATTTCGTCCGCTGAGGATGGAGAGAAACAGGATCGCATCTGCCTTCGGAGAGATCTGCATCAGTCCTCCCGGAAAGATAACGACGGGAACATTCGTATGCTTCTTCATCGTTTCGATGCACCGCTCAAACGAATCGTCGGTGATTAAACTTCCGCCGACAAGAAATGCGTCCGCACCCGCTTCGGTTGCCTGCCCGATAAATGCCGGAAGTTTTTCCGGTGCAATCTTGTCCGGATCGATCAGGACAAGATAGGCTGCTCCTTTTGTTGCGGCAACGGAAAGTAGCGATTGATAGATGGACATCAGTTCACCATGCCTTTCACGACATCTGAAAAATTCTTGAGGACGTCGTCAAGTTTTGCGACATCCTTGCCGCCGGCTGTTGCCAGATGCGGCTTGCCCCCGCCGCCGCCGTTCAGCGACTTTGCCACGACACCCACAATTTTTCCCGCCTGCAGATTTTTCGTTTTGATCAGATCGTCGCTGACGACACAAACCAAAGCGACCTTTTCGTCGATCACTGCAGCGAGTAATCCGACGCCGCTGCCGATTTTTTCGCGAAGTGTATCGCCGAGCGTTTTCAACGCATCCATGTCTGCCGCAGGGACCTTCGAACAGACGACGTTGAATCCATTGATTGATTGTGCCGAGCCGACGAGTTGTTCCAAACCGCCGCTGGCGGATCGGACCGCTGCTTTTGCTTTTTCTTTCTCCACTGTTTTTTTCTTTTCACTCAGGTCAAGAATAAAGGATTCCAACGCATGAAATCGGGCGCTCTGGCCGTCGAATTCACGTTTCATATCGTCCGGCGTAATATTCGCCGGCAGATCCGGGATATCTTCAAATTTTCTTAGCGTCGTATCAAGTCCGAGTGCTTCTTCATTGGACAGGGGAGAAGCCGCTCCCAATTCCGAATGCAATGCCTGAATGGTATCGATCAGGTCGTACGCATGTTCGATCCGTTCTTTATACGTCTTGTTCTGCAGGTTCAGATACTCGAGGGCATAGTCGTGTGTCAATGCTTCCACACGTCGGACGCCGCTGGCGCTGCTGGATTCGGTACGGATCTTAAAATATCCGATCTCCTGAGTATTCTTTACGTGAATGCCGCCGCAGAACTCTTTGCTGAATTCGCCGAACTGGACCACATTGACCCGGTCACCGTATTTGTCGCCGAAGAACATGAGCGCCCCCATCTTTTTCGCATCGTCGAACGGAATGCTCCGGTGGTGCTGGAGTGCGATCTGTTCCTTGATTCTTTCGTTCACAATGGACTCGATATCGGCAAGTTCCTGATCGGTGACTTTTGCAAAGTGGGCAAAATCGAACCGGAGGTGTTCCCGTGCGACCAGCGAACCGGCCTGATGTACATGCGTGCCAAGGATTTGCCGGAGCGCTGCATGCATCAAATGGGTTGCTGTGTGATTCCGCATTATTGAGAAACGGCGATGGGTGTCCACTTTTGCCAACGCTTCCCGGTGCGATGGTGCATCCGGAAGATCTTTGCCGAGAATGTGCACGTGGACCTTACCGCTTTTTTGCGTGTCGAGCACCGGAAATGATGTTCCGTCGATGATTACTTCGCCGGCATCGCCGATCTGTCCGCCCGATTCGGCGTAAAACGGAGTTGCGTTGAGTACGAGCAGATTCTTTTCCGCTTTCAGGACTGCGGAACGGGTCTCGGTCATATCGTATCCGAGAAATTGAAACTCCTTTTCAAACTGATCGGACTTCAATTGGCGCGCAGTTTCTTTGCTCTGTATGGTGATCTTTTCCGTATCGGTGATCGTATCGCCGCCGTGAAGTTTCGATTCCCTCGACCGTTCGCGCTGTGCTTCCATTAATTTCGAAAATGTGGTGGCATCGACATTCATCCCTTTTTCCGACGACAGCAGCTGCGTCAGGTCGAGCGGGAAGCCGAACGTGTCGTAGAGTTTAAAGGCGACCTCACCGGGGAATATTTTGGATTGTTTCAAGCCGGTCACAGCCTGTTCAAAAATTTCCAGTCCGCGATCGAGCGTTTGGTTGAAGCTCTCTTCTTCGCTCTTAATGACCCGCTCGATATGTTTCTGATTCTCACGAATCTCCGGGAAGACATCGCTCATTGTACCGACCAATGTCTGCACCAGGCGAAACATGAACGGTTCGCGCAGGTCGAGTTTCCGTCCCCAGCGGGCGGCACGCCGGAGTATGCGCCGGAGTACATATCCCCGGCCTTCATTGGACGGAATGGCGCCGTCGCCGATAGCAAATGTCAGAGCACGGATATGGTCGGCGATGATACGGATGGCAACATCGGTATCGGAATGTCCTGCTGTGTATGGTTTTCCCGAAAGCGTAGAGATCGCTGTGATCAGCGGAGTGAAGACATCGGAATCATAATTGGATGGGAATCGTTTGAAGTGACTCTTCATCGATTCCATGACCGCGCAGACCCGTTCGAATCCCATGCCCGTGTCGACATGTTTTGCCGGCAATTCAATCAATGATCCGTCTGTCTGGCGATTGTACTGGATAAAGACGAGATTCCATATTTCTATTAATTCTGGGGAGCCGGCATTGACCATTGCCGCCGGTGCATCGCCCCGTTGTGTGAGATCGATATGGATTTCGGAGCACGGACCGCACGGTCCGGTATCGCCCATTTCCCAGAAATTGTCTTTCTCACCAAAACGAAGGACACGTGACGGATCGATGAATCGTTCCCAGAATGTGGCCGCCTCATCGTCGGTCTCGTACACCGTCACCCAGAGACGCTCTTTCGGCATCTTCCATACTTCCGTCAGCAGCTCCCAAGCCCATTCGATCGCCTCTTTTTTGTAATAGTCCCCGAACGACCAGTTGCCGAGCATTTCAAAAAGAGTATGGTGGTACGTATCGCGGCCGACCTCTTCAAGGTCGTTGTGTTTTCCGCTTACCCGAATACATTTTTGAGTATCGGCAGCGCGTGTGTAATCCCTTTTTCCTGCGCCGAGAAATATCTCTTTGAACTGATTCATTCCCGCATTTGTAAAGAGCAGCGTCGGATCTCCGTGGGGAATAACCGGTGCGCTGGGAACGATAGTATGTCCTTTGGACTTAAAAAAATCCAGAAATGATTGTCTGATTTCGCGTGATGTCATTATTTTTTTACTTTATCGGTAAACGTCTTTTCTGTGAAGCGTTCTGAAAATGAAAACCTGCTCTGTCACATCGTCTACGGTGTATAAAATTCTATAGTCACCGATTCTGATACGCCAGCGATTCGTAGTACCATGTAGTTTGATGGATCCATGCGGTCGAGGATTTACTCTGAGTGAATCGATCGTGTTCAGAATCCTTTTTTGAACTTTTCGGGGTATGCTTTCGAGTTCTTTGAGCGCTTTTGACTTTATTTCAATATGATACATTAACGGGAACGCTTCTTTAATTTCCGTTTCGCTTCTTCCCATGGAATTGATTTTTCATTTTCTACCTCATTCATCGCTTTGGAATCCAATGCATCCTCCAATAGTTCAAGGATTTCCTCATATTTTTTGTAAGGGAGAATGACCTGGCTTTTTTTACCCCGTGCATCATAAAAAACCTGTGCTTCTTTTACAATCATATTATACCTCCACCTGTGTCATTAATTCAATTTCTTCCAATACGCTCGTTACCTGCAGGCATTTTACCATTTCACCGGTATACACAACGGCCTTGCCGGTGTGATGCACCTCCAGCGTCAATCCCTCGGCGGTTGGACGGTCGCAACCGGTCGCCTTAATGATCTGTTCGATCACTTCGTCGAACGTGTGCACTTCGTCGTTGAACAGCACCGCTTTTGCCGGTTCCTGGGTTTTAGTGACGTCGACAACTTCACTTTCAGTATTTACGTTTGGATCGGTCATTTTTACCAAATTTAAGTAAAAATACACAAAACGGAGTATAGTTACAAGGATAGGTTAATTTTCCTTGGCGAATGGCATGCTGTAAAATTCTTTGCTTTTCGTGTAATATCATAATAGTTTAATTTGAACTTCAATAAGGAGTAGCAAATAGCCATGAAATTCTTATACCTGTTTATTTTCTTGTTCTCATCAGTCTTAGCTAGTGCACAATGGGATACCGTTACAGTGTATCCACAAAACCATCTGAATTGGGTGCATTTTATCGATACGGCAAGAGGCTTTATCGTTGGGAACGGTGGATCGATGTATAAAACGACCGATGGCGGTCAGACGTGGGCGTATTCACTCATTGATCCAAATTATAATCCGGATTTGTTTTGTATTCAGTTTGTTAACGATTCGGTGGGATGGATTTCAGGAAGGTTCGGATCATTGTTTAAGACGATCAATGGAGGAGAAACATGGTCATACATAAATAAGTTTGCGCAGTACTTCGGAGGATATTATCTGACACAAATACATTTTACCGGAGCAAATACCGGATGGATAATGGGGAGCAGTAGTTTGGTATACAGTACCGCCAGCGGCGGCGAAGGATGGTGTTTTTCTCCTGCAGGATCTCAAGCCGTCATGCAAAAAATATGTTTCGTGGATCAGCAGACCGGATATATCAATGGCGATAATGGTGCAGCCAGTAAGACAACCGACGGTGGTTCGACGTGGTTCCCGTTGCAGACCGGAGCGTCAAAGACATTCAATTCGCTTCATTTTGTCAATGACAGTGTCGGTTGGATGGTCGGCTTTGACGGTACCATCATCAGGACATCCGATGGCGGAAGTACCTGGACTCCCTATGGTAATGGACCGACAGCCTATCTTGCGGCTGTCCGTTTTGCAGACGAATCTGTCGGATGGATATCCGGTGAAACCGGATTGATATTGAAGACAACTGACGGCGGAAAAAATTGGAATACCGAACAAACCAATACTTCGGCCACTCTTATCTCGCTGTTTGTCAAAGATTCGACGCATATCTGGGCTTGTGGCGCTGCAGGAAGTGTAGTTCGGTACACACCGGAAATGGTATTGCATGCCGGTAAAGCTGAGACGGAAGCGATGCATTTTGAATTATTTCAAAATTATCCCAATCCTTTTAATCCCTCAGCAACGATCAAATTTTCGATCCCTCATTCCGAAACCGTGACATTGAAAATTTTCGATATCCTTGGCAAAGAAGTCCGTACCGTCATCCATGACTGGTATGAGGCCGGAACGCATACGGTTCAGTTTGACGCCTCCGGCTTGGCGACGGGTACATATATGTACCGATTGGAGGCCGGATCCCGCCATGCAACACAACGTATGGTGCTCATGAAATAGTCGGCCTTTTGCTTCAAATACCGGGCACAATCATGCGGTTGCGCCTTTTTTTTATGCAGAAGAAAACCCATATCTTGCAGTCTCAGGGAACTCTGTTTATATTAAAAAATACTCGATAAAAAATTCACTTTGCAGAAAGAAATGAAAATGACATTTGATTTGGCAATGATAAAAACGGTGTATGCCGGTTATGCAAAAAAGATTTCTCACGCCCGTACGCTCGTCGGAAAACCGCTTACGTTAACCGAAAAGATTCTATACGCACACTTCTGGGAAATACCGAAGAACGCCGCAGAAAGAGGGAAAAGTTACATCGAATTCTCGCCGGACCGTGTAGCGATGCAGGATGCGACTGCACAGATGGCGTTATTGCAGTTCATGTCCGCCGGAAGAAAAACGGCTGCCGTTCCCTCCACCGTTCATTGCGATCACCTAATACAAGCGGAAGTCGGATCGGTGCAGGATCTTGCGAAGGCAAATACTGACAATAAGGAAGTATACGACTTTCTGGCGAGCGTCTCGAATAAATACGGCATCGGTTTCTGGAAACCGGGCGCCGGTATTATCCATCAAGTGGTACTCGAAAATTACGCGTTTCCCGGCGGCATGATGATCGGAACCGATTCGCACACTCCTAATGCGGGAGGACTCGGCATGGTGGCAATCGGCGTCGGCGGCGCGGATGCGGTGGATGTGATGGCCGGGATGGCATGGGAATTGAAGTTTCCGAAGATCATCGGTGTTCACCTGAAAGGAAAGATGAACGGCTGGACCTCTGCAAAGGACGTGATCCTGAAAGTCGCCGGCATTTTGACGGTCAAGGGCGGAACGGGAGCGATCGTTGAATATTTCGGTGAAGGAACACAATCCATCTCAGCAACAGGAAAAGGGACGATCTGCAATATGGGTGCGGAGATCGGCGCTACCACGTCGGTTTTTCCGTTCGATTCGCGTATGGCGGATTATCTCCGTTCGACCAAACGGAACGATGTGGCGGCGCTCGCTGAAAAAATAGCCGAACATCTCCGCCCGGATCCGGAAGTGCTCTCGCGTCCCGAACAATACTACGACAAGGTAATTGAAATCAATCTCGACGAATTGGAACCGCATATCAACGGACCATTTACGCCGGATCTGGCATGGCCGCTCTCGAAATTTGCCGATGCTGTAAGAGAAAAAGGATATCCGGAACAACTGAAAGTGGCATTGATCGGCAGCTGCACGAACTCGTCGTATGAGGATATCGAGCGATCGACATCGGTTGCCCGACAGGCATTGAGCAAAGGATTAAAAACGAAGTCGGAATTTACGATCACCCCCGGCAGCGAACAGATCCGCGCCACTATCGAGCGTGACGGGCAGCTGAAGGTGCTCACCGATGTCGGCGGCATGGTGCTTGCCAACGCGTGCGGCCCGTGCATCGGACAATGGAAACGGCATGATGTGGCGATGGGAGAAAAGAATTCGATTATCACGTCGTTCAACCGTAACTTCACGGCGCGGAATGACGCCAATCCGGCGACACATGCGTTTGTGGCAAGTCCCGAGATCGTGACGGCATTGGCGATTGCAGGACGACTGACGTTCAATCCCGTGACCGATACGCTGGTCAATCAAAAAGGGGAGAAAGTAAAACTCGAAGCGCCCACCGGAGACGAATTGCCGAGAAACGGATTCAAACCGGATGAGAAAGGATTTGTTGCGCCGGCAAAGGACGGTTCGAAAGTGAAGATCGCCGTCAAAAAAACGAGTGATCGTCTGCAGCTGCTGGCGCCGTTTAAGAAATGGGAAAAGAAAGATATTGAAGATCTACGCGTACTGGTGAAGGTCAGAGGGAAATGCACGACGGATCATATCTCTCCTGCGGGAAAATGGCTGAAATACCGCGGTCATCTCGACAATATTTCGAATAATATGTTTATCGGAGCGGTTAATGCATTCAGCGGCGAACCGGGCAAAGGAAAGAATCTTCTGTCCGGAGAGGTGAAGGAATATTCGGCAGTGGCGAGGGATTACAAGCGGATGGGAATCGGATGGATCACCATCGGTGATGAAAACTACGGCGAGGGATCCTCCCGCGAACACGCGGCAATGGAACCCCGGTTCCTCGGCGGTCGTGCAATCATCGTGAAGAGCTTCGCCCGAATTCATGAAACCAATCTCAAAAAGCAAGGCATGTTGGCGCTGACGTTTAAGAATCCCTCCGATTACGACAGAATCAATGAGGATGATATCTGCGCAATCCGCGGATTGAGTTCATTCACCCCGGGCATTCCGCTGAAACTGGAACTGAAACACAGCGACGGCACCGTGGATGTCATTGAATTGAATCATACATTCAATGAAGGGCAGATTGCATGGTTTAACGCCGGCAGCGCGCTGAATCTTATTGCCGAACAGATGAACAAAAAAACAGCCAAACGGGCTGCCAAGAAAAAAGCGGCGAAGAAAAAACCGGTAAAGAAAACGGCGAAGAAAGCAAAACCGATAAAGGCAAAAAAGAGCGTCAAGAAAACTGCGAAGAAGAAAATATCCAAGCGAAAACGGTAACGGGAACGATTTTCAGTTCGTTCAGCGTTACAAGATATGACACTCTTATTTACCAACAATTGAGGAAATAATGTACGATCCTGTAATGATTCAACCGTTCAGAGATGAATTGACAGAAGTCGGGTTTAAAGAATTGATGACGCCTGCAGAAGTCGATGCAACTCTCAGCGCGAATAAAGGGACATTGCTTGTGGTGGTTAATTCCGTTTGCGGCTGTGCAGCAGGGAAAGCCCGTCCGGCCATCCGGAAAGCATTGCAGCATTCGGCAAAGCCAGACAATCTGGTGAGCGTGTTCGCGGGACAAGAAAAAGACGCGACCGCCCGGCTTCGCGAACAATGGCTTCAAGGCATTCCGCCATCATCACCGTCGATCGCGTTGTATAAGGACAATGAACTTGTTCACTTTATTCCGCGTTTTAAGATCGAGGGACGTATTGCCGATGAGATTGCGTCGGACCTTATTGCTGCATTCGATGAATATTGCGGTAACAAAGTAACAGCGTAATAAGTTATGTATTCTCTATGCCACAGCATGCACAGAACAAATCTGTGAATCTGTGGCATAACTTTTTTGCAATGCATAAGCCGAAAATAAAAATCTGCTGTATTTCGTCCGTTGAAGAAGCCCGTCTCGCGATACGGTACGGTGCGTCGGCGCTCGGACTGGTTTCGGCAATGCCGAGCGGCCCCGGTCCGATCTCCGAAGATCTGATCGCAGAGATCGTGCCGCATATACCTTCCGATATCATGTCGTTTCTGTTGACAAGCAAGCAGGATGCCGATTTCATCATTGCACAGCAACGAAGAACACGTGTCAACACGCTTCAATTGGTCGATGCAGTGTCTGACGATGTCTATACATCACTCCGAAGAGAACTTCCCGGAATTCGGATCGTTCAGGTGATCCATGTTACGGAAGAGTCCTCGATCGAAGAAGCAGTTTCCGCTGCGGTTCATGTCGATATGCTGCTGCTCGATTCAGGAAATCCAAAATCTGCCGTCAAAGAACTTGGCGGAACCGGCAGAACGCACGATTGGAATCTGAGCCGGCGGATCGTCGAAACGGTGAATGTTCCGGTTTTTTTAGCCGGAGGATTAAATCCCGGCAACGTCGCGGATGCGATTTCTACGGTTCGTCCATACGGAGTGGATATTTGCAGCGGTGTGCGTACGGACGGGAGACTGGATGAACAAAAATTGAGAGACTTCTTCGACCGGGTAAGAGCATAAAGCCAGGACACCGAAATGATCCTGCCTTCAAAATTACGACACTCAGCAAAATAGTCAATTCTCCTTTCCAATTCTTATCTTTCGCGCCTGCCATGAAGCGGATTCTTCCCACGCCTTGCGTGATAGTTGCGCATGATGCCGGATCTCCTTGAGGATCAACATCTGTGCATCGGCGAGTATCTTTTTTGTCGAGAAATTCTTCGATTCGGACGCATAGTCGGCACGAATGAGTTTGTCGTAGAAGACTGCATACCGTCCTTGCGCATGGTCCATCGATGCCCGCCATCGGGTATTGATTTCCTTGAGCCGTTTATCCGCCAGCGCGATATGCTTATCAGAAGCTTTTAATCGCACTTCTTTCACCTTCACCGGATCGGGAGCACTCATTTCGCCGGAACTGATCTGCGGCAATTTGCCGATTTCTGTTTGTTCCCAAGCGTCGATTTCCGAATGCGATCGTTGATAGTGTTCAACGAGCTCTCCTTCTTTTGCCTGTGCATCGGCCGAGCGTTGAAATTCGTTCTGCGTGTCGTTATAGACCGATTGCCATGCGTCCAAAGCAGCGCGAACCGCGGGTGGATCCATCGGCGGTGTTCCGCCCGGTGCGGATTTCATCATCTCCATCGCCATCTGCATTCGTTCTTCCTTGCTCATCGACTTCATCTTCTTTTTCATTTCCGGATCGCTAATTTTCTTTGCCTGTTCAGAGGAGGCATCCGGCGCCGACATTCCCATAGATGATTTTGCGCTCGTTTCAAATTCCGATTCGAATGCTTTGACCTCTGCTTCAATCGGGGCAAAGATCTTCTCGGCGTTGCAGGACGACTCATCATTGCTATGGACGCCGATCTTGCTGAAACTCTCGTGTACCGTAGCAGGAGGGACCGGAACGGATTTGAGCACCGTCAACAGATCTTTTTTAATCGGGATTTGTGCCGAAGTTATCAGTATGCCAACGGTGAGAAGGATTATGACGAATGATGCTTTCATGGTATGGCTCCAATGGTATGAGGGAACCGGAGTGCCCATGGAACATTACAAAGGAGGACAGGTTGAGAGCGAAGAACATGCCTGGTCTGGTTTGTCAGCAGGGTACTTCGATGGTATGAAGATTCGTGTGAAAAACTCCCGGCCGTGATAATGATCAGAGCCGGGAAAGTAGAACGATAGAATAAATGAGCGTATGGCGTTTCTGTTATTTCTTCAGCGATTTCTTCTCTGCTGCGCTTGCCATGTTCAGGAACGGCTTCAGCAACTCGATCGGGAGTGGGAAGATGGTCGTGGAATTGTTTTCCGACGCGATCTCCGTCAGAGTTTGCAAATAGCGCAGTTGCAGTGCGATCGGATTTCGTTCGATAACAGCGGCGGCTTCGCCGAGTTTTTGACTTGCCTGCAACTCGCCTTCGGCATGCACCACTTTCGCCCGGCGTTCCCGCTCTGCTTCGGCCTGTTTTGCCATTGCGCGCTGCATTTCCGGCGGAAGGTCGATCTGTTTCACTTCGACATTGGAGACTTTAATGCCCCATGGCTCGGTATGCTGATCGATGATCAACTGTAATTCGTGGTTGATCTTGTCGCGCTGTGCCAGCAGATCGTCCAATTCCGATTGGCCGAGGATGCTCCGCAGCGTAGTCTGTGCCAGCTGCGAAGTGGCATAGATGTAATTTTCGACGCTCACAATCGCCTTATCCGGCTGTACGACGCGGAAATAGACGACAGCATTTACCTTTATCGATACGTTGTCCTTGGTGATGACATCCTGCGGGGGAATATCGAGCACAACCGTACGAAGGCTTACTTTTACCATTCTGTCGATGCCGGGAATCAAAATGATGAGTCCCGGACCTTTGACGGCCAAGAGCCGTCCGAGACGGAAGATGACTCCCCGTTCATATTCGGAAAGAATCTTGATGAGATTGAACAAGATAAAAGCGCCGAACATGACAACGATTAATAATCCGAACATGCCATCCATAATAGATCTCCTTTTATTAGGAAGTATGACTCACGGGAGCGAGACACCCATGATGTCTGAGAATTATTGTTTTTTTACTTTGAGCAGTAAACCGTGTACTTCTGCGACGATGACCTTGACATTTTTCTCAATCGTGCCTTCAACGCTTTCCGCCGACCAAATTTCTCCATGAAGACGAACTTCTCCGGCCGGGTTCAACGAAGTCATTGTCACCGCTGTCTCGCCGACCATGGCGCTTTCGCCGGTGGTCACCCTTCTTCGTTGTGCTTTGACGGCCGCTCCGATGACGAGAAAAAAGAAGAGTGCCGTTGCTGCAACGAAGGGGATGATGATGCTTAACGATACTTCGACAAATTCAATGGAGCTGTCCGTTTGATAAAGCATGATCGAGCCAAGGAACAGCGAAATGATCCCGCCGACGGTCAGGAGTCCGTAACTGGTGATTTTAACTTCCAGAATGAACAGAACAATCCCCACAATAATCAACGCCAATCCCGCGTAATTGATCGGCAATGTCTGCATTGAATAGAGTGCAAGGATCATTGCGATGGCGCCGGCAACGCCCGGAAATACGGAACCGGGATTGTATAATTCGAAAAAGATACCGTAGATACCGATAAGAAAAAGAATGTAGGAGATATTGGGATCACTCAACAAATTGAGTATCTCATACTGCCAGTTCATTTTGCGGTGGACGATGATTTCATCCTTTGTCAATAACGTCACCGTATCATTTTCGGTAACGATCATTCGTCCGTCCAGCGAGTCGAGCAGCGTCTCTCTGTTTGCAGCGATGAAGTCGATGACGTTATTCTCTAACGCTTCCGTCTCCGTGATCGCAACACTATTCCTGACCGCTTCTTCAGCCCAGGCGACATTGCGATGCCGTTTTTCGGAGATGGTCCGGATGAATGCAGCGGCGTCGTTGGTCACTTTTCCCGACATCACCGAATCCATTTCGCCCTGCGCGTTCACCGGATGTGCCGCGCCGATGTTTGTTCCCGGAGCCATGACGGCAATGTGTGCAGCCATGGTAATGAAGACGCCGGCGGATGCGGCCCGTGAACCCTGCGGCGCAACGAACACCACAATCGGTACCTTGGCATTCAGGAATTCCGTCACGATGTCCCGCGTTGCCTGCAATAATCCTCCGGGTGTGTTCAACTCGATGACCACTGCTTGCGCACGTTCTTCTTCCGCATGGCGGATTTCGTGCTTTAAATAGTCATACGTTGTAGGATTGATGCTGCCGTTGATGGTCAGGAAATGGATCGGCTGCTGTGCCGTGAGCGGACCGATCGAACAGAGGATAAAGAGAAGAAGTTTTTTCATAACAATACCGGTTGGGGTCTGTCCAAAGGTAGAAAAAGAATGATGGGAAAACAAGAAGAAGTGGATTCCGGTAAATCTTCGACGATTCAAAAAAGTGAAGTAATATTCCCTCCTTCTCCTTATCTTTTGACACAATGTCTATTCTTCCGAAAGATATTTCCTATCACTTCCCGCACCTTTTCGTGATTCCGGCATCGGCCGGATCGGGAAAGACGTATACGCTCTCTCACCGGTATGTCCAATTCCTCCTGTCACGGAAGATACATCCGAACGGAATCCGGAATATCCTGGCGATTACATTCACCAAACTTGCAGCCAAAGAAATGAAGGAGCGCATCCTGACGGTGCTCAAAATGGCGGCACTGCGCGATGAACATACGATAGAGGAACTTTCGGCGTTGACCGAATTATCGCATGACGATATTGCCGTGCGTTCGGAACAACTCACGCAGGAAATCCTTCGCAATTATTCCGATTTCAACGTCCGTACGATCGACAGTTTTTTGACGACCGTCTTCAAAGCGTCGTCCCTGGAATTGGGAGTGCAGCCGAATGTGTCCATTGAGTTCGATCACGATGCGATCCTCGACCGGGCGTTCCGTCACTACTCCCAGAGTCTGAAGGAAGGGGCGGAAGAGATGCGGTTTGTCGACGGACTCATCTCCTTGATTGAATCCAACGAGTCCATGTCGAAGGGATTTCTCTGGAATCCGTTCTCAAAAATCGTCAGGGAAGTCCGCGAACTGCAAAAGCAATTCGGACGTTCGTCGAACGATCCGTTGCTGATCGACGGCGACGCGAGATTACGGACGTTGAAGCAGACAATCGTTGCGAAAGCGGAAAAACTCCGTGGTATGCTCGAAGAAAGCACGCTGCCGGTGAATAATTATTTTGTGAAGGATGTCGCGCGGCTGGCCGGCGGAGAAGTGCTCGAGATTGCAACAAAGGGAAAAACAAAAAAGTATTTCAATAAATATTCCGAGGACGCCGGCGCGGCGAAGGAGATCAAACGGCTGTTTACGGTGATCCGTCCTATGGAAAAAGCGCTCGATGAGTACGTCACCGTCTATGCGCACACCTACTATCAGCCGTTCGTGCGGGCAGTGTCGCTCGCGGGAAACTCCATCCGGAACGTGAAATTACTGGAGGGGACCGTTGTCATTGACGATATCAACCGGATGCTGGCGCGGTACCTTTCGCGGGATATTGTGCCGGAAGTATATCTGAAACTGGGCGAACGCATCACCCATTTTATGATCGATGAATTTCAGGATACCAGCCCGATTCAATGGAAAAATCTGCAGCCGCTCATCGAAGAAGCGTTGTCGAAACAGGGAAGCCTCTTCGCCGTCGGCGATACGAAGCAATCCATTTACGGCTTCCGCGGTGCGGACTGGCATATCTTTCGCGATCTCATTCAGGGAAAATATTTTCCCTCAGCACCGGCGGTCGTCCTTCCGTTAACAACCAATTACCGGAGCGCGCAGGCACTGGTCGATTGTGTGAAGGAAATTTTTTCCGTCAATGTCGCTGCGGCAGGATTTGAATCGCATGCCGCCGCTAGCGGGCTGTATAATTTTGCACAGGATGTTCCCGATACGGAACGAAATAAAGGTTATGTCGAGATCCGATTGATCGACAATGCCGACGCTGATGCCGGTGCTTCGACCCAGCGCCGGTACATCGTTTCAACGATTCAGGATTGCCTTCAGAGGAACTATTCCTACGGTGACATTGCCGTCTTAACTCAGACCAATGCCGATGTAGTCGAGATCAGTTCCTGGCTGAATCACGAAGGGATACCGTTTTTATCGCTTAGTACGCTGGACATCCGCAAACGAAAGATCATCGGTGAAGTCATCTCCATTCTGCGGTTCTTCGATTCTCCGATCGATAATCTGTCATTCACCACATTCATTACGGGAAAGATATTCCGCGGAGTTGCGCCGCACATGGACGCACACCGGATGCATGCATTCCTCGCCGGTTGCAGAAACGCTAAAACAGAAAATTACTACCGCTCATTCCGCACGAAGTTCGCATCGGAATGGGAACGTTATTTCGACCGGTTGTTTTCGCTGGTCGGTTATCTGCCGTTGTACGATCTGGTGTCGGAAGTGTATAAGACTTTCTCTGTCTTTGCAGCGTCACCCACCGAGGAGAGCGCATTAATAAAACTGCTTGAATGTGTAAAAGAATTCGAGAATTCCGGAAGCAACAGCCTGAAAGATTTCCTCACGTTTAGCACAGAGGAAGGCTCCGATTTCTGGAGCATCCAGATTCCCGGTACCGTACATGCCGTGCGGATTATGACCGTTCATAAGGCAAAAGGCCTCGGTTTTCCCGTCACAATCGTTTCTTTGAAAGAGAAACGATCGAAAGCGAATTCGATGGTGACGGTCGATACGGACGACGGATTATCCGTTCTGCGTGTATCGAAAAATTACGGCGAACGGAACACGACTCTCGGTGGTATCTACGATGATCGAGCCGCGGAATCCGTTATAGACGATCTGAACAAGATTTATGTGGCATTAACGCGCGCCAGAAACGAGATGTATGTAACTGTGCTGTATAAGAAAAAAGAGACTCTCCCCGCGGCGATTCTGAAAGAAAAAGTGTTCGGCGCAAAATATGTCTCTGCGGAAAAGGAGAAAGCAGAAAATCAATTGCCGTTGATCGCGTCGCTGTACCGAACGGAACGTTCCACGCTTCCAGTAGCACAGTATGAGAAGATCGGGGTTCTCGAAACCCGCCGGGGAGATCTCATCCATGAAATTCTTTCACGCATCGAATATTGCGATCAGAATGTCGTTGACACCGTCCGTTCGGCTGTGAATGGCATTGCCGTCCCGCCGGAATTCAACGCTGAAACGGAAATCTCAAAGCTGACTCATTTTCTGGAGAGCGAAGAAATCCGAAAATATTTTACGACGGCTCCCGGCAGGTCGATATTGCGTGAGCAAGATGTTACATCGTCGAACGGAAGGTTGTTCCGTATCGATAGGATTATCATCGATACAAACACCGTTACCGTTGTTGATTTTAAAACCGGAAGCGATGATAATGTCGATGACCATCGCGACCAGGTCCATCAATATATGTCATTGGTGAAAGAATTGTATCCGGATCGAGTGATTACCGGTGTATTATTGTATTTTGATCTGGGAAAGGGGGTGCCGGTACTGTGAGTACTGTGCGTTTGATTTCTCCTTCGATGAACCTGACGGATGTGGTGGCCGATCTTGTCGGCACAACGACAAATCTTTCCAACTCCATTGTCGTCTTTCCCGGAAAACGTCCCGCACACGTGCTCCGGAAGAGGCTCTCCGAACGAATCGGATCGGCATTTCTCCCCCCGCATATATTTTCGATCGATCTGTTCGTCGATTTTCTCCACGCTGAAAAATTCGCATCGACATTTCCGGCCGTGAATGAATTTGATGCGGTCGCGATCCTGTTCGATCTGCACAATACAATGCAGGGCGACATGAGAATCGGCGGAGGTCACTTTACGACACTGGAAACGTTCTATCCGGTCGGTGTAAAGATCTTCTCTGAGTTGGAGGAATTGACTATCGCCGCCGTCACGCCGCATCTACTGCGGGCATCGGTTTCGACAGTGACCCTTTCCTCCGCAGCAGCATTCGCTCTGTTGTATGAGCAGTTCTATGCTGCACTGCGGCAAAAAGGATTTTCCTCCCGCGCAGTGCGGTACAGGGAAGTGGCGGAAAGTATCGGCACGATTGATGTGACGCAATATGACCGCATTATTCTCGCTGGCTTTTTTGCCTTTACACAAACGGAAGAGACGATTATCCGGCATATTTTGACATTGAAGAATGTCAGCATGGTATTCCAAAACGGGGAAGGAATTCAGGCAACGTTGGATCGGCTGCGGCTGAATCCGGAACCGGAAGGCGAGGAAAGAAAACAGGAATTACGGTATTACGAATCCCCCGATGCGCACGGACAATTGTTTGCAGTGAACCGGGTGCTGGAACAATCATATCCCGATCCTATCGTTGACAGCGGTGAAGCGGTTATCGTACTCCCTTCATCGGAAAATCTTTTTCCCATCTATCACCAGACGTTGTCGGCGTACGGCCAGAGCACGTATAATCTGGCATTGGGATATCCTCTTTCACGAACGCCGGTATACGGTTTTCTAGTTTCGTTGCTGGAAGTAATCGCATCATCGAGGGACGGGAAAGTCTATGTCCCGTCCTATGTACAATTTCTGCTTCATCCGTATACAAAGAATATCCTCTATTCAACGCGCGCCGACATCACACGGATGGCGATCCATGCACTAGAGGATTTTTGCATGGAGCACAGCGCCCGTGTGTTTCTGGGACTCGATGAAATAGAATCTGATCCGCAACTCTTCGAATCGATGATGAAGCGGATGGCGCATGACGGCATCGATATTGATGCGGATGCACTTCGTTCACACATCAAAGAGATTCATTCGGTCACGCTTCGGTCATTCCTGAACGTCCGCACCGTTGCAGAATTTGCCGACGCCTGCATTGCCGTCCTTCAGTATATCAATGAACGCTCTACGGCACACCGTCATCCGTATTTCCGTCCGTTTGTCGAAACACTGCTGGAGCAATTTGTGCTGCTGAAGCAATCGTTGCTGTCGGAACGGTCGTTTGGAAAGATCGAATATTATCTTCTGTTTCTCCGGCATTGTGTCGAATCCGGCGAAGTTCCTTTTACCGGCACACCGCTGCAGGGATTGCAGGTACTCGGTTTTCTCGAAACGCGCGGACTGCAATTCAAAACTCTCTTAATGATTGATGCAAATGACGATATCCTTCCCGGACGGGCGCAGCAGGATGTCCTCCTGCCGTTGCAGATCAGGGAGCAGCTTGGCCTGTCGACATACCGCGATCAGGAGAAAATTAAAGCGTATATCTTCGATGTACTACGGAGAGGATCGCAATCGGTACACTATTTCTATATCAACAACCACGCAAAAGAAAAAAGCCGTTTTGTGGCACGCCTGCAATGGCAGGACCAATTGAGGAAACAATCGCTGGATCCCGTAAACATATTTTCTCAGAACTATGCGATCGATCTCGGTACGGTAAATCCCGTGCCGGTGTTGAAGGACGACGCGACGATCCGTTTGTTGAAGGAGTTCGCATTTTCATCAACCGCACTGGATACCTACCTGACCTGCGGACTTCGTTTCTTCTACCGTTATATTTTGCGGCTGCAGGAAAAGGAAGAGATTTCGGGCGATGTCGAGCAGACCGATATCGGGTCCATTGTTCATGATATTCTGCACGAATACTTCTCTCCGATGAAAGGGAGACCGTTGACGGCGGACGACCTGGATGAAAAAAGAATGCGGAAGATTGTTCATGACAATTTCCGTTCACAATACGGGAACGAACAATTCGGCGAACAATTTTTTACCAAACGGCAGGTCGAAAAGCATCTTGTTGAGTTTCTGACGACAATTCAAAAGGATATTGTCAATCGCTCGACCGTGATTATAGATGCGCTGGAAGAGACGTTGGCTGCGGAGATCGACGGGGTCCGTTTTACCGGAAAAGCCGACAGAATCGAAACACGAAACGGCATGACGCATATTATCGACTTCAAGACCGGCCATAATGAATCGACATACCGCATTGTGTTCGATCGGCTCTCCGCTGCGGATCGTCAGACATGGAAGGATTCCATCGGCTCGGTCCAGTTGCCGATGTACGTGATGCTCTTTGCCGAATCGGCAAAAATTCCGGCGGGACAAATTATTCCCTCGCTGGTCTTCATCGGCCGGAAAGAATTGAATGAAGAAATTGAAGTGAATCTGTTCGAATCCGAAAAACAATCTGCCGAATGGTATCCGAAACTGCGGGAAATAATTCTGTCGTTAACGCGAGAGATTATGGATGCGTCAGTACCGTTTACGCCGACCGGGGATTTGAAGAACGATTGTTCCGGCTGTCCGTTTACCACAATGTGCGGCACACAGTGGGTTGAGAAAACCGTATATTCATAACTGCGTCAGTGGGAGCAGTTACAAAAACTTCTATTCTTTGTCATGCCGAGCGCCCGCCTGCCGGACGGGCAGGAAGTCGAGGCATGTTTTATCCGATGTTGTCACCCCTCGTCTTCGCTCGGGGTGACAGATTGGTCTAAAAAATAATTTTTGCGACCGGTTCTAATAAATAAACGGGATCAAGCGCCAGGTACCATTTGCGTATGCTGCATACTCCGGGAATTTTTTCTGCAGTAACTCCTCTTCATATCGTAATTTGGATAGCAGCGTGATGAGCAGTAGTGACAACAAAAAGATCGATATCATATCCGGTCTTTCAATAACGAATGATACGGCAAGGAGTATAACAGAAAGATACATCGGATGCCGGATCACTCTGTATGGCCCAGAATTTCTTAACGCGGCATCCGTCTTTGGTTCGGGCCGTACTCGAAGATTCGGCAACTGCATGACGGCAATTGACCAAATGCCAAGAATGCCGGAACAACCGGAGATAATAAGGAAAAGCTTGTTATGGAAGGGGAGTCCGCAGTACCAGACGATCACTCCTAACAATCCGAATTGAAGTGTCACCAATATTAATGAGATCATGAATTGTACTTAACAGGATTAGTATCTATATTATTAAAGACAATACTGAACGGAATATATGAAAAATATTATTATCACCCTGATCGTATTTACTGTGTCCGCACGCGCCCAATTGGTTCAGCCGAATGCGGCCGATATTCAGACTGCCATCAATGCTTTACCGGTGATAGGGTCGGTCCTGTATGTCGCTGCACATCCGGATGATGAAAATACGGCATTCCTTTCGTATTCCACCAAAGAAAAATACTACCGCACCGCCTACCTCTCCATCACACGCGGGGAAGGTGGTCAAAACGCGATAGGTACGGAGCTGGGAGCTGATCTGGGGATTATACGCACGCAGGAATTATTGGCGGCCCGAAGAATAGACGGTGCGGAACAGTACTTCACGCGGGCGATCGATTTCGGCTATTCGAAGTCGTCGGATGAAACGTTGCGGCTTTGGAATAAGGACAGCGTATTGAAGGATGTTGTTTTTGTCATTCGGAAGTTCCAACCGGATGTTATTATTACGCGCTTTTCTCCGACGCAGGGGGGACACGGGCATCATCTGGCGTCGGCGATACTGGCACAGGAAGCATTCAAGATCTCCGGTGATCCGAATGTCTATCCGGATCAATTGCGATTTGTCAAACCCTGGAAAGTCAAAAGAATTCTTTTCAATCATTTTCGATTCGGGAACATCGCTTCCAATCCGCAGAATAGTCCGTCAATCAAGATCGATGTCGGCTCCTACAATCCGCTGTTGGGCAGGTCATACACTGAACTTGCCGGCATCAGCCGAACCATGCACAAAAGTCAGGCGATGGGATCTGCGCTGAACCGGGGGAGCAATGTGAATGAATTTGTTGTGACGGATGGTGCACCGGCAACAAATGATCTTATGGAGGGAATCGACGTGACATGGAACAGAGTCCCCAACGGAAAAAAACTTACCCGAATGGTGAATGCTATACGGCAAAAATTTGATCCGCTTCATCCCGATAAAAGCATCCCGGCGTTGTTACAATTTCGTTCGGTGATAGCGACGATGAACAGCGATCCGCAGATTGAAAGAAAAATAAAAGATGTCGAATCGCTGATTTTTTGGAGTGCCGGACTCCATGTTGAAGCTCGATCGCAAAGCCCCGAAGCAACGCCGGGTGATTCAGCCCTTATCACAATGACGATAGTGAATCGGAGTTCGGTTCCCGCCACGGTGCGTTCAATTTTCTCACCGCAATTGCAGATAGATACGACGGTAGATCGGATGTTGAAAAACAATGATCCGTTCAAAATGCAACTGAGATCGTTGATTGCACACGATAAACCTTTTACACAACCATACTGGCTGGAGCATGAAATAACAGGACATAGGTATACAGTGGAAAATGAATCATTGGTCGGCATGGCGGAAGGTCCACCGCCATTCACTGTTGGCGTTACCATTGTGATAGGACAACAGTCAATGAGGCTTCACGTTCCGGTGAGGTATTCGTGGGTCGATGATATCAACGGTGAACAGTACCGGGATCTTGTTCTTGTGCCGCCGGTTTCGGTAAGTACAATGGAAAAGAATATTATCGGTAACAGAAACGAACCGTCGCAATTACACGTCAGAGTGAAATCTTTGAAAGGAAATGTTGATGGAACGGTAAAGATAACCATGCCTAAGGGATGGCGGGGTGGTGAAGAAATGAAATATTCGATTCCGGAAAAGAACCGTGAACAACATTTCACATTTTCTCTCCGCCCGGATTCTTCTGCAGAAAACGGGCAATTTCTGATTTCGGCCGTAACATCCACGGGCACATATTCACATACCGTAACGACTATATCCTATCCCCATTTCCTCCCGCAGTCGGAATTGAAACCGACCGCCGGCAATCTGTTGAACATTGATCTGAAAAAACGCGGGCGCACAGTCGGATATATTATGGGGGCGGGAGACGAAGTACCAAAAGCGTTGCAGCAGATGGGATATGATGTAACGATGTTAAACGATGATGATTTACGGGGAGCAGACATATCGAAGTACGATGCAATCGTTGCCGGCATCCGTTCGTACAATACCCGTGAACAGCTGCGCCTTTCGCACGGACGATTAATGGAATACGTTAATAATGGCGGCACGTATCTTGTCCAATATCAAGTGATGGAGCGGGGGATCACCGACAATATCGCGCCGTATCCCATGGAAATATCACGGGATCGTGTGACCGATGAAACCGCTACGGTGACATTTACCGATCTCTCTCATACGGTGTTAAAATCACCAAATGTGATCACGGCAAATGATTTTGACGGCTGGGTACAGGAACGGGGATTATATTTCGCCCGTACTTGGGATTCACAGTATCAGCCGGTCATCGTCTGTTCCGATCCCACCGAAAAGCCGATATCGGGCGGACTCCTTATAGCGCAATACGGCAAAGGTCACTACATCTTTACCGGATTGTCATTCTTCCGTCAGTTGCCGGCAGGTGTGCCGGGGGCGTATCGTTTATTTTCTAACCTGATATCAATAGGGAAATGATTTTCTCCGGCAGAATGAAGCAATCAACGCAGGTGATACTGTTGTCAAATGCGAAATCTACGGTGAATTAATCGAATGGCGTTATCATTACAAAAATATCTTTCCTCGTTCATTTATACTGAAGAGGGAAAACGATCCCCTACAGTCGTTGAATCGGCCTCGATAGCGGGTTCAATTGTTCCGCAATTCACCAATGAATTCTGGACATCCCGGCAGCGTCAGGCACACTCGCTGCACGAAGTATCATACCGCGCCTGCTTCAAACCGCAACTTCCCCGGTTTTTTATCGAACGACTGACAGATGATAGCGATGTCGTCTATGATCCATTTTCCGGACGAGGGACCACCGTTCTCGAAGCGGCGTTGCTCGGCAGGAACATCGCAGCCAACGATGTGAATCCATTGAGCAGGATTCTCTCCCGCCCGAGAATCTCTCCCCCGACTATTGAAGAGATTGCACACCGGTTGGATCGCATACGATACACCAAAAAAAACCGATCCGGTATATCGCTATCGATGTTCTTTCATGAAAAAACTCTACAAGAAATACTCTCATTGCGTAAATATCTGTTGTCCCGTGCTTCTTCCGGTTTGGAAGATCATGTGGATCGATGGATCCGAATGGTGGCCACAAACAGATTGACGGGACACTCGAAGGGATTTTTCTCAGTCTATACGCTTCCTCCGAATCAGGCATTGTCGCCGGAGAGCCAGAAAAAGATCAATGCAGTAAGGAAACAGAAACCGGAATACAGGGATACCAAAACGATCATACTCAAAAAATCACGGCAATTATTCCGCGATCTTGCCGAGTCGGACAGGAGACGATTACGCCGGTGTGCAAAAACCGCACAGTTCATCACCGACGATGCGCGATTGACGCGATCGTTGAAATCCGGCTCCGTACGATTGACCGTTACTTCACCGCCGTTTCTCGACATCGTCCAATATGCGAACGATAATTGGCTGCGTTGCTGGTTCAACGGCATCGATGCCGGCGCAGTGGCGAAAAAGATCACCACGTCACGCACGATCATTGAGTGGAGTGCCGTGATGGCTGCGGTATTCCAGGAACTTCATCGCATTACAAAAAAAGGGGGACGGATCGTCTTTGAAGTCGGAGAGGTGAGAAACGGGAAGATCAAACTCGAGGAGTATGTCGTTCAGTTGGGTATTAGTGCAGGATTTCGATGCGAAGCGATCATGATCAACCGGCAAAATTTTACGAAGACGGCGAATATCTGGGGAGTTTCCAATAATACCAAAGGGACCAACTCGAATAGAATTATAATCTTCGTTAAAAAGTGATGCCTTTAAAAATGGTGATGCCATGACTATGAGTCATGGCATCACTTCTACTAGCATCATTCTTACAAAAATTTACTTTTTCTTCCCCTTCATCGCCGGTAGTTTTGCCTTCCATTCTCCGACCATCTTCTCGAAGAACGATGTGTTTGCGTCCGCTTTCTTACCGATCTCGATCGCCTGTTCGCCGGTCTTCACAGCATCGGCAAATTTATCCTGCGCTGCGAGCAATTGCGCCTTCAGAGAATAGTTGGACCAAGTCGGTGCAAGAGCAATGGCTCGATCAGCCGCTTGCACGCCCCGCTCATAGTCGGATTTGTTATCGATCGAATACCGTGCGAGCAGCGCTGCCTGTGTCGCTGCTTGTGAGGTCAGACTCGTTTCCAATTTCGCGATATTCTCATTGGTGTTCGTTGCGACGGTGAACGACACGGAAAGTTTTTCCCATCGGAGAGCGACTTTCGCCGATGACATGGTCAGATCAGAAAAGGAATAGGACAACCATTCTTCATGCGCTGTCTGTTCGGGGGTGACGGTAAACGTCAGGACATTCTTTGTTGAATCGTAATAATACGCTCCCCATTGATCGGCGGTGGAATTGAAGATGACCGTCCAGGCTTTTTCACCGGGAATTGTGAAGAAAGAATATTTTCCCGCTTTCAACGTTGTGCCGTTGATCTGCACATCGTCGGAAAAACTGAACACTGTTGCATTATTTGCACCGGCACGCCAGACCTGTCCGAACGGAACAAGTTTTCCCCAGATCTCGCGTCCTTTTACGCCGGGACGATGGTACGTGACCGTGACTTCGCTGATACCGATCGTTTGACTGACCGAGGCGAACGGGCTGACGCGCAACAATCGCTGCGGTTGCTGCTGAGCCAAGACCATACTACCGGTAACAGTGAATAACAACAGTGCGGTGAGAATGTGTTTCATGAAACCTCCTTGTTTTGATGATAAGAACGATCGTCAAATTTAACTGAATTTATTGCAATAAAGTTTCCATAGAAAATTGTGGAAAATATCATAATAAATCGTCATTTTACAAATATGCGGGAGTAATTCAGTGGTAGAATGTCAGCTTCCCAAGCTGGACGTCGCGGGTTCGAGTCCCGTCTCCCGCTCAAATAATGTTGCACACTCATCCGGTCCGACGTGCCCGCACAATATAGGTAAAATGTATGGCAAATCGAATACTTGTTGTTGAGGATGACAGTAATATTGAACAACTTGTCTCTTTCAAACTAAAGAATTCCGGCTTTGAAGTCCATTCTGCGAATAATGGCATGAAGGCGTTGGAGTTTTTAAAGGATAACACCGTCGATCTCATCATTACCGATATGATGATGCCGGTAATGGACGGGAAGGAATTGGTGCTACAGTTGAAAAAAGACCCGCGATTGAAATCCATTCCGACTATCATGCTCACATCGCGCTCCCTCGAAAAAGAAATTGTCGATGCATTTTCCTTCGGCGTCGATGATTATGTGAAAAAGCCGTTTAGCCCTCAGGAACTGGTTGCACGGATCAAAACCGTGTTGATGCGCCGGAAATGACATCATTTCACCCGTAATTTTCCGTTCTGAACCAATCTCTATCTTTCAGTGTATTAACAGAGAGAATAAAGACTTTCTTATTTTCTCAGGATATTCTATCTTTACTATGCAATTTGCATATTTTCTCTTATTGATGAAGGAGACACTCCAATCCTATTCCTTCTCGTTCTTGCAGCCACTTTTTTTGTGTTGTTTCTCTTGTCGATCTGTGTTGTCGGACTGATTCTCTACAAGATCAAAATCGGCATCTCGGAAGACCGACGGGCGTATGCCGATGCAAAAGTGCGCATCCACCTGAATCGGTATCTCTTCGCCGATCCGGTGACGGAGAAAGGAACTGAAACATCGGAAAGCCTCGATCCGCTCCTCACCCGGTTGTACAACGATCTCTTTGTTGGCTCCAAGATACGCATATCGCTCCGTCGGCGTTCGCTCAGACAGATTGCACTGCAACTGACCAGTGAAGTAATCGGCGAAACGCGCGTTCGACTCACTATCCTGTTTGAGTATTTCGCGTTCGTCAATGAAACAATGGAAGCGATGTCCGATCGCCGCTGGTGGATCCGTGCGGAAGGATGCCGCGACGCGGGTTTGATGCGTTCCGAACGGGCATTGCCGTACCTGGAACGATGCCTGGATGATCCGAACGAAGATGTCCGTATCGAAGCAGCACAGTCGATGATCGATATTGCCGGGGTTGAGGCGCTCTCTGCGATTCTCATGCGATTGAAGGATCTTTCGCACTGGATGAAAACACGGATCTCCCGTTCCATTCTGGCGTTCGGCGGAGAAGCTGTTACGCATCTTGCCGTCGGTATCCGTTCGGAATATCCGAAAGTGCAGGGTTTCTGCATCGATCTGCTGGGGCAGATCGGCGATGTGTCGGCACTTTCCACGTTGTTGGAGTATATCAATTTCGAAGTGCCCGAAGTGCAACAAAAAAGTTTAATCGCGTTCGGCAGGATCGGAGACCGGCGGGCAGTGCCGATCATCCAGAAATTTATGCAGAGCGAGAATCGTGATGTGCGGTACGCTGCGGCAAAAGCGGCGGTGAACCTCTCGTCACCCAGCATTGCGTCGGATCTGCTCAACCAACTGCTGAAGGACGATCTGGACATCAAACTGGTCGCCGCAGAAGCGTTGTCCCGATCGGGAGAAACGGGAGTGAAAAGCCTGCTCTATGCCTGCCGATTTAACGACGAACGTGTCCGGTTGATCGCGCATCAATTCCTCCATGATCTCGGTGTTGCCATCCCGCAGGGAGAAGGAACGGCATGATGGAACTGTTGACACGGCTGACATTTCATGTCTTCAATGCCTACTCGGTGTTCATTATCACCTACTTTATAATCGTTAATCTTTTTTATTTTTCGATGCTTGTAATATCATTTAATGCCATCGTGTATTATCTGCGGCGGCATATGTTTGCGGATTATCGTGTGATCATGCAGTCCGAATTCTCTCCCGCAATTTCGATCATTGCTCCGGCATATAACGAATCGTCCACCTGCATCGACAGCACCAATTCGCTCATGAAATTGAATTATCCCACCGCAGAGATCATTTTCGTGAACGACGGCAGTAAAGATGATACGCTCCAGGTCATGATCCGCCATTATGCATTAGTGATAACGGGGCGGGCGTACTTTCCGATTATTCCGACACAGGAAGTGACGGGTATCTATGTCTCCACAAAACCGGAATACAAAAATCTGGTGGTAATCGACAAGAAAAACGGCGGCAAGGCGGATGCATTGAATGTCGGTATCAATGTCTCTCGCTATCCGCTTATCTGCGCCATCGATGCGGATTCGATCCTGGAAGACGACGCGCTGCTGAAGGTCTCGAAACCGTTCCTCGACGATGATCGGGTGATTGCTGTCGGGGGAATCGTCCGCATAGCCAATGGGTGTACAATCGAACGGGGTAGAGTAATCGACGTCCGTCTCTCCGATAAACTCCTTCCGTCGTTTCAAGTGGTGGAGTATCTCCGTGCCTACCTATCAGGAAGAATGGGATGGGGTGCGATGAACGGATTGCTGATCATCTCCGGTGCGTTCGGCGTGTTCCGGAAGGAAATCGTTCTGGCGGTAGGGGGATATAAACACGATACGGTCGGCGAGGATATGGAATTGGTCGTACGTATGCACCGGTACTGCTGTGAACGAAAAATCGATCACCGCGTGGAATTTGTACCGGATCCGGTCTGCTGGACCGAGGCACCCGAATCGCTGAAGGTTCTTGGACGGCAACGGAACCGCTGGCATCGCGGATTACTGGATACGCTGCTGATTCACCGAAAAATGCTTTTCAATCCGACGTACGGCGTGCTCGGATGGCTGGCATTCCCGTATTTTCTTTTTATTGAATTGCTCGGTCCGGTGCTGGAAGCGATCGGATATATTGCCGTGATCACCGGATTCTTCCTGGGCATCATCAATATCCAGATGTTTATCCTCTTCTTTATTGTCTCGGTGATCTACGGCGTCATGTTCTCTGTCGGCGCCGTGGTATTGGAAGAGATCTCGTTCCGGCGGTATCCGCGCATGCAGGACCTGATCACCCTTCTTTTGCTGGGCATTGTCGAGAACTTTGGTTACCGGCAGATCACCGTCTGGTGGCGCGTGAAGGCATTCTGGGATTATTTCCGCGGTGTGAAATCGTGGGGTACGATGACACGTGTGGGATTTACAAAGGTGAAAGCGTAAAGCACGTATGAATATATTCAAATCATTTCATCGATACATACTTTACCACGCACAACCATTCGTTTGGATGAATATCCTGGCTTTGGTGATTCTATTCGGAATCAGATGTCTTGAGATTGGTCTCGTACTGTCGTTGCATGCAGACATTGAAATCAGCGTTGGGATGATTATTCCAATGCTCGTCTATGATGCGCTTTTCTTCCTCGTGTATGTTGCGATCACTGCGCCGGTGTATCTGATTCTTCAACACGTCGGTCAGAAAATAGCGATAACAGTTCAGATGGTGCTGCTATCATTCTTGGTGCTGACCTCGCTTGGCGTTTCGCTGTACTTTACAACAGGGATGATTCCGTTGAGCGTCGATCTTTTCGGATATTCTTTGGCAGACATCCACGAGACCGTTGTCACATCGGGTGGAACCGGGATAGGAACAATACTTTCAATCATTGGTGTGGCCATGCTCATCGGGGCGATTCCTATTGTTAGCAAAAATCTTCCGACGCCGCGCTGGTTGGTGACGCTCTTTTTCGGCGCAGTCCTCGCTTCGATTCCGTTGGCGATCGTCGTCCCGAAAGATTCCTCCGATTTTACCACGGAGACGGAGTATTTTTTCGTACGAAACAAAGCGGAATATTTTTTCGCGAAAACCATCGTCTATGCGTATGATACGATGCTTCGATCTGATAAATCGTTTGCCGTTGAATATCCTTTTCTGCGGAAATACGAGCGGAACGATGTACTCGGCCCATCTTTTACGATCGGAAAAACCCCGCCAAACCTCGTCTTTATCATCGTTGAAGGGCTGGGATCATCGTTTCTCAACGGCAATTATTACAGCGGATTTATGCCGTATCTCGATTCGTTGTCGAACCATGGTCTGTATTGGGAGAATTTTCTCAGTACATCGGGTCGTACGTTCGGTGTTCTACCGTCGCTGTTAGGATCGTTGCCGTACGGTGAAAAAGGATTCATGGAATTGGGAACCGACATGCCCGACCATGAGACAATTATTTCTCTGCTGAAAAAAAATGGATATTACACCACATTTTATTACGGCGGGAAATCGGGATTCGACAATCAAGACCTCTTTCTGAAATACCAAAAGATCGACAAGATCGTCGATGATCAGTCCTTTCCGGCGTCGTATGAAAAAGAAGAGGCTGCTGAAAACGGATTCTCATGGGGTTATGCTGACAGAGATGTATTCAGGCGATCGATTGAAATTATTTCAGAAACCGACCGGGCTCCCCGCCTGGATATCTATCTCACGTTATCGACGCACGAACCGTTCATTCCACCGCAAAAAGAATTGTATGTAAATCGTTTCAGAGAGCGGTTAGAGTCGTTTGGTATTGATCTCGAAAAGAAAAAAATATTGGGACGGTATGAGAACATATTTGCCACTCTCCTGTACGCAGACGATGCGATCCGTTACTTCATTTCAGAATATCAGAAGCGTGCTGATTATTCCAACACGATATTTTGCATCACGGGTGATCACCGCCTTATCCCCGTTCCCATGGGAACGAAGATCGATCGGTACCGTGTACCGTTCATTATCTATTCACCGATGGTGAAAAAGGCGAAAAGAATCTCTTCTGTCTCGACACATTCCGACGTCGTTCCTTCACTCACTTCATTTCTTGAAAAATATTATTCACTGAGAATGCCTAAATTTGTCCACTGGATCGGCGATGGAATGGATACGTCAACTGCGTTCCGGAACATCCACTCGCAGGCGCTCATGCACAGTAAGAATGAACTGACGGATTATCTTGACGGTAAATATTTTTATTCCGACGGGAAGATGTTTGCGTTGAAAGAAGGACTTGATCTCGAAGAGATCCAGAATATGGCTTTGCAGGATTCAATTGAAATCAAATTGATGAAATTTAGGAAAATGAATGACTATGTTTGCCGTTATAACAAGTTATACCCTTATCGTCATGAAGTAAAATTGATAACGGAAACGATAGATTACGATGCGGTCTACCGCACGCTGAGTATTGATCAATTGGTTTCAGACGTGCAGCTGACGATAGCCCAGGAATACGCTTTTAGGGGAAAATTTATCGAAGCGCGCGCCATTTGCCTCAAATTGCTTTCGATCAATCCAAATTATCATGATGTCCGGACTCTCCTTGGAAGGACATATTCATGGGATCACAGCTATGATGCCGCACGGGAGATTTTCAATGAGGTGCAATTCCGGGATCCGAAATATGCGGATGCGTACTACGCACAGGCGCAGGTGGAATACTGGATGTTTGATTCGGAGAAAGCTCTTGCCTCCATAAACAAAGCGCTGGATATCGACAGTATGTCCGTCGAACCCCGTGTTTTAAAGTCGAAAATTCTTCTGTCGTTGAACAAGGGAGCGGATGCCCGCATTGAGATCGAGCGGGCATTATCGATCGATCCGTCGTTTCAGGATGCGGTTGAATTTAAAATAGAGTTGTCCAATTAAAAGGCTGCGTATGAAAATAGATCATTTTCTCATCCTATGTTTTCTCTGTCCGTTTGTATTTGCGCAATCGCAATATAATGAATTGAGCAGCGACGAACTTTTTACTCTCGCACGAGAGAAAGCATTCAACGGCCAGCGGGAAACTGCCCGTGAACTCCTGAAGATTGCATTGATCAAGAGTCCGATGTATTCCGATGTCAGATTATTCCTGGCCAGAACGTATGCATGGGACGGAATACGGGACAGTGCCAGATTCGAATTGGGCATCGTCCTACAGGCAAAACCGAACGATACGGAAGCCATAATGTTCGGCATCGATCTCGAATTGTGGGACGACAAACCCGGTGATGCGTTAACGATTTGCAATAATGCGCTCCGCAAATTTCCGAATAATGAAGAATTGCTTCTCCGGAAGGCAAAGATTCTTCGGGAATTGGACAGAGACGGTGAAGCGTTGATTACGTTGTCGATTCTGGAGGATATTAATCCATCAAATCCTGAAGTGCCGAAGGTGCGTGAATCGATAAAGTCAACATACATCATGCAGGGAGTGAGTGTCAATGAAACATATGACTGGTATTCGAAAGTGTTCGATCCTACTCACCTTGCATATCTCCAATACAATCGCTCCACCTATTTCGGTTCTATAATTGCCCGCATCAATTATAGAAACAGAGGCGGAAAAGGAGGGGCGCAGATGGAGATCGACGTTTATCCTCGTATCATCAGCGGTATATATGCATATGCCAGTTATGGCTTTGCCGGATCATCGTCATCCTTGTTTCCGGCTCATCGGGCTGGTTTGGAGGCGTTCTTTAAGCTTCCCTCCAGTTTTGAAGGATCGTTTGGTGCCCGGTATATGAATTTTGGCCCCGGAAGCGATGTCACGATCTATACCGGTTCTCTCGGTTACTATTATAAGGATTATTGGTTTTCTCTCCGTCCCTATGTTACGCCCAGCGATATCAGTTTCTCCCGCTCATTGAGTTTTTCCATTCGGTACTATTATGACGGTATAGCGGAAGAATATTTTTCCGGTAAATTCGGCGCCGGTTTTTCTCCGGATGAACGGAATTATGATCCCGCTAACGAAAGTGTATATTTATTAAAGGCGCAATCTGCAGGGATTGGATGGCAGAAACCGATTGGATTGTATTCACTGCTGAACGTAAATCTGGACTATACGAATCAGGAGTTGTCTTTCAGTCCGGGAGAGTACGTTCGAGTGTATTCTTGCTCCGTCGGATATCGATTTAAATTTTAATTACAGACCACCGTCGTGGACACACTGAATCTGACACCCATCGGTATCATCCATACGCCGTACAAGGACAAATACCATGCACCGCGACAGCCGGGACTGGATAAAAAATCTGTCATCGGCACAATAGAGCTGTTTCCGGATAAGAACTTCGATCAGGCGCTGGAGTTTCTGGAGGGTTTCGAACGCATCTGGATCATCTATTGGTTCGATAAGAATACCGATTGGAAACCAAAAGTACTCCCGCCCCGCAGCGGCAGGACCAAGAGGGGTGTCTTTGCCACTCGATCACCCCATCGCCCGAACCCGATCGGGCTTTCGACGTGTAAATTAATCGATGTGAAGGGGAGAATCATCCGGGTTGAGAATCCTGATATGCTCGACGGAACGCCGATTCTCGACATCAAACCGTACATCCCGTATGCCGAAGCATTTCCCGATGCGGAAGCCGGATGGCTGGATGAATTAGAACAGGGGGGAGAGAAACAGTACGTGGTTTCAGTTTCGCCTCTTGCAATGGAACAGTCTCAATGGTTAGAGGAGAATTGTAACATTAGAATTATGGAGCGTATCGTTGATGTTTTGTCGTTTGATCCGCTTCCGCATTCCTACCGCAGGATCATGAAACACGGAAACGAATTTGTCATCGCCGTTAAATCCTGGCGAGCGTTCTTTTCGATTGAGGGGAATACCGTCTCGGTCCTGAATCTCCAAAGCGGATATCCGCCGGAAGTGATCCGTTCGCTCGATCCGGCAGTCGAATCGCTCCACAATCAACAGGCACATATCGCATTCCACGAGCGGTGGATGAAATGAATATGAAATTATTGTTGTATCATCGCAGGCAACGTAAGAGTGTATCGTTTCGTGCCGCAATTTTTCAATGTTCATTATTTATATTTTTCATCATTCAATCCCTTCCGGCACAAAGCATCACCGGTATTACACTTTTCCCGGACGAAGAATTTATTCGATCGTTCTCTGCGGACGCTCGCGCACACAGAATGAGTGTGGAAAATATCCTTTTTTCTAAAGATCTTCGCGCATCAATGGGTGCGAAAATCCCGGTATTTGGAATTAATCTTGACGGAACGACCGCACAGACAAGTCTTGGCGCATCTGTCCACTTCGAGTTACATCCGGTGGGGCAGGCACAGATCGTTTCTAACGACTATTATATAGACTTCCTGATCCTGGATGTATTATTGATGAAAGGCCATTTTGCACGATTTGTCATGGGACACACCAGTCACCACTTGAGCGATAATTGGTATGAACGACTGCAATTTTCGACTTCGGTCAGATACTCCCGTGATTATGTAAAAGTATTCTATATTTATGATTGCGACCGAGCAAGTCAGTACTATCTTGGGGTGGATTATGCGTATATTTTTACAATCGGTCAAAAGATCGCCAAGCCCTGGACTTTCCAGGCAGGTGGAGAGATTGAACTGGCGAAGATTTATGATTCAATCCGGCTCTATGGGGCAGCAGACAGTAAAATTCGTCAGGAATCGCAATTTGCCGCCACAACCACGGTGCAGATCGGTGCGAAAATGCCGATGCGGCAATTTCAGTCCATTCGGCTGGCGTATCAATACCGGTTTGGATTGGATGAACGAGGCCAATTCTTTCCGCAGCATCGGCGTCTTCATACTATCGGTCTCTATATAAATGTTTAGAACCTATCTCAAAAATAGAAGGTCATTGCGAGGGATCCCGACGACCTGTCCGCTGCGCTATTTAGCGGAAGTCGGGAGACCGAAGCAATCTTCTAAACTATAATAATAAAAACGTGATTGCTTCGACAAAAAACGTCTCGCAATGACATTGATTTAGGATTTTTGAGATGGCTTCTATTATTGTCTTCGTGAAGATAGTGTAATTTGTCACCCCGAGCGCCCGCCAAAATACATGGCGGGCAAACAGTCGATCGATGATCCCGTAGGGAGGAGTGACAAGGAGTGTAAAGTTCTTGAGAAAGAGCGAATTATTCTGAATATTTTTACCATCATCCATTTACCAACAACCCCCTGACATTATGAAAACTCTTTGCCTGCTCCTTCTATCGATGACCATAGTAACTACACACATGGCGTTTTCTCAATCCATTTCCATTATCCCCGAACCCCGATCGATGGAAATGAAAACCGGTCAATTCAAGATCACTTCGTCGACAAAAGTTATTCTCGGCGCCGGCAATTCGACGCAACAGTTCATCGCAGACCAACTAAACGAGGAACTGAGCGCCCGGAAAGGGAGCATACTGAAAATCTCCGAAGAAAAAAGTATCAGGAAACTCTCTGCCAATTACATCTTCATCGGTACATCGGGGACGGAATTGGCGAAGAAATTCCTGAAAGAACGGAACGGCTCGTTGAAACCGGAAATGAAAGCGGAAGGATATTTCCTCGATATCGATACCAAAGGGGGAGTGATTATCGCGGAGACCGAGCAGGGATTGTATTACGGAATGATGTCTCTGCTGCAACTCCTTCGGTTTGAAGGGAGGAGCATTACGATCCCCTCGCTATCAATGCACGACTATCCGCTTCAGAAAATGAGGGGCATCACGGACGATGTCAGTCGGGGACAGATCTCCACAGTGGAAAATTTTAAGAAAGTGATAAAGTTCTGCGCACGGCACAAGATGAATGTCTATTCTCCGTATATCGAGGATGTATTTCTCTTCAAAAATCATGCGGTGCTTGGCAAGGATCGCGGTGCCCTCTCTGCCAAAGAATGGAAAGAAATTGATACGTTTGCCAAGAAACATTTTGTGGAGATGATCCCAATTTTCGAAACGCTCGGACACTGGGAAAATTATCTCATCCATCCCGACTATGTGAAATACGGCGAATTCCCCGGCGCACATACGGTAAATGTCTCCGACGAAAAGGTGTATGCATTGCTGGACGAGATGATCGGCGAAATGGCATCGGCATTCAGTTCCCCATATTTCCACATGGCGGCGGACGAATCGTGGGATGTCGGACTGGGCGTCAATAAAGATCGGGTGAAACAGAGCGATCTTGCAACCGTGCATGCGGAACATTACAAACGGATCTTTGCCATCATCAAAAAGCACGGCAAAAAGCCGGTAATGTACGGCGATATCATATTGAATCATTCGGACATTCTTCAAAAAATTCCGCAGGATGTCATTATCGTCGATTGGCAATACGGGGCACGGTTCGATTATTCGAGTCCGGAGGTCTTTAAGAATGCCGGCTTCCCATTCGTGGTTTCGCCGGCGGTGTGGAATTTTACCGGTCCGTTCCCGAATTATCTCAATACATTTCTCAATATCTATTATTTGAATCTCGACGGTTACCGGAACGGTTCGCTCGGCATGTTTTGCTCCAACTGGAACGATTTCGGCGGCGAGGCGCTGCGGGAGTTGAATTATTACGGCTATGCCTGGACTGCGGAATGTGCCTGGAATCCCGAAACGGCAGACAATACACAGTTTGATGAAAAATTCTTCAATACATTTTTTGATGACAGACAGAAAGATCTGCGCGCCGTCTACTCTATATTGAGCAATCCCGCCAACCAGTTTCATTGGTATGAGATCTGGCGTCATCCGATGCTGCCGAACAGGGACGATATGATATGGGAAAAACGCCTTCCTCTCATTCAGCGGATGCAAAGCATCAATTCCACCATGCCGTTTGTTCTGGAGGTTCTGGACGAAGCGAAAAAAGAGGTGACAGTCAATAATGATCACCTTCAGTACCTGGAATTTATCGCCCGTTTGAATCTCTGGTTTGCCTCAAAGGTGGAAGCGCAGGAGAAGATCAAATTACTGGCGAAGGATACGATCACCGCACCGCAGATAAAATCGGAAAGAATCATCGCGATGTGTAATTCGGCGGTAGATGAGCTGATGTCGGTGAAAAAGGAATTCGAGAAAGTGTGGCACGTTGCCAACCAGGCGCCCAGCATCGACCGATTGGTACAGCGGTACGACCGTCAGGCTTTGTATTGGAAAGAAATCGCCGTACTCGCTGCTGAAGGAAACTTCGACTTCGATCCGCAATTAAAGAGCAAATGGATTTATCATCCGAAAGGAAATCCGGGAATAAAAGATTCCGCGCAGGTGCAAAATGCATACTTCCGAACTCAGTTTGAACTTCAGAAGAAAGGGATCGCATTGGCAAGGATTCAATTGCTGGGGGATACCTGGACAAAGCTCTATGTGAACGGATCGCTGGCGGGCGAAGTGATGGCGCGACGTTCACTGTCGCTGTTGGTAGAAACCCAGCGCGCAAAGATCTTCGATGTCACTCCAAATATAAATGATACAGTGCTGGTTCTGGGAATCGAATCGCAGAACTTTCAGGAGAACGGTTCCGCCGGTGTAAATCTTTACGGCGAGATCGTCTATATCGATGGAACGAAAGAGGTCATAATGACGGACGATTCATGGCTGGTGACCGATACGCTGGAGACAAATTGGAATACTATGAATTTCTTCCCCAAAAACTGGCTGATCGCATCACCGAAGAGATTCGGATTACCGATTGTTGCCCCGAATCTCTCGACCGGAAGAACAAGCTGGTTCGAAAGATAAAGATCATCGCTTTCGTCCGATTTTTATTATTATAGTAGGACAAACACAGTCGCCGGTTCGGGTGCAGGCATGTTTGTCCTATTGTTGTATTAGAAATTTTTTCAAAAATACCAAATCAATGTCATGCCGAGCGAAGTCGAGGCATGATTTACCGAATTGTCACCCCTCGTCTTCGCTCGGGGTGACATTTTTTCGTTTATGAGTTGGGTTCTAATAGAGTATACATTTCTTCATCACTGAATGAGTTTGCCATGATAACCACTCCGTTTATACAGGAAAATGAACTGCAATATTTCATCTCCTGCTGCCGTACCAAACTGACACAGGAATATCTCCGTAAAATTGAAGATTCCATTGCCCATTTAACCGACGGCGACATCTGGTGGAGGGCGCATGAGACCAATAATTCCATCGGTAATCTTATGCTCCATCTGGCTGGTAATATCCGTCAATGGATTGTCCGCCATCTTGGGGAGAAAGAATTCGATCGAGACCGTGATAGGGAATTTGCAGAGAGGTCGCACATTCCCAAAGAGGAACTGATTGCACATCTTCGCTCCGCCATCATGGAAGCCGATACAGTATTGGAGTCATTTTCCGAAAAAAAATTGTTGCATCAATATACCATTCAGAAGTATACTGTGACTGGTCTTGAGGCAGTGCTCCACGTTACCGAACATTGTTCCTACCATACCGGACAGATCGTGTTTATCACCAAACTCCGGACCGGCAAGGATTTGAAGTTCTATAATCTATAATAGATGTCTGACATCTCATAGCATTTCCGCAACGACGCAAAGGGATAAAAGTAATCAATGTCTGACGATGCTGTTCACCTGCCCGACGAGCTTAATGGCGGGTCGTCTGATATCTCAAATGTATTTTCACCTTTATATTTAAATGAATAACGAACCAACAACCGAATTAAAACTCCACCACAAACCGTTCATACGCTGGACGTTATTGACGGCCGGTACTATTCTCGTCGGCATTGGTATTCTGGGAATCTTCCTGCCGTTGCTGCCAACGACGGTCTTTTTTTTGCTGGCGGCGTGGTGTTATGCCCGCAGTTCTCATCGTTTATATGACTGGCTTCATCATAACCGCTATTTCGGAAAGTATCTGAAAAATTATCGCGAAGGGAAAGGCGTGTCAGTTCTATCGAAAGCCTTTACGATTGTGGTCCTGTGGGGAGGCATCGGATATTCTGCAACGGTAACGGAGTCGTTGCCTGTGCAATTGATCCTTCTTGCAATCGCAATCGGCGTTACTATACACATCATTGTTATTCCGACCTTTAAACCCGACGAAACGTAACCTCACTGACTTCATCGACACCTTTGAAAGGTTTTGTATGAGATATGCAGCGGTATTTTTGTTGTGCAGTGCTCTGCTGTACTCCCAATCCACCCGTCATGTGGAAGGTTTGCGTACCAACACACCGGCAGTTCATGCTTTAACAAATCTCACCATTATCGTTGCTCCCGGAAAACGGATCGAGAAGGGGACTGTTGTTATTCGTGACGGCATTATTCAATCCGCCGGCGCGTTGGTCTCTGTTCCGGCCGATGCGCGCGTATGGGACTGTTCCGGACTTACCGCCTATGCCGGCATGATCGATCTTTTTTCTGATTACGGACAGCCGAAACTGCGTCCTGTTCAACCGGAACCGCGATCAGGAACGCCAACGGAATCACCGCGCGGACCAAATCACTGGAATGCGAATATCCGGTCGGACTACTCCGCCGTAGACAATTTTCTACCGGAAAAAGAGAAAGCAGAGAAACTGCGGGCCGCTGGTTTTACCGCCCTGCTGAGTGTTCCGGTGCAGGGCCTGATGAAAGGATCAAGCGCACTGGTCAATGCCGGGGAGGGTGCCGTCAACGATCAGGTTATTAGACAGAATGTTTTTTATCATGCCACGCTTCAGCCGTCGGGTTCGTTGGATGAATATCCCAATTCGCTGATGGGGAGGATCGCGCTGCTGCGTCAAACATTCATCGATGCACAATGGTATTCCGCCGCCCAAAAAATTTACCAAAAAAACAAGAGCCAAAAACGTCCCGAAGAAAACAGGTCTCTCGCCGCACTGGAAGAAGTTGTCAGCGGGGCGCAGCGAATGATGTTCGAAATTACCGATGAATGGAATGCATTACGCGCCAATGCCGTTGCGCACGAGTTTAAAATACAACCTCTGTTTCTCGGCAGCGGTTATGAATATCGTCGCATCAATGAGATAAAGGGAATCGGTGCTCCGTTTATACTTCCGGTCAACTTTCCCGATCCTCCCACTGTCGATACTCCGGAAGAAGCCATGAATGCCGGATATGAAGAATTACGCCACTGGGATTTTGCCTCCGAAAATCCGGCGCGGATGAAAAAAGCGGGAGTCATTTTTGCTTTGACGGCACATCAGTTAAAGGATCCGGCTCAGTTCCGCACGATGGTCAAAACGGCAATCGACTGCGGTTTACACGCCGATGATGCCCTCGCTGCCGTTACCACTATCCCTGCGTCTATCGTCGGCATGGAGAAACAACTGGGAACGATTGAACAGGGAAAGATGGCCAATATCATACTGGCCGACGGCGAATTGTTCAACGGCAAAACGAAAATCAGAGAGACATGGATCGACGGAATCCGGTATATAGTGCAGCCGGTACCGGAAACCGACATCCGCGGTACATGGTCATTTGCGGCTCCGGGTAAAATCGACACCGCCACGATCAACATTTCCGGGACAGCGGAAAAACCTTCCGCTCAATTGCACGTTGCCGGTTTAAAAGTAAAATTCGGCTCTTTGACTGTCACAAATAATCTGCTCAATTTTTCCGTCGCGGGAGATTCTATCGGATTGACCGGTGTCATTCGCTTTTCGGGCACAGTCTCCGGGAAATCCATGTCAGGCATAGTGGAATATTTCGACGGTTCTTCGGGGAAATGGAAATCCGAATTCCGAACTGCTCACATCGAAAAACCGGATAGCGTGAAAGCATCGGTGTCGGATTGCGTATCCAACGATCTCCTCTTTCCCGACGGTGCATTTGGGCGGCGCGAAATTCCGAAACAGCAGGATCTTCTCATAAAAAATGCCACCATATGGACAAGCGGTCCGCAAGGAATTCTTGAAAATTCGGATATGCTGGTCAGCAAAGGAAAAATTACAAAGATAGGCAAAGCACTCACTGCACTCCCCGGTGCTGCTATAATAGATGCGACCGGTAAACATGTCACCGCGGGATTAATTGATGCCCATTCCCATACGGCAATCACCGGCGGTGTGAATGAAAGCGGACAGGCGATCACCGCCGAGGTACGCATCGCCGATGTGATCAATCCCGACGATGTGAATATCTATCGCCAATTGGCAGGGGGTATTACCGCCGTCAATCAACTGCACGGATCCGCCAATGCCATTGGCGGTCAGAATTCGGTGATCAAATTGCGATGGGGGATGACGGCCGAGGAGATGAAATTTGACGGGGCAATCCCCGGTATCAAATTTGCATTGGGTGAGAATCCGAAACAATCCAATTGGGGTGAACGGTTTACAACGCGGTATCCCCAGACACGCATGGGTGTGGAACAGATCATTCGGGATGAATTCATTGCCGCCCGGGAATATGAGCAGGCGATGAAGGTGAAACCTTCTGCCACCGTGATTCCTCCGCGCCGCGATCTGGAACTCGAAACAATTGTCGAGATCATCAACGGGAAACGGCTTGTTCATTCGCACTGTTACCGGCAGGACGAGATTCTGATGCTGCTCCGCGTTTCGGATGATTTTGGATTCACGATCGGTACGCTGCAGCATGTGCTGGAAGGATATAAAGTTGCCGACGAGATTGCTAAACGGAATGTCGGTGCTTCTCTTTTCAGCGATTGGTGGGCGTATAAATACGAGGTGGTAGACGCTATTCCCTATGCAGGTGCATTGATGCACGAAGCGGGAGTATTGGTCACATACAATTCCGATAGCAATGAAATGGCGCGCCGGATGAATCTTGAGGCGGCCAAAGCGGTGAAATACGGCGGCGTCAGCAAAACCGATGCGCTGAATTTCGTCACGGTCAATGCGGCAAAACAACTCCGTATCGATAATCGTGTCGGGTCGCTGGAACCGGGCAAGGATGCCGATTTTGTCATTTGGAGCGGAGATCCGCTCTCCACATATACACGGTGCGAGCAGACATGGATCGACGGCCGGAGATATTTCGATCTGCAGGAAGATGCAGCAATGAATGCCGGTGTGAATGCCAAAAAAGCGGAACTAATTCAGAAAGCGCTGAAATCAAAAAAGAAAGGCTCCGGACCGATGCCGGCCATGCCGCAGCGCAGCAGCGAGTTCTCGTGTTATGAACAGGGCCATTCGGGAGTAATGGAAAGCGAGGTTGGACAATGAAGACGATTTTTGGAAAAATGAAAGATAAGAATAGAGAAGACAGAATACGGAAGACAGAAGCAAGCGTGATCATTGATAATTTAAAAATCAAAGATACATTTATTGCGAATTGGCAGGCACACTTTCAGGCAGATTTTTGGGCGAATTACCGGATATCCGGAATTTTTCTCGAAAACAGAAAATTGTCATTGCGAGTCCCGATGATTTGCATCGAGACGAAGCAATCTCGCCTCAATATTAAATTTCAAAAGATTGCCGCGGCCGCTGCGCGGTCCCGCAATGACCTTTCATTTTTATTATTGAGTTTGATATTACTAATAGGATTTCAAACTGTCGCTGCTTCCGATCCGATTCCTGCAAAGAAGCAGGATAAGCCGATAGCGTTGATCGGCGGTACAATTCATACGGTGAGCGGGCCGGTGATCGAAAACGGAATGATAGTATTTGACAACGGAGTCATCGTTGCCATCGGAAAAGAAATATCCATTCCGCCGAATGCCGATCGGGTCGATGTTAGCGGTAAGCACGTCTATCCCGGCCTTATCAATGCCGCATCGGAGATCGGTTTGACGGAAATCGAAGCGGTCCGCGCGACGCTTGATATAAACGAAAGCGGCAAGTTCAATCCCAATGTCCGTACGGAAAGTGCAATCAATCCGGAATCAGAACTGATTCCGACAACGCGTGCCAACGGCATCGCCATTGCACATGTCATTCCGCGGGGAGGCGTGATTGCGGGACGGACTTCGGCAATACTGCTGGACGGCTGGACGAATGAAGAGATGACCCTTGCCGCACCGGTCGGACTATATGTGAACTGGCCGTCGATGACAATTTCGCGGTCGCGTTTTGCCCGCCAGTCTGTAGAGGAACAAAAAAAGTCGATCGCCAAAAATCTGGAAGATCTCCGCATGGCTTTTGCCGACGCCCGTGCTTATGCAAAAACAAAAACAGCCGATCCGCAGCGTCACCGGACCGACATTCGCTGGGAAGCTATGCGGCCGCTGTTCGAACGGAAAATACCGCTGCTCGTCAATGCGAATGACATGCAGCAAATCCGCTCCGCCGTGCAATTCGCGCGCGACGAAAACATCCGCCTTATCATCCATGGAGGACGCGATGCCTGGAAGTTGACGGACCTGCTGAAAGAAAATAAAGTTCCGGTGATCGTTTCAGGGACGCACCAACTTCCGGCGCGAAGGGAAGATCGGTACGATACGCCGTTTTCACTCCCTAAAAAATTATTCGATGCGGGAATCATGATTGCTATTGCCGGTGAAGGAAATGCGGCGATGAATGAGCGGAACGTCGGTTATCAGGCGGCGATCGCAGCGGCATACGGATTGCCGAAGCAGGAAGCCCTCCGCGCTGTTACTCTAAATGCCGCCACCATACTTGGTATCGATAACAGAGTCGGTTCATTGGAGGCAGGGAAGGATGCCACTATTATAGTATGCGACGGAGATCCCCTTGAAATTATGACGACGGTGAAAATGCAGTTCATCGAAGGGAAAATGGTTGACCTGCGAAGCAAACACACGCAATTATGGTTGAAATACACCGAGAAATATAAACAGTTGCGAAATAAGCAATAACAGTGCTGATCATATGTATCGTCTTTTGGTAAAGAGAATCGCTAGGGTGTTTTTTTTAGAAATCATCAATTTTCCTCTTTGATATGAGCAAAACAGCGTTATGGCAAGAATGTGCTTAAATGAAGAAATAATCACATGCCTATTGACAAAAAACAAGCATTCTTTTATCTTTCAGCACAATACACAATCGTTGTAATGCTGCAAGCAGAAAGGAGATGAGCTGCTTCGCAAAAAAGTGTTTTGTTTCACCAATCATCCAATTCATCTATTCATTAACAGGAGGAGTCATGTTAAAAAAAGTATCTACACTTTTGCTTATTGCGGTGTTCATGGTGGCCGCAGTAGGTTTTGCAGGTGTGAGCAAGGAGAGAAAGTATAAAGTGGCAGGAGAATCGGTTGTGATGAGTAGTGAGATTGCTGCAACAAGCAGCAAACTTGCGAAAACTAAACCGGTCGTCGTTCCCGTTACAGCTGGACCGGCAGAAGGTATCGTTATCGGTACCGGAGATTACGACTACGGTTGGAACTCCGGAAGCCCGAGACACATTGCTGTTTTTGATAATGGCAACAAAGTTCATATGACTTATATGACGCGCGATTTGGCACAGGCGTCACCGGCAAACCGCCGCGGTCAGGTATATGTGTTCTGGGATGCAGCATCGCCGACAACATTGACAACAACATTGCCCCGTCCGCTCGCCACCGGCGCAACCGGATTTGGTGCTGTTGACGTGATTCCCGCCGGCGCAGGTGCCGGTATTGCGGTGATGGTGTATCACGTACCGAACTTCTTCGCAATCGACGGTTCTCCGGGCGGAGCGGCATTCACAGAATCCGCTATGCCTTCCCCGATAGGTGATGCCGGTTCAACGGATCCTGAAATTGCCGTCTCCAAAGATGGTAATACACTCTGGTATTCCGATTCCTATTTCCGTACTGATTATCTCGTTACTAAATCAACGGATTTCGGTGCAACGTGGGCTCAGTATGATACATTGTTCTCCCACTACACCCCGGGCTTTGCCGGAACAGGTGCACTGGACAATCCGCTTATTACCGCACCGAACGGTGACGTCTATATGGTGACGACACTTGCCGGTGACGGTGCAGCACCTCCGCTGGATACCGTGACGCAATTTGTCGATCAGATCGGTTATTACAAAACGACCGACGACGGCGCTACCTGGACTTGGACCATGCTCGGAAAAGACGGTGATGCACTTGTCGTTGCTCCCGGCGATACGGTCTATGTGTTGTTCGAAAACTTCTCCGGTTCCGACGCTGTTGTTGATGCCAACAACAATCTACACGTTGTTGCGAATGGATATACACAGAAGATCATCAACGATTCGACCGCTTCCAACCGTTTCTACACATTGTACTGGAAGACCGGTCAATCCGGCTGGAAGATCATCTCCAACCCCGCACATGGCGCATATGCGGATTATGATTCTGCATACTATGTATACAGCGGAAATGCTATTGGACATGCCTATCCGACAATTGCTGCCGGCGGTTCAATCGTGTACGCACAATGGTCGCAGGCTCGTTTTGTCGATGGCAAGATGGACACCACCGGTGGAATCTGCGAATACGATCTTTGGTATTCAAAGTCATTTGATAATGGAGCAACGTGGGATGCTGCCGCGAAAATTGATAATTCGACCGGCGGATTATTCTCTACTGCTGCCGAAGAGATCGTCATTTCCGGAAATACCGCAACCGTATACTATACGTACATCGCTGATGATGCACGCGGATGCTTCGTGTTCGGTGAAGGCGTTTCCTCGATGGCACCGAATGTCTTCCGTACCAACTCATTCGTAACATCGGTTGGCAACGACGTCGTGAATCCGGCATCGTTCGAATTGGCACAGAACTTCCCGAATCCGTTCAACCCGACCACCAGCATCCGGTACACAGTCGGCAAGGCAGACAATGTCAGCCTGACAGTGTACAATATGCTCGGTCAGGAAATCGCTTCGGTTGTGAACCAGTTCCAAACAGCCGGATCGTACACCGTGAACTTCGACGCTTCGAAGCTCGCTTCAGGTATGTATCTGTACAAGATTCAATCCGGTTCCTTCTCCGATGTGAAGAAGATGATGCTCTTAAAGTAATCGTCCCGACACAACGAAGAACCCTGTAGTTCAATGCCTCCGGACTGAATAAGTCCGGAGGTGTTCTAAAAAATGAAAGGCAGCAAACACAATTTGGAAATTGATACACAGCAATAACAGTTAAACCCCACAACCGAAAGCATGCATCCTTGGTGCATGTTTTTATTATCTATATCGGAGGTCCTCATGTCTTCACTCCTTAGACCGCACTATGTGCTGTTGATGATCGTGCTGTTTTCATCATCGGTCTTTGCCGCCAGCAAGATCCGCGGTAAAGTCACCGACAAGCAGTCCGGTGAGCCGTTGATCGGCGCATCTGTCGTTATTGAAGGAACAACGCAGGGTGCGTCGACCGATGTTAACGGCGACTATATTATCCTCAACGTACTCCCCGGAAAGTACACCATCCGCACGTCGTATCTCGGTTACCAGAACGTCACCATCTCGAACGTCGTCGTCAATATCGATTTGACGACCGATCTCAATTTCGAGCTGTCGTCCGAAGCGGTCAGTCTGCAAGCCGTTCAGATCGTCGCAGAAGCGCCGCTGGTGAACAAGAACGCCACCAACACAGTGGTCCAGTTCAAATCCGATCAGATCGAAAACATTCCCGTTCGCGGTGTGCAAGGTGTTTTTGCGCTGGCCGGTGGCATCGTGCAACAGGGGGGTAACCTGTATGTGCGCGGCGGCCGTACCGGCGAAGTCGCGTTTTATGTCGACGGAGTTCTGGTAAACAATCCGATGAACCGTCAGAGCGCACTGACGCTCAATAATAATGCGATCGAAGAAGTATCCGCACAAATCGGCGGTATGACCGCAGAGTACGGCAACGCGCTTTCCGGCGTCGTCAATACCACGACCAAGATCGGTGCAGCGCGATATAACATCAGCGCCGAAGTGATTACGGACGGCTTCTTAAGCAAATCCGAAAAAGTGCTGAACACGTATTCCTATGGATTGAACGAATATTCATTGACGTTCGGCGGTCCCGTGATCCCCGGAAACGAAGCGATCCGGTTCTTTGTCGCCGGTTCCAGAACGTTCAACCGAAGCAATCCTTCGTTTATCGACGGTATGAAGTTTCCGATAACGATCGATACTACCGATATCACGTCTGCTGATTTCGAGGTACTGGACAGGGATGCCGGAACGATACAGGGCGGTCTTGATGGATCAACCGGTCGTCGTGCTGTGCTGGCCGATATGCTGAATCAGACCAACCTTCAAGGTGGCAGGACGTTCGGCGGTTTGGCGAATGATGTGTGGAGCCTAAACGGTAATGTGTATGTTGATCTTAAACAGTTCAACGTGAAGGCCGGCGGAACATACTCCCAGGGCGTGAACTTTACATCGTTGGGCAAAGCGATTGGCGCGTATCGCGTGGCATCAGGTTCGTATCGTCCGGGGAAAACGGAAACAGAGGATTACTCCGTGTTTGCCAAGTTGACCCACGTACTTGATCCTTCGACATACTATTCAATCAATGCCAACTATTTCTCCTTCTTCCAGGAATTCGGCGATGCAGTGCTCTTCAGAGATTATGAGAATTACGGTAACCTGTATCATCCGGCCAATTCCTATCTCGTCGGTCCCAGTCGCGAACCGAACACATTTTCTTTGTTCGGTATTCCGGCAATTGCAGCGCCGGGATTTATGTCGCAAAAGAATTACGGGAAGAGTTCACGGACCAGTATTTCCGGCAGATTTGATTTTGTACGTCAGGTGAGCAATGTATGGGAATTCAAAGTTGGCGCTGAATTGCAGCGCTATACCATCCGCTCATATGCATTCCAGAGCAGCGGTGCATTTGCATTGTATCGAAACAAATATACAAATCCGACTGCATCTGATTGGGCCAATTATAACAGGTCGAATGTCACCTTCTATGGCTATGACATTTACGGAAATGAATTTGACGGCGGATCGTTTACCGATAAGACCGGAACAACGGTCAATCTGCCGAACGACGGTGCACGTCATCCAATGATGATCGGCACCTATGTGCAAAACAAGATCGAAATGAGCGACCTTATCCTGAATATCGGAGCCCGATTCGATTATATCGATCCGGGAGCGAAGATCTACAAGAACCAGCGTTCTATCGGCATTGAAACAATCGACGGCATTCCGGTGATAGCCGACAGCGGATTGATTGCACAGGAAGTGACTATGCAGATAAGTCCCAGGATCGGTTTTTCGTTCCCGGTGACCGACAAGACAGTGTTTCATGCTGAATATGGAAAATTCATTGCGCAGGGTCAGTTGAACGATCTGTATATATCTTCGACAGCGGCCGGTCGTTTCTTAAACGGCGGTCTGGCAGCGCAATTATCCAATCCGAATCTGAAACCGGAAAGAACCACTGATTATCAGATCGGTTTCCGGCAGCAGCTGGGTGATGTATCGGCATTCGATCTTTCGTTCTTTTATAAAGATACGAAGGACCTCATTGTAATCCGGCAGATCATTCCGGAACTGGGTGCGCCGCACAGCGCATACATCGGAAATGTCAACGGCGACTTCGGAACGGTCCGTGGCTTGACGTTACGCTACGACATCCGCCGCATCAACCGCATTTCATTGAATGCCAGTTACACGATGCAAAGTGCACAGGCAACCGGATCCAATTCCGCAACACACTTTAATATTGCCTGGCAGGATGTGAGTGGTCCGGACGGTCAGCCGTATTTCCCGGTTATTCCGGCACCGACAACGTTCGACCGTACGCATTTTGGCAATATTAACCTTGATTACCGGTTTGCAGAAAATGACGGTCCGGTCCTTTTCGATTCGAAGATCCTTGAAAGGGCTGGAGCAAACTTTCTGTTCACATTTTCCAGCGGAATCCGCTATACGCGGAATCAGGTGGACGGAGTATTTTTCGGTACGAACGCTCCCGTGTCGTATGAGAATATCAATGCATCAAGTGCTCCGTGGAATTTCCAGCTCGACCTACGTGTGAATAAAGTGATCGGAATGATGAAGGGTGTTGATCTTGATGTCTACGTTTGGGTCGTGAATGTGTTGAATACCAAAAATATCGTCAACGTGTATCCTGCTACCGGACTGCCGGATAACGACGGTTACCTCACTACGGATAACGGTGCGAATTATCTTGCGAGTCAGAAAGAAGGAGTCGCTGATTTTTATAAATACCTCATCGATGTTGAAGGTAATTACAGCACCCCGAGGGTCATTCGCCTCGGTGCACGATTGACATTTTAATCTTAAGGAGTATCATAACAATGAAAACAAAATATTCTTTCATCGTGCTTTTGGCATTGCTGATGACGATGAACCTCGCCACTGCGAAAGCACCCGGTACATCGGCACAATCCGTTCTAAATAAGGCAGCAATTCAGCAATGGAAGTTCTTTGATGTCAATTCGATCTATTGTACGATCAATAGTAATGGACCGTATGCCGATTATCTCAGAACAAATTCATCCGGACTGTTCTGGCCCAAAGGGACTGCAAAAACAGCTGTCTACACCGCCGGTATCTGGGTCATCGGTAGACACCGTCCGACCGGAAATCTGCGGACTGCGGTGCAGGACTACCAGACCGAATTCCAGTCCGGTCCGATCATTTCAACGTATAATACAACAACAAATAGTATTACCAATATTGCCGATCCGAGTGATACAAAGTACCGAATCTATAAAGTCAGTAAAAAAGATTCGGTCGGCGGCAATCCTGATTATGACAATTGGCCTGTCGATCTCGGCGCTCCCTATACGGAGCGGAACGGAACCGCAGGATACCAGGCAGGCGAAGATAAGCCGTTTTTGTGGGGCGATCAGGTGTTATGGTGCGTGTATAATGACGGTAATCCGGGTCAACATGCGAATGCCGGCATCACCAATCCGATGGGTATTGAAGTGCAAACGACCTATTTTGGCTTCGATCAACCTGGCGCTCTCGGCAACATCATGTTCATGCGCTGGAAAGTGATCAACAAAAGCGATGCGGATTACGATAGTGTCTTTATATCCATGTGGTCAGATACCGATCTCGGCGATGCCAATGATGATTATGCTGCAATCGATACGGTTAGGAAATTAGCTTACGTTTACAACGGAGATAACGATGACGCAGGAGCAAGTGGATATGGGAACAGACCGCCGGCAGACGGATTCGTCTTCTTTCAGGGACCGGCTGTACCGGGCGCTCTAACGGATTCCGCTTTATTTGAAGGAAAAAAGAGAGCAGGATTAAAGAACATGCCCGGCACTTCCCATGCAGTATATTTTAACCAAGGTGTATGGCAAGATCCCCCGCTACGCGGAGCGGCTTTTGCCGAACAAGCATATAATTATCAGAACGGCTTGATCGGCGCAACCGGAGCACCGTTTATCAATCCGCAGACAAATCTCCCGAGTAAATTCGTATTTCCGGGAGATCCTGTAACGGAAACCGGTTGGACACAAAAAGCCTCCGGTCTCAATCCGGACGATGCCCGTTCTATGATCTCATCCGGTCCGTTCACACTCGCACAGGGGGATACGCAGGAGATTGTCGGCGGGTTTGTGATTGCACAGGGTGCCGATGCGCTGAACAGCATCTCGATTCTGCGTTTGTATACCAGCGTGGCTCAGGAAGCATTCGATGTGAACTTTGCATTGGCTTCACCGCCGCCGCAACCGACGATCACAGCAGGAGACTATTCCAACAAGATCGTATTGAATTGGGGCGATCCCGCCGCTCATACCGCAACTGAAACATACAATTTTGTCGGCGCGGCAAAGGATTACAAGTTCGAAGGATACAATATTTATCAGCATAGTGAACCAGTGTCGAAACCTCAGAAACTTGTCAAGATCGCTACGTATGATCTGGTCAACGGTGTGACTACTGTTATCGATAATGTCGTTGACGAAGAGACATCGTTGATTCTCGGCAAACCGGTCGCTTTCGGAACCGATAACGGGATTAAAAGACACATTGTGCTTGATAAGGATTATATTACCGATACAAAACTGGTGAATGGAAAAGAATACTACTATTCGATTACATCATATGCGTTCAATCATGATCCGAACGGGATCACCTCCGGCATTCCGCAAGTACTGGAAAACAGCAAGTCGGTTTTTACTGTTGTGCCGCGACAAATACCTGCCGGTGATCAGCTGTCAATATTGAACGAACAGGTAGTGTTATCCAATCGTGCCATTAACGGTGATGATGCAGTTTCTCCGTTGGTGATCGATGCAAAACAATCCAATGGGGCCAATTACCAGGTCACATTTAACGGTGTCGATACAAATGTCACTTCTTGGAACCTGATACGAACCACCTTGGCAAAGGGCGGTGCTGTTGCCGCAATCGACACTGTTGTGCGTAACAATACGAATTTTACCGGAAATGATGTGTCACCTCTGGTAGACGGTATTATGTGGAGAGTAACGAAACCGAAAATAGGGCCGCGCAGTGACAGTCAAATTCCTCCCGGATATCAGTATTATCCGGCAACAACCGCACCATGGTTTACACCGATAACGACAACTGAATCGCTAGGGAATTTTGACTCGACATACACCAGATCGATCGGATATCCTACAAAGGATAACTTCGTTGCAAAACAAAGCAAGGTGAAACCGAAGGATCTAAAGAAGGTAGAGATCCGGTTCAGCAATACCGTGACACAGAAAGCGTACAGATATGTCGATTTCAATGCTCCGGCGTTTGGAGTATTGCCAGTCCGCGATTCGTCGTTTATACCGTACTTAAAACACCGCGGTGCTGCCGGTGCATTTATTTATCAGGATTTTGTTGACGTTCCGTTCACGGTATGGGAAGTTGATTCGCTCGACGGTTCTCCGGCTCCGCGTCAAATAAATGCCGGCTTCCTTGAGAAGAACGATTCGATCTTCGCACCGACCGGTGGATTTGTCGGCCGTGGTGCTGTCAATGGTAAATGGGATCCTTCCCATTCCGGTTCAGGAGCTGCCGAAATGTTATTCATATTCGCCTCTGATTACAGCGCCGATACTCTTGCGACATACTCGCGGAATCCATTGGCACCGACGAACAACACCCAATTCCTCAATCTAAGGACACAGCTCGACAGCGTTGATGTATATTATGTTATGTGGGTGAAGAGACGAGATTCTCTTGCAACGTTCGCGGCGGGAGACAAGTTCACCATTATCCCGAACTATCCGTTGGTTGCCGATCGTGTCTATAGTGTCTCTGTCCCGGCAAACATCAAGAGCGATCCGCAAAAGATCTCCGAAAACATGGCACGGATCAATGTTTATCCGAATCCGTATTATGGCAGCAACAGGGCAGAGACGAATGCATATCAGCGGTTCGTAACATTCTCCAATTTGCCGCAGACTGCTACCATCCGCATCATCAATCTTGCGGGTGAACTTGTGAAAACAATTAACCATAATAACACGACAGGATATGAACGGTGGGATCTGAGAAATGAGGTTGGACTTCCGGTATCGAGCGGTATGTATATCGCATTCATCGAAATTCCGAATGCAGGAAACCGAACTCTTAAACTGGCGATCATTCAACCGGAAGAACGTCCAACACGGTAACCATCGTAATCAACAAGGAGATTACTACAATGAAACATGCAAAATATTTAATGATCCTGCAGATATTCGTGTTGTGTCTATCGGTATCTGTGGTCTGGGCTGGAAATGACAGCAAACGAGGTGCTGCCGGCGGACTGGAAGTTCTTCTTCCCGTCGGTGCCCGCGGTCAGGCGTTAGGCGGAGCAAATCTTGCCACGACATCCGGCATTGAAGCCATTCACTGGAACCCCGCGGGTGTTGACAAGATTTCCGGCTCCGGCGAAGCGTTATTTTCACACACGAACTATATTGCCGATATCGGTCTAACCTATGGCGCAGTTGCAATCCATTCGGAAGGATTCGGATCTGTTGCGCTCAGCGTAAAGACGATCGATTTTGGAACCATTCCGGAAACATCGGAAGACTTTCCTGAAGGTACAGGGTCAACATTTGCACCTGTGTTTTCAGTGATTGGACTGACCTACTCAAGAATGTTGACAGATAGAATATCGGTAGGAACAACAGTAAAAGTGATCTCGGAAAATATCGGACGGACGAGCGCAACAGGATTTGGTTTTGATGCCGGCGTGCAATACAGTTTCGCCAGCGATTCGCCGTTGAAAGGATTGAAATTCGCTGTCGCATTAAAGAATCTCGGTCCTACAATGACGTATGATGGAACCGATCTGGAACGGACGATCAACGTACCGAATACCGCCGCAAATTCACCGCAGCGACAGTTGAAATTCACATCGCAGGCATTCGAACTGCCGTCAACGCTGGATCTCGGCGTCTCCTACGAATATTCCATTTCCGATATAAATCGGTTCACCGTGAATACGGTCTTCCAGAACAGCAATTATGGTTCCGACGAATATCGTGCCGGTATCGAATATGCGTTCAGCGAACAAATCTTTCTGCGGGGCGGTTATGCGTATATTCCGACGGTACAGGGTGGAACAATCTCGTCGATTTTTGGCATGTCGGCAGGTGCGGGATTCAATCTTGACCTTGGCGGCACGCAGGTTCGTGTCGATTATTCCTATCGAGATACTGAATATTTCCTGGGAACGAACACCGTTGCTGTGCAGTTGAATTTTTAGATTCTCGTTTGTGATGCAATACCGAAGCCCTGCGTAGTCTGTACGCAGGGCTTTTCTTTTCATCCACTTTTTTCTTGCAACGAAATGCTCACAACGCTTATGGTAGTATGGCTGTTCGCTCCCGCCGATACGGCGTTATCCGGTGTTGTTCGGTCATCTGTAGAAATTTTCGAGTCCGCACGGAGTCTTACCGTTGCGCCGAACGGTGAATTATACTGTATCGACGGTAAACGAAACACCGTCTACCATCTTTCCGGCGACGGCACTGTGTTGAATACCATTGGCGGACAGGGATGGGGACAGCATGAGTTCGATGCGCCGACCGATGTCACGTCCACATTCCTTCTGGAGGTATTCGTTACGGATTATAACAACAGACGAATCCAGCGATACGATAGGGATCTGCATTTTGTCCAGACGTATGACGAATCGACACTACCTCAATCCATCGGCCGATTTCAACCGTATGCCAGTGCAGTGTCGAGACACGGCGAATTATTCATCGTCGAGAAGGACGGGAAGAGGATACTGAAATTGAACCGGCGAAATCAACTTGAAGCGGAATTCGGAACGTTTAGAGATGGGATCGGCGCGCTTGAACAGCCGGTTGATATTGCCGTCACTCCCGCCGATGAGGTTGTCGTGCTGGACAGGAGAAAAATTGCATGGTTTGATATCTTTGGCAACGTCATGCGTACCATTCCGCTCGATAACAGAGATTGGAATAGCATTCATGCAACAGATGGATTCTTTGTCGTCACATCTTCATCCGAAATAGTCATCATCGCCACCGACGGCCGAGTCCGTCGATCCGTCACCGCGGGTGCTATTATCGGACTTCCCGCACAGGCGAAATTTAATGATGCGGCAATTGTGGGAGAATATCTCTTTATCCTGACCGGAACCGCGCTGTACCGTTGTTCGCTGCAGTAACAACTCCCTTCTGGCTTTCTCGTCAAATCTTTTCTATATTTCCTGCATCAATTACAGGCTCCCATGACAGAAGAATTACTCGCACGGATTCAATTCGCATTCACTATCTCTTTCCATTACCTGTATCCTCCCCTGAGTATCGGTATCGGCATCCTTCTGGTTGTTATGGAAGGATTATATCTGAAGACTAAAAATGTGATGTATGAACGGATGACAAAATTCTGGGTAAAGATCTTCGCCCTGACATTTGCCATGGGCGTTGCGACGGGAATAGTGATGGAATTCGAGTTCGGAACGAATTGGGCACGGTATTCCCGCTATGTCGGCGATGTGTTCGGCAGTGCGTTGGCGGCCGAAGGGATCTTTGCGTTCTTCCTGGAATCCGGTTTTCTTGCCGTGTTGGTGTTCGGTTGGAATAAAGTCTCTCCAAAGATGCATTTTTTCTCCACCTGTATGGTGTCGCTCGGTTCGATGATGAGTGCAGTCTGGATCGTGATTGCCAATTCGTGGATGCATACGCCGGCCGGATTTCATATTGTCGGCGAGGGAATGAATGCCCGGGCGGAAATTACCGATTTTTGGGAGATGGTATTCAATCCTTCGTCGATGGAACGGTTATCCCACGTTCTCAGCGGTGCATGGCTGGCCGGAGCGACGCTGGTTTTAAGCGTCAGCGCCTACTATATTCTCAAACAGCGGCATACAGACCTTGCCAAAGCGTCGATGAAAATTGCTGTTGTGCTGTTGACTTTCGCATCGTTCTTCCAGCTCTTTACCGGTCACCGTAACGCTGTGGTGATCAGCGAGCACCAGCCGGCGAAAATGGCCGCATTTGAAGCGCATTATGATTCGTCCTCTGTTGCGCCGTTTTACCTGTTTGGGTGGGTCAATGAGAAAGAGGAACGGGTTCAATTTGGCATCGCCGTTCCAGCGATGTTGTCCTTCCTGATCTATGGCGATTTTCAGACACCGGTGACCGGCTTGCATGCGTTTGCACCGGAAGATCGTCCGCCGGTGAACATTGTTTTTCAATTTTATCATTTGATGGTCGCGATCGGAATGATCCTGATCGCATTTTCCGTTTTGATGATCTTTCTCTGGTGGAAAGGACGGATGTTTGCGTATCCGTGGGTGCTTAAACTGTCCGTTATCATGGTTATCCTTCCGCAGATAGGCAATCAGGTCGGCTGGTTCGCGACGGAAATCGGACGGCAACCCTGGATTGTGTACGGACTGCTCCGCACGAGCGACGCGTTTTCCAAGAATGTGACCGCGGGGCAAATATGGTTTTCGCTGATCCTGTTTACGGTGATCTACACGTTGCTGTTTGCATTGTTTATTTTTCTGCTTGATCAGAAGATCAAACACGGGCCGGAGGATGACCGGGAAATGCCGTCAGAATTTGAGCATCAAAAACAAATATTTTCTACATAACACCGGTCTGTCAACGTCGATCTTTTTATTTTTAAGGATACCATTACCATATGGATTTTCCCGGACTCGATCTCAATCTTACCTGGTACATTCTTATCGGAGTGTTGCTGACGGGATATGCCATCCTTGACGGATTCGACCTTGGCGTCGGCGCGTTGCATCTGTGGACGCACAGCGATGATGACCGAAGGATTATGATCAATTCCATAGGACCGGTATGGGACGGGAACGAAGTGTGGTTGGTAACAGGGGGAGGTGCGTTGTTCGCAGCATTTCCCGATGTGTATGCCACCGTCTTTTCGGGATACTATACGGCGATTATGCTGCTGCTGGCGATGCTGATTTTCCGCGCGGTGGCAATCGAATTTAGAAGCAAACAACCGATGCGGTGGTGGAGACGAATGTGGGATACCGCGTTCAGTGTGGCCAGCATCCTTATTGCGCTATTGATGGGAATCGCACTTGGAAACGTTATCGTCGGATTGCCGATTGATGCAACAAAAGAATTTTCCATTTCGTTTACCGATCTTTTGAATCCTTATGCCGTCCTCGTCGGAATCACAACAGTAGCCCTGTTTATGATGCACGGCGCCATCTATGTCGTGATGAAAACCGACGGAGCGCTTCAGATGATGGTGCGCGGCTGGATCAACAATACGATTATCTTTTTCGTCATTTGTTACGTAACCACAACAATGTCCACCCTGCTGTATATGCCGCACATGTCCGAGCCCTTCAAGCAGCATCCGGAATATTTTGCGGTCGCACTGGCCGGCATGCTGGCGATTGCAAACATTCCGCGGGAGGTGCATCACCGCAGAGAATTCATGGCATTTCTTTCGTCGTGCGCCAGCATTGCCGCGTTGATGGCGCTTTTTGCCATCGGTATGTTCCCCAATATTGTTATGTCCAGCATCTCACCGGCGAATCACCTCACTATTTATTCCGCCGCTTCATCCCAAAAAACACTTGGAATTATGCTTACCGTCGCAATTATCGGAATCCCGTTTGTTTTGGCGTATACCATCAGTATTTATTGGATCTTCCGCGGGAAAGTACGTTTAGATTCGCTGAGTTATTAGTATATTGGAGGAAATGTCCATGAAGGTGTTAACAGAGGCGTACGTACGCCGAAAATTAAAATCTCTCCCGGGGTGGAAAATCCGCGGGGCAACGATCCGAAAGGTGTTCAAAAAAAAGGATTTTGTACAGGCGATGGGATTCGTACAATCCGTCGCATTGTTGGCGGAAAAGATGGACCATCATCCCGATATCGATATTCGGTGGAACACGATCACCCTCGTACTCTCCACGCACAGCAAAGGCGGCATTACACCAATGGATATCGCCCTTGCACAACAGATCAATTCACTGAAATAACAAAGGACGCAGTATGGCCAGCGAACAACGCATCCAAAAACTGAACGAGATACTGGAAAAAGATCCGAACGATACTTTTTCACGGTACGCACTTGCACTCGAATATATGGGTATGAGCGATCTTCAAACTGCAATAGATGAACTCCAAAAAGTGATACAGCACGATCCGAAGTATATTCCCGGATACCATCAACTGGGACAAATTTTCGGCAGGCTGAACAGAACGCAGGAAGCGAAGAATATCTACCGGAAGGGGATCGATATCGCTCAGCAATCGGGGGACGACAAGGAAGCGAAAGAAATGCGCGAGGAACTTGAAGAACTGGAAGACGAATGGTAATCAATTCTCTACACTCTAAACATGAGGTGCAATGAAACTGCCCAAAGATCAGATCGTCGAGATCTTCAAGGAAACGAATGCGCTGCTGGAAGGTCATTTTGTCTTAACATCCGGATTGCACAGCCCGCAATATTTCCAATGTGCCAAAGTGCTGCAATACCCGAAGTACCTGCATCTACTTGCGGGAGATATCGCTTCGCATTATGAATATAGCGAAGTCGAATTGGTGATTTCTCCGGCCGTCGGCGGCATCGTCGTCGGAACAGAAGTCGGCCGCGTACTCGGCGTTCGTACGATCTTTGCTGAACGGGAAAATGGTGCAATGGCGATGCGGCGGGGATTTGAGATCAAAAAAGGGGAACGGGTGCTTGTCGTCGAAGACGTAGTGACCACCGGCGGATCCGTCGATGAGATCATCGGACTGGTTCATCGGGCAGAAGCAAAACTGGTCGGCGTCGGATGTATTGTCGATCGAAGTAACGGGAAAGCGAAATTTGAATCGAAGTTTTATTCGGTCATGGAGATGGAAGTGAAGACCTATCCGCCGGACGCAATACCGGAATCGCTGGCACACATCCCCGTGTCTAAACCCGGCAGCAGAGGATTGGAAAAGTGAATGATGATCGATCGATAAGCACACCATGACGGAATTTCTGTTTGATAAGATCATGCGGTTCGGCGGAATCAATGAGCTGCTTGCCCATGCGATTTCGGGTATTTTGATTGCGGTCGGATTAGTGGTGTTCGGGAAAACAATCAAAATCCTCCTCAACACCGGTGTCCGGAAATTTATCACAAAAACGGAAAATGAAATAGATGATAAGATCCTCGACATCGTGCTGGAACGGATCATTGCTCTCTCGGGAATTTTAGGTCTCCATTTCCTCATCCGGGAAATTAAAAAAGGGGCGCCAAGCGAAAATGTCTCGTTTCAATCGTACCTGGAATACTCTGAAATGGCTCTGCATGTCATTACGGTATTCCTGTTCACATCGATCGCGATCAAGGTCTCTCACACCATCGTAACATCCGTCCTGTCTACAATAGCAAAGAAGAACGATTACGAACAATACGGTCAATCACTTCCTCTGTTGGTAAACCGGATCATCTCTATCGTCATCATATCGTTGTCGGCCGTGATTGTGCTGGACAGGTTTGGGATGAATATCACCAGCATTCTGACCGTTCTGGGGGCGGGATCGTTGGCGATCGGATTTGCGGCACAGGATACGTTATCCAACATGATCTCGGGATTTATCATCATGATCGACCGTCCTTTTCGGGTCGGCGACAGGATACGGATACCGACCGGAGAGGTCGGCGATGTTTTTGAGATCGGACTTCGAAGCACCAAAATCCTCGATTTTGACAATAACCTGGTGGTGGTACCGAACAACGATCTCGTCAATACCCGGATCGTGAATTACGGGTATCCGAGAGGAGAGATTCGCTTAACGATCGAGATATCGGTGGCGTACGGCGTCGATATCGATCGGGTGAAAAAGATCATGATCGATGCCGCGGCCTCGCATCCCGACGTGTTGAAAGATCCTCCGCCGGAAGCATTTCTGATGAAATTAGCCGATTGGAGCCTGAATTTCACATTGTTCTGCCGGGTGCCCGATTTTAAGTTGCAGTTTAGAACAACCGAAGCGCTCCGGATCCACATCTACAATGTATTAAATAAAGCAAAGATCGAGATACCGTTTCCTCAGCAGGTTATTCACCTTGCGAAACAAAATCATAATGCACTTCACCCTTCTCCGAAAAGAAAAAAAATATCGCGGTAACATCATCGACCTGACGATCGACTACCTGCAGTATCCCTCCGGACGGGAAGCACTCCGGGAAATTGTGGAACATCCCGGCGGTGCGGTGGCCATTCCGTTCTTCGAGAATAACGATCTGTTGCTCATCCGGCAATACCGCCATCCGTTCGGCACTGCGGTGATCGAACTTCCGGCGGGAAAACTGGAAAAGGGAGAAGATCCGTTTGTCTGCGCACGGCGAGAACTCCGCGAAGAAACCGGCTACGGTTCGGATGCCTGGACTCCCGTAACATCAATTATGACAACGCCCGGTTTTTGCAACGAAATGCTCCATCTTTTCAGGGCGGATCGAATCTATCCCATTGCCGGAGGGCAGTCATTGGAAGAAGGAGAGGCATCCCTGACCATCGAACGTGTTCCATTATCAACGGCGGTATCAATGATCCAATCCCGCGAAATCACCGATGCCAAAACAATTGTGGGAATATTGATGGCAGCGCACACTATCGGATTAGAATGACGGCAAACGAAATTATACGGAAAAAACGGGACGGTTTCTCGCTCACCTCCGGCGAAATGCAGTTTATCATCGACGGTTATGTGAAAGGTACGGTTCCGGAATATCAGGTTTCGGCATTCTTTATGGCGACATACTTTCGCGGAATGACAGCGGATGAAACGAACGAGTTCACGCGTCTGATGCTGCACTCCGGCGAAATCATCAATTTGTCCCATGTGCCGGGATTAAAAGTGGACAAACACTCCACCGGCGGTGTCGGCGACAAGATATCGCTCCCACTGGCTCCCATCGTCGCCGCATGCGGCGTGCCGGTACCGATGATCAGCGGACGGGGGCTTGGTCATACCGGCGGGACGCTCGATAAACTGGAATCGATTCCCGGATTTCGCACCGATCTCTCGATAGAGGAATATAAGCGGGTCATTGCCGAGATCGGCGTCGTGATGATCGGACAGACCGGTGAAATTGCTCCGGCGGACAAAAAAATGTATGCACTTCGCGATGTCACTTCTACAGTGGAATGTATACCGCTGATTGCCGGAAGCATAATGAGTAAGAAACTCGCCGAAGGAATCGATGCGTTGGTGCTCGACATTAAAACGGGACGGGGCGCATTCATGCAATCCTACGACAGGGCTGCCGCACTCGCCCAAACACTGGTCGGCATCGGAACCAGTTTCGGAAAACGGACCGTCGGATTCATCACCGATATGAACCAGCCGCTCGGCTATGCGATCGGAAATTGGAACGAGGTGGTCGAATCGATAGAGGTCCTGCAGGGGAGACAGATTCCCGATATTATGGATCTGACGTACACTCTCGGGGGCGCCATGGTGTGGCTGGGAGGCAAAGCAGATTCGCTGAAGGAAGGGATCCATCTCTGCGAAAGAGTTGTGAAGAACGGCAAAGCATATGAGAAATTCATTCAACTTGTCCGGCACCAATCGGGCGATGTCTCCTATATCGAGAATCCGGGGAAATATCCAGTTTCGAAATATAGCGGTAGTATTACTTCTCCGTCCGGCGGATTTGTTGCGTCGATCGATTCACTCGAATTGGGATTTTCGGGAATTCTCCTCGGTGCGGGACGACGACAGGTCGATGAGCGAATCGATCCGAAAGCGGGTATCATTGTGAAGAAAAAGACGGGAGACGCCGTCGTGAAGGGAGAAGTTATTGCAGAATATTTTACGGATCGGAAGGAAATCCTTGATACCATCGCACAGCGTATTTCCGCCGCATTCACTATCGGCGGCACGCGGCCTGAATCAACACCACTCATACACTCCATGGTCGATGCCAATGGAATTACGAGTTATCGGTCGTGATGAAACTATGGTGTACCGGACCACAACCCGTTCGTCGAACGGGTTTTTCGTTTTTATCCGTGAAGTTCAGTTGAAAAATAAGTATCATTCACTATGATCAGTATTATCGGTGCATATTTCAGGACTCCCCGAATCCAGATAGCCGCATTACTCTATTTCATTGTTGCAGGAGCATTGACGCAGGTGCCGCTCTTTAATTATCTGGGGTACGAGTTTTCCGCGGTAATGACGATACCCGCGGCGATTATCAGCGGTCTGCTGACATTGTCGTTTTTGAAAGAACACCGGATGAAGCCGCTGACGAAAAGAACCTGGATGTATGTCATCATCGATTATCTCCATGTGAACTTTCTTCTGCTCTTGATACCTTTGGCGGTGATGGCCGCAAACGCCGCGGTGGTAAAGAACTGCGCATTCAACAAAGGGATTGCTTTCTATCTTCTGCTCCCGGTCGTGACGATGATTTTCTCCGTCTCACTTGCTCTGGTCGTCGGAACAATCTTTCGACGAAGCAGATTGGTGTTTGTGCTGACGGTTTTCCTGATTCTTCTTCATATTCCGGTTGTCACCGTCGTTTTGCCTCAACTCTATGCGTATAATCCCGTGCTCGGGTTCTTTCCCGGCATCACCTACGATGAAACGGTGGGGAATCTCACGACACTGGCACTCTATCGGCAATTTACAATAATTGCAGCACTCTTCAGCATTATATTCTTTGTCGAATTAATCGGACGATGGAATCCGTCATTGTCGGTTGTTAAAAATATCCGACTCACTAAACGTCAGTACCGGCCGAACTCTGTAATGACGATAGCAGGTATCGTAGCGTTAAGTGTACTATTGGGAGGATGGTTGTACCGGTCGGAACTCGGATTTGAACATTCAACCGACGATATTCAACGACAGTTGGGAAGAAGATCGGAATCGGAACATTTTATCATGATCTATTCCGATCAGGATTATACGATGCGCGAAATGCTGCGATTAAAAGCGGAATCGGAATTTCATTATGCTATTGTTGCAGAACGGCTTCACGTCAGGGAGATTGGTCGCCGGAAAATATTCTTGTATCTGTATCCCACGGCTGACTTGAAACAACAGCTCATCGGGACAACCAATACCAATATCGCAAAACCATGGAAGAGGGAGATTCACTTGACTTCCTCATCGTTTCGAGATTCGTTCCGACACGAGCTGGTGCATATTCTCGCCGGTGAATTTGGAGTACCCGGTATCCGGGCAAGTACCCGTATGGGATTGAACGAAGGACTTGCAACAGCGATCGATTGGGAAAGCGGCTATTTTACACCCCATCACTATGCTGCAGCATTACTGCGTGACAATGAACTGGGGGATATCCCGTCCCTGTTTACCGTTACCGGATTTGCCGCGCGTTCCAGTGCCTCTGCGTATGTGGTGACCGGATCGTTCACAAAATATCTCATCGATCGATTCGGAATCGAACGTTTCAAGCCGGTTTTTCGCAATGGAGCGTTCGTCCGGACATTCAACGAGTCGCTCGCCGGCTTAACAAAGGACTGGATGGCGTTCCTTCGGACAATCGACACTGCCGATCTTCCGCCGGAAACAGTGCAGGCGTTGTTCGTCCACCCGCCGATATTCTATAAAGAATGTGCCCGCGAAGTGGCGGAAAAGAATCAAAAAGGGACTATGGCGATCCGCGTAAAAAATTATTCGGAAGCGCAACGCCATTTTGCCGAGTCATACAACGATGCTCCGTCCGCATTTGCATTGCGGGGCCTTCTGCAGTCGCTCATAGCGCAGCAAAAATATCAGGATGCGATCGAACAGTACGACCGTTTGCCCGGCGGATCGCTGATACGGATTAATCCCTCGCTCAGGATCCTGTATGCCGATGCCGTTTATTTGGCAGGAGCATCGGAGCGTGCCGCGGCACTGCTGTTGCCGGTAATCGGTATGAATATCAACGATTCATTTGTTGAGGCAGCAGCGCTTCGAAGGCAATACATCATAGAGGGAGTGGAGAGAGATCTTTACTACAGATTGATGTATTCCGGCGAAAACGATTCGACAAAGATGCGGCTGATCGATCGGTTTTCACCGGTACGCCAAAACCGAAATCCATCACTATGGTATGTTAAAGGGATCCTGCTTCAGCATACCGGACATGATGATGAGGCGTTAACCAATTTTCAAAAAGTCATCAATGATGACACACAGCGAGAACTGGCATACAGTGCCCTTATTCGTTCCGCGGAAATTGAACATGAGCGAGGCCGTTTTGAAGCGGCAAAAGTGCACTTTTGGAATGCAAAAAATTTCGCACCGACATCGTCGGTGATTGAATATCTGGACGAACAAATAGAACTATGCGACGCAGTCTTATTATCGGAATAGTCTGGTGTACCAGCCTCGCATCACTGATGCTGGCCGGAGGCTGTGCTGCCGGCGAGGGAACCGCGCAGCAATGCTACTCCACCATGCAATTCTCGAAAATGGTTTCTCCCGCATTTTCTTCGTATTGCATGGTGACGAGAGCAGGCGGAGATCTCCGCATCGATGCCTATTTGCAAATGCCGTACACAGCGGTGCGATTCGTGAAAAAAGAGGGGGATTATCGCGCGCTCTACTCTTATACCATTATCGTTCGGGATAAGGAGAATAAGATAGTACTGTCGAAAGAAACGGACAGAACTATCGCCGTTTCCGCTTATGAAGAGAGCGTCTCACAGAGATTCGACGCACACATGGAGCGGATCGTTGTTATGCCGGGAGAATATTCCGTTGAAGTGATTGCGCAGGACGAGTTGTCGCTGCTTCGTCACCGCGTTCTGGAACGGATCGGCACACCGTCGCCGAAGTCATCGCAGCCGGCGGCGAGTACGATATTGATGTTGAACGCGGTCTCGTACGAAGGATCGTCGTTGTCGTTGCGTCCGGTGCTCCCGGATCATCTGTCGATGCTTCGCGATTCGATGGGAGTATTTCAGGAATTGTATCATGTCCGGAAGGGAGATACGGTGATCGTCACCCACGAACATTTCAAACCCGATACAACAAATACGAATGTACAGGATTTTATTTACTGGATGCCTCCCTATGGAGCGGACCACGGCCCGTGCATTCAAGACCATTCGATGCGGTATTTTAGTAACGATTCACTGCTCATTGCGGACGATGATAAACCGTTGCAACTGATTCAATTCTATCCCGCACCTGCCGTCGGCAGTTCGACGATCAGAAGAACGATGCATGTACGGAACGGATCTCGCCGCGATTCCGTTACGACATCGATGCAGGTCTACCGGCGGGATCCACGGTATCGATTGTCGTTATTGCCCGGGGAAATGCTGGCAGCGATGCGGTACATTCTCCGTGAACATGAATACGATACTCTTTCCGCTTCCTCCGACAATAAAATTATGGACGCCATGGAACGGTATTGGGCGGACAAAGGGGGCAGACAGCGACAACACGAATTCGAGAAAAGAGTCATGGACGCCAATATGATGTTTACCTCCTGCGTTGACGGCAGCACAACGCCGATGGGGATCGTCTACATGATCTGCGGCACCCCCGACTATATCGATTGTCGAGGTTCATATATGGAAAATTGGTATTATTCAATAGGAGAACGGACATTCGTTGCGCAATTCCGCCCCGTAAAGGAATCGGCGGGGATTCCCTATTACGAATTAGTGCCGTTTTCTGTGAATGAGGCGTTTTGGCAATATAGTATTGACCGCTGGAGACGACGAAAATGACGTTGAACCGTATTTTAATTACACGGATGAAATTTATCGGCGATGTGGTGTTGACGACGCCGATCATACGCTCCTTACGAGACGCGTATCCCAAAGCGCATTTATCCTATCTCGGCGATGCCAAGGCGGTTTCGTTGCTCGAACATAATCCCTGGCTGGATGAGATCATTCCGTTCGATTTTACGAAGGCTTCGGTGGTGTATTCATTGAAAATGTTTGCGGAACTCCGTTCAAAACGATTCGACCTGGTGATTGATCTATTCAGTAATCCCCGCAGTGCGATGCTGTCATTTGCCACCGGTGCCGGAATGAGAATCGGCGGCGATGCAAAGGGACGGGGACGTCTGTATACACATCGGATACGGGATGACGGTGCATTGAAATCGGCAATAGACTATCATTACCAATCCTTAGTGCCGCTGGGGATTACGCGGAAATATCGTGAAACAAATATCTTTATTACCGAGGAAGAACAAAGGTCTGCGGAACACTTCTTGCGGTCGATCGGCGTCGATACGAATAAACGAATTGTTATGATTCATCCCGGAGCGACCTGGCCGAACAAGATTTGGTTGAAAGAGAATTTCCGCGGGGTGATCGAACGGCTTATCTCAGAAACCGATGTACAAATCGTTCTGAGTCCCGGTCCAAAGGATGAACCATTGATGACATTCCTTGCCCGTTCTCTGCCGGAACGGGTATTTGTCCTTCCGCTGTTGCCGGTACGAACGCTTGCGGCATTGCTGACGCAGGCAAAAGTGTTTATCTCGAACGACAGCGGGCCAATGCATATTGGCGTTGCTGTCGGCACTCCGACAATCGGCATCTTCGGCCCTGAACCGATCGAGATATGGTTTCCGTACGACCGATCGGCGGGACATCTTCCGATGTTCAAAAAGATCGATTGTTCACCCTGCCGCACGACGGCGTGCCGCTGGAATGATGCTCGGTATCTCGAATGCATGCAACTGATCACGGTTGACGAAATGGTCTCTGCTGTCATGGAGCGATTGAAATGAAGAAAGCGACACAGGAATCTGCCTCGGAACTGCGCGGAACGCTGGAACGGATCATCTATTATAATAATGAGAACGGCTATCTGATCGCACTCTTTGCCATCGGCATAGAGAAGAAAACCATTGTCGGATATCTTCCCGATCCCCGCGAGGGTGATGAGTACTCCCTTACCGGTTCGTGGACAACCCACGCACGGTACGGACGTCAATTCGCCTTTACCGCCTTCGATCAGCATCTGCCCACATCGGAATTCGGGATTGAACAATATTTATCATCCGGATTAATCAAAGGCATCGGACCGTCCCTTGCAGGAAAAATTATCGACCACTTCGGTACACGAACGATCGACATCCTGAACAATACACCGGACCGTCTATTGGAGGTGGAAGGGATCGGAAGAAAGAAACTCGCCGGTATCATTTCTGCATTGACCTCCATGAAAGAAATGCAGGAGACGTTCGTTTTTCTGAAAGGACACGGCATTACGACGGCCAATGCCATCCGATTGTACAAGACCTACGGAAAATCGGTCGTCAGCGTATTGCAGCAGAATCCGTACCAGGTCATCGATGACGTTGTCGGCATTGGATTTGCGACGGCGGACGTGATTGCCGGGAAGATGGGAGTACAGGCGGAAAGTGAATATCGTTTAACCGCAGGCGTACGGTACGTGCTGGATGATGCGTGTAAAACGGGGGGACATTGTTACCTGCCGAAGGAAGAACTTGCAGAGCGTGCAGCGCAACTACTGCAGGTGGATGAGGCAAAAATAGAACGCGCCATAGAGAGCGCCGTGAATTCCGGTTTTCTTGTCGATGCACAAGGATCTGTCTTCCCATGGAAATTATTTTCCGCTGAGGAACACGTCGCCGACAAAATCGCCTTTTTGCTCAAAAAAGGGGAGCGCCCGCTCGACAAAGAAAAACTAATGCGGGCATTGATGCATGTCGAAAAACGTCATGGTGTTCATCTCGACGAAAAACAAAGGATTGCCGTCGTCAGTGCGCTATTAAATCCGGTGACTATCCTTACCGGCGGACCGGGCACAGGAAAAACGCTGTGCGTCAACGGTATGATCGAATTGGCGGATGAACTGGGGGTAAAATACGTATTATGTGCTCCGACGGGACGCGCTGCCAAACGGCTCAGTGAAGTGAGTGAACGGGAGGCCAAGACAATCCATCGGCTTCTGGAATTCGATCCGAACAGCGGTGGTTTCCGGCGATCGTCCGACGATCCACTCAAGACCGATCTGTTGATTGTGGACGAAGTATCAATGGTGGATATTCAACTGTTTGAAGCATTGCTCGACGCCATGCCGCCGACCGCGCAACTGGTACTTGTGGGGGATGTCGATCAATTGCCGTCTGTCGGACCGGGTCAGGTATTGCGGGATCTGATCGATTCGCAACGACTGACAACAGTCAGACTGAGCACAATTTTCCGGCAGGCCGAATTAAGTTCAATTATCGTCAACTCCCATAGGATCAATCAGGGCGAAGGGCCGGAATTTGTCGACGATTTTCAATTCATCGATGCCGGAACCCCGGAGGAAATTCAGTCGCATATCGTCGGTCTGTGCTCCACCGTACTGCCGCAGAATTACCAGTACAATCCGTTAAGTGACATACAGGTCCTCTCGCCGATGAATAACGGTTTTGCCGGAGTTCGTGAATTAAACAAGAAGCTGCAGCACGTATTGAACGGCCATTCCCCGGTCTGCTGGCAGGGGAGCGAACGGAAGTTTCTGCTTCATGACAAGGTCATGCAATTGCGCAATAATTACGAGAAGGATATCTTTAACGGTGATATGGGAACCGTTTCGGGACATGACAAGGAAGAAGGGAAATTGTTCGTTCTCTACTACGGGAAAAGAGTCGAGTACACGTTTGAAGAATTGGACGAGATATCGTTGGCCTATGCCACGACGATACATAAAAGCCAGGGAAATGAGTTCAAAGCCGTCGTTATACCCATAGCCATGATGCATTACATTATGCTGCAGCGGAATCTTATCTACACGGCGGTGACAAGAGCAAAAGAGCGGCTTTTTATTGTCGGGCAAAAAAAGGCGCTGGCGGTGGCGATCCAGAATGCCGAAACACGGCAGCGAAACACCCTCTTACTTCGCAGATTGAAGGATTTGCTCTGAGCAGGTCATCATTTGTTATCGTTCCGGTAATAATTTCGTAACATCCCGGCCGTATATTTGTTCTGTCAATTATATGAGGACAAATATGGAATTCAAGGAAATATTCTATTTTATTCTTGCCTGCGTATTTCTGGCTGCGATGATGTGGGGTGAAGGTTCGCAGAGGCAAACGCCGTAGATCATCGCTCATTCTCAGAAATTGCATAAATCCCATTTGCTTATGCTATTGGGAGATATGTACTTTTGCATCCCGATCTTCTCCTTCCTATATTACTCACCATTGAAGCAGTAAAACGCAGCACACTGACATTCTTTTCCATATTGCGGATCATTTATGAAAAGACTCTTTTCTCCCTGGCGGTCAAAGTACATTCAATCGTTTAAGACTGAAAAATCCCGAAAAGACGCATCGTTGTTTACACGGATCATGAAGGAAAAAAAGGATAAGAAAAATCTCGTTCTGGTACGACGAAAATATTGTTTTGTCATGATGAACCTGTATCCGTATAACAGCGGACATTTAATGATTGTACCGTACAAAAAAACCGCCCAATTATATGATTTAAACGCTGCGGAATATGCAGAAATTATGCAAACCTCTGCAGACATGATGAAGATCCTTGATAAGATCATGCGACCGCAGGGATTCAACTTCGGGGCAAATATCGGTCGTGGTGCAGGTGCCGGAATCGATGATCACATCCATTTTCACATTGTACCGCGATGGAATGGCGACACGAATTTCATGCCGGTATTGAATGATGTAAAAGTAGTATCGGAAGCAATGGATGACACTTATGATAAAATTCGTACTGAGATTGAACGATCCATCCCGTCAAGGAGGAAGAAATGATCCGTCGCCTTGTTGCGTTTAATTCCGTCGTTGTATGCATCATGACAGCTCAGATCTCGCATGGCGATGCTGCTGTTCAACTAAAAAATATCGGCCTCACGGAGATGGAATCATATTCCATGCTGCTTGATCTTACATCAACGATTGGCCATCGTTTGAGCGGGTCTCCGGGATACGATAAGGCGGTAACGTGGGCTCAAAATAAATTACAACAGATCGGTGCGGATTCTGTCTGGTTGCAACCGGTCATGATTCCGAAGTGGGTACGGGGGAAAAAAGAAAAAGCGGTTTTGAAGTCACACGGGAAAGCTACTCATCTTTCCATTTGTGCTTTGAGTCCCAGTATCGCCACCCCGAAAAATGGTTTGTCTGCCAAAGTCATTGAAGTACAATCTCTCGAGGAAGCCGCTCAATTAGGAGAAAAAGCAAGAAGAAAGATCATATTTTTTAATCGTCCTTTCGACAAAACAACGGTCAATACGTTCGAGGCGTACGGTAATGCCGTCGATCAGCGGGGGAGAGGTGCCGTTGTTGCCGCGCAGAATGGTGCCGTCGGTGTTTTAGTACGGTCCATGACAAATTCTTTGGATGATCATCCTCATACCGGTACGATGCGATATTACGATTCAATTCCAAAAATCCCCGCAGCGGCGATCAGTACCATCGGTGCGGCACAATTAAGCGCTGCACTGAAATCGGATCCCAATCTCGTCGTGCAGATGACAATGGATTGCCGCTTCATGGGCGATGTACCGTCATACAATGTTATCGGTCAGATAACGGGAAGCAAACATCCCGAACAGATTGTTTTGATCGGAGCTCATCTGGATTCATGGGATAAAGGAACCGGCGCGCACGATGACGGTGCCGGGGTAGTGCAATGCATTGATGCCCTGCGAATGATCAACACACTTGGACAAAAACCCAAAAGAACCATTCGGTGCATACTTTTTGCAAACGAAGAGAACGGAATACGCGGAGCCCGAATGTATGCCGCATGGGCCCAACAATCATCCGATGCTCATATTGCTGCATTAGAAAGCGACGAAGGAGGCTTTACCCCGCGAGGATTTAGTATTACATCAGATACTGTTCAATTGAAGCAGATACTTACTTACCGAACCTTCCTGGATTTTGTTGGAGCGGATCGAATCACTACGGGGGGCGGTGGGGTGGACATTGATCAATTGCAGTCAAAAGAGACTGTGCGTATTGGATTAACACCTGACAACCAACGGTACTTCGATCTGCATCATTCCGATCTTGATACTATCGATAAAGTGCATCCCCGTGAACTGGAATTGGGTAGCATTGCCATAGCAATCCTTACCTGGTGCATTTCACAGGACGGAATATAAAACTCCCGCTCAGTTTTCTCTGATAATTAAGTGGCCTTTGGGCCACTTTTTTTTTCTAAAATAACTCGTATAACAGCTTGACAATATACTACTAATTAGTTATATTATAATTAGTAATAAATAGGAAATATATGAATACAACAAAAAAATACGGTAAAAAAGCTGATTTAGCCCTCTCTATGTGGGTTAAAATGGTCAGATCAACCGATACACTGGCATTGCTTACCGGTCGCGATATAAACCAATACGGATTGACCCCGGCACAATTCAGTATTTTTGAGAGTTTAGGACATTTGGGTCCGATGAAGATTTGTGAAATTGGCGCAAAAAAACTGATGTCCGGTGGAAATATGACCGTTGTGATCGATAATCTTGAGAAACAAGGAATGGTGGAACGGATTCGCTCAAAAGAAGATCGACGTGCTACATACATCCAATTGACCGAAAAAGGGCAGAAGTTGTTTGATGAGGTTTTTGTGCGGCACGCCAAATTTGTTGAAGAAATTATCTGGTCCGTGCTCGATGAAAATGAAATTATTCAGCTCTCAGGATTGTTAAAGAAACTCGGTATCGCCTTAAAAGACAGACTTTAACGGACAAAGAAATTGAAATAGTATTCCAAACAACAACATCATTACACAATATAAACAACCAGGGGATTCCACAATGAAAAAACTATTTATACTGATCACCGTACTTTCGGTCATGGCAACTGCACAGACAAAATGGGGGCTGGATCGTTCGCATAGTTATGTGAATTTTTCAGTATCGCACATGGTGATATCCGATGTGACGGGGACATTTAATGATTTCGAAACCGAAGTTGAGTCAATAAGTGATGATTTCAGCGATGCAAAGATCCATGTATCGATCAAAGCAAAAAGCATCGATACCGGCAATGAAGGCAGAGACAAACATCTTGCCAGCGCCGACTTTTTTAATGCAGGCAAAGACAGTATCGTTTCCTTTAAAAGCACGAGGATTGAAAAAGTGACGGGCGGACAATATAAGATTTATGGCGACCTGACAATGCGCGGCGTGACGAAGCAAGTAGTTCTCGATGCGCAATACAAAGGGAAAGCAAAAAATCCATGGGGGAAAACCATTGCTGCGTTCAAAGCCAATACCACAGTCAATCGCAAGGAGTGGGGTTTAAACTGGAATAAAGCGCTCGAAGCAGGCGGAGTATTGGTCGGAGAAAATGTTGATATCACGATCGCTGTTCAGCTTGTTCAGGGATAATACAATAAAAATACAGCCGGTCTCTCCGCGGGTCCGAAAGGCGGATCAAAATCCGGATGACCGGCATTTTAATACCAATGAATACTCTACAACCAATGCATCCCTACCATTTTGTGGGAATATCAGGAAGTTTGAGAAAAGGGTCGTACAACACTTCGCTTCTTCGGGCAGCGGAGTCGTTACTTCCTGTGTCGGTAACATTTGAATCGGCCGAGATTGGTGAATTGCCGATGTTTAATACCGATCTGGAATCACCGGATCAGCTCGGACGAGTTGCAAAATTCAGGGAAATCCTGCGCACTGCGGATGCTCTTGTTATTTCATCCCCGGAATATAACTATTCGATACCGGGAGTCTTAAAGAATGCGATCGATTGGGCGTCGAGAGGAAAAGACTCCCCGCTATTGAACAAACCGGTCGCCATCCTGGGCGCCTCACCGGGTATGCTCGGTACGGCACGAATGCAAATGCATCTACGGCAGGTGTTTTTGTATAATAATATGATACCGGTCAATAAGCCGGAGGTATTTGTGAGCCAGGCACAGACGAAATTTGACCCCGAAGGGAATTTAACCGACGAGAAAACTCGTCAAACAATCCGACAGCAAATGGAAGCCTTATTTGTTTTGGCAAAGCAAAAAAAACAATAACATGTAAACTGCTGATTTTTGTTGGAGAAATGAAACAATGAAAAGTTCAATTTTAGGAATTCACCATATTACGGCGATGGCCAGCGATGCTCAGCAAAATGTCGATTTTTACGTTCAGGCTCTGGGACTTCGTTTCGTCAAAAAATCAATCAATCAGGACGCTCCCGGCGTTTATCACCTGTATTATGGCGACGAAGCCGGGAGTCCCGGAACGGCGATGACATTCTTTCCGTTCGGAAGGGCCGCTCGCGGTACCCGCGGGAACGGTGAAGTTTCCCGCGTTGCTTTTTCTGTCCCTGTTGCATCAAAGGAATTTTGGGCGGGACATCTCTCAAAAAACGGGGTCCATTTTGACGGACCGACAACACGGTTCAGAGAAGAACTCATAACGTTTCTCGATCCGGACGGTATGGTTATAGACCTTGTGTTCACCGATAAACACCTCTTGAAGCATCCATGGAAGAAAAGTTCTGTTCCTGTCGAGCATGCGATACGGGGATTCCATGGGGTGACCATAAATTTGGCGTCGGCAGACCCATCCGTGAAAGTATTGCAGGATATTCTCGGATTTCGACAATCCGATTCAGCAGGGAATCGGCACAGGTTCTTGATTGGTACGGGAAACGATGAAGCTGCGATCGACATCGTTGTCGATCCGGCGGCGCCATACGTCCGTCAGTCGGCAGGATCGGTGCACCACATTGCCTGGAGAGTGGCCGATTTTGAAGCACATGAAGAGTGGTATAAACATGTGACCGGAAATGGGCTTTCGTCGAGCGATATCATCGACCGGTTTTATTTCCATTCCATTTATTTTCGAGAACCCGGCGGTATTCTGTACGAGATTGCCAGCGATAATCCCGGATTTACCGTCGATGAACCGCTGGAATCATTAGGATCGAAGTTGGTTCTACCGCCGTGGTATGAAGTCCAGCGGGAGAAGATCGAAAGTTCACTGCCCCCAATTGTGATACCGTCATGATAAAAGAATTAACCATACCAACAACAGCGGATTCTCCGCATGGGGGATCAAAAATATTAACAATGGGGAGAAATCTCTCCGGTGCCGGCGCAGCAATGATAATGATTCACGGCCGCGGCGCGACAGCTGAAAGCATTCTGGAGTTGGCAAACTATTTTGATCAACAGCATGTCGCCTATATTGCCCCGCAAGCCGTGAACAACGTCTGGTATCCGTATAGTTTTCTCACTCCGGAAGAAAAAAATGAGCCTCATTTGTCGTCGGCATTAAATACGATTTCCGATATCGTCCGTTTTGTATCGCACGGCGGAATACCGACGGACAAGATCATGCTCCTGGGATTTTCTCAGGGGGCATGTCTGGCGTTGGAATGGACAGCACGACAGGAAGAGAATATTTCCGCAGTGTTTGGACTGAGCGGCGGATTGATAGGGCCAACGATTGCGCCGCAAAAATACCGGGGACCGCTGCCCCGAACCGCAGTCTTTCTGGGATGCAGCGATGTTGATTTTCATATTCCAAAGGAAAGAGTCATTGAATCTGCCGGTATGTTCAGAACCCTGAAAGCCGATGTAACAATGAGATTGTATGAAAATATGGGACATACCGTGAATCAGGACGAAGTCGAATTCATCACACACCATATCGAAACAATGCTGTGACAATGGCTGGTGAAAATATTGTATATAAGGCCGAGGAACGTCAAACGACGGTACATAGTTGGGGCCTGGAATCGGAGATGCTGTATGGCGGCACCGATGAGAAATTTCTCGGTTTCGGTGACCTTGTTCAGCTTTCGAGAGTGAGGTTCCATCCCGGTTATTCATCGACACCGATGACCGTACTGCGTAATATCGAAATGATAGACATTATTCTTAGCGGGAGTGCGGGATATCAGGACAGTGCCGGAGTGAATGCCACCTATCCGGAGAATACGCTGCACATTGTATCGGCTGGAAAGGGAATGTACCGTTCCGAATTCAATGCGTCGCATGATAGACCGCTTGAAAAATTACAGATTGGTATTTTGCCCGCCCGGTTGAATACCGATCCGATCCGCACCAAAGCATTGTTCGACCTGGACGCTCATCGGAATTCGCTGGTAACGCTTCTGTCGCCGTATTCCGATGCGTCGGCGTTGTCGATCAGACAGCAAGCAGTCATGGTTATGGGAAAATTCGATGCAGGGAAGCAAATTGTGTATGATGTAAGCGAACGAACCACCGGTTTGTTCCTCTTTGTCGTCAGCGGAATCGTTACGGTCGGTGATTTTCAGTTGCGCCACAACGATGGCATCGGGATGCGATCGCCCGAAAGGATTGCGGTAACATTTGCGGAAGAATCAATGTTACTCATAATGGAATTAGAAATGCCCATTCAGGAGAATACATGAAGACATATATGGTGGAAGTACAAATACCGTACAATCCCTCCCAGGAATTTTTTGCATTGATCCCGACGCAGAGGGCGACGGTCGCCGAATTGATGTCGCAACGAAAGTTTCTGAGCTATACATTATCAGCAGACCGTCTGAAACTCTGGGTGGTGATGAACGCTGAGGACGAGTCGGACGCGCGGCAGATTCTCGCCCGTCAGCCGATGGATAAATACTTCAGATATACTTCGTTCCGCGAATTAATGTTCCATGAAATGGCGGGATTAATGTTTCCCCAGGTATCGTTGAATTAAAATGAAACTGCACGACCTTAAAAATATTACCGATGATTTCACGACAACGGATGCATTGCCGGTACTGTTCGTCGGCCATGGAAATCCGATGAATGCTATTGAGGATAATACGTTCAGCCGGACATGGAAGGCTATCGGGAAGCAACTCCCTGTTCCCTCGGCGATCCTGTCGATTTCCGCGCATTGGCTCACCCGTGGAACGCGGGTTACCGCAATGGAAAAGCCGAAGACTATTCACGATTTCGGCGGATTTCCAGAATCGTTATATCAACAGATCTATCCTGCCCCCGGAGCGCCACGATTGGCAGAGCAGACGCAGATGATGCTTCCGCAGCACCACGTGATGTTGGACTACGATTGGGGATTTGATCACGGCACATGGAGTGTTCTTATTCAAATGTTTCCGGAGGCGAATATTCCGGTGTTCCAATTAAGCATCGATTATACCAAACCGATGGAGTATCATTACCAACTGGCGCAGGAACTACAGGCGCTTCGCAGGCGAGGGGTGCTGATTATCGGCAGCGGCAACATCGTACACAATTTGCAGTCAATCCGTATTGGCAGCCATGAACCGTACGATTGGGCCGTCGATTTCGATGAAAAAATAGCCGGTTGGATTCATGAGAGAGATCATTCGTCAATCGTCCAATTTCAGAACCTCGGCAGCCTTGCAACATTGGCACATCCCACGTATGATCATTTCCTACCGCTGATGTATATACTCGGATTGCAAGGCAAAAACGACAATCCGGAATTCTTTAATACGGAATTCGATATGGGTTCCGTTTCGATGCGGTCTGTGATTTTTCGCTGAATGTGATCGAATTTTTCTGGAATGTTAAAACGAAAGTCCGCCAAAAGCGGACTTTTTTGTTTGGTAAAATAGTCGTAGATTCTTAAAAGTAAGAAAAATCAATATGCCCTCAATTTCCAACGAAATATACAGAGAAATTTTCTGCTGTCTGCAGGATCTTGCATTTGTTATCGATAATCAGACAAAAGTATTGGATTTCAATACGAAGGCCGAGGGGCGAGGATTTTCCGGTCCGGTATTGTCCGATTGCTTTGAAGATTCCGGTAAACAGCAACTCATGGCGGCAATCAGGGGAGAAGTTACTTCCTTCCGATCGGAATTTTATATCTCGAAGCACGAACACATGTTCACCGAGGTGACAGTCAGTTCTGTCGAATTAAATTCTCATCCTGTCTATCTGGTTGTCGTCAGGGATATCACCCAATTGCACGATAAAGAACTCGACTTGCTGCGATTTTCTGAAGTGATTCACCGAACGGTAAATCCCATCCAGATTACCAATACCGAGGGAAAAATTATCTACGCAAATCCCGCTTACGTGAACATCAGCGGATACTCGAAGGAAGAGTTGCTGGGAAAGAATCCAAGCATACTGAACAGCGGTAAGCACTCCCGTGAGTTCTGGAACAGCGTATGGTCGCAGATACTTACCGGCCAGCAATGGGTCGGGCAGATTCAGAACAAGAGGAAGAACGGAGAACTGTTTTATACCGAGCTCGTTATCTCACCGATCATCGATGAAGATAAAAAAGTGATTGGATTTCTGGGTGCGCACCGGGATATTACCGAACAGAAGATACTCGAGCAGCAAATTGTGCGATCTCAGAAAATGGAAACCTTCGGCACACTGGCTGCCGGTATTGCTCACGAAGTGGGAAATCCACTGACCTCCATCTCTTCGATCGTGCAGATTCTCCACCGATCGACCACCGATGATTTCACTAAGGACAAGCTGGAGCTGGTAAAAAATCAAATTAACCGTATCACCAAGATTATTCGTGAATTGGTCGATTTCTCTCGTCCCTCGCCGCATATTGTACAGGATGTTGAGGTCAACACAGTGATCAAGGAAGCGTTGAATATCGTGCAGTACGGCAAAAAAGTACGGTCGATTACCTTTACTTCGAATCTTCAGGATCAGCTTCCGGCAGTGACAGTCGTCTATGACCAATTAGTACAGGTATTTTTGAATATCCTGATGAATGCCGTCGATGCATGCGAGAATAAGCCGAGTTCCATTTCGGTGTCGTCGCAATTGAAGAGTGACCGGGTGGAAGTGACCATGAGCGATACGGGAGAGGGAATCAGCGAACTGAATCTTCAGAAGATATTCGACCCGTTCTTCACGACCAAGGAAGCCGGCAAGGGAACCGGATTGGGATTGTGGGTCAGTCTGGGGATCATCAAGAATTTTGGCGGGGATATCCGCGTGGAAAGCGAATTGGATAGAGGAACGACATTTATAGTGACATTACCGACGAAAGGCGTGAAAAATGGCTGAACGAATTTTGGTTGTGGATGATGAAGAAATTATCCGCGAATCCATTGCAATGATCCTCGAAAAAGAGGGATATAAGGTCGACAAGGCGGAAAACGGCGGAAGTGCCTTCGAAAAGATCTCTGCCATATCGTACGACCTGGTCATCACCGATATTGAAATGCCTGTGATGCGGGGTGTCGAGCTTTTAGAAAGGATCGGTCAACGATCCCCCCAGACATTCGTCATCATCATTACCGCCTACGGCTCGGTAGAAACGGCCATCGGTGCCCTCCGGAAAGGGGCGTACGACTATATCTTAAAACCGATCGAATTCGATGATCTGCTCTTTCGCGTGAAGAAACTGTTCGAACACCGGAATGTTGTTCTGGAAAACGCCCTGTTAAAACAAGAGATCAACAGAAAATATGATTTTCATAATATCATCGGTAAAAGCGATGCGATGAAAAGGGTTTTTTCAACAATCGAAAAAGTCTCGACCAGTGACGGAACGGTACTGGTTTCGGGAAGCAGCGGAACGGGAAAAGAGCTGGTGGCGAGGGCGATTCATTTCCACAGTGCACGAAAAAATAAACGCTTTGTCGCCGTCAATTGCGGCGCAATTGTCGAAACACTCTTTGAAAGCGAATTGTTCGGACATAAGAAGGGCTCGTTTACCGGTGCCGTAAGCGACAAAGACGGCGTGTTCAAAGTTGCTCATGGCGGAACCCTGCTGCTCGACGAGATCAGCGAGATGCCGTTTCAAATGCAGGTGAAATTACTGCGGGCACTCGAGCAGCATGAGATCTATCCGGTCGGCAGCAACGATGCGATCTCCATCGACGTGCGGATTATTGCGGCCACCAACAGGAATCTGAAGGAAGAAATCGCAAAAGGGAAGTTCCGGGAGGATCTCTATTACCGGTTAAATGTGGTCGAGATCCATCTGCCCGAACTGAAGGAACGAATCGACGATATTCCTCTGTTGGTCAATAATTTTATTGCAGACCTTCGTACGGAGATGGGAAAGAACATTAAAGGAATCACCAATCAGGCGATGAACGCATTGATCCGTCACACCTGGAAAGGACAGGTTCGCGAACTTCAAAATGTCGTGGAACGCGCCATGATTTTCTGCGATGCGGAATATCTGGATGTCACGCACCTTCCCGAGGATATTCAGCGTCTGGTCGATTCGACCTCTCCGTCAATGCCGGCGGATACGTTGTCATTGAAAGATGCCGTACGGAATTTCGAACGGCAATTCATCGAATCAAAGCTGAAAGATGCCAACTCCGATAAAGAAAAAGTCGCCGCGGAACTGGGATTGAGCCTTTCTACCCTGTATCGAAAGATGGAAGAATTGCACATTCCCCTGAAGAATAAATAGCAATGGATGTTTGGCAGTCATTTTATGAACCGTCGTAGTATCGGTACCACATTTAGAATCAGGAGGCGCCATGGATATTCCACCGTATATTAAACACCACGGCATCAGGGAGTGGGTAAAGGAAATTGCAGATCTTACCAAACCCGCTTCGGTGCATTGGTGTGACGGTTCTCAGGAAGAGAACGACCGGCTATGTGAATTGATGGTACAGTCCGGCACATTCACACGGCTGAATCCGCAAAAACGTCCGAACAGTTATCTTGCCCTCTCCGATCCCTCCGATGTGGCCCGTGTTGAAGACCGGACATATATCTGCAGCGCGCGGCGCAGCGACTCAGGTCCCACCAACAACTGGGTCGATCCCAAAGAAATGAAAAGCACTTTAAAGGGTATTTTTGACGGTTGTATGCAGGGCCGGACCATGTACGTCGTCCCGTTCAGCATGGGACCGATAGGATCAAAAATCGCTCACATCGGCGTAGAAATTACCGATTCGCCGTACGTGGTCGTCAGTATGAGAATTATGGCGCGCATGGGTAAACAGGTCTATGACGTTCTCGGTGAAGCGGGAGAATTCGTCCCCGCCGTGCATTCCGTGGGGTTGCCATTGGCGCCGGGACAAAAAGATGTGCCGTGGCCGTGCAATAAAGAAAAAAAATACATCGTTCATTTCCCCGAAGAACGGAGTATCTGGTCGTTCGGCAGCGGATACGGCGGCAATGCGTTGCTCGGAAAAAAGTGTTTTGCATTGCGGATCGCATCGGTGATGGCGCGCGACGAAGGGTGGCTTGCGGAACATATGCTGATCCTCGGCGTTGAATCGCCAAAGGGACAAAAGACATATATCGCAGCGGCATTTCCGAGTGCGTGCGGTAAAACGAATTTTGCCATGCTCATTCCTCCGTCGTCATTCAGCGATTGGAAAGTGACAACAATCGGCGATGACATCGCATGGATAAAACCGGGGCACGACGGCAAATTGTACGCCATCAATCCGGAAGCGGGATATTTTGGCGTCGCTCCCGGCACGTCGGAGAAGACTAATCCGAACGCCATGACGACGATCTCGAAAAATACGATCTTCACCAATGTAGCGTTGACGCCGGACGGAGACGTTTGGTGGGAAGGAATGACCAAGGTGCCTCCGCCGAAGCTGATCGATTGGCAGGGGAAAGAGTGGACACCTGATTGCGGCAGAGTCGCCGCACATCCAAATGCACGGTTCACCGCACCGGCGCATCAGTGTCCGTCGATCGACAAGGATTGGGAAAATCCCGACGGCGTTCCGATCAGTGCATTCGTCTTTGGAGGACGGAGAACCAATACTGTGCCGCTGGTAGTGCAGGCATTCAACTGGAATTTCGGCGTGTATATGGCGGCGACGATGGGATCAGAAACTACCGCTGCCAATGCAGGAAATACGGGCGAAGTTCGTCGGGACCCGATGGCGATGCTCCCATTTTGCGGATACCACATGGCTGATTATTTCAACCATTGGCTGCAAATGGGGAGGATGATCCATAATCCGCCGCGCATTTTTAATGTCAACTGGTTTCTGAAAGACAAAGAGGGAAATTTTCTCTGGCCCGGATTTGGTGAAAACATGCGCGTATTGAAGTGGATCGTTGAACGTGTACACGGGCAGGCTTTTGCAATCGAATCACCGCTTGGCTGGATGCCGCGATATGAAGATATGGATTGGTCCGGAAGGCCCGGAGTGACACAGCACCAATTCTTCTCCGTTATGTCTGTCGATCGTGAATTGTGGAAAAAAGAGATATTGCTGCAGGAAGAACTCTTCATCAAACTGTACGATAAACTCCCCAAGGAATTCGTCCTCATTCGGGAACTGCTCCTCTCCCAACTCTGGAGATCGCCGGAACGGTGGGAGATGGAGAAGGACACTTAACAATTCAGTGGAATACAATAACAGTGCCTGACTCCACGTCGGGCATTGTGCATTTTCAGGAATAAGAATTTTCCCCTGTTTTTCCCAATATTTATAACCCTCCTACCTAAAATCATACAATTCCCTAAGATTACTACATTTTATGGACGGCACACTCTTTGCATTTTAAATCACTGGAAGAAAGGAGTGTACCTATGGGACATCCTATTTCTTACAAAGCCGGCGGTTTTCATTTGCCGCATTTACACAAGAAAAATTCTTCCGCGGTAACTGTGGTATCGTATTCGATCGATGATGCCCGGCGGGATCTCCGTCGTGCACTACGATTGAATTTGGAACGCGGTCTGATGTTTTCAGCGATCATTCATGTTCTTGCGGTGGCCGGGTATTATGCCTTTGAGTATGCAAGGACACTGACTGAGGAAGAGCCGGTTGTCAGAGTTCGCATCATGAAGTACAGCGACCTGGGACCGCCGCCGTCGATTACCAACTCCATGAGTGCACCGGTGGTCGGAGTTGCCCGGTTCGGAAAGCCGAGTATCGGAATGCCGATTCCGGTACCGGATGCCGAAATCAATCCCGAACAGACTATTGCAACGCAGGCTGAAATGAGTTCGGTGGTGGGACCGGGAATAGAAACCGGAGCGGAAGAAGGAGGGGGAGCAATTCAGATTACCGATGACATTTCGATTGAAGAGGATGAACCGGGCATGGGAGAATTCGTCCCGGTGGAAAAATCTCCGCAGATCGTTCAATCGGTCCGACCGGAGTATCCGGAGATTGCACGCAGGGCAGGAATTGAAGCGACTGTGTGGGTGAATATTTTAGTGGACAAGAAGGGGAAGCCGAAGAGGGCTGTTGTCGTGAAAGAAGACGGTGCGGGGGTTTTTAATGACGCCGCAATCAAGGCAGCAATGGCATACCAGTTTACTCCTGCAGTCATGAACAGCGGCCCGGTGCAGGTATGGGTGTCGATCAAATTCAAATTCACGCTGATCAGTACCAATAAATAACGTTGTCGGCGTACACTTTCAGAAAAATCAGAAAAAAACTTTATGCGACGCGCCTACAGAAGCCACACGCTCAGTTCGTTTCCCAGAATAAACTATACGAACGAATATGCTTCAAAATGTATTCCGATAGACCAGGCGGCATCACTGGTGACCTCCGGTGACAATGTCTTTGTCAGCGGAAATGCGGCATCACCGGCAGATTTTATGAAGGCACTGGCAAAACGCCGTGAAGTGCTGAACGGCGTGTCGATTTATCATTTGCTCTTGCTGGGTGAGGATCCGATCGCCGATGACTCATTTCGCGATCATATTCAACATGCATCATTTTTTGTCGGTCAGGCAGAACGGCCTGCGGTGATGAAAGGTCAATCGGACTACATACCGATCTTCCTTTCGGAAATTCCATCCGTTATTTCCTCCGGTGCGATCCCGATGGATGTCGTGTATGTGATGGTGTCGCCGCCGGACGATTATGGATTCATGAGCCTGGGAGTTGAGTGTGCCGCCTCAAAAACGGCGGTGGAATACGGCAAAAAAGTGATAGTGCAGGTAAACGATCAAATGCCGCGCACGCACGGCGACACGTTCGTGCACGTCTCCGATGTCGATTTTATCGTTGAATTATCCAATCCGCTGATAGAATTGGAAATTCCCGAATTCACCGATGTGGAACGCAGAATCGCACAATATATCGCTCCGCTTATTGAAGACGGTTCGACCATGCAACTCGGTATCGGCGGAATTCCCAATGCCGTGCTCTCGGAATTGGAAGGGAAACATGACCTTGGCATCCATACAGAAATGGTCTCCGACGGGATGCTGCATGCAATCGAGAGGGGGATCGTAACGAACGCACGAAAAACGATCCATCATAAAAAAGCGGTTGCCACGTTTACATTGGGAACCAAACGGCTGTATGAATTCGTCAATGACAATCCGATGTTCGAATTCCTGCCGACCAATTATACCAACAATCCGTTTATCATTGCTCAGAACGACAAGATGGTTTCGATCAATTCTGCATTAGAGATCGATATCACCGGTCAGGTGTGCGCCGATTCAATGGGTACGTCGATTTACAGCGGATTCGGCGGACAGCTCGACTTTGTGCGCGGAACCTGTGCCTCCAAAGGCGGAAAGGCGATCATTGCATTGCCATCGACCGCCAAGGACGGCGCCTACAGCCGCATTGTACCGATGCTGAAACCGGGCGCCGGCGTGGTCACCACCCGGGGCGACGTACGGTATGTTGTGACGGAATTCGGCGTGGCGTATCTTTTCGGCAAGAATCTCAGGCAGCGTGCTGACGCACTGATCAATATTGCCCATCCGGCGTTCCGGGAAGAACTGGCAAAAGAAGTACACAAACGTTACGGAGGAAAATAATTGTCACGTGAGCTGAAAATACACACGGCAGATATTGAGGCGATTCTGGAGGATCAGAAATCGCTGAGCGCATTGTCGCTGGAGGTTGAGCGGGTGTTACGTTTTTACGAGGAACACCCGAATTATCCTCTGGATATCGCAAAATTACGCACCAAAGTCATGGAAGTGTATTCGAAAGTGAACAAATCCATCGATGACCTTCAAAAACTGCAGCAGGAAGAACGTAAAAGTTCGCAGTAGGGAGTACTGTTATGATCCATATTAAAAAAATACTTGTCACCACCGATCTTTCGGAAGAATCTCGAACGGCCATGGAATATGCAGCGTGGCTTGCATCAATCGAACATTCCTCCGTTACGCTGTTTTATTGCGTAGACAATATTCCTTCAGTAGCATACCATACCGTCGATCTGACATTTGATAAGTTCCATGCCGAATTGTTGAAACAGGAACAACAACGCCTGAATGCCTTTGCGGATTCCCTGCATAAGACCGTAAAACTGCAATTCGATGTGGTGATGATGGAAGGGAATGCCTCCCGCATGATCATCCGGTATGCCGAAAAGCATAAATATGATTTCATCGTCATGAATACTCACGGCAGAACTGGAATACAACATGCTGTATTGGGGAGTATTTCCGAAAAAGTGGTCCGACAGGCACCCTGTCCCGTAATTACCATTCGATCAACGACAAAAAGGAAGAATTCTCATAAAGTATCGCATAAAAAAGCCAGTACTCATTAATATTTCTCCTACCTCCTCCTGTCCCCCGCCGAATTATGCGGGGGATTTTTATTTTCTCCCGATACTCGCGATCATTTTTTATGCCCAATTCGGTTAATTTCTCGATAAGACAAATATCTTGTTTTATTGTTTTTAGGGAGATAAAGAATTATATTTCCTTTTACTCTTGAATAATGATAGCCGAAAACGTTAAAAACATTAGAGAAAGCATCGCGGCAACGTGCTATCGGATTGGAAGAGACCCGCAAACTGTTGATTTAATTGCAGTTAGCAAGACTTTCGGAGCCGAAGATATTTCAGTCGCCAATGATGCCGGTGTGAAGGATTTTGGCGAAAATTATGTCCAGGAGCTTGTCGGAAAAAGAGACCAATTATCCGGCCGGGATATTCATTGGCACTTTATCGGACATTTACAGACGAATAAGGTCAAGTATATCGTCGACTGGATGTCTCTGATACAGTCGGTTGACAGCGACGGATTAGCGGCAGAGATCGAAAAAAGGGGGAGCAGTGCCGGAAAAATTGTCGATGTATTGATTGAAGTGAACACATCTGAAGAAGCAACCAAATTCGGCGTGAGACCTGCTCTGGCAATGGATTTAATCCGGGCGATAAATAATCGTCCGTCGTTACGGCTGAAAGGATTAATGACTATCGGGCCATTTTCCGATGTTGCCGAAGAGTCCAGAGCGTCATTCAGAACATTGAAAAATATTTTTGATCACGCCAATGCGGCAGGATTCCTCCGAACGCCGATGACTATTTTGTCGATGGGAATGACGCACGATTATCCCATAGCAATAGAAGAAGGTTCCACAATGGTCCGTGTCGGCACGGCAATTTTCGGAACCCGAAAAAAAAGAGATTGAGTTGTTGATTGTTTCATAATCGAAAGGCGCACTATGAAAATTACACCGTTAGACATCAAAAAGCAGGAATTTAAGAAGGTATTGCGTGGGTACGATCCGATTGAAGTGGATGCCTTTCTCGATGCTCTCTCGAACGAATTTTCAGATCTCCTGAAGCAGCTGAAGGAATTGAGGGAACAATACATCGAGATGGAGATACAGCTGCGGGATTATAAGCAGAAAGAGCGGGATCTTCAGCAGATACTTATGCAGGCACAGGAAACAAGCGCCCGTTCGATAGAAAATTCCAGAAAAGAAGCGGAGTTGATAATTCAGGAAGCGGAATTGAAGGCCAGCCAGATTATCGACCATGGCAGAATTGAAGTGATGCACGCAAAAGAGGAATTATCGAATCTTAAAGCCAAAAAGGATGTCCTGGTCAGCCGCATGAAGGTGCTGTTGAGTTCCGAAATGGAGATGATCAAAGCCCTGGAATCGGAAGAGGATAAAACGGCGATAGATCCGGGGCTCGGTACAGGAAAAGAGAATTTTCATATTGATGAAGTGTTAAAGAAATTATAATGTCTATACTCCAGCAGAAAATCGACGACGCGCTCGCATTTATCCGTACGCGAACCGCAGCCGAACCAACGGTCGGTATCATACTCGGCACCGGGCTTGGCGGTTTGGTCAAGGAAATTCGGATCGATACCGTGATTGACTATGCGGATATTCCGCATTTCCCGCTCTCGACAGTGGAATCCCATAAGGGAAAATTGATTTTTGGGAGCATCGGCGGAAAATCGATCGTTGCAATGCAGGGGCGTTTTCATTTTTACGAGGGATACTCGATGCAGCAGGTGACGTTTCCGGTCCGGGTGATGAAATTTCTCGGCGTCAAAACTCTGTTGATATCGAACGCAGCCGGTGGTATGAATCCTCACTTTAGTAAGGGGGATATCATGATCATCACCGATCATATTAACCTGCTGGGGGATAATCCATTAATCGGTCCGAATGAAGACCACCTTGGCCCGCGGTTTCCGGATATGTCGGAACCGTATTCAAAGGAACTGATTGCCCTGGCCGAACACGTGGCGCAGGAATTGAACATCCGGCTGCAAAAAGGGGTCTTTATCGCTTTGACCGGGCCGACGCTGGAAACACGCGCCGAATATCGGTTTCTTCGGATGATCGGGGCGGATGTGGTCGGTATGTCCACCGTTCCGGAGGTCATCGTCGCCGTTCATCAGTCCATGCGCGTGCTTGGATTCTCGATCATGACCGACGAATGTTTTCCCGACACACTGCAGCCGGTGTCGCTGCAGGAAGTGATCGCGGTCGCAAATACAGCGGAACCAAAATTAACGGCAATTATGAAAGAAGTGGTACAACGGTTATAACATGTTTAAAGAACTCACAGACAAAATTCAATACGCGGCAGTCGAAAAAGAAATTCTGAAATTCTGGGAAGAGAATAATATCTTCGACCGAAGCATTACCACCCGCGAGGGAAAACCGCTCTATACATTTTACGAAGGCCCGCCCACGGCAAACGGCAAACCGGGAATTCACCATGTGATGGCGCGGACGCTGAAGGATGCGTTCTGCCGGTACAAGACCATGAGCGGATATCAGGTGCATCGGAAGGCGGGATGGGACACCCACGGACTTCCGGTGGAGATCGAAGTCGAAAAACAAATCGGCATCAAGCATAAGGATGAGATCCTCGATTACGGGGTGGAAAAGTTTAACAAAGCGTGCCGCGAGTCGGTGTGGAAATACAAAGTGGACTGGGAACAAATGACCCGCGAAATGGGGTACTGGGTCGATCTGCACCATCCGTATGTCACGTTCGAAAACAATTATATTGAGTCCATCTGGTGGGCTTTAAAAAGATATTTCGACGCCGACATGATCTACCGCGGATACAAGATCCAGCCGTATTGCCCCCGTTGTGAAACGCCGCTCTCATCGCACGAAGTTGCACTCGGATACAAGGATGTCAAGGATCCGAGCGTGTATGTCAAGATGCGGCTCAAGGAAGACCCGCATACGTCATTCCTGGTCTGGACGACGACCCCCTGGACCCTCATCTCGAATGTCGCACTGGCGGTGCATCCCGACATCGAGTACGTCAAGATAGAATTGTTGCATAGCGAAGGGGAAGAAACTTCGCCGACCGGAGAATTTCTGATTCTGGCAACAGCGAGGCTGGAAGTCATAAAAGAGAAATACACCGTCGTACAGGAGTTGAAGGGAAAAGATCTGCTCGGCAAGGAATACGAACGACTATTTAATTATCACCAGGTAAAGGAAAAAGGGTGGTATGTTGTTGAGGCGGATTTCGTGACAACAGCGGATGGCTCCGGTATCGTACACATGGCGCCGGCGTACGGCGAAGACGACTATCAGACATGCCGAAAATACGGTCTGCCGACAATTCATCCCGTGAATAAATCGGGCGAATTCGAGGAAAGCGTCGTGGATTTCCGCGGCAAATTTGTGAAAGATGCCGATGCGGATATCATCCAGAACCTGAAACATCGCAATATTCTCTATCGAAAAGAGCAGTATCAGCATAGTTATCCCCATTGCTGGCGTTGCACCTCGCCGTTACTGTATTATGCGCGCGATTCGTGGTATATTCGCACAACGGCATATGCACAGAGGATGATTGAATTGAATAAAGAGATCAATTGGATCCCAAGCGAGGTTGGCGAAGGCCGGTTCGGGAACTGGCTCGAAGAAAACAAGGATTGGGCGTTGTCCCGTGATCGGTACTGGGGAACCCCGCTGCCGATCTGGGTATCGGCAGACGGCCGAACGAAAAAATGTGTCGGAAGTTTTGAGGACTTGATTGGTGCGGAATGGCTGGATGAATCGGGAACGCCGACCGGAAAGTCGTTTACCCGTGAAGATATCAAAACTCTCGATCCCCATAAACCGACAGTGGATCGACTGGCATTTAAGACCGCTAACGGTGAATATCTTCGACGGACACCGGAACTGATCGACGTATGGTTCGATTCGGGCGCCATGCCGTTTGCTCAATGGCACTATCCGTTCGAGAACAAAGAGATTTTTGAAAAGAATTATCCTGCGGATTTCATATCCGAAGGAATCGACCAGACGCGAGGATGGTTTTATACGTTACACTCCATCGGTACATTCCTCTTCGATACGCCGGCGTACCGCAACGTTCTGGTCAACGAACTGATCCTCGACAAGAGCGGTCAGAAGATGTCCAAAACAAAAAAGAATACCGTCGATCCGTTTACCCTGATTCACAAATACGGCGCGGATGCGACCCGGTGGTACCTGGTTTCGCAGTCGCCGGTCTGGCGGCCGACATTGTTCGATGAAGCGGGCATCGGAGAAGTGCAACGGAAATTTTTCAGCACGCTGGTCAATACGTATTCCTTCTTTGCGTTGTATGCGAATATCGATTCCTTCAATTATCAGGAAGAGCGTGTTCCGGTGCGCGAACGCGCGGAAATCGACCGGTGGATTATTTCGTCTTTGAATACACTCGTGAAACAATACAGACAGTGTATGGACGAATATGATCTGACGAAGGCGTCGCGCGCCATCACGGATTTCACCCTCGACAATCTGTCGAACTGGTATGTTCGGAGGAACCGTCGACGGTTTTGGAAGAGTGAAAAAGGGAAGGATAAAACGGCGGCATATCAGACACTCTATGAGTGTCTCGACACCATCGTGAAATTATCCGCGCCGATTGCACCGTTTCTGGCCGATGAGATCTATAAAAATCTGCACAGTGTGTCTCGCAAAGAGGGATGTGAATCGGTGCACCTCGCGTTACTGCCCAATGTGGATGAAGCCGCAATCGATCCGGAACTCGAGGAGCGGATGGATTATGCCATCCGCATTGTTTCTCTGGTCCGTGCGATGCGGGTCAAATCGAACGTCAAGGTGCGGCAGCCGTTACAGAAGATCATTCTGCCGATCGCCGATCAGCGACAGAAAGAAGAAATCAGGATGATGGAAGATGTTATCCTGGAAGAGATTAACGTCAAAGAGATCGAATTCGTGACGGACGATGCCGGCATTGTGAAAAAGTATGCCAAGCCGAACTTTCGGACGCTTGGACAGAAATTCGGGAAACAGGTGCAGGCCGTTGCATCAAAGATCCGTACCATGAGTTCAGCGGAAATTTCCGAACTTCAAAAAATCGGATCGACGACCTTCTCGGACAACGGTAATTCGTTCACCATCCAGAGGGAGGACGTTGAAATTCACCACGAGGACCTTCAGGGCTGGCAGGTCGAAACGGACGGAACGATTATGGTTGCGCTGGATACGGAGGTCACCCCGGAACTCCGGATCGAAGGGTATGCACGCGAATTTGTCAATCGGATTCAAAATCTGAGGAAAGATTCGGGACTGGAAGTGACCGACAGAATTTCCATTTCATTCAAAGCGGACGAGACACTGACAACGGCATTACTGTCCATGTCCGATTATATCAAGCACGAGACGCTGGCTGTGGGTTTCACTCACGAAACCGTCAACGGCGAGTACACGGCGCGAGAAGACATCAACGGCGAAACGTGTGAGATCAGTATTCAAAAAATTTTACGGTAAGGGAGCGACAATGGCGAAAACAAAAACTGCGGTGAAAAAGAGCACAGCGAAAAAAAGTACGAAAAAATCCGGCTCTTCAAAAAAAGTGAAGGCAACCGCAACAAAGGCGGTCACCAAACCGGTGAAGAAAAAAGCGGTGAAGGGCTACAGCGCCAGGGAACTGGAATATTTCAAGAAAATCATTCTTGAAAAGCGGAAGGAAATTCTTGAGGAACTCACAATTCTGAAAGAGAGCATGATGGATGTGACCACCGGCGAATATGCCAGCGAGAATTCCACTTATTCCATGCATATGGAACAGGGAACCGATGCAATGGAACGGGAGAAAACGTTCCTGTTTGCTTCGCGAGAAGGGAAATTCCTGAACTATCTGGATGACGCACTGCGCCGCATCGATAAAGGAACATATGGAATCTGTCTGGACTGCATCGACGAGCCGCGGAATCTCTGTAAAACCTGTCCGTTGATTCCGAAGGAACGGCTGGAAGCAGTGCCGCACGCCCAGTTATGTGTCGAATGCAAGAATATCAAGCAAAAATTTTAGGATCAAACGGGAATTACCGGTTGTGAGAGTACTGTACGTTACCGCATGTATCATTGTCGCCGACCAAATGACGAAATTCTGGGTCAAAGGGATCGAGATTCCATTGCTCGGCATTTCCATACAAGGCATGTCGCTGGGGAGTTCATTTCCGGTATTGGGCGATTTTCTCCGAATTACGTTCATTGAAAATCCCGGCATGGCGTTCGGCATAGAGATCGGAGGGAAAATATTCCTTACCCTCTTTTCCATAGTTGCCAGCATCGGGATACTGTTCTACCTGTATTTAATGCGAAAGGAGAACCTCACGTTCCGCCTTTCATTGTCGTTTATTCTGGGGGGAGCGGTCGGGAACCTGATCGACCGTGTTTTTTACGGCGTTTTGTACGGTGAAGGGGCATTGTTCCACGGAAAAGTCGTCGACTTTATCGATATCGATTTCTTCAATATCGACCTGTGGGGATTCCATCTTTCGCGATTCTGGGTATTCAACATCGCCGATGCATCAGTGACTATCGGCGTGCTTATTATGCTGTTGTTCCATCGATCCTTCCTGCTGGAGGAAAAAGAAATTCCGTCTGTCGATACTGCCCCCGGCGAACCGTCATCATCATCCTGACCGGCAAAATGTGTTGCCGGTTATTCCGTTACGCTTCCGTATGAGAAATAATTTCGATATCATCATACCACCGGGCCAGACAAGGGAGCGGCTGGATGTGTATCTGGTCGCTCATGTGGGAAATGCCACCCGCAATAAAGTCCAGGAAGCGATCAAATCCGGCGAGATCACCGTCAACGGTGCCGCCGTCAAACCGAGCAGCATCATTCATCCAAACGATATCATTGCTGTCCGTCTCAACCGGCCGGATCCGCCGGAGGTAAAAGCGGAAATGATTCCGCTGGACATCGTCTACGAAGACGAGTATTTGCTGGTGGTCAACAAACCGGCCGGTATGGTCACCCATCCCGCGTACAAGAACTATTCCGGCACCCTGGTCAACGCTTTAATGCATCACACCGAACAATTATCCCAGCTGCATGCCGACGAGGATGAGGAATTCGATACGATCCGTCCCGGCATCGTCCATCGTCTCGACAAAGATACCAGCGGCCTCCTCGTTGTCGCCAAGGATGAAACCACTCATCAGAAACTTGCAAAGCAATTTGCCGCAAAGACGTCGGAGAGGGAATACCATGCAATTGTATGGGGAATCTTTAAGCAGCAAAAGGGGATCGTCGATGCGCCGCTGGGACGAAGTAAAAGCGACCGCAAAAAAGTGGCGGTTATTGCGGACGGAAAACACGCCGTTACCGAATATGAGGTGATAGAACAATTCGATTATTTAACCTATGTCCGTTTACATTTGCGGACGGGACGGACTCATCAGATTCGGGTACATCTGGCGCATATCCATCATCCTATTTTTGGTGATGCAACGTACGGTGGCCGGGAGATTGGTGCCGGGGGAATTACGGTGGAGGGGAAAAAGCGGTCGGAAGCAAAAAACCTGTTGGAATTAATGCCGCGTCAGGCTCTGCATGCAAAGATGCTCGGTTTTGTTCACCCTGCTACAAAGGAGAAAATGAAGTTTTCATCCGAACTGCCCGATGACATCAACAATGTTCTGCGTGCTGCAAGAAAGTGATGTTTACTTCTTCTGTATTTCCAGCGATAATCGTTCCAAACTCGGTACAAAATCCATGACAAAAACCTCTTCCGTCATTGTAAAGTTGACGGAAGGTGTCACTTCAATTCGTTTGAAGAGTGAATTCGGCATGTCGGAGATGGTGCTGACAATGCCGATCTTGATACCCGGCGGAAATGAATTGCTGTACTCCGACGTGATGACGGCATCACCCTCGCGCACATCTTGCGTTTTCGCCACTTCTTTCAGGATCAACGTTTTTCCATCCCACGAAATAATCCCGTCCACCCTGCTTCGCTGGATCTTTGCACTGCTGCGGAAATCGACATTCAACACAATCTGAGCAATGGAATATCCGTCGCTGGTTGCAACAATTCTTCCCATAAGGCCTTCGCCGGAGACAACCGGATTTCCTACTCGCACACCGTCGTAATATCCGATGTTCAAAGTGACGGAATTTCTCAATAAATTGAGGTTTTTTGCCACTATTTTTCCGGCGGTGAGTCGAACAACTGACGTTTCCTTCAAGGCGATCATCGACCGGAGCCGGATGATTTCCAGACGGGATTCACGCAGGTGGTTTACTTCGTCGGCGAGGTTTACATTTAAATTCCGGAGGAGTTCATTCTCCCTTTGCAGCATGGAGATGTTCGGAATGAACGAAAAGGTATGCTGTACCGCTCCCATCGTTCCGATTGCAACGGATCGGATAAAACGGATCTGTGTGTTGTCGTTGAAGACCAGAAGCGTGATCGAGATGCTGATCAGGACAACGAACAATACGTATTCTTTAAAGAGGAACAGATATTGGTAAATTCGCTGCAGCATGGTCCGATTGAATAGGTGTGAGTGCGGTGATCAACGGTGCACCGCCGGTTAATAACGCCGGCTTGTGATCATAACTTTCTGATACTTTTCGAGGTTTTCCATGACCTTGCCTGTTCCGCGCGCCACGGCGGTCAGCGGATCTTCTGCGACGTGGACCGGCAGGTTTGTTTCAAGCCGTAATCTCTCATCGAGTCCCTTCAATAATGCACCGCCGCCGGAGAGCATGATGCCGCGGTCAAGAATATCCGAAGCGAGTTCGGGCGGAGTGCGTTCCAGCGTCATCTTCACTCCGTTGACAATCGCCTGCACGCATTCGCTGAGCGCTTCGCGGATCTCGACGGAACTGGCTTCGGTGGTCTTTGGAATGCCATTGACCAGGTCGCGGCCTTTTACCTGGATAGTCACTTCCTCTTTCATCGGCATCACCGAACCCACTTCGCATTTAATTGCTTCCGCTGTCCGTTCGCCGATGAGGATGTTGTGGTTCTTCTTAAAAAATTGGATGATAGCGGAGTTCATTTCATCGCCGGCAATGCGGATGGATTCTTCGTTCACGATGCCGGAGAGCGCGATGACGGCGATCTCCGTCGTACCGCCGCCGATATCGACAATCATATTCCCGACCGGCGCTTCCACATCCAATCCGATGCCGATGGCGGCTGCCATCGGTTCCGCAATCAGATGCACTTCTTTGGCGCCGGCATGTTCGGCGGAATCGCGGACGGCGCGCTTTTCCACTTCCGTCACGCCGCTGGGGACGCAGATAACGATTCTCCGGCTCGGCAGCCAGCTCGAATGGATCTTCTTAATGAATTCGCGGAGCATTCCTTCGGCAATCTCAAAGTCGGCGATAACGCCGTCCCGCATCGGACGGATCGTCCGGATATCGCGGTGAGTTCTGCCGAGCATCTCGCGGGCTTCGTTTCCGATGGCAACGATCTTTTTCGTATTGCGGTCGAATGCCACGATGGACGGTTCATTCAGCACGATTCCTTTTCCCTTCATCCACACCAATGTGTTGGCGGTTCCAAGGTCAATCGCGATATCGGCAGAAAAGAAATCAAAAACTCCCATAACGTATGCTCAATGTTTAAAGTGACGAATTCCTGTAAAGACCATTGCAATATTATTGTCGTTCGCTGCGTTGATCACTTCTTCATCCCGTATTGAACCGCCCGGTTGTATCACCGCAGTGGCACCGGCGTTGACCGCTTCCAAGAGACCATCGGCAAAAGGGAAGTAAGCGTCCGACGCAACGACGCTTCCGTCTAAAGATAACTTACTTTCACGAGATTTCCATACGGCAATTTTGGATGAATCGACCCTGGACATCTGGCCTGCTCCGACGGCGAGCGTCCGGTCTTTGAGGCCGTATACAATTGCGTTGGATTTGACGTGCTTGACGATTTTCCAGGTGAAGTTCATCGCCTCCAGTTCGTCCTCTGTCGGGTGCCGCCGGGTGACGATCTTGTAATTTTGCTCGGTTAATTGCGCAGTATCGCGGCTTTGTACCAGTAGACCGCCGATAACAGAGCGAATATCCCATTCCGACGACTCAGGATGATCGGCAATCTGCATCAAACGCCGGTCCTTTTTCTTGGTGAGATATTCCAGCACTCCCGGAGCAAACTCCGGTGCAATGACCATTTCGGTAAATATCTCGTTCAAGGCCATTGCCGCCGCCATATCCAGTGGTTTGTTGACGGCGATGATGCCTCCAAAGGGGGCTTTTGTATCCGTTGCAAATGCCTTGCGATATGCCTCTTCCAACGTCGCAGCGCTGCCGACTCCGCACGGATTGGTATGCTTGATAATCACAACTGTCGGCTCTTTGAATTCCGCGACGAGATTCATTGCGGCGTTGGCATCGATGATATTGTTGAACGAGAGCTCCTTGCCATGCAATTTTTTTAACGACCGGTCAAATGTACCGTACAATGCGGCTTTCTGGTGCGGATTTTCGCCGTACCGGAGGTCCTGCTGCTTCTGTAATGAAACGGAAAATGCTCCTGGCAACGCCTGCGGGTCCGATGAGCGTGTCAAAAATCCGGCGATGGCGGTATCGTACTGTGCGGTATGCCGGAAGACTTCGCGCGCGAGTTCAAAACAGGTCTCTTCACTGACGGCGCCATGGTGGTCATCGAGTTCGCGTAGGAATGTTTCGTAACGGCTGCTGTTGACGATGACGGCGGTATATTTATAATTTTTTGCCGCAGACCGAAGCATGGTGGGTCCGCCGATGTCGATGTTTTCAATCGCATCCTCGAAATGCACATCCGGTTTTGCAATCGTCTCTTCGAAAGGATAAAGGTTGACGACGACAAGATCGATCGGCGTGATATTGTGTTCCTGCAATTGTTTTCTATGTTCGGGATTATCCAGCACGGCAAGCAAACCGGCATGGATAACGGGGTGCAGAGTTTTTACCCGTCCGTCGAGAATTTCGGGGAATCCGGTAATCTCGGAGATCTGCCGTGCCGGAATACCGTTTTTCTGAAGCAGGGAATGCGTACCGCCTGTAGAAATAATCTCTATACCGCGCTGATGGAGCGCAGAAGCGAATTCGACGATACCATGTTTATCGGAGACACTGATGAGGGCGCGTGATATTTTTAACAAACAACTATCCCTTTCAATTATAATCGATATTACTTTTTGAGTGTTCCTTCTGCAAACATCCGAACGACCTCCGGCAGAATCCGATGTTCTACTTTGAGTACTTTCGCCGCCAGAGTTTCGGGGCTTTCGTCGTTTTCAATCTCAACAATATCCTGTAGAAGAATCTTGCCATGGTCATATTCCTCATCGACCATGTGCACAGTTGCACCGGAAAATTTCTCCGATGCCTTCAAGACGGCCTCATGAACGCGCATTCCGTACATCCCTTCGCCGCCGTACTTTGGGAGCAATGCGGGATGGATGTTGATGATGCGCTGTCGAAACGCACGAATAATTGCCTGATCGATCCGTTTCATGTAACCGGCAAGAACAATAAAATTTACCGTATGGTCATGGAGTACAGACAGAATCTTCTGCTGGAATTCTTCCGCAGTAGAAAATTGGCGCTGACTGAGATGCACGGCCGGAATATTATACGACCGCGCGAGTTCCAATACTCCCGCTTGGGAATTGTTGCTGATGACGACGGCGATTTGTGCGGGAAAATGTTCCTTCAGGATCGTGCGCTGCAACGCATCAAAATTGGACCCTCGACCCGATGCAAAAACGGCGATAGTTAACAATGGTTTTTCCTAACGAAGCACAAATTTTCACTACAAATGTAATCAAGAGAGTCTGGTTTGTCAATATAAAAGCCTGATATATCAACAGGTTACGGCGATTTTATTGACGGAAGACACACTTACGACACTGCCGATTCATCGAACGAGACTGTCCTTGTGTTTGCATTCATACTTCCCTTAATACCCACCGGCATTGTCAGTTTTTTTGGAACATGACCATATACCAAACCGGTGATCACGGGCCGCGGGATAGCAGGAAGATAGTCCTGCAGGACCTGTTCCAGAGTCAGATAGGGACTATTGGTATCCGACGGTTTTACATCGGTCAATTCACCCATAATGACGCCTTTGACTTCCTTAAAAATTCCGGCGATTCGCAAGTGGTTCATCATCCTGTCGAACCGGTAACACTCTTCGTCAATCTCTTCCAGGAACAGGAGGGCGTTCTTACAACTGGGCATGTATTGAGTGCCGATGATGGCGGTGATCAGCGAAAGATTCCCTCCGAGCAATCTGCCCGACCCGGATCCTTTCACGATGGCGGTAAGCGGTCTGCCGTCGGGATTCCGAACGGTGCCGAACTTTTTTTTCGACGTCACCATAGTCCAGAAATGTTCCTCGGTAAACGAATCGATTTCCTTCCACATTTCCACGCCGGACATCGGGCCGGAAAAACTGACCAATCCGGTTTTTTTGAAAATTGCCAATTGCAATGCAGTGAGATCGCTGTAACCGACCAGTATTTTTGGATTTTTCCGGATGAGAGAATAGTTCAGCAGCGGCAACAATCGCGGAGTTCCGTATCCTCCCCGGACGGCAATAATCGCCTTTATTTTTTTGTCGGCAAACATTCCGTTAATGTCATCAGCCCGTTCCTGATCAGTGCCGGCAAGATAACCGTACGTATTGGTGACGTTTTTGCCAAGCGCGACCCGATAACCGAGACGTTCGAGATATTCCGCTCCCTTTGTAATTTTTTCCGAAGTACTCGGCGGACTAGCCGGTGCAACGATACCGATAAGATCACCTTTTTTGAGTGCTGCCGGTTTGATAATAGCCATGATTATGTTCCGATTTGTATGAAGTGAAAGAGATAGGAAAGAGTGAGTTCTCCGCCTTTGGCATTGTCGGACGGAGAAAAATTCGAGACGCCGAACGCACGGATGGAAAAAGGGCCGATTGTTTTTTCGATGCCGATTTTACCGTTTGCCAGCCGCTGGAATCCGATCCCGTTATGGCCGACTCTTCCGGCAGTCTGAAGTAGGAACGACGTCGTTTCTCCGAACGGTAGAAAATATTCAACACCATAAATAAACACATCGTGCTGCGAACCGTGTCTGGTCGGATCACTCAATATGCCGAGTCCCGCATTCATGGTCCACCGGCCGGCAAAATGTTTCTGAAGAAGCAACGATGCAAAAAAATTCATTTCGTCGATGCCAAGACCCGATTCGTTGCTGGCATTCGGCAGCTGTATGCCGAATCGTACCGCAAAACTCACACCGGAGCGGTATTCATTCAATATCCCGAATTTTGTCCAGACGGAGAAATCGCCGATATCAGCAGTTACTTTTTTTGAAGTGGTCAAGGCGGAATTGAACGCCAACACACGCCGGTTAATCTGAAGAATGTCGAGCAAAGTACCGTCCGCCTGGAGTTCGACAATTGCGCTGAGTGCGATACAGAACCGTACCGTCCCGACCTTCGTCAGGTTTCCTGTCAATCCGGAGAGGGGAAACGGCTGATCGCGGAAATGTGAAAAACCGAATTCAGTAGAAGCGAGTCCCGGTTCGAGCAGCATAGCCGATTCCACGGGAATCGGGCGCTGTTGTCCGAGCAGGGCAATCGGAAGGAGACACAGGAAAAACAGTATCGAACGGTTCAAGGGAATAGGATTTGTGTGAAAAAAACGCCGATATTCCTATCGGCGTCGGATCTTGTCAACATCACACCGCACTGGATTCCGCCTTCACCCGAACCCTTTTTTCAAATTCATCACGAAAACGTTTTACAAAACTTTGCACCGGCCACGCGGCGGCATCGCCCAGGGCACAGATCGTATTGCCTTCGATCTGATTCGCCACTTCCACGAGCATATCGACATCTTCCTGCCGGGCGTCACCATGTTCGAACCGGTGGAGTATTTTTTCCAGCCAGCCTGTCCCCTCACGGCAGGGAGTGCACTGACCGCACGATTCATGATGGTAAAAATGTGCAATGCGCGCCAACACCCGCACAATGTCCGTGTCTTCATCCATGACGATCAATCCCGCTGTTCCGACGGACGAGCCGGCCGCTTTCAATGAATCCGCATCCATGCAGACTCCTTCAAGATTCTCTCCGCGCAGGACCATGGTTGACGATCCGCCGGGAATTACCGCCTTAATTTTTTTACCGTTCGGCACGCCGCCGGCATACTCGTTGATAAGAGTCAGCAGGGGAACACCGGTCGGTACTTCGTAGACTCCCGGTTTATTGACGTGCCCGCTGATACCGACCAAAATCGGCCCGGGATGTTTTGCAACGCCGATCTTCGAATACCATTCGGCTCCATGATTGATGATAAGCGGAATGTTCGACATTGTCTCTACATTATTGATGGTCGTCGGCATGCCCCATAAACCCTTTTGCGCCGGGAACGGCGGTTTTACCCGCGGATATCCTCGTTCACCTTCCACTGAATTCATTAACGCCGATTCCTCGCCGCAGATGTACGCGCCGGCGCCGGAGTGGGTGTAGATGTTTGTGGAAAATCCTGATCCGAGAATGTTCTCACCGATGTACCCCTTGGCATATGCTTCGGCAAGCGCCGCATCCACCATGGTGATCCATTTGCGGTATTCACCGCGGATGTAAATATACGCCGACGTGATGCCCATGGCGTAGCATCCGATGATGATTCCTTCGATCATCAGGTGGGGATTGAATTCGAAGATCTGCCGGTCTTTAAACGTACCCGGTTCCGATTCGTCGCCATTCACGGCAAGGTATTTCGGCTTGTCGTTGCCTTTCGGCATAAAGGACCATTTCAATCCGGTGGGGAAACAGGCGCCGCCGCGTCCGCGCAGTCCGGATCGTTTTACTTCGTCAATCACCTCGTCCGGTTTCATCTGGATCGCTTTTTTCAGCGCTGCGTAACCGCCATGCTGCTCATAGGTTTCGATCGTGTGCAGTCCGGGAATGTCGGGGAGAATGAATTTTTCCATGGGTTCGCTCATACAATCTTCGGGACACGACGGTCCCGGGGATGTTCAGTGATTATTTTAAACTTGTCAGTAATTTTTCTGCCGACTCGGCGGTCAGATGTTCGTGATACTGCTCGCCGATGGCGAGCATCGGTGCGCCGCCGCAGGCACCCATGCATTCCACTTCGCTGACCGTAAATTTACCGTCGGATGAGGTCTGTCCGATCTTTGCTCCGCAGACCCGCTCGACAGTCTCCATGATGCGGTCCGAACCTTTCAGCATGCACGAGACATTGGTGCAGACTTCAATGTGATATTTCCCCAGTTTCTTGTCGTTATACATCGTATAAAATGTCACCACGCCCAAAACGTGGGCGTAATCGACGCCGACAAGATCGGCAACATATTTCATCATCTCTTCGGAGATCCACCCTTCCTGATCCTGAGCGATCCAGAGAATGGGGAGGAGCGCGGCTTTCTTGTGCGGATATCTTGTGAAGAGCGCTTCGGCTTTTTGGAGATTTTCTTGAGTAAGCATAATGTGCACAAACAATGGTGGAATACAAAAAAAACTTCCGTAACCTTTCAGGCTCCGGAAGCATGAGAACAATTACTTATCCGCTTCGCCCATCACCGGATCGAGGCTGCCGAGTACGGCGACAATGTCGGAGATCATGCCCCCTTCGACCAGATGCGGTGTGGACTGTAAATTCATGAACGAGGGGGAACGGATCTTCAACCGCCAGGGATGTCCTTCGCCGCGGGATTGGATGTAGAATCCGAGTTCTCCCTTGGATCCTTCGACTGCATGATAGACTTCACCGACAGGGGGATTGACGCCGAAATTGATGATCATGAAATCATGGATCAACTCTTCCATCTTTGTATAGACGCGTTCCTTCCGCGGCAGTACTTTTTTCGGAGCATTCGCATGTACCGGGCCGGCGGGTATTTTTTCCAGGCATTGACGGACAATCTTGATGCTTTCCTTTACTTCGTTGACACGAACATAGTATCGGGACAGGCAGTCTCCGCTGTGAAATACCGGAATAGTGAAATCGAGTTCATTATAGACAAGATAGGGTTCTTTTCGTCGAATGTCGTGTTCAATGCCTGTGCCGCGGATGTTCGGACCGCTCATACCGAGCGCGATTGCTTTTTCTTTTGTAATAACGCCGACTCCCTCCATCCGTTCGATGAAAATCCTGTTCGTGTTCAGCATTTTAATGCTGTTGTCGAACTTCGACGGCAACTGATCGATAAACTGTTCGATCGCATGGTGCACCTCGGGTGTCATATCGTGCGCCAACCCGCCGACGCGGGTAAAGCTGGTCGTGAATCGTGCGCCGGTGAGCAGTTCGAAAATATCGTACAGCTTTTCCCGTTCGGTAAACGTCCAGGTGAAGACGGTCAATGCACCGACATCCATTGCCAATGCACCGACGGCCAACAAATGGGAAGAGATACGTGCCAGTTCGGAAATGATCGTGCGGATGTATTTCGCGCGTTTCGGCGCTTCGATGCCGACCAATTTTTCCACCGCAAGGACGTAGGCCGTGTTGTTCATCAACGGCGAGATATAATCCAATCGATCTGTGTGGGGAATGTATTCATGATAGGAGACATTTTCCGCGAGTTTTTCATATCCGCGATGCAGATATCCGAGCTCGGGCACACATGCCATCACCGTTTCGCCGTCCAATTTAATGAGCAATCGCAGAACGCCGTGCGTGGCAGGATGCTGCGGTCCCATGTTCAGGATCATCTCGTTGTCCAGCGCATCATTAAAATGAACCGCGGTGTTCTTGTTTTCCAGTGCAGCAAGAATCTTTTGCTGCCGTAATTCCATCGTTTGTTCTATATTCATTGTCTCATCAGGTTTAATTATTTCCTCGGCAGCGGAATCGAATCGGGGATACCCATCAAGGGGAAATCTTTGCGAAGCGGATAATATTCGAAATCCTCCGGCATGTACATTCTGCGCAAATCTTTATTTCCGTCGAAATGAATTCCAAACATATCGTACGTCTCTCGCTCGGGCCATTCTGCCCCTTCCCATACCGGCGTCACAGACGGGCAGTGCAGGTCTGCTTCATCGACAAACACTTTCAGCCGGATGCGGTGGTTTAATGTCATCGAATAGAGATTATAAATCACCTCGAAGCGGTTCTCGGGAGTGTAAGCATCCGCACCGCAGAGATCGCTGAGATAGTTGAACAGCGACGATGCATCATCACGAAGGAACCGGCAGACAGCAACGATTGCGTCTTTTGCAACATGGACGGTCGTTTCGCCGCGGAATTCTTTTACGTCGAGAACAGCATGTGGAAATTGTGTTTTCAGTTTTTCAACAATAGTGGTAAGCATAGACAAGTCCCGGAACAGAGTGTGCAATGGATTGACACCCGCTCTATTTAATTATTCACACCTTGGATTTGAAGGAGATGTTGTTTTTCCGCCCTCTCTTCGGCAACGGTCATCGGAGTGCTTCTGCTTTCTCCCCGCTGAATCTTTTCCTGTATCATTATCAGAGCATGCAGTAAATTGTCCGGGCGAGGGGGGCATCCGGCCACATAGACGTCGACCGGAAGGAATTGGTCGATACCCTGAACGACCGAATAGGTACGATACATGCCGCCGGAGGATGTGCAGGCTCCCATGGCAATGACCCATTTGGGATCGGGCATCTGATCATAGATCTTTCGTACAACGGTTGCCATCTTATATGTTGTCGTTCCGGCAACAATGAGCAGATCGGATTGGCGCGGAGAGAATCGAAATACTTCCGAGCCGAACCGCGACACGTCGAATTTCGGCATGGCAAACGCCATCATTTCAATACCGCAGCAGGAGATGCCCAACGGCATCGGCCAGAGCGAATTTTTTCTGCACCAATTAATTGCCGAATCGATAGTGGTGGTGATGGCCGATTCTCCAAATGCATGCTCTAATCCCATTGTAGCGCTCCTTTTCTCAAGATGTAGATATACCCAATAAACAAGATGACAATAAACAAGATCATCTCAATAAAGCCGAATAATCCCAATGCACGGAAATTAACTGCCCAGGGATATAAAAAAATCACTTCAATATCGAACAGGATGAAGAGAACGGCGACCATGTAATACTTCACCGAGAATCTCTCGCGTGCGGTCCGGACCGGCGGCATGCCGCTTTCATAGGTAGATAGTTTTTCCGGATTCGGCCGCGAGGGACCAAGTAGTTTTTGCAGTGTCAGGAAGACAATACCAATCAACACACCGACTCCCAACATGACGAGGATAGGAATATAATTTTGCATTCGTTTGCCAATAATAGAGAATTGAAGTACTGATGAAATTTATCTAAAAAATGCCCTAAAGTCAACGAATTGATAGAGTTACGGTGTGTATTCACCGCAAAAGACAAAATGTATTTCTATGATAAATGTCAGAATCGTAAAACTTCAAATAGTGTAGGTGGTGAAGAAAATTCACACTGTTTAATTCTTGTCTTGCCGGAACCGTTGATGATTTATTTCCTGTCGGAATACGAACAAATACATAATTTCTGTATTGTGGACCTCTGCGTGCTATCAGTTTCTATAAATTATTCAGTATTTTTGGAACTACGAAGACATACATGGTTGATCCGTTTCATTCGATTGCACAATAAAACCACTATCAATGGGTGATCTGTCGATAAGTCTCCTCTATACTATTATGGGTATTCGACTAATCTGAAGTTCTAAGGATTTCGGCTATACTCCAGTAACGCTTAAGGCAGCGATCGGACGTATTATTCGCTATTCTTGATTAGCTACAACGGAAAACAGGACGAAAAATCAGCATCATCCGAATAGTTACTCATATTTAAATATTTCGACCCGTTCGGGCATTAACTCCGTCATAACAGCCGTTGATTCCTTTTCCCATATCCCTTTTGATTTCTCTATAAAAATAAATAATCCATAGGGCGAAATGAGAATAGACCAATGGTTCCAGCCGGTAATTGAAAAACCGGAATGAGTATGTATTCGGAAGAGTCGTTTCATTGATAAGGATCATCAAAGGGAAAACAAGTCCTGACAATCAGGTAAAACATCAATCCTCTTAAATCTGATAGCATCATCTTTTTCGGTCAAAAATGGAGTGGTAATTATTCGTACATCGTTGTCTCTGTCCCGGCTCAGAAAACAAGAGAAATTCCTCCGCTATTTTTATCCGTGACGGCAGTTCGAAAGACTGTGCAACGAGGGAACAGCGGTGATCGGGTTCGGCATCGAATATCCGTATTATCTAACCGCAGCGGTGTTCTGTTCTCGATGCATTAGATGGACTGCTATGATGTGTTATGGACCGGTCTGGTCGGCTAACGTCAACAGTGATGGCGGGCTTCCCGGAGATGTTCTGAAACGCAGATGTATTCCATCAACAATCCATAACACGATATGTCGGTGAGAACAATCGTTATATATTTTCTACGAAAGGAAATGAAAACACCAAAACGAATGACAGTGATCAATATGTTTGCTCCGGCAACCAATGTATTCGAACGGATGTATTGCCGAGCGATCGGCTTTATTTAGAAAGGGATTATCTCCGTCCCGCCGTCCATCGGTAGGAAGAGAATGATAGTTCATATTAGCGCTGACATGATCGTTTCGTATTGAAACATCTAAAAAAATCATTACCGCAGGATTGAGTGGTGATGTGGCGGAGTATGCAATTGATTAAGTTGTTTGAAATATCGGCAATGAAATTTTTACGTCGGTAAACGAATCGTCATTGATGAACGTCATTATTTTTATTCCATCGTACTCCAAGACCGATTCAGAGGAGTGGACCGCTGCGGTCTGCGGTAATATTTTATAACGGTTGATGCATCAGATCCCGCCTCCGCGGGAGTGATTTATAACGGTATTATGTGTCAGATATCAAAATCTCTTCAACAATCCCTTTTCTTGTCAAGTTAAGTTTTCTCATCATAATGGGGAGACAAAAAGACTTAATTTTTTTCTTGACTTGAGTCTTCTAACCCTCTATATTCGCATACAGTTACACCGTACTAAATCCAATCCGTTTTTTCAGAAAGTTAATAAAAGGTTCGTTTTTAACGGAATCTCTGCAAAACAGAGAGAGAAGGACGTTTTTTCTTTTTTTCACGACAACGAGTCTTTTTAGTACTATCATCGAAACAATACAAATTTATATATACATTTTTCAATCATCGCACTCAAATTACAGGAGAGCAGCATTCAATGAGTGAAACCAAAGTAGCCACGCCCAACACCGTTGTCCGGGAGCACACCGGAAAGAGCGGTCTTGTCTTCAAACGATATTTCACACGAGAAGGTGTGCATCCCTTCGATGATATCGAATGGGAATTACGCACCGCAGTGATCAGCAATGAAAAAGGGGAGAAAATATTCGAACAAAAGGACGTGGAAATTCCGAAATCGTGGTCTATGACGGCAACGAATGTGGTGGTGTCGAAATATTTCCACGGTCAGCTCGGCACACCGGAGCGCGAACAGAGCGTCCGGCAGATTGTCGATCGGGTGGCAAAATCGACGGTGAACTGGGGACGTGCAATGAAATATTTTGCCTCCGAACAGGATGCAGAAACCTTCTATAATGAATTGTGTTACATTCTGGTCAATCAATACATGGCGTTCAACAGCCCGGTGTGGTTCAACGTCGGTGTTGAGGAGAAACCGCAATGTTCGGCTTGCTTCATCAATTCCGTCCAGGATTCGATGGAATCGATTTTAGGACTTGCACGCACCGAAGGTATGCTCTTTAAATGGGGATCCGGTACAGGCTCCAATCTCTCCACGCTTCGTTCCTCCAAAGAGGCGCTCGCCGGAGGAGGCACGGCATCCGGACCGGTCTCGTTCATGAAGGGATACGATGCGTTTGCCGGCGTGATCAAATCGGGAGGCAAAACCCGACGCGCCGCCAAGATGGTCATTCTGAATACCGATCATCCCGACATCGTAGATTTCATCAACTGTAAAGCGGTGGAAGAGAAGAAGGCGTGGGCATTGATCGATGCGGGATATAACGGCGGATTCAACGTTCCCGGCGGAGCGTACGATTCTGTCTCGTATCAGAATGCGAATCATTCCGTTCGTGTGACCGATGATTTCATGAAAGCGGCGCTTGAAGATAAAGAATGGACGACCAAAGCGGTGAAGAACGGCAAACCGGTCGAGACCTACCGTGCGCGCGATCTGATGCGTCAAATCTCCGAAGCGGCATGGATCTGCGGAGATCCCGGTATGCAATTCGACACAACCATCAACGCATGGCATACGTCGTCGAACACTGCCCGTATCAATGCATCGAATCCGTGCAGTGAATATATGTACCTGGATGATTCTGCCTGTAACCTTGCATCGTTGAACGTCATGAAATTCCGTACGGAAGACGGTGAATTCGACGTTGAGGCATTTAAGTACGCCGTTGACATTACGATCACTGCACAGGAAATCTTTGTCGACAACGCTAGTTACCCGACACCCGCTATCGAAAAAAACAGCCACGACTACCGTCCTCTCGGCCTTGGCTACGCGAACCTCGGTGCATTATTGATGGCACGCGGCCTTGCGTATGACAGCGATTCCGGAAGGGAATATGCTGCCGCGGTGACGTCGTTGATGTGCGGTGAAGCATATGCACAGTCGGCCCGTATTTCGGAGCATACCGGTCCGTTTAAGGGATTTGCAGTGAACCGTGAACCGATGCTGAATGTGATGAATAAGCACAGCATCCATGCCGACAGAATCAGCAAAGATTATGTCCCGGCGGAATTGTGGGATGCATCCAGCCAATCATGGAAGGAAGCGATCGAACTCGGGAAGCAGTACGGTTACCGGAACGGACAGGCGACCGTGTTGGCACCGACCGGCACCATCGGTTTTATGATGGATTGTGATACCACCGGCGTTGAGCCGGACATTGCATTGGTGAAATATAAAAAATTGGTCGGCGGCGGTTTGATGAAGATCGTGAACAATACTGTTCCCGAAGCGTTGCAGAAATTGGGGTATGACAGCGAAGCAATCGAGCATATCGTTTCGTTTATCGACAAGAACGATACGATCGAAGGTGCCCCGTTTTTGAAAGAAGAACACCTCTCCGTGTTCGACTGCGCGTTCAAACCTGCAAAGGGGAAACGCTCCATTCAATATATGGGTCATATCAAAATGATGGGTGCCACGCAGCCGTTCCTGTCCGGCGCCATCTCTAAAACAGTGAACATGCCGAACGAGGTATCGCCGGACGACATCATGCAGGCGTACATCGAATCGTGGAAACTCGGTCTGAAAGCCGTTGCCGTGTATCGTGACGGATGCAAACGCACACAGCCATTATCCACCTCTATGGATAGCGGTAAAAAGGATGAGAAAAAGACGGAATCCCGTCCCGCACGACGCCGCTTACCGGCGGAGCGCGCTGCCTACACGCACAAGTTCAGCATTGCCGGCCATGAAGGCTATATCACTGCCGGTATGTATGAGGACGGTATGCCGGGAGAGGTATTCATTACGATGTCGAAGGAAGGGTCCACGCTCAGCGGTATGATGGATGCGTTTGCGACATCAATCTCCATTGCATTGCAGTACGGCGTTCCGCTGAAAGTGCTGGTCGATAAATTCAGTCACATGCGGTTCGAACCCTCCGGCTTTACGCAGAATCCCGAGATTCCGATTGCAAAATCGATCTGCGATTACATCTTCCGCTGGCTCAGTATCAAGTTTTTGGACAAAGCCGAACAGCCGGTCAGCGTCGTCTCTGAAACGCCGGCGCTCGAATCGGTGAAGGATGAAGCACGCACGGCGGAAACATTTGCAGCAGCAGAGCGGGGCGAGAAATATGTTTTCCAGACGCAGGCCGACGCACCTCCGTGTCATGAGTGCGGCAGTTTGATGATTCGTTCCGGTGCATGCTACAAATGCACGCAATGCGGAAGTACTTCGGGTTGTTCTTGATACGCTGACATCCCGCTTATTATTTTGGCAGGGCGGATCTACGAGTGAATGTCACTGATATCTGCGCCTTCGCCGAAACGAAATCACATACAAAGCATCATAAAAACGCCGAGACAGACCTGACGATGCGGTTGGGGATTGTTCTCGGCGTTTTCAGTTTTTAGATCTCTCTTGTTCTCTCTTAGAAAAAGCTTATATTTGCATAAACGTAAAGGAGACAAAAATGTCTTTTATTGAAGTTACTTCTCCCCAGTTCGAAGTGGTGAAAAGCATGGAATCTTTTGTGGCGCAAAATCTTTCCACGCTGTTAAAATCGGTAGATGAGAACTGGCAGCCGACTGATCTTTTACCGGATATGACCGCCGATGATTGGCGGGAACAGATCACGGAATTCCGGCGACGGGCAAAATCGTTGGCCGATGAAGTACTGGTGGTGCTTGTGGGGGATATGGTGACGGAAGAAGCGCTTCCAAGCTATCAGACTTGGTTGAACCGGTTCGGCGGAATCAACGATCCGACAGGAGACAGCGACGGCGCATGGGCGCGGTGGAGCAGAGGGTGGACATCAGAAGAGAATCGCCACGGCGATCTACTCAATAAATACCTCTATCTTACCGGAAGAGTAGACATGCGCTCAGTGGAAACAACGGTGCAGCATCTCATCAACAGCGGATTTAATACAAATTCCGGAAATGACCCGTATCTCGGATTCATTTACACATCATTTCAGGAACGGGCAACAAAGATCTCTCACCGAAACGTGGGAATACTGGCAAAAAAATGCGGCGACGAACATCTTCACAAAATTTGCGGATTGATCGCCGGCGATGAAGCGCGTCACGAAAAAGCCTACAAATTGTTCATGTCGAAGGTGTTCGAGATCGATCCGAAAAACGCCGTTACGGCCTTTGCACAGATGATGAAGAACAAGGTTACGATGCCCGCAAGCCTCATGACGGACGGCAAGGATGTCAACCTATTTTCAAAATTCTCCAATGTGGCGCAACGGATCGGTGTGTATACCGCAAATGATTATGCGTCCATCATCGCTGCTTTGGTTGATGAATGGAAAGTGGAATCATTAACCGGACTTTCCGATGCTTCCCAAAAAGCCCAGGATTATTTATGCACTTTGGCGGTCAGATACGAACGACTCGCAGACAGGTTGAAAATTACCGGAAATGCGAGATTCAGCTGGATTTTTGACCGGGAAATCGTACTGGATACTCCAAAAATATCAATGGTGTAATTGTTTACTCTACCAACGACCGTTGACGATATACCCTCGACGGTCATCGACATCGTTCGGGGCGACATCACGAAGATCGACGTAGATGCTGTTGTGAATGCCGCCAATACCACATTGCTCGGCGGTGTGTACGGATATCCGCTTGCCGATGCGGCAGGTATCGCCGTCCGAACGGTAAAGGAATTTCTGCTTCAAAAAACGTCGGTCCGCACAATCCATTTTGTCTGTTTCGATGACGATGCCGAAGACGCCTACCGGACAGCCTTCCGGTTATTCGGTGTGTAATGAGATTTTATCTGCTACTATTGAATGAGTGATACCTTCTCCGGAAATTACAATTCATATACTATTCATACGAAAGCGAACGGACAATGAAGAATCGGAAAGTACTTCTGTATATCGCCATGAGCCTCGACGGATATATCGCCCGGCCGGACGGCGATATCGATTGGCTTTCATCGGTGCAGCGTGAAGGAGAAGATTACGGATACGGTGATTTCATTAACACCGTTGATACGGTTATCATCGGCAGAAAAACATACGACAAAGTGCTGTCGTTCGGTGTTCCGTTCCCGCATTCCGATAAAGAATGTTATATTATTACCAGAAGCGAGCGGCCGCCGATCGGGAAAATAATATTTTACACAAATAATCTTAAAGATCTCGTTGCCTCTCTCAAAGGCAAACAGGGAGGGAATATATTTGTGGACGGTGGAGCGGAAATCGTCAACACAATGATGAAGCACGGGCTTTTTGACGAATATATTATTTCCATCATCCCCGTATTTCTTGGAAACGGAATACGCTTGTTTAACGATGCCCGGCCGGAGGAGTCTGTCACTCTTGTGTCTGCCGTGAGTTTCGATTCAGGATTAGTCCAACTCCATTATAGAAAGAACAATGAATAAGAAACCGACCGTTGAACAATTTCTCAGCAAGCATCCGCCGGAGATCCGCGTTATTGCTGAAAAACTCCGTACGCTGATATGTGCAACGATTCCGGTACATATCGAAGCGGTGTATCCGGGGTGGGGACTAATCGGGTATCGTGTGATCAACGACCGGAAGAGCAAATATTTTGCGTTTATCGCCCCGGGTGCCGAGGGTGTTAAACTGGGATTTGAGTTCGGCATATTGCTGCCCGATCCGAGCAAAATATTGAAGGGGAACGGAAAACAGGTGAGATATATATTCATCTCCAGACAGAGCGAAATTAAAAAAAGGATCATTGGGCCGTTGATCTGGGAAGCAGCAATGGTTGCAGTTCATCATACTCACAAGAAGGTGAAAAAATGAAATACCGCTGTGCCTGGTGCGGATCCGACCCGCTCTATACACTGTATCATGACACTGAATGGGGCGTGCCGCTCCATGATGACAGGAAATTGTTCGAAATGCTCATCCTTGAAGGAGCGCAGGCAGGATTGAGTTGGATCACCATTCTACGGAAGCGGGACGAATACCGAAGGGCTTTCGACCGTTTCGATCCGAAAAAGATCATTCGCTTTGATAAGAAAAAAGTAAATGCACTGATGAGAAATCCGGGAATTGTCCGGAACCGGTTGAAAATTGAGTCTGTTAAAAAAAATGCCGCCGCGTTCTTGACGGTACAGAAGGAGTTCGGCAGTTTTGATGCGTATATCTGGCAATTTGTGAATGGAAATCCCATTGTCAACTCACGTCGGTCGCTCAAGGATATTCCGTCCGCTACCCCGGAATCGGATGCCATGAGCAAGGATATGAAAAAGCGGGGATTTACCTTCGCTGGATCGACGATCTGTTATGCCTTTATGCAGGCATGCGGCATGGTCAACGATCACGAGACACGTTGTTTCCGTTATCGTTCCGTGAATCGAAAAAAGAGATCCGGTCTATTGTGACGGCGAATGAAGGGATTGGAATAACGGATGAATAAATTTGTTGACATGACTTGTAAATATTGTTACTATTTACAAGGAAACCTCTCACTATGGATGACATAAAAACAGTTCTTATTGTTGACGATTCTGAAACGAATCGGTTGCTTCTCGGAGCAATCTTGTCCAAGTACAGTCTTCGGATTCTTTATGCCGAAGACGGTGATGAGGCAGTACAAAAATTTTACGAAAGCCAGCCCGCCATTGTTTTTATCGACCACATCATGCCGAAGCAAAACGGTGCCGATGCTTTATTCGAGATGAAACACAGTAATCCGAATTTCATCGGCGTGTTGATCTCTGCACTCGCCACACCGGATGACATTAAAAGGATCTTCGATCTTTCCGGAGCAGAGGAGTTTATTCAACGCCCGTTTCAGTCCATAGTAATCACCGAAATTCTGAAAAAATATCACATTATCGAAGGATGATCAGCGCATATTTTGGCAATAAAAAAGGACGCCATGGGCGTCCTTTTTTTGTTTATGCATGAAACCGATATTTCAACCCAGGACCCGAAGATATTCATCCAGCGAAATCACTCCCGCCATCAATTTTTTCGCCGCATCCATCCGGATCGATTCGAATCCTTTTCGATTCGCTGCTTCGCGCAGACGCACCGGGGACGCTTGATTATAGATCAGGTCTTTTATCTCTTCATCGATCGGCAGCACTTCATGAATCGCGATCCGTCCCAGATGCCCGTCTCCGCCGCAGTTTTCGCATCCCTTTCCCTTAAACAACGTAATGGCCTCACCCAACTGGCTTAATCCGGCATCGTGCAGATCATGCTCGGTCGGTTTGTACTGAACTTTGCAATATTTGCATATCCGTCGGGCAAGTTGCTGGTAAATGACTCCGTTTAAAATCGGTGCGAGCCATGATGGGGGGATGTCGAAGTTGACCAGACGGGGAATGACAGACAGAGCATCGCTGGCCAGTACAGTGCTCAGTACCATATTTCCGGTCAATGCCGCTTCCGCTGCGGCGCGTCCGGCGGCAGGTTCGTGGATGCTGCCGAGAAAGACCACATCGGGATGCTGACGCAGCACCGCTCTCATCGATGTTGCATAATCCATTTTCTGATCAGGATCGATTTCCACCTGACTGGCAAAATTCAACCTGAATTCGACCGGATTTTCGATTGTCATGATGCTCTTTTGATCCTCGCGAAGACTGTCCAGGCATGCATACGCTGTGGTGCTGACACCGGAACCGGACGGACCGGCGATCATTAAGAGTCCGCGGGGCCGGGTCAACAAATGGCGGACATGATTGAGATTCTCGCCGGAAAACCCGATCTCCTTCAGATCGCGAATTCCCTGTCCCTTTCGAATGATGCGAATAGCATATCGTTCTCCCTCCATGGTCGGCAGTGTATTCACGCGGAAGTCGAAAAGAAAATTTCCGTATTGCGACGAGTACCGGCCGTCCTGGGCTTTCTTTTTGTCAAACAGTTTCAAACTGCCGCGTGTGCGGAGAACGTTACAGACGGTCTCCGTCATTTCTTTTGGAAGCGACAAATAGTGGTTCAATACGCCGTCGATATTGAGTCGCACCCTCAATTCGGTCTCCATCGGTTCCAAGTAGATGTCCGTCGCACCGAGCTTGATAGCCCGCATGACCAGTTCATCAACGATGAGATCGACATTCGGCAGTTTCCCGGAATTAAATATCTCATACACTTTTTCCTTCGGCCGGGATTTCAGGTCGATCGTCTCCAGGGGGAATTTTGACTGCAGAATTTGGTATTCATTTAGTTTTTTATCGACGCCCAGATTCAATACGGACAGTAAGGCCGATCGTTTTGCTGTTACCGGTACGATGAACGCCTTTGTTTCGTTCCGCATCGCTTCAACGATTTCTTTATACGGAGGCGACGTGAAGACAACGGTCAATTCAATACCGCTGCGGATGATCGGAAGAGCATTAAATTTTTTCAGGAACGAATCTTTGATCTGTTTGTCGGTCAATGATACCATCGATTCGGTCAGATTCAGGAAGGGGATGTTGAAATCTTCCGAAATCGCTTCCGCCACAAGATCCTCACTCACGCCAAGCGAATCGATCAGCACGTCGGCAGTGAATTTATGTTCCGCACCTCCCATCATACGTTGGAATTTTTCGATACGTACTTTGTCAAGGTGTCCTTTCGCCATCAGGTGCCGAACAAGACGGATATCTTCTTCTTTAATCATAGGGATTACCCGAACAGTTTATCGATGTCGCTCTGGCTGACAGTAGTATTTTTTTCGTCGCCGGAGACCGCTTTGCGGTTAATCTCCAACAGCAATTTCAGTTCCTGATCGGAAAAGATGCCTGCGGGAGTGAAGTGCGCAGAAGGATTGTGAACATCCGTTTGATGAGAAATGAGGCCGCCGCAGTTGCTGCAATATGCTCCGGAGGGGATAATGTCGGATTTACAATGGGGACAGATCATGACTGGAGGCCCTCCACTTGCAGCAATTGCCGAATTAAATCGATGACTTTGGCAGTTGAATACGGCTTTACTAAATAGTAACTGGCGCCAAGTTGTTTGGCTTCTTGCACTACTTCTATACTAGACACGGCAGAGATCATGACCACAATTGCATCAGGTTTTACGGCTCGAATTTTTTTCAACGCGTCCATGCCGGAGAGTTTCGGCATCATATTGTCCATAAATACTATAGAGGGATTGATTTTGCCGAACAATTCTACACCTTCTTCTCCGTTTGCGGCAAAATGGATGTGTTGTATACCCGATTTTTTTAACGACATCGCAAATAGTGCCCGAATATGTTCCGAGTCGTCCACGACCAATACGGAAATTTCTTCTTTTGTCATGACGTCATTTTTCTTTGGTTGTAAGAAGGATTCGATGCTCTCATTAGTCAGTCCAACAGTATAGAGGACTTGTCTCCACTCTTAATTTCGGTGCCATCGACCGGTACAACGTAAAGGCGAGACCGCAACACCCATGAGATTATCCTGCTTTAGTTCAACTTATGGTAATAAGATTTGAAACCGAATGCAAACGGGAGGAACGATGAAGATTCCTGCTATTTCGAATACGGCATTGGCATTGAAAATTGCCTTAATTTTCCGCCATTTCTTGAAACTATCAAAAAAATTACGCATTTTGATGCAGGGACGTCACATGCGTCCCTATTTTTCTTATGCGCAAAGCTACGATAAAAAGAATTACTAAAGAGACTAAAATCTCTGCAACCGTTGACCTGAATGGAGCGGGAAAATCCGCCGTCTCGACGGGCATCGGTTTTCTCGATCACATGCTCGATCTCTTTGCCAAACATGGCTTGTTCGATATCTCCGTACAATGCAAAGGCGATCTTTATGTAGACGATCATCATACGACGGAGGATGTTGGAATTGCATTGGCAAAAGCTTTTGCAGCAGCGCTGGGGGAAAAGAAAGGTGTGACGCGATATGGTATCGCCTATGTGCCGATGGACGAATCGCTTGCACGGTGTGTTATCGATCTTAGCGGACGATCTGCTCTTGTTTTTAGGGCGGAATTCAACCGGAAGAAAGTCGGCGATCTTTCTACGGAAATGATCGAACATTTTTTCCAATCCTTTGCCGATAACTGTAAAGCGAACATCCACCTCGAAATTTTGTACGGGAAAAATACACACCATAAAATCGAAGCATTGTTTAAAGCATTTGCCCGTGCAATGCGGCAGGCATGCGAGCAAGATCCGCGTGTCAAGGGTGTGCTCTCCACCAAAGGAAAATTGTAACAACAACAGATGAGAGATTTGAAGAGCAACTCTCCGGGCGTCAACACTGCGACTTTCGTGCATTCATAATTATGATCGGTATTATCGATTATCATTTAAATAATCTTCGGTCCGTACAGAAAGCGTTTGAAAAGGCCGGTGTTCGGTCCTTCATTTCTGACAAAGGACACGAATTACGCACGGCGGAGAAGATCGTTCTGCCGGGAGTCGGTGCATTCGGTACGGCGATGGAAAATTTGAAGAAACTCGGACTGATCGAGATTCTCAACGACCACGTTTCTTCACGTCAACCGATGTTGGGAATTTGTCTTGGCATGCAGTTATTGTTCACCACAAGTCATGAATTGGGTGACCATGGGGGATTGGGATATCTTCGTGGCGAGGTGCGGCAATTCTCTCCATCGGTTAAGGTGCCACACATGGGTTGGAATCAGATCGAAATAGTGAAAAAATCCCCGGTGGTGAAAAACGTTGTCGAAAACAGTTTCGCATATTTTGTCCACTCCTATTACGTTGTACCGCTCGATGATGTGACTGTTGCAGAGACCGAGTACGGACATCGGTTTGCATCAATTGTACAGAAAGAGAATATATTTGGTATTCAGTTCCATCCCGAAAAAAGTCAGGAAACAGGACTGCAACTGTTGAAAAATTTTGCGTCATTGTAAAAGATTAAAACCATGATACTGATTTTACCGGCGATCGACATAAAGAATGGCCGCTGTGTTCGGCTGGTCCAGGGTGCGCCCGGAACGGAAAAGATCTATTCCGATGATCCCGTGCAAATGGCAGTGCTGTGGCGCGGTGAAAATGCAAAAACACTCCATGTAGTCGACCTGGACGGTGCATTCGGCGGAACGATGCAAAATCTTGAAGTACTTCGCCGGATGATCGCGGCAGTCGATATTCCTATCCAGGTTGGGGGCGGCATACGCACCTACGACCAGGTACAACAATTACTGGAATGCGGAATTTATCGCATCGTCATCGGCACGTCGGCTATCGACGATCCTGATCTTGTGGCGCGCTGCGTCACCGACTTTGGCGCACGGAAGATCGTCGTTGGCATCGATGCAAAGAACGGCGTCGTTATGACAAAAGGATGGCAGGAAAACACCGGTATCGAAGCAGTTTCGCTGGCATTGAATATGAAAGCGCTCGGCGTTTGTCGTATCGTCTACACGGATATCTCTCGTGACGGCATGCTGACGGGACCGAATTTTTCAGCTATTCAAGAAATGGCGCAAAAGACTGGATTGCGCGTCACCGCATCGGGAGGCGTGTCGGGATACCAGGATCTGATCGGTTTGCAAGAACTTGAAAAATTCGGAGTCGATTCCGTTATTATCGGCAAGGCGCTGTATGAAAATAAATTTTCGTGTCAGGCTTTGTGGAGAGCCAACGAGAGGGAATTGGACGATCTCGGTCCTACACGGAGAATTTAACTGCAATGGGGAAGACGTTTTTGAAGGAAGTCGAGTGTTAGCAAAGAGAATTATACCGTGTCTTGATGTCGATAACGGACGGGTTGTTAAAGGGATCAATTTTGTCGAATTGGTGGATGCCGGCGATCCGGTGGAACAGGCAAAGTTCTACAATGCGGAAGGGGCGGATGAATTGATCTTTCTCGACATTACGGCATCGTCAGAAGACCGTGCGACAGTCATCGATATGGTGCGCAGAACTGCGGAGGAAGTGACAATTCCGTTCACCATCGGCGGCGGAATTCGCACGGCGGCTGATATGCGCGTGATGCTGCGGAACGGTGCGGATAAAGTCTGCGTCAATACTGCCGCGGTTAAGAATCCCGAATTGCTGAAAGAAGGAGCGTCCGTCTTCGGCGTACAGTGCATTGTTGTCGCCATCGATGCAAAAAAAACCGCGGAGAAGAAATGGAAAGTGTTCATCCACGGCGGCAGGACCGAGACGGTATTGGATGCGGTTGAATGGGCGCAGCAGGCAGAAGAATCCGGTGCCGGAGAAATTATGCTCACCAGCATGGATCGGGACGGAACGAAGGATGGATACGATCTCGATTTGTTGAAAGCTGTCTGTTCTGCCGTCAGGATACCGGTCATTGCCAGCGGCGGAGCGGGAAATTTGGAGCATCTCTACGAAGCGTTCAGTGTTGCCGACGCTGATGCGGTCCTCGCCGCATCCATTTTCCACTTCCGTCAGTATACGATCGGCCAGGCAAAAGAATATTTAAAGAATAAAAATATCCACGTACGAATATAATTTAAATGCGCACGGGCCACGGTGGATTACCGTGAAGTGCGAACAGCACGCTATGAAAATACTTGAAACAGTGAAGTTCGACTCCTATGGTCTTGTTCCGGCAATCGCTCAGGACGACCGTTCAGGCGAGGTCTTGATGATGGCATGGATGAATCGCGAGAGCCTGGAAGAAACCATCCGAACGCGCCGGGCGGTCTACTGGAGCCGGTCGCGAAAAAAGGTATGGCGGAAAGGGGAGGAATCCGGACATGTGCAGGAAGTTCTCTCCATTCATCTTGATTGTGATGCCGACGTTCTCCTGCTTCGGGTGAACCAGATCGGCGGAGCGGCATGTCATACCGGACACCGCAGTTGCTTCTATCGCGAAGTGACCGGCGGCGGTAACGAACTTACAGTAAAGGGCAACGTCGTTTTCGATCCGGCCGTTGTGTATAAAAAATGAAAGTGACGATTATCGGACATTTTTGCGTCGATGTGTTCCATCGATCCGACGGCAGTGAAGAAAAAAAACTCGGCGGTATTTATCATGCCATTGCCGCAATGGCAAGTCTCGCTTCCGACCAAGACCGGCTTTTTCCGGTCTTCGGAGCCGGAGAAGCGGAAATAAGCCAGATTACTTCGTCGTTGTCGGTATATCCGAACGTCGATCTCAGCGGCATGTTCGTTCAGCCGAACGGGTCGAACGTCGTCCACTACTTTGATGAACGGCCGAACGAATGCGTCGAGAACATTTCCGCACCGATTCCGTTTGAAACGATCGAACCGTTTCTCGCCGTTGACGGTGTTTATATCAATATGATTTCCGGATCGGACATCACACTGGAGACGCTGGATCATATTCGTCTGGCGGTGCGAAGCCGGAAAACGCCCATCCACTTTGACATGCACTGCCTGACGCTGGGCATCAATCCGGACGGAACCAGGTTCCGACGGGCAATGAGCGATTGGCGGCGGTGGTGCTTTATGATCGATAGTGTCCAGATGAATGAGGAAGAAGCCCGAGGAATTACGCTTGAACAGTACGGCGATGAAGCATTTGCCAAACAGATGATGCCCCTCATGGTAAAGGCGTTCGTCGTTACCAGGGGAAAAATGGGTGCGACAGTATATCGGGACGAGCATAAAGTGCTGAAACGAATCGATGTTAATGGCGACGCCAACGAAGATCCGGTGTCGGATATAGGCAGCGGGGATATTTTCGGTGCAGCGTTCCTGTTCGCGTTTCTCAAGAAGAACAATTATGCGGAAGCCGCATCCATCGCCCATGCGGTTGCTGCATACAGCACACGTTTTCCGGTTGCCGACAAACATCGGGAACTCCGCGCACAGAGGACTTTGCTATGAAGCGTGTGTTGGTCTGCGGCAGCAACGGGTTGCTCGGACAACGGCTGGCGATGCTGTTCGACGGGAAATCCGACTACGAAGTGCTGCATACCTCGCACCATCGGACATTTGCTCTGGATGAACCGCATATCGATTATACGCAGCTCGATATTGCGAACAAAAGCGATGTAAAAAGCCTGGTCTCCAGTTATCGGCCGGATGTTGTGTTGAATGCCGCTGCCATGACCAATGTGGATGAATGCGAAACTCACCGCGAACTCGCGTGGAAACATAACGTGACAGCGGTGGAGAATCTCGTGGAAGTGTGTCGGCGAATCAATGCGAAATTAGTGCATGTCTCCACCGATTATGTTTTTGACGGCATGAGTGGAAAATATACGGAAGAGGACAGGGCGCATCCGGTTAATTATTACGGCAAAACAAAACTCGCCGGTGAGAATGTGATACGATCGAGCGGTATCGATTATGCCATTCTCAGAACCGTGCTCCTCTACGGCGTCGGCGTCGGGGTGAAAAACAATTTTGCGTTATGGGTAATCGACAATCTGACCGAAAAAAAGGAGATTCGCTGCGTCGATGATCAGATCAGCAATCCGACGCACGTCCACGATCTGGCCATGGCGGTAAAAACAGCAGCCGACGAACCGGTGTCGGGTGTGTTCCATATCAGCGGTTCGGAGATCGTGAGCCGGTACGCGTTTGCCGTGAAGGCGGCAGAGCTTTTTGGATTCGATTCTCAGTGTATACGCCGTGTGAAATCCGCGGACATTCCGCGGCCGGCACTGCGGCCGATGAACACATCGTTTGTGATCGACAAAGCGCAGCGCGTATTGCGGTATCAACCGATGAATGTCACACAGGGCTTAACGCTATTCCATCAAGAACTAACGGGGATTGTGCTTAACTAATATGAAAACACTGAATCAGGTCTTTGCTGTCGCTCTCTCTGCACTTCTTCTTTTTTCCTGTTCATCGACAAAAGATGCGGCGTCGGATGCCGACAAGCTCAAGAGGCCGTCGGCGCCGATTACATCAACGGTGAAAATCCTCTCGATTAATCTTGCCCATAGTCTGCAGGATAAAACGGATGTCAAACAGTTCGCCGAATGGGTGAAAACCACCGGTGCGGAAGTCGTTGCCGTCCAACAAATTACACGGCCCAGGGAATCGCAGCAGGGTTTCGATTCCTACAGGGAATTGCTGAACCGTCTCGATATGCGCGGAACATTTGCAAAAGCACGATATTTTCAAGGATGGGATTCAGGGAATGCCCTGCTGAGCATGTATCCGCTGCTGCAGTCGAACGCCTATACGCTTCCAGTCGGCAAGGGAAAAGTACGCCGGTCGCTCTCTTTCGGCGTTTTTGAACTCGGACTGAAGTCGGTCGCTTTTGCTTCAACCGATCTCGACGACGTTGACAGCGACGAACGGCTCAAGCAGGTGCGAGAGATTTTCTCCATACAAAAATCGCTCGAGGAATTCCCGATGATTGTAACGGGAAATTTCGGGGAGCGGTCCAACGGACAATCGTCGGCGGCAATGTCGGCGCAGTACCAGGCATCGCATTCGACGTCCGACCAATTATCGGTTGTGACGCAGCACGTCTATGTGCCGAAGCAAAAAAAGATGACCATCCTCTCAGCGGAAAAGGTTTTCTACAAACCGTTGAACCAAAACGGTGTTATCGTTACAGTGCAACTTGAACAATAAAACAGACCGGGAAAAATCGTCATGCTCGACATAAAATTTATCAGGGATAATGTCCAACTCGTAAAGAACGGAATCAAAGCAAAGAATGCCGACGATCGAATCGACGAGATCATCCATGGGGATGAACGACGGCGTGCATTGATCGCCGAAGTGGAAGTATTGAAATCAAAACGGAACGATGTCTCCGCGTCAATCGGTTTGATGAAGAAAAAAGGAGAAGATGCGAGTGCCGTCATAGCGGAAATGAACGACGTGAAAATCCGCATTCAACAGATCGATGAAGAACTGAAATCGGTCGAGACCACGCTCTACGATCTGCTGTTGACTGTGCCGAATATTCCGCATCCCACCGTACCGGTGGGGAACACCCCCGATGAGAACAGAACGGTGTTTGAATGGGGAGAAAAGCCGAAAAATGATTTTCCGATGAAACCGCACTGGGATCTGACACACTCCCTCGGCATCATCGATTTTGACAGAGGATCGAAAGTGGCCGGTGCAGGATTTCCGTTCTATGTGGGCAAAGGAGCGATGCTGCAGCGAGCACTGATCAACTTCTTTCTTGACCAGGCAGCAGTGCACGGATACACGGAGATGCAGCCGCCGATCGTTGTCAATGAAGAAAGTGCCCGCGGAACGGGACAGATTCCGGATAAAGAGGATCTGATGTACGTAGCGACGCGCGATGAATTGTTCATGATTCCGACGGCCGAAGTACCGGTCACAAACTTCCACCGGAAGGAAACGTTTGATGAGAAAGAATTGCCGATAAAGTATTGTGCATACACGCCCTGTTTCCGCCGTGAAGCGGGTTCGTACGGGAAAGATGTCCGCGGGCTGAACCGGCTGCATCAATTTGACAAGGTCGAGCTGGTGAAATTCGTTCATCCGTCGACGTCGTACGATGAGTTGGAAGCGCTCCGCGCCGATGCAGAAAAATTGTTGCAGATACTCGAGATTCCCTACCGTGTACTGTTGATGTGTACGGGAGATATGGGTTTTACGCAGACCAAAAAATACGATCTTGAGGTGTGGGCAGCCGGGCAGCAAAAATGGCTGGAGGTGTCCTCCTGCAGTAATTTCGAGACATTTCAGGCTCGGCGGATGAACATTAAATATAAATCCCGCGATACCGGCAAACAGGAATTCGTCCATACGCTCAACGGTTCCGGTCTGGCGTTACCGCGCATTGTTGCCGCGCTCATTGAGAATAACCAGACACCCGAAGGGAAAGTAATCGTGCCGAAAGCGCTCCAGCAGTACACCCGTTTTGCACTCATCGAGTAAGGGGATCCCGCATCCATGAAATCTCTCCTGCGGCTTCTTCCGTATCTCACCAAATACAAGACCACACTTGCCTGGGGATTGGTGACCGTTATTGTCACCAATCTCTTCACCGTAGCCACGCCCTGGTTTATCGGCATGGCGATCGATGAATTGAAGTGGGGCATCGAACGGCAGTCGCTCCACTATACCGATCTGTTTTGGTACTCCGGTCTTATCGTCGGGTTTTCCGCCATTGCGGGCGTAATGCTTTTTCTGACACGCCAGACGATCATTGTCGTCTCCCGGAAGATTGAATATGATCTCCGGAACGATTTTCTTTCCCACATACAAAAACTGCCGTACAGTTATTTCCAGAACACGCCCACCGGCGATCTGATGGCGCTGGCAACGAACGATATCAGCGCTGTACGAAACGTGCTCGGGCCGGGAATTATGTACCCGTCGGACACATTGATGACGCTGTCAATGTCTCTTGTCTTGATGTTTGTGAAAGATTGGCAACTCACATTGCTGGCGCTCATTCCAATGCCGCTGGTGTCGATTGCGGTCTACCGGCTCGGTAAAATGATCCATAAGAAATTCGATGAACGGCAGGAACAGTATGCCGAATTGACAACCAGAGCGCAGGAGAATCTTTCCGGTGCCCGGGTGGTGAAAGCCTACGTCCGTGAAGAGTATGAGATCGAACAGTTCCGAAAGGTGAGCTGGGACTATTTCAAGAAGAATCTCGTTCTTGCCAGGATTCAATCGATTATGTGGCCGCTGATGTTTATTCTGGTCGGACTCTCACTGTTGATCACGATTTATGTCGGCGGATTGAAAGTAATCGACGGATCGATGACCATCGGCACGCTTACCGCGTTCTTCACATATCTCTCCCTGTTGATCTGGCCGATGATTGCCCTGGGATGGGTGACCAATATGTGGCAGCAGGGGGCAGCCTCCATGCTTCGATTGGCGAAGATCTTCGAAACGGTACCGGAGATCCGCGATACCGAAGAAACCGATCATAGCATCACGGCGGTGGACGGTACGATCGAATTCAAGAACGTCCAATTTACTCATCAGTCGGGTACCGCATCGACGCTCGCCGATATCAATTTACGGATTCCGAAAGGATCGGTCCTTGCGATCGTCGGATATACCGGCGCAGGAAAAAGTACGTTGGTCAATCTGATTCCCCGATTGTATGATGTTACCGGCGGGGAAGTGTTGATCGACGGTATCAACATTAAGAAAATTCCGTTGGAGGTGCTGAGAAAGAGCATCGGTTATGTTCCGCAGGAAACGTTCTTATTCTCGGAGTCCATCGCGGAAAATATCCGGTACGGTAATGACGATGCGCACCGCGAACTGATCCATGAAGCGGCGGAAATTTCGCACATTGCACGGGATGTTGCCGATTTCCCGCAGCGGTTTGACACCATGCTCGGAGAACGGGGCATCACACTTTCCGGCGGGCAAAAACAGCGCACAAGTATTGCACGGGCTGTGCTGCGCAATCCAAAAATCCTGATTCTGGATGACGCACTTTCCGCGGTGGACACACATACGGAAGCGGAGATTCTTGAAAGACTCCGGAGGGTAATGAAGGACCGGACCAGTATCATTATCTCGCACCGAATTTCCACTGTTCAGCAGGCCGATGCGATTGTTGTGATCGACAAAGGATCCGTCGTCGAACAGGGCACGCACGATGATTTGATTGCACGGGGGGGCATTTACGCCGGTCTCTACGAAAAGCAGCAACTGGAAAAAGAACTGGAAGCACTCTGATGGCAATGCAGGACGACGAAATACTCGGTAAAGCGTACGACGCTCAATTGATGCGCCGGTTGATCAAGTATCTGACGCCGTACCGGTGGCAAGTGGTTTTGGCGATCGGTCTTGCGCTGGCGGTGTCGGGACTGGAAGCGGTCCGACCGTACTTCACCAAGATCGCCGTCGACGTGTACATCGCCAACGGCGACAAGCAGGGATTGCTGTTACTGACCGTTTTGTTTTTCTTTTTGCTTGTCGTACGAGGCGTGGTGCAATATTATAATGCGTACGTAACGCAAAAAATCGGCCAGCATACTATCTTCGATTTACGAATGGAGCTCTTTGCCCACCTGCAGCGGCTGTCGTTGAGATTCTACGACAAAAATCCGATCGGCCGGTTGATCACCCGCGTCACCAACGATGTGGAAGTTCTCAACGAAATGTTCTCCTCCGGTATTGTGATGGTCTTCAGCGACGTCTTTATGATTATTGGCATCGTCTGGTTCATGTTCACCATGAACTGGCAGTTGGCGCTCATATCGTTGAGCGTGCTGCCGTTCCTGTTTTACGGAACATTTCTCTTCCGGAAAAAAGCAAGAGAATCATACCGCGAAGTTCGCCTCTATATTGCCAGGATCAACACGTTTATGCAAGAGCATATCACGGGAATGCTGGTGGACCAGATCTTCAACCGCGAAAAGAAAGCATTCGAAGAATTTGATAAGCATAATGCCGGCCATCGCGAAGCAAACATCCGGTCGATATTCTATTACGCCGTCTTTTATCCGAGCGTTGATTTGATTGGAGCGGTGGCGGTGGGGTTGATCATCTGGTATGCGGGGGGAAGCGCACTGGATGGAGCCGTCACGATCGGAACGGTAATGGCATTTCTTCAGTTCAACGAAATGTTCTGGAGACCGATTCGCGATCTGTCGGAGAAATACAATATTATGCAGACGGCAATGGCATCGTCCGAACGGATATTTAAACTTCTTGACGATACTTCATTTATTGCTGAAACGGATTTCCCGAAAGAATTTCATGATGTGAAAGGGAAGATCGAATTCCGCCACGTCTGGTTTGCATATAACAACGAGGATTGGGTGTTGAAGGATATTTCTTTCACAATCGAACCGGGACAGACAGCCGCGTTTGTCGGCCACACCGGTGCCGGGAAAACGACGATCATCAATCTTTTGTCACGTTTTTACGATGTGCAGAAAGGTGAGATCTTGATCGACGATGTGAATATAAAAGATGTTGCACTGGGTGCCCTGCGACGTCATATTGCCGTCGTACTGCAGGATGTGTTTCTCTTTTCCGGCGATATCAAGGGGAATATCAATCTCGGCAAGGTAGAAATTTCTCTGGAGAAGATAAAAGAAGCAGCGGCGATTGTCGGTGTCAACCGGTTTATCGAATCGATGCCGAAACAATATGACGAAGAAGTGAAAGAACGCGGATCCACACTTTCCGTAGGACAAAAGCAGTTGTTATCGTTTGCACGGGCACTTGCTTTCGATCCGCGGATTCTGGTGCTGGACGAAGCCACGTCAAGCGTGGATACGGAGACGGAATTGCTGATCCAATCGGCGATCCAGAAATTACTGGCCCATCGAACGGCCATCGTGATTGCCCACCGGTTATCGACGATTCAGAGTGCGGATAAAATTATCGTAATGCACAAAGGAGAGATCAGGGAAATGGGGACGCATCAGGAACTGCTGGGAATGAAGGGCGTGTATCACAAGCTGTATCTGCTTCAGTACAAGGAACAGGAGGCGGCATAATCACTGGGGCACTGCATCGTGTGCCCGTTTTGTGTCTCCTCATCTTTTTTAATACTTTCAATCACGTGTCGCTTTAGTCACCGAACGTCCGGAGAATGTCATGAATATCGACAAATCGAAAATTGTTACGCTCGAACGCCATATCATCGAAATGGAACGCCAGCACCCCGGCGCAACAGGAAATTTTTCCAATATACTCCGGGATTTATCCCTGGCGATCAAGATCGTCTGGCGCGAAGTGAGCAAGGCCGGCCTGGTCAACATTCTTGGTGCTGCCGGCACGCAAAACGTCTCTGGTGATGCGGTAAAAAAGCTCGATGTCTTTGCCGATGAGACGATCTACAAGGCGATGGATCACGGGGGTCACCTCTGTGCTATGGCATCGGAAGAGCACGAGAGTATCATCCACATTCCCGATCAATATCCGAAAGGGAAGTATGTGCTGTTGTATGATCCGTTGGACGGATCCGGGAATATCGACGCTAACGTCAGTATCGGAACTATCTTCTCCATCTATCGGCGTGTGTCAAAGAGCGGGGACGGTACCATCACGGATTTGCTTCAACCGGGATATAAACAGATCGCCGCTGGATATGTCGTTTTCGGTTCCAGTACGATGCTGGTCTATACGAGCGGAGACGGCGTTCACGGTTTCACGCTCGATCCGAGCATCGGCGAGTTCCTGTTATCCCATGAGGATATCAAGATGCCTAAGCGGGGAAAAATCTATAGTGTGAACGAGGGAAATTACAAATGGTGGGACGCCGGCGTCAAAAAGTATATCAAATACCTTCAGGAAGAAGATAAAGCCACTGGACGGCCGTATTCCACCCGGTATATTGGTTCGCTGGTAGCGGATTTCCATCGAACCTTGTTGTATGGAGGTATCTATTTATATCCCGGCGATTCACGAAATAAAAGCGGAAAATTACGGTTGATGTATGAGAATAATCCGTTGGCGTATATCTGTGAACAAGCAGGAGGCAGAGCGATCGACGGGACGAAGCGGATTCTCGATGTAATCCCCACCGAACTGCATCAGAGGACACCGGTATTTATCGGCAGTGAAGAAGATGTCACGATGTGCGAGAAGTTTCTGCGGGAAGGTTAGCATTCCAACGAACCGCAATAAAAAACCCCCGTTTTTTGCGGGGGTTTTTCTTGTACCACTATTAAATGTTAACGCAAACGAGCACGGGCGCGGCTTACCCATTCGCTGGTCGGATACATATCGACCAGTTTTTGATATTCGGTCAATGCCTGTTCTTTGTTTCCCATTCGTTCATATGCGCGTGCGATCATGATCTGAGAATCGTCCTTTTTCTCGGAGAAACGATAATTCATAACCTGTTGAAAATGTTTGATTGCTGAATCATATTCTTTGGTTTGGAAATAGCTCAATCCAATCCAGTAATGGCAGTTATCGGCGTAGTCGTCTTTAATTCCGCTGTTCAGCAATGTCTGCAATTCGCTGATGGCGTCGGAATAGGATTTTGCATTGAATTTGCTGACGGATGATTTATAAGCGCTGATTTCTTCGGGAGTCGATTTACCCGGTGCGGTTGGTTTTGTTTTCTCTTGTACTACGGCCGGTTTTTCCGCCTGCATTTTTTGGAGTGCGAGATTTGCGGCTTCCAGATCGGAGACCTTGGCCATCATGTCACGGTTCGCCTGTTCGGTGGCAGCGAGTTGATCTTTTAATTGAATGTTCTCCGTTTTCATTGCATCAAGTTCACTTTGCAATTGATCGCGTGACGGGCCTTCGGGCTGTTCTATCGGTTCCGTCGACTGCGGCGGTACTTCCTGCGCCGGTTCTTCCGCTATCTGCTCCGTTGTGTCTGTCTGTTCTTCTGTCCCTTCTGCCGGCACCTCTTCCTCGGCTCCTTCATCATAATAACCGATATCGGTCACCATTTCATCTTCGGCCATCGCTTCCTCCGAACCGCCGCATCCGACATACAACAGCGAAAATGCGAACATGCTCAAAAAGACCAGGAAAGGGCGTGCATAGGTTGAACGGTTCATGATTCCTCCAATGAATTGTCGTAGTGTAGTCAAATATCGTATAATGAATGTATTAAGAGAGGATTTTAAAGTCAAGGAACCTTTTTGATTATGGCATATATCTGCTGTCCCAGCTGCTGTTGAATGATCCCTATCACTTTATCCGGTACGCCGTCAAAATACTTGGATTGGGGGCGCATATCGCATATTTCATTGACATAGTCAACAGCGACAAATTTTCCATCCGGCGTCAGTGCAATTTCTGACGAGAAAAAGTCAAGCCGGCAAATCCGCTGCATGATATTGGCAATCTGCTTGAGCCGTGCAAGTTTGAATTTTTTTTCTTCATTGTCGGTCATCACATGGTATATATGCGTCTCGTTGTTCCACCAGCAGGGGATGGTCAATCCGAATGCGTAAAAGACCCGGAACCATCCACGCTTCGAGTCGAGCACGACGGGATGGATGGTCTCCTGCAGCAAATACTTATCGTTGATGTGGCTTTTACGTGAAGTGATGATCTCCTTCAGCGTTTCGGCACCCAGCACAACGCCGATACCGCCGCCGGTGGTGTTTGCCGGTTTAATGATAAACGGCCGACCCAAATGCGCGAGCTCAGTCAGGCTCAGTTCCACTTCCTTCTTTGTACTGTAGGGTGAGATGATGATTGTGTAGGGAACATGAATGCCTTCGCCGAGACACGCAACATGCATGTTGGCCTTATCCTTGGCATAGTCCGTCTGTTCGTACGTATTAAAAACATGCGTTCCCGATCCGGCGATCAGTTCACCCAACGGAAGGAAATTTTTGTCATCATCGGATGCGCGATCGAGGTAGGTTTTAAAGGCGATCTTTCCGGAACGAAATTTTCTCGTAATCTCTTTTACATTGTACTGCTCAATGCGAAACGTCGTCAGACCGAGGTGATGGCACTCCCGTTCGATGCCATGGATGAAATCGGCGTCGTATTCCCAATTCCACGCGATACCCAGATCAAAGACCGAATCCGGTTCTTTTGCCATTGATTGCACCGAAGGTTCGTTTCCGTTATTACTGTCCGGTGCAATATAAAAAATCGGGGGTTTCTTTGCACTTTTATTTTTATCTTTCGCATTGCACGAGATAGATTCCTTCGTTGTCGGTCGGAGCCGACACATCAAAAACGTATGCGTCATTCGATGAGAATAGTCATAATCCTGTGTTTCATGGTATATCCTCCGTTCCTTCATTCTCAGGATGCAGCAACGGGACTGCAGTCGTTTCATCTTACTGCTGCCTCGGCAAAACAGGTGATGTTGGATAAACGATTAAAGGAAATCTCCGGCTTGGCGGTGCACCCCGACGGCAGACTATTCGCCCATCATGATGAATATGGCGACATCTTTGAATTGGACATGAAGAACGGCCGAATCCTCAAGAGATTTACAATCGGAATTGCGGATGACTTCGAAGGATTGGCAATCGTCGGGAAGGTGTTTTATCTCGTGACAAACAGCGGTGTTGTGTACGAGTTTCCGGAAGGGCAGAACAATGAAAAAGTTCTTTCTGTTTCATATACAACTTCGTTGGATGAAAATTATGACGTGGAGGGATTGTGTTACGATCCCACAACTGCATCCCTGCTGCTGGCATGTAAAGGCTATTCCGGACTTAAGAATACGGGATATAAAGGGATCTTCGCCTTTTCGTTGGAGTCGAAATCGTTGGATCGGGAACCGAGATTTCTGATCCCAATTAACGAATTGAAACGTCGTTTCGGAGGGAAACCTTTTCGACCCTCCGGCATAGAATATAACCATGATTCACGTACGTTTTTTGTGGTGGATTCCGAGATCCGATCTGTCATCGAAATATCACCCACAGGCGATATTGTTGCTGCGGTGTTGCTCGACCGTTCTCTTCATAAACAACCGGAGGCGATTGCATTCGATTCGCACGGTGATTTGTTGATTGGCGATGAAGGGAGCAAAAAAGGGACATTAACTCGATACAAGCGAAAACGATGAAAAAAATATTTATTATAATCGCCGTTTTTCTTGGCGGTTGCAGTATTCATTCGGTGTACGTGAAAGATGGAACCGCACAATTTATTCCTGCCGCTCCACAGGATTCCGTTATACACACTCTTTTCCTGATCGGAGATGCAGGCGAACCATTACCGGACGGGCAGGAAAAGGTTCTGAATGTTTTGGCCAATGATGCTTCACGCGATCCAGGCAGAAGTACCATTATATTTCTAGGTGACAATATTTACCCCGCCGGATTGCCCGACGAAGGCCATGATGACCGAAAAGAGATGGAACGGCATTTGGACGCACAGATCGATGTCGCACGAAAGAGCGGCGCCCGCACTATTTTCATTCCGGGGAATCATGACTGGAATAAACAACGGAAAGACGGACTTGCCGCAATCCTGCGCCAGCAGAAATACCTCGCGGATGCAGGTTCGGAATCCATTCAGATGCTCCCATCCGGCGGCCTGCCCGGCCCGTCGTTTATCGATCTACGAGACGGCATACGGATAATTTTTCTCGATACGCAATGGTGGTTGCATGAGTTTGAAAAACCGATTTATTCCGGTGCCCGCACCGTTGAGCAGACGAAAGCGCTTTTTCTGGATTCACTATCGTCGCTACTTAAAACCGGCCGCATGACCATTGTTGCAGCGCATCATCCGTTGGAATCTCACGGAGAACATGGCGGATTTTTTGATTGGCGGGATCATCTCTTTCCAATGCGACATGTGGCGTCATGGTTGTGGCTCCCGCTGCCGGGAATCGGTTCGGCGTACCCGCTGTCGCGAATGTGGGGTATTACACAGCAGGACTTTTCCGGTTCACAGTACGATGAATTGCGCCGTCAATTGGATAGTACGCTTTCCCTGCATCCGCCGATGGCGTATGTGTCGGGCCACGAACATACACTGCAGATCTTGGAGCCGCGGTCCGGCTATTATCACCTGATCAGCGGATACGGAATGTCGGGTCATCTTGCTTCACTGTCCACGGGGGAGAACACGATTTTTGCCCGTCGTGCGCCCGGATTCATGAGAATGGATATTTACAGAAGCGGCGGCGTGATTGTTCGCGTGGTTGAAGCAGGCAACGATACGGATGGTACGGAAATCTTTTCAATCAGGATTCGGTGAGTTTTTCATTTGCAGATAATGATAGATCTCGACCTGGGATTCGACCGGCTTGTTTACTTCCGATCGTTTATATGTATTCTTTAGATTTTTGTCGATCATCCTCGCTTTCACGGTATCCATTAACTGGATCGATATCATTTCCTTGATTTCTCTTTTTAATCCTGCATCAAATACCGGAATAGCAACTTCAATCCGGCGATTGAGATTTCTCCTCATCCAATCGGCGGAAGAAATATAGATGAGATCATTGCCGCCGTTATGAAAGAAATAGATCCGGTCATGCTCCAGAAAACGGCCGACAATGCTCATTGCGGTGATGTTTTTGCTAAAGGTCTTTTCGCCGGCGATAATACAACAGATTCCGCGTATCAACAGCGTCACAGTGACACCTGCACTGCTTGCTTCGTACAGCGCATCGATCAATTCACGGTCCTCTATACTGTTTGCCTTCAGAAAAATTGAACCGATTTTTCCTTTTCGTGCCTGATCTCTCTCATACCGGATCATTTCCAGAAGACGTTCACGCAGCGAGTACGGTGCTACAAGCAGATGGCTCGTTTTTATGGAACGGGTTTTATGATTGAGGAATTTAAAAACTTCGAACATCTCTTTGGTGATACGGATATCCGATGTAAAAAGCCCATGGTCGGTATAGACCTGCGCAGTCTTTTCGTTGAAATTTCCCGTACTGAGGTAGCCGTAGCGGCGTTTTACGGTCCCTTCCGTTCTGGTAATAAGACAAAGTTTCGCATGAACTTTGAGTTTCGGCAGTCCGTACAACACTTTGGCTCCGGCATTCTTCAATTCTTCCGCCCAGAAGATGTTCGATTCTTCGTCGAATCTCGCCATCAACTCAACATAGACCACAACTTCTATTTTATTTGCGGCTGCCGCAATCAACGCCGCAACGACTCGAGACGATGCAGCAACACGATACAGTGTGATCCTGATCTGGCTGACATTCGGATCGAGGGAAGCTTCCTCCAAAAGACGAATGACCGGTTCGTAGGAATGATACGGGTAATGCAGCATCCAATCTTTTTCCCGGATGGCAGTGAACAGCGAAGGGAATTCCAACATCGCCGTATGGTCCAATGGGGGGAGCGGATCGTATTCAGGCAGGCGCTTTTCGGGATTCGGGAAGGAAAAGAAATCGCTGAAGTTGTGATATTGGGCTCCGGGAATCATCTCTTTGTCCGTCAACTTCAGCGAACGCTTAAGTATCGACTGAAGCTCCGCCGGCATGGTCGCATCAAAAAGGAATCGGGACGGCGCACCGGTTTTTCTTGTCTTGACCGCTTTTTTGATCACTTCCACGGTATCGCCCGTAAACTCATCCTCGAAATACAGTTCCGCGTCGCGCGTCAGTTTAATGCAATACGCAGTACCGATCGCGTATTGAGGGAAGATATACGGAAGATAGATACGAACAATATCATCGAGAAACATAACCTGGATTTTCTCGCCGGCGGAAGGCAAGGTGATGAATCGTGGTACCACTGCGGTCGGCAATTCGACGATGGCATGTTCACGCGGTGCGGCAGGGTCATCCTTTCTCTTCAACTGCACTGCCAAATACAATTGTTTGTTCTGCAGAAACAGTTCGGTTCTCGGCTTCGAGACTTCATAGGTTTTAACGTGGGGAAGAATCTGCTCTTTAAAGAAATCGTTGAGAAACGGCTCATGGTCACTTTTCACCTCTTTTTCAGAGATCAAAAATACCTTATGGTCGCGCATTTCTTTGAGTAAAACATTCCGGAACGTTTCACCGTACTCCTCCTGCTGCTTTTTCACAATCCGATTGATTTCGTCGAGCAGCGAAACCGGATCGATATCGTATTTTTTTTTGGTCTTTTTCTTGATTCGTTGCAGGCTCTTCAGTGATGCCACCCGCACGCGGAAAAATTCGTCAAGATTCGACGAATAGATTGCCAGGAACTTTAATCGCTCATACAACGGATTCCGGGTATCCCGCGCTTCCTGCAACACCCGGTGGTTGAACGCCAGCCAGCTGACATCCCGGTTATGGTACTGCCGATCCTTAATGATAAGGGATTCCGCGAAGAACGTGAATATATCGAACTGACGCAGGTTCATAATTTACGAGGGAGAATATGGGACCGCCATGCCAAAAAATGGAATAGAATGCCGCGGTGGTAAGCGCGTTACAAATAAAAGCCGTACAGAACAAAAGCCGCGAGATATGCAACGACCGAAGCGACCATACCGTACAGAAAAATATTGTAACTTATCCGAAGATAGCGATACTTTTTTCCTAGTACCTGCCCCAGATAGTAGATGTCTTTGGTTAAGGCGCCGTAGAGCAAATCCTTATCCTTCATCATTTCATTTATACCCCAATGGAAGTCGCCGTACTTCATACCGAAAAAATTACCGAAAAAAAGCAGATTGATCTTTTTCTCCGCAATCTCCTCACGCGAATACCGGCCGGACGTTATTTTCGGTCTGGTGGAAAGAATGGCAAAGACAATCGTTGCCACACAGGTTACCAGCAACAGAAACGTCGGGATTAACAGTTCGGGATTCTCGTTCAGTTTGCGCAGCAACACTGTCATGACAATGGAGATAATGATCGAAGGGACACTGATCATAATGTTTGCCTTGTTGTCGGCGATGGAGCTTAACTCCATGTGATTCTGCGAAGCGATACGGAACATTGTTTCTATGCCGCGTCCCGGACGCTTTTCCTTCATCATTGTTTTTTCCGTCTTGTGCTCCTGATCGGTGCGGCGAGATTCCAGTTTGCGCAGCCGCTTTTCGAGTTTGCTCAGGTTTTGATCGCGCCGGTCGCTGTATTCCCTGATTGCATATGTCGTGTGATAGGAATGGTCTTTAAAGAAACCGATGCTCTGCCGGAGCCATTGTTCTTCGGACATTCGCCGGTCGGTCATCTTTTCCACTTCCAATCGCAGTAACTCACCCTTCTTCAGACTGTCCTTCTTTCCAAGATGGAGCAGGTCCGCATCGCACATAATTTGTTCTAGCAAATTGTTTGGCGATTGCGGAAGTTTTGTTGCCCCAATGCATCCGATGACGGCGTCGATTTTCTCCTTCGGATACTTGGCGGAACGCAAAAACTCGGCGGCATTCAATGCACTCCGCTCCTCATGGTCTTTGGGTGATTCCAGGTATCCGGTGTCGTGAAACCATGCCGCCAGGAGTATAATTTCTGTGTCGGTGCGCGAGAGATCCATATTCTCTGCGATTTCCGTCGCGTTGCGGACCACTTCTTCGGTATGATCGAAATTATGATAGAGACCCGGGAATGACTTGTGTTGTTGAAAAAGTGACCGGACGTGTGTTTGTGCTTTGCGTAAAATTTCGGTGCGTAGAGTCATTGAGCGTTCCTTGAAAATTGTGAACAAAGGTACAATAAGTGATGCCGAGAATCAATTGACAACCGGACGTTAATACCCTTTGTTTGCGCACTTTCTGAGGTCTCACTTCCGATAATGTTAGGGATCTTCCGGATTTTTCAGTAATTTTTCGTATTCATCATCGAATTTGCACAATAAATGAAGAAAAGATAGTCAAATCTCTTTATGGACGTCCGTCTGCAGAAATTGGCACGCACACATTACGAAAATTTTCCCGTCGGGTCTCGATTCATTCCCGCACGGTATCGTGAGGCGGTCCATCTGGTGTACGCATTCGCCCGTGTTGCTGATGATATTGCCGATGAAGGAACGATGGACCGAAGCGAACGGGTTCAAAAACTCAGTGATTGGGAATTATTGTTGGTGGATAGTCTCAACGGAACCGTTGCAGACGAATTCTTCTCCGGCCTCGCGTCGGTGATTCGCCGGTATCGGATTCCGGTACAGTATTTCAAGGATTTGATCAGCGCATTCAATCAGGATACCGGCAATCCGGAATATCAAACATTCGATGAGATCATCGGTTATTGCAGCCGTTCGGCAAATCCTATCGGCAGAATCATGTTGAAGATTTTCAATTCTTCGAATTCTCGAAATGATCTCCTGTCGGATCACATTTGCACCGCACTGCAATTGACGAATTTTCTGCAGGATATTTCTATTGATACACGTCGGAATCGTTTCTATATTCCCGCGAAGGAATTGACGGAATATGGCCTCAGCCGCCAGGATCTGGCGGGACAGAACAAAAAGGAGGCGATGGTGCGACTGATGAAATCGCAGGTCGAACGGACCCGTCAGATCTTCGGTCAGGGAAAAGAATTATTCTTCTTGGTCCACAACGATCTCCGTTTCGAATTGAAGCTGATCTGGCACGGCGGCATGAGAATTTTGGAAAAAATCGAAGCACTGGGATATGATACTCGGCATGTCCGGCCGTCATTGACGGTATTTGACTCCTTGCTCATTGTGTGGAGGGCGATGCGATAACTATGGAACATTTGTTGACGACATATGTGCTGGAACAGAACAAGAGGAGTAATTTCTATTATTCCTTTTTGCTGCTTCCAAAACCAAAGCGAGAAGCGATCAACATCGTGTACGCCTGGTGCCGCATTGCGGACGATATCGTCGATGAAGAAGAAAGCATTCCGGTCAAACGCCAGCGGCTCCTGTCGTGGGCAAAGGAGTTCGAAAAAGGGATAGAAGGCGAATCGGAGTATGCTCTAGTCAACCGCCTTTCGCGCATCATAGCACATTTCAAAATTCCGCTGACCCATTTTCACGATCTCATTGCCGGCATGGAAATGGACCTCATCAATTTCCGCTACGCGACGTTCGAGGATCTGAAACTGTACTGTTATCGCGTTGCGTCCACTGTCGGTTTGATCAGCACCGAGATTTTCGGATACCGGAACGACGGCGCCAAGGAATACGCCGTTAATCTCGGTTTCGCTTTGCAGTTGACGAACATCCTCCGGGATGTGGCCGCCGATGCAAAGAAAGGAAGAATCTATCTTCCGCAGGAAGATCTTGTCGCATTCAGTTATACCGAAGAGGAACTCTTTTCCGGTGTCTATAACGACAAATTCCGAAAACTCATGAAGTTCGAAGCCGACCGGGCCAGAATGTATTTTACCGAAGCACTCAAACATCTTTCCGAAGAGGATAAACCGCTGTTCATTGCTGCGTTGATTATGCAGGAGATCTATTTCCGGCTGCTGCAGGATATTGAACGTGCAGACTATAATGTTTATGCGCACCGTTTCCGAGTCTCGAACTTCACAAAAATCCTCATCACATCCCGTGTCTGGTGGAACAATCGTAAGCGATAACGCTCCGGATGCGGTGATTATCGGCGGAGGTATGGCGGGATTGTCCGCCGCCGTCGATCTGGTTCGCCGCGGCCATTCTGTTGTACTCGTTGAACAAAAGCAGCATCTTGGCGGAAGAACCTATTCCTTCGTCCATCCGGAAACAGGTGACGATGTCGATAATGGCCAGCATCTGATGATGGGGTGTTATCATTCGACGCTCCGGTATCTGCGAACGATCGGCACGATTGATGAGGTCGAGATCCAGAAACGCCTTACCATTCTTTTTCGCCGTAAAGGAAAGCAGACAGGGATATTGCACTCCGGCCGCCTTCCGGCACCGTTTCATATCCTTTCCGGATTATTGCGGCTCACCATTCTTCGCTGGACCCACCGGATTCGTTTGCTGAGAGTCGGCATTGAATTGCTCATCAGAAATCCCGATACGGACCGTCATCTTCATTCCATCACCGTCGAACAATGGCTGGATGAAATGAAACAGCCGCCGGAAAATAAAGAATACCTCTGGAACATTATCGCCATTGGTGCGTTGAACGACTCGCCAGCGGATATTTCCGCAGCGATGTTTGTCAAAGTGCTCAAGAGTGCATTTTTTGGAGCGCGGCAGAATTCATCAATGGTGATTCCAAAGCGCGGTTTGAGTTCGGTCTTGATCGATGGCGCCGAATCGTATATCCGTCTGCGGGGGGGCAGGATAGTGTTGAATTCGTCGGTTAAAAATATCGAGATTAATAGCAACGCCGTGGAATCGGTTACGTTGGAAAACGGCGAAGTATTAATCCCCGCGACGGTAATCTCCGCGGTGCCGTATTTCGACTTTCCCCGGCTTTTTTCCGATGCAGCATTGTCCGTGGCAGGAAATATCGGCGCGTTTGTATCGTCGCCGATTATTACAATTCACCTTTGGTTTGATGCACATTTTGTTGAGGAAAAATTCTCCGCTCTTATCGGTTCACGCATCCATTGGGTGTTCAACAAAACCGCAATTTACGGCAGAAAAAGAGAAGGCTTGATGTATCTCTCCCTGGTGGTCAGCGGTGCACGCGATCTCATCGGAAAAAGTAAAGAAAACCTTGTGACGATAGCGCATGAAGAATTGAAACAGTTCTATCCCGCCGCATCATTGGCTGCAATCGTTCATTCCCTGGTCATGAAAGAAAAACGCGCGACCTTCTCGCCGAGCATAGAAATCGAACCGCAACGTCCCGCTGCCCGAACGGCGGTGAACAATCTCTTTATCGCAGGGGATTGGACAGATACAAAACTCCCCGCCACCATCGAAGGGGCAGTGCAAAGCGGATACGAAAGTGCCGCATTGGCCGCAATGGAAATTGAATTGAGGAAAAATCCGAAGTAAGTGCAGCCTGAAAATTTACCAATAAAAAAACCGGATGATCGATCCGGTTTTTTGTTTTCAACAGTGATTCTATTGAATTCATTCGACAGCTGCGGGGAACATCATTCTGATCGTTGTCCCTTTGCCGAGTTCGCTGTCGATCTCGATTTTCCCTTTGTGATCGTCAATCACTTTTTTAACAATGGACATGCCGAGACCGGTTCCGTGTTTCTTTCCATAGGTCACAAACGGCTCAAAGATTCTCCGTTTTACCTCTTCCGGCATACCGGTGCCGGTATCGGTAAATTCGATCTTCACCATTCCGCCGATATCCTCGGTTGAGACGGAGAGCGATCCGCCGTTCGGCATGGCATCGCGTGCGTTGCTGGCGATATTATAGAATACCCGGACCATTTTATCCTGGTCGAGTTTTACTGTTCCCTTGAAATTAAGGTGCTTTTCTAATTTGACGTTGTTCTTGGTGAGGTCTTTTTCGATGAACATCAGAACTCCCTCCATAACATCCTCGAACACCACATTTTCCATGTTCGTTGCGCTCACACCCCGGCTGAAGTCGAGAATTTCCTGCGCCATATTGACAAATCGGTCGACCTGATGGATCATCTCGTCCGCCATTTTTGCCGCCTCTTCGTTCCCCGATTTCTTCTTCATTACCTGAGCATACACCCGCAGCGTTCCCATCGGATTCTTGATGTCATGGATGATTGTGCTGGCCATGCGTCCGACGGCGGATAGTCGTTCGTTGTTCACCATCTCTTGGGCCATCCGGGCATTTTCGATGGCAATGGAAGCGTGAATGGAAAGGGCGTTCAGGAACTCCTCGTCCTGCGGAGTAAACGGTCCCCCTTTTTTGTTTAACATTTGAAAGACGCCGATAATCTTGCCGTCGCGATTGCGCATCGGCATGGTGAGCATATTATTCGTGCGGTAACCGGTCTTTTTGTCCACTTCGGGATTAAAGCGGGGATCGTTGTAAGCATCGGGTATGTTCACGATCTCGCCCGTCTTTGCCACATAGCCGGCTAGTCCTTTGCCGAGCGGCAGCCGTATCTCAATCACTTCTGTGCCGCGTAGGGCTTTCGACCAGATCTCACCTTTTAATTCATCAACCAGATATAATGTACCGCGATCCGAGGCGATTGATTTAATCGCCGTTTCTAGAATTACATCGAGCAATTTATCGAGATCGAGTGTCGAATTGACAGTCTTTGCAGCATCGATCAGGGTGTTTAACTTATTTATGTGCTGCTTCGATATCTCCACCGTCCGGTCCAGCTCCTGTACGATCGTCTGATCGGCAGCGCGTAACCGCTTCGTAACATTCCGCAATATGTTCAATTGGATGATGTTGTTCGATTTCAAGAGATTATCAAAATCCTGTTTGCTGATGCTGGCGCACACCGTGTTCTCCACGGCCATCGTCCGAGCAGACCGCACCTGATCGTCCAACAGCTCCATCTCTCCGAAAAAATCTCCCTTGGTAAGATGGGCAAGAACTGTTTCCGCTCCATACTTTGTCACTTTAGAGATCTTGATCTTGCCATCGAGGATAAGATACAATCGCTCTCCGCGGGTATTTTCCTGGAAAACGACGGTATTGGCGGCAAATCTCTCTTCTCGACACATCTTGAGAATTGCGTTCAAATTCACATCGGCCACATATTTAAACGCCGACGCGGATTTGAGATTTTCGAGAGTGAGGAGTGATTGTTCCATTGGCTCTTTTCGAGTTGTGATTGGTTTCAAAAAATAAGGAACTACCGAGAGAGAAGCAAGGAATGAGCAGGAGTCATTTTATCCCGTGTGACGTGTGATATATCGTGTCTGTACGGTGAAATTTTCATATATTGATACAATTCTTATCAACGGAGTCCGCCGGTCGTGTGGACTCCGCTTTATTTACAGCATCAGAAGGACGTACTGTGAGCGATACAAAAATAATTTTTTCGATGATCGGTGTCGGCAAGGTGCACAAACCGAACAAGCAGGTCTTAAAAGATATCTACCTGTCTTTCTATTATGGGGCAAAGATCGGCGTGCTTGGATTGAATGGCGCGGGAAAATCGACGCTGTTAAAGATCATCGCCGGAGTTGATAAAGACTATCTCGGAACGATCAATGCACAAAAAGGGATTACCTTCGGTTATTTGTCGCAAGAACCCGAACTCGATCCGGAAAAAACGGTGAAGGAGATCGTTGAGGAAGGTGTGCAGGAAACGGTGAACCTGTTGAAGGAATATGAAGCGATCACCGCCAAGTTTGCCGATCCGGATGCCGATTTTGACAAGTTGCTCGAAAAACAGGGAACACTTCAGGAAAAGATTGATCACATCAATGCATGGGATCTTGACAGTAAATTGGAACAGGCTATGGATGCCTTGCGCTGTCCTTCCGGCGAAACTCCGGTAAAGGTCCTCTCCGGCGGTGAACGACGGCGGGTGGCACTCTGCAGACTGTTGCTGCAGGAACCCGATGTATTACTGCTGGATGAACCGACAAACCATCTGGATGCGGAATCGGTATCCTGGCTGGAACAGCATTTGGCGCAGTACAAAGGAACCGTACTGGCCGTGACGCATGACCGGTATTTTCTCGACAATGTCGCCGGATGGATACTGGAACTTGATCGCGGGGAAGGAATTCCGTTCGAAGGAAATTATTCCTCCTGGCTGGAGCAGAAACAAAAACGTCTTGAAGTCGAAGAGAAACAGGAATCGAAACGGCAAAAAGTATTGAAGCGGGAATTGGAATGGGTGAGGATGAATCCGAAAGGCCGTCACGCAAAAAGCAAGGCGCGTATCGCATCGTATGAACAAATGCTCACCGAAGAGCATGAGCGACGCAACGAAGAGATCGAAATCTTCATTCCCAAAGGTCCCCGCCTGGGAGATGTGGTGATTAAATCGGAAAATGTCGCCAAAGCGTTCGGCGATAATTTGTTGTATGAAAATATGAATTTTGATCTTCCGCCCGGCGGAATCATCGGCGTGATAGGACCGAACGGTGCCGGTAAAACCACGTTGTTCAGGATGATTACCGGACAGGAAAAACCCGATACCGGAAAAATTACCGTTGGGGATACTGTGAAACTCGCCTATGTCGACCAAAACCGTCCGCTCGATCCCGACAAGACGATTTGGGAAGAGATTTCCGGCGGTGAAGAATTGCTTCGCTTCGGTACACGCGAAGTGAACTCCCGCGCATATGTTGCACGGTTTAATTTCAGCGGCAGCGACCAACAGAAGCGCGTTGGCCAACTTTCCGGCGGAGAGCGGAACCGGGTTCATCTCGCCAAGACGATGAAACAGGAAGCGAATGTTTTGCTTCTGGACGAACCGACAAACGATCTCGATGTGAATACGCTGAGAGCCCTGGAAGAAGCATTGGGAGAATTTGCCGGATGCGCCGTTGTCATCTCGCACGATCGCTGGTTTCTCGATCGTGTCGCGACACACATTCTCGCATTCGAAGGGGAGAGCCAGGTGCAGTGGTTCGACGGAAATTATTCCGAATACGAAGAGTTTCGCAGGAAAAAACTCGGCATTGCCGCTGACCAGCCGCATCGGATCCATTATAAAAAATTGGTGAGACAATAACGCTTCAGGAGGACTCTCCATCAATGGAGGGATCCTATTTTTTTCGAATACAGAATGACGATATCCGTGGGTGCAGCGGATAGTGTCACACAAGCATATGAAAACACTTCTTTACCTTCTCCTCGTTTTCCCGATTGCATACGCACAGAACACAGTCATTCCATCGTATCTTCATTATGACTCGTCGCTTTCCGCTGCCATGGCCGGCATCGCAACTGAGCTCGGCATCAATAAGGAATTCGATACAGGTGAGGATGGGATGGAACAGATTTCATTCGCCGTTATCGACTTAACCGGAAAGACACCTCTGCTCGGCGGTGTCCATTTTGACAATTTCATTTATCCCGCCTCGGTATATAAAATGTACGTTGCGGCGGAGATATTACGACAGGTATCGCAGGAAAAACAATTCATGACGAATCCAATTGTCGTACGATCTCCCAATGATGTTGACCGATCCCGTGAATTGTCGTGGGATCCACGGCCGTTGATCCGGGACGGCGATACGGTCACCGTCGCGTATCTGCTCGATCTGATGATCACGCGGAGCGACAATTCGGCTGCCAATTGCCTCATCGATATTGCACGACGCGAGAATATCAATGCAATGATGCATGAGTATGGGTGGAAGGGAAGCGAAGTGACAAGAAAATTTCTCAGCCGCAAATTCGAGGATTCTGCCTATGTGAAAGTGCGCTCGACAGAAACATGCGCATTGCACGCGGCGGATTTCCTCTACAGAATTTATACGGATCAGCTAATCAATCCGTGGGTAAGCCAGCAAATGAAGTCTTACCTCGGACGGCAGTTGGATACGACGAAACTCTCTCCCGGATTACCGCATCAGGCGATGTTTTATCATAAGACCGGTTGGTATTCCAGCTGGACACACGATGTCGGTATCGTGGATGATGGAAACACCCGTTACGTCATTGCGTGTTTTTTGCCGTTAGAAGAAGAGAAGGCAAGACCGATACTGAAGCAATTAGCGGAGAGGGTACATAAGTACTTCATAACAAAGAAATAAAATTTCTGCGACCATCCCAGTCGTCGATTAGAACGTAAATCCAGTCGTCACGTACCCTTCAACCTGTTCTCGAGACCGTGCGACGGAAAGAGCAACAGTCAGATTTTTGTCCACTGCATACGTCCAGAGGCCCGCTCCGAATCCGGAGTGCCAGAGCAACGAACGTTCGCCCCGTACAAATACCCGTCCGGTTTCCGCAAAGAGAGTTCCGCCGAGATGAAACGGCAGAAGTACCCTGATCGTCGCAATTTTAAATCGCGATTCGGCATGGAGTGAAATGCTGGCATCGCCGGAGAAGCGTTGCTTTTCAAATCCGCGGACAGACTCCGTACCGCCCAGGAATGAACCTTCGAAAAACGGATATGTGCCGGAGATATTTTCCGCAAACAGACGGAACGCCAGCGTTGTCGTCGAAAAGAGCGATGTCGTAACATAGGTACGCATATCGAGATATGATCGTGTGAATTCTGACCTGCTGCTCAACACTTTCGGGAAATGATAGAGGCCGGATCGGATGAATGAACCCGCCGTCGGAAAAACAGAATGATCGCGCGTATCCCATTCCGCTTCACCCTGCAGACTCATGATCGTCATATTTTCAGTACCGTAGGGGAGAAGCGTAGTGATGAACGTTGAATCTTCGAGGAGAATATCACTATGCTTGAGCAGGATTCCGCCGATAATCGATAATCGGTCCGTAAAACCGTATTTCACCTGCGGATGAAGAATGTATTGCCCCTGCTTTACTTTATAATATTCTTCATCATCGGGGGAATGTGGCAGCGAGAATGAATTCCCTTTTCCAAAGAAGCGTAAGACCTCGATGCCGGATAATCGGATATCGAGAATGTAGTGAAGGTGTCGATTGTATGTCCTAAAGAGGCCGCGATAATCAATCCGGAATGCTTCGTGATTTGTTGCATAGGCAGCGCTCAGATCCATTCGATAAAAATACGGATCGTATTTGAAACCATACGCGAACACTGTTTGACCTCCGCCAAGAATGATTCCGTCGGCGGAATTATATGCTGCTACTGCCAGAGGACGAAAATCAAATCCGAAATCCCTGTACGGTTCGACCATTGCCGTATCCGACTCAAACAGCGGGAATGTGTGGTCGATAATCGTGGTGGATGATTGTCCTCGTACTACCGTCTTTTTACCGGTATCATAGACGAATGTCTGTGCGGCGGGAACAATTCCGGGAATATAATCCAGCACGCCGCCGCGCACAACGGATTCATCGACAATGACATCTTTCCCTTCGCCGCCGTCCACGTGTATGTCGATGCTGGAAGCGACATTACCGGAAAGATGAGCGATGTCGTCTCCATCCTTTAGATATATCCGGATTTCGTTTGTTTCTTCCGCAGAGAATCTGCGGCGGTAAATCGGATCGTCCATCGGTTTCCCGGTCGTCTTATCACGCTTCCAAACGGTGATGTCAACACTCCGGTCGTCATTCCGGACCGCTTCGACATATTCATTTTTGTTGCTGCAATGGATATCGACATACCGTGCGGACAATTCGTAAAATTTCATGGAGATTTCGTGTAAACGGTCGCGTCGTTCCCGAAGGATATTTTCGATGGCAGGTCCCTCCAGCGCAAGATGTTCCTGCGGCATGAGTCGGACAGCGGAAGCGATCAGTGAATCGGTAAGCCGGTCAACAAGCCATGACGTAACATTCTTCCATTCTTCTCTATTCAAGCCGGAAAGGAATCTGCGGTCCAGATGTCGCCCGGACCAGGTAAGATCGTCGATCAACGGAAAGATATTGTCATAACTTTCTATCTGCTTGACGGAGAGAACGATCAGCCACGGAATTAATCCGTCGATCTTCGCCAATGCCTGATCGCGGTCTCGCGGAATCGGCCTCCAAATTCGTTTTCCTTCTTTTTTATATCCCGCCCATTTCCATTGATCGATATGCCGGTCCCAATCGCCGATAAAAATGTCGACCAGCCGTGCGGTAAGAAATTCCTTCTCATCGACAACTTCGTCATTATCGTCATTCAGTTCACGAATGAGGGAATACGATCCTTTGATTTTATCCGCCCCTGCAAAAACGACGGATCCTTTGTCGTCCGGATTTTCTTCGAAAGTGCCGAGCAAGCCGCCAAAATCTTTTTGGAATTCTCCCAGTGCCGGAGAATCCGGTAGTACTACCATGCGGGGTGTCGCCTGCAGAATTCCCGCAGCATCAACAATCGGCGCTGCAATGACGGCGGAGAAGGGATGGGTCCAGCTGATCTGATCTTGGACGAGATCCTTGACGAAAGTATCCAATAATTCCTCAGGGAGCAATCTGCCGGGATCTTTGTCCAGCGAACGGAATTTATATTCCTTCCCGTCACGACCGATGAATTGCAGCGATCTCGTCTGAAATCCCCCGCCGCGTTTTGTCGGTATCAATCCACCGGCGGTTTTGTCGAGATCCAGTACGGGGACAGTGACCGGAATAGCCCAGAGATCCCTCCAATGATCGCCGAACAGGAACCGCTTGATCGGTCCGGCTTGATAATGGTTTCCCGGTACAACGGTAACGGAATCCGAAGAAACGATTTGTCCCTGCGAAACAACAGTGACGGCAACTATCAGAACAAAAAATATCGATTTGGTGTTTATCATTTGGACTGTTGAAAATCAGCAAAAACGAAATGAAATACAACTTTTGTTCGACGGCAGAAAATCGTATATTTTAGTCCCAATTCGTTTTGTAAATACCGGTGGACTTTTTTTCTTACATCGGAGTCCATCATTTTTTTTGTGCTTTCGTTAAAAATATATGTCAAAGAACGGAATATCTGAGAAGTTCGAGCAGGTGCTGGAATCATTCGGCCCTAACACGAGCTATGTCTGGGACGTCCTTCAGCAATATCTGGAAGATCCCGCTTCGGTCAACGAAACGTGGCAGCAATTGTTTGCTGACGTCGTATCGTCCGGCGAAGTGCATCTGCTGCAGCGAACGGAATCAAAAAAATCATCCCCCGATGCGGTCCCGGCTGCGGTGCCAGCCCAGGCAAAATCGTCAAAACAAACGGTCCCGGTGCCGTCGCTGGCCGTTGTTCACAAGCAACTTTCGGCGATCAGCGGCGTAGCGGCAAAGATCGTGGAAAATATGGAAGCGTCGTTAACGCTTCCCACGGCAACATCGTTGCGAGTTATCCCCGTCAAGGTTCTGGACGAGAATCGTTCCCTGCTGAATAAATATCTTACATCCCGTTCGCGCGGTAAAATTTCGTACACGCACATTGTTGCATGGGCGATTGTAAAGGCATTAAAAAAATATCCGAACATCAACGCCGCATTCACTCGAGTGGAAGGCCAGGCGTTTAAAGATGAGAAATTACAGATTAATATCGGCATCGCCGTGGATATGACACGGAAGGACGGATCGCGGACGCTGTTGGTGCCGAATATCAAGAACGCAAACGAAATGGATTTTGCTGGATTCGTCGATGCGTACGATTCGATTATCGATAAATCCCGACGGTCTGCACTCGATCCGGGTGATTTTCAAGGTACATCCATTTCGTTGACAAATCCCGGAACGGTCGGGACGGTGTCGTCGGTGCCGAGGTTAATGCCGGGCCAGGGTTCCATCATAGCCGCCGGTGCGATAGGCTACGATGCCGCACATCAGGGTATGTCGCCGCAAACGCTCTCGTCGCTCGGCGTCAGCAAAGTAATGAACATTACCTGCACGTACGATCACCGGATTATTCAGGGTGCGGAATCGGGACAATTCCTCCAATACATCCACACATTGCTTGTCGGTGAAGAGCGCTTTTACGAAGAGATTTTCTCCGATCTTCGCATTCCGCTCAGTCCCGTCAAATGGGCTGCGGATATCAACGCGGTGGCAATCGGCGGAACCGCCTCGGATGAGTACGTGGAGAAACAATCACGCGTGCAGCAACTTATTAATGCATACCGTGTGCGGGGGCACCTGATCGCCCATCTTGATCCGCTGTTGGATGAACCGAGAAACCATCCTGAACTTGATCCCGGATATTACGGCCTGACCGTCTGGGACCTGGACCGTGAGTTTCTCTTCACGAACAAGGAGGGGTATTCCCGCGCGACATTGCGAGAGATCCTCGATGTCTTGTACGCTACCTATTGCGGTTCGATCGGCGTGGAGTTCATGAATATTCAGGATCCGGAGCAGAAGAAATGGCTGATTCAAAAGATGGAACCGTCGCGCAATCGGGCTCTGTTGCCGCGCGAACGAAAAATCCAGATTCTCAAAAAACTGATTCACGCCGAAGGTTTTGAACGGTATCTGCACACGAAATTTGTCGGTCACAAACGGTTTTCGCTCGAAGGGGCCGAATCGTTTGTGTCAATCGTCGATGTGTTGTTGGACGAACTCGCCAATCAGGGAGCTGCGCGGGCGGTGATCGGTATGGCGCACCGCGGACGTCTGAACATACTTGCCAATGTAATCGGAAAGTCGCTCGCCAAGATATTTTCAGAATTCGACGGCAGTATCGATCCGACAACCATTCAAGGCTCCGGCGATGTGAAATATCACCTTGGCGCACATGGCACGCATAGGACCCTGAGCGGAAAAGATATTACGGTCGAGGTTGCTCCGAATCCGAGTCATCTTGAAGCGGTGAATCCGGTGGTGGAAGGAATGGTCCGTGCTATGCAAGATCGTGCCGGCGATACCGAACGGAACAAAGCGGTGCCGCTGCTGGTACATGGCGATGCAGCGTTCGCGGGACAAGGAATCGTTGCGGAAACGCTGAATCTCTCGCAGTTGAAAGGGTACCGCACCGGCGGTACAATCCATATTATCATCAATAATCAGATCGGATTCACGACTTCGCCGGATGATGCGAGATCAACTCCATACTGTACTGATGTTGCAAAGATGGTACAGGCGCCGATCTTTCATGTTAACGGCGACAATCCCGAGGCATGCGCACGCGTTGCCGCACTGGCGGTGGCGTACCGTACAGCATTCAAAAAGGATGTCGTGATCGACATGTTCTGTTACCGGAAGTACGGCCATAACGAGGGGGATGAACCGAGTTACACACAGCCGCTGTTGTATAAAAAGATCAAATCCCATCGCTCGACACGGGAGATGTACGGTGAACGGCTGATTCTCGACAAAGAAATGACGCGAGAGGAATACGAACAATTGCAGTCGGAGGCGAAACAGCGGTTCGAACGGGCGCATGAAGCATCCCAAAAACGGGAGATGCATATGAAAGCGGAGATTGCACTTGCCGTGACGCAGGAGCAAATCGAAGCAATGCAGCCGTTCAAAGAAACGAAAGTGACGTTCGACGCGCTCAAAGAAGTTTCTGTACGACTCGGAACTGTACCGCAGGAATTTGCCGTCAATCCCAAGCTGGTGAAGATGCTGGAGCATCGCCGTCATATCGACCGTGAAACAAGGATCGATTGGGGACATGCGGAAGCGCTGGCGTTCGGCACATTGGTCTATGAAGGAAACGGCGTTCGCGTCAGCGGGGAAGATGTCGGACGCGGGACGTTCAGCCACCGTCACGCAAAACTCTTCGATGCGAATACGGGAAAAGATTTTATTCCGTTGCAGCATATCCGCGAAGGGCAGGGGCCGTTCAATGTATTCGACAGTCTGCTGTCGGAGTACGCAATTCTCGGCTATGAATTCGGATACAGCGTCACCGATCCGCTGTCGCTGGTCGTCTGGGAAGCGCAGTTCGGCGATTTCGCAAACGGCGCCCAGGTCATCATCGATCAGTTCCTCGCCGCATCCGAAGCGAAATGGCAACAGCCGTGCGATCTTGTCTTGCTGGTTCCCCACGGATACGAAGGGCAGGGACCGGAACATTCCAGCGCTCGGTTGGAGCGGTATCTCCAATTGTGCGCGGAAGACAATATGCAGGTATGCAATCTCTCGACGCCGGCGCAATACTTCCATGCGCTGCGACGGCAGATGCGGGACGCACAGCGTCGGCCGCTGATTCTGATGACTCCGAAGAGCCTGTTGCGGCATCCGCTGGTGAATTCACCGGTCCACGAATTCACCGACGGTAAATTCAGGCGGGTCATCGACGATCCGCAATGTGACGCCGGTTCCGCACGACGGGTGGTGCTCTGCTCCGCAAAGGTGTATTATGACGCAGTGCAATTCATGCAGGAATCGAAGATCGATCGGACAGCCCTGGTTCGTCTGGAACAGTTCTACCCGTTCCCGGATACGGAATTGAAAGAGATCGTTGAGAAATATCGGAATGCCGAAGAAATTGTCTGGATGCAGGAAGAACCGCAGAACATGGGAGCATGGAATTTTCTGGCAGACCGCCTGCGGGACGTGATCCTTCCCGGCCAGCGGCTCCGCTATTGCGGACGTGCCGCATCGGCGAGCACGGCAACAGGAACATTAAAACGTCATCAATCCGAGCAGGAGAAATTGCTCAAGGAAGCGTTGGAATGATTCCGGAAAGCTCTGATCGAACATCATGGATTGTGATAACCCTGCGATGGGCTGCCACGCTGTTTTTTGTCGTTGCCGGTGTGCTGCATTTCGTTATCCCCGAATTCTATCTTGCTATGATGCCACCGTTTATTCCAATGAAGGATATTCTCATCGTCCTGACCGGTCTTGCAGAAATCGCTTTGGGAATTGGCCTTCAGATACCCCTCATTCGGCGACGTTCCGGAATTTCTCTCATCGCACTGTTGATCGGAATTTTTCCCGCCAATATTTATGTTGCTATTTCACAGCCGGCGTTGCCGGATCTTTCGTACGATCCGGCATCCATGTGGTGGAGATTGGTGCTGCAACCGCTCTTTATCATTTGGGTCTGGTGGGTCAGTGTGAAAAAACACCAATAATTGTGCTGGTCCATCGCCTGTGACAATGCAAACGACGGAACATTGTAAACGCCATTTGACTTTATTCGAAAAATCTGTATCTTTCTGAAGAATTAAGGAGAAAAAACAGGGAACATTTGTTAGAGAGTTTTTCCATCTGTCGTACGAAGTATTTTTTTCTCTAACAATATCGGCCGGATTTCACTCGCGTATTGATGAGAGATCCGGCTTTTTCGTTTATCCGTCGAATCGGATATGTGAGGAAGCATGAAAAAGATTCTTGTTGTGCTCATAATGACTGTTGTCGCGGTGCCCGGCGTTGCACAGGAGTTCGGAAAATATGCCGGCGAATTTATGTACATCGGCATCGGGGGCCGTGCACTTGGTGTCGGCAGCGCATATGCCGCACTGGCAAACGACGTCACTGCCGGCTATTGGAATCCCGCCGGTTTGGCGCGTATCGAATATCCCCAGATCGCCCTGTCCCATGATGAACGCTTCGGAAACCTCATTAATTACGACTATGCCGCCTTTGCCGTCCCGTACGGCGCAAATACCGTCGATTCTGAAACGGGAGAAACGACATACAATGCCTCGTCGTTTGCCATAAGTGTTATTCGTCTCGGCATTGACGGAATACCCGATACACGCAAAGCATGGGCAGACAGCAACGGCAACGGACTGTTCGACGATGGCTCAAATCTCCGTCCCGACTACGGCGCAATCACATTCTTTAATGCCAGCGACTGGATTATCTATTTGACCTATGCGAAACATTCGTCGGAGAATCTCTTTATCGGCGCAAATCTCAAAATCATTCGCCGGAATATCGGCGACTTCCACGGTACGGGAATCGGTTTCGACGCGGGTGTGCAATATCTTGCAGCGAAAGATTTTGTTGTGGGTGCAAACCTGCAGGATGTAACGACAACGCTGGTGGCATGGAACACCGGAACAAATGAATTGATATCCCCGACGCTGAAACTTGGCGCGGCGTACGCATTCGAAATTTTCAACGGACGGCTGACTCCCACAATCGGCGCGGATGTCCGGTTCGAAAACCGTCGTTTTTCCGCTATGACAAACATCGGACCGATCAGCATTGATCCGCAAGCAGGACTGGAATTCGATTATAAAAATGTCGTTGCAATTCGGGGCGGCTATAACGAGATCGGCAATATCACCATCGGCGCCGGAATCCACCTGCGCAAGCTGGACATCGATTATTCTTTTGCAAAGTTTGATGCTGCCGATCAGCTCGGCAATACGCATCGCATTTCACTCCGGCTGACGCTTGAAGAAGACCGATACCGCCGGGGTGCGGAATAAATGCATTGGCGATCGCAGCACGGACCGCGATTACTCACCGCAGCTGCGATCCCGGTAATTTTTTTCCTGGTCTCCTGCACCTCTACCGAACCGATTCCCCGTTACCAACGATCACCAGAAACATCACCTGAAATTACGACGGTTCGCAGTCTCTATCCGCCGGGATGGGACGATGTGACCGGCCGCAGCGCTGTTCCGTCGATTTCACTTTGGCTGGTCAACACCGATCGTGCGGCTTCGATGACAGTGCGTTCGATCACCGTCGATGACAGTACACGAGTCCTGTTGTTGAAGGAAGATATTTGTATGATCGGTCATCTTTCACTCCGTCTCAAAATGGAAGAGCGTCACAACGGACGACGCATAACACGTGCGCCGGAACGGATGAACGCTACGATCGAATATTGTTCGTATGTGTATGAGGAAAACGGTTTATTGCGTCGGGTCGTTGTCTTTCGGAAGGGAGGAAAAATATTTGAATCGGAATTACTGCAGGAGGGACACGAACAGGAATTTCAGATGCTGGTGAACGATCAAAACACTCTATTGGAAATTGTCATTGCGCAGGAGTGATCGGTCATCACCGCGTTATTTCGTCTTCATCTCAAACACGCCGCTCCAATCTTCAGGCGGTGGATTTTTCATATACTTTTCAGCGCGGCTAAAATACAACTGAGACGGTCCGTCGTCATGGACGATCTCCATTGCATCGTAAAATGAATGCATCGCTTCCGAAAACCGCCGTTCACGATAGAGTTTTAATCCGGTATTGTATAAATCGATCATACGATGCTTGTCCGGATCGATCTCTTCGGATCGTTCGGCAATGAGTTCGAAAACGCGGATTGGTTTTGATTTTCCTTTGACGATCAATAAATCCAATTCGCGACACAGCAGTTGATCCTTGACGAGGTCATACGCCCGCTCGCTGATCAGAATGTGCGTGCCGTATGTCTTGTTCGCTCCTTCCAACCGTGACCCGAGATTCACCGCATCGCCGATGACCGTATAATCGAACCGGCCGGCGCCGCCGACATTGCCCACTACCATTTCATCGGTGTTCAATCCCATACGTACTACCAAATTTGGCTTTCCCTCCTTATTCCACCGATCGGCGATCTCCTGGGTTTTCCTTTGCATCTGCAGCGCAGCCCGGCACGCATTCAATGCGCTGTTTTCCAACGGTATCGGCGCACCCCAGATTGCCATCACCGCATCGCCGACATATTTGTCGAGCATGCCGTCGTGTTTCAGTATGATGTCCGTCATGGCACTCAGGTATTCGTTTAACAGGTGGACCAGTTCCACCGCATCAAGTTTCTCCGAAAAATTCGTGAACGACGCGATATCCGAAAAGAAAACGGTCAATTCTTTTTTTTCACCGCCGAGTCGGAGTTTTTCAGGATGTGCAATCAGTTCGTTCACTACCGACGGATTGAGATACTGGCTGAACATCCCTTTGATCATTGTTTTCTGCTTGCGTTCGGTCAGATATTGGTATACAGCACTGCCGAAATAGTTGAGGACTACCGCTGCAATGGGTGAGACGACCGGAAACAGGATAGAATGGGCGGAAAACATGTAGTAGAAAAATTGAAGTATCCCGACGATAAGCAGCGCGGAGAATGTTAGCGCACCGATTTCAGCAAGAAATGCGTTTCGGGTCCGGATCTGCTTCAGCATCGTCACGACGAAGAATGTTATGCCTGAGAGAAACACAATATACAGCAGTACAATAAAATCTGAGACATTGTGGATATATTTCTGATCGATGAGCATTTGCAGAACATTGGCATGCAATTCTACGCCGTACATCTGGTTCCGGTTACTCAATCCCTCTTCGGAGACGGAGACATTGAAAAGATCCTTTGATTCTGAGAAATAAGGTCCGATCAGTACGATCTTATCTTTGAACAACTCGTCATGGAGCAATCCGTAATCCGGGTCATCGAATGCATTGATCGATGTATGGAGTTCACGTTCTTCATTCGTTTCGAACTCATCGTCATCGAGAATATTGACGATGTCAAGTTCTTTAAACGTTTTCCCGGCAGACCCATAATAATTTATGAGAAGAGAAATATCGTCGTATTTTGGGATTATTCTCTCCCCGACAATAAAAAATCCTTTCCGATCCTCCGCCGGCGTTTTCGCCTTGATTCCGGCGGTAATATTCAGCAGCGCAAATGAGAATGTCGGCAGGAATATATCACGATCGGGCATTTTGGTGAATGGCATGTAACGGCGAAATACACCGTCGATGTCGTTCGGCACGAAGACGCTTCCGACGGCGCTGTCTGCCGGATAAAATATCGAATGGAAATTCTCGTCTTCTCGATATACTGTCGCGTCGGACCTGCTTAGGTCAGTTTTTCCTGCGACCACAACATTCCGGTATTGTTGAATGGCAGCGTACAATTCGTCGTCGTGGTGAGGGCCGCGTGTGTCGGGTTGTTCGAACGTCAAGTCGATGCCGATCGCTTTTACACCGGCGCGGTTCAGATTGTGCACTGCTCGGGCATAATAACTACGCGGGAAAGGAAACCGTTCGGGAACCGTCGATTCTGATTTGTCGGAAATCGATACGATAATAACATCGAGGGAATCTGCTGATATCCCAACCGGGCCTCGATCTGCAAAAGCACGGTCAATAAACGAAAGCCGGAACCTGTCAAAGAAATCGAATTCGTACAGTTCATCACGAACGAAAATTATCACAACGAGGGAAATGGAGAGACATAACGCAGCACGATTGATCCATGTGCGGAAAGACGATGCCGAAGATGTACTGTCCATGGCTAGAAGTCGATGCGGTACAGCAGGCTCACAAAAGAATCGTTCTTGCTGGTCAACGCCGCCAGTGCGGACGATGAATTCCGAATGAATTGAAACTGCAGAACCGCCAGTTGATGGTCAGTGATGGAATATTGTAAACTAGTTTCGAACAACAGTCGGCTAAGATCGCCGAATGTCGGTGCAAATGTTCCCGTCAATCGTAGCACCTCTTGATACAGTTTATAGCGCCCGGTCAGCGACAGTGTCTGATAGCCGAGTGATCCTTGCATGACGACACCGGTGGAATCGGTTTGCGGGAAGGTAATACTGCTGACGGAGAAACCGACGCTGCTTTCGAGGCGAAGATTATGCGCAGTGCTGATGAGCAAGACGGTGTTGAGTGTCGAAACATCCTGTTCTTTCGGAGTCTTATCATCTTTGCCCGACATATCCAGATTCAAAGAAATATTGTGCCGCCCCCAGTACGAAAAATCGTACGATGATTGCAGGAAATAACGGTCCGTGTTATCATCGATGGCGCGCAATGCAATCTGACGGGCGACGACGTCGGCGGTGTCGAATGCATTGATCGGATTTCTGTTCCTGTTCGCCCCGTACCCCAGCGTAATATTCGGATAATCCTTTGCAGGATAGTACGAAACGGATGTGTTGACGGTGGTGTACGTGGTTGTCGCAATCTCAAAACCGGAGGTATTATTCTTTAGTTCTTCATAACTGCCGGTGAGAAATAATCGATTGTCCAGCAGCCGTAAACGATCGGTGACGTTATATCCCTGTATATCTTTTCGTATAGTCGAAGCGCCGGAGGAGGTATAGTCTTTTCCGTGAAAGAGGAACGCCGCTTTAAGAAAATTGCCGAAATAGTTGAACGAAACGGCCGTTTCGTAGACCAGGGATGTGAGTCCGGCAGGATTGACCGGAACAAGGTTTTCATTTACCGTGATCAGATTACGGGCGAGGGGAAGGAGTTTTTTCAACTGGTCCGCGTCACCCTTGTCGAACGTACCGCGAGCCACTGCGGCATCGATGCTGTCGCTATTAAACTCCGCACGCGATATATCGACGTTATTAAGGCTTAACGCGCTCTGGGCAGTAATCTCAATCCGTCGCCGGTCGATCCCGATCAGCATATCCGTTCCGAACACTACATTCTCCTGCGGCCGTACGACGATCGGCTGGAGCGGATCGAATTCATCCTTGGATTTGAGATAGGTAAATCCCCATTGGAAGTTTTCTCCTTTTCCGAAACTCGGCCTCACGACGGTCATGTTTCTCTTCAACGCCTGCGGTACGGCGTTGACTTCCACCCGGCGGATAATTTCGCCGCTGGCAGCGTTGATATTAAATGCGCCAAGCAACAGATCGAAAGTATAACCGCGTATCCGCCGTCCATCCATAATCGTCGAAGGGAACCGCGGGTAGGCATCGCCCAAACCGATTTTTACGTACCGTGCATCAAGTCCGAGAAAATATCTGTTCTGCGGCTGGTTCTCCGGTTTTTCCTCGGAAGTAATGGTGAGATTCGTCGTGGCTTTCAGGAATTCGAGGTACGATGCGCTTGCCCGAACATCGAGACGGTTATATGTTTTTACAATACCTTTAATATCCTCCCGGCGCGTTTCTGCCTGAGCATTTCCGAACCCTTGAAACGACGATCGGATTTCTTCCGCTTCTTCTTCAGTGATGACGTTGAAGCCCCGATTCAATGATGTCAGGCGTTTTCCCTCTGCATTGAATGTCTGCACGGAAAGATTGACCCCCCCCTTAAGCAGTCCGGCAGGAATCGCATCGGGTGGGATTATCAACAAATCGTCGAACATCATCGCTTTATCCGAAAGATCGATGCCGTTCAACAGCACCTTCGTTTTACTGCGATCGGTGTTTTCATCGGCGTAGACAAACGAAATCGAGATATACGTCTCGCCGCCGGTAATCTGCTCTCCGTCTTCGGGACTGAGAATGATGACCTCGCTTTTCGGAGCGGGAGCGATCATAATGCGGAATGGATTCGTTTCTGGATTGTCGAATGGAAATGTCTCTGTCGTACCATCGATACCCGTTACAATGACATAGGCTTCGACGAACGGCGGTTGCATGACGGCGGCAGGAATTTCTGCCACGGCGGAATCCCGAAGAAGCTGCATCTCAACGGAAGTATATTCCGATTCCCCGAACGAGCGGTACTGCAATACCACCCGTTGAATGTTCGACGAGAATTGCAATTCTGCGGCGACCATGACCGGTTTTTTTTCCAGTGCCGACGCAGGCCGTATTGCACGTACATACGTATTGACCTGTCCGCTCACTTCCGCTGCAAATACAAACAGTACGAGCGGCAGCATCAATAAAAGGCGTTGTTTCATTGGAAAGAAGGGATTGTCCGTAAAAAGAATCGCCTGCAATCTATAAAATACCATATAGAGTTGCAAGCGATTATCAATGTTCGTACGGATGGCAGCTGCTACTTATATTCGATGACCATCGTTTTTTTCTTCCCGTTCGGATCGGTGAATTCTATCCGTATTTCGTTCATTACACCTGCCTGGACCGGAAGAACTGCCGGATTGGATTCGGGAGACTGGCTCGGTGACGTGAATTCAGAACCATCCTGCAATCGCAACGAAGCATAGACCTGCATTGTCGGTGCAAAGACCTCCGCAGCGGGGAGGGTAAATTTGACCGTTCTTCCGCTCAATGTCGATTTCAACGGTTTAAACATCTGATCCGTTTTGCTTCGGTAGAAGAGCGAGAAATCCGTGACGATCTTCGATAGCGAATCCATTGTAATCGATGATTGCGAAATTTCTACCGTTACCGTTAAATCCTGATTTTCTTTCGACACCGGAGCGCTGATTGTCATGCCGATGGAAATGCCGGACCCGGACGTGGAACCGGTATCCGGTTCAACATTCGATCCTTCAGACTTTCCGGAGTCGGGATTTTCCGGCGAACCAAGATTGAGTAATCGTTTTTCCTCGTCGGTGGATTCCTCGATTTTTATGGACCCGTTGGACATTGAGTATCCGGTCTGTCCGGCGTTCAATGTTGCGCTGAAATTCGACAGAAGGTTCCGGAGATCGACGGTTCCCGAACCGAGGATCAAGACATCATTGGAGTCCTGTCCGGCAATCAGCAATCCGCCGGTTCCGCGGATGGATGCGACAGAAGTCGGTGTGGAAAATTCAAATTTCTCGTTCGGACGTTTTTTTACATTAAAGCCGAGTTCTCCCTGTTGCAGAAAGACGTTTTTCGAGAATTCCCCTTTGGCAATTTCACCGTTGACCGTCACTTCGGATTTTTCCTGGACGCGGAGGACCGAGTTTTCCAGAAACTTGATGATGGCAAACGAATTCTCACCCGTACGGACAAGGTCGCCGGAAATAAGCGGCGTTGCGGGTTTTGCCTTTGACCAGTCTTTTGATTCCGTTTTATGTTCTACCGTGCCGACCGGTTTGAACATGGTGGCGACGGTTTTTTTCTTTTGCGCTGTCGACGTCGAGAGTCCGAGGACGATGGAAAGCGCAACGATGACGATGGATTTCATGGATGCTCCTTTCACGTTGTTAGTCCTCGATCCTGACGGCGGTGATCCGGTCTTTATTTTCCGTTAACAGCCGCTGCAAGTCCTGCGGGGAAATACGGACTCCATTCAGGACGATGCTGTTCGTATTGATCGTCAGGTTTTGATCCTGGACAGCGTTGAAAATGCTCTGAAAATCACCGGAAGAAAATGTGGTCTGCAGAATGTTGATCAGCACCTGTCCCTGCGGATCGGAGATGACAAATGAACGGATTGTCCGCAGCGGATCGACGTCAAAACCAAAGGCGGTGGAAATGCCGTCCAGCACGATCACATACATTTTTCCCCGTTCCAGCTGCCGGGGGCCGCGGATGAACTCCACGCCAATCCTGCCGGAAGCCGTTTGCGGATAGGTGAATGTCGTCAGGTTGCCCGATGCCCGCCTGTCGATGCGGACCTGCAAATGCGGATCCGATGCGCCGATTGCATCTTCCAGGGATTGATGCTCCGGTCGTTTTTCGTAGACGGAGAGAATCACTGCACGAGTGTCGTATGTCCATTGAAATTGCGGAAATGGCGTCGGGTATAGATAACCATTGGTAAACGGCACATCGAGAATGGCTGTGGTCGGATTGGTGACGTTCACTGATCTGTAGATTTCTATTGGCGCCTCACTGACGGCAACACCGCCGACGGAATCGACCGTCACCACCATGCGGATTTCATACAATCCGGAGGGGACTCGTCCACCACTTGCCGGATCGAGGACCTTATCCTTCAATTTGCTTTTCATATCCTCGTTGACATCCGTCGTGAAATCAATGTCGGAACCGGGATTGTCTGCGTCCTTACTTGTGAAAATTCTGCCCGCAGCCGGAACGAGAAACGGACGCGTCGTTCTGCCGGAAGCGATCTGCTCCGTCTGCCGGTCCTCTTCAAGAGTCACATGCGCTATAAAAGTCAGACTTACCTTGATGTCCGGTTTCCCCGGTGCGTTATTGAAGATATTGAGCGAAAAATTGGAGGGAGAAATGTCCTTCACTTTTTCCGCCAATGGATCGACCAGCACAGCGGCATTGATAATATCCGCATCCGTGATGGTCGGAATCACTGTCACTGACTGTCCGTAAGCAAAGGATAGGAACAGCAATGCAGTACAAGCGCTTCGTCTCATGGTTTTACTCCTTATTGGTAGTGACAAAATAACTCTTTTCTATTATCAAAATGTGTTAAATGTCACGAGTTGGTAAAAACTTCCGAATTCTTAAAGATTTCGGAAGTTTTAAAATCAGCCAAAAATGTCGTTATATAGTACAAATACCATAAAACTTAATAAGATGACCATGCCTACCTGTTGGATGCGGATCTGAATTTTATGCGGGAGTGGTTTCTTTGCGACCAGTTCATACACGAGAAGAATCAAATGGCCGCCGTCGAGAGCCGGAAAGGGAAGAATGTTCATTACGGCAAGACTGATGCTGAGTAATGCCATGAATGCGAGGAAACTCAAGATTCCAATCTCGGCGCTGCGTGTGGCAATTTGTGCAATCTTAACCGGACCACCGACCGATTTGGTAAATTCCGCTTTTCCGACTATTAACTGCCAGATCGAATGACCGAATAGTGTGGTGGCATTCAATGTCTGTCTCACACCGCGGGGGAATGATTCCAGCAGACCGTATTGTACGATCTTTGTCGGTCCGGTATACCGTGCACTGACCGTAATACCGATCCGTCCGTCGGATGAGGGAGTAACGGAAATATTTTTTATTCCCTCATCCCGTTGTATTTCCATCGTGACTGTCTGTTCGGGATTGGCGCTAATGACGCGGATGACCTGATCCTGGTTGAAGACCCGTTCGCCGTTGATCGAAACAATGACATCGTTAGATCGGAGTCCCGCTGTTTCTGCCGGTTTTCCGGCCAGCACGTCGTTGATGATCGCCTCGGTAAAATTTGGGATGATGCCGAATGTCGTTTCGCTGACATCCGGAATATTCTCGCGTGGAATGTGGATCGATTGTTGAACGCCGCTGCGTTCGATCACCAGCGTGATATCCTTGCCGATCTCGTCAAAATAAATTGCAGTCTGAATGGCTTCCCAATGGTCGATAGCCGTACCGTTGACGGAGACAATCTTGTCGCCGCTCTGCAATCCGGCGTCAGCGGCGGGTGAATTGTTGACAATCATGCCGATCTCGGTAGTCTGCATCAGTGAATCGCCCTGCAGATAACTGATTCCCCAAAAAATGCCGATGGCAAGTAGGATGTTCATGATGACGCCGGCGGAAATGACAATCATACGCTGCCAGATCGGTTTTGCCCGATACTCCCACGGCTGCGGTTCACTCTCTTCAAGGTTATCGTCCAGACTTTCATCCACCATTCCTGAAATCTTGACATATCCGCCGATCGGAAATGCAGCGACACGATAATCGGTGTTTCCCTGTAGATCAAGATCATCCCTCAGTTTACCGAATGAAAATCCGCTTATTTTGTTCCATCCGAACACGCGATTTCCCATTCCCAGCGCAAAGACTTCCGCTCTCATGCCGCAGGATATTGCCGCGAGAAAATGGCCGAGTTCATGCACAAACACCAGAACGCCGATGGTGATTAAAAAATAGAGGGTGGTATTCAGTAACTCCATGGTTCAAACAGCCTTTTTATTTGTTCATAAAATATCGTCGTGTCCATCCGTCTGCTTCAACAATATCTTCGAGCGAAGGGTTCGCCGTGGACGTATGTTTTTCCATTGCTTCGGAGATGATGCGGGGAATGTCGGAAAACCGGATTTCATTACAGAGGAATTTTTTGACCGCAATCTCGTTCGCAGCATTCATCACGGCGGGAATTGTCCCGCCGGACCGAAGCGCATCATAGGCAAGTCGGAGGCACGGAAATCTTTCCGTATCCGGCTTAAAAAACGTCAATTCATTCATCGCGGGGAAATCAATCCGCTGTGACGCAGAGGGGGAGCGAGAGGGGAATGTCAGGGCATACTGGATCGGAATCTTCATATCCGGAACCCCCAGTTGTGCTTTTACCGATCCGTCCACAAACTCGACCATGGAATGGATGATCGACTGCGGGTGTACAACAACATCGATCCGGTCCGGCGCAATGCCGAACAACCAATGCGCTTCGATTACTTCTAAGCCTTTGTTCATCAATGTTGCCGAATCAATCGTCACTTTGCTTCCCATTTTCCAATTGGGATGATTTAATGCCTGGTCAATGGTAACGGAATCCAATTCTTCCTTCCTCTTTAATCTGAACGGACCGCCGGAGGCTGTGAGGATGATCCGTCCGACTTCCCGCGATAATTCTCCCACGAGACATTGAAAGATTGCGGAATGTTCGCTGTCAACCGGAATCAATTCCACATTATATCGTTTGATCAGCGGCATCATGACAGCACCGGCCACAACCAATGTCTCTTTGTTGGCGAGTGCGATGCGCTTCTGTGCTTCAATCGCCCTGATTGTCGGTTTCAATCCTGCAAATCCGACCAGCGCACTGACGACAATATCCACATCGCTTCTGCCGGCGACCTCGGATAAACCGTCCTCACCGACGAGAACTTCGATGCCCGGACCCACGGCATTCCGCACTTCGTGAGCGGATTTTTCCTGCAACACGACCACCCCTTTCGGCCGGTATCGTCGTACCTGATCCAACAGCAGAGGGATGTTGTTATTTCCGGTGAGGTACGTAATTCTGAATTCTTCGGGAAAATTCGAGATGACGTCCAATGTCTGTGTGCCAATCGATCCGGTTGAACCAAGAATAGCTATGTTTTTATGCAAATAAGGCTCTTTACTTTTAATATACTGTTGACAAAATACTTAAAGTGAGTATGGGATGCAACGATGGACATTGTGCCTTACAATGTTATATTATTATATTCGATGCATCGGCTAAGACAATTCTAATGATGGTTTAAAGCACTCTAACTTGCATATTGTATCGTAAATCACAAAATTTATCGTGAGAGTATTGTACCTTAACAAGAAAAATACACTATGGGATTAGGCCAAACAATGTTGACGATAATGGCGTTGATGTTGATGGGAAGGATTATTCTCTCCATTAACACGACGACATTGGATACCGGTTTCACGAAGGATATGGCCGAGTACCGTATCACTGCGACTTCGCTCGGTACGTCGATGCTGGAAGAGACATCGGCGCTGGCGTTCGACGAAAGGACCATCGATTCAACACTATATCTTACGTCAAATTTGACCGCGTCGGGAACTTTCGGGCCGGATGCCGGCGAAAGCACCGTGTATGATTATGATGATATCGATGACTACGATAACTATTACAGCATCGATACACTGGAGAATTCGGCTATATTTAAAACGCGGGTTTTGGTACACTATGTAACAATATCCGGATCAAATATCGTTACAACGACAACAAAAGGATTCAGTAAAGAAGTGGTGGTCGAAGTTACAAGCGATTATCTGGTCGATTACTCGGTGACCCCGATAAGGCCGGATACGCTGCGATTTAAGCAAATTTTCAGTTATTGGAATTTTCGATAAAAATCATCCTGTAGAAACCGCATGGGCTCACAAACTATATTGGATTTGATCGGTTCCACCATGGTCTTCGGCAGTCTGTTGCTGATTTCGCTCCGGATAAACATGAGTACGACCGAAAATATCCAGATGTACCGTGCTGATCTTATGGTGCAGCAAAACCTTGTTGAAATTACCCGGCTGCTCGAGTATGATTTTAAAAAAATCGGCTATTGTAAAGATCCGTCGAAAATTCCCGATCCCTCAATAGCAATTCGGTACGCCGATTCGATCAGGATCTGCTTTCTGACGGATTTTCCAACCATCGCCGATCCGCAGGGAGACGGCGTAGTCGATTCCCTGAAGTATTATGTCGGTCCGATCAGCGAAGCATCCGGGACTCCGAATCCGAACGACCGCCTTTTATATCGCGTGGAAAACGATGATGCTCCGGTCGGAGTGAATCTGGGTGTAACGGAATTCGATCTCCGGTACTTCGATGCCATGAAAAACAGTATTCCGTCTCCCGTGTTGTATCCGGGATTAATCCAGTATATGCAAATTACCATTCAGGTAGAAAATGTCGTTGCTGCCGATTCGTTGCTGGCGAATAATGCATCGTTCGACCGGTCGTATCAATCGGCGTACTGGCGTCAGGTGCGGCTCGTTGCAAAAAATCTCCGTAACCGTTAAGGTCAACCATGGGACGATCGTCAATATATCTTGTCATTGGTTTCAGTGCGATCATGCTCTTTACCGGCAAGAATCTGAGCAATGTCGGTGTCGAAGCGCTGGATAATTCTCTGTCGTACTATGAGAATACTCAACGGTATGCAATCGCTGTTGCCGCAGCAAATCTCGTCTGTTCAAAAATATGGGAATCTCCGTCTTATTCGGCATCCTATACAGATGTCAATTACAACGGCGGAACGTTCAGCACATCGGTCACGAATCTCGGAGGCGGCATGATCCAAATTGAAGCCGTCGGTTCGTACGGCGGAAAGTCGCAATCGGTGACCATTACCATGAAACCAAGTTCGTTTTCAAAATTTGCATATTACGGCGGGACAAGTGCCTCCGCAGCGGCATGGGAAACGGGCGATACGATCGGCGGACCGAGCCATACGCAGGGCAAGTTAAAGACATACGGATCTCCGGTCTTTTTGGGAAAAGCGACATCAAAGACAGGGATCACGATGACCGGATCGCCGAAAAATCCGCAATTCTTCGGCGGATTTGAATCCGGTGTCGATATTCCGATGCCGGATAATACCAGCTACAATAATATTCTTTCCGCTGCCTCCGCCGGAGGGTATATACAGACCGGCGGAGATCTGTACCTAAAATTCAATTCCGACGGAACAGTCAGCTGGAAGACGTCGTCGTCAGGATCGTATATAACAGTGTCCCTCAGTTATTTTGCTCCCAACGGAGTAATTGCAATTGACAAAGGGAATTTGTTCGTGGAAGGGACATTGGACGGTAGAGTGACAGTTGCATCACTCCGGTCGGGCGGCAGTTCCGGCGGAACGACAACGATATTGAATAGCATCGTTATGAAGGACGATCCCCGGACAAATCCATTGTCGGATGATCTTCTCGGTATCGTCAGTTACGGAGATATCACGGTTGAAGACAACGGCGCCACACAATTTGATGTTCAGGCGTCGATGTATAGTTATAAGGGAGGACTTGCAGTGGAACATGGAACATCCCGGCCCGCCGGAAACCTCAATATACTCGGCGGCATGATTGTGGAAAAACTGTACGCTACATCCAACGGGGCATCCGGGAGTTCACGTAAAGGATACAACCTTATTCTCCGGTTTGACGAGAGAATGTATAATGATTCACCTGATTACTTCCCCGCAACAGGAAAATATGAGATCCTTTCCTGGTTTGAATGACATCCGCACCTCAACGCTGAAATTCGGTAAATCCTGAAATACTTTTTTCCATTCCGTTTTACAATTCGTTATATTTCAACATTCGTGAAAATAGTGTTTTCCATATTGACTGCAACTGTCTTTTTGACGCTTCTCTTCGGTCAACCGAATAACGACCAGAACGTCTTCCGGCTTGCACAGGCGTTCGAACAGCAGGGGGATTATGAGCGGGCTCTGGAATTATACCGCAGTCTGTATGCCCGCGAACCGAACAATTATCCGTACTTCGACGCACTCCGGCGCACATTCGTCCAATTAAAGAAATACGATGATGCCATCGATGTAAGCAGGGAACGATTACGTCTGCTGCCGTTCGATTTCACTCTTCAGGCGAATATCGGCAGCCTCTATTCGATGTCCGGTCGGGAGCGGCAGTCGGATTCAGTCTGGAACCTGATCCTCGTTGCGTCGAATAAAAATCAGATGGTCTTTCGCGCCGTTGCGGCGGAACAGACAAACCAGCGATTGTTCGATAAGGCGATCGGGACGTATCGGCGGGGGAGAAGGGAGATCGGCGATCCGTTTGTCTTTGCCAATGAGATGGGATATCTCTATTCGTTCATGATGGATTACGAGAATGCCGCTAAGGAATTTTTGTTATTGCTCCGTCAGAACGAGCAGCAGTACGATTTCATCCAATCCCGCTTGGCAGGCATCATTGCGAAAACGGACGGTCTCCGGGCAGTGACGACGGTTGTCGAAGCGGAAATCAAACAGCGGCAGACTATCCCGTTACTGCGTCTGCAGATGTGGTTGTCCATGGAGGATAAAAAATTTTCCGATGCGTTCGACATTGCTCAGACGATCGAACGGCTGCTCAATTCCGGCGGGGTGGAGGTCTTCCAATTTGCCGAACGGTCGGCACGGGAACACGAATACATGGTGGCGTCCCGTGCGTATCGTCTGGCTCTCCAAAAAAATCTGCCGGTGCAGTATCTCCAATCCGCCCGGTTTGGTTTTGCTCGCTGTGTCGAAGAGTTAAGCAGTGGCGGGGATACCGCCGTATCACGGCAGTCCACATCAGCTTCGACGGTGCGAGAGACGCAGCCGAATTTTTCCGATGCGATCGAACTGTATTCTGCGTTGGCGAAGGATTTCCCCTACACTGCCGCCGCGGCAAATGCACTCTACCGAATCGGGATGATCCGGTACATGCGATTATACGATCTTGACGGAGCACTGCAGGTATTCGATTCGGTCCTTACCGTTGCTCCTGCGGGGCCAATGGTGGCTACCATACTTTCGGCGATTGGGGATATTCACATCGCGCAAAATAAATTGGAAACGGCCGGGAAAAAATATACCATCATATCGCAGACGCCGCACGCAACACAGGAGCAAAAGGATCGTGCGCTGTTTCGTTTGGCTGAGATCCAATATTTCACGAATTCGATGGACAGCGCTCTGTCCCTGCTGCGACCGCTGACCCAGAAACTGAAGGCTGACGAGACCAACGATGCACTATTGTTACAGTATTTTATAACGGAAAACTCATTCCAGTATCGCGATGCATTGAAGCAGTACGCCCGAGCTGAACTCTTGGCGCTTCAAAACCGGCTGGGCGATGCAGTGACTGAGATGCTGTCATTGATCGACGTGTATCCGGCCGCACCGCTGACGGATAACGCGGTGTTGACCGCTGCGTCATATTTGACAACACTACAACGGTACAACGATGCAGTGGTGTTGTATAACAGACTTTTTGACGAGTTTAAAACCAGTACCGAGAAAGAAAAGGCGTATTTCAAGATCGGTGAATTGTATCAATTCTATTTGAAAGAACCGGAAAAAGCAATTACCGCCTATGGGACGATTCTGGAAAAATATCCCTTCTCACTCTTTGCCGAAGAAGCGAGAAAAAGAATCCGATTGTTGCGCGGGGATTCTATCTGATGAATCTCGACGACATTCACTCCTATTGCCTGCAGAAGAAGGGGAAGATCACCCGAGAATTTCCATTCGACGAGGAAGTACTGGTCTTCAAAGTGTTCGGAAAGATTTTTGTGCTGCTGAATGTGACCGAGTACCCGTTGTCATTGAATCTGAAATGCGATCCGGAGCGTGCGCTGGAATTACGGGAACGATATCCATCCGTACAGCCGGGATACCACATGCATAAAAAATTCTGGAATACGGTGACGGTGGATGGAGTAATTCCCGAATCGGAAGTCTATGCAATGATCGATCATTCGTACGATGAAGTAGTGAAGAAATTACCGAAGAAAATACGTCTTACGATCGCGGTAAAAAGCCGTTCAACGAAAATCCATTAGTTCAGGAATTCCCACGACAATCCGAAACGGATATTCCTCTCATACAACGGATAGACCGGTGCCAGCAGATATTCATTTCCCGTCAGATTTTCCCAAATGAAATGTACGTAGGCGGAACCGATCTTACCCACCGCAAAGAAATCCATCGTTCCGCTCGGTCCGAACGATAACAACGACGATGGGACCCAGAGTCCCTCCTCATCGTACGGTTTCATTCCCGTCTGCTTCGCAACAAAACTACCGCGCACGCCGATCTTCAGGTCGAGATTTCCTTTTGCCAGCAGTCCATGGTAATATGCCGATCCGTTCATCGTCAAATCCGGTTGCAGTGTGATCGGCATGCCGTCGCGCACCATTCGCGGATGGATAAGATAGACTGCCGTACCTTCAAAATGGAATCCGCCGAAAATCAGATGACCCGACATTGAAATGGCATCGTATTCTTTTCGACCCAACAACGAGAGTGAGGAGGAAGTTAATACGTTTGTATTGGGGATTGTATCGTAGACGATCATATTTCGAATTGTCGTTCTGTGCGCATTGACAGTACCCGCAAAAAAGCCAGGGAGTGTGTACCGCGCTCCGACGGATATTTGTTCGACCATATCGTCGTTTCGCAAGAAACGGTCGGCCAATGTCGGACCGGTAAACGTAGAATAGCCGGAATAGACGGAAAAGCCTTCTGCTGGCCGCACTGAAACTTCGCCGCCATATGAAAGGTCATTTGAATATGAGGCAAACCCGGTGACATCCAGAAAATTCAGAATTGTCAATTGATCCCGTATCCCAAATGCGTCGAATGTAATATCCGTTCCCGATGCCCTCTCATAAAAATTATAATTCACCGATAGACGGTTGATATTCGTGTGGTGGAAAAAGTTGGCCCGAATTCCCTTGGTGATACTGTAGAAATCGGTCTGGCGGAAGATGCCGTTTGCCGAAGAGCGATTTTCTTCATCTCTATACTGCCGTAGTCGGTCAAAATAATAGCCGGAGACTGTCAGTGCGCTGGATGAATCAGATCCCGGGGCGAAGGAAACGGAAAGATATGATTGGCTATAAAAAAGCTTTTCATATGCATCGAAGTTACTCACGGTCGCCAGATATCCGTCAAAAATATCGGAAGTATTGAGATAATCCACTCCGCCGTGTAATCCCGTCCATGTCCGGTTTGAAAGGTGAGTAAAACTGACGTTCAGATTGTTGGTGATATTGTACCGCATTTTCACGCGAAACGTCCATGCATCATCGTTGGAATTATAGAAACGACCGCGGAACCGGGAGCGCTCCTTGTTTGTCCCGTATCCATAATGAGAGAGGCCGAGCGTCAGGTTAAAATCACGAAAAATGTTTTGAGCAAACATCGCGTCGGTGTGCACATACCCGTCGACACCCTGACTGTATCGCAGATTGGTAATCGCACGGTTATTCGTAAAACTTTTTGTAACGATATTAATCACGCCTCCTGAAGACCGGCCGTCGTAAAAAAAACTGCCGGGACCGGTAATGATCTCCACCCGTTCGATCATATCCACCGGTATATTCCACAGATTGAACGACGAGGAAGGATAATCGTTATACGGTATTCCGTCTACCAATATGGCAATGTAATTGTCATCAATCCCGTTGATAACGATCTGGTTTTTTTGTCCTGGGCTTGCCAGATCCCGGATAGACACGCCGGGAAATCCGGCGAGAATATCGTAGAGAGACCGGTATTCATTCCAGACGATTTCATATTTGCCGATGATCAGTGTGCTGTCGCCGTACGGTGCGATGGAACCAAGTTCTGCGATCGGCGTGATAAAAACGACAGAATCCTGCTGAACAACAGTTGAATCCATTGCACCTGCAGCGGATGAAATGCAAAGGAGGAGAAAGAGAGTCCGCAGTCTGTTCATGATTGTTCCGGTGCAAAGCCCGGTCCGGTATAATGGGTGAAATATTTTCCGCTATAGAAATCCATTACCGACCGTGCATCGGCTTCTTGTTCGAATAGTCCGAAGACGGATGAACCGCTGCCGGACATCAATGCGTGCACCGCCCCATGCTCCATCATTGTTTTTTTAAGAGTAGCAATTTCGGGATATCGCTCAAAAACCGTCGCTTCGAAATCATTTTCTAATTTTGAGATATCGGCGGGGGATGAAAAGAGATCGCGCAGTGTCGGTCTCTTGGGAAAGTGATTGCCGAACCGGGTTGCAATAGCCCCGTACGCCCAGGGGGTCGAAACATGGATGCCGGGATTGACAAGTACAATTCGGTACGGCAATCGGAGCGGGAAATATGATAATCGCTCTCCCCGTCCTTCGCCGAACGCCGTTCCATTGTGTAAAAAGTAAGGGACATCAGATCCGAGATTCAATCCAAGAGTTTCGAGACGATCGTGCTGAATTGTGGATGAGAATAATTGCTGCAGCGCAATGAGTGTCGTCGCGGCATTGCTGCTCCCGCCGCCGAGACCCGCACCCGATGGGATCCGTTTTTTGATGGTAATGGAGATTCCCTCTGTTACACCGGTCTCTTTTTGGAATAATTCTACGGCTTTCCAACAAAGGTTCATTTCATCTGTCGGTATGGTCGGATCATCGCAACGCAGAGAAAGCGCAGCAGACCGCTCGAAGGTGAGCTCATCAAAGAGGTCGATACGATGGAATATGGTCTCTATATTATGATATCCGTCGTTCCTCCGTCCTACGATATGGAGGCCCAGATTGATTTTTGCGTATGATTTTGTCTGCATTATGGATAAGATACGAGAAGTCTGCAGAATGAGCAAGATAGCAGTAGTGTGAAAGGTGAATCGGATTAAGAAAATTTTATATTGATTTTTTAGAGCGGTTTGGCTATACTTCAGCCGACTATAAGCATTGATGTATACTCTATAAACACACGGGGATACCGTATGGCGCAGCCATTCAACATTCTGGTCGTCGATGACGAAGATGCACTACGAACTGTGCTGAGCAGTGAATTGCAAAGTGAAGGATATTCCGTTGTTTCGGCATCGGACGGCGATGAGGCGATCTCAGTTCTCCAGCAAAAATCTTTCGATCTTGTACTGCTTGACATAAAAATGCCCCGTGTGGACGGATTTGAAGTGTTGCGGTTTCTGAAGGAACGGTATCCGAAGACCAAAGTGATCATGCTTACCGGATTTGCCGATCTCAAAAATGCCATTGAATCGAAGAAACTCGGAGCCGAAGATTTTGTCAGTAAACCATACGATCTGGTCGATCTTTTAACCACGATCGAGCGGGTGCTTTCTTCCGAATAGCCCTTTCCCATTAACCACCGGATCCATGATAATCTGACGAACGTATGGTGCGCCGCCACTCCATCTTGATTGTTGACGATGAACCGAGCGTTTGTTTCCTCCTCAAAGAAGAACTCTCAGAACTGAAGCAATTCACCATCTCCACCGTCAACGACGGCGCCGAAGCGATCAATCTGCTTCAAAAACAACCGATCGATGTCGTCTTGCTGGATGTCCGCATGCCCCGCATGAACGGATTGGAAGTGTTGAAATACGTCAAGGAGAATCATCCCACGATCCAGGTGATCATGCTGACGAATTATGCCGAAGTGAAGACCGCCATCGAAGCGACCAAACTCGGTGCATACGACTTTGTGAGCAAGCCGTACAACCGAGAAGAATTGCTCGCGACCGTTAACCGTGCCGTAGAACACCGTCAGTTAACGATCGACAACGAACTGATGAAGTACGAATTATCCCGGAAGAGCGGAGCGAAAGAAATTATTGCCGATAGTCCTGCCATGAAAACGGTATTGTCGACTGTGCAGAAGGTGGCGCCGAGCGATACGTATGTTCACATCAGCGGACCAAGCGGGACCGGAAAGGAACTGATCGCTCAGCGTATCCATGATGAAAGCCAGCGCCGCGACCGTCCCTTTGTAGTGGTGAATTGTGCAGCACTGCCGGATACACTGCTCGAGAGCGAACTGTTCGGTCATGAAAAGGGATCATTCACCAGCGCATATCAATTGAAACAGGGACTGGTTGAAGTTGCCAACGGCGGATCGCTGTTTCTCGACGAAGTGGGGGATATCAGTCCGGCCGTACAGCCGAAGTTGCTGCGGTTTCTGGAGACGGGCGAATTCCGGAGAATCGGCGGTACCATCACCATGCGCGTGGATGTCCGCGTCATTTCGGCAACGAACAAGGATCTGAACAACGAAGTGAAATCAGGACGGTTCCGCGAGGATCTTCTCTACCGGTTGAACGTCGTCACCGTCAAACTGCCGCCGCTGCACGAACGGAAAGAGGATATTCCTCTGTTGATCAATCACTTCTTGAATAAAAAACTGAAATCGAAAAACCCGAAAAGCATTTCCGGCGAGGCGATGCGTACGCTGCTGCAGTATGACTGGCCGGGTAATATTCGTGAACTGGAACATGCCATCGAAGGTGCGCTGTTGATGTCGCACGGCAGCGAAATTACTGCTGCGGATTTTATCCTTACGCAATCCGGCGGTCCGTCGAAGGCAGCTTCTCCGACGGGTTCGTCGGACATGACTCTCGAGGATCTCGAGAAGATCCACATCGAACATATACTGCAGAAGCTCAATTATAACCGCGGCAAAACCGCGAAAGCGCTTGGTATCACGGTCAAGACGCTGTATTTGAAGATAAAACGCTACAACATCTCTACTCCCGACGAGAACTGAACAATTGTCTCACAGTGCCTGCCGACAGATTCTTTCACTCAACTGATTTTCTCTGAAACTTTCTCTTCCGGTTTGCGAATACTCATTCAGTTATCAGCATACATGAGGAGAGAAAAGTGAAAAAACAATTCGTCGTATCCGCCCTTCTAATCCTGTCATTCTCGGTTACCGCATTTGCATCATCACCCGTTTCGTCGTCTGTCAATTGGCAGAAAGCAGAACAAAATTACATCGCGTCACTGTATTCGGACAATGTCGGCGTTCGTACCAGCGCTGCCGGATTTATCGGCGAATATCGTCTGAAAGGGGCAACACAGGATTTAATCACGATCCTGCAAACCGACAAAGTGGAACGGAATCGAATGGCAGCGGCAAAGTCGTTGGTGCAGATCGGTGAAAAGGATGCGATGGAAGCGGTGAAAGAAGCCGTTATCTATGACGGCAGCACAACGGTAGCACAATACTGCAAACAACTTCTGGAAACGGCACAATCATCCAATGACATGAGTTTGAAGAACTAGGGAGAGGACCTCTCTAATCACAAGCCAGACAGTAGCGTTCGGTGGGGTCCGCTGCTTCTGGCTTTTTCTATTTTAAATGTCTCATCCATTCCTTGAAAATCGACTCACTTTTTGGTATTTTTGTCCATCAAATTCTTTCCACCATCCAGTCCGAAAAGGTATCCCATGGCAAAATTTCAAGGTGTCGACTATTTTAACCTCGACTCACTTCTGTCTGAAGAAGAGATTCTCGTTCGCAATACCGTCCGCGAATTCGTGGACGATCAAGTCATTCCCATCATCGAAAAACACAATCGCGAAGGTTCCTTCCCGTTCCACCTCGTCAAGGCAATGGCGGACATCGGCTTGTTCGGACCGACACTCCCGGCACAATACGGCTGCGCCGAACTGAACAACGTGGCGTACGGATTGATGATGCAGGAGCTCGAACGGGGAGACAGCGGCATTCGGAGTTTTGCGTCGGTGCAGAGCGGACTGGTCATGTATCCGATCTTCACCTTCGGCAGCGAAGAGCAGAAAGATTTCTGGCTCCCGAAACTTGCAGCCGGTGAAAAAATCGGCTGCTTCGGATTGACGGAACCGGATTTCGGTTCCAATCCCGGCGGGATGATCACCCGTGCGGAAAAAAAGAACGGCGGTTATATCCTGAACGGCGCGAAAATGTGGATCACCAACGGCACGATCGCCGATGTCGCGGTCGTCTGGGCAAAGCTCGACGGTGTCGTGAAAGGATTTCTGGTCGAAAAAGGAACCAAAGGATATTCCGCACCGGAAATGCACGGCAAACATTCTCTTCGTGCATCGGTTACGTCAGAACTGGTATTCCAGGATTGCTGGATACCGGAGGCGAACCTGCTTCCGAAAACAGACGGACTCAAATCGCCGCTGATGTGTCTGAGTCAGGCGCGGTACGGCATCGCATGGGGCGCCATCGGCGCAGCGATGGCTTGTTACGATTCGTCGCTGCAGTATTCAAAATCCAGAATCCAGTTCGGGAAACCGATCGCCGGATTCCAGATGACACAAGAAAAACTGGTGCATATGGTCACGGAAATCACCAAGGCACAGATGATGTGCCTGCAGCTCGGCAGACTGAAAGATCAAAACAAAGTGAAGTTTACCCACATTTCGATGGCGAAGAGGAACAATGTTTATCATGCACTCGAGATCGCACGGATGGCGCGCGAGATCCACGGCGCGAACGGCATTCTCGACGAATATCCGATCATGCGGCACGCGGCGAATCTCGAATCCGTCAAGACATACGAGGGAACGCACGAGATGCACACATTGATCATCGGCGAAGACATTACCGGACTGGCGGCATTCGAATAACGGAATCGTATGGGAAAACTGGATGACATACAATCGTTGATCTACGACCTGACAAAGGATGAACGGGCGCGTCTGCGGGAATGGTTCGATGAGTACGACGGCGACAGTTGGGACGCGCAGTTCGACAACGATGTGAAATCCGGAAAGATCGGATCCCATGCCGACCGGGCGAAAAAAAGTGCGAACGACGGAAAGTCGAAAGACGTATGACCCATATCGCGGTGGAACAATTCTGGGAGCAGTATCAAGCGCTTCCGGTCGCACTGCAGAAACTTACAGACGGCAATTTTGCGATCATCAGAAAGCATCCGAATCATCCGATGCTGCGGCTGCTGCAGGTGGATGAATTCATTTCGATGAGGATCGGCAGCCGGCACAGGGCTCTGGCGGTTCGGGAAGAGAACAGGACAATCTGGTTTTGGATCGGAACATACAAACAGTACATACAATTGGTTCAATAATTTTCACCACCCCGTCACGACCGGCAGTGTGCGTGCGAAGGATGCTCTCTGCATCCTTCGTTTGTTTTGAACAGAAAGGTACCGTATGAAACACAAAAAGATCATCGGCGAAGCCATCACGTATGACGATGTGCTCCTGATTCCCGGCAAATCGAACATCCTTCCGCGGGAGGTCGATGTCACCACCCGGCTGACAAAAAACATCCGGCTTAATATTCCTCTCCTTTCTGCGGCGATGGATACGGTCACCGAGTCTGAAATGGCAATCGGAATCGCCCGCGAAGGGGGCATGGGGATCATCCATAAAAACATCAGCATCGAACGACAGGCGGAAGAGGTTGATAAAGTGAAACGGTCCGAGAGCGGAATGATCATGAATCCGGTCACATTGACAGCCGATAAGACAGTCGGTGACGTGCTCGATCTGATGACGAAATTCAGCGTTTCCGGCATCCCGATCGTGGAAGGTGGAAAACTGGTCGGCATTCTCACCAACCGAGATCTCCGGTTTCAGCCGAACAGAAATCTCAAGGTCGCAGACGTAATGACCAAGGATCATCTCGTCGTTGCACCGGTGGGGACGACATTGGAAGAAGCGGAAAAGATTCTGCAGAAACATAAAATCGAAAAACTTCCGGTGGTGGACAAAGCGGGAAAACTGAAAGGTCTCATTACATTTAAAGATATCCAGAAAAAGAAACGGTTTCCGAACGCGTGCAAAGACAAACACGGCCGTTTGCGTGTCGGTGCGGCGGTCGGCATTGCGGCGGATACAATGGAACGCGTGCAGGCATTGGTCAGTGCGGGAGTGGACGTTGTGGTGATCGATACCGCGCACGGCCATTCAAAAGGTGTTCTGGAGATGGTAAAAAAAGTGAAATCGAAGTTCGCTATCGAGATCATTGCCGGCAATGTCGGCACAAAGGAAGCGACGATCGACATTATTAAAGCAGGCGCGGATTGTGTGAAGGTCGGCATTGGTCCGGGTTCCATCTGCACGACGCGAGTTGTTGCCGGTGTCGGTGTTCCGCAGATCACCGCGGTGTTGGAATGTGCCGCAGCGGCGCGTAAGTACAATATTCCCGTCATTGCGGACGGCGGCATTAAGCAAACGGGCGATATCGCGAAAGCTATCGCGGCAGGAGCGGATTCGGTGATGATCGGCGGATTATTCGCGGGACTGCAGGAAAGCCCCGGTGAAAAGATTCTCTATGAAGGCCGCACCTACAAGATCTACCGGGGTATGGGATCGATCGATGCGATGCGGGAAGGGAGTAAAGACCGGTATTTCCAGGATGTCGAAGACGATATCCAAAAACTTGTGCCGGAAGGAATTGAAGGGCGCGTTCCATTTAAAGGGGAACTTCACGCAACGGTGTATCAGATGGTCGGCGGACTTCGTGCAGCCATGGGATATTGCGGTGCGGAAAACATAAGCGTTATGCAGGATAAGGCGCGGTTCGTACGGATGAGCGATGCCGGCCTGCGCGAAAGTCATCCGCATGACATTAAGATTACCAAAGAAGCTCCCAATTACCATGGTTGATCGGCGTCGCCCCACATGAACTATCAATTGCGAATCGCGGCGCTCCGCACGGAATTACGGAAAAAAAAGATTGATGCCTTTCTTATCGTACACCTGCCGAACGTACGGTATCTCACCGGATTTTCCGGATCGAACGCTTTGGTATTCGTTACTCCTCTGCAAACGTATTTCCTGACTGACTTTCGGTACAAAGATCAAATCGCCGGTGAAGTGACGGCGGATGAAAAGATCGTCGGTCAGGGTCCGCTGATTGAGATTGCCGCAAAGAAACATATCTTCGGCCTATCCGCAAGCATCGGATATGAAAAAAAACATCTTTCAATCGGTCAATTCGAGGAATTCACAAAAGCAATCGGCGGTAAGAGACTGACTGCTACAGAGAATATCGTTGAGGATCTTCGGGGTGTGAAAGACGAGTCTGAACTGGAGCAGATCGCAAAGGCCGTCGAGATTACCGATGCCGTGTTCCAAAAAATTCTTGGCATCGTAAAACCGGGAATCCGGGAATTGGATGTCTCGGCTGAGATTTCGTATCTCCACAAGAAATTCGGGGCGGAAAAGGATGCATTCGATACGATCGTTGCAAGCGGTGTGCGCGGAGCGCTGCCGCATGGCGCCGCATCCGGCAAGAAGATTGTCAAGGGAGAATTTGTCACGCTCGATTTCGGCTGCATCGTCAATGGTTATCATTCTGACATGACCAGGACGGTGTGCATCGGACAGCCGACGGCAGAAATGAAGAAAGTGTATACAATTGTATCCGAGGCGCAGCGCAAAGGTGTCGATGCCGTCGCTGCCGGCATTCCTGCAAAGGACGTGGATGCCATAGCGCGCGGGCATATTACTAAAAAAGGTTACGGTGCGTATTTCGGACACTCGCTCGGACATGGCGTCGGTTTGGAAATTCACGAAATTCTGCGTTTAGCATCAACATATAAAAAAAAATTACGTCGTGGAAACGTTGTTACCGTCGAACCGGGAATTTATCTGCCGGGAAAATTCGGCGTACGGATCGAAGATATGGCGGTTGTTCGGGAGAACGGCTGCGAAATCCTTACGGTGTCGCCCAAGGAATTGATTATTCTGTAAATGAAAAAAGTCCTCGTCATTGCATATTATTTCCCGCCGCTCGGCGGAAGCGGCGTTCAGCGAGTGCTGAAGTTCGTAAAATATCTTCCGCAATTCGGCTGGCAGCCTACCGTGCTGACCGTCGGACCGACAGCGTATTACGCTAAAGATGAATCTCTGCTGAAAGAGATCGAAGCGCTCAATATAAAAATTGTCCGGACCGGTTCTCTCGATCCGAACGCCCTGGTGCATACGAAAAAAAAGATCGTGAAAATGCCGAAAGAGGGGACGCGGAAAATCCTGAGTTTTATCAGCGATCTGATATTCATTCCCGACAACAAGATTGGATGGAAACGAAAGGCATTGAAAGCGGCTTCAGAAGTTTTAAAGAAGGAAAAGTTTGACGTCATCTTTGCGACCGCTCCGCCGGCGACCGATTTTTTGGTCGGTATGGAATTGAAACGGCGGTTCAAAGTTCCGTTGGTGATCGACTATCGCGATTCGTGGCTGAAATATCCATTCAAATTCTTTCCGACGGCATTGCACCGGTATATCCATTACCGTCTTGAACGGTCGGTGTTGCGCACATCGGATATGGTAGTGACCACCAGCCGCAGGACGAAAGAAGAAATCCTCTTACGGCATAAGTTTCTGACGCATAATGATATCCGTATCATTCCGCACGGTTTCGATCCGGAGGATATCCGCTTTCCTTCCGAAGACGTGCTGCCGCATATCGAAAAGATGCGCATCACGTATGCCGGTATGTTTTATGCCAACATTACGCCGGTCTATTTTCTGCAGGCGCTGGCAAAAGTGTATAAGGAACATCCGAATATCCGGGGGAGAATAGAAGCATGCTTCGTCGGTTTATTCCGTCCAGAATACATCAATCTTATCAATTCGTTAGGCCTGCAAAACTCCGTTAATCTGCTTGGATATCTTGAGCACAGGGAATCGGTGAAGTATCTACTTGCATCCGATGTGCTGTGGGTGATGATGCAGGACGATCTGACGACACCCGGTAAAATATTTGAATATATCGGCGCCCAGAAGAAGATTCTTGCGTGCATACCGAAGGGATATATTGCCTCGCTCATCGAAGAAGCTGGAGGCGTGCGTGTCGATCCGACCTCTGTGGACAAGATTGCGGAGACGATTGTCCTGCTGTATCAGCAGTTCGAACGGAACCAGTTGCGCGGCGCCCGTCCGGAAGTGGCGGACAAATACAACCGTATTACGTTGACCGGCGAATTGGCAAAAATCTTCACCCGTTTTCTTGAGGTATAAACTATGAACGTCCTCGTTGTCGGTTCCGGCGGTCGGGAACATGCGATCGTCCATTCGTTAAGGCGAAGTTCCGCAGTGCAGCGAATTTTCTGTGCCCCGGGGAACGGCGGCATCGGAGAAATCGCCGAATGTATTCCTCTTAAAGCGGAAGACATTTACGGACTGGCGCAGTTTGCCGCAACCAACAAGATCGATCTGACCGTGGTTGGCAGCGAAGCGCCGCTGGTAAAAGGGATCGTCGATCTGTTCGAAGAACGGGGATTGACGATATTCGGACCGTCGAAAGCGGCGGCGCAGGTGGAAGGGAGTAAAATCTTCCTGAAACATTTTCTGAATCGGCACAACATTCCCACCGCGCGATACCGGACCTTTAACAGTACGGAGATGGATGCTGCCCTGCAGTATGTGCAAGACACTGCACCGCCGTATGTGATTAAGACGGACGGTTTGGCTGCCGGAAAAGGAGTAGCGATCTGCAATTCGCGGGATGAAGCAATGCAGTCTCTTCGCGAATATTTTGAGACAAAGATCTTTGGCGACGCCGGAAGCAATATCGTTATAGAAGAGTTCATGGAGGGAGAGGAAGCCTCTGTTTTTGCGATGTGCGACGGTGATCGGTATGTTTTCCTTTCCGCCGCGCAGGATCACAAACGAATTGGAGACGGCGATACAGGAAAAAATACAGGCGGTATGGGTGCCTATGCTCCCGCACCGATCGTATCCAAAGAGATTATGAACCGGGTTGAAATGGAGATTATTCGTCCCACGCTGGCAGGAATGAAAGACGAGGGATATCCCTACAAAGGTTGCTTGTATGTGGGAATAATGATTACCGCCGAAGGACCAAAGGTGGTGGAATATAATTGCCGGCTTGGTGATCCCGAAACCCAGGCGGTTTTGCCGCTGATTGAAAGCGATCCGTTTGCGCTTTTTTATGCCTGTGCAAAAGGAACGCTCAATTCATATTCACTCAGGTTGAGACCGGAATCAGCTGTGTGCATCGTCCTTGCATCACAAGGATATCCCGACCGGTACGATACAGGAAAAGTAATCTCAGGTTTGGAAAATTCCGGCAGAGAATGTATCATATTCCATGCGGGGACGAAGAAGGAGAACGGACAATTTCTGACGTCGGGCGGACGGGTGCTCGGTGTAACAGCGCTGGGGAATGATTTGAAATCCACGATCAACAAAGCGTATGATGCTGTTAAGAAGATCGACTATAACGGTATATATTACAGAAATGATATCGGCAAAAAAGGATTGAAGTAAATACTTTTTTTATTAGGGCCCATCTCAAATACAATAACGATGTCATGCCGAGTGCCCGCCGTAGGCGGATGCTCAGTGTGACAATTTTTCAATATTGAGACTACCTCTATAAGGACAACAATGAATATACTTGTCACCGGCGGAGCCGGATTCATCGGATCGAATGTCGCAGATGCGTTTATTGCCGAGGGGCATTCCGTCGTCATCATCGATAATTTTTCCAGCGGCAAAGATGAGAACATGAATCCGAAAGCGAAAGTATACAGGATGGATATTCGTGATACGGCGGTCGAAGCGATATTCCGGGACGAGAGGATTGACGTGATGTGCCATCATGCCGCGCAGATGGATGTCAGAAAGTCGGTTGCCGATCCGCAGTTCGACGCATCGGTAAACGTACTCGGTTTTCTCAATCTGATGGAAGCAGGGCGAAAACATAACCTGAAAAAAGTGATTTTTGCATCCACCGGCGGCGCGATCTACGGCGAACAGGATCATTTTCCCGCTGATGAAAATCATCCCACGCGGCCTCTCTCGCCGTATGGAATTACAAAACTGGTCACGGAGAAATATCTCTTTTTCTATAAAGAAGTGTACGGCATCGATCATGTCATCCTGCGTTACGCAAATATCTACGGACCGCGTCAGAGCCCGCACGGTGAGGCGGGAGTGGTGGCAATCTTCACATCCAAGATGCTCAAGGGGGAACAGCCGGTGATTAACGGCGACGGCAAGCAGACACGTGATTATGTCTTTGTCGGCGATGTTGTTAAGGCAAATCTTTTGGCGCTGAAGTATAAAGGATCGACCATGTTCAATATCGGCACAGGCATAGAAACCGATGTCAATCAGATCTTCCATCATCTGCGTATGCATACCGGATCTGCTTGCAAGGAAGAACATGCACCGGCAAAAGCGGGCGAACAAATGAGGAGCGTCATATCGTCCAAAAAAATTCACGAGGAGCTCGGATGGACCCCGTCGATGACGATCGAAGAGGGATTGAAGAAGACGGTGGAGTTTTTTAGGAATAAAATGTGATCGAAATATTATCTTGCAAAATTCACCCTTCGACGCCCCTTCGTCTCATACCGACAGAAAACATCGGCATTCGCTCAGGGTTGTTCAGGGTGAATAAGTATGGAATTTGTGTTCATCCTGAGTAAGTCCCGATCGTTTTTAGATCGGGACGCATCGAAGGATGAACTATAGCTCATTTATAACGATCGACAGGATCTTATATTAACAGGGCGTGGGTCTATATTGTTGAATGTTCGGATGCTTCACACTATACCGGATCAACGGTAGATCTTGAACAAAGAATGTCAGATCACAATACCGGCAGATTTGAAGGATATACTTCATCACGCTTACCGGTGAAGTTAATCTGGCAATGTGAGTTTTCAGATATTCGTTATGCATTTGAGTTTGAAAGAAAGATTAAAAAATGGACGCGTGCAAAGAAAGAAGCGTTGATGCGGGATGATTTTAATATGCTCCATTTGCTGTCAAAGTCAACAAGAATGAAAAAGAAGAAAAATTTGCACGTTTGAATCATCCTTCGACGCGCTCGTCCCGATATACATCGGGACTCGCTTGCTCAGGATGAACACATTAATATGATACAAGCCATCAACATACAAAAACTCTTAAGCGGCGACCGCCGTACCGTTGCACGGGCGATCTCGTATGTGGAAAACTCCGGTCCCGGAGCTGAGAAATTCCTTTCCGATATTTATAAAAATACCGGCAGGGCTTATCGCGTCGGTATCACCGGACCTCCGGGTGCCGGAAAAAGTACGTTGACCAACCGGTTGGCGAAATATTACCGTTCACAGAACCTGAAAGTGGGAATTATCGCCGTCGATCCGACAAGTCCTTTTACGGGAGGAGCACTCCTCGGAGATCGTGTACGGATGAGCGATGTTGAGATGGACGGCGGAGTATTCATCCGTTCCATGGCATCGCGCGGATCACTCGGCGGGCTCAGCAAAAAAACCCGTGAAGCGGCTGATGTGCTCGATGCAGCCGGATTCGATATTATCCTTTTTGAAACGGTCGGCGTGGGTCAGTCGGAACTCGATATTGCCGGAGCAGCGGATACCACCGTGGTTGTACTCGTCCCGGAATCGGGAGACGGTATTCAGGCGATGAAAGCAGGATTGATGGAGATCGCCGATTTTTTTGTGATGAACAAAGCCGACCGTCCCGGCGCGGACCAGGCGGTCATGTCCATTAAAATGATCCTCGGATTTCGTCCGCATGACGAACAGTCGTGGATTGCCGATGTGGTAAAGGCAACTGCGAGCGAAGGGAAAGGGATCGACGAAATTGCCGTACAGATCAGCCGCCATAAAGAGTTTATGCAGAAGAACGACGCATTCATAAAACGGCGTTCTCAACAAATGAAAGCGCGGATCGAAGAAATCATCGCCGATACATTTACAATACAGTTCTGGAACGCAGACCGCAAACAGAAACTCGATGCCGAACTTCCTGCGATTATTGCACGCAATAGTACACCGTACAGTATAGCGGAAGAATTGTTGAAGAAATAGTATTTCACCACATCTCCGTTTTCTCTGAGAAAACGGGGATGTTTTATTAATTGGCATGACCGAACACAAACAGAAAAAAAATTACCCGCATCTTGTCCGCAACGCCGTATACCGTCTGTTCACCGGCATCAAAATTGACAAAGAAATCACCGATAATTTCCTCCGTTCCATTCCGCTGTGGATCGGATCGCTGATCGTTGGAATTGTCGCCGTCCTTTATGCTCAGCTATTTGCTGCGGCAGAGAGACTCGGGCAATCCATCTTCTCTCAAACATCCTGGTTAGTGTTCATTGTGACCCCGGTGTGCTTTATTGCGGCCTGGCTTATCGTACGGTACGGTGCGCCGTTCGCACGGGGGAGCGGTATTCCGCAGGTGATTGCCTCGCTGGAAGCCGAAGGGGCAGAGCATCAAAAAAAAGTTTCCCGTTTGGTCGGGGCAAAGATCATTCTTGTCAAAATTGTCAGCAGCGTTATCATTGTCTTTGGCGGCGGGGCAGTCGGCCGCGAAGGTCCGACGATACAGATATCGGGAGCGATCTTCCGGCTGGTCGGCAGGATCCTCCCCGCACACTGGCCGAAATATTCGGAAAGGGTAATGATTCTTACCGGCAGCGCCGCTGGCCTGGCGGCCGCGTTCAATACGCCGCTCGGCGGGATTGTTTTTGCAATCGAAGAACTGAGCAAGTCGCATTTCTCTTCATTTCGAACGTCATTATTGACCGCAGTAATCATCGCCGGTTTGACCGCGCAAATGCTGCTCGGTCCGTACCTGTATCTCGGATATCCGCAGATCTCAGGACTAATCATGCCGATGGTCAGTCTGGTCATTCTTGTTGCGGTGCTCTGCGGTGTTTCCGGTGCATTTTTTTCACGAATCATTTTGAAGATCATCTCGTTGCGGAAAACGATGAAAACCGTGCGGGCGGAAGCAATGTTCACCGTCGGCCTGGCACTGGTACTTGCTGCGGCTGCGTTTTTTTGGTCTCCAAAAATAATGGGATCGGGGAAGGAGACAATGATTGCACTCCTTTTTAATTCTCCCGGCGGACACGATCAGATGCTCGCACCGGCGCGATTCATCGGCCCGATACTCAGTTTTACATCCGGTGCCGCAGCGGGAATATTTGCACCGTCGTTGAGTGCGGGAGCTGCAATCGGGTCGTTCTTCTCTTCTTTTTTTGTGCTCACGTCCGGACAGACCAACATACTTATTCTTGCTGGAATGGTCGGATTTCTTACGGCAGTGACGCGATCACCGTTCACGTCGTCGATTCTCGTGCTGGAGATGACCGACCGGCATTCGTTGATATTCTTTCTCATGCTCGCCGGTCTCATCAGTTACGCTTCGGCTTGGTTGGTGGAGAAACAATCGCTGTACGAACGATTGAAGGAGGGATACCATCAGGATCTGGAAACCGGCTCCGGTCAATGACCGGAATGATGCATCGTGATCGATCGAAGAATTCCTTTAAAGACAAACCGCACCGGCGGCATCCCGGCAAAAGCAGCAGCGATCGCATACAACGTGGAGACTGTCGGAGTCCGCTCGTTTGTCACCGCGTAGACCGGTTCCCACGCCGGCGGATTGAACTTCGACTTGAAGGCATCCAATCCGTCGAAATGATAGAACGACCTGCCGTACATTCTTACTCCTGTCAGAAATGCATTCAGCCAGAACGGATGTCTAAACGGTGAAGTGTAATGTCTCGACAATGGGGAAAGTCCCAATGTCACCATTTCCGCGCCGTTACCGTGAAGATATCCCGCCATCCGTTCCAGCAATAGCTCCGCAGTCCCATTCGGCGCACCGTTTCCACGAATAATTTGTTCGATCAGCCATCCCCTTCGCAGAGGAATGGGAGAAGCGATACAAAAACCCGTCATCCGTCCGTCGTATTGGGCAATGGCAACGATGCGATCGTCTAAATTTCCCAGCGTGTCCGGTTCCACAAGAAAATGCATCGGTGGTAAGCGGCGGGATGCGATCCATTCCGACAGTGTTCGATGGAGTTCCGCATTTATACTATCACCTTCGTTCCGACGATAGTCAGAATCTACAATTGACGTCGTTACTCCTTTATTTCCCGCACGGTGTAACTGTGCCCTGAGGGATTGTTTGGAATGTACGACATTGAGGAATTCTGCCGGTTTCCACACCGGCTGAGCACCCAGAAGGATGGAGGAGATCGGTGATTGATTCTGCAATGTCGTCGCGATCCTGTCCTGTGCACCGAAAAAACAGATCCGTTTTCCTGTTGAAACGACATAAACGAAAAATTCCACTACTACTTCGTCCATTACCTTTTCATCGGCAATAGGGGAGCCTGCGACAATGATGTGTGTCCGTGTCCCGACGTATCCGATGACCGCATCGTGATGGGAAGAAAACCATAATGAGATTCCCGGATTTAATATCTGGTACGACATTGTGTTCCACCCGTAGCGCAATACAAGATCACGGGCACGAGAGATTTCTTTTTCTGAGGGAAGGGGAAATTGGTGCATGATTTAATACTAAGAAGTTTAGAGCGGGAATGCAAAAAATCATATAACCGTTTTTCTCTTAGAAAACGGGAAAATATTATTTTCTATAGGAGACCGTCACCTTCAATTTATTAAAATATACATTACCAACGGACAAATTAGTCTTTAATAATTGTGATATTCATCATCATTTATGATTGGAATGATTCCGACATTACTAACAAGAACGACGATACAAATATTCATTCACCAATATGAGAAAGGAGCAATGGTATGTTCAAACATACTATTATGGCTCTTCTGACGATCGGAATCGTCGTGCTCAATTCCTGCAAAGACGACGATCCCGTCACCACACCGGTGCAGGGAACGATGTCTCTTACATCGGAGTACACGACGGTGGCTCTTGCAAAAACATCGGGTGCAGCAGCGGTTGATTCCATAAAGATCACCCGTGCCCGGTTCAGTTTCAAGGATATCAAATTCAAGAATACCGTTGAGGACAGCGTCAATTTTAAAGCGGCACCGTTCATCCTTGAACTGGATCTGACCGGAGCTGGTCAGACTGTGGCAGTGGCTGAGGTTCCGTTTGGGACGTACAATCGTCTGGAATTCGACGTTCACCGGCTCGAGAATTCGTCTATTGCAGGAAGAACCGATACGCTGCAATTCTCCGATTTTCTGAAAGGGGAAAAATACAGCGTCATTATCGAAGGGACATATTATACCGGCGGAAAGGACAGTGCATTTACGTACCGTTCAAAGATCGATGCCAAACAGAAAATCGACCTCGATCCCGTTCTGACGGTTACCGCAGAGTCAGCATCTGTCACAACGACGCTTCAGATCAGTTCGGCGGGATGGTTCGTTTGGAATAATCAGATTCTCGAACCAACCGATCATAATAACGAAGGAAGGATCGACGAAAACATAAAAGCGTCGATTAAATTGAAGAAAAAAGGTCCGAATTGAACATATTCGGATGGTAATGTGTATATCACATCCCCGTTTTCTTTAAGAAAACGGGGATGTGGTATTTATAATGGTGACGGTCACCTTTTTACTTATCTCTTTGCGTCTTTGCGTGAGATTTTTTACCTAAACAGTTTCGCTCCCATCTCAAACACAATCGATGCACCGTTCACCAGATCGCCGTGCACAAAATGCCGCTCCTTCCACACTTTTCCGTTCAACATAATTTTTTGCACATAGATATTCTTTTCGCTCTGGTTTTTTACCTCTATGGTGATAGTTTTTCCGTTTTCGAGGAGAATTGATGCGCTTTTTACCAACGGACTTCCGATCGAATACCGATCCGAACCGGGAGCAACGGGATAGAACCCGAGTGCGCTGAAAATATACCACGCGGACATCTGCCCGCAATCGTCATTGCCGCTCAGTCCGTCGGGTGTGTTTGAATATTTTGAACTGAGAATTTGGCGGACCCGTACCTGTGTCTTCCACGGTTGATCGGTCCAGTTATACAGATACGGAACATGATGCGACGGCTCGTTGCCGTGCACATAATTGCCGATGATCCCTTCGCGGGTGATATCTTCTGTCTCAGCAAAGAATTCATCGGGCAGGTGCATCATAAAAAGTGAGTCGAGATACGTCGTGAATTTTCCCTTCCCACCGATTAAATCAATCAGTTTCTGCACATCATGAGGAACATATAAGGAGTAATTCCATGAATTTCCTTCGATAAATCCCTGTCCGTGCGTACTGAGTGTGTTGAAATCTGTACGCCATGAACCGTCGCTCATTCGCGGGCGTGTGAATCCCGTTTGTGTGTCAAACACATTCTCGAAATTGCGCGACCGTTTAATGAACTCTTCATAGACCGGTTCGTTTCCGAGTCGTTTTGCCATTTGTGCGATCGCCCAGTCGTCGTAGGCGTATTCCAATGTTTTGGAAACGGAAGAGGAGTTTTTATCTTCAGGTATGTAACCGAGTTTCATATAATATTCCAATCCGTCGTAGTACGGCGTGCGCGCCGTCTGAACACATGCCTCCAGCGCTTTGTGCTGATCGTATGGAAGATTCCCTTTGACGTATGCATCGGCAATAACCGAGACGCTGTGGTACCCGATCATGCACCAGTTTTCGTTTGCATGGTGAGACCAGACCGGCAGCATTTTGTGGACGCTTTGATCGTAATGCGCCAGCATGGATCTGATCATGTCGCCGTTCCGATGCGGCTGGATGATATTAAAGAGGGGATGAAGCGCCCGGTATGTATCCCAAAGGGAAAATGTCGTGTAATTGGTAAATCCTTCGGCAGTGTGGATATTCCTGTCGAGTCCCATATACTGCCCGTCGACATCCATATAGACGGTGGGACTGAGAAACGTATGATAAAGCGACGTGTAGAATGTCTCCATATCCTTTTGTGACAGCATCGTTACATTGACCTTTGAAAGTTCATTATTCCATTGTTTTTGTCCCGCTGCTTTTACCTGTTCAAAATCCCAGTGCGGGATTTCGGCGGTAAGATTCTTCACCGCCCCTCCGGTGCTGACGGAAGAGAGAGCGAATTTGATCAAGATCTTTTCTCCCTCTCCGGTCGCGAAATCAAAATACGCGCGGATGTTCCGTCCGGCCATTTCTGGGAAATTCTTCCTCTCATCAAACTTCCGCCAGAAGCCGCGATAGACTGACGTATCGTATTTTGCATGTCCGTATCCGGAAAACGGTTTGTTAAACGTCATGGCAAAGTACAACGTGCGCGTTCTTGCCCAGCCGGATGTCTGCCGGTATCCGGTAACGAGCGTATCATTCTCGATGCGAACATACGTCCAGACATTCTTTCCGTCATAATTATAGATGCCGTGCATCAGATCAAGGATAATATGTGCGCTGTCCGACTTCGGGAATGTATATTGATGAAATCCGGCCCGGGTTGTTGCCGTCAGTTCGGCGAGAATACCGTGATCGTCGAGTTTCACTTTGTAATATGCCGGTTCTGCCGTCTCATTGTCGTGAGAATAGACAGAGCGGTAACCAAATTCGGGTTGCTCTGCCGTGCCGGGATTGAGCTCCAGCGGACCGGTTGTGGGCATGATGAGGAAATCGCCAAGATCCGAATGCCCCGTGCCGCTGAAATGCGTGTGAGAAAATCCGACGATCGTTTTATCGTTGTATTGATATCCCGCGCAGTATTGATAGATCTCTTTCTGGTATTTGCCGTTTTTCTCATACATCAATGTATCAGTGTCCGGACTTAACTGTACCATTCCAAACGGAACCGTGGCGCCGGGATACGTATGTCCCATTTTCTGCGTGCCGGTGAGGGGTTTGACGTAGTGGGTAAAATCAGTTTGAGCAAGTAATACAAAAGGAAGAATCACTAGGAATAAGAATGGTCTCATGAAGATGCCTGTAAGGTTGGAAATAATATTATGAAAATAGAAATTATATGCGTGATATAAAAGAAGTGTGAAATAGTGTATGAGAAGGGAGTGAAGTAGATTATGATAGACAAATATTCCTTAGAGAGTAATAAAGGACTATCACGTCGAGATATAAGATCCTAAAAGTGAGAGCAATGACTCTAAATTGTTCTTGACACATATACGCCAATGGCGTATATTTGATTATGGTCATAATAGAAACTTCTCTGTTTACAAAGAGAATTGTTGATATTCTTAATGACGCCGAATATAGAGAGTTTCAACAATATCTTGTCGCCAATCCAGATTTGGGTGATATTATACCGGGGAGCGGAGGTTTAAGAAAGATACGCTGGTCCGCTGGCGGAAAAGGGAAACGAGGAGGAGCTAGAGTTATCTATTATTGGTATGTAACAAAAGAAATGTTATTAATGTTGTTTGTTTTTAGAAAGAATGAGCGAACCAACCTTACAAAGGAACAAATAAATGTGTTACGTGAAATCGTGAAAAAGGAGTATGTATGAAAAAAGAATTGTTTAACGAGTTACAGGCGAGTGTTGAAGAAGGGGGCAAAATCCTTCGTGGAAAGTTGAAGCCAAGCAGAATGTTTTCTATTGATAATCCTAATGTTCCCCAAATACGAAAACATTTGGGATTATCGCAGGATAAGTTTGCTCAATTATTGGGCGTTAGTGTAGCAACACTTCGTAATTGGGAACAAGGGCGAAGAAAACCTGATGGAGCAGCACGCGTGTTGTTGGTCGTTGCTGCCAAGCATCCGAAAATCGTATTGGAGACGGTTCACGTTTGACATTAGATTCTATAGCCTTTTCATCTCTTTGCGTTTATTCTCATCATCGTGGCTATTTCACGCCATCATTTCATTTGCACTTCACCCCCGCCTTTTCTATTTTCTTCATAAGTGCTTTCGTAATGCCGAAAACATCGGTGGACTGGTCATTGGTCATTGGTAATTAGTAATTGGGAATTAGGAATCGGTCATTTGGAAAAAATCAAGTGACTATTTCTGAACTACAAATGACCAATGACTAATGACGAGAGCATTTTTCCCTTTACTCTCATCAAACATATGAGGATTGAATGGCTGAAACCGCAGTGAGTTTTTCTCCCACGGAAAGTATGACAATGGTGCAACAGATGGCGCGTGACTTTGCAGAGAAGGAAATCCGTCCGAACGTTATGAAATACGACGAATCGCAGGAATTCCCGAAAGAGATATTCAAAAAAATGGCAGAACTCGGTTTCCTCGGTGCGTATTATCCGGAGGAATACGGCGGTGCCGGACTGAGTGTGCTTGATTTTACAGTGATCGTTGAAGAGATTGCAAAGGTCGATCCGTCGGTTGCACTAGGGCTGTGCGCACATAATGGCCTTTGTATCAGTCATATCTATAATAATGCTTCCGATGTATTGAAGAAAAAATATCTTCCCGATCTCTGCAGCGGCAAAAAACTGGGGGGATGGGGTTTGACCGAAGCATTTTCCGGCAGCGATGCGGGAGGGATGAAAACGACAGCGGTGAAAGAAGGGAATGAGTGGGTTATCAACGGAACGAAGAATTTCATTACCCACGCAAGCGTCGGTGAAACATTCGTTGTGCTGGCGGTAACGGATAAGACAAAAGACAAATGCATCTCTGCATTCGTAGTCGATAAAAAGAGCCCCGGATTTTCCGTCGGGAAAAAAGAGAATAAATTAGGAATGCGTTCCAGCGATACCGCAACGCTCATTCTGGACAATGTTCGCATTCCGGCCGAGAATCTGATCGGCAAGGAGGGGGAAGGATTCAAACAAGCATTGGCAGTATTGGACGGCGGAAGGATCGGTATTGCCGCGTTATCCGTTGGACTAGCGCAGGGAGCGCTGGAAGCGAGCATCAAATATTCCAAAGAGCGTCAGCAATTCGGCCGGCCGATAGCGGACAATCAGGGTGTGCAGTTCAAACTGGCGGACATGGCGATGGAAATCGAAGCAGCGAGATTGCTCGTGCGCAAAGCGGCCTCCATGAGAGATGCCGGCATGAACGTGAATCTCGAAGCGGCTCAGGCAAAGTATTTCGCAAGCGAAACAGCCACCCGTGCGGCGAACGAAGCGGTGCAGATACACGGCGGGTATGGCTTTATAAAAGACTTCCCGGTCGAAAAATTCTACCGCGACGTGAAACTCCTCACCATCGGCGAAGGAACAAGTGAGGTGCAGAAGATGGTGATTGCGAGAAACATATTAAAGTAAAAAATAGAGCAATTTGAAGATTTTATGATTATTTGATTTGGTGATTGAAAAGCGAGAGAATCAATCAGATTACCGAATTATTGTATAGATGTATATTCTTTGCAAGGTACAAATCAAAAAATCATAAAATCACAAAATCACAAAATTATTATCTATGTCAAAAATCGGCTCTGAAATAAAACACGACGATCTTTTCAAGCGCAACGAGTCGTTCCATCGTTCTGCATTAAAAGACCTTGAAGAGCAGGCCCGTCAGGTTCGTCTCGGCGGCGGAGTCGATGCGCTCGTGAAACATAAGAAAAAGGGGAAGATGTCCGCGCGGGAGAGGATCGACATGCTGATCGATCCGAAATCCCATTTTCTTGAGATCGGACTTTTTGCGGCATACGGGATGTATGAAGAATACGGCGGAGCGCCGTCGTCCGGAACTGTCTTCGGTGTCGGTAAGATTCATAACCGCGATGCGGTGATCGTTGCGAACGATGCCACGGTGAAGGCAGGAGCGTGGTTTCCGATGACGGCTAAGAAAAATCTTCGCGCGCAGGAAATTGCCATCGAAAATCGTCTGCCGATCGTCTATCTGGTCGATTCCGCCGGTGTTTTTCTTCCGATGCAGTCCGAGATCTTTCCCGATAAAGAACATTTCGGAAGGATATTTAGAAACAACGCGGTAATGTCCGCCATGGGGATCACGCAGATCGCCGCGATCATGGGTCCCTGTGTTGCCGGGGGAGCCTATCTGCCGATCATGAGCGACGAAGCAATGATTGTGGACAAGACCGGAAGTGTCTTCCTTGCCGGTTCTCACCTGGTAAAAGCGGCAATCGGAGAGGAGATCGACAACGAATCCCTCGGCGGCGCAATGGTGCATTGCGAGATCAGCGGCGTGACCGATCACAAGATGAAGAATGACGAAGAGGCGCTACAAAAGATCCGGAGCATCATATCCAAACGGGGGCATTTTCCTCTGGCCGGATTCAACTACGAAAAGCCGGTAAAACCGAATTTCGATCCGAAGGAGATCTACGGCATTTTTCCGGCAGAGCGAAACAAGCCGTACGATACCTATCAGATCCTCGCTCGCATTATCGACAACAGCGACCTGGATGAATATAAGGCAGGATACGGAAAATCGATCATCTGCGGTTACGCGCGGATCGACGGTTGGGCAGTCGGGATCGTTGCGAACCAGCGGGCGATCACCAAAACCGCTAAAGGAGAGATGCAGGTCGGCGGGGTGATCTACTCCGACAGTGCGGACAAGGCGACACGGTTTATTTTGAACTGCAACCAGAAACATATTCCGCTTGTCTTCTTTCAGGATGTGACCGGATTTATGGTCGGCAGCAGAAGCGAGCACGGGGGAATTATCAAAGACGGCGCGAAGATGGTGAATGCGGTTGCCAATTCGGTTGTTCCAAAGTTTACGATCATCACCGGAAACAGTTACGGTGCGGGGAATTATGCGATGTGCGGCAAGGCGTACGATCCGCGGCAGATTTACGGCTGGCACAGCGCCCAGATTGCCGTCATGGGTGGAAAACAGGCGAGCGAAACGCTTCTGGCGATAAAAGTGCAGGCGATGGAAAAAGGAGGAACGCATATCTCCGGCGAACAGCAGCAGCAATTGCTCGACGAGATCCAGGCACGCTATGAGACTGAACTCGACCCGAAATATGCCGCCGCACGGCTATGGATTGACGGGATCATCGATCCGCTGCAGACACGTGAGGTGATTTCCCGCGGTATCGCCATGGCGAATTGTAATCCTGTTATTCCGGAATTGAAGACCGGAGTATTGCAGGTTTAATAGAAGCGGTCTCAAAAATGAAAATTTATCACCCCGAGCGCCCGCCTGAACGACATTGTCGGGCAGGAAGACGAGGGGTGACAATTCATAAAGAATCATGCCTCGACTCCCTGCCCGTCCGGCAGGCGGGCGCTCGGCATGACAATAATAAGTGTTCTTGAGACCGCTTCTAATTATTAAAGTTTTCTGAAAAAGTCATTGCGAGGAGTCCCAATAGGACGACGAAGCAATCTTCTTGAATTGATTGAAAAATATAGATTGCTTCGGCAATCCTTCGTCTTCGCCCAGGATTGCCTCGCAATGACAATGATTTGTGAGATTTATTCAATGACCAATGACAAATTACTAATTCCCAATTACAAGCAACCTTTTACCAATACGACCATTGCCAATTCATCATTCATCTTTCATCATTTTTGCATTGTTATTTTTCCCGTTCTCTCTCTCTGCTCAGACAGAACCATCCGACACCCTTTGGCTCAACGATGACTGGTACTATACCGCCGAACCGCAGTCGTTCATCGATCTGACAAAATTTCTCCCCGCATTATTCAGAGACGAAGCAATGTTGAAACGGTATCTGCGTGACGAACGGTTTTATGAACTGCGGAAGCGTTACGATGATACTCTTGCGGTCGATGCGATCTATGACAGGGCGATGCTCATCGCGGACGGCGACATTGAACATGCATTACTGATTTCCACCGCCGCGGTAATGGATCATCGCAGTCTGGGACTACGATTGCCGCTGATTGGTGCGGTCTGGTTTCCGTTGACGTTTGAGAACAATTCACTCTTCAGGCTCCGACGCACACATCTGCCGAAAAAAGTGCTGGACGACAGACCGCGGGCGAGCGATAAGGATAAACTGCAGCATTTCTTCGGATCGGCGTACATTGCATATGCCACGAATTCTGAAACTGCCGCAAAGTGGATCGGCGATCTCATGGAGAAAGGCGAAGATACTTTTGTTCTGGGCGGCAGAGACGATGTCCGTGACAGGCTGGCGAATGAAAGGGGGAGAACGTTCGGTTTACGATTGCTTCACGATCCGACACTTTTGCCCAGCGATATACTCTGGCAATAATGTACGGAAATGAGTTGAAAAACCTTTTACTTCGATCCCTGCGACTGACCAACCGGAACGTTATTTTTCCCGTACGGCCAGTCAGAAATCTTTCCGACAATCACGCCAAGAGTCATTGCCCAGATAAATCCGTATGTAATGGATATCCAGATATAGTGATACGGCACGCCCCGATACACCATATACGGGAAAAACATCGCCGGAACATTTAAAGCAAGGCCGTAATAAAAACCGAATTTCAATCCTCCTCTGGCTCCGCCGCCGAAACTCCCCCGTACTTTATAGAAAAACCATACGAAGATGACGATCTTGAGAAAGCCAAAGAAAACGAACCAGACTGGATTGATATCCGTACGCAGTTCTGTCGCATGGGTGATAAAAATATCTTTTAACATCCCGCCGCGGACAAATACGTCGAGCAAATTGACCGCAATTCCCCCTGTCAGAATCGCGGTCCAGAAATTCTTACTTATCATAATCCCCCCCCCAATCGTAGGCAAATCGGATGAATTCTTACAAGGGCGAAATACGATAAAAAGGTATGATTTTGAGAAATGACTGTCAAGAGGATTGTAAAAAAACTTCCAAAAAAAAGTATTCTTTGGAAGTTTTATATGGACATCATTTTCGCTTGCTGATATAGATTCCTCCGGCGCCGATTAACAACATGATCGTTGCCTGGACGAGCGTTTTGTATGAAATCTCCTCTGAGGTGAGAGACAGATAGACAAAAAATCCGCCGAGGATGATCAATGCCGTATAGACACCCATCATGATCCGTCGGGCGCGTGCATTCGTCTCCGGCGTATCAGCTGCGAAATATTTATTGTAGAGGACAAGACCAAAGAGGGCAAGGATTCCCATGAGTGCGAAGACCATCCAGAAGAATTGAATGTCTCCATCGACGCCCGACTGTCCTGCCAGCGGTTTCAACATCGCTTCGTACATCACGCCGCCGAGGTTCGAACCGACAAGGCTGCCGATGACGCCGTACAGAAAAGCATATCCCATATACACCGCTTTTTTATCCGACGGCGCAACGAGGCCGACAAAGGAATAATATTTCGGATGTGCGGTCATCTCGCCGATGGAAAAAACGGCGATACCGATGATGAAGATCCAGATATTTGTTGCGAACATCAGACAGATAAATCCGAGCACGCCAAAGGCGATGCCGCTCACCATCGTCGGCAGCGGCTTGGTGTTTTTCACGATCCGGCTGATTACCACCTGCAGCAGGATAATCGTACCGGCGTTGATGACGGTGACATGCTCTGCGTCGAATGTGAACGGTATGCCGAGAGAAGCGAAAAAAGCATCTACCGGTGTCGTATCGACGAAGTCACGCAGGAACCACAGAACCGAACCGAAATTCTGGAAGTAGAGGATCCAGAAGAAGGAATAGACAAAGATCATCAGCATGAAGCGCGCATCCCCGAGTACCATCGCGGCGCCGTTTAATACATCCTTCAACGACTTTGTGTTTGCCGGTTTATCGGGTTCAGTGAAGAGAAAGAGCGTGGGGAGGAGCATCAATCCGCAATACAATGACGAAGCGATGAAGACGTAGTTCCAGGAGAATCCTTTCAGATAACTGACAAGCAGCGGTGCAAGGAAGGCACCGAGATTGATCATCCAATAATATACGCCGAAACCGAAACCGGAATTGGATTCGTTTGTCGAGCGAGCGATCGTTCCGCTGATGATCGGTTTGAACAGTCCCGAGCCGGTCGCCATGATCAGCAGACTGACGAACACAGTGCCATACGAGGTCATATTGCCGGTCAGAAAATATCCCGCCGCCAGGAACGAGAAAGCCGCCATCAGCATCCGCCGGTATCCGTACCGGTCCGCCAGCGCACCGCCGAGGATCGGAACGACGTAGGTGATCGCATACACAAGGCTTTGCAGAAATCCGACTGAATGTTCCGAAAATCCGAGTCCACCTTCGCGAACGGAATTCGTCAGATAGACCGCAAGAACAGAATTCATGCCGTAGTATGCCCCGCGTTCGAAGAGTTCCATGACATTGGCAACCCAAAAAACTTTGGGATAGGTGGACAGTAGTGAACGCGATGATTGTTGTTGAGTCATAATCAAATATCCATTGTAGATGATGAGAAATGGTTTTATAAAATATTTTATTATTCTGTCATCGCGAGGAGTCTGTCGTACGACAGACGGACGAAACAATGACAACGAATTAAAAATATTTCCAATTAGCGCCTGTCGGAACAACTCATCCCGGAAAGAGAACCGTCACAACCGTTTTCTCATTACCTCATACATCACCAGCGCGCCGGCAACGGAGGCGTTCAGGGAATCGAAATTGCCCTTCATCGGTATCTTCACCAGAAAATCGCATTTATCCCGCACCAGGCGCCGGATTCCTTTACCCTCGTTGCCGATCACGATTGCGACCGGGACTGTGTAGTCGATGTCGGTGAAACTCCGGTCGGCATTCATCTCCGTGCCGACAATCCACACGCCGTTCTGTTTCAGATCTTCAATCGTCTGTGCGATGTTCGTCACACGTGCCATGGGGAATTGCATGCTGGCGCCGGCGCTGGTCTTGATGACCGTCTCATTGACCGGTGCGTTATGATGTTTCGGCACGATTCCACCGTGAGCGCCGACGCAGACGGCAGTACGGATCAATGCACCGAGGTTGTGTACATCTTCGATCTCGTCGAAAATCAGCAGGAACGGTTTTTCATTCTTTCCCTGTGCAATTGACAGCAGGTCGGTGACATCGGAGAATTCCTTGGAACCAGAAAAAGCGACGACTCCTTGTGTGTTCTGTTCGCGGGCGGATTTGGCAATTTCGTTTGCCGGTAGAAATTTGAACGGAATATTTTTTTGCTTTGCGCGTCGCACGATCTCGTCGATCACTTCGCCGTGCGCGTTGGTCGAAATCATCAACTTATCGATCGGTGCGTTCGACGTCAGCGCTTCAAGTACCGGTTTTCGTCCGAAGATGATGTTCATAACGATGTGTGTTTTGTGGCCCGTTTCAACGATATCAATCCGATCGTACCGATGATCATCAGAATCACCGCAATGATCTGCGCTTCGCTCAGCCCGAGAAACAAGCGGGGATTGAGGCGGAGGAATTCCACGGTAAACCGCTCCACTCCCGCCAGAATCAGATAGGTGTAGAACATCTGTCCTTCGGTGGTCCATACTGCGCGATTTTTCCACATGAAGAGAAAGAAGGCGGAACAGATAATCAGTTCATAGATCGGCGTCGGATGACATAATATGGTGTCCGGCACCACTCCGTTGATGCCGTATTGCGCAACAATCTCCGGAAAATTTCTGAACGCTGCCGAGGGCGGAAAGGTACCGTTGGAATAATCCGTTCCCCACGGCAAAGTCGTCGGAAATCCGTAGTCACCGTCGCCGGCAAGATGGCAGCCGATACGCGCGACACCGTACGCAAGCAACAGTGCAGGAGCGATCGCATCAGCAACCTGCATAAACCGGATCTTTTTACTGCGTGCGTAAAAATAGATGGAAAGTGTCGCCAGTACAAAGCCGCCGTAGAACGTCAACCCGCCGGGGGAAAATGCCATACCGATCGGGTCTGCCATGAACTTCGAAAAATGCTCCAAAAGATAGAGGAGTTTCGATCCCGCAACACCTGCAACAAGGGAAATCAGCGTAATATTGGAAGCAAGATCGGGATCGAGTTTCTTCCGTTTGAACTCCTTAATGAGCAGGAGGTTGGCAATGATGAACGAGATGCCCATCATCAGCCCGAAACTATAGATCGTAAAGGGACCGAGTTCGAGAATGACCGGATACATTATTTCTTCTTCCTTGTTGTTGTCGTTTGAGGCGCTGCCGGTACGCGATGGGTTTCCGGTTTGAGTTCCGGCGTCTGAACATCGAGCGGCCTGTTGTGATCGAACAGATGTTTATCCGTGTATATTTTTAAAAATCCGATGTCGGACTGCGATGCTTTGATCGATGTCTTAAGAATTGTAATGTCCGCCGCTGCCTGCATCGCATCATTTTTTATCAGCGTGAAGTGAATCGTCCGCGGAGCGTCGAAATAGACCGCACTGAATTGTGCAGTGCCCGATTCCGGCATGTTCATGGAGGGCGCTTGCAGCCCGTGCAGCGTCCAGTGAAGATTCCTGCCGTCGAAACGGTCCCGGATGTTGATCCGGTAACTGAAATTCGTGAATTGTTTTGTTGTTTCGATAAGGAAGAGAATGCCCGGTTTTTTCAGGGTATCATCATACGTATGCTGCACCAACAGGCGATATTCGATCGACGGAATTTTTTTTGTTTTCATTTCACCGCACATAGAGTTGAAGGGAATCCAATGCCACCTCTTGTTGAGTGTGGGAAGCCAGGTTCTTCAACAATCCGCGGCCGGCGGTAAGTTCCGCCGAGCCGATGACGAGCACGGAGACCGCATGCTGCCGGTCCGCCTCTTTCATTTGTGCTTTCAGACTGCGGTGCAGAAGATCCGTTTCCACGGCGATGCCGTGAGAGCGGAGTTCCATCGTCTTTTTCAGCACCCAGTCCCGGACGGATTCTTCTGCCGCCGCAATAAAGAGAGCGGGGCGCTGTTCCGCCGGTGCGAAACCTTTCTTCTCGAGAATCATCATCAGCCGTTCCATCCCGGCGGCGAAACCGACGCTGGGAGTCCGTTTGCCGCCGAGTTCCTCTATCAACAGATCGTAGCGGCCTCCGCCGGCAAGCGCATCCTGCGATCCGAGTTCGGTGCTGGTGATCTCGAACGCCGTCTTGGTATAATAATCGAGGCCGCGTACCAGCCGGCCGTTGACCGTAAACGGAATGCCGTACTGCGTCAGCAGATGCTTCACCCGTTCGAAATGCACGGCGCAAGCCTCGTTCAGATGATCGGTGATGAGCGGCATCGTTGCCGTAAGGTTCTTATCGTTCTCATCTTTTGAATCGAGCACGCGCATCGGATTCTGGTCGATCCTTTTTTGACTTTCGGGGGAGAGCAGGTGCGCGATTTTTTTCAGTTCCGCGCGCAGGAGTTCGCGATAGGCCGGACGGCACTCTTCATCGCCGACGGAGTTGATCTGCAACGAGTACTGCGTGATGCCGAGACGCCGGTAAATTTCGATTGCCAGTGCGATGATCTCCGCATCCGTTTCGGGGGACGGTGAACCGGTCGCTTCCGCGCCGAATTGGTGGAATTGACGCAGCCGTCCCGCCTGGGGACGTTCCTGTCGGAACATCGGTCCCAGATAATAAACTTTTGTCAGGGGTTGATCCTGCGATAGGTTGTTCTGAATGTACGCCCGCATCACCGATGCGGTTCCTTCGGGACGGAGTGTAACACTCTCTTCGCTCCGGTCGGTAAAGGTGTACATTTCCTTGCCGACAATGTCCGTCAGTTCGCCGATGCTGCGGGCAAACAGCGATGTCTGTTCAAAGATCGGCGTGCGGATTTCTTTGTAGTTGAATTGATGGAAGACTTCGCGGATGGTCTGTTCGACGAACTGCCATCGCGATGTCTCTGCCGGGAGAATATCTTTGGTGCCTTTGATTGCTCGGTAATTCACTCTTCACACTTTGGATGACGATAGGAATACGGTTACGGCAGTACAATAGTGCTGTGCCGCAGATCCCGGATCAGCTCTCGAAGAATTGTGCTTCTTCGGTTCTGAAGATCTCGAGGACCTGTTTGGACGACGTCGCGTCAAGCAATTTGGTACGGAACTCTTCCTTATTCATCAACCGCGAGATACGGCTCAGGAGTTTGATGTGCGGACCGACCATGCTGTCCTTGCCGACCAGTAAAAAGATCAGACGTACCGGCTGTTCGTCGAGCGATTCATAATCGATCGGTTCGTCCGTGATGGCGAATGCGGCAACGATGTCGAGTACGGCATCGGTCTTGCCGTGCGGAATTGCAAAACCGTTTCCCACGCCGGTAGACATAATTTTCTCCCGCTCGAAAATGGCTTCGCGGACTTTTTCGATGTCGAGAATCTTGTTGGAATTATTGACGATGGCGATCATCTGGTTGATGATCTCATCCTTCGTTTTCCCCTTCAGGTTGACCCGTACAACTGATTCGTCCAGAATATCGCAGATTTTCATGGTAGTTTATCGCTCCAATGAGAACAAATTGACAACAAAAAATAACCTTTAAATATACAACATTCAGTATAGAAATGGTAGTATCAATCTTTCTTATCGCGCCATTCGATGATCCGCTCCTCATATTGAGCGGCGATCATCTCCGTCAGGTCAGGATCGGTCGATTCCGCATGAAGGTGGAACGTCGGTTTGGCCTTATCGGGCCACATCAGCACCGAGGTGGATTTTTCACGATCAAGTTGCAATTTAACGCCGTCGACCAGCACGCGGTTATCGTGATCATCGGTTTCTTTCATGAGATATCGCATCACTTTTCCCTTCCGGTCCCACGGACAATGGATTACTTTTTTGGTCATATGAAGTTTCGGCACCTGCTTGTCGAGCTGGCCGAACCGCACATTGGCCAACGCCAGCATTTCCAGGATTTTTACCACCGAGTACATTCCGTCGCTGGCAAAGAGGAAGTCCGGGAAAATAAATCCCCCCTTGGTTCCGCCGACGAACCGTACGTCGTCCTTGCTAGCGGTATCCATCAACGCGAGATGGCTGTCGCGGGTTTTGATCAGTTCCACCCCCATATGTTCGGCGATCAGGTCGATCTCTGCGGAAGCGGTAATGGGGACAGCGATTTTTTTTACGTCGGGATAGACCGTCAGAAAAAGGTACGTGATCAGTGTAAGCAGGCGATCGGTGTTGATGAATTTGCCGTTTTCATCGACCACAAAACACTTCTCCGCACCGGCATCGAGCATGAATCCGATGTCGTAGCCGAGCGAAATGACGATATGGGTCAGTTCTTCCACCGCTTCGTCGAACTCCGCCGCATTGCGTGTCAATTTTCGCGGATCGAGGTAAGCGTTTTGTGAAAGTACCTGAGCATGGAATGAGCCGAGAATGTTCGGGAAGATGGAGGAGGCAATTCCGCTGGAATAATCGATCACCAGTTTGAATCCCGCCGCCGAAATCGCTTCGATGTTGACGGTCGAAAGGAATTTTTCGATATAACTTTCCTGCGCCCGTTCGGGGAAGGTAACTCCGCCGACTTCGTCCTGTTTTACCCGCGGAAAATCTTCGCCGAAGAAGAGCCGCTCCAGCGATTTGGTTTTGCCGGAGGGGAGGTCTTTCCCTTTGCCGTCGAAGAAGATAATGTCGGTGAGGTTCTTGTCGATCGGCGATTTGCGGATGTGCACGCCGCCGGCATGTTTTCCCGTGCGCAGTTCCTGACGCAGGATCGGGATCGATACAGCACGCAGATCGCCGGCATCCACTCCCGCAGACATAAGGCCGCACATAATTGCACGATTCATCATGCGCGAGACGTTGTCCGCATCGCGGCTCATCAATACCGTTTTGTCCTTGCCGACAAGGGCGCCGAACGCCGCACCGATCTTTGCACCGAATTCGGGATTCATTTCGATGTTCGACAATCCGGTGATGCGTGCATCGGTGAAAAGATCTTTCAGCCATTTGTCTTCCCACACCAATGATCGGGTCAGCACCGCCCCGTCTTCCACTTCCTTTTCCGGCCAGAGTTTGATGTTTGGGGCAAGACGTGTATCGTTGCCGATCACGCATTTGTCCGATATAAAAACATTATCATTGATGACCGCATAATCGCCAATGGTGCCCCATTTCCCGATCACGCACGAGGAGAGTTCCGCACCTTTACCGATACGGGTATCTCCCCATACTATCGAATTGCGTATCACGGCGCCGTCCCCGACGATACAGTTGTTACCGATTACGGATTTGATAATCTTGACATTCCTGCCGATACGACAGTTTCTGCCGATCAGCACTTTCCCCTGAAGATTGTCGATCGGCGAATCGATGATCGAATTCGTTCCGATGAACGCCGTGCCGACACGGTTGCCGTCGCAATTTACGTTTACTTTATCGTCCAATGCGTCAAGATGCGCTTCCTGATATTCATTTAAATTTCCGACGTCACGCCAGTATCCCTCTGCTACGAATCCGTAGAGTCCCATATCCTGCTCGAGCATTGCGGGAAACAGATTCTTGCTGAAATCGAATTCTTTTTGATACGGCACCAACTGCAGTACTTCCGGTTCGATGATGTAAATTCCGGTATTGATCGTATCGGAAAAGACTTCACCCCAGGTCGGTTTTTCGAGGAAGCGGGTGATCTTGCCGTCTGCGTCGGTGATAACGACACCGAAAGCGAGCGGATTGGTGGCGCGGGTCAATACAAGTGTTGCTTTTGCTTTTTTCTCTTCGTGAAATGCGATCGCCTTGGAAAGGTCGAAATCGGTCAGCACATCGCCGCTGATGATAATGAATCGTTCATCGAGGAAGTCGGCAGCATTGCGGACGCTGCCCGCAGTACCATAGTCCGCATCCGCTTTGCGGTATTGCATGCTGACACCGATCTTCGATCCGTCTCCGAAACATTCGGTGATAATCTCCGGCTGATAAAATAATGTCGAAACAATTTGCGTGATGCCGTGTTTTTTGAGCAGTTCGATGATATGCTGCATCATCGGTTTGTTCATCATCGGAACCATCGGTTTGGGAATGTTGCAGGTAAGAGGGCGAAGGCGGGTACCGAATCCGCCGGACATAATGACTGCTTTCATGGGACACCCCTTGGAAGAACTGTGTGTTGGGTAGCGGGTCTCTATTAGCCAAAGTGTAACCAAAAAATGAAACGAGTGCAACTGTGAAACTGCGAAAAAACCGAAGAACGGCGAGTATCGTATCCGGTTTTTTGCGATCTGTCGATGGGGAAAATCGGCGTTGACTTTGCGTCCAATTATAGATAAATTTACAAGACTTTATGCGATTTCACGTATTAAGGACTAGTGAATGCCAGTAAATCAGCAGGAAATCGCCCATTCATTGAAGGGGGCGCTGTACAGTGAAGAGGGCGTACTCGTCGGCATTGGAGTCCTTCTTTTATTTTTAGGTGTTTTCAGTTCAGTGCCGATGACCAGCGTAATCAGCGTTGTAACCGGCGCTTTTCTTTTCTATACGGCATACCGGTTCAACCGTTCACGGAACATCTCTGAACCTGTCGGCAGTATCGGACAGGAGAATGGATCCGAAGAGGACGCATTCGCTGTCGAAGAACCGGACGAATTCTCCGTCCGCAAACATTCTGAATCGTACGACGAAGAGTATTTCACCGAACCCCCGGAACCGGCTCCGTCGTTTCGTTCAACTCCGGCAAAGGAGAAGACGATTCCGGAGAAAAAACAATTTACGGCAACCGATTTTTTTGAAGCATCACCCAGAACAACCATGAGCAGCATCGAACCGCAAAGTGAATTCAACAGTCTTCTTGTGAAGGTACTGCAGGCGGTGAAGGAGGTCTGCTTCGCCCACACAGCCGCCTTTTTTTGGATCAATCACGAAACGAAACAGCTGGTGCTTGAAGCGAAGATCACCGAGAGCAGCTCGTTCATGGCGGAGCGAAAGATTTCACTCGGCACGGATGTCGTAAGCAGAATCGGACAGACCGGTGAGCCGGAGATTGTCAATAATATCCTGTCCGAAACAGAAAGAGACATACTGCGGTACTATTCGAGTCTTCAGGATGTCAAATCGTTTATCGGCGTACCGGTATTCCTTTCCGCGGAAGCGTCCGGCCGGCAGCCGATCGGCGTCATTGCAGTGGACAGTAAAGCGGAAGATGCTTTCGGCGACGAAACGGTCTCCGTGTTATCGCACTTCTCAAAATTGATCTCGACCCTGGTGGCGAACTCCACGGAGATGTATGATCTCGCCGCCGACGTGAAACTGATCCGTGCGGATGCACAATTGAAGAAACGCATCTCCCTGCGCCCGACTCTTCCGTTGTTAGTGAACAGTGTCGTTGAAGAATTGGAAAATGTGATCGGATGGGATGCGATCTGTGTGGTGATGTTCGACGAAAGTCAAAGAGCCTGGGCATTGTCGTCCGTCCGGCTGCGCGGCAATGAAAAGTTTGTTTCTCCGAAACAGTTGATCGATCTCGACAACAGCGTTGCCGGAAATGCTATTCGCACCAATGCAGTCGTCACGGTCGATCTCGCCGTCAACCGGCAGATGGTCTTTAATCCGAATGAAAGCGGATCGGATGTATTGCGGCAGGGCATGCTTGCGGTAGTTCCTTTTTCGTCGAACGGGAAGTGTTACGGCGCCGTTGCGGTCATCAATAAACGGCCCGGATCGATTACCAGAAAAGAGATCGCGGCAATAGGTTTTCTTTCCTCCACGATTGCGCCGTCGTGCGAGATCGTCGAATTGAATTCCATCGTCGGCGAACACATTGCCATCGACGAGCAGACCGGCGTCTACTCGAAAAAATATTTTTCGCTCCGTCTCGGAGAAGAACTCTCCCGTTCCAACGACCGTCAGGAAGATCTTACCATGGTGCTCGTCTCGCTGTCAAACGTTACAGAGATCGGAAACCGGTATGGTGCGGAAGGGAAGGAAGCGGCGCTGGTAAGCGTTGCCCAACACGTCCGCAGAAGCGTCCGTCCGTACGATGTGGTTGCCCGGTTCGATGCAATCACATTTTCCGTTCTGTTGGCGGATACGATTGCCAACGACGCCTATATCTGGGCGGACAAACTCCGCACGACGATCGCCGGGGGTATCGTGACGTTCGATAAACGGAGTTTTTCCATCTCCGTCACCATCGGTATCAGCGGAGCGGGTGCGGGAATGACGGCGGATGAACTCATGAAGAATACCGCCCTTGTTCTCGATCAGGCGCGAAAAGCCGGCGGGAATATCGTCAGGGTATTCTAGTGAACAGGCAGGGAAAAATTATTTGCGTGATTCTGGACGGTGTCGGTATCGGTGCCGCTCCTGATGCCGCCGATTACGGCGACGCACTGGCCAATACATTGTGCAATACCGCTGCAGCGGTCGGGGGACTGTACCTGCCTCATCTGCAGCGGCTCGGTTTGGGGAACATAGCGAAAATCGACGGTGTTGAACCGTCAGCACATGCCGAAGGTTGTTTCGGCGCGATGAGAGAGGTTTCCAAGGGGAAAGACAGTACGACGGGACATTGGGAGATTTCGGGAATAGTTTTGGAAAAAGATTTTCCTTATTATCCGGACGGTTTTCCCGCTTCGGTGATCGGGAAATTTTGTGCATTTTCGGGATTTAATGGTGTTCTTGGGAATAAAGCCGCCTCCGGAACTGTTATCATAGAGGAACTGGGCAGCGAGCATGTGAGGACGGGAGAACCGATTGTGTATACATCGGCCGATTCTGTCTTTCAGATCGCCGCTCATGAAGAAGTGATACCGCTCGAACGGCTGTATGAATTGTGCAGGATTGCGCGCACACAAGTGATGGTCGGGCCGGATGCGGTCGGACGAGTCATTGCGCGGCCGTTTATCGGCACTGCGGGAAAATTTACCCGAACCTCAAACCGGCGCGACTTTTCGCTCGAACCGCCTGCAGTGACGATGCTGGATATATTGTATGCGAAGGGCATACCGACCGTTGGCGTGGGAAAGATCGACGATCTGTTTGCAGGGAAAAGCCTGAAAGAGAAGATTCATACAAAGTCGAATGCAGAAGGGATCGATGAAACGATAGGATGGGCGAAGAGGACTCCCGGCGGATTTATCTTCACCAATCTTGTCGACTTCGACGCACTGTACGGTCATCGTCAGGATGCGAAAGGGATGCAGGGAGCACTGGAATATTTCGACGCGCAACTTCCGCGGTTAATAGAGACGTTGAACGACAACGATTTATTGATTCTGACCGCCGATCATGGAAACGATCCGACAGATAACAGTACCGATCATTCTCGTGAGTACGTTCCTCTGTTGACCTATTCGCCGGGCGGAAAAAAGAATGTCGATATCGGCATCCGATCCTCGTTTGCGGATCTCGGGAAAACGATCGTCGACTATTTCGGATTTCCGGAAAATGAATTGAAGGGTACTAGTTTTTTAAATAGTTTAACAGACTTCCGAAGTCTTTAAGACTTTTGAAGTCGTATTAAAAATGGAAAAAACTAAACACAGCATCCGTTTTGAATCCCGTGTGGACCGGCAGGGAAACATAACGTTGTCGAAGCATGTCGGTGCGTTACGTCTTCCCCCCGGAAGCGCAGTGACGGTAAAAATATTCGGAGGTTCGCTCTCGAAACGGTTGACCGCGATCGGAGTGACCGATGAAGAGATCGAACAGATCGGAGACCGGCAACTGGAAGACCGGGAGCATGTTGTGTCGTTCCTGTCGTCGCAGGGATCATTACGGGGAACCGGATTCGGCAAGCGGACGGTGCGGACGTGACAGTACGAAAAATCGTCGTCGATTCGGATATTATTATCGACCACCTTACCACGACGGAACCGGTATCGGTGCTGCGCTGTCTCATGAAAGAATATTTTTGCTATACGACCGTCTTTAATGCAGCGGAGCTGTTTGCCGCGGTACGCACGAAGAAGGAATCGCAAGCGGTGGAAGATGCAATGCATGCGATGAAGATACTGGGACTGAACGGTAAAAGCGCAAAGAATATTGCCGGCACGCTGCGTACGGCACGGGGAGCCATGAACGGATTGATCGCGGGCGTTTGTATCGAAAGCCGTTTGCCGATCGTCACAATGTTCCCGAAGCGGTTTACCGGTATTAAGAAATTGGAAGTGATAACAATAAAAAAAATGTTGCAATAATTCTGATCAATTAGATTCATTTATCAACAGGTACTGAAGTAATGGTGAAAATAACAAAACAATATACGAACCGCGAAAGCCAGTCACTCGACAAATATCTGCAGGAGATCGGGAAGGTCGATCTGTTGACGCCGGATGAGGAAATTACACTCGCTAAGGAGATCAAGAAGGGGAATCAGCGGTCGCTGGAGAAATTGACGAAGGCGAACCTTCGGTTTGTGGTGAGCGTGGCGAAGCAGTATCAGAATCAGGGATTATCCCTTGGCGACCTGATCAACGAAGGGAATCTGGGACTCATTAAGGCGGCAAAACGGTTCGACGAAACGCGTGGATTTAAATTTATCTCCTATGCCGTCTGGTGGATTCGTCAGTCGATCCTGCAGGCGTTGGCGGAACAATCCCGTATCGTCCGGCTGCCGCTGAACCGCGTCGGCGCGCTGAACAAGATCGGGAAAGCATTCAGTCAATTGGAACAGGAATTTGAACGCGAACCGAGCGCCAGCGAACTTGCCGAAGAACTCGATATGTCCGTGTTCGAAGTGGCGGACACGCTGAAGATTTCCGGCCGGCATCTCTCCGTCGATGCGCCGTTTGCACAGGGGGAAGACAACCGACTGCTCGATGTCATTCAGGATGAGCGCCAGCCGTCACCCGACTCTATATTAATGGAAGAGTCGCTGAAGGAAGAAGTAAAACGGGCGCTGGCAACATTAAGTGAGCGCGAAGCGGAAGTGATCCGGCTTTATTTCGGACTACAGAAGGAACATTCGCTGACACTTGAAGAAATTGGCGAAAAATTCAATCTTACCCGAGAACGGGTTCGACAAATCAAGGAAAAAGCAATCCGCCGCCTTCGACATGCATCGCGGAGTAAGAACCTTCGCGCGTATCTCGGTTGAAGCCGTTCGATACGAAATTACAGCGGCACTCCACACTACGGATGCCGCTTTTTTTATTTCTGCCAACGGTTCGTAGAGAAACAATCCAATTTTTCGTAGATTACGTCGCATGAAATGGCTTATTCCCTTCCTGATGATTTCACTATTGCTGATCGGCTGCGGATCATCATCGCCCCGTTTTGCCAGCGGCGGCGGCAGCGATCAGAAAAAGGAAGAGAAGAAAAAAGGATCGATCCGGTTCTCTTCAAAAGAAGTGGAAGAGGAGACGAAGGAAGACGATAAGAAAGTCGACGTGAAAGTGGTGGCGAGCCGTTTCAGCAGTCCAAAAACGTCGACTCCGCCGGAGAGAACTCCGCCGGTCAAAAACGATATCAAAAAACCGGAACCGGTCGCACCCGGCGGGAAATTCGAGAATCAAAAGATGATGGATCTCATCCTTACGTGGATGGGAACGCCGTACGATTACGGCGGAGAGACACGCTCCGGCACGGATTGCTCCGGCTTCACGATGCAGATGTTCCGTCAAAGTGCGGGAATCAGTCTCCCGCGAACGACCGAGGAGCAGGTGAAACTCGGATCGCCGGTGCAGCGCGAAAATCTGAAATTCGGCGATCTGCTCTTTTTCAATACGACGGGACAGAATCCGTCACACGTCGGTATTTATATCGGCGACGACATGTTCGCCCATGCAAGTGTCAGTTTCGGCGTCACACTTTCGTCAATGTACTCGTCGTACTACAAGAAACGGTACACCGAAGCGAGAAGAATCATTAATTAAATTGAATCATCGGTTCATTGCCCCATTGAATCAATGAACCGATGAACCAATAAATCAAATTCTGTTATTTTCACTATGTCAATACTACCTATCTATCTTTACGGCAACGAGATCCTGAAAAAAAAGGCGAAACCGGTCACCGAGATCACCTTCGATGACATCCAGTTGATCAAAAACATGTTCGAAACGATGAGCCAATCCAACGGGATCGGCCTTGCGGCGAATCAGATCGGTGAATTGAAACAGATCCTCGTGGTGGACATTTCCGAAATGGAAGCGGGAAAAGGGACCAAACCGATCGCGGTCATCAATCCCGAAATCATCGACGAGGAAGGGGAATCGGAATACGAGGAAGGTTGCCTGAGTATTCCCGATGTGCGCGAGAAAGTATGGCGGCCGGAGAAGATCAGGTTACGATATCACGATATCAACATGGAAGAGCAGGAGATCGAAGCGGACGGTTTGATGGCGCGTGTGTTGCAGCATGAAATAGATCATTTGAACGGCTTTCTTTTCGTTGACCATCTCACGTCCACCAAGAAGACATTTCTCCGCCCGAAATTAAAGAAGGTAATGCGGGGTGAAATAGAAACAACATACGATGTTGTTGTTGCCGAAGATCCGAAGGCAAAAAAGAAAAAGAAGTAATTCTCACAGTCAACCAATCCGTGCAGACCGTCCGGCAAAAGGAAGAACGCGCAATGAATATCGTTTTCATGGGTACACCGGAATTTGCCGTTCCAAGCCTTGAAATACTGGTGAACAATGCATTTACTGTTTCGGCTGTCGTCACCGCACCGGACAAGCCGAGAGGACGGGGACAGCAGCTCAGTTTTACTCCCGTTAAAGAAGCGGCACTGAAACATCAACTTCCGCTGCTCCAGCCGCAATCACTCAAAGATCCCGATTTTATATCCCGCCTCACCGAAGTCGCACCTGATCTTATCGTTGTCGTCGCATTCAGAATACTTCCGCGCGAGGTCTATACGATTCCGCGCAATGGATCGTTCAATCTGCATGCTTCATTGCTGCCGAAATACCGCGGTGCCGCACCGATCAATTGGGCAATTATCAATGGTGAAAAAGAAACCGGTGTGACGACTTTTTTCCTGCAGGATACCGTCGATACCGGAAGTATCATTCTTCAAAAGAAAACGCCAATCACCGACGCAATGACAGCGGGGGAACTCTACGACCGGTTGTCGGAGATTGGCGCATCGACAGTGCTGGAGACCGTCCGAATGATCGAACAGGGTGAGATAAATCCAAACCGACAGGATGATTCGCTCGCATCACCGGCGCCGAAAATTTTCAAAGAGACATGCCGTATCGACTGGAATAGCTCGTCCGAAGAGATCAGAAACTTTGTACGGGGGCTGTCGCCGTATCCTGCTGCATGGACGACGTTGAACGGGAAGGGAATGAAAATATTCGAGGTGCGGAATACAGAATACAGAATACAGAAGTCGGAATCCGGTGCTTTTACTTCGCACGATGGACGACGTTTGTTCGTTAAAACAAAAGACGATTGTCTGGAGATTTTCGATCTGCAATTGGAAGGGAAAAAACGGATGCCGGCGGAAGAATTCCTTCGCGGTTATCGTTCATCCGGTCTTGAGCGGTTCGAGTAATCACGCACCGGCGCTGTACCGCCGCACATCCACTTTCTCTACTGTCACCATTGCGCCGCATTTTGCATCTTCAATAATAGCATCGACACCCGGTAATAATTCTTCGATTTTTTCTTCCGTATCGACGATCTCAATGACTATCGGAAGATCGTCTGACAAGTCGATGAAACTGGTTTTGTGAAGATGACTGTGGGCACCGTATCCTTCGATGCCGCGCAGCACTGTGGCTCCCGCAATCCCTTTTTCCCGCGCATAAAAAACGATCTCTTCAAAAAGCGGTTTCCCGTTGTGCCGGTCGTTCTCACCGATAAAGATGCGCAGTAATTTACCCGTTCCGGTCAGTCTCATGGATTACCTCACAGAATATTTTTTCCGATCATGTATCCGCACCAGGTTGATGCGAGACAGCCTGTGACATTATAAAAAATGTTAAACAACGATGCGGTGATGCTCCCCATGCGCATCAATTCAATTGTTTCATAGCTGAAAGACGAGAAAGTCGTAAATCCGCCAAGAAGGCCTATCACCAACAGATACCGGTAATTGGGGGAGGTGACAAGTCTTTCCTGCATGACGGACATCATCAGTCCGATCAAAAAACAGCCGATGATGTTGACGGCGAGCGTGCCGTACGGGAAAGACTCTCCTGCAGAATGATACACCAAACGGGACAAAACATACCGGGAAATGCTCCCGATAGCGCCACCTAAACCGATAAGTAAATACTTTTCCATAAATGATTGTCGCGTATGACTTCCGATTGCATCCCGAAATGAAATCAAGTATATTGTCCAAAGTTAACAGAAATTCCAGAGGGTTCAAATAATTATTTCGATGGGCAAAGTCATCTCCATAGCAAACCAAAAGGGGGGAGTGGGAAAAACCACCACTGCCGTCAATCTGGCTGCATCCCTCGCCGCATCGGAACGGGAAACACTGCTGATCGACATCGATCCGCAATCCAACGCCACCAGCGGTGTCGGAGTTGACAGCCGGCCGCTCGATAAAACAACGTATGAGGTAATGTTCGGAAGTCTCTCCGCCGAAGAAGCGATACTAAAAACCGGTATGCCGTATTTATCCCTGCTTCCGTCGCATATTAACATGGTCGGCCTCGAAGTGGAACTTGTGGAAGAGGCGAACAGGGAGAGCAAACTGCGGGATGCGCTTGCCGACGTCCGGAAGAAATACGAATACATTATAATAGACTGCCCGCCGTCATTGAGTCTCATAACATTGAATGCGCTAACGGCTTCCGATTCTGTCCTCATCCCTGTCCAATGCGAATATTATGCGCTCGAAGGGCTCGGACAACTCCTCAATACGATTACGATGGTGAAGAAATCGCTCAATCCCGGCCTGGATATCGAAGGAGTGTTGATGACCATGTTCGATTCGCGGTTGCGGCTGTCGAATCAGATCGTCGACGAAGTGAAAAAATATTTCGGAGAGAAGGTGTTTTCGGTGATTGTCACGCGAAACGTGCGATTGAGCGAAGCGCCGAGTTTTGGCAAACCAATCCTGTTATACGACGCAGTCTCATCCGGAAGCAAAAACTATATGGACCTTGCCAAGGAGGTCCTCAAAAATAATCAGAACCGGCACGGTGCTCAACGCACCGCCGCATCGGCGTAGCACAGTTTTGCAGCGAGAATACACATGACAGATCCACGACATAAATCGGTTTTGGGAAAAGGATTAAGCGCGCTCATCCCGCGCATTCCCGAACGGAACGAACCGGTCGCACCGCAATCCCTTCCGAAAGATTCCGGCCAGACCAATTCGATCATCGAGATCGAGATCGCGCGAGTCTCTCCGAATCCGTTTCAGCCGCGGCAGGATTTCGACCAGCAGACGCTCGACGAACTGAAGCAATCGATCAAACAGAACGGCATCATACAGCCGGTGACCGTACGGCGAATGTCCGGCGGAAATTTTGAACTGATTTCCGGCGAACGGCGTGTGCGAGCTTCGCAGGAACTGGGATTGAAGACGATCCCTGCGTATGTGATGAAAGTGGACAGCGATACGGAAATGCTCGAACTCGGATTGATCGAGAACCTGCAGCGTGAGGATCTCAATCCGATAGAAATTTCCCACTCCTTTAAACGATTGATCGACGAATGCCAGTTGACGCAGGATCAGGTAGCGGAAAAAGTGGGGAAGGAACGTTCGACCATCACCAACTTTTTACGGTTACTCAAACTTCCGGTGACAATACAAAACGGCGTCCGTGACAATAAGATCTCTATGGGCCATGCACGCGCGTTGCTTTCCGCCGGCGATGAAAAGACGCAATTAAAATTGTACAATAAGATTATGGCCGACGGCTGGTCGGTCCGTAAAATTGAAGATGTGGTAAAGGGAAAAGAAGGCCACAAGAGCAGCCGTCCCGGCAATTCGTCAAAACCGGTATCACGCGGCGACAGCGCGTTTCAGCAAATTGAAACCAGGTTGCAGCACCGTCTCGGCACGAAAGTCTCAATCCGAAAGAATTCCACCGGCGGAGGAGAAGTTGTGGTGGAATATTATAATCCCGATGATCTCGAAAGGATTATCGATCTACTCGAAGGACAATAACATGAAAACAGTCATCAAAACAGACAAAGCCCCGCTGCCGATCGGCCCGTACAATCAGGCGATTGCCGTGCAGGGACAACTGCTCTTTACGGCCGGACAGATCGCTCTCGATCCGAAGAGCGGTGCGATGGTCGGTACCACGATTCAGGAACAAACGAAGCAGGTGTGCGAAAATCTCAAAGCGATTCTTCTCTCCTCACACACCGATTTCAAACATGCAGTCAAAACAACCGTGTTTCTGAAAAACTTCAACGATTTTACCGCAATGAACGAAGTGTATGGTCAGTATTTCGGCGAAGCGTCCCCCGCCCGGTCGACAGTCGAAGTTGTTCGGCTTCCAAAGGACGCATTGGTCGAAATTGAAGTGGTGGCGCTCGTCGTCTGATGCGAATTTCCGGGATGGTGATATTGACGTTGGTGTGCGGGACCGCTCTCTGCGCGCAAATCGTGCAGAGGTACGAACAGCCGATTCCGACCCCTCTTTTTTTTATTGCTTCTCAAGACACTTTTCTCAACCTTAATGAGGATTCACTCATTGCCGCATCACTTTCCCCCGTCGATACGACAATCCGTGAAGGGAAATCGACAACCATCGCCATGCTCGCGTCTATGATCGCTCCCGGAACCGGACAGATCTATAACGAATCGTACTGGAAAGCTCCCGTCGTGTGGGGAGTCGGGTATTACTTCTATTCGGTGTACCAAAACCAGGATGACCTGTACCGGAAATACCGCTCTCAATACGATACAACGATAACGACGGCAAACCCTCTGGGTGATACACAGTTGAGAAACTTGCGCGATTTTCATAAGGGGCAACGGAACAATTTTGGTTGGTATATTGCCATTGCCTACATCTTGAATATTGTGGATGCGTATGTCGATGCCGCCCTTTTTAATTTTGAAGTGAGTCCCAACTTGCAAGGCACTAACCAATGGAGAGTCCGGATGAGAATCCCGCTGCGCTGAAAATTCTGTCATGACATATCTGCTCATCATATCATCTCCCGGCTCTTCTTTCGATACGACCACAGTACTGCCCGCAACATTTTTTCCGATACAACCAATCAACGAACATCTATCTTGAAACGAGGTGACCCATGAAAATACGACCTGAAGATGCGTTGGACTATCACAGTTCCGGACGCAAAGGAAAGATTGAAATTACTCTTACCAAACCGTGCGCCACGCAGCGCGACCTGTCGCTGGCATATACGCCCGGCGTGGCAGTGCCGTGCCTGGCAATCGAAAAGAACGTTGAAGATGTGTACAAATATACCGCCAAAGGGAATCTGGTTGCGGTGATATCCAACGGCACGGCGGTGCTCGGTCTCGGCGACATCGGGCCGGAAGCCGGCAAACCGGTGATGGAAGGAAAAGGATTGTTGTTCAAGAAGTTTGCCGATATCGATGTATTCGACATCGAAATCCGCGGCAAGGATCCGAAGGATATCATCAAATGCGTGCAGATGCTCGAGCCGACGTTCGGCGGCATCAATCTCGAAGACATTAAAGCGCCGGAGTGTTTTGACATCGAGCAGGAATTGCGGAAGACGATGAATATTCCCGTTTTCCATGACGATCAACACGGCACGGCGATCATTTCCGCGGCGGGTTTGTTAAACGCTCTCGAATTGGTCGGCAAAGATATTTCAAAGATTAAAGTGGTGTACAACGGAGCCGGGGCTTCGGCAATGGCATGCTGCAATTTGCATATGCTGCTGGGCGTTAAAAAAGAGAACGTTCTTATGTGCGATAGCAAAGGCGTTCTATATAAAGGACGCACCAATGCGATGAACAAATACAAAGAAGATTTTGTCGCCGATACAAAAGCCCGCACTCTTGCCGATGCGTTGAACGGAGCCGATGTGCTGTTCGGTTTGTCGGTGAAAGACAGCGTTTCCAAAGAGATGGTGAAGACGATGGCGCCGGATGCAATCATATTCGCCATGGCAAATCCCGATCCTGAGATCACTCCCGAAGACGTCTTTTCCGTCCGCAACGATGTAATCATGGCGACCGGCCGTTCGGATTACCCCAACCAGGTCAATAACGTTCTCGGATTCCCATTTATCTTCCGCGGCGCGCTGGATGTCCGCGCAACCACGATTAATGAAGAAATGAAACTAGCCGCGGCACGCGCTCTCGCAAATCTCGCCAAGGAAGATGTCCCTGATTCCGTCATCAAAGCGTACGGCGGCGAGCCGATCCGTTTCGGCAAGGAATATATAATACCGAAACCGCTCGATCCGCGCGTGCTCACCTGGGTCGCTCCGGCAGTGGCAAAAGCAGCGGTGGAGACCGGCGTGGCAAAACAGCCGATCACCGATTGGGATAAGTATGCTGACCAATTGGAAGAACGTCTCGGCCGTTCGAAACAATTCATGAATTTCATCATCCACAAAGCGCAGCAGAAACCGCGGCGGATCGTATTTCCGGAAGGGGATGAGGTGAAGATCCTCCGTGCCGCCCAGATTCTGGTCGACGAAAAAATGGCAAAACCGATCCTCATCGGTGCAAAGGAGAAGATCAACAAGCTGATTGCCGAAAATCACCTCGAATTCGAGAATGAAGTGGAGATCATCGATCCGAAGACATTTCACGACCATAAGAAGTTTGCCGACGAGTATTACCGCATACGCCAGCGCAAAGGCGTCACGCCGTTCTACGCGGAAAAGACGATGAATCTCCGGTTTTATTTCTCGATGATGATGGTTCGTCTCGGATATGCGGACGGTGTCATCGGCGGATTGACCACATCGTATCCCGATACGATCAGGCCGGCACTGCAGGTCATCGGCATGAAACACGGAGTGAAAAGCGTCGCGGGGATGTATGCCGTCATAGCAAAAAAGGGAACCTACTTCTTCTCCGACACGACGGTAAACATCGATCCCGATGCCGAGATGCTTGCCGAAATCGCGTTGCAATCAGCCGAAACAGTCCGGAAGTTCGGGATCGATCCGAAGGTCGCAATGCTCTCGTTCAGCAATTTCGGTTCCACCAAACATCCGCAGTCGGATAAGGTCCGGATTGCAACGGAGCTGGTCAAAAAACGGAATCCTGAATTGGTCATCGACGGAGAAATGCAGGCCGATACCGCCGTTACAACGGAAATACTGGAGAAAGAATTTCCGTTCAGTTCGCTGAAACAGAGCGCCAATGTGCTCGTGTTTCCCGATCTCAACGCTGCCAATGTTGCGTATAAATTGATGGGGAAGATCGGCGAAGCGGAAATTATCGGACCGATACTGATGGGAATGGCAAAGCCGGTGCATGTTCTTCAGCAGGGGGCGGAAGTGACCGATATTGTCAATATGACCGCCATCTGTGCTGTCGAAGCGATGGAAGGGAAGTAGTTCGACTCGGCAGTGTACGAAGAAAAAACAAAGCAGGTCGGATCCATGATTCGACCTGCTTTTTTCTGTCAGAAAAGAGAAAAACATTGCTTATTATAGACAGCCGATAATACAAACGTCTTTTCGTACTGTTGGCTGCACTAAACTTGGTCCCTGTTTTCAGTGTCAAACGTGCACGAATCACAAAAAGTGGAAATAACGAATGCGAAAAATCATCATCATTAGTTTCATTATCGTACTTGCAACAGCCGGCGGGTGGTATTATTGGTCGTCGGACAGCAGTTCGGAAAAGATAGAATACCGAATCGAAAAAGTAACGAAAGGAGAGATCCAGGTCGTCGTGACTGCGACCGGCACGCTGAGTGCCGTGACGACTGTGCAGGTCGGATCGCAGGTATCCGGAATTCTCTCAAAGATCAATGCGGACTTTAACGACAAAGTGACGAAAGGCATGATCGTTGCGCAGATCGATCCGACATTTCTGGAAGCAAGTGTCCGCGACGCCGAAGCAAGCCTGCAGCGTGCACGGGCGCAGTTGAACAAGAGCAAGCGAAGCTTTGACCGGATCAAGACATTAATGAAAAAAGATCTCGCCTCCGAAGCGGACTATGATGCCGCAGTCACCGAGTATGAATCTTCGCAGGCGAGTTACAAACAAACCGAAGCGCAGCTGGAACGTGCGAAGATCAATCTCCGCTATGCCACGATAAAATCTCCGATCGACGGCGTGGTGATTTCCCGCGCGGTGGATGTCGGTCAGACCGTTGCCGCAAGTCTATCTGCTCCGACGCTTTTCACCATCGCCAACGATCTTACCAAGATGCAGGTGCAGACCAGCGTGGATGAGGCGGATATCGGCAAGGTTCAAAAGAATCAGGAAGTGACGTTCACCGTCGACGCCTATCCCGATCAGACATTTAAAGGAACGGTCCGTCAGGTCCGCCTGTCGCCGAAAGTTGAGCAAAACGTTGTCAACTACACCGTCATCATCGATGTTCCGAACGATGAAATGAAGTTGATGCCCGGTATGACCGCCACGGTGACAATCATGATCAGCAAAAAAGAAAATATTGTAAAAGTACCGACACTTGCCTTGCGGTTCAATCCGCCGGAAGGTGAGATCGATACGGTTCGAAACGAATCCGCACCGCAGGAAGGGCGGGATTCCGTCCGGACAGAACGATGGAGAGGAATGCGTGATGGGTCGGGAATGGGAATGGGACAGGGGATGAGCAACGGTAATTTCAATCCGCAGGAATTTCAGCGCCGTATGGCAGCCCGCGGCGGCGGACGGATCTGGATCATGAACGAGCGGAAGAAACTGGAAACGGTGATGGTGCGTACGGGACTCAGCGACGGAACATATACCGAAATCGTCCGCGGCAAAATTGAGGAGGGACAGGAAATTGTCATCGGCATCGTGACGCAGAAATCGAACTCCACTCCGACAACATCGCCGTTCAATCAGCAGCGCACCGGCGGCGTGCCGCGCAGAATGTAAGGGGATAAGAATATCTATGGGATTTTTTGATGTTCTTGAAGTAGCATTAATATCATTGTCGCGCAATAAAATGCGTTCCTTCCTCACTATGTTGGGAATCATCATCGGCGTCGGTGCGGTGATTGCCATGATGGCGGTCGGCAACGGAGCGCAACAGTCGATTAAAGATCAGATCGCTTCATTGGGAACCAATGTCATTCTTGTCTTTCCCGGATCGACGAACCAATCCGGTGTTCGCACCGGCATGGGAACCGCGACATCATTGACCGAACAGGATATTGAAGCCATCAGAATCCAATGCCCGTCGGTGGCGTTGATTACACCCTCACTTCGGACAGGCTCACAGGTAATTTACCAGGAGATGAACTGGAGAACGTCCATTATGGGTGTTAATCCGGATTATTTTGAGATCCGATCATGGCCGGTTTCGAGCGGACATTACTTTACTGAAGCCGACGTCCGCAACGCGACAAAGGTGTGCGTGGTGGGGCAAACGATCGTTGATAATCTCTTCAAAGGAGCAGATCCGATAGGACAGGTGATCAGAATTCGTCGTATGCCGTTCAAAATTGTCGGTGTTCTTTCACCGAAAGGGCAGTCGGCACAAGGTTCCGATCAGGACGATGTTATCATCGCACCATCGTCAACCGTTCAGAGAAAGATGATGGGACAGTTCTTCTTCGGCAGCATTATGGCATCGGCAATCAGCGAGAAGCAGATGGATGATGCGATCCGTCAGATCACCGAAGTATTGCGCGTGCAGCACAAACTGCAATCGTGGGATGAAAATGACTTTACGGTTCGCAGCCAGACCGAAATTGCCAATGCCGCACAATCGACATCACAGGTACTCACAATTCTGCTGGCGTCGATCGCATCTATCTCGCTTATCGTCGGCGGAATCGGCATCATGAATATCATGCTCGTCTCCGTTACGGAACGCACGAAAGAGATCGGCATCCGGATGTCGGTCGGCGCCACCGGCGGCAACATCCTCTCCCAATTTCTTATCGAAGCAATCGTGCTGAGCCTGCTCGGCGGCCTGATCGGCGTACTGCTGGGCAGTGTGACGTCTTCACTCATATCACGCATTGCAGGATGGACAACACTCGTTTCTCCCGAATCGGTCTTTCTGGCGTTTGCATTTTCGGCGGCGGTGGGAATATTTTTCGGATTTTATCCTGCTCGCAAAGCAGCGCAGCTCAATCCAATCGAGGCATTACGGTACGAATAATGTCACCACAACCATCCTTTACATTCATCGTCAATCCTGTCGCCGGCCGAGGCAAAGCAAAGCATTTTGCCGTCCGGCTGAAGGAATTCTGCAACCATGCATCGGTGCCGCACACGATTCTTACGACGGAATATCGCGGACACGGAACATCTCTGGCGCGTGAAGCGTCCAAAACGAGTGACTATGTCGTGGCTGTCGGCGGTGACGGCACCGTGAATGAGATCGCTTCCGGATTAGTAGGAAGCGAGGCGACACTGGCCGTCCTGAGTGAAGGTTCTGGAAATGATTTTGCCCGATTAGTGAATGCGCCGTCGAAGATCGATCATTTTTTCGAAAAAGTGTTCAGCGGAAAAAGAACGCAATTCGATGTCGGAAAGAGTTCGATCACACATGCGGATGGCAAAAAAAATGGCCGGTATTTTTTCAATTCGCTCGGACTCGGATTCGATGCGGCGGTTGCGAATCATGTCGAGCAGATCACCTGGTTACGAGGGATTCCGCTCTATGCAACCGCGCTGGTGCAGACATTGATCGGATACAAGCCGCACCGGTTCACCGTAAATTCCAACGGTTACTCGAAAAATGACAATTACTTTCTTGTCTGCATAGGAAACGGAATGTGGGAAGGGGGAGGATTTAAAGTGACACCGCACGCAGTGCCGGATGACGGGAAGTTCCAGGTCTGTTGCGTCAAAGGGAATTCGGTGTTCGACGTATTGCCGATTCTTCCATTCACATTGTCGGGAACGCATATTAAGAATAAAATTGTTGATGTCTTTGATACGGCGTCGATTGTTGTCGATTGTCAAGACCCATATACGGTACATGGTGACGGCGAAATCTTCGGCGAAACAATACACAAAATGGAAATTTCGCTGCTGCCGAAAGCCTTAAATGTTGTTGTTACGCATAGTTGACGTCGATGTATCACTTCTCACTTGCGTTCTTTGTGAAAAAGCCTATATTGCATCCCAACGAAAGACATTGATTCATTTTTTCACTGTTCCATTGAATCAATGAATCAATCATTCAATCTCTCAATCACGAAATCATTAAATATTTTTCTCGTTAAACTTGCCTCCTCCAATCACATACGGGCCCGAACATAACGAAGACGTGCGGAAGTACGTCCTTCGTCGCGACCGCAATGCCTGCCAGTGGCCAGGCTGCGGAGCGTCGATGGTGGTCGACGTGTTGTTTGTTGTCGAAACGAACAACGGGGGACAAAAAGAGTCGCCGTACTATAAGAATGGAATTACACTCTGCACGAAGCATATGGAAATGGTGAATCTCCATGAGAAAGCGTTCGGACCGTTGATCTACGACCTTATACAATTGGTGGAGTTTGAACAGGATCTGCATACGACGGAAAAGGTCTATAAGAATTTATTAAAATAGTTCAATTGAACTCCACCGGCAATTTTCTTATACTTCATCCATCACACACCAGCGTGATGGATTTTTCATTTTTAGGAGCACCACATGCATATCGCCGATGTCCTGCAACAGCCGGGACCGCACTTTAGTTTTGAGTTTTTTCCTCCGAAAACGGAGGAAGCGTCGAAAGTCCTTTTTGATTCGATCAAGCAATTGACCGTTCTGCAGCCGTCCTATGTGAGCGTCACGTACGGCGCCGGCGGTTCCACCCGGCAATTGACGCAGGATATTGTCGTCCGCCTTCAGAAAGAAACGCAATTGACGATCGTGTCGCACCTTACGTGTGTCGGTGCAGGAAAAGATGAGATTAAGGAAATTCTGGTTAAATATTCTGCCAGCGGTATCGAAAACATCATGGCACTCCGCGGCGATCCGCCGGCGGGACAAACCGGATTCCAACCGCTTCCGGACGGATTTAAGACGGCCGCAGAACTTGTTGCATTTATCAAAAAACATTTTCCTAAAATGGGAGTGGGAGTGGCTGGATTTCCCGAAGGACATCCCGACACACCGAACCGATTAAAAGAAATGGATTTTTTGAAAGCGAAAGTCGATGCAGGTGCCGATTATATCTGCACGCAAATGATATTCGAGAACAGAGATTATTACGATTTCATTGAACGATGTGAGATTGCCGGGATCAAAGTGCCGATCATTGCCGGTATCATGCCGGTCACTTCCCGCAAGGGGCTGGCACGGATGGCAGAACTTGCGCTTGGCGTCAGAATTCCCGCAAAACTCCTCCGCGCCGTGTCTCGTGCGGAAAACGATGAATATGTTGAAAAGGTCGGCACACACTGGGCGACACAGCAGGTGATGGATCTGCTGGACCACAAAGTGGCCGGCGTTCATTTCTATACGTTGAACCGATCCAAGTCCACAATGAAAATCTATGAATCACTCGGTGTGCAAAGTTCGGCAGGATTGAGGAAAGCGCCTACTCCGTTGGCGTAATAATTTTATGGAAATTGAAATTAAAAATACCCTCATCGAAATTTGCCGGCGGGTCGAATCCAAAGGCCTTGTTGCCGCAACGGACGGTAATATCAGCGCACGGCTTCCGAACGGAAACATTGTTGCCACACCGACTTCATTGAATAAGGGCTTTGTCACCATCGATGATCTGGTAGAACTGACGATCCATGGCGAACAGGTATCCGGGAACCGGAAACCATCCACCGAAATCAAGATGCATCTCTATATTTATACGCATCGTCCGGATATTAATGCAGTGGTCCATTGTCATCCGGTCTATGCAACCGGATTTGCCGCTGCCCGCAGGGCATTAACACCGAATGTCTTTCCCGAAGTGATCGTGCAATTCGGCGAGATACCGCTTGCGGAATATGCAACTCCTTCCACTCCGGAACTCGGCGAATCGTTGCAGCCATTCATACATAACCATAATGCCATTCTGCTGTCGAACCATGGTGCCGTGACATGTGGCAAAGATTTATGGGAGGCATACTTCGCCATGGAAAAAGTCGAGCAGACAGCACAGATGCTGTTCGTGGCGGAAACGCTCGGCGGAGCGTACCAATTGTCGAAAAAAGAAGTAACCCGTCTTCGCGAATTGGCAAAGACGGTATATAAACGATAGGAAACGACCATGAAAAGAATAATACTATTTCTCCTCAGCATTACATTCGTCATCGCGCAGCCGAATTTTCCCCCGTCCAAACCGGACAAGGCATTGACGAAAAAATTACAGGACCTGGTAAAGGAATTCAATGGGGATTATGGAATCTATGTACGTCATCTAAAAACAGGCAAGACTGTCGAGATCAATGCCGATACGATGTTCCCGACCGCCAGTATGGTCAAAGTACCGATCATGGTCGGAATTATGGACAAAGTGGAGAAAGGTGAATTGAAGTACGATTCGTCTCTGGTCTATCGCGATTCACTCTTCTACGACGGAGAGGACATTGTCGGGAATCTGAAGGACTCGGGGAGAATTTCTCTCGGTAAAGTTGTTATGTTGATGATTACGACGAGCGATAACACCGGCAGTCTCTGGAGTCAATTAATGGCGGGGACAGGCACGCGTATCAACGAATTGATGGCTGAATACGGATTCGAGAAGACACGTGTAAACTCACGGACGCCGGGTCGGCAGGATATCTGGAAAGTGTATGGTTGGGGAGTCACGACACCGCGGGAAATGGCGGAACTGGTAGTAAAGATCCGCGAAGGGAAGATCATCTCCCCCTGGGCGAGCGAACGGATGTACCGGAATCTTGCCCGCATCTACTGGGACGGCGAAGCGTTGGCAGAAATCCCCCCGTATATCCACGCCGCATCAAAACAAGGTGCAGTGAACCGCTCACGTTCCGAAGTGGTGCTGGTCAATGCTCCCTCCGGCGATTACGTCTTCTGCGTCATCACCAAAAACCAGCAGGATGAAAGCTGGACAAACCAGAACGAAGGCTATGTGTTGCTGCGGAACGTTTCGAAAACGTTGTGGAACTATTTTGAACCAAAAGACAAATGGAGAGCGTTGGAAAAAAGCTTGGAATTATACCACTGATAATTTGAAGATTTATTGATTTTATGATTTTGAGATTTGTACCGGCAAGAAAAACAAATACCATAAAACAGTAGTGTTGATAGACTGCGCCCAACAAATTATAAACCACATTCATAAACAATTATGTGGAGTGCTTATGTTGGACCAGGCGAAAGAATTGCAGACTAGGTCAAAACGGTTTGCGGTATCGGTAGTAAAATTTTACAAACAACTTCCCAAAACGGATGAGGGGAGAATTATCGGCAAACAGCTAATGCGATCGTCAACTTCTGTGGCAGCAAATTACCGGTCGGTTTGCCGATCGCGCTCCAGAGCGGAATTTATTGCGAAAATGGGTGTTGTGGTAGAAGAAGCTGATGAATCACTGTTGTGGTTCGAGATTATCACCGAGTCCGAAATTGTAAAACGTGAGGCAGTTTCAGACATGATGAAAAAATCCGAGGAGTTGTTGCATATCTTTTCGTCATCATTATCGACAGCACGTACGAACGATCGTGCACGACAATCGTAGATGTAGAATTATCTTCTAATTATTTGCATACCAACAAATCATAAAATCACAAAATCTCAAAATCAAAAAATGTCACAATGGTTTCTAAATTAAAAATTGGAATATTATTCGGCGGCCGCTCCGCGGAACACGAGGTGTCTCTTGTCTCTGCCACGTCGGTGATTAAAGCACTTGATAAGAGCAAATATGACGTCGTGCCGATCGGAATAACAAAAGAAGGCCGTTGGCTCAGCACTGTGAATGCCGTTCAATTGCTGAAAGACCATGCACCGATGGAGATGCTGCCGGAGCATGTGCTGCTGCCCGATCCGCGGAAGCAATCGCTGGTCAACATCAGCACTGCATTCCCGCAGGACGCGCATCGGCTTGATGTGATTTTTCCGGTGATTCACGGGACATTCGGCGAGGATGGGACAATACAGGGATTGTTTGAACTGGCGGATATTCCCTACGTGGGAGCGGGTGTTCTCGGTTCGTCGGTCGGTATGGACAAAGTTATTGCGAAACGATTGCTGCAGCAGGCGAACGTTCCCGTTACTCCGGACGTTGCGTTTCTGTTCACGGAATATCAAAAGAAGCCGAAACCATTTATCGCTGCGATCGAAAAGAATCTTCGGTATCCCTGCTTTGTAAAACCGCCGAACCAGGGGTCCAGCGTCGGCATCAGCAAAGCGCACAATAGGAAGGAATTGATTGCAGCGATAGCACTAGCGGGGGAATACGACCGGAAGATACTCGTGGAGAAAGCGGCGGTGAAACCGCGCGAGATCGAGTTCAGTGTACTGGGAAACGACGATCCGATTGTTTCGCTGCCCGGCGAGATCATTCCGTCGAACGAATTCTACGATTACGACGCGAAATATGTGGACGGAAAATCGAGAGCGATAATTCCCGCCGCCATGCCGAAGCCGGTCCTGAAGAAAATGCAGCAGTGTGCAGTGACTGCATTCAAGGCGCTGGAATGTGCGGGCATGGCACGCGTCGATTTCTTTTTGCAGAAAAACGGAAAGTTTTATTTAAACGAGATCAATACCATTCCCGGATTTACCTCCATCAGCATGTACCCGAAATTGTGGGAAGCGTCGGGAGTGCAGTATCCTGAATTGCTCGACCGGTTGATCCGGCTGGCGATCGAACGTCACAACGAGAAAAAATCATTGCGGACATTCTTTACACCAAAAACAGATTGGTATAAACAGCCATGATCTCAAAAGCATTTCTGTCGAAGATTCCGATCTTCAAATTTCTTCCCGAAGAGGACCATATTTCGCTGGTGAGTCTGTGGAAGATGAAGACATTGAAGCCGGGGGAAGTACTGTTCAGGAAAGGAGAGCCTGGATCGGCGATGTATGTGATCGAAGACGGCGAAATTGAAATCCTTTTGCCGGTCGATCCGCCGGTGAACGAAGTGCAGCTCTCCGTGCTGAAGGAGGGGGAGTTTTTCGGCGAGCTGGCGTTGTTTGCCGATACGCCCCGTACGGCAACGGCGCGGGCGATAGCCGACACCCGGTTGGTGGAAATGCAACGGGGAGATTTCATCACGTTCGTGATGGAGCGTCCGTCGGTCGGGGTGTCGATGCTGAGCGAGATGGCGAAGCGGCTGCTGCTGACCAACGAACTGATAACATCGCTGGCGTCGAAGAATCCGAACGAAGAGATCGAGGACGACCTCAGTTTCGGGGACCGCGTGTCCGACAAGATCGCCGTGTTCGGCGGAAGCTGGCCGTTCATTTTTTCCTTCGGCGGATTTATGTTCTTCTGGATTTCGTTGAACACGCTGCAGGCCATTTCGAAGCCGTTCGATGAATATCCGTTCATCCTGTTAAATCTTATGCTCTCCACCGTCGCCGCGCTGCAGGCGCCGGTCATTATGATGAGCCAAAACCGCGCACAGAAGAAGGACCGCTTGAAAGCCGATCTCGATTATCAGGTGAATGTTAAATCCGAACTGATGCTGCAGCAGCTCCACAAGAAAATCGACCGCATGGTGGATGAAGAGATCCTGGAGATACGGAAAGAGATTTCTGCGTTAAAGAAACATCCCGCACCCAAAAAACGCTCCGCACGAAAGTAGGCCCGGTCTCTCCTGTCCGCCGTGCTGTTTGGCAGATGACCGGGCGATTTTGTACGCGATGATGGAACAGCATCTGTATCGGATTGCTCTTTTGCGCGGTGAGGACACCGCGCCTACATAATTCTCGATGTTGTGTTTGCAAAATTCAATGTAGGCCCGGTCTCCTGACCGGGCGGTATAATGCGCGGTGATGGAACAGACCCCTGTAATCTTAACGATTACGGGGGATCTGTTTTTTTTGTACCAAAATTAACTTGACAAGACTCCGAAAGTACTGTATATTTTTACAGTATAAATATATACAGCAAATCAGGAGCAATCATGGCATCACCACTCACCAAAGCCCAGGAACGGGTACTGAACATTGTGCGGGACTACATTGAAGAAAACCATCTTCCCCCCACATTGAGCGAGATCGCGGAACGGCTGAAGATCAATGTCAATGCCGTCCGCGCCCATCTGCTGGTGCTCGACAGAAAGAAAGTGCTGCGGTATGTTCCGAACACCTCCCGGGGGATCGAATTATTTTCGCAAAAACCGAAAGGGATTCCGATCTTCGGGTATGCTCCCGCGGGACATCCTTTTATGTCGCAGGAGAATATCGTCGATACGTTCGAGGTGCAGAAATATGTTTCCGGCTCGGACGATCTGTTCGGCGTGTATGTCCGCGGCGACAGCATGAAGGATGCGCAGCTCGCCACGGGGGACCTGCTTTTTGTCGACCCGAAGCGGGATGTGCAGAACGGCGTGATCGTGGTGGCGCTGGTAGAAGGGGAACCGACCATCAAATGGTTCTACCGCGAAGGGAGTATGGTGAGGCTTGTTCCGGCGAACAAAAAATACCAACCGATTATGATCAGTAAATATGACGACAACTTCAAAGTGCTGGGGGTGGTGGTGGGAATGATGCGGGCGCTGGACAAGCAGCGGATCGATTCCATGATGAAGTACAAGAAAGCATCGTAGGGAGGGGCATATGACAACATCATCCTACACGCCGGAGCAGGAACGGCTGGTGAACAATTATCTCAAAAAAATTCTCGATGTACTGGGATATGCAATCCCTGAGGATCATTACGGATCGGTCGATATTTCCGTGCCGAAACAGAACGGGAAGATCGCCGGCGAGATCGAGGTCAGTTTCCGTTCGAAATTGAGGAGGATGAAGGTGGGGGCGTAATATATCTATAACATACTCATGCCATGACTATGAGTCATGGCATGAGTATAATGAGTGCTGTGGCGTAAAGTCATAGCATCAGTGCTACAAACATAGCAGTTGGGTTGTTGATTATTCAAGCCCGGCTTAAGAGACGGCAGTGCCGCTCTTCAGCCGGGTTTCGTTTTTTTAAAGCATACGGAGTGATGCCATGACTGTAAGTCATGGCATCACTCCTGAATACGATATGAGCACACTTCTTTCACCGCATAAAATTGTCGACCGGCACTTCACCGCTCCGCCGGGGAAGGTGGGGCTGCTCTACGGCGAAAAGCGGGTCTATTCGCTCGGCATGCTCATCACCGCGGAGATGCTAATGCATACCCGGAGCATCGTCTTCATCGACGGCGCGAACCGGGTCGATCCGTACCTGCTCTCCAAACTGGCGCGTATCCGGAGCATCAACCCGTACAGTTTTCTTGACCGCGCCTACGTGACGCGCGCCTATACGTGCTATCAGCTGGATATTTCGATCACCGACGGCCTGCTGGAATTTGTCCGGGGAGTCGGATCGCATTTCGTGATCGTGTACGGACTGATCGACCTGTTCGACGACGATCAGGTGCCGGTGCCGGATGTGGTGGACATTCTCCGTCGCGTGCGGCAAACGCTGGTGCATCTGAAGGCGAACGGCGTCTCCACGCTGCTGGTCTCGTCGTATCCGCGGTTTCAACTGAAGGAGAGAGAACGGTTTTTTAACACCATGGCGGAGATGTCCGACGTACGCTACCGGCTCGAACACCGCCATGAACATCAACACATCATTGTGGAGGAACAGACCCATGGGAAGAACAACACCGACGGCGACCATGCTCATCCAGTACGAAGAGAGCAACTGGTCACAATTCCGCCGGGCATTGCGGAAAGAGGACCAAGGCGTGCTTGACGAACTTTTCACGTACGCCAAACTGAATCTGCCGGCGATCTCCATCCAGGCGCATCCGGTGCCGTTCGAGAGCATCCTGCTTTCGATGCTGCTTCAGCAGCAGAAGCAGATCCGCACGCTGACCGACAAACTTCGCGATTACGGAGAACAGATATGATCATCACAGGATGGCTTTTTGACGCCTATGCGACGGAAAGAGGAGTCACGGCGTGGCTCATCGACCTCGACGGCAGGAGACATATGCTGCGGTACTCCTTCGCCCCCGCGTTCTATATGAATCTGACGAAGGACGAGGAAAAGTTTCTTCACTCCATCCGCCGGCACCTGCCGGGGGAGATCTCGCTGCGTCGTGTGGAGAAACGGGAACTCTACTCACGTATCACGATCGACGTGCTGGAGGTGTCGGTGGCGAATCCGCTGATGTTCCGGAGGGTCGTCCACGCCCTCTCCAAGCATTTCAACTTCTACAAGTTCTACGGAGCGGACATCAAGGTGATGCAGCTCTTCTATTATACAACACAGCTGTTCCCGCTGGCGTACGGCGAATACGAAACGGAAGGGGGACGGCTGATGCGGTGGAATCTGCTGGACAGTTTCGGTTCGGACCGCTATTCCGTTCCCGAACTCTCCATCATGACCCTGACGCCGTCCATGAAACTGTTCGCGCCGAAGTACCAGCGCTCGCTGGAGATCGAACTCGGCATCGAAGGAACCACGCGCGTGCTGCAGCAGAGCGAACCGCTCGAACTGCTCCAACAGATCAATTATTATCTCGAACGGTACGATCCCGACGTAATCCTGACGGAGTACGGCGATGCCTCGCTGCTGCCGCTGCTGTCGTCACTGGCGGAACAATATCGCTTTCCGCTGAAACTTAACCGCGATCCGGAAGCGAAATACATCACCACCAAGGCGGTCAGTTATTTCAGTTACGGCAGCATCAAGCACCGCGACGGGGTGTTCGAACTGGCGGGACGGTGGCATCTGGATAAAGAGAACTCGTTCATCATGGGGGAAGCGGACCTGGACGGGCTGTTCGATCTGGCGCGTCTGGCGCAGATCGGCGTGCAGCACCAGGCACGCACCTCCATCGGCTCCGCACTCTCCTCCATGCAGGTCTCCTGGGCATACCGGAACAATGTGCTCATTCCGTACAAACGTCCCATCAAGGAGTCGTTCAAGTCGTTCAGCACGCTGCTCAAAGCGGACCGCGGCGGACTTCATTTCATGCCCTTCAAAGGATTTCACGAGAACGTGGCGGAACTCGATTTTGCGTCGATGTATCCGTCGCTGATGCGGAACCACAACATTTCGTCGGAGACGATCAACTGCGTCTGCTGTGCGGATGCGAAGCATCGTGTTCCCGAACTGCATTACCGCTTGTGCGAAAAACACAATGGATTCATCCCCGAAACGCTCGAGCCGATACTGCGGAAGCGGGCGAAGTACAAACAGATGAAGAAGAACGCTCCGACGGAGGAACTGCGAAAGAAGTACGACAGGATGCAGACCGGATTGAAATGGATTTTGGTCACCTGCTTCGGCTATCTCGGCTTCAAAAAATCGCGGATGGGACGGATCGAAGCGCACGAATCGGTCAACGCGTTTGCGCGCGAGGGACTGCTCCGTGCCAAGGAGATCGCGGAGGAGAACGGCTTTGAACTGATCCATGCCATCGTGGACTGCGTCTGGCTGAAGAAGCCGGGGGCGACAAAAGAAGAGTATGAAATCCTGGCACAGAAGATCGAAAAGGCGGTGGGAGTGAAGATCTCCCTCGAGGGAATCTACAACTGGATTCTCTTTCCCGCATCGAAAATGGACGAGAATATTCCGACCGCAACACGGTACGTCGGCGTCTATGACAACGGCGAAATGAAAGTGCGGGGGCTGGAGGTGCGCCGGCGCGATACGACAAAGTACGTCAAGAAGATGCAGAACGAGATGCTGGGAGTCCTTGCCAAAGCGCGCACCATTGCGGAGATGAAGGACCTGCTTCCCGAAGCGCTGGACGTGGTGAAGAAATACGCGGAGGAACTGCGCGGCGGCAACGTCTCTCCGTTCGATCTGGTGATCCGCCGGCATATCTCAAAGGATCCGTACGAATATGCCAACAGAAACATCAACGCGATCGTCTCGCAAACACTCGCCGAATCGGGCGTGCAGCTGTCGGCGGGGGAATCGGTGGAATACATCATCACCGACGCCTCCGGCAAGCGGGACCCGCAGAAGGCGAAACCGCTGGCGCTCTATGCCCTGGATGACGGGTATGATATCAAAAAATATTCCGAACTGATCTGCGATGCGGCGGAGACGGTGCTGGGTCCGTTCGGTTACAGCGCCGAACGGCTCCGCGACATGGTCGATCCGCCGAAGATTTCCATCTCGGCGCAGCGGAAGGCGCACCGGCTGGCAGTCATGAGCCGGCAGTTGAGCTTTTTGTGACCAACGGGATCGGAAGTATTTTTCGGAAAATTTGAGTATATAGGATTCGATCATCGTATCGTCGAACGGACGATCCACACCGATTTTCTCAGGAGTCCTTGACTATGCTCAACCGCCGATCCACCCTGAAGATCACTGCTGCCGCGGCTGCCGGCCTGGCCGCGGGGATCAAACCCACTTTTGCTGCTTCCATAGATTCCCGATTTGTTACACGGCGTCCTGTTCCGAAAGACAGAAAGTTTGTCAGCGATTCCGTCGAATCGACGATCGATTCCGTCCAAAAAATAATTGATGATGAGGAACTCCGCTGGCTGTTCGGGAATTGCTTCCCCAATACGCTGGATACGACCGTCGAGACTGGCGAACGGAACGGGAAACCGGATACGTTTGTCATCACCGGCGACATCAACGCCATGTGGCTGCGGGATTCCTCCGCTCAGGTGTGGCCGTATGTTCCGCTCACCAAAGACGACAAGAAATTGCAGCGATTGATCGCCGGCGTGATCCATCGGCAATCATATTGCATTACAATCGATCCGTATGCGAATGCCTTCAATAAAAACCGGGAGGGAAGTTACTGGGAAAAAGACCTGACCGACATGAAGAAAGAATTGCACGAACGGAAATGGGAGATCGATTCACTCTGTTATCCGATTCGACTCGCCTATATGTATTGGAAGACGACCGGCGATACATCGGTCTTCGATGCGGAGTGGAAACAGGCGATGTCGCTGGTTGTTACAACGTTCCGGGAACAGCAGCGGAAGGGATCGCAGGGACCGTACAAATTCCAGCGCACCACCGCCGTGTCGACCGATACGGTGCCGCTCGGAGGTTACGGGAATCCGACCAATAAGATCGGCCTGATCCATTCCATGTTCCGCCCGTCGGATGATGCGTGCATCTATCCGTTTTTGATCCCTTCAAATATTTTTGCCGTACACTCATTACGCCAATTGAATGAAATAGTAAGCACCTTAGGCATCGCCGACGATCTTAAGAGGGAAAGTTCATCTCTGGCGGAGGAAGTGGAAACAGCGCTACGCCGCTATGCTCCGTACAATAATAAAACGTTCGGCGCCATCTATGCGTTTGAAATAGACGGTTACAACAACAAATTGTTTATGGATGATGCCAATATTCCCAGTCTGCTCTCCATGCCGTATCTCGGCTCCTGTCCTGTATCGGATCCGGTGTATCAGAATACTAGAAAATTTCTGCTCAGTAACGAAAATCCGTATTTCTTTTCCGGATCTGCCGCCGAAGGGATCGGCGGTCCTCATGTTGGCATGGATATGATTTGGCCGATGAGTATCACAATGCGGGCATTGACGAGCACGGATGATCAGGAGATACGCACCTGTTTGACAATGCTGAAAAACACCCATGCCGGGACCGGATTCATGCACGAATCATTCCATAAGGATAATCCGTCGGATTTTACAAGGAAGTGGTTTGCGTGGGCAAATACATTATTCGGCGAGTTGATTATGACACTCGCTAATGAAAAGCCGCATCTGTTGAAAGGTGAATTATGAAAGTACCAATGTCACTTTTTCTCATTATCGTGCTGTCGTCAAACGTGTTTGGACAAACGTCCCGAATGCATGGAGCCGATTCGATCGCCGGCGAAGTACGGAATGAGTTTCTGCATGCATGGAACGGCTATAAACAATACGCCTGGGGTTTGGACGGCCTGCTGCCTCTTTCAATGAAGGGATACACGACATACGGTCAATCGCTTCTCCTGACTCCGGTCGATGCGTACGATACGATGATCTTGATGGGTTTGATGAAGGAAGCGGAAGAGACAAAAAAATTGATTCTCGATTCGCTGTCGTTTGACAAAGATATCAGCGTCAAAAATTTTGAGATCACCATACGGGTGCTTGGCGGACTACTCTCCGCCTATCAGATGTCCGGTGAGAAAAGATTTCTACTGTTGGCAGAAGATTTGGGAAAACGACTATTGCCGGTCTTCGAATCACCTACCGGGATGCCATATGTTAATGTCAATCTGAAGACCGGTTCGGTGCACGGTCGCGTGACCAATCCAGCAGAGACAGGGACATTATTGATTGAATTCGGAACGTTATCCAAATTGACCGGAAACGATCTCTATTATAAAAAAGCGAAAAGAGCATTGGTGGATACCTACAAAAGACGCTCACCGATCGGATTGGTGGGTGAATCGATCGATGTGGAAACAGGTGCGTGGATCGGCATGGATAGTCATATCGGCGGAATGATCGATTCCTATTATGAGTATCTCTATAAATGCTGGAAATTATTCGGCGATCAAGAGTGCAGGTCCATGTGGGAAGAGAGCATTCCGATCGTGAACCGGTATCTCTCAGATACCGTCCGAGGGCAATTTTGGTATTCCCGTATTCATATGAATACCGGTATACGGAAACATAGGGTGTTTGGAGGACTCGAAGCGTTCATGCCCGGATTATTGGCATATTCCGGGGATATTGAACGGGCGGAAAAATTACAGCAATCCTGTTATGCTATGTGGAACAAGCACGGTATAGAACCGGAAATGTATGATTACGGTGCCGATACGGTCCGATATAAGAATTATCCGTTGCGTCCGGAGATCGTCGAATCGGCGTATTATCTTTACAAGGCAACCGGCGATACGGTATATCAGCGCATGGGTGTGACATTCTTTCAATCGATAAGAAAGTACTGCCGTACCGAGTCGGGATATGCAGAATTGTCCAATGTCATCACGAAAGAGCAGTCGGACATGATGGAAAGTTTTTTTCTTGCCGAGACGCTGAAGTATCTGTATTTGTTGTTTGCACCGCCGCAGACGCTCGATCTTGATTCCGTCGTCTTCAATACCGAAGCACATCCAATTCGAAGGACGTGGTAATATTATGAGAATTAGGACATCGATCATGTTTGTCGTCTTCATTCCATTGTTTCTTTGGACGCAGGAACGATTGACGAATTTCGTCGATCCGTTTATTGGAACCGGAGGGCATGGACATGTATATCCCGGTGCCACCGTACCGTTCGGAATGGTACAGCTAAGTCCGGACAACGGAACTGAAGGGTGGGATTGGACATCGGGGTATCATTATTCAGATTCCGTCATTAAAGGATTCAGCCACACACATCTCAGCGGAACCGGAATCGGTGATCTGTGCGATATTTTATTCATGCCGGCAGTGCTGAACGATCCCAACGGACAATATTCCTCACATTTCTCGCACACTGAGGAATCTGCTGAGCCCGGTTATTACTCTGTATTGTTGAAAACACCGAACATTCGTGTAGAATTGACCGCCACTGAACGGGCAGGATTTCATCGATACACGTTCGCTCAAAGTAACGATACAAAGATAGTAATCGATCTCGGCCATCGGATTAATTGGGATTCGCCCGTTGAATCGAATATCACCATTGTTTCCCCTACGCTGGTGACCGGATATCGATATTCAAAAGGATGGGCACCGAAACAGCGGATCTACTTTGCCGCACGCTTTTCAAGTCCGATGAGATCGTCACGCTTGGGTAACGATTCTGTATTGTACACCGGAAAATCATCGCATACCGAAATAGGGGCAAAGGCAGTTTTCGGTTTTATAACGAAAAAAAATGAACAGATCCTTGTCAAAGTCGGCATCTCCGCTGTTAGCATCGACGGTGCGTTGAATAATCTTGATACAGAAATTGCCGGATGGGATTTTGATCGGATCAGAAGACAAACGAGCGATAAGTGGGAAGCACAACTACAAAAGATCGTCGTGACAACGCAGGATAGTGCAAAGAAAAAGGTTTTCTATACGTCGTTGTATCGGACAATGCTTGCGCCGATCATCTATCAAGATGCCGATGGGCGATATCGCGGCGGTGATGATTCCGTCCATACGGCGAAAGATTTTGTCAATCATACAATATTCTCACTGTGGGATACTTACCGTGCGGCACATCCCTTGTTCACGATAACGCAGCCGGAGAAAGTAAACGATTTTGTCAATTCAATGCTGGCATTTAAAAGAGAATACGGATATTTGCCGGTTTGGACTCTCCATGCGAATGAAACGATGTGTATGATCGGGTATCATTCGATACCGGTGATCGTCGATGCGTATATGAAGGGATTTCGGAAGTATGATGCCGAAGAGGCGTTTGATGCGATGAAAAGAAGTGCCATGTCTAATATTATGGGACTGCAATGGTACCGACAATACGGCTACGTCCCGTCGGATCGGGAGGTGGAATCGGTGTCAAAAACATTGGAATATGCATATGACGATTGGTGCATTGCACAAATGGCGAAGGAGATGGGAAAGGAATCCGATTATCGTACGTTCCTGGATCGTTCGACGTACTTCAAAAACATCTTTGACACGACAACACTGTTCATGCGCGGGAAAGAAACGACCGGTACGTGGCGTACTCCGTTCGATCCCTACACCGTTGACCATCGCAGCAATGATTATACCGAAGGGAATGCATGGCAATATTCATGGTACGTGCCGCATGATGTCGCTGCGTTGATCCGTTTGAACGGCGGAGAAGAGCGGTTCATTGAACGGCTCGATTCGCTTTTTGAACAAAGTTCGCATTTGAAAGGAACGAATGTCTCGCCCGATGTATCGGGATTGATCGGCCAGTATGCCCACGGCAACGAACCAAGCCACCATATTGCTTATCTCTACAATTACGCCGGAACACCGTGGAAAACACAAGAGCGTGTTGCAGAGATCATGAATACTATGTATAAGAATGACCCCGACGGACTCAGCGGCAACGAAGACTGCGGACAGATGTCGGCGTGGTATGTGTTCAGCGCGATGGGATTTTATCCCGTAAATCCGAGTGACCAAATGTATGCGATCGGCACACCGATGCACGTACGAAGCGTCATATACTTGGAGAACGAGTCATCATTCGTTATTCTTGCTCCGGAACGATCGGACCGTGCCGTTTATATCAAATCGGCTAAGATTAACGGCGTTTCGTTGAATCATCCGTACATCAGCCATTCGGATATTGTAAACGGCGGAGTGCTGTATCTTGAAATGACTGATGTCCCGACAAGTTGGGGATCCGTAGTTGACAAAGTTCCTGGTCGATGACGACGCAGCGGGAACTGTAATATTCTATTCCTTTAATGCGGATTGAATACTATATTATCCCGGTTTCTATTTTACCACTTTACTCTACTATACTATGAGCGTACCTTCCGATTCTACTGCAACGCATATCGATGCATCACAGGGCGGCAACTTTCGCGTTCCACTCGCCATCGTGACGATGCTCTTTTTCATGTGGGGATTTCTCACCTGTCTCAATGACATCCTCGTTCCGCATTTGAAAGCGGTATTCGACCTGAATTACACTCAGGTGATGCTGATACAGTTTACTTTTTTTACTGCCTATTTTATCATGTCGATACCGTCGGGCAAGATCATTAATATATTGGGGTACCAAAAAGGGATCGTTATCGGCCTCATAACAGCCGGAGTCGGCACTTTCCTGTTTTATCCGGCTGCCGCAGTTCCTTCGTATCCGCTCTTCCTCACGGCATTATTTGTACTTGCATCGGGGATTACACTCCTACAGGTCGCGGCAAATCCTTACGTCGCCGTTCTCGGAAAACCGGAAACCGCATCGAGTCGATTGAATCTTACACAAGCATTCAATTCTCTTGGGACAACGATTGCACCATATTTTGGCGGATTGTTTATCCTGACAACAACCATGCTGAGCCTTGAGGACATGCGTGCGCTTTCGCCGGATGAACTTCAGGCGTATCGTTTGATCGAAGCGTCGTCGGTGCAGACACCGTATATCTTTCTTGGGATCACTTTGATGGTATTGGCGTTTGCCATGGCAAAGTTCAAACTTCCCGTCATTGCCTCGGTCGAAGACCATCACGCAAAAGCAGCAAAGTTGGCCGATGCATTGAAACATCGGCATCTTGTTCTCGGAGCAGTCGGAATTTTTCTCTATGTCGGGGCAGAGGTTTCGATCGGAAGTTTTCTTGTGAACTTTCTGGGAGAACCGGATATTGCCGGATTGAAAGAAGCCGCCGCCGCAGGATTCGTTTCGTACTATTGGGGCGGTGCTATGATCGGCAGGTTTGTCGGTTCGGCATTGTTGCAAAAAATGAATCCCGGGAAATTACTCGGCGTTTTTGCAATGATCACATCGGGATTGGTCCTGACTACCGTCTTGACAACCGGAAGCGTTGCAATGTGGACAATCTTGTCGGTCGGCCTGTTCAATTCGATCATGTTTCCGACAATATTCACACTCGGGATTGATGGTCTGGGTAAACTGACCAGCCAGGGATCAAGCGTGTTGATTATGGCAATCGTGGGAGGCGCAATTATTCCCGTTGCGCAGGGAGCATTGGCCGATACGATCGGCATTCATACAGCATTTATCCTTCCGGCAATCTGTTACCTCTATATTGTGTATTATGGATTTGTCGGATCGAAGCATGTGTGATGACAGAGACATAAAATAATAAATACGTACACGAAAAGAATTGTGATACATGGGTTCTGATGTCTATCATCATTGTTCAAATATTTGCTGTAATCCTCTTATTCCTTCAACCCCAAAATCCCCCGTTCCAATTGGTTGAAAGTTTTCCGGTGGAGACGGGCCTTGATATGTCCGACATCCCGGAGGCATCGGATGTCTGGGTCGACATGATCCGGTCTGCTGAGCGATCGCTGGATATCGAGCAATTTTATATTTCTTCTGCCGCCGGTGAACCATTGGATCGGGTTATTGAAGAGATCAGGAATGCAGCAGGACGAGGCGTCACCGTACGGATACTTCTTGATGCCAGGATGTCGGCAACGTATCCTGAACCGGCAACATCGCTTGCTGCCGTTCCCAACGTCGATCTTCGCACGATTGATTTTGCGGCTCACTTTGGCGGAGCGCAGCATGCCAAGTTCTTTATTGTGGACAATCGTGAGGCGTTCATGGGAAGCCAGAATTTCGATTGGCGCTCACTGAAACACATCAGCGAGATCGGACTTCGGATCAGTGAACCACGGGTTGTCGATTTCTATTGTTCTATTTTTATCATGGACTGGAATTTGGCAGGCGGTACACCAGCGCGACATCAATCACCGCTAGAAAGGGAACAATCCACCGATCCAATTGTGGCAATCCAATCATCAGGCGATACCGTGCGGTGTACTCCCACGGCAAGTCCTCTCTCATACATACCAGATTCTTCCCGATAGGATGAACCGAATATACGATCGACAATTGCCGGTGCGAAGAATATAATCCGACTTCAATTCCTGTCCTATACGCCGTACAATAGGAACGGTGAATATTATCCGGCAATAGACAGCTCGATACGGGAGGCTGCACGTCGGGGAGTGAAGGTGAAACTCATGGTGGCGGATTGGGGGAAAGGGAAACGTTCGGAGAAATATCTGAAGGAACTCTCTGCGCTTCCCAACATAGAGATTCGTTATGCTTGTGTACCCGAATGGTCAGGGGGATATATTTCGTTTGCTCGCGTTGAGCACTGCAAATTCATCACTGCGGACGATATGGCATTCTGGCTCGGAACAAGTAACGCCGAAAGAAATTATTTCCACGGTTCACGGAATCTCGGAATTGTCGTCACTAACAAAAAACTAACACGGCAATTGAATAAAAAATTCGATACCAGTTGGGAGAGTCCCACAACCCAGCGGATAACCGTGAATTCCTCGTTCCATCCCCGCGAATACGGCGAGCGCTGATTTTCCTCTTCATAATTTCTCTCTGGATTCTTCCATACAGCACACCGAATAGAATGATGCAATATCGCGAATCAAGTTGACACGGGTCTGATTCACGAAAAATGATATTGCTCTCGTGGAAACAAATCTCTATTATTGTATCCGCCTTTTTGATTTTGTGTTCTACACTCAAAAAAGTTTTTAATTACCTATTGATAATTATAAAAGTCGGTGGTCCGCTATGATTTGGAAATACACTGTGGCGTGGCTTGGTATGATGTTCCTGGCAATATTCAACGGAACTATTCGTGATTTTATTTATAAGCCGTATGTCGGAGAATTTACCGCCCATCAATTATCGACAGTAATATTATTGATTCTTTTTGCTGCGTACCTATGGTTGCTGACCAGAAAAATGCCGCTGCAATCGAAGTTGCAGGCTTGGAGTATCGGTGCGATCTGGTTCGTGATGACAGAAATATTCGAATTTGGATTGGTGATCAAACAAGGACTTTCTTTCGATGAAATGTTACACACCTACAATATATTCGATGGTCAACTCTGGATATTGATACCGCTATGGGTATTGATAGGTCCGTCTCTCTTTTACCGATACTCCCAGCCTAACAACAATTCATTGTCTCGAAAAGGAACCAATTAGCATGTATAAATTTGTAATATACTTTTTATATTTTTACGGCGAAAAATTAAATTATAATTCAAGAATATATGCTACAGTAGGTCTAACCATAGTACAAAATTTTCATCTGGTATTTGTTGTAGGAGTTTTAGAATATTTCTTTGGTTTTAACCCATTCATAATATTCCGTGGTGATCCCAACTCAAAATTATACTTTCCAATTATCATAATTGGATGGATGATGCTAAATTATTCATATTATAATCAAGATAGAATTAACGATATAATATTGTTTTTCGGAAAAAATGACGGGAATGTCTTATCCTATAAAAATATTTTTATTTTTATATGTATTTTAATAATACCTTTGGTGGTGGGGATTTTATTAATGAAATATAATGCACAATAGTATTATTATCATTCTTGAGAAAAGAGAAGTTTTTTTGTAAATGGGTGGGATGGTGTGCTTCCATGGTTTCTAATGTCAAGGACCTCTACGATCGATCCCTGATGAAGTACCGCAATCCGATCGCAGAGGAATATGCTGTTGCTGATATTGTGGCTGATAAAGAGCGCGCCAAAAGACTGTTGGATCTGAATCTTTTTGATAAGCCCAAGGATACGGGCCTGCGTCAGCACATCGAGAGCACTGGTCGGTTCGTCGAGAATGAGGAGGCGTGGGTAAACGGAGATTGCGCGTGCAAGTGCAACGCGCTGTCGTTGACCGCCGCTCAGTTGAAACGGATATCTGTTCAGGATCTCGGCGGGGAGCCCGATAAGGGAGCATAATTCCGTTGCAGTAATATCGGGTGAAGGACGGTCGGTGTGCCGGTGGCCATGGTGATATCCTTCGAGAAGAATTTGTTCAATCGTAAGTTGCGGATCCAGCGACGCTGAATACGCCTGGAACACCATTTGAATTGCGCTGCCGATCGATTTCCGGTTCTTTGTGTCAGGATAGATATTGATGCCATCAAGTTCAATGGTCCCGTGATCTGGCGTTACAAATCCTGCAATGCTTCTGGCGAGCGTCGACTTGCCGCTGCCGCTTTCACCGATGATACCGAGTATCTCGCCCTCCCTGACACAACAAGAAAGTTGGTGCAGTATTCTTTTGCGATAAGGGAATCCGAATCGCGGAGAATGAAGAAATCCGACGTCAAGATTTGTTACCTCCAATACGGGCATCGTACTTTTCTCTCCGAATCGATTGAAGCTAATATTGGCTCGGCGATTGTGCACTCATCGACTCCTGACCGGCAATGCGGGTGATACACACACCCCGACGGATTTTCTAAAAAAAAAAGACCTGTAGCGTCTGAGTAAACGATGTTCTCGGTAGTTGAAGAGGCCGTCAATCGGGAACCCTGACACAGCATCCGGGAATACGGATGCAGCGGCGAATCAAAGAATCCCTGTTTCGGTGCCACTTCCACGATCCGTCCTGCATACATCACAGCAATGGTGTCCCCGTACCGTTGGGCGATGTCAAGGTCGTGGGTGATTAGGATGACCGATGTGTTGTTTTTTTTTCGCGCAACATCCAGAAGGTCGAGAAGTTGGAATTGCATGGGAGCGTCGACCGAACTTGTTGGTTCATCGGCAATGATCAATTTCGGTTGGGGAGAGAGTGCGAGCGCAATGAGGACTCTCTGGAGCGTGCCGACACTGAGTTCATGGGGAAACGCGTTGAGTACGTCTTCAGGATGTTCTAGTCCGACATTCCTGAGATCGATCGTTGCCTTTTCGATCGCTTCGCGTTCATGCATCGGTGAGATGCACTTAATCGCATCGATGTATTGTGATTTGATGCGGGCAATCGGATTCATTGATTGTGCCGGTTCCTGAAAGACATATCGGATCGAATGTCCCCGAATCTTCCTCATCGTTCGTTCGTCGGCCTGCAGCAGATTGTGCCGTTCAAACATCACTTCGCCGCTTATTTCAAATCCCGAAAACGGCAGGAAAAGTTTCGTCAGCGAGGCGGCCAATGTTGTTTTTCCGCTGCCGCTTTCGCCGACGATGGCTAAAATTTCGCCCTGTCCAACCGAGAAATCGATCCCATAAAGAATGTGCCGCATGTCCTGATGGGAACGGTACCGCACGTTTAGATTCCTCGCTTCGAGAAGTGGATTGACCATGCTACAAAGGTAAAGAAATATCCACCGCGACTCAACCGTAATGTTGACAAAGAGCTTATTTTTGTTTAGAATTGATGGGGCAAAACATATCACTTACACCCGTTACGTTGTTCAATTGAATCGCTCAAATTTCTTTTAGGTCGTCCAGCTATGAAATATTTTGTGAAGTGGTATGTCCCTATCGTGCTCCTGATCTTTTGTTCATCCTGCTCGCCGAAGAAATCCTCCTCCGATGGATTGCAGCACCGAACGAACACCGTTGTGGTCGGCATCGGTTCCGACGTTGACACATTTAATCCGGTTTTTGCTCAGGATGTGACGGCGGGAGAAATCGGTGAACTGATTTACCCGTCGCTTGTCAGGGCGATGTTTGATTCCGGCAGCGGAACGCTCTATTATACTCCCATGCTTGCCCGGAATTGGGAATCCAGGAATAACGGTCGAGACATCGTGTTTCATCTCCGCACCGACGCCGTTTGGGCGGACAGTGTCCGCATGACTGCGAGAGACGTCCAATTTTCATATGAGGTATACGGTGATAGCGAAGTGGGAAGTGTCCGGCGGAATGTGCTCGACAGACTGAAAAGGGATGATGCCGGTACCCTTGATATTCGCCGCAGTGTCGAGTTGGTCAACGATTCTACCGTCATATTCCATTTTGAACGACCCGCGCCGTCACAACTCCATGATGCCGGACTTCCATTGCTCCCGGCACATATCTTCGATACAATTCCGCGAAGAGACATACGGACACACGCGATCAACAGAGAGCCGGTCGGTGCCGGAGCATTTGACCTATCATCGTGGAAACCGGGCGAAGAGATCACATTGGTATCGAATCCGTTGTCGGTGCTGCCGATGCCGGCGAAACTCGACCGGCTGGTCTTTCGGGTACTGCCCGATCACGGATCTCGATTTTCTCAACTGAAATCCGGTGCGATCGATATCATGACGGATCTGAGTCCGTCGGAAGCACGAGAGTTGGCTGTATCGGATCTGCCTATTCATGTCATCATCGCGCCTGCACGGCGCTACCAATTTGTCGGGTGGAACAATATCGATGGAACGGAGTACGCAGCTTCCGAAGGGAAGAATATTCTGCCGCACCGTTTGTTCGGGAGCATCAGGACGCGCACGGCATTGACCATGGCGATCAACAGGCAGAGCATTCGCAGGGCTTTGGTTGAGGAGTTTGGATTGGAATCGATCGGTCCTGTATCGCCAATGTTTCGGTATGCCTACAACGATTCCATACAACCTATTCCGTTCGATCCTGCGGCTGCACGGGAGCTTCTAAAGCAAGATGGTTGGGTGGATATCGATAACGACGGTATTCTCGAAAAAGGAGCGGCAAAATTTTCGTTTGAACTCTCGATTCCGGCAGGTTCTCAGTTTACTCTGGAGCTTGCCAGCATCATCCAGGAACAACTGCGTGATGTTAACATTGCTGCTGAGATTCATCAAGTGGAAGCCTCGGTATTCTGGCAAAGAATGATGGAAAAGAAATTCGATGCATTCATCGGCGGATTTGAAGTCTCTCTGCGGTTGAAAATGACGATGTTCTGGGGATCTGATCTTCGGAAAAGCCCGTTCAACCTCGTGTCATATCGCAACCGGCATGTCGACCGGCTAATGAGCGAAGCGGAATCGATGGAGAATGAAGTCGATGCGGCGCAGCTGTGGCGGAAATTCCAGAAGATTCTTGCCGATGAGCAGCCGTGTACTTTTTTATTTTGGGAAAACAATGTGATTGGTATGAATAAGCGGATCAAAGGAGCAAATATATCGGTCCTTGGAACCGCTTCCGGTGCATGGGAGTGGAGTACGGAATGAACCCCTCTTCGTTTCGCAATGCTTTTCGTGTACCGGCCTGTAAATATCCCGACTGAATAATTTTTTATTTTCTATGGTTCTCTATGCAATAAAAAGGATTCTTTCGGCTATTCCGATATTCTTCGGTCTCATCACCGTCGTGTTTCTCATTACCCGCTTGCTTCCGGGAGATCCGACGCTTCTGTTTATCTCACCAATGGTACCGCCGGATATTGCAGTACAGCTCCGTGCGGAATTCGGACTGGATCAACCGCTGTTCGTGCAATATGGCATGTGGCTGGCTGGCATTGCGGAAGGGAATCTCGGTTTTTCATTTACACACCAACGGCCGGTTGTCGATGTTATCGGTAACGCAATTCGCAATACGGCATTGCTCGCCGGTGCCGCCATTATACTCCAGGTGATCATTGGAGTATCGATTGGAATGCTGGCGGCATGGTACCGTCATACGGTGTTGGAACGGATAATTTCTTACGGCGGGCTGGTGATTTATACAATGCCTGCCTTCTGGGTTGCAACGCTCCTTCTGATTATGTTTTCCGGCATGCTCGATATACTTCCTACTTCACACATGCACTCAGTTGGCGCGGATAATTTGAATCAATTCGATTATTTTATTGACGGGCTCACTCACCTTATCCTGCCTGCCTTGACGCTGGCTATTCCCGGTGCGGCTGGATTGGCGCGTTTTGTTCAATCGCAGGTAACGGTGGCCATGAAACAACAGTATATCGTGACGGCAAAAAGTTTTGGATTCAGCGATAGGAGGATTGTATTGAAGATCGCCCTTCCCAATGCCCTTCTTCCGGTGATGACATTGATCGGTCTCGAGCTGGGCGCTTTGCTTTCGGGTGCTCTTGTCACGGAGACGATTTTTGCCTGGCCCGGCATCGGAAGGATTGCCGTAACTGCACTCTTTGCACGGGATTATCCGCTGATTCTTGGCTGCACGATGATTTCCGGATTCGTAGTAATTGCAGGGAATCTGATCACCGACATACTCTACACGATCGCCGATCCGAGAGTAAAAATGACGTCATGATGAAGGACTATCAGTTCGCCGTTCCGATACGACTATATCGCAGGATTTTCGTGGTGTGGAGCAGAATTATCCCGCTCCTGATCATTGTTTTTGTTTTAACAGTGACGTATTTCCGTCAAGACCTTATCCTGTCCAGCATCTCCTCCCTTGTTTTAACTGCGGTGTATTTTTTGTCGCATTTCCAAATGCATCCGCTCTCCGTGCGGACTGATCTTCTGGAATATTGGATCGCCGCCGCTGCCTGGTCCGGTGTACTGGTGATGAGCTGCAGGTCGCTGTTCACCAAAAAGGGGGAGAAGAATTTCGTCGAACGATTGGTGCATTCATTGGCTCCTGCGTGGACTCCGGATCGGAGCACCGTCATGAAAATAAAACTCGGATTGTATGTGCTCTCCTTCTTTTTCGGCATCGCTCTTCTGGCTCCCTTTCTTGCTCCTCTCGATCCCGATAACCAGGGAGACTTGGAATCGACGAGATTTCTCGCACCATTGCGCACCGCCGAAGCTCGGTACGATGTGCCGATGGAGCAACAACGTGATTCTGCCGAAAGTGCGATTGTCTCAATGCTTCTGAGGGCAAATACTATACTGCTCTCGAAAAGAATCGATTTCCGTCGGCTGGAAATTGGGGGCGAGATCACCGCCCAGGCTGAACATACACATCGCATAGTGTTTCTGTTCGGGACCGATGCGATGGGGAGGGATGTGTTCAGCCGTGTCGTCTATGGCACCCGGATATCATTGGGGATCGGGATCATCGTCGCCGCATTATCGATGATGATTGGAATGTGGATCGGTTTCTTGAGCGGGATCGTCGGAGGTGTGGTCGACAGTTTCTTGATGAGATCGATCGATGTACTGCTTTCGTTCCCTTCACTCGTATTGATCATTGCCCTCTTTGCTCTCCTTGGGGGCTCAATCGAAATCCTGATTCTTGCGCTTGCACTGACCGGTTGGATGGGAGTTGCCCGTCTTGTCCGCGGCGAAGTATTGAAACTCCGTGAACAGGAATTTATCCTTGCCGCCAGACTGTTGGGCGTATCGGCAATGGGCATCATCCGGAACCACCTGTTACCGAATATCCTCCCGACAATTGTGACGGCATCGGTGCTGCAACTTGTCAATTCGATCATGGGGGAAGCAGCGTTAAGTTTTTTGGGAATGGGAATCCAACCGCCGACACCAAGTTGGGGTAATATGATCGGCGAATCAATCATCTATCTTCGATCGGCCTGGTGGATAGGCGTGTTTCCCGGGATTGCCCTGTCGCTTTTTGCAGTTTCGGCCCAATTGGTCGCCGAAGGGATTCAAGAGTGCCACAAATGACCTCCGGCGAGCATATCATCCAGCTATGAAAAATATCAATTCACGCTACGAAATACTGGGAAAAATAGGCGAGGGATCGAGCGGCAGCGTGTACCTCGTGCAGGATCTGATGTATAACAGGATTCGACGGGCGCTGAAAATAATCCGCGCATCAGGAATAGGATCTCAGACCGCTGCAATGCTCCGTAATGAATTTTCTCTTCTTCGGCAATTTGATCATCCGAATATCGTGAAGGTGTACGATTTTGGAACCGTCGTCGCAACCGATTCCGGAGAACACATCGACGATTTCTTCTTCACCCTTGATTATGTCAGGGGAAAAAATCTATTTCACGCAACGGAAGGTACCGATATCGATAGTATTGCAACGTTGGTCTTTCAGATTGCCGATGCACTTGACTATATACATCGTCGTGGACATATCCATTTCGATATAAAGCCTGAGAATATTATTGTGACCGAAATGCATATCGGCAATGAGACGGTAGACGTACCAAAGATCATCGATTTTGGATATGCCGCCCCGTTGATCGGTCCACTGACCGAATCACTCAAAGGTTCACTTCACTATATTGCACCGGAACTGATCGGCGGCAAACAGTATGACCATCGGGTTGATCTGTATTCTCTCGGCGTAACGATGTATCAGGTGCTGACACGAACACTTCCGTTCACGGCGGATAATCCGGTCGAGGTGATCAAAAAGCATCGAATGACACGATCGGCAAACGTGACAGAACGCCGACCCGATACGCGGCCCGAATTGGCCGGGCTGGTAACTTCGTTGATGGAGAAAGATCCGGACAGGCGGCTACACAGCGCACGATTGGCCGCTGAAATCGTGGCCCCGTTTATACGGCACGGGGAAATATTTAAACAGTATTCCGGGGAAGCGCTCCCCGGCGGATTGGTAGGAAGGAAAAAAGAGCTGCACCAGTTGATGCGTGTGGTGAAAGAAGGAGTCGATACGCCGGACGACCCGCAGTGGCACGAAAAGAAAAAAGTCATTTGTGTTATCGGAGAACAGGGGGTAGGAAAAACACCATTGTTGGAGGAATGGCGGAGAAAGGCACAATCGGAAAATATTCTTGTAATTGGAACGCATTGTTATCTGAAAACGTCCCCGCCGCTTGAACCGGTTCGGTGGCTTTTGCATGAGCTCAGATTCGCTGTATTGCCGCGAGGGCTCCGGGCAACGGAACTGCTCGCACGATACGATGATCTTTTCTCGACATTGAGGTATGACACTCCGGATGCAGAAGATCCGAAATATTCCTTGGATTTTGCTGACGAAGAAAAGAAGATGGAATTCCTGATGAGGATGGTACGGTGTATACAGGAAGCTGCTGGCATCATTCCCTTCGTCGTTTCGATTGATGATATCCATCTGGCAGATGAAATGAGCATCCAGCTGCTCCGGTTATTGACGCAGTGGTCTGCCGGTGCTTCTCCGCTCATCGTTGTGTCGTGCGATTCCATTGATATGGTCGGGAAAGAACTTCGGCTGGAGCCGCCCGATGCGGTTATGATCGTGCTCGGCGGGATTGACGATGAGGGAGTTGCCGAATTGATTCAAGCGCAGATCGGTATCACCGATTGTTCGCCGGAACTTGCCCGTGCGGTGTCACATTCAATCGGTGATTCTCCCTATATCATTAAGGAGTTCATCAATCAGTATCGGGGTCGGACGCCGGAAGAAGCGCGCAAAGAACTGCTGGAAGCTGTTTCCGCTCCGACGGCAGTCGGTGATATTCCCCGATCGATCAATGAAGTATATGAACAACGATTTCATCGACGTACCCCGGAGGAACGGTACCTATTGAGTGTGATATCCTGTTTCCGAACCCCCGTGAACAAAGATGTTCTCGAAATCCTCTGTCCGTATTCGCCAGACCTTCTGGGTCATATTTTTTCAATGTTGACGATGAGCGGAATACTCAGCCTCCAGGGATTCGGTACCAAGGTTCGTTTTGCTCATACGCGGTTTCAGCAGTATGTGTATCGGCATCCTCATACAGAAAGATTGCAATTGCATAAACAAATTGCTGCCACATTGGAGCGGAAGTATGCGGGATCACTGGAAGGTGAGTTTGAAGAGATCGCTTATCACTACAAGGAAGCCGGATTTCCCGGCAGGGCGTTTCGATATTATGTTCAGGCGGCTGATCGGACTGCATCTGCGTTTTCGCTTCAAGAAAGTATCATGCTCCTGGAGGAGTGCGTACGTCTTGCACCCGACGACGATAATAGTGTGTCCATTCTCGAAAAGCTTGCCCGTCAAAATGATCTCATTGAGAACTATGAAAGAGCGGAAGCGCTCTACACGAATCTATTGACACGGCCGAATGTGTCGATCTCAAAAATGTACCGATATCTGACCGCTCTGGGCTCCGTACAGACGCGCCGCGGTCTCCTCGAAAATGCATCCGATACATTCACGAAGGCACGTTCCGCGGCACACACTGCACGGGAGGTCATGGACATTGAGATTGAATTGGCCGATATCGACATCACCCGCGGAAAATTGTCCGATGCGCGAAACCGTTGCGTAAGAGCTCTGGAAAGTCTGAAAGAACTGTCCACCGATCCGGAACAAAGTTCGCTCTTCACCAAGATCGGCATCATCAGCTTTTATGAAACAAAATACGAAGAATCAGCCGAAAATTTCTTAAAAGCGTATCAGATTCTGCAGCGTACAGGTGACAAGACGAAGCTGATCGCGCCTCTGTTGAATCTTGGTAACGCATACAGCGTACGCAGGCAATATGACAAGGCGCTCGAAAGATGGACCGATGCGCTCCACTACGCAATGGACATCGGGAATATTCATCAGCAGGGGCAGATCTATAACAATCTGGGAATTGCTGAATACAACCAGGGGAACTATGACAATGCCCTCCAGAAATACAAGAACGGAATTGAAATCTTCAAGCATCTTGGGAATGCCCCCGGCCTCGCATTGTGCCTGAGTAATGCCGGCGAAGTGTACATGGTTCAAGCCGAATATGAAAAGGCATTGGAAGCCTGGGAAAGATGCTTAGAATTGCATTCGGCCAGCAGTAATGCACACGGCCTGGTTGAAACGCATTGTCATTTGAGCCGGCTCCACCTGACTTTTGATGATACGGACTGCGCTCGGGAACACCTTCAAAAATCCCGGGAGATAATTGAACGTGCAAATCTTGAAGCTAAGTGGCCGTTTCATTATCTTTGTTCTAGTGCCGTTGCGCTCGCAGAAAAAAAGGTCGTTGAAGCAGAACAGTTGTTTCTCACCGCACACGAGAGATTTCGGACAAACAGGAATGATATCCGGTATAGTGAAGTACTCCTGCTGGGAGGAAGAATAAGCCGGCAACATAGCCGGCATGAGGATGCGGCAGCATATTTTCAGGATGCCGTCGATCGGGGGATCGAATTGCAATTGCCGTTGATTCGCGCCGAAGCGTTGTTGGAATTGGGGATAGAATCGAGATTGATTGGTCGGTCATTGCCGAAGAAGACGCTGGTATACTTGAAAGAAGCGTTTGATGCGATGTCCGATGAATCGGTCAACGACGTTACCTGGAAGATCTGTTATGAAATCGGAAGGGAGTTTGCAGCCCGCGGCTTACGATCGAGGAGCCGGGACTTCTTCCTGAAGACGCAGTACGCGCTGAACTATTTAGGGACATTGTATACACGCCAATCGCTGCAAAAAAAATTTTGGGAATCGGGTCAACGTGGCTCAATATTAAACTCGGTGACATCATTGATAATCGATCGAGAAGGATAGTTGAATGATTGACCAAAGCCCGAAATTCTCCGTTGTCATCGCAGCCACATCAAGCATCGCCGGGCGCATACGGGAAACGATCTCTTACCGCAATGATATTATCATTCAAACAAGTACCCTGCTCTCATTAACTCCACGCACGCTCCGCACGATCGCACCGGACCTTTTGCTGTGTGAATTCGACAATAATGACGATGGTAAGATGTACCGACATCTCGCAGAAGTTCGATCCCGAAATCCGCTCCTGCAAATATTTGTCATCACTCACACACCGGATCATATGACGGCAGTGAAATTATTGAAGATGGGTGTAGCGGAATACCTGGCGCTGCCGACAGAACAGAATACGATGTATGAACGGATCGAATCGGCGATTGATGAGTGGAAGTCGAAACGAGCCAGGAAGTCGTTTCACTATGACCGAAGGAAAAGTTACGATTTTCTGAACATCATCGGTCAATCACCTCAACTTCAGAAAGTCATCAATCGTTCCAGAAAACTACTTGATAACCCCAATATTACCGTGCTGATCCAGGGAGAGACCGGTACCGGCAAAGAACTGATGGCCAAAGCCATTCATTACAATAGCCGAAACTCGAATGAACCGTTCGTAGAGATCGCCTGTTCGTCAATCCCGGAAAATCTGCTTGAAAGCGAACTGTTCGGACACGAAAAAGGGGCGTTTACTGACGCAAAGAACCAAAAGATCGGCCTCTTTGAGCTGGCCGGGAAGGGGACTATTTTTCTCGATGAAATTGGCGACATCAGCTCCGTCATTCAATCGAAATTATTGAATGTGCTGGAAGAAAAAAAAATTCGTAGGCTTGGTGGCATCGAAGACATTTCGATCCATGCCCGTATCATCACGGCCACAAGCAAGGACATGCAATATATGGTGAAACACGGTACGATGAGAAAGGATCTCTATTACCGTTTGGCAGTCTTTGCCATTGAACTCCCTCCGCTTAGGGAACGGACGGGTGATATCCAGCAACTAGCTGCTCACTTTCTTCAAGATTTTGCAAAGGAGAATTCCAAGGAAATACGGGGCTTTACACCACAAGCGCTCGAGAAGTTATCCAAAGGAATGTGGGAGGGGAATGTGCGTGAATTAAAGCATGTCATAGAGCGTGCGGTTCTGCTTTCATCCAACGAAATGCTGGATGAGGAAGATCTTGAAATGATGCCGTGTTCAGATATCCTGCCTCGGAAAGGAATTGAAGAATCGGCGAAGGAAATTATACAGGACCATTCTGCGAACGACATTACGATATCACTTCCGATGAAAAATGCATCGTTCTCACAGGTTGAAAAAGAACTTGTAAGAGCCGTGCTCAAGAAAATGCAGGGTAATAAAAAGAGGACATCAGAGATCTTAAAGATATCTCGGCCGAGACTCGACAGGCTCCTGAGCAACGATCCGCAATTCTATGTCTAAACTGCCGATTGACCATTTTCCCCACAAAATAGCCTCCAATATTGATCTGAATGCGCCAAGGTCATTTGTTAACTTCGGCGGACTTTTGTTGAATTACACTCCAGACAGTAGTTCCATCGCGACGACAAATCAATAGCAGTACTAATCAGACTTTCATCTCGGTTATTCTCATCATGTCAAAATTCGTCGATGTATCCGTTGCAGAGTATCCTGTTGCACTGTTATGTAATTTATTCTCTGGAATTGTTCTTATGTAACGAATCGATGCTCCGCTAAGTAATGATTCGTTACATTAATTTCAACAATATTTATTTTCAAATAATGTGTAATTATAAATGTTGTTTTTTCCAGTAATAATTTCATTTTGGATCAAAAATCTTTTGGCATGGATGTTGGATATATTTTCCACGAACGATAAAAACGGGTTTATTGATTTTATAAAAATAGAATGGTGAGACTGGGTAAGTATTTCTTTAAAGGAAATGAGACTTTTCCGGTAAAGAAATGCGGGTGTATATATTGAGCCATTGGAGAATTTGTTGACCCTTGCGTCAAGCCATCCGGAACCGGAATTCGTTGTCTCCTAGTGAGTCACGAGTGTTATTTGATTCATTTGTTTAAGAATAAGATGTAACATCGTCATAATACTTTGATATTTACGAAGTCAAATAAGTGTGAACCATGGTAGCATAGAGATACTATGTAACCATAGTAAATATATTGATTGTTCGGGATCAATGACATACCTTTACAAGATGACGATCGCACTTTATAAGTGTGATAGATTTTTTCGAAGTATTCATTATGAAGACGGAGATGATCGTCTGCAGTGACATCAACAAATGATACTATTATCAAAATCACGTTGACGGCAGTCATGCGGATTATTGTATTTCATCAACACATTGCTTCACTTTTCAACTTTCCAATAATTGTACGGGTATTCACATGAAAAACATTAACAAACACAATTCATCCACAACACAATCGACTCTGAACATAAAAGAGTGGTTGAATGGAGTAACCATGAAAAAACTATTCACGTCAATCGCTGTTCTATTTCTTGTTGGCTGGAATCTGGGCTGCAATAGCAATCCCGTACAACCGTCCGATCAATTATCCGCTCAGCCGGCATCTGAAGGACAAACCACACAGATGAACAGCATTCAACTGTTGGAGGTCCCTCAGCCCACCGATGTGTCGTTGTCGAAGAAATACTGGAGTGGGAAATGGTTTGCTGCAGAAACGGGTGGTACGCTTACAATAAAAGGCCAGTACCAAACCAATACAAAATTCAGAATGACGACACTGACGGCGACATTCAACGTTCCTCAGAATTCTCTGAGCAACAATCAGTTCATCCTGATGTCGTTTGACGATACTAAGTTGCAGGTGCGATTTAATCCGCACGGATTGCAATTTAAGGTGCCGGCGACGTTTTCTTATACGGCGACCGGGGTGGATCTGTCCGCACTCCCTGCCGGTACAGAAATAAAGTTCTTTTACGTCGACGAACAAACGGGATCACTCGAGGAAATGAACGGTGGATCAATTTCGTATGATGTTGAATCCGGGACCGTTACCTGTACTGATGCCGAGATCCCGCATTTTTCTGAATATGCTTTTGGATATATCAAAAAATAACAACATCCCGCTGAGCGAGTCAATGATGATGCTCTTGAGTATTTATAGAAATGGATGTTCCGTTGATGCAACTTCGAGATATCAAAATCCGATGGAAAATATTTGTTGTTCTAAAAATTAAATAAAGACGAAAATATGGAAAAGAATAAAATTCAACAATTTGGCGATCAATTAACACAGTTGCTATCGAAGCATTGTGACGAATTGACGATGCAAAAAATTGAGTCAAAACTCAGTGTAATTCGCAAATCGGAAAAGGATCTTGCAACTCAGGCAAAAAAGATCCCGGACGGAGATACAGTGCAGAGTCTTGTGGAGGAAAGTTACATTTATCCGAGCATTGCTGAGTGTCAAATCGCACTGCCGAAAAAAGAATATATCGCTGTGGTCACCAAAACAGCAAATCTTTGTTTGGAATATGGAGAGTTCGCGACCGCCGAAGCGCTTCTCAATAACGCTATAGAATCGGCGAGAGAAAGCAAGCTGTTCATGAATCTTGCTGCAGAAGCATTGCAGTCCCGGGCGGGTGTCTTGGTCCGGCAAGCGCGTTGGAAGCCGGCAGAGGACGATATCAAGGAAAGCCGTCGTTTATTTACTCTCACGAAAAATGATATCGGTATCGGAAAGAATGAGAATACGCTGGGTATTTATACGGCACAGCAAGGAAAAACAAAGGAGAGTATAGTGCATTTCCGGAAGGCGGCAACGCTTTTTGAGAAATCGAAACAGGGTGATCTTTCGAGTACCGCACATATGAACCTGGGCATTGTCGCAACGATGCGCGGAAATTTTGACGAGGCGCTTGTCGCATATAAACGGGCTCTGCCGGAATTCGAAAATGCGGGGGATGTCTCGCGTTTAGCCGAGCTCCATCACAATTTAGGAATGTTGTTCCTTTCCCGGACCGAATTGGATTCGGCGCAGCAGCAATTTGATGAAAGTCTGAATTACTCCGGTCAAATCAACTATGAAGATCTTATTGGTCTGGCATCGCTCGGAAAGGCCACAGCATTTGTCCGCAAGAGGGACTTTCCAATGGCCCAAGTGTACGGGAACAAAGCATTGAACATCTTCCGTAAACTGAACGCTCATCTCAGTGTAGCGGATACGTACAAGGTGAAGGGTATCATCCAGCGGGAATTAAAGCATTACGACGCCGCCGAATTGTACTTTAACACAAGCATCAGCCTCAATTTGAGATATCGAAGCCAGGTCAATCTGGGTGAAGCATATTACGAAGTCGGTCATTTGTACAAAGAATGCAATGACCCAAAGAAAGCAAAACAGGTCTTCCAAAAATCGTTAAAGTGTTTTCAATTGGTGGGGGCCAAACACAACATCGAACAGGTCAAAGCACAATTGATCTCCCTGAAAAATTAGTTCTGTTTTATGAGGCTTAACGAATTAATATCATCCGACCTGTTAGAATACGGGTCCGACCGTCATCGAACAGCGTTGGGGATGGATCGCGTCCACGATCTGGAACGCATCCTCAGCGTTGTTAAGATGATCAACCATTCACTCGTTCTGGATGAAGTCCTTCGTTTGGTCGTTGACTATTCAATTGATGTTGCGAAAGCGGAACGAGGGTATTTGTTGCTGGCGGATTCGGAGGGCAAACTCCAGTGCAAGTTGGCAAGGAACTCAAAGAAGGAATCACTCCCTCTGAAGGATGTATTGCTCAGCCATACGATTATCGACGATGTCCATCAGACCGGAGAATCCATATTTATTGAAAACGCACAAACGGACGAACACTTCGACAGCAGGGAAAGTATCGTTTCCCTCTCTCTTCAAACCATCCTGTGTTCTCCCTTGACCGTCAATAGTGAGAAAGTCGGGGTGATTTATGTCGACAGTCGGTCCATTCTTGCTGTCAAAAAGAACGAAATCATCGACCTGTTTGAAATTCTTGCGGGGCAAGCCGCAATTGCAATAAAAAATGCCCAACTGTACGAAAAGTTGCGAGGGGCATATAAAGAACTCGAAGATGCCAATGACCAGGTGGTCAAGTTTGAGAGAATGGCTTCTCGGGGCGAAATGGCAGCCGAGGTAAGCCATGAGTTGAACAATTCGCTGGCGATCGCAATGCTGCAACTCACGTCTCTGAAAAAGTTCTCTCACCTACGGACACCGGAAGAACGCGAGAAAAAAATTCTGAGTGCGATTGAAGCATTGGATAAAACAATCATCTTCACATCTCAATTGATAGAGACATCGGCATTCAAAACAAATAAATATCCCGGCAACATCAATGATATGATAAGAGATTTCGTGAAATTTATTAGGTTCCTCCCGAAATATCGCTATAATGTTATTGAGACTAGCCTTGACGAAAATGTTCCCCGCACAGTATTTGATAAACAGCAATTTGAGCAAGTGCTGCTCAACCTGGTGAAAAACGCCGTTGAAGCATTCGGGAAAGCCACCATAGGCATCCGGACGATCTACCATCCGAACAAAAACGGAGTGCAAATTTCGATCACCGATAATGGTCCGGGTATTATCGACGAAGTGAGAGAGAAGTTGTTTACACAAAAGGTAACAACAAAAGAGAGCGGACACGGCTACGGTTTACCCATTTGCAAGAAAATTATTGAGAACCATAACGGCTCGATTGAAGTCGAATCAACGATCGGACACGGCACTTCATTTCACTTGCATCTTCCCGCCGAATAGTCTCTTTCGAGATCTGTCTTGCTCGACGATAGTATCGGGTGAATCTCATTTTCATCTCTGAGATAGCGAATAAAAGTTCTCTCGTTATTGCGCTGACTTGTTTTCGGGATTTGTCGGGCCAAAAAAAATTCTGCTTTTATCCCTCTAAAATTATAAACGTTATTTTACTACTGCATATTGACATTCGACTATCATTAATATGATGGGTGGAAGGGCTCAGATTGCTTCCTAAGTCGGAATTTCTATCTTATCCGTTGATATTCTTTCTATTTGTTGCTATTTTATACCGTCGATCTCAATATATTGGCGAATTGCAAAGGATTTTTGTCGCTTTTTTAAGATTTAATTCCGCAATTCCGCAGTTTTTCAATTTATCAATTGATTATATTTTTTCTTGGCCCTCGCATCCGTAGCTCAACTGGATAGAGCATCAGACTTCGACTCTAAAAGTGGGAATCATATACCCCAATATTTATTGGGGTATTTTGTTTATAATATTTTGTATTACAAAAATGTAACAAGTCTCAGTGAGCATTTTATTGATTCTCAATCGTTTGTTTCTATAAAATATAATAACCATTGTATTAAAATGAAGAATTTGATCCTGTCGGCTTTTGTTACAAATTAATCAATCAAATTATTTTAAAAAACGAAATGGTAATGTTTACTCATCGTATTAATTGCTGGGAATTTAAAAATTGCGGCCTGGAGCCCGGCGGGAAGAATAGTGAATCACGCGGCATCTGTCCAGCAGCGATTCAAACAAACTTCGACATGGTAAACAATGGCAATAATGGAGGTCGATTTTGTTGGTTCGTTGAAAAAACGCTCTGTAATAATGAACAACAGGGTTCGTTTTTGGAAAAGTTTGGACATTGTGTAACATGTGATTTTTATTTATTGGTCCAGAAACAGCAGGGCAGACATTTGGAAGTTGTTCGAAATGACCATCGATAATTATTGTAATATATTTGATAATATTATATTTATAGATTCATTCCCAATCGTGGAAATATAAGAAACACCAAATGCAACTCGATTCTACACTCGTTTGCCATCACTGCGGGCACAAAAAAGAAGAAATAATGCCGATTGACTCCTGTGTCCATTTTTACGAATGTGAATCGTGCAATAAAATATTAAAACCAAAGGATGGCGACTGTTGTGTCTTTTGTTCGTATGGCAGTATGGTGTGTCCATCGAAACAAACCGAATCGTAAAAAAACAAACGGGAAACCAACCTCTGTTTCCCGCATTGTCTTAAAGAATCCCATGAAATTGACTAAGCAGGAATATTAAAATCCACCTCGTATTGCCCACATCGTTATCATCATCGCACCCATTACAAATACTCCGATAATCGGATAATCCCAATCTGCACCCATTCCCATCATTCCGTGTCCTTTTTTTCCATGGACCATAAAATTCAAATCGGAGGACAGTGCAACGGAATCAACTGTTGTTTCTGCAGAAAGAGTAAATCTGCCTGGTTTTGTTGGCTCATACACAATAGATGCAGCTCCGTTTATTATTGAAACCGTCATATGAATTGGTTCGAATTCTTCAGTATCGTCTTTCATACTATGTTCGTGGGCAGTAGCAGTATCATCTTTTTCAGATTTCGTAATCACATAATGAACTGTCACACTGGCGGGAACTCCGCTTTTCGGTTTCAGAGTTACTGCAATAGTTTTCTGTTTGTTTAATTCCATCGGAGGAATTGTGACTGCAAGGGTATAATCACCACGGGAAACCTCTTTCGTGACGGTTATTGATTCCATTCTTTCGTGGCTATCATGACTTCCCATCATGACGGCATGCATGCACGAAGAAAACGTCAATCCTAATACCACAACTGCACACAATACCATTTTTACGTGAATATTTTTCATAGAGAACTCCTTATGGATGATGTGATTCATGTCCGCCACTCGATGTGCTACCGACTGTCGTAAAGTGAAACGTTATTCCCATCCCTGCGCCCATTCCATTTCTGCCCATCATTCCCATGGAACCCATGGTGCTTTCCATCATTGTTATCATTCCTTCTCGAAGATGGACCATGTGCTGCATCCCCGGATAAAGGAGAGTGTCAGGTATAAACGAACACGATGTACCGTCGGAATTCCAGACAAATGATCCTTTTAATCCGTGAATGCTATCGAGATGATTCAATTTTACACTATCCATCATCGACATCGTCATTGAGCCATGTCCCATTGTATTTGATACTGGACACAAAGAATCCATGTATGATCGTTCATCCATCAGACGAAAATTCGCTTCCACGACAGATTTATCTACTGCAGTATTGAATGTGAGAGTAATCGGTGTCGATTGAGTGACACCTGTTTGGTTGTCCGATGGATAAATTGTGAGATCTGAAGTTGTCGGATTTGTCGCCATTGTGGTCTCATCAACCTTACACCCGAAAAATATAAACGAGGCAAAAACAAATGCCAGTAAGTGTTTCATTGTTATTCTCCTATAAAAGTGTTTGTATTCTTTCACGAATTAATTTTATCACGCTTTCAACATTTTAGCATTTATAGCCACAACGATAGTACTTAAACTCATCAATATCGCACCAATAGCCGGACTCAACATGATATCCCAATTATACAAAACACCTGCAGCCAATGGAATTGCTACTATGTTATATCCCGCTGCCCACCAAAGGTTCTGTATCATTTTTCTGTATGTAGCACGTCCAAATAAGATTAAATGAGCTATATCGCTTGGATTTGAATTAACCAGAATAATATCGGCAGTTTCAGCCGCAACATCAGTTCCGGAGCCAACAGCAATCCCAACATCTGCTTTTGCCAGAGCCGGTGCATCGTTCACACCATCGCCTGTCATAGCTACAAACTTACCTTGTTTTTGGAGTTCTGCAACCTTATCCAATTTCTGATGCGGCAAAACGTTGGCTATGTATCCATCCATACGCAATTCATCACTTACTTTTTTAGCAACCCTTTCGTTATCTCCCGTTAATAATAGGTTCTTGATTCCTTGTTCCTTGAGGATTCGTATGGCTTCAAAAGACTCGTCACGGATCTGATCGGAAAACGCAAAAAAGCCTGCCGGTTGTTTATCAACCAAGATATAGACAACTGTTCTTGCCGTGTCATCAATTGCACCTTGAATATTGATGTGCTGCTCGTTCAGATAATTCGGTCCAACGGCTTTAATATCTTTACCTTCTACAGTTCCTTCCAACCCTTTGCCCGGGAGATAGGTAAACGATTCCGATACTGGAATGGTGATTCCAATTTCTTTTACTTTTCTCATCAAACCGGTTGCTATATAATGTTCTGAATGTTGTTCAATACCGGAGGCAAGTCGAAGCAACTCATTTTGTTCATATTTATTATCAATAATTCCAACTTCAACTAATTCATGTGTCCCTTTGGTCAGAGTTCCGGTTTTGTCAAATATTATCGTTGTGATCAATCGTGCATTTTCAAAGGCTGTTCTATTTCTAATAAGCAAACCCTTTTGCGCAGCAATGGAAGTGGAGATTGCAACAACCAATGGGACCGCAAGCCCCAATGCATGCGGACAAGAAATAACCATTACTGTTACCATACGTTCCAGCGCAAAGACGAAAGGGTAGCCAAGGTATAACCAAACAGAGAGTGTAAGAAATCCGCCTCCTAAAGCGACAAACGTGAGCACTCGAGCTGCTCGATCGGCGAAGTGTTGTGTTTTCGATTTTACCTTTTGAGCTTCTTCAACCAGCGTGACTACTTTATGAAGATAACTATCTTTACCGGCACTGAGGACCTGTATAGTCAAAGATCCGTTGCTGTTCACTGAACCACCGATCACGTTGTCGTTCTTTTCTTTTTTTACTGGTTTGCTCTCACCAGTTAACATGCTTTCATCCAAATGGCTTGTCCCTTCTATGACGATTCCATCGACAGGGACTTTCTCACCGGGCTTTACCATCACTATATCATCTTTTTTTAACTGCCCCACTTCGATATCTACCGCGGTTCCATTGCGGATAAGATGCGCTGCCGAAGGCATCATTTTCACCAACATCTCCAATGCACGGGAAGCACCTGTTACCGATTTCATCTCGAAGTAATGTCCAATGAGCATGATGTCAATGAGTGTTGCCATTTCCCAATAAAAATCCATACCAGTTAAACCAAATGTGACGGCAACACTGTATGCCCACGAAACGGTGATCGCAACACCAATGAGCGTCATCATTCCGATGGCGTTATCTGTTACCTCATCGTACAGGCCTTTGAGAAAGGGGAATCCACCATAAAAAAATACAAAAGTCGAAAGTGTAAAGAGAACATATCTATCGCCGGGGAAAACCAATTCAAATCCTAACCACGTTTGAATCATATGTGATAAGACCAGAATCGGGATGGAAACGATCGATGAAACAAGAAAACGATTCCAAAAAACATTAACAGAATGTCCCGCATGTTTGTCGTGCCCTTCAATGCCGTGTTTCCCTTGAGGAGGTGTGACTTCAGGCGTATGATTGTGGTGCTCGTGATTGGCGTGTTGTTCGTATAGATGTTTCATAATGAATTCCGCCTTACATTTGTTTATTGTGTGACAATATTGGAATCTCCAACGTATTGTGATCAGGTTCTATATCAATGCTTGTGCTCGTGTCCTTTTTTGATATCCTTTGGCGTTTTTCCGGAGACAGCCCCCTGACCTTTTTGCCATCCGTCATAACATTCATTACATACCGGCTTATCATTTTTAACAGCAGTTTTGCAGCTGCACGATCCATGAGCTTTTAAGCATTCGTCGCATGGTTCTTGAAGGCAGCAATCGTATTTTCCATCTTTCATTGCTTTCATTTTATGTTTCATCATTGATTTCTTTTCCTTCTTAACCTCAACTAATGCCATACCGCATTTCGGACATTTTCCCGGTTTTTCAGATTGTACTTCAGGATGCATTGGGCAAGTATATTCCATTTGCATCTTCATCTTTTCGTTTTTAGCGGTGGTATCTTTTTTGTCTTGCCCATGCTTATGTTGGCTGTGGTCCTGCATACCTGCCCCTTTGGGGTCTGCCATAGCCATCTCTTTTCCGCCACAGCACCCTCCGGCGCATGATTTATCCTTTTTATCTTGAGCGGTGATGACTGACGTGCTTGCTATAACCAGCGCACATACTAACAGCGCTGCAAATATATGAGTGTATTTCATTGTAGTTCTCCTTTATGAGTGATGAATTGTATTATGTGATTTTTCTACCGCCGTATTTATTAGACACCATATCAATTATTTGTAGTGGCGTATATTTGTTTTCCTGAATCCGTTCATAGATAAACTGCTTTATCGCTTCAGCTCCACCCGGATGTTTGCAATGACAATCTTTAAGGTCATCGATTATCTTACATTTGCCACAGGGACAAATAAATTGTGCGATTATATCTTTCTTGTCCTTCATTGTCGCTATCATCAGGGATCTGGAATCCGCACGAATAGACCTAACATCATCAACTAAACTCGATTGTGGTTTGATGTAATCTGTTGGCATCGTAATTAACATAAAACCTATCACGAGGATTAGTCCGGCAATTCCTACGTAGAAAATTCTAATATCAAATATATTTTTCTTCTTTTTAAATGGTTTCATGTTTTCACCATGCTTAATGGTTGTGTTCTTTTGGTGTTTCTTCTGTTTTGACAGTAGTTGTTCCTGCATCCCCATGTTGATGTCCCGATCCGCCGCCAGTTTTTAACTGACTTTCCGAATCTATGAGATAACCCCCTTCACTGACAACTTCCTCACCTTCTTCAAGCCCCCATGTTACTTCGTATTTACCGTTAAATCTGGTCCCAATTCCGATTTCACGAGCTTCGAAGTGGTTTTCATGTTCCGCTTTGATGTATACAAGATTTCGTTTCCCTGTAATGAGAACTGCGCTCACTGGAACGGTAAGGGATTTGTCCTTCTTTCTCTGAAACACCGTCTCGGTATACATATTCGGTTTTAGTTTATCATCTGCGTTGTTCACCGTGAGCCGTACCTTGACAGTCCTTGACTGAGGATTTACAACTGGGTAAATTAGTGATACGGTTGCAGGGAATGTTTGATCGGGATAACTGGCGATAGACATGGTAGCGCGCTCACCATCACGAATGTATGATGCGTCGGTTTCGTATACGTCCGCAATATTCCATAGTGTAGAAATATCAGATACATCATAGAGTGATATCCCTTCGGTAACGTATATACCTTCAACTATTTTCTTATCGATGATAATGCCCGATGCGGGGGAGTGATACGTAAACACCAACGGAACACTTTCTATTGTTTCTAAAATGCTTATTTGCTTTTCCGTCAAACCAAGCAGTTGTAGTTTTGATTTAGCAACGATTAAGAAATTGTCTTTTGTCTGAGATGAGCTCGTAAGAGCTTGGCGATATTCATTTACAGCTTGCACAATATCAGGGCTATAAACATCGAAGAGCGGTTGACCTTTTTTGACTTTTGTCCCTACAGCATTCACATGCAATTTCTCAATACGTCCATTAAAACGTGCACTGATAATTGTTTTGTTCGGCTCTGGAATTTCGAGTGTCCCAAAGGCCCGGACGATATGTTCGATTGATTCATATTTTGCGATGACGGTAGCGACATTGGCCAAAATCTGATCTCTATCGTTCAGCGGAACCATCGACTCATCTGTCGATGCCTCCATTTGACGGCTATTACTTGCTTTCACAAGATCCATATGACAGATTGGGCAGACTCCCGGCTTATCTGACTTGACCTGTGGATGCATCGGGCAAGTGTAATAATCTGCCGCCTGGGATGCTTCTGTTGAATCTTCGTGTTCCTGATGGGATGATGAGGATTTTCCGCATGAAGAAATTAGGAGAGCGAGAATGATTGTAATTGTGACGAATAAAGTTTTCATAGTATTTGCCTCGAAAAGTAAGTTCATAATTTATTGTAGTGGCGCTCCGACCATCATTTCAATTTCTGTGAGCGCCATCTGCTGGTCAATTACCGACATGAAATAGTCATCCTGCTTCATGAGTTCCATTCTGCGGGCATCAAGCACGGTGGATATCGGAACCTGTCCGGTTTGATACGCTATGGTTTGTGCTTCTGCCGCTTCACGAATCAACGGAATGATTATTGAAGAATACTGTTGCGACAAAGAATCTGCAGTTTGATATTTATTTATCGCAGAACGTAATGTTGCGAGCATTCCCCTCTGCATTGCATTCTTCTCTGCATCGATGCTGGAATTAGTTGCCCTCATTTCATCCGCTTTTCCGGTGGACCGTTCTGCCGACCATGGGGCAAATGGTAATGTGATTGACGCCATGATGCTATACATCCATTTGGTCTCTTGCATCGGCATTCCCATAGCGCTTTGCTGAATGGCAAATGCGGATCGTGAACCGCCGGTCAGCAGCATTCCGTTCGGCATTCGCATCACCATTGCTTGAATCATTAAATCCGGTATAAGATCCTTTTCAGCGGAGACGATCATCGATTCATTCATCTCTTTCATTTTATCCATTGCAAGCAGCGACGGATTGGCACGCTTCACTTTTTCAGCAAGCTGGAATGCTGAAATGATCGTGGAACCAGTTGAAAGGGTGCTGTCGGTGATAATCAAGGTGGAGAAATCATCTCGGCCTAGCAACGAATGGATTGTATTTTGGACTGTAACACGGTCCGATCGCATGCTCGTCAGTTTTGCTTTCTCGGATGAAACCTCGGCCTGAATAGTAAGAAGATCTGCCTGTCTCATTCTATTTGTCTGAACATGCGGCACCATGAACTTTGCCAGTTCTTCCAATAATGAGATCGTACGTTGCTGCACTTCAATCTGTCGATCTAAAAGCCACAAACGAAAATAATTCATTTTAATCTTTGCACGCAATTGAACCTCCAGTGAACCTCGATTCTGTTCCAGCACATTTCCCCGCTTCTTTTCAACATCCGACATTGCGGAGAGCTTACCTCCGAGCATGAACATCTGTGATATTGAAAAATTGTTTGATGTCGCACTATTCAAAAGATTGATGCTGTTGGTTGGGATTTGACTGAATTCCAATCCCAGCGATGGCGCCGGAAGTGCTCCTGCAGCATTCGCCCGAAAACCTGTTGCCTGTATTTGATATTCAAACGATTTTAACTCGGGATTATTCTTGAATGCTTCCTGAATCAGCGAATCGACCGATTGTGAATGTGCGAACACAGCGATTATAAAGAAGGGAAGTATTCTCCAAAAATATGTGTTGGACATGATTATTCTCCTTCCTTAATAAAGTCTGCCATTTTGGATACTTCTAACTTGCCTTGCTTCAGAGCCCGTTCCTTCATGATGACGAATAACACAGGTGTAACGACAAGCACATGCACGGCAGATGTGACTAGTCCTCCGATCATCGGAGCCGTAAGCGGTTTCATAACATCAGCACCTGCACCGGTAGCCCACATCACAGGGATAAGCCCCGCCATGCTGGTTGCGACGGTCATTATTTTTGGCCGAAGTCGTAACACAGCACCTTCAACGGTCGCTTCGTAGATGTCCTTTATAGTAATTTCACCGCGTTCACCACGCTTGTGTGATCTGATTTTTTTATCCAACGCTTCGTGAAGATACACGACCATCACCACGCCTGTTTCGACCGCGATCCCGTATAAAGCGATAAATCCTACCCAAACGGCAACGGATAAATTGTATCCGAGTATGTAGATCATATACACACCCCCGATTAAGGCGAATGGAACAGACAGCATCACAACGAGTGATTCCACATAATCTTTGAAAGTGAAATAGAGCAGGACAAAAATGATTAAAAACACAACGGGCATGATATATGTCAATGTCTTTTGCGCTCGTACTTTGTGTTCATATTGTCCGCTCCATGTATAGGAGTATCCCGGTGGGAGCTTCAATCTCTTGCTGATAGCCTCTTTTGCATATTCCATCGTGTTGCCCATATCTCTGCCGCGAACATTCATATAAACAATAGCGCGAAGCTGACCATTCTCGCTGCTGATCATTGGCGGACCGGTAATGACATTGACATCGGCCAATTCAGAGAGTGGCAAATACGTCAGTTCGTTTTTATCTGATTGATTCATTAATGAAGAAAAAGCAAACGATGATTGTTGAATCGGTTGCTGTTGAGTTTGCATTGAGGGCGAAGACCCCATCGAAGACATCCCGGAACCGGATGATGTTGTGTTTGTTTGTCCCATTCCGGAAGATGATGGCATTACGGTTTGCGCCATTGTTGACCGGACCGGAATAAAGAGCCGGTTCAATTCTTCAATATTGTCCCGAAATTCACGTTCATACCGTAAACGGATAGGAAACCTCATTCTTCCTTCAAGCACAACACCAAGGTTTTGACCGCCAATAGCGACTTCAACGATATCCTGAAGATCTCCGATGCTTAAGCCATATCGTGCCAGCATCTCCCGTTTAGGGACTATGTCAACATAATATCCGTTTCCAATTCTTTCAGCGACGATGTCAGCTGCGCCGGGAACGTCCTTCAAGATTTGTTCGGCTTTAATTGCATAGTGTTCCAGCGTATCAAGTCTTTCTCCAAAGATCTTGAAACCTATATCAGTTCGCACTCCCGTAGAGAGCATGTTGATACGATTGATGATCGGCTGCGTCCAGCCATTGCGAATACCGGGGATCTGCAATTTGGCATCCAATTCCTGAATGATATCTTTCTTGGTAATTCCCGGCCGCCACTCATCTTTTGGTTTCAGCATAATAATTGTTTCAATCATACTGATGGGCGCGTTATCCGTAGCTGTTTCAGCACGTCCCGCTTTACCTAAGACATGATGAACTTCAGGAACGCTTCTGATGATTTTATCCTGAACAGATAAGATCCTCGCCACCTCTGTGATAGAAGCATTGGGAAGCGTTACCGGCATATACAATATTGAGCCTTCGTCCAACGGAGGCATAAACTCCGATCCAATGGAAAGAAGCATCGGAACGGTGATGAGTAATGCGATGACATTGATCGCAATTGTTATTTTACGGTATTTCAGTACCCAATGGATAATCGGTTCATATATCCGTATAAAAAATCTGGTGATTGGATTTGCCGTCTCGAGCTTGAAATTGCCGCGCATGAGCATTGTCATCAATACCGGAATCAGTGTAATAACGACTGCAGCCGAGGCAATCATGACAAACGTCTTTGTATATGCGAGAGGATGGAACATTTTTCCTTCTTGTCCGGTCAATAAAAAGACCGGAAGGAAGCCCACAAGAATAATCAACTCGGAAAAGAAAATTGCCCTTCCGACTTGCTTCGCAGACATGATAGAGATATCACGGTATTCCTCATTTGTTAAGTGACCTTTTTTGGTAATCGCATTTGCAATATTGCGGTATGCATTCTCCACAAGGACAATGGAAGAGTCGACAATCACTCCTATTGCCAGGATAATTCCTCCTAAAGACATAATATTGGAAGTGATGCCAAAGACATACATGAGAATGAATGCCAACAGGATAGATATCGGCAGTTCGATCAGGATTCTAACAATCGACCTAACATGAAGCAGGAATAATGTGATGATAATCGCAACACTGATGCTGGCTTCAATGAGTGCGCGATCCAATGTTCCGATTGCTTCTTCTATGAGTGTTGACCGATCATACGACGGTATCACTTCAACTCCGGGAGGAAGTCCTGGTTTTATCTCGTTGATCCGTTCCTTTATTCTCTCAATAACATCTTGGGCATTGGCCGTGCTTCTCATGACGACAATGCCACCTACCACTTCGCCTTCACCATTTTTCTCAAGCAATCCACGGCGAATATCACCGCCAAGTTGTACGGTAGCAACATTCTTTACAAGAATGGGAATGCCACCCGGTCCTTGTTTGACAAAAATATTTTCTACGTCTTCCGTTGAAGTGATGTATCCTTGACCGCGAACAAAATACTCGGCATCGCTGATCTCAAGCAGCTTGCCACCTACTTCATTATTATTTCTTTGTATTGCGTTGGCTACTTCTCCGATGGTAACGTTATATGCCCGCATTTTATTTGGATTGACGTCAACCTGATATTGTTTAACAAACCCGCCAATGCTGGCAATTTCTGCGACGCCCTCTACAGAAACAAGTTTATAGCGCAGATACCAATCTTGAATAGATCGTAAGGTGGCAAGATCGTAATTTTTCCCCTCGACGGTATACCAAAAGACATGGCCTACACCGGTTCCATCGGGACCGAGAACCGGAGTGACATTCGCTGGAAGTTGAGATTGAACCAGGGAGAGTTTTTCGATAACGCGATTGCGAGCGAAATAGAGATCGGTATTGTCGTTGAATATCACAAACACGAACGACATTCCAAACATCGACGTTGCACGGACAGCCTTCACATTGGGTAAACCTTGCAATGCCGACGATATCGGATAGGTGACCTGTTGTTCAACGATTTCCGGCGAACGCCCCATCCATTCGGTAAAGACGATCACCTGATTTTCGGAAAGATCCGGAATTGCATCTACCGGCAGGTTGATCACCGAATAAATGCCGAATCCGACAATGATAATGTATAGCACAATAACGATGAAGCGGTTTTTGGCACTCCAGTCGATAATTCTTTCGATCATAACGTCTCCAAAACAAAATAAATAATTGAAATCAGACAATGCCGGTGCGGCATTCTCCAACAATTATAAATTCACTTTGGAAACTTAAATGAGGAAAGAACTTACTTGAATGTAAATATCAACCCCGGTGGGGTAGAATTCAATATGAGGGGATTTCGGGAAGTGGGATTCTTGGGCAGTAAGATCTGCAATTTGGTATTCCTGAGATTCATCTGTGACTGCAAATGAAAGTTGCTTTTGAACGATTTCAAAATTGTAAACGGCCTTAACATCATTCACTCCACCAGCCACCTTTTCGGAATAGCAGGCGTATTTAACGCTCTTGATAATGAGTGTTTTTGAAGGCGTTGTTCCCTTACAGGTTTGCTCCATATCGCAGCAGCAAATCGAAGATTTACTCATCGAGCAATAACCAACTACCGTTGAAAAGCCGGTGGAAGTCAGCATCATTACAACGAGTAATGTGATCTGTATGGTTTTATGGAATTTATTCTTTTTCACGTCGTAACAGATTGAACAGTTGATTAGAGCACTTAGTTCCTGCTCCCAATGTAATAAATAACACGATAATATTGCTAAAAACAAACAAATAAATGGTGCAGAAATATTGAATTTTACTAAGAAGGATTTGTGGTAAAACAAACTTCATCTTTGGTAAACAATATCTAATGATTTCCTATTCGCTGGAAGAATTGGTGGGCGAGCCAGGGATAGAAATAGTCGTTAAATTGATGCTATTATGCTTGTTAATACTTTTTTATCAATAACTCGTTTAGCTCACTTCGTTAGAGCATCTCAAATATCCTCGGATAGAGCATCAGACAAACCCATCTGAGTGTTTACTCATATAATGCCTTCAAATATTGAATTGTAAGATTATATTTCAACATCATTACAATATCATTACAAATCATCAACAGTGACCTGTCCCATAATAGATATTCAGTTTGATCTTATAGAATTAATTGCAATACTTTCAACATGGGTATAAAAGAAATACACGGCAGATGCGATCAATGTAAATAACACAGCACCGCACTCGAGGGGCTTGCTTTTTGAGCCTCAAGGCGAGTTACCGGTATGTGAGTCCCGGAGTTGCTTCTACTTCGATATAGTCCGGGGAAGGGGTCGAAACAGGATCGCTGAAGTGTTTTCTGATTTTATTTTTGGAATTTTAGAAGAGGCTCAAATGAAAAAATAACGATGCCACCTAAGAGGTAAAATATTTGTTTTTATAATCGTAAAATTATTAAGAGGAATTTCTATAATCCGGCAAAAAATGAGAAAAACATTATTACGATTTATTCTGCACCCTGGACACCAGGTTAAAGGAAATATGTAATCGTATTTCTAGAAAAATCAATAATTTTCCTGACCACTGCATAAATGTCTTCCGATGAAAAATGCCAAATCGTAAGATCGTAAAATCGTAAAAAATAGTTACCCCAAAATGAAGATCGCTCTTGATCTTTTTTTGGGAAAATCATATAATCTCTTATACAATATATGAGAACCCTGTTCTCATCCCGTCTCAGATTTCGAGACCTACTTTCCTAAAATACGCGGTCATAATCGCGTCTCTATAATCATCTCGATTTTCCTATAAACCATCGACTTCACTCGTTGTGATTTCTTTGCGTTTTTTAAATAATACAGAAAAATGAAAATGACTAAAAGGATTCTAATAATGAAAAAATCCAACCAAAACCCCCTTAACAGACCAATTGATAACGGCATTAAAGCGATGCTTCAACATCAAGCATATGTGGTCAGCAGAAATCAAATGCTCTCAAGTATTAAAATTATCGAACTAGCAGCTCGGTGCGATTATCCCTATCTCTCCCGAATTTTAAAGGATGCATTTTATAGCTATGACGATGTTCAAAATCTGATCAAGTTTTTTACGACGTGTGGAATTGATCCATACCTGGATGCTACATGGGAAGGGTATGAAGAAATGCGGGAAGTATTTGATAATACGTATGAAGATCTGATATCCCGATTGAATGAAGAAGCAACATTAAAATTAAAAGATCAAGGAATCATACAATGAAAATCGATACTTATAAAACCCAAGACTTCTATCTCTGTGGTTTTATTGTCGCGTCCGGTCATCAGGTCTTATCCTATGACCGGCAACGTGGCATTACAATATTTGAGTTTGAACGGACCGATGAGCTCTCACAACTCGTCCGGGAATACTATGCGGATCATGCGACAGTAAGTCCAATCCGTTACGGGAATTCTCTCAAAAATCTTAAGAGCGTGATATATTCAAATACTTATACTAATGACACACACACCCACAACTCCGGAATCAATAAATGATCAAATAAATACCAGTTCAGTTCAAAGTAACCAACTGGATGCAATTACTGTTTATTACGGTAATATTATTAAGAACTCCTATCCAAGACCACAAAAGCTGAGTTGGATCGTTCAACAGATCCGTAATTCAACTGACCTCAAACAAAGAGTATCCCAGGTCCGATCAACTACAGATGATAAGATCCGAAAAGGAAAGAAAGAAGCACTTCTACCATATTTCTGTTTTCAGAAATTCAAGAATAATCACAGAGTAAATGTAGAATTCGATTCTACGAAATATATCATCCAGGATCTCGACCACCTAGGTTCACGTCTTATCGATATAAGATCAAAACTCGTTTTAGATGATGATATCTTTATGGTGTTTTTATCGCCTAGCGGTGATGGCCTTAAAGTTGTGTATGAAATGGACCAGATGATCATTGGCGGTGACCAATACCGAAATGCATTCGGACATTTTAGAAAATTACTTGAAACGAAGTATGGTGTTGCAGTAGATGATAATGATGATCCTTCACGAGCATGTTTTCTTTCTTCGGATCCCGATATTCACATCAACTTAAATCGAAAATCTCATTCTGTATCTACAAAAAATACATTAGTAATAACCCCACAAAAAAGAAAATCTCAATTAGCCACTGCAATCATTGGTTCAGCAAGTCCCGGCAGGACAGATGCAATGAGCACTCTCATAGGTCATCTTAACCAGCGCGGTGTTGAAGAATCTATAGCATTAAATTTCATTTTAGCATGGAATAAACATTACAACAACCCACCACTGCCTGACGACAAGGTCGAAGAGACTGTGAAAGATGAATATGAAAGGTATAAACATCAATCAAGCATCCAACCCGTAAGAATAATCTTTCAAGAAAATAGTTATATCGCCGTCTCAGGAAGAGGGGGGAGAAACATCAAAACGCAAATAACGAATTTCTTCATTGAGCCGAAAGAGCTACTGATGCTGCAGGGAAGCGACTGCTTAACCTGTTCAGTAACAACAAATCAAGGTGTGAAATACGACGATATCATTCTCGAAAATACCGATTGGCATTCCAGGGCAAAATTGTTGAAAGCTATTGGCCATCAAGATTGTTCGTTCTTTGGAAATGATAGTGACGTTCAAAACTTATGCAGCCACGTCAATTCATATGTGCCTATCCGAAAGAAGGGAACGAAGGTAATAGGGCTTGTTGATAATGTTTGGGTAACGGAAGGTGTCAATATCACTGCTTCAGGTAAATCTCAAAATATATCCACAGTTCCATATCAAAAGGGAAAAGATGCATTCTATCGCGGAATCGGTTATTCTGATATTGATGATCAATCATATAAGTCTGTTATGAGTGATTTTTACGAGAACATTACAAAAATAAATGTTGTTGAAACCATTATACCAATCCTTGGGTGGCACTTTGCTGCGCCATTGAAACCTGTCATAATGAAATTGAAGAAATCGTTTCCATTGATGTTTGTTCATGGATCTCAAGGGTCAGGGAAATCAAGCACTTCAAAACTATTTATGAGAATGCATGGATATAAAATTGATAAACCACATATGTGCGATATTAAACCATTTCCAATGCTGAAACTTTTATCTTCATCAAATGCTATACCAGTATTTTTAGATGAATTTAAGGGAAAAGATATGAGGCCGGAATTGCTCGATAATTTATTGCGATTCATGCGGAAATCGTACGATGGTGAAGTTGAAACAAAGGGTAGGCAGGATCAGACAGTTGAGAGTTATGAATTGCAAGCTCCTATGGTTGTGATGGGGGAATGGAATATTAATCAACCGGCTATAAAGGAAAGAATTATATTCCCAAACTTCTCAAATATCATGAAAAAGACACCTGACATGCAGAAAGCATTTCAGAAGGTCGTAAGTTTACCGCTTGAAGCATTTATGCCGAGATATGTTGAGTATATTCTTAATCAAGATATCCCAGCATTGTATTATGTCTCAAATCGGTATGTCGTTAGTCAGCTTAAAACGAAGATAGTCTCGCCGCGAATTATTCATAACCTAAGCGTGATGATCATGGGGCTTTTACTATTTCTGAAGTATGGGAAACATCTGGGGGTTCAATTACCGCATATTAAATTCAAGAAGACCATTGCATCGCAGTTGAAAGAAATAACTGGAACCGATTCAGGAATGGTACGGTCGGCAGTAGATCAACTTATTGAAGAGCTGGGATTCATGGCCCAGAAAAATGAGAAAGAACGGGCATATTTGGCAGGTGGGTATTCTACGGAGATCGTAAAAACACCTTGGTTTACAACTGCAACTGTTGAAAAGGACGGCAAAAAAATCAAATGCCTTGCAATCAGATTTAGTAAGGTATTTCCGGAATTTAAGATCTATGCAAAACAGACAAATTACGAGGGCGATTTACTCGACAAAGAATCGTACATGAAAATGTTTGATGAGTGTGATTACCTAGTAGAAAAATCCCATGTCGTGAATTATTCCGGAATGAGTTATAAAAGTCTTTGCATCAGTATTGATAAAGCAAAGGCCGCAGGTATTGATCTGGAAGGATTTGGAATCGAATAATGTTACCTATGGTTACCTCATTGTTACGGCATTGAGGTAACTATTATTTTGATTTTTGCCTTAAAACTGCAAGATAAATAAAATGTTACCGTAGTTACCCTATTTTAGTTATACACTTATGATTCTGTAGTTATGAATATAGAATATCAAAATTTATCGTATTGAAAATACCATACTGTATATGAAAACACGGTAACTTTGGTAACAAGGGTAACATTTTAGTTACGGGTTACCTAGAAACACATAAATAATTATTAATATACGATCTCTCTGCTGACGCTCTGAGGTGGTATTTTTGTTTTAAATTCGCCCTACAAACCCCGATCAATAAGGGACGATGATTCACTCGTCTCCGAACCTAACGTTCTTTAAAACGCATATTTAAACGATTGTGGACCGTTTAAACGGTATCTGGCTTCGACCGTCGAGTCAGGAAAGCATCTCACCGATCTAAATCTGCTCATGCATTAAAACGCGACCAACATACAACGGGAGAGCAAATAAAACCCGGCTATCCCTGCCGGGTTTTATTAATTTAATCTATTTTTTTTCTTACTAGGCGAAACCCAATTGCAGATATTCGATAGCCTGGGAAATCATATTCGCTTGACCGAGAGTCAACGCTACAATATTTACCCAATGTCCACCATGCGCCACCTCGAACAACGTGGAACCAGCCAGTTTGAGGTCCTTTGGGATTATCAGAAGGACTGTTGATATAATAATTCTCATCATACCAATCAGAGCACCATTCGGCCACATTGCCGCTCATATCATATAAACCTAGTTCATTTTGAGTTTTTAATCCAATCGGGTGAGTTTTACGAGCAGAATTGCCTTGATGCCATGCAACGTTATCAACATTGTCGCTACCGCTATATATGTAGCCACTGCTCATTGTGCTTCCTCTTGCTGCAAACTCCCACTCGGCTTCGGTTGGTAATCGATAGATATGGTTTTCTGCATTTTTATTTAATTTATATATATACTGCTGAACACTTTCCCAAGTTACCGATTCGACTGGTAGATCGTCCCCTTTAAAATGTGAAGGGTTATCACCCATTACCTTCTCCCACTCTTTTTGTGTCACTTCATACTTGCTGAGATAAAAACTGGACACAGTAACTGAGTGGATAGGCTTCGATTCAGTATTATTATCGCTTCCCATTAGAAATGAACCACCCTGGACATAAACATAGGTATCACTTTTATCGTCAAAAATTATTTCATCTGGAATAGATACGAAAAGTTTGCCTGGACTTATAAGAACAGTGAAGTATGCTTTGAAAGCATTCATTACCGCTAGTTTAGCGTTTGACAATTTAACATGCTCAATTTGTTTTTTCCTTCTTACTTCACTCATTAATTTACGCTGTTTTAAATAAATATTATCACGTTTTTCTAAGTTGCGCTTATATTCTTTTATTTTAGATTCAGCTACTTCCATATAGATATTGAATGTTTTAGTAAAGCCATTGTCGTCAGTATAAGGCGCTTCTCCATATAAATATACATTCATCGTGAAATACTGTTGGTGAGCAAATTCAGTCTCATCTGTAAATAACACTGCACCTTGAGGATCTTCGCCACTTACGACGAGATACTTTGTATTTGCCGTGAATGGGTTTTTTGGGTTCAAATTCTCAACACCTAACACTCTAGCAATTGACCCAGAATAAGAGAAATATTCCCCTGGTGGACGACTATCTGTTACCGCTTGTTCTGCACTTTTTAATTCATTCTGGATAGATCGTATTTCATTGTCGAGTGCTTTCAATTGTTGTTCAATTCTTTCAACATCGTTAATAGAACGGTCTACCTTTGGTATGGCCTGATTTAACGATTCTCTGATTGGTGAATAAGCATTTAAAAAAACAGATCTATCCATTATTTGACGAAGAAAAGATTTCGATTCGTAACTATAATTCTCATTAAAAAGGTCAGTGATATTTCGGGCCAAAACATCTCTTGGATATATACTGATGTAGGATTGAGATTCAATATCATTTTCACTTGAATTAAGGAAATAGTATTTAAAGAATCGTAAAGTGTCACTGAAAAGGATATTATGCGCTGTAAATGATCTAAGTATTAACTTTTTATATTCCACATTGATACGTTCTTGTCTTGAATAGATAGAATTGAGAGAGTTGTAAAAAGCATTTTCAAGGAATAACCGACCATCAACACCATCGTTAGTTGTTGAATCGGATACGATTATATTTATTGCTGACTCGACGGAAAGGAAATGTTTATCATTCATCTCACCCACAAACTCTGATTTTACGAAAGTTATAAGGGCCGACGTATCTTTGGTCAAAGCTATATAATGATATTTTATTCCTTGATGGAACACTATTAAGTAGAAAATGATAATAAATGGAAGGACCACTAAATAAGGTAAAACCCTATTCGGATTATCTTCCTCATCTTTAATATCGATGCATCTAGCAAATAAATAAAAATTGAGTATTGTTAATAATAATGGAATAAATACCAAAGAACTTAAACTCGAGATAACAAACACAGAAATGATCCAAAGAACAATTAATAGTTTATTTCGGCTACTTCCCAAATATGTTTTAAAAGCACTTATAGTAGTTTCAAAAGCATTAATAGTAAATGTTAAAAATTTATCGTTCATAATATTCCTAGTGTTATGATTAGTTGTTTAAAACGCAAAATGCCTCATCATCTTTCATCCGAAAGAATCAGAGGCACTCGAAATAACCGACCAGCACAAATAAAAAGCCCCTGCAGCCTTCGCTTTCGGCAACCTAATTTGTCGGCTAGGACACACTAGATACACCTATGCAACGGCATACAGGAGCAACCATGGACATGGCTGCCGATGTAATAATTGCATAGGCGATCTAAAGTGTCGCTTTGTAACGTAGTGTATCCTAGCCGGAAATAATGTAGGGAAACTCACCGATGGAGTCAATGAGATATGCTTGTTGCTCCCTTCTTATACCGGAAAAAGGAAGGTTGCGGATTGAGGGGAAAAAAGATACATTCTTGGGAAAAGGAGATTGATTCCGATTTCGGTATCGGATGATGTTGTGTTGATATTCTCGAGTAAGTTTCTCATTTAATAAAAACCAACAAAACAAAAGGAGAAAGACAATGAAATTCGGTATACCTAGCAATAAACTAAAGCGGATCAGTAAACTTCCATATATGACGCATACTAAGATCACGACCACAAAGCCTAGTGCGTCTAAAACAATTAAAACGACCCAGACAAAACAACGGCCAAAATAGTGGTTCTCTCGTTCCCAACGTTCCTTTCGGAACGCAACCGAGGTGAAGCGTCCTTTGCGTTCTAACCATATTAAAAAGGAACTAGTCACGAGCAAAAGATTCCCTGTTGCATCTTGAAAAACACAAGCCCCCAAATCCCGGGGGCTTTTTCATTCACGCATTCCTCGCTCTCTGAATGAAGAGGGTCAGCGAAATACTGCGGATATCCTCACTCTGAAACGGCACATCCGGAAATGACCGAATCAGTTCCACTGCATCCTTTATCGACTGCTGCATCACGTTCTTCAGGCCGTCCAGATGACCGGAATCAGGACTCGGCTCGGATGACTTGCCGAGAATCGATATCTGCAACTGCGATTTACCCTTCTTTTCTCCTTCAACGCGGGAGAGAACGAACTCATCCCCGGCCTTCAGATTATGCTGCTGAATCAGTTGATGGATCTCTTCCGGCGCAAAAAAACTGAGTTCGTGTCCTTCTGAATCGATCAGTGGATATAGCCAGTATGGACCTACACTGCTCTTACCAGTTATAGGAGAATTACGCTGCAATTTGACTTGCAGGGATTGCCCTGTTAGAATCTCCAGTTTCGGTTTCGTTCCGTTCTGAGTGGTCATCATTAACTCCTTTCGTTTTGTATGAGAATTTTGCCTGTGCGGGTGTGAGCATCACACCAAGAGGAGGCTTTCCGCGGTTTAGTTTGACATATGCTGCAATCGCAAGTAGATCTGGTTCGGTCTTGGCCGGTGTTACACGGACCAGTCCCAGTCTCTGACCGATAGGGAGGAACTTCTGCAGGTCGATCACTTCGACCTTGTCCCGTCCCATCCTGAACGAGATCTTGCCATGGGGGAGTGTAATGGTCTTCTCTCCAGTGGTTTTCATGTAGTTCTCCAGATTGAATACCAGCCAGTCGATCTTCTTCTGCAGTTTGCCGACCTCGGCCATGTTCCACTGCTGAATCAGATTGATCTCTTTTTCCGCGATCTCGTTCACCTCATTGATACGGCTTTCGATCACGGCAATCGCGGCCAATGCCTGGTCCGCCTTGATCTTGGACATCTCGATAAGCCGGTCTTTCTCCTTGTCGATCTCGGCATCGAGCAGTTCTTCGAGCCAATCGGGTGTTTTCCTTTCGATAATCATGAAACCTCCTATTTAATGTGTTTGAGAATTGCCTTGCCGACTGTTACAATCAATTGTATTACGGCTTTGACCTTTGACATAAGAGTGTTCTCCTAATTTTAGAATATGAAGCCGCGTCAATTCAGCAGCTCAGCCATTGATTATTGTGCTCCGAGTGTGAAATATCGGCGGCTTAGTGATTATGATGAGTATGGTTTGATGGACAGAAGAGCAGTAACACAAACATCGTCAACGAAACGGCTCTGAATCTCCGACTCTTCGGCTGTTGTCATTGCCTGCTGTTTAGCATCTTCTTCTGTTTCTGCCTCAATGATGTATACCGACTCCTGCTTAATGGATTCACGGAGCTCAACACGCCACCTGCTCATTGTTCGCCTCCATACCAAATGCATTGAAGCGGGTGCTTGTCGATACGCATACCGCCAAACTGAGGATGCCGGATGGCCCCGGATTTAAGGCGTTCCATGCCCTTGATCGTGACCACTTTACCAAGATATTTCTTGGGATTGACGGACATGTCCTTGCGGATATCGTCGTTCATACCGCTAGCCTGTCCCAGTTCGATCAGTTTTCCTTCTACATACTGACCGAATTTCACCGCACCGATCTGAGTGTTGTATTTGCCCTTGCCAGTGCTGAATCCAGTAATAACACAGTCATATGCGGCAGACTTCTTGGCTTTATACCAATTATTGGAAGGACGTTCTCCCTCACAATAAGGTGCATCCAAGCGTTTGAGCATGATGCCCTCACCACCACTGGCAATCACCTTGTCATAGAGTTTCCTCTTTTGAATAGGTGTTGTAGAGTAGGGGAGAATGACAATGTGCTCTGATTGCAGTTTGTGTGAGATCTGCAGCAGTTCCGAGAGCCGATATCTGAGCGGTCTATCGGTGAATTTTTTGCCGCATACCGAAAGGATGTCGAATACGAACAGTTTCACATTCGTATTGTCTGAATCGACCTCTTTCCGGTGGACCAAACCGGATAGTTCGGCAGAGTCTTTCCCAGGTGCAAGAATCTCGCAGTCCAGGATTGTTCCCACGAGATCAGGGAGCCGAAGTGATGCAAGGTGCGGTAGGGAATCAGATTTTTCCAATGGTCGTGTCGGATCAGCGATCCCAGCGGATCTTGAAAAGATCCTGAGTCCATCGGAGGTGATGTGGACGATTGCCCGCATTCCGTCCAACTTAATCTGAGCGATATACTCCGGGCTATCAAGCAGCATGTTGAGATGGTCACTGCTTTTCACCCCCTGTGCGTTCATTGCCCAGACTACTGGAAGATCTGAACTGTTTTTTTTTTCTTCAGCAGCCTTCGTGGGAGCACCGTTCCCGGATACCAGTTTGTATCCTTTCTTCTGCTTCGACGCCATCTTCTTATGGAATTCAGAATTAGCTGCATTGACATCATCACCGTCATAGATGATGGTTTCCTTTGGAGCCTGACCGATGCGCCCATAAAGCCCTTTGACTGTGAACCGACCAGGTGCTTTGATTCCCACGAACTCATAGAACTTGTTGTGGCCGGCAGAGGTGTTTTCTAATCGTATTGTGTTCATAGCTTTCCTGTAGTTTGTTTTTGGATAGTGAATGCATTACCCGTGATCGAGCATGTGATAGATCCTTTCAGATTCATGTGAGTAAGTCTGTCAGCGATCGCTTCATGGATGAACTCCCATAACTCCGGTGGGTAGTCTCTATCGAGCTTTAAAACGAAAAAGCCGGTCGAAGTGACCGGCTCTTCTTTTGAATCATCGAGCGTTATCATAACATGCTCTCAGCCAACTGGTATGCCCTCCGTTTGAGTTGCTCACCTGAGCCTCCGAACCAGATGGAACGAAGCTGTTTGCTTGCGTCTTTTTGCCCGCCGTAATGATCGACAAACTCAGTTACTGCATTGTATGCTCCGAACAGATTCCCTCTGTGCATTGCGGCGTCCTTTACTTCATCATGCAGATAGAGAATATGATTGCGCATGTTCTCTGTCCGGGTGTTGTTCTCTGCCTGCGGATTATCCGGAACGAGCGTCTTTACATAGTCCACCAACTGCTGGCCGGTGACCTTTCGCAGCGCCATGCGATTGAAGATATACTCCAACTGCTGGTATAGAGAATTGGTCAGGCCGAGGATCTGATGCGCTTCCTGGAGTTTATCCTGTGCCGATTGCGTATGTTTGATTCGGACTTCTTGTTCAGATCCGGAGAGTGCAGCGGAGAGTGTATTATTGCACACTATTCTTACAGGTGTCATCTTCACGCGAATGTGGGAAGATCCATCATGACTGTTGTAGAGCAGAACGAACTTTTCAACGGGGTCTTTCTTGGGACCTACCTTTATATAATCGGGAAGTTTGGCCAAAAGCCAGATCTTTTCTCCGCGCCCTAATACACCTGCAGTGTGATAGATCGCTTCATCTCTGTCCACGAGTGGATCGAAGAAATTGAATGCATCTCTGTTCTGGACGGGTTCGTATCGTGCGCCGACAACACCAAGAACTTGGTTGGTATCAGTTCGGACTGTTGCGAATGCATTGGGAACATCTGAGTATTGCCGGCCATTGATGACTGCTTTCATCGGACGCTTCACGACGGTGTAGTCCAATCGTGCTGCTTCCATTGCTTCAGATGCTGTTGCGGGTTTGTTGAGATGCCGTCCTAACTGATGCCAGGGAACATCCCCAGTATAGAACATCGAGGCTTGTCCATCTCTCTGTTCAAGATTGTGTGACATGAATCCTCCATATATGGTGATGAGAATACTGTAAAAGTGGTGCTATGTTCTTATACCAAATAATGGAGGGGTGGTAAAATTCTAATAATCTAAATCGGCGATTTTAAGCGAAAATCTCAAAAATGGATATTGTTTAATAATATTTTTTTACTGCTAATGTCCTCTGGGTCTGTTTTTCGGGTATATACCAATTAAAGGGGTATTACGGACTTGAATGTATTGTCGGGAAATCACGACATTACATCAAAAAAGGTGAGAAAATGTCATTTAAAGCGATGCTATTTATTCTAGTTTGTTCGTTCTCTTTTCTGCAGATGGATTGCAAGGATGATCCTCCGGTTGTAACACCTATAAATCCTTTAAAAATTGCGATTGGTGATGTAACCTGCACCGAAGTATTTCTCACGCTCTCTCTTGCCGGCACCGAATCAAACCGTACAGTTACTCTCAAACGCGGTGATTCAATCATTGCGATAATTTCGATGGGAGAGACAGACTCTCTATTTATTGATGAAAGATTGTTGCCAAAGCAGACTTATACATATTCACTTGTAAAAGAAAATTGGTCAGCAAGTATTCAAGCCACAACTCAAGATACTACTTCGCACGAAGTGCAATGGCAATTACCCGATACTCTCGGAGCGCAGGGCTTAATACGGGATGTATGGGTTTTCTCGCGAGATAATGCTTGGGCTGTGGGAGAAATATATTTGTCTGACAGCGCAGGCAAGCCTGACTACACAAATCGTTATAATCTCGCAAAATGGGATGGTATTAAATGGGAATCAAAACAAATAATGTTTTATACAATTTGCGGGCAAGAAAATAGGACAGCTTATCCAGCAAGCTCAATTTTCGCTTTTGGTGAAAACGATATTTGGATTGCAATGTATGGAGATCAGGTCGTTAGATGGAATGGGACAACACAAACCGTAAGTATGTGTATGCCAGTCTCATTCACGATTTCAAAATTATGGGGACAAAACTCAAACTCTGTATTTGCTGTAGGTGATAAAGGATCTATTGTGAAATTTTCCAATGGAACATGGTCAAAGATGGAAAGCAACACCACGGTCGATTTGCAAGATATCTGGGGAATCGACGATTCACATGTGTGGGCAACCGGGACAAATACGAACGACGGACACTCTGTTGTTCTGCAATACGATGGGAAACAATGGACGACGATCTATGATAATGCCAATAAACCGCCGAATGAATTCTTCGGATTTAGAACTTTATGGACCAACAGAGCGGACAACGTTTTCCTTGCGGGGGGAAGCAAATCGCAATTAATGGACTTAACCAAAAGATCATTTCGACAATTAAATATCTTACAACAACAATGGGTTGCTTTTAACATTCGCGGAATAAATGGAAATGATATTTACCAGGTTGGCTCTGCTGGAGAAGTAGTTCATTTTAACGGATATAGCTGGTATCTATATCCTGAACTAAAAAATCTTATCTCGGGTATTGTCGGATTAAATAGTGTCTTCCCATCAACGGATTTCGTTCTCGTTGGTGGTTTAAACTTGACGGAATTAAATGGATTTCCAATAGTAATCCGAGGATACAGATAAAATAAAAACAGGGCACAGTGTTGCGACCACTGTGCCCCTTAAGCAGCAAACGAAAGACGTCCCAATTTTCATCGGGATGTAAAAGCAACCTAGCTTCTAATTATTCTTTTTTACAAAAGAATATCGCCCTTCTGTTTGCAAAATATCATCGGAAAAAATCGGAAAGAAGATACGATGATTATTAAAAAATAATAATACAAGATACGCTAATTTAGATTTTCGCACAAATGGGCAATTCCAAAAACACTATCGAAAGGTAAAAAAATGAAAACAACACATGTTATTGTCATTTTGTTCGTAATGTACAGCACTTCTCTTTTCTCTCAACCTTATTCAAATAGAACAATAAAATTAAACTTTAATGATAATGGGCACGAATATTTAATTCATGATTTTATATCCGAAGAAATAAATAAATATTATTTGCAAGAACGTGTTAATATGGAAACCCAAATCCATGATGAAATAGATAGTCGTGATCGGGTAGAGGATGTAAGCGTTGATATGCCGGACAATATTTCTGCCATCAATTTTTCAGCAGATACTTATGGAAACGGGAAAATTGAAATTCGTATGAATAATATTCAGGTTGATTTTACTTATATCACTTGTACATATCATACAACTTTTGACATAATATTGACGGGGAACATAAATAAAATACCAAATACAAATAAGATACAGTTATCTATAACGAATCTTAATGCTCAGGATGATAATTTTAAAGTAAACGGTTCAGAACCAATTAGCGGCTGGTTGTGGTGGCTTGACTGGTTGTGTGAATATGGAGTTGTCGGCGTCTATATCGTACACAATTATGATTTCGCAGAAAACTTCAAACAAATTGTCTACAATAAAACATTCGATATTTATGATTTAGATCGTATGCCAGAAGAATCTCTTAATCCTTCTCAGATTGAAGAAGTCGTGAATAGCTTTCCGATTCAATTAACTCTATCAGGTGATGTAAATAGTGATCTAGTTATTTCATTAAAGTTTTTAAGAGGTACGATTGATAACCCATACGTGTTTGATGGTATTTCCCCGGCACAAGTTACTGATCCGACATTTGAACACCTCGGTTTTAATTTGTCAAGAGGGAGTTTATACAAAGCATTTGAATCATATAATCCAATTAATAGACCATTTACATCTTCAGGTGAATCGGGTAATACTGCACAAAGAGATTTCATCATTCAAAACATGAAGAATTATTTGGGACGTACGGTTTCATTCTATTTCCACTGGAGCGATATTGCAATAGATCAAAATGGTTCTACCTTGCTGGTAAACGGCAATTATGATCCTGCAAATCTTACTCCTGAACCAGGAGGCCCGCTTGATTCAGAGATTGCAGAATTGTATGCAAATGGTCAATGGCAAAAATCAACCGACATACTTAATTCTCTTCATCAAAATGAATTTGACGTCGTAGCGACTGTCGGCACGGGTGGCATTCTGAAAGAAGGAATAATATCAGGTCCAATGGCGCCGGATAGAACCTTGAGAGGAATGAACGAGGGATACTTTTACGTTGATAAAAATACTTATTTATACTATCTGAAAATTTTTGCGCATGCCATTGTGCGTAAATATAAAGATCAGATCGGAGTTTGGCTGATACAACCGGAATTGAATGCAGCCAAGTTTGCCTCTTGGATTGGATTTGGTGGTAAAAGGGGGAATTGCTGGGATGAACAGGGGAAAACCAACGATTACTTCCAATGGCAGGTGTGGCGCACATGGGTTGAAGCCGTACGTCAGGAAGATCCAACTGCTAAAGTATCTACGGCCCTACATATGCTAAACATGCAATATGGACTCGAGACATTTGGTCTCGATTGTGACATCATAAGCGTTAATATTTATCCGAATGAGTTGTTTGCAACGCCAGTCATGGGTTTTGCAGTGGGTGAATTAGTGTGGGGAGTAAGACGAGCGCTGAAAGGAATGGGATGGGAACATAAACCCGTTTGGATTACGGAAACAAATTATCCAGGAGTGATTAATAGCTATGATGAGGAACCGCCTGCTGGTACTACGCTCGAAAATAACCTTACATGGTATTCATACGGAAGACAGGGAAAATACATGCAGGACGCAATTGAGTCGGCCGCTGAAAATGGGGCAAAGGGATTTTTCTGGTGGAATTTTTTAGATTCTGATAGCGCATATCATTCATTTTTCCCATGGACAGGATATGGAAGTCTCATCATTGGAAACTCGAATCCACCTCAATTTAAATTACCAGCAGTAACCGCGTTTCAAAGCAAATCGAGTGTGAAGCATTTCGGAAAATCGTCTGTAACTCTGACAAATAAAACAGTTTCAAATCCTAATATAAATATGGGTGGGAACATTGGTATTTATGCGCAACGCGACAATCTTACATCGGGAACATTTGTATATGTAAACAGAAACAGAAGTCATATTACTCAGACAAATAACCAGGTAATTTCTTCACAAAAACATTTAAGTTGGGGAGATCAAAATCCATCGCCAATTCAATTTCGTTTGAAAGAAAACTATTTGCCTTCAGCATTATCTGAATTACGCAACGCTTGGTTTGCCGCAACAAGCCCCGTTACGATTAATACGGCATGTTTAGACGGTGGGACAGTATCAACATCTATACTTAATTATCAAGATCCTTGGTGGGTAGATGGAAATGGGAACCAACCAAATACATCTCGCACAGTTTCTCTCTCTCCAACATTTATCGATTATATATTTACTGATAGACCGACAATAGATGGTCAACCTTACTATACACTAGCCGCACCAACTACACAAACAATAACGTTAAACGGACAACCGACTTTAGGTGTTTTTCACAATTGGAGTTATACGAACGCAACTGCACAAAATGCTTTCTCAACCACTAGTGGTTTTGTGTTTAATACTGGTGCAACAGTGACTGCAATTTATAAGGGACATCTACTTACGAATTCAACAGCGGCATTATCAAGCAATAGCCAGCGCAAGATCATACAAGATGGAAATTATGATAATCTACATCTTGTCTATGAATCCGGCGGCAATATTTATTCAACCTACTCAAGCGACAACGGTGAAACATGGGCGCCTGAACTGCGCGTCAATTCAACGTTAGGGGGCTGTTTCTCACCATCCATTACATATTCCCAGAATAGAACTCAGGTCACTACTGCCTGGTTGCAGGATATCGGCGGTTCGCGCTACGCAGTAATTGCATCCTGTTACGGATCTGGCGATAATTGGAGCCAAATACAATCAATTGCTGCGCCCAACGCTCAGCAATTACAAATATCCTCCATGACTAACGGGGGACTCTCAGACCTATTGGTATGGCGTGATGGCACTTCTCAACTCAAAGGGACTATTAGAACTTCAGGTCAGAATTATTTCGGAACGGTATATAGTCTGTTGTTCAGAGATTATAATTATATCAGCGGTTTTTCTCTTGGAGCATTTGGACGATCAGATCGGTGGGATTTGGTATGGATTGAGAATGGTAATTTGCAATATAGTTCGGTTTATATTTATGCACCATTATCTCAACCAAGATTGGATTATCACTTAAGTCCAGCTTTAGTCGCAGCTGCCTCTGATTGGACTCATCTTAATCCTTCCATAGTAAAAACGGGAAATAATTTGACTGTTGCTTGGGAAACCTATAACGACGAAATAGTGCGACGAAACATTAAAGTAGCTCAAATAACACCAAATACCCCACCGTCGTATCCAACAATCGGCACGGCTACTACTTTTTCCAATGTCGGCACATCATCGCATTATTATACTCCGAGCATTTCATCTCACTCAAATAACAATCTATCCCTTTCTTGGAGAAAAAGCCCGACTGCAATTCTTTGTGCAAAACGTGTCAACGGTTCATGGCAAACAGTAACTACTTTAGGATTAGGATACGATCCAAGTGCTAGTGAACGATATACAAATACACAAAATTCGTCAATCCATTTCCGAAGAGGAACATCGCTCCCGTATGTTCTGTCGAACACCAATGTAACCACTAGTGGAGGGGGTGAACTTGAAAAAATCGGAAACGACGGAGGATCAATGTTTGCCGGCGAAGGGCGGGAGATCTTTCTACGATCGGCAAATGGGACAAGTTCATTTGCTCTAGTCAACGCTACGACGGCAGGAAATCCCATAATTTTCGAAGATGTCGATGATACAAAGCATATATCCGCAATGAACGACATCCGAATTGCCCTTCGAAGCAAACCATTTATTGCTACTGGAGAATCTTCTGTTGAACTGGATTATAATAGTCAAGGTGAACTTCCCCCACTTCGTAAAGTGCGAGTATTGCTTGAAGAAGTGTCGGATAAAGGTATTTCTATTCGACCTCTTGGTATTGTAGGTGAATTCGAAGGATCGAAACGATCGAATGAAACCATAACATTTTCAATTCCCAAATCTGAAAATTTAGTTCGCATTATTATCGATCCGGTAATGCGTGATGACAGTATGCATATAGAAGTAAGCAAATGGTATACAGTCGATGCCTCCAATTTATCATTGGAGAAATCAGGAAAGGAACCAATGCAGGCAAGAATAGTTGCTCCTGCGGTGCTCGATCTTTTGCAAAACTATCCCAATCCATTCAATCCCGTAACGACTATTGAGTTTACCGTGCCGAAAGACGGTAACGCAAAACTCTCTGTTTATAACTCTCTAGGGCAGATGGTAGCAATGTTGTATGATGGTTTTGCCCAAGTGGGATATGTGCAGAAAGCGACATTTGATGGTTCACAATTATCATCGGGTGTGTATTATTCGAGACTGGAGTATGATGGCAAGACAATCATGAAGAAGTTAATGTTGTTGAAGTAATCAACAAAATCTCCCTCTCCATTTGCTAACGACAAGTGGAGAGGGCTTACTTTATTCATAAATAAGGGGGTATTATGCCAACATATTATGTGAATAAAAACGCGCAACCAAACTCCAAAGATCACGAGGTTCATAAGGAAGGTTGCACATGGATGCCGGAGGCGCACAACCGGCAATTTCTAGGAACCTTTCCCGCCTGTAAGGAAGCAGTTAAAGAAGCGAAGAAATTCTATGCTGATTCCAACGGCTGTTTCTATTGCTCTCCGGAATGTCATACGACATAATCAAACTGCCCGGTATCAACTTGGACGAGTTTTGGAGTCAATATTTTGATAAAACTGTGTGTGCCATTTTGACTCATAAATATTACTATATGTTTGATTCGACATACCAATTGAGCGATATAATCTATATCCATTAATCAATGGAAATAGGCCGTTTTGTGTGTCACTCGTTTTCGTTTAATTACCTATGAGACCAATTTAACAAGATTCTCGAAAATAGGTTAATATTATTGGATCCCACAGATTTCGAATTAATAAACCGCATACGTGAGAGAGACGAGAAAGCTCTCTCAATACTCCATCGGAGATATGTCTCGGATTTGGTGAGATTCGCACATTTCGCTCTCGGGGTTGAAAAAAATTTAGCTTTTGGATATGCCAACGAAGCTCTTTTCCGCGCAACGACATCTCTAAATAATTTTAATTTTAAGCCGAATTGTAAACTTAGAAGTTGGCTAATCACCATATTACGAAATATCGTAATTGATGAATATCGCAAAGAGACCGTCAAAATGGACGGAGTTACCGAAGTAAGTATTGATGCTGGCGGTCCAGATGGGATGGAGGGCACTGGCCAAAGAGAAACAAATGATATGCAAATCACAGAATATTTATCGACGGGAATGAAAGAAGACAAAAGAAAAAGCGTGATATTAGATGCCTTTTCTATTTTCTCAAAGGAAGATAAAGAATTATTATTTGCTTACTTCAATGATATATCACATGATGAAATGTCGAGATGGAGAGGTTCCAATACTATAGCGACACGACAACATTTACACAGACTAAAAAAGAAATATTTCCAAGAAATTGAAAAACTTACTGGTATTAAAGCAAAGGTGATAAATGAACGCTGGCAAAGCAGTAATTCGAAACGTTCTCATGCAGGCTCTACAGAACGGTGAGCTGAGAGACTTGGAAGAATACTTAGAGAGCCAGATAGACAGCCTTCCCGCACTTCCGGAAGAAAATAGTCGAATAGAAATTATAGAGCATTCTCGAAAGCAATTCCTTGTGAGATACAAAACATGGGTGAAAGACCAACAGGATCTATTGCATATCGAGAAGTGTATAAGTTTAAGTGAATATTTGAAGATATTTATGAAAGTTCATATTCGCGACATAGAAGCCATTGGTCAAGAGTCCGGAATTGGTAAAGATAGCGCACAACATATTCTTCATGATGTTAAAAGTATTATTGATTTACCCATCGCATCCATTGTGGCTCTAACTAAATACCTAGGCTTATCTTTGCAGCAAGCATTGGAATTGATTGAAAAATCACTCAGGCTTGGTTTTCTATCCAGTCTACAAATTGATGGGATGGCGCGATATAAAAAAGAAGATGATAGTCAGAATAAATTTAGATCTCTTAGGAAAGCACGAGAAGAGCTCTTACTAAAAGCGTCATCTCATAAACGATTTAAAATTGAAAGAAATTTATCTGAAGTAGATCAATTAATTAAGAAACGATTGTCTGAGTTTAAGGCAGAATATGAATGAGAATTCTAATATTCCTCGCAAACGCGTTGGTTATGCAAGAAAGTCGGCTCGTAAAATACTTGAGAACTACTTTGTATCTTTTCCCCCAAGGGCATTCCCCGTCCAAATAGAGAGTGTTGCCAAATCACTAGGATTTGAAATTTATATGCTCGATTCTCTTGAACAAGGTCACCGGGCAATGAAGCTAGAAATTCCAGATGAAAAGCGTAGACTTATTGGAATAGGTTCTACATATCATCCAAACAATCGTCGTTTCTCAATAGCACATGAGATAGGGCACCATGTTATGGGGCATCCCCCAGAAACCGATTGCACTGAAGAAGAGATTAAATTATATAATAGTGAGGCCGATGAGTTTGCAGCGGAGATTTTAATTCCTCTGGATGAATTGAAGCGACAACTTAAAAACGTTAAAGATGTGAAAGCCATAGCTCTTTATTTCAAAGTAAGCGAACAAGCACTTTGGATTAAATTAAGTAGTAACAACCTTCTTTCTTCTCCGCATCTCTAAGACACTCTGTCACGCCATTTCGTTTATATACATGGGAGAATCGACGATTCACCTGCATGGGGCAAGACAGACTTGTCCTTCACAATTCACTCACAGATATGGAGAAATAAAAATGGATACCACAGCGGAAACCAAAGAAAATCAAAACAAAGCTAACCATCCTGAAAAAAAGATAATAACAATAGTCGTAAATGGCAGGGAAAAGGAATGGAGTGAAAAAGAAATCACATTTGACCAGGTTATTGAACTTGCGTTTGGTTCGCTTCCCAGCAATCCGAATATTGCATATACTGTTACTTACAAAAGAGGCGAAGGAAATAAACCGGAAGGAACGATGGTAAAAGGTCAATCAGTCAAAGTGAAAGATGGAGAGATATTCAATGCTACCGCCACTGATCGCTCATAGTCCGGATTTAAAAAGACTGTGGGATGCCGGTATGGAAATAGAGTTAAAGGGTGGTTTTTTGTTAGCTCACCATATTCCTTACGTAAATGCCCAAATGGAAATTAAGTATGGAACTCTCGTTACCAATCTCAACTTAGTCTCACCTGAACAGACTGGATCTGTTAATGATCATGTTATTCACTTCATTGGTGATCATCCGTGTGATCGTAATGGGGTGATTTTGTCTCCAATTCAACATTCGAGTGGCGTGAGGGATCTTGGATCTGGCATTATTATTCAACATTCATTTTCAAACAAACCCGCCGGAGGTTATACAGATTATTTTTCTAAAGTATCCCGATATGCAGAAATAATATCTGCACCAGCAAAAGCCTTAAATGGGACGGTTACCGAATTCACCTTTATGGTTCGAGAACCTGCTGATAATGAATCCGTTTTCAACTATTTGGATACAAATTCATCTCGTGCTGAAATTAACGCGACATCAGAAAAGTTGATGGGACAACGGATTGGGATTGTAGGACTAGGTGGAACTGGATCGTATATTTTAGATTTTATTGCCAAATGCCCTGTAGCAGAGATTCACCTTTTTGATGCCGATTGGTTCCTTCAACATAATGCATTTCGTGCACCCGGAGCACCCTCTGTGGAAGATCTAAATTATAGATGGCGCAAGGTAGATTATCTTAAAGCTATTTACTCAAAAATGCATCGTTACATTATCCCTCACCCTTACGATATTGATGCATCGACGGTCAATAAATTAGAATCAATGGACTTTGTTTTTCTTTGCCAAGATAAGGATGATAGAGCACACATAATTGTTGAATATTTGGTATCAAAGAATAAAACATTTATTGATGTTGGATTAGGACTTGAGGAGATAGATGGTAGATTGATTGGTATAGCACGAATAACTACAAGCGAAGACAAGATGCGGGATCATGTAAGAAATAGTGGCCGTATTCCATTTGTTGCAGATAAGCATAATGCATATTTAAAGAATATTCAAATCGCGGAATTGAATTCACTGAATGCTTCATTTGCAGTTATTAAATGGAAAAAGTTGAGTGGATTCTATCAAGATCTTGAAAAAGAATACTTTTCAACATATACACTAAATACAAATCAACTGTTAAGTGAAGACAATCTCTCATAGATTTGTCCGTACAATACCAGAACAATTAGAAAGTGACGTGCTATATATCTCAATGGAATATAGCACTGTCGTTCATAAATGTTGTTGTGGTTGTGGTCAAGAAGTTGTTACCCCACTTTCACCCATAGGTTGGAAACTGATTTTCGACGGGGAAACTATTTCACTATATCCATCTATAGGGAATTGGAATTTCAAATGTCTCTCACATTATTGGATCACGAAGAATGTAATTCGATGGGCAAGTCAATGGTCAAGAGACGAGATTACTATGGGCCGTCAGGTGGACTCCAATGCCAGGGAAAATTATTTCAACGAATATAATTCATCCAAATCGAAACATAACAATAAAAACAAGGCTACAAAAAGCAGCAAATTGCAGAAGTTTGTAGATAGCATGAGGTTAATATCAAAAATAAAGAAAAAATATAGAAAGGGAAATAATTATGAGTAAAGGACGAGACCGAATTGTTTATCGACGCGGAGATGGACAATATGTGAATAAACGAAACGATGCAGACAAAGCTTCGAGTATTCACAAAAATCAATCCGATGCAATTAATGCGGCAAAACAGATGTTGATGAATCAACGAGGTGGTGAACTCATAGTAAAGGGGCTTGATGGGAAGATCAGAAGTAAGGATACAATCTCTCCAGGCAACGATCCCTTTCCACCTCGCGACACAGAGAATTGACTTGGTGCCGGAGATATAAAAATGGCAGAGACGATTCGTTTGAATTAGAAGCCCGGCCTCACACACCGGGTTTTTTTATTACATCAATCCCCGCTCAGCAAACGACGTGAACAATCCCCCGGCAAAGATAATATGATCATGAACGGGAATACCGATGATTTTGCCTGCTTCAACGATCTGCTTGGTGATCGATATGTCTTCGTTAGACGGCTCAGGATTGTCCGATGGGTGATTATGCGCCAGAATAATGGCAGCTGCAGTCGTGACTATCGCACCTCGAAATACCTCTCGGGGATGGACCAGTGACGAATTAAGCAGCCCTTCGGTGATGATTTCAAACCCCAGGACTTTATTGGAACTGCTCAGCCAGAACACAACAAACCGCTCGCGGACCTGATCCTTGAACAGGGAGCCGTAATGATTGAATATGTCTTGCGGGGATTTTATGGTAACGTATCGTGTTTTGCAGAATTCTTCGGCCAGTTCGATGGACTCCTTGAACCGCCAGTCGACGGTCCGGATGGCATACTTCATAAGATCTCCGAGATGGTGGATAAAATTGGTCTCGGTTTCTTATACCAGAAAAGGATGATTACTTATTTCATTATTGTAGCATGATTGCTAGATTTGTATACAGCGTTATTGTAGATCAGATAAACCTGCATTAAAATCGTAACATAATCGCTATCTGCATTTAATAACAAATGGAGGTAGATATGTTCCTTTCAAAATCGACAAGTGGCATATATTATCTGTATTACAATGATCCCACCGGCCGTCGGCATAAAGTGACCACAAAAGCCCGACAAAAAACCAACGCATTAAACTTTCTCACGATATTCAGGCAAGAAGAAAAAAAGAGGAATTTGCCAATAACATTTTCGGCGTTTATCAAACAGTTTCTTGATAATACTAAGTCGAATTACCAGCGAGGAACCATTGAATTGTATGAAAGGACAAGGGACCTATTCTTGCAAATAATAGGAGATGTCCCGCTTGCTGCAATTACACCGTATCACTGGGATAAGTATAAAGCAACAAGGTCGCAGACAGTATCTGCCTGGACCGTGAATATTGAACTGCGTAATCTTCGATGTATCCTCAACAAGGCATTTCGATGGGAATTAATTAGCAGAAATCCATTTGCAATGCAACCATTATGTCCAATACCGGAGAGATACCCGGTATTTTTTACTCATGATGAATTTAAGATCTTCTACAATTCAATCAAAGACCAATGGTTCAAGGACGTGATGTTGTTTGCCGCATTTACTGGAATGCGAAGATCTGAAATAATAAACTTACGATGGAAGGATGTGGATCTTGAGAAGAAAACAATCCACGTCCAATCCAATCCGACGTTTCGAACGAAAGCGGGGAAGAAGCGAGTAGTCCCAATACATGAAATTCTTATTCCTATGCTGGAAAGCCGGGACCGGAGTGTTCAAGATGAATTAGTATTCACATACCAAAATAAAATTATCAGTAAAAATTCAATCACCCATAAATTCATCGATGTAATAAGAGAAAGCGGCATTCAGAAGAAGGGGTTGCATTTACACTCCCTGCGTCATACATTTGCCAGTTGGTTGGTTCAAGAAGGAGTGCCGCTTTATGAAGTTCAAAGGCTTCTGGGGCATAGCACCATCGCGGTAACGGAGGTTTATGCCCATTTACAGCCTGTGCAGTTGCATAACGCGGTTAATCGGTTGCAAATACCAATGAATTAGAAGATATCGCCAGATTAGATATTAATTATTACCTGATTCTCAAGACCCGTATCATTTGCACACATAAATTATTATTGATTATATCCATATCATAGAATATATTGACCAAAAATATGCGCCCACTCACCAACCACAAAGGGCCATATTATGCGAACTCTCCAACAGAAACTCCAATCGGCGATTCAAAAGCGTAATGTCTCCCTCTTTGAATTTTGCACCCAGTCTTTTGTATCCAGGGTTGTCTATCAGAGATTTATGGTTGGTAAACGCATCAAACCGGTTTCAGTAAAGCGGATACAGCGTTGGATCGGGGAGGAAGAACCTTCAGAACATAGTATCTACTCGCAGAACCTTCTAACGCTCGCTCTGTCGCGAATCCGTAGTGAGACTCAAGATAGCGGATCAGATTTCTAAAAATCCACACTTAATCCTACTTCCATATTATTTACTGTTTCTTCGCTACTCAAATATCGCACCTATCTTTTTTTTAACAAAAAAAGTATTGGCGTTAGAGGTATAAGGAGAGATATTGGTTGATGCTAACCTCGAATTGTGCTACATTCTGGCAATTGTATTTCGACGTATTATGTCTGACACATTATTAACTTCTACATGAAATAACCACATATAATAAATAGCCCCTCCTGCGACAGAAGTTACCAAAAAGATCCATAAAGGGGAATGAAGAGATTCATGGCCACTCAAATAAATGCTAAGCATTAAAAGAAAGAGGTAAAATAGATAGTTGGTAAAATAATAATTGTCTATGAATCTTAATATTGATAAACATCTGCGAGCATTAATATTTATTTTTTATTTTGGCATATTTGCTTTGGCATTTTATGCCCCGATTATTCAACATATAAAGGGATACCCCGCGGGAGAGAATATTTACACTTTACTATCACCAATTTGCCATCAGTATCCAACTCGTTCATTTTGGATATTTGATCGACCGTGGGCTTTATGTGCGCGATGTTCCACTGCCTATTTAGGTATCGCGCTTGCTGCGGTATTTTCAAAATCAAAATATCCCTATTATCAACGAGCAATGATTGGAATCATTCTAATTTGTTTAGCCGCAATTGATCCCATTTTACAGCTATTTAGTTTTTACGAGAGCAACAATATCATTAGACTAATTACAGGCATAATTGGTGGCTATGGTGCGTTTATGCTATTGTATCCTATTCCAATTCTATATAAAAGGTAAAGTATATGAAACAGTTATTGTATCTGATTGCAACCACTGTGTTTTGTTTTTCTTTACTAATCTCTCAAAACACTGTTAAAATACCAGCTACAACAATCGTAGTTGTAAAAACTAACAATCAGCTGTCAAGTAAACAGTTGAAGACTGGTCAACAATTAATTTTAAGTGTGGCGACAGATGTGACAGTTAAAGGTAAAAAAGTAATTCAATCTGGCGCTCCGGTGGTTTGTATTGTCGAACGTGTGGAAAGCGCGGGAATGGTTGGTCAAGCGGGTAATCTTACGATTTCAATTCAAAGTACTACTGCTTTAGACGGTACGACAATTGCTTTAAGTGGAAATATTTATACTAAAGGAGAATCTAAAACTGGTGAATCTGTTGCAGTTGGGGTAATACTTTGTCCGCTTGCTTTACTGTGCAAAGGAGGAGAAGGCGATATTCCCGCAGGTGCGCAATCTCGCGCTTTAACAATGGGCGAGTATGAGATTACAATTGGCGAGAATCAAAACATGAATGCCCCTTCTTCTCCCTCAGTTTCCAACGATATTCAATCAAAACCAAAATCGGAATCTATTTACCGATCATTTTTTTCACATGAATTAGCGCCAGATTCACCACAACTATTATTCGATGGTAAGGTTTCTCTTACTTATGAAAATGCAGGTTGGGGAAAGTCAACAATTAAAGCAAAAGGCATTTGGGGATTATCTGACGATGCAAATGGCCCATTTGAAAAAACTTCTATTCAAATCAAAAAAGGCGAATCTTATTATATGCAAATTGATGAAGTGACTATTTATAAACTAACAATCATTCAAGAAGTGTACAATACGCTCACTATTGAATTTACAAAATTATAAATGCCACCTATTCGGTCGCTCAAGTTTATGTGGCAACCGCTTGCGCTCTTAATTTGCAAGTGTTGAGTTCTCAAATGACAACTTACGACAGATACAGTTATCGGCGAATTAAGGAGATATATTATGCTTCAAGATCAAGATATTATGTCTGCGGTTTCTAAGATCCTTCAAAGATCGGAAAGGCAAATCGACGAGCAGAAGGTTGTTGAAATATTTGTAGATCTAGGTATTTTGTCTCAAATTAACAACCGGAATAACCAAATCATATATGGTAGGAGGGGCACAGGAAAAACCCATGTCCTTCGGGTTGTCGGACATAAGCTTCAGCAATCAAATCCAAAAGATATTGCAGTATATGTTGACTGCAGAACCTTGGGAAGTTCAGAACAATTCACCGACGTTGCATTGCCAATGCAACAAAGGGTGGTCGCTCTACTAAGAGACTTAATCGGCCCGGTTTACAATGCCCTTCTTGAGCACATTGTTAGCACAGGCGGCGACAATGCGCAAAGAGCACTTGATTCACTTGACAAACTCATTCCCTCAATCACGGAAGTTGGTTTAAAGCTTCAAGAGGAGAAAAGATCCATATCGGATGCATCTAGCTCTTCAAATGAATTATCAGGCAATATTGATATCAAATTACCTATTGATGTCTCTTTGGGCGGGAAAACAACCAATTCGACAAATTCAGCGCATTCAGTCGAACAGAAGTTCACTGTCATTTCAAGTGATAAAATCGTATTCCCATCTATTTCAGAAACACTAAATGAAGTATTTTCACTGACTGGCACGCACATCTACTTACTGATAGACGAATGGTCCTCATTACCAAGCGATATTCAGCCCTACCTAGCTGAGTTTGTGAAACGGACAATTCTTCCGATCAAAGAATTTACAATTAAGATTGCTGCTTTGGAGTATAGATGCAGCTTTTCGCATCAAACGCCGAACGGCAACATTGGCTTTGAATTGGGCGCAGACATATCCACCGCCCCCGATCTTGATGACTACTATGTTTTTGACCGCAATCCCGAGCGTATTTCAAATGCTTATGGCGAGATTTTGCTTCGCCATATGAGCGTAGAACTCCCGGACCGTTATTTAAGAGACAAGTATAACATAAAAAGTGGTTCGGACTTAGGATCAAAATTGTTTACCCAAAAACCTGTTCTTCAAGAACTCTCTCGTTCTTGCGAAGGGGTCATTCGCGATTTGATAAATATTTTTACAAAATCATTCTTCGATGCTCAACGTCGTGGACGCGACACAATAGATCAGAAGGCTATAATAACAGGTGCTCGTGAATGGTTTGAGCAAGACAAGGCTCGCAGCCTCTCGCCTGAAATGAATCGCGCTCTTCGCAGGATAACAGATGAAGTCATCGGGAAGCGCCAAGCCCGATCTTTCCTCATGGCCCGCGACCACGAACGCCATCCCCTTATACAAAGGTTGATTGATGCCCGCGTGCTTCATCAAATGCAACGTGGATATGCAGACAAAGATCATCCTGGAATACGATACAATATTTATTCGCTCGACTATGGCACTTATGTCGATTTGCTGGGCACAAAGAAAGCACCTCAGATTGATTTGTCGGAGGATAAATCCTCGAGTGATATAGTTGTTCCATTTGATGATAAAAGAAGTATACGTCGAATTATTCTTGATCCTGCTTTTCTTGATCCTGTATAATCAATACGCCGCCTAGCCATATTAAAAAGGAACTAGTCAAAAGAAAAACATACTCCGACCACAACATAAAAGAAAATGATGACAACCCAAATAGGGGACCCAAAGAGCCTCAACCATTTAAGCCTTACCTGGTGCCATCGCACGTAACCGCAATATCGATATAGCCCGCCGACGAAACCGAATCCTGGATGGCATCGCGTTTCTATAGGATTTTTTTGGATTTTTCGGAAGGTTTCTTCTGATTTTTACCCTTGAAGAGTGATTCTAGTATTATTTTTTCTGGAAAAATCACGCTTATATATGGTCGATGGCTCGTTTAGAGTGGTGAATCAGTAGCAAAAGGGTGGATGATGAATAATAAACGATGGTGAATTACTGACAAAATAGTGCGCAGGAGATGACAAAACTGTAGTATATCTAACCGCTTTACGGTCAAGGACTTAACATCGTTTTGGTTGATATACTCATGCAATTCAGTTACATTTTACCGAAGATTGATCCGCAGGGAAGGCGATATATCGTTGAACTGCGGATTTTTTGTATAAAGAGAGTGAAAATGATACTTAAAAACTACTATCTATCAAAGGTATTATTTGTTTTCTTCGTTTTTTTTCAGGGGTGTTCGCTTTTATCTCCTGTGTCATACTATGATACAACGACACATAGAAATCTTATTGAGTTAAAAGTCTATACCATGTTCTTATATGAGTCATTTATGGATGATTCTGTGGATTATGCTGAAATTAAAAATGTTCGATTTAAAATTGCTTATGCATATGAATATGAGAAGGCAAAAGGAGAAGATAATAAGGAAACTGCCCAGTTGATAAAAAAGATTCAAGATATGTTCAAGAAACATGTGACCGAACGAATAAGTGATGGGGTTTGGCCTGAATCGTATTTCGAAGATAAATTAGAAAATATTAGCGAAGCATTCGATACAGCTATAAGTGCAGAAATGCTAAAGAACAGAACTAATTAATGTGGGACTACAATGAGTGCTATCGAAGAATTTTTGGATACTGTTGGTAAGGGAGCATCAGATTTAGCAAAGGATGAAATTCTTAATTTCTTTTATTGGTCTGCTGACGAAGGAAATGAATTTACCAAAAAACAGAAATCAAAATTGAATCGCTATATTCTTAAGTTGGCAACCGGAGAAATTACAGTTAAGCAGTTTCGGAGCAATATAGACGACATTAAAACTCTTACCGAAATGCAGATTCTCAAAATGCGAATCGCAGAAAAGACTGCTGCCCAACGTATTGTTGATGGAATACAAAATTTGATTATCGATAATTTATTAAAGTTCTTATAACTATGGCTAAAAAAATCTCTGTTAAGAAGATCACTTCTTCTAAATCAACGACGCGTAAGCGACCGATAGAGCAATACGAACACAAAGATAAAACCCGCGTGAACAATCCTCCGGTTGGTTTGGTAACGCCTGATACCGATAAGGATGGCAGCAAGAAAAAGTATTCCTACGATCCTCATCTCGATCCACAATTACAGTGGGCAGGGAAATCTGAGCGCACATCATTCGAAGTGCAAACGGTATCCCTGCATGTGCACGAACGCATCGATCCCCGGTCTATAATAGAAGCGGTGAGAAAAAAGAATGGGAGCAATTACGAGCAGCTCTCACTCTTCTCCAGCAAGGATGAGAATCCACCGGTGCGTGATGCAGTAGATTTTTACCAGCATCCGCATAATTGGAGCAACCGATTAGTAGCAGGTGATTCGCTACTGGTGATGAATTCCTTGATTGAAAAAGAAGGACTCGGTGGGCAAGTTCAAATGGTATTTTTTGATCCACCATATGGGATTAAATATGGTTCAAATTTTCAACCGTTTGTGAATAATAGAGAAGTTAAAGACGGTAAGGATGAAGATCTTACTGCAGAGCCAGAAATGATCAAAGCATTTCGCGATACATGGGAGATTGGAATTCATTCTTATCTTGGATATTTAAGAGACCGTCTGCTGCTTGCAAAAGAAATGTTACATGAAAGCGGAAGTATTTTCGTTCAGATATCGGACGAAAATGTTCATCATATAAGAGAGATTCTTGATGAAGTATTTGGTTGCCAAAATTTTTGTTCAACTATTACGTATCAAAAAACTGGTTGGAAAGCTAGCGAACGATTGTCAACTGTAGCAGACTTTATAGTTTGGTATGCGAAAGACATAAAAAAAATAAAATCGAGAAGAATATGGTTTAATAAAATGGATGGGTCTGCCGTCGAGGGACAAGACATTTGGATTGAATTATCAAATGGTGAAAGAAGGAGGGTTACTCAAGATGAAATATCAAACGAGGACAAACGACCCATTGGTTCGAAATTATTTAGACATACTTCATTAATATCCGGTGGTTTTAGTGATAAAGGAACTGTTGAGTTTAAATTTGATGGACGAATTTATCATCCCGGAAACAATCAACACTGGAAGACGACTGTTGAAGGACTCAAAGTAGCAGCATCAAAGAATAGATTGATTAATCTTGGGAACACAATAAGGTTTGTTAACTATATAGAGGATTTCCCAGTATCACCATTGACCACGATTTGGACTGATACAGTTACTAGCGGGTTTGCGGAAAAAAAGGTTTATGTTGTTCAAAGTCACACGAGAGCAATCCAAAGATGTATGTTAATGACTACCGATCCCGGTGATATAGTTTTTGATCCAACTTGTGGTAGTGGAACCACAGCATTTGTTGCCGAAAACTGGGGAAGACGATGGATAACGTGTGATACTTCACGAGTTGCAATTACACTAGCAAAGCAACGGTTGATGACTGCGACTTTTGATTATTTTGAACTTGCGCATATTGATGAAGGAGTTGGAAGTGGATTTCGATATAAAACGGTCCCTCACATTACATTAAAATCAATTGCAAACAATGAACCTGCTGGTCAAGAAACGCTTTACGACCAACCATTTATTGATGCTACGAAAGTAAGGGTTACGGGACCATTTACATATGAAGCAGTTCCCGCACAAGTGGTTAAACCTTTAGGTGATATTTCCCAACCGCCTGCAGGTGATTTATCGATTGCACGCAGCGGTGAAACACTTCGACAGTCGGATTGGCGCGATGAATTACTCCGAACAGGAATAAGAGGTAAGGGTAAACAGTTTGTTAATTTTTCTCGCCTTGAACCATTGCCGGGAACACGATACCTTCACGCTATAGGTGAAACAAAAGATGATTCGTTACGCGTAGTTGTTTCATTCGGACCAGAACATGCGCCGCTTGAACAAAGACAGGTTGCCTTAGCACTTGATGAAGCACAAACTCTTGTTCCGAAACCGAAAGTTGTTGTATTCGCTGCATTTCAATTCGATCCTGAAGCGGCAAAGGATATCGATGAAACGAATTGGGGTGGTGTGACACTTCTTAAGGCTCAGATGAATCCCGATTTACTTACGGAGGATCTTAAAAAAGCACGTTCAAGTAATGAGAGCTTCTGGCTTATCGGACAACCTGATATTCGTGTGCAACAAATCAAAAAAGGCGATGATAAGGATAAATGGCAAGTCTCTGTTGAAGGATTTGATTACTACAATACTAAGACGGGACAAATTGATTCAGGTGGTGCTGATAGAATTGCTGTATGGATGCTTGATACAGACTATGATGGAAGATCGCTATTCCCCCGTCAAGTCTTTTTCCCAATGAGCGGAGAAAACGAAGGATGGTCGAAGCTGGCAAAGAATCTTAAAGCAGAAATTGATGAAGAATTAATTGAAGCATACCGCGGTAATGTGTCTGTGCCATTTGAGCTGGGTAATTATAAACAAATAGCGGTGAAGATTGTTGATGACAGAGGAATTGAAAGTTTGAAAGTGGTTAAGGTAGGAAAAACATGAAAAACTATAAGGCCTCAATCTTAAACGATCAATCCACCAATGTTGATGAATTTGGATCCCATATTCGAATTGCCTCATCTTTAAAGCAAATCATAGCAAACGAACAAGGTGGTAAAACAATTGGTTTGGTAGGAACATGGGGTTCGGGAAAATCTACGATAATTTCCCTCTTAAAAAATGCTATTCAAAGTGACCCTAATATTAACAATGATATCAAATTTATTTCTTTTGACGCTTGGGCGCATGAAGGGGATCCATTAAGACGCTCATTTTTAGAGAGACTTACATTAGAATTAAAAGATTGGATTCAAAGTGATGCAAAATGGGATACAGACAAATTAAAAGAACTTAAACGGCAAAAACGAATATCAAAATCCAGCAAGTTTCCCGAACTGACATGGTGGGGTATTTTTATTTTATTATCATTTTTTGCTGTTCCTTTCGGTCTTGAATTATTTAAAAAATGGACAACAGGATTTTTAACGCATGATCTATTTTTGGGAATAACACTTACTCTTGCACCGGTAATTTTGTGTTTTCTTTTAATACTCATTAAACAAAAAGATGCAAAAAAAATAATATTTTTGCTCATCAATAAAAAAATTGAAACAGAAACAGAACAAACCGAAGATTCATTTGACCCAACATCAATTGAGTTCGAAGAGTATTATAACTTGTTATTAAGTGCTAGTTTAACCAAAAACATAAATAGGAAAATTTGTATTGTTGTTGAGAATATAGACCGTGTAACGGAAACAGACGCGATCAAATTAATTGCTACATTAAAACCATTTCTACAATCAAGTGATGATGATGTTGAATGGAAGAAAAGAATATTTTATATCATTCCTTTTGATGCCCGAAGTGTAACTAAATTATGGAATGATGATCCCAAAACAGCGCAAGTGTTTTTGGAAAAACTATTTCAAATTAGATTTTATGTTCCCTTGCAGCTACTTACAGATTGGCAGTCCTTTTTCGCAAAAAAAATAAAAGAGGCATTCCATGGGATCGACGAAGACACTGTTTATAAATTGCAGAGGATATATGAAATATCTATTGATGGGACAGAAAGATGGCAACCGACTCCTAGACAAATCATAATATTTATTAATCAATTAGTCGGAATATACAGTCAATGGGGAGACGAAATTGTTATTGAGCATCAGTCTGTTTTTGTTGTATTACGTTATTATAAAAATGTTGATAACCTAGAAAATATAGATGACGAGATTAACAAACTTCAAAATATTTCAGAATTCTGTCGAGAATCTAAAATTAAAGATGACCTATCGGGTCTTTATTTTAATATTGACCCCAATAAGGCAAGACAATATTGGTTAAATACTACCGTGTCGAATGCTTTAACAAATGCAGACAATAAGTATTTTTTAGAAAACCATGATGGATTAGATATCAATGTTATCATCGAAACGGCATTAAACAGGTCCATCAACGCTTGGTTGAATAATGAACCCCGATTAGTTTTAAATTGCATTCTCGCTCTAGAAAAAACTGTTTATATAAATCCTTACAAAAGATTACTTAGAACTTTAGAAAGAATATCACAGTGGCAATTTCTTAATACAGAATATGGGGAACTTCTTTCTAGAATCATTCTTCAATTGGAAGATGAAGAAACAAGGTCAAAAATAATCCTAAGTTTAGGAACAACCGGAAAACTAGACGATTCTCAAGCAAAAAATAATACGCAAACGTATTATGAAGGACTCGCTACAATAATTAATAAATGTATTATAAATAATAAAGCGAATTACTTCGATAAATTTGTCTTAAACACTGACTTTGAAACCTTTTGCACTTTAGCTTCGCTTACAAATGCAAATATAGAAAGCAAGGAAGTATCAAATTATATTCGGCTCCAAAGATCCAAATATTCTGAAACTGTTAAAAAATTGCTAGCCACATTTGACGATAACAGTTACAATCAAAAATATTCACTTGCACTTGCTTTGTTTTGCAAATTAGCGACAACGCAGTGGCATGAAACAATTGCTACTAAAATAATTGAAAAACTAGGTAACAACACATCGTTAAATGCTGATGAGCAAAGTCATTATTTATTCGTAATCTTAGTTTTACAAAAACAACACATCGGGAGTGATGACAAAGTCCAAGCAATATTAAAAGAAAAATTATTATCTAGTTGGATATATCATTGGTTACAGCATGCAAATCAAAGTAAAAATAAAACAAACATGGCTATCTGTGTCACGTTGATTTGTAGTGATACATCGATCGCATTTAAAAATCAAGGAGGTTTGTGTCAAAATGGATATAACTACTTTGTGACAACCTCACAACTTCCTAATTTATTAAAACAAGATTCTGAATACATAAACGAAATAATCAAATTAATAGTTGAGCATGATTTGATAGAAAAGATTCTTGAGAACGGACAGGATGCAGAATTGAACTATCGTCAGATTATTAACCCTGTTGTTTTAGGTTTGATGAGACACGACGAATATAAATTGTTGATTTCGCCCAAGATGATATTTTATAGATTTGACTACCTTTATGGTTTATCCAGTGCTGATACAGAGAAATTGACAAAAGCAGCAGTTGATATTGGCTTGCTCGAAGAAGTATTGAAATATAACGAATTTATGATAGATGATTTAAGGTTATACAACACCATATTAGACACAGATAGCGGAAAAGGAAATGATAAAATTCGGAAGTGGTTGGCAGATGGATTAATGACGGTAAAATATGATGATTGGAAGGAATCTCTTGAGAAAGAATCATTACTTAAAAAATTAATTGTTGCCATCTCTGTTGAGGCAGGCGCAAAGTTTGGAGATCCACTCTATTCAGTTTTAATAGAGCTCATCGAAAATGTATCAATTGGTAAGAAGGATACAGAATATATTGAAGATGGATTAAAGGATTATTTATTGTTGCTTGATTTAGATCATTTAATCACATTCAAAAAGGAATGTCGGGACATCATATTTAAGATAGAAAATGTTGAAATATTATCTTTCTTTTTTCAAAGTTTTCAATTCTTGACAACCGAAGAAAATATACTTGTTCAGAAGGCAGATGATTTTGTGCTGCATATATTTGACAAAACCATAACTTCAAGTCTCGATGCTGAAATAATTTACAGACTGCTAAATAATTGTCCAAATGTTTGGAAAAAAGCAGAATCGTCTTCAAAAAAAGTATTTATACAAAAACTTGATTCAAAAATTAAGGAAGATGATTCAATTGAGTCTCTTAATAAATTAAAAGCAAAGATCGTTGAAATAGCATTAAAATAAAATGGCGACGATTGATAAACTAATAATTAACACTCCATACGAAGAACCTCTTCGATATTGGAGTTATGTCCGAGAAGAAAAGCGTTTCGAACTTGTGGAAGGACAAAGAAGGCCAGCCGGATATGTTGTTGCTACTCCTAATGCACAAACACACGACGACCCGGGAATATTCATCCCAATTGATTTGCCAAATCAGATACGACCTCGTATAAAAAAGTGGAGAGAGGAAGAGTATCCCGGAACAACAGGGATAACGAAAAGGCTTCTACAACATTGGCACGACAAAGACCAGAGACCACATCGAGCATTCTTCTTCTGTCAGTTAGAAGCAATTGAAACGATTATCTTCTTAACCGAAGCTCCAGAAGCATTTAAAACTGGGTTAGAGATTAAGGGGGACGGCGGTGATTTCACTCGGTTGTGCTCAAAAATGGCGACAGGGTCAGGTAAAACGCTAGTAATGGGAATGCTCATCGCTTGGCAAGTGCTAAATGCTGTGTCAAACGAAAAGCGCTATCAATATTCAAAAAACATCTTTGTTGTTGCGCCAGGACTCACTGTTAAAAAACGCCTCGAAGTATTATATCCTTCAGATCCTTCCAACATCTACGAAGAATTCAATATGATCCCTGCAGGGATGATGGATAAGCTTAGACAAGGGAAAGTGCTTGTTCACAATTGGCATACGTTGAATTGGGAAACAGATGCACAGATCAGCAAAAAAAGATCTGTTGATAAACGTGGTGCAAAATCTGATGAAGCGTATACCAGAGAAGTGCTTGGAGATATGGCATCAGCGAAGAACATCATTGTTATCAACGATGAAGCACATCACGCGTGGAGAGTTGCTGCAGAATCGAAAATAAAAGGTGTAAAAAAAGAAGAGATAGATGAAGCTACAAAATGGATCGGTGGGCTCGATAGAATTAATCGAGTTCGTGGTATTCTTAATTGTTATGATTTTTCCGCAACTCCTTTTGCACCGACCGGAAAACGGACAACAGAAGAAGCATTGTTTTCTTGGATAATCAGTGATTTCGGTCTGAACGATGCGATTGAATCTGGATTAGTAAAAACTCCACGGGTAGTTATTCGAACAGATGCCGTTCCAGATGCAACAACATACAAAGATAAATTATATCACATATATCAACATGTTGCTGATGATCTCAATGCAGAAGTAAAACCGACTACACCATTACCCAAATTAATACTAAATGCATATCTCCTTTTGGGTAAAGATTGGCTGGAATTAAAAATATTGTGGGCGAAAAACAATGCACCGACACCACCAGTAATGATCACTGTTGCTAATCGGACCGAAACCGCTGCAAGAATAAAAAATGCGTTTGTAAAAAATAAAGTGCTCATTGAAGAATTGTGTGATGAAAGTAAAATCCTTCACATCGATTCGAAAGTGTTAGAATTTGCTGAATCTCAAATTGATGACAGCGATGGACCAGAAGAGACGGAAATAAAGGATGAGGAGTATAAGCAGGAGAGAAAACTAACACGAAAAGAACAAGCAGAGCTTTTACGCAAAACAGTTGATACAGTTGGGAAGCCCGGGAAAGCTGGCGCCAACATCCAAAATGTTATTTCGGTGGGCATGCTTTCTGAAGGATGGGATGCAAAAACAGTTACACATATAATGGGGCTTCGTGCATTTTCGAGTCAATTGCTCTGCGAACAAGTTGTAGGTCGCGGATTACGCCGAACAACATACGATGTAGATCCTGAAACAGGAATGTTCATCGCAGAGTATGTGAATATTTTCGGTGTGCCGTTCTCATTCTTGCCTCACGAATCAAAAGATGGTCCTGCACCATCCACGAAACAGTATTGGAGAGTGCAGGTTGAAAACACTCGAAAGAAATATGAGATACGATGGCCCAATATCGTTCGGGTTGACCACGTATTTCGGCCGCAACTATCCTTAGACGTTAAGAAGGTAAATGCATTAACCATAAACGCTGATGATGTGAGAACCATAGTAGAACTTGCACCCGTTGTCGAAGGGAAGGCAGATTACTCTAAAATAGATCAGATTAAATTGGACGAAATCGCAAAGAAATTCAGATTGCAAAAAATAATATTTGAAGCAGCGGGTGACATATACGATCAAATGAAGGATGAATGGAAAGGCAACAAAGAATACCTTCTCGGTCAAATAGTTAAAATTGTAGAAGAATTTACTTATTCTGACAAGATTGATGTCAAACCACCTCTTTTTAATCAAGATTCATTACGAAGACGCGTTCTTCTTGCATTAAACATGTCGACGCTTGTGCAACATTTAACGGATGCAATAATATTTAGTAACACCGAAGAGGCGATACCAATATTCTCATCAGAAAGACCAATTCGTTCCACCGGAGACATGAATGCATGGTATACAACTAAACCATGTGAACCAACAACAAAATCTCATATCAATTTGTGTGTGTATGACAGTGGATTGGAAAAATCGTTTGTATCAAATTTTGAAAACAATCTCAGAGTAGTTGCGTGGGCTAAAAATGATCACTTAGGATTTGAAATTCTTTATATGTTTGAAGGAAACTTACACAAATATAGACCGGACTACATTGTTAAACTCCAAGATGATAAATATTTGATTGTTGAAGTAAAAGGTGAGGTGGATGAGAAAGATAAAGTAAAAGCACGGTATCTTGATGAATGGGTGAACTGCGTTAATACTCAAGGTGGTTTCGGTTCATGGAGTTGGATGATGAGTAATCACTCTTGGGATGTAGAGAAAAGATTGAAAAGTATATAGATGAATGCTGCTCTTTATCGAATATATAATCGCAAACCAAACCCGATGCCAAGGCGAAGGATGAGTGGGAGGGGATGAAGAAGTATATGTCAACAATATCTTATTGGAAGGAATTTAAATGTTGGAGCACGACATAATGATGGATATGAATGTGAATTATATGTTGCAGCATAGAATCCTGTTAAAAACATTTAGATCATATCTTAAAAGTGAGAAAGAATCTTTAAGATTAATGAAAATTAGACACAATTGCGATGGCGAGGATATTATAGACGTAATCAAGGAATAAAAACATAATAAACATTGTGTTTCCCGATATCATGAAAAGACGAAAAAATAAAAATCAAAGCGATACTCCTCGTAAAAGCCTTTTCGCAATTCCCGCTATTTATAAAACTGAAATTAATAAAGCAGAAACTGAAGCTGATAAAAGTAACCTGGTATCAGCGATACTGATTTTAGACAATCTCATTAAACTATATCCTGATGAAAAAGAAGCATATGAATTGCGATTCTATTACAAAGTGCAGCGAGGGGATTTAGAAGGTGCATTAAATGATTCAAATCGATTATTGAAAATTGATCAGAATGATACTAATAGCTTATTCCTAAATGCAACAATATTATCAACATTCGAAAAGTATGCTGAATCTGAAACCATATTAAAGAAAATCATTAAGATCGAAAGCAAAAATACAAATGCCTTATTCTTATACGGCTATGTCAAGTTCAAGCAATTTGATCTTAATAAGGCCATTAAATTATATGGTGATGCAATAGAATTAAAACCCACAAAATATCATGCATATGCGCAAAGAGGACTTTGTTATGCATTTCTCGGCAAGGAATTGGAAGCCCTCTCTGATTTTGAAAAAATCCCACCGACTGAGTTCAATGATCAAAGTTATGCTCTTGTGGGGAAAGGGATATTAATCTATTTAGCTGGCAATGTATACCAGGCTCTTAATTATTATGACGAGGCAATAAAAATAGATCCACGCAATCCCCTGGGGTATGTTTTCAAAGGATTGCTAAAAATGGAACTAAGAGATCCAACTGCTGATGATGACTTGTTACTTGCAAATAAAGCCGGGGGTCAATTAGCGGGAAGTAATACTAATACAATATACATGTATATTAAAATGTTGATGATGAAAGATCTCGATCGGGCAAGGAGTGTTGCAACATACAGTGTCAAGAAGCATCCTGAAAGTTCAATTCTTTGGGAATGCCTAAGTGCTGTTCATTTTATATCTCAGGAACCGGAAAAATCAATCGAAGCAGCTAATCGGGCTATAGAACTCGATAAACAGAATGAAAAAGCATGGTATTTTCGAGCAATGAGCAAATTGATGAACGGAGATAAAATAGGATGTGAAAAAGATATTGAGTTAGCAACAGAAGTCTTTGGAGAATCAGTTTTAATATATACTATTGCTGGCGCGTGTGAATACAAGAATATTTCTGCGGAAGAATATCTCGAAAAAGCATTGTCAATTGATCCGGACAATCCCATTATACTTTTTGCTAAAGGTGGGGTGCTTTATTCTAAGGGTGAGAAGGCAAAGGCAATGGAGTATTTTAGACGTGCTCATGAAAACGGGCATTATTTCACTGAAAGTGAAAGCAAAGAATTTTCCGAGAATATGTTGAAAGAAATGATGCCGACGTCAGAAAAAGCTAACTTATTGCAGGATGAATCTTCTGAAATAAATGATCAAATTAACACTGAATTTGCTCCCAATAGGAAATATCAGAACTTTCACTTTGAAGCTTTTCAATGTGAATATGATAAGGAAAAGAATCAGCAAATAGCGTATGATAATATCTGCCGGATATTTCCCAAAGTATTGGATCCAGACAAATTTGAGTCGTTTATCATACAATATCGACTTTGGAGTAAATCTATGAGATAGTATTGACCGAAAGTATGCTTTCGATTTACCGAAAGTAAACTTACCGAGATAAACATATACGTTTCGTTATCATTGGTCTATGAAAAACGACCAATATATCAAAACAACATTAAAGCCGATGACTGAAGGTATGGTCGTAAAACCGTCAGAAGTCGGTTTTTCTATTTATGGAGGCAATATGTATTTATGCACAACATGTTGGGAAGCGTATAACGACAATCTCGGAATGTGCACCAAAAAATCTTGCAGCGGCGGAGAAGTAGTTGATATCGATGATGATCTTGTCCCGATCATTGTCGAACTGAACAAAAAGGGATATGTCACACAAATGTGCTGTTCCGGTCATGTCTATGAAGGGAGTGGAGATCCATCGCCAAGGACATTCATTTCCTTTGAACCATTCATCAAAAAAAATCTATTTGCGAATTTCCCAATCGGATTTGTTGTAACTAAGTCTGCAGACAAGCTGTTCATCGAAGCTAGTTATGAACCTTCCAATGGATTGCGCACTCATGCATTGATAGCGCAAGGTATAGCGCAGTTGGCACTTTGGGTTGAAAATCTTCCTTCGCTCAGTAGTAATGTTATTATGGATGCAATAGAAAAGCAGCTCGATGCAGACAGGAAATCACGAAAAAAGGCTGGCCAGCCTAAAATAAAATAGGAATCAATATGACAACACGAGCACCGCCTACGAATGGTGGAAACAAAAGAGTCACAAACCAAACCACACAAAAATAAACATAAGGACTATTCATATGGCATCAATATTAATAACAGGCTATCTCCCAAAAGAGGTAGCACACAGCAAACACAAATCCGCGCGCGAAGCAAGTAGCTTCTTACGGGCGGTTGTAAAAAAGGCCAACGGCTCCATCAAGAAACTTGAAGTGCTGATGGGCTCAATCTTCATCTCGTTGAAAGACGAGAACGGAGTGAAAGAGCTGAAGGAAGTTCTTTCGTCGTTAAAAGATGTGCAGGTCACCGAACCTTCACAGGCAATGCTCATTTTTACCAAAGAGCGCGCCCGCAATGAGGCGCAGCTTGCAGATAAAAAGGCAGCAGTATAACACCCAGGTTGCGCCGGCGGTAACGTCGGCGCAATCACAACCACAATCACTGACACAAAGGTGCTTGTAGTATCAGCAACTACAGGTGCCAAACAGAAGCTGAGAAAGGAGAATATTATCATGGACACAGACGATTATCAAGACACCACAGATACAGAGCCTGAAGCTGAACCTGAATCTGAACCGTCAGATTATGATCCGGCAGATTACGAAGAGGGTGGCTTGTATTGGTAATTAAAAAGTCGATCTCTACGTTCAGGTATCTCGGTTGCGTCGATGGTAACACCGGCGCAATCACAAAAATAACATGAAAAATGAATACTCATATATAATGGATGAAGGCAAGGAAGTAACCGAAGCGGAACTCGACGAAATAGCATCGATTCTCGCACAGGTGATCTATCAATATTATAGAAGGGACAAAAATGATGATGAAAAAATATCTGATTCACTTTGTCAGGGATAAGAAGCCCAAAGAAATACTCAACTGGATTATGGTCGATACTCCCGATGCGAGTTTGATCTTTGCCAAGGAGAATAACATGTTTAAGGATGCCGAGGTTGTCCTTCTGGAAGCATCAAAGAATGATCGGGCAACAGTACTTTCCGCCGCACGTGAGTTGATGGCAGTAGCGAAGGTGGTTAAAGTGGTAAGGGAATCCGATCCTGATAAAATAAATGAAAAAGTATTGGACTCAGCACCAGCAATTCCGAACTCCCTACTGACGATGAACGATGATGATTTTGCCGCCCTGGCAACTCTTCAATCTGCGCAGGTTCTGCACCCGGCGCAGGATTACAACAACGGGGTATTCTATTATGGTGCAATAGTTAATGGCGTTGATATGATCGTCACTTCTAATGGGGAAATGTTCTCGTTTGCTGAAACCGTAAACAGAGATATTGCGCTCATGCAAAAAGATCTGTCAGCATCCAATCTCCGACACGAAACGGTCATCGAATATTTTACCGGCGGATTAAAGGTAAATGCCGATGAATTATTTAAGGAGATTCGAAAATATGTCCAGAGGCATATATATTTTTCAGAGCCGGAGACGTATGATCTGATTGCCATATGGATAATGGGAACTTATATATATAGAGGATTTAGATACTATCCATATATTCATTTGAACGCAGAAAAGGGGAGCGGTAAAACATTGCTTATGGAATTGATGGTCCCAATATCATTTAACGGAATATTGTTATCCCAGCCGGTCGCTTCAACGGTGCTCAAATTGATAAATCAGGCAGGGGCAACACTGTTTATTGATGAAGCCGAAGGATTGGCACAGAAGCAGACCGGAGGCAATAACCAGGTAAAACAGATTCTTAAAACCGGATTTAATAGGAGCGGACAGTTCTATATCGGCGAAACCATGTACCGAACGTATGGTCCAAAATGTTTCGCAGGTATCAATGATCTCGATGACGTATTGGCAGACAGGGCAATTACTATTAAAATATTACGTAAAACAAATGCGGAAAAAGTTGAACTCTACCGCGAAACTCCCACTATGCGGTCGGATCAAATGAAGATCAGAGATCAGCTCTATCTTTTCGGGTTGCGATTTGGACCCATCGTAGCACAAGATTATGAGATTGAAAAACCGTTCTATGATAAACTCTCAGAACTGACAAACCGTGCATACGATGTGTGGGTCCCATTATACCGCATTGTTACCAGTCTGACGGACAATGATTTGAAAGCAAGTATATTCAATTCACTGGACAAATTATCTCAAATCGACGGAAGGCGAAGAAAAATGCGCGATGCAGAAGAGAATGAGACCAGCTCTCTGATTAATAATCTGACAGAGGTATTGAAGCAGGTGCAACCGTACAAACAAGAAAATGGCCTTAGTTACTATGAAACTGATGGATTGTATAACGAAATGGTGAAGAACGAAAAAATACCCAAAAGTATGCAGCGGAAAGCATTTAGCAGATTTATAAAAAGAGTGCTCGAAATTGAATCGAAGCCGGTGGGATTTAAATTAGCGACAAAGCGTATGTATGTGATAGACGAGGCGAAGTTCGAAGAATATAAAAAACGGTATGCTGATATTGTCTGAATATAATGGTATAAGAAGGCAATAGGAATTTCTATGGGTGAAGAAACAGGGAAAAATATCATCGGAAGGGAAGTGATGAATGTTCCGGAGACGGCGGATTATTTGCACGTTTCCGAGAGCATCATCCGGCGACTGATACGGCAAAAGAGAATACCGTATTTCCAGATTGAGGGGAGGTATCTGTTTTATCGAGTAACACTGGATGGATGGATCGTGAGCAACATTGTCGAACCGTCGAAGGTCACCATAGAATCTACGATACAAAAAACAACAGCCGAGATATGGAACAAATCGAAAGGACTATAATGTATGGCATGTATTAGAAAAGTAAAGGGGAGAACAGGATACGTTTATCACATTGACTTTTCTTACAGAGGTAAACGGTTTGTTAAAACCACAAAAACATCGGAATTGTCCGTAGCAAAACAAATATTAAAGGATATCGAGGGAAAGATTGCGCGAGGTATTTTTGATCTAGAAACATTTGAGGATAAATCGGTATTGCTTTCAAGTTTCATTGAGCAGTATTTTAAATATGCAAAAAACTTAAAATCACCGGCGACACTTGTCAATGAAAAAAACTACACGGAGAAATTCATTAAATATTTTGGTAATGTCCAGATGTATACCATCACTGTAAAAAACTTGGACCTGTGGCGTTCAGAAATGTTGGCACAAGTGAGTCCGACAACGTTTAATATAGAAAGGCGAACGCTGCAGGCGATATTTGAGGTGGCGGTGCGTTGGGACTTGATCAAAACAAATCCATTTAAAAAGATACAAAAAGCGAAAGTCGAGGAAAAAAGGCTGTTTATGGAACAGAGCGAATTTGAGAAGATCATTAAGAGGATTGACCAGGATATTTCTTCGGCACGATCTTCAAGAGACCGCAGATTCCTTGATAAATTCAAAGCGTTCATACTTTTCTCTGTGAATACTGGCATGCGAAGGTCAGAAGTCCTCCGATTAAAACGAGGTGATATTGACATTAAATCCGGAGTGATACACATTGTCGTAACAAAAAGTAAAAAGACACGGGTTGTTCCGTTAAACACCATGAGCCGTTATATAATAGAGTCGATAGGCGATGATCTGTTCGGGCGATTAAACGCCAATCACGTGACGCGAAAGTTCAATTACTATCTTGGTCTCACCGGCTTGCAGCAATTCAAACTGCATTCCCTACGGCACACATTTGCAACAAATCTAATCCGTCTTGGTGTAGACGTCTACACAGTAAGCAGACTGTTGGGGCACTCCGATATCCGCACTACATTGGTATATGCCAAGATGAAAGATGAAGTATTAAAGGACGCTGTAAACAAACTTTCGCTTCCTACCGCTGTTACCATCCCCGCCATTCATCCGCAATAACGTAGTATAAAGATCCGAATCCCGGGTCTTTATTTTATCCTCTCATCATTTTCTTTATTGATATTCTTTCTAATTGTAACTATTTTGTAACATCAGCCAATACAACTCAATACAACGCAATAAAAAACCTTACCAAAATGTAACATAAAAGGTCGAAATTTTGGTTATCGTGTGATTTTGATCAAGTGTAAAAAAGAAAAAATTGGCGAAAACAAATTGAATTCAACGCATCCGTAGCTCAACTGGATAGAGCATCAGACTTCGACTCTGAGGGTTGGGGGTTCGAATCCCTCCGGGTGTACAAAAATTGATACATTGTCAAATTGTGAAATAACATTGATTTAGTTTTTTGCATTAATTCCGCAATTCCACAATTTATCAATTTTTCAATTGGCTCTATGTTTTTCTTGTAACCTCACATCCGTAGCTCAACTGGATAGAGCGTTGGCCTCCGAAGCCAAAGGTTTCGGGTTCGAATCCCGACGGGTGTACAACCCCATGCCAGACAGTAAAACAAAATACTATGTGTATGTTTTACGTAGTCTGAAGGACCAAAAGTACTATTATGGACTTACTGCCAATATAGAATCTAGACTTAGTGACCACAATGCTGGCAGAGTGATTTCAACTCAACCCCGTCGTCCTTTAGAATTAGTATATTTTGAAGAAATATTTGGATATACTAATGCCAGAAAGCGTGAGAAGTATTTTAAATCGTCGGCTGGCAGAAAATATCTAAAGAAAAAATTGATCATGCCAATGGTTTCGGGTTCCCCGCCTGCCTGACTGCGTCAGCAGTCGGGCAGGCCTGCCCGACTGACCTTGATATTGGATCGTCGGTCAGGCGGGGAATCCCGACGGGTGTACAAAAAAATTGTGGAATTGTGGAACTGCGGAATTGTGGAATTGATATCCTGGGAAAAATATGGGGCATTAATTCCGGCAATATAATTGCCCCATCGTCCGCAAATCTAACTTTCAGTCATTGATATTTGATCGTCGGTCAGGCGGGGAATCCCGACGGGTGTACAAAAATTGCGGAACTGCAGAACTGCGGAATTGTGGAATTTGAGTCCAATTCTGTAATTTTGCGATATAAGATTTAACTATTGTTTTATTTAACCTTCCCGTTCAGAATTATTATATCCCATCCCTCCTCAAAAAAGAGTTGCTATAATCAGATATTATAGTCTTATTTCAATGGACATTCGTCCAGTTCTCTCAAATTTGGTAATGTTTATTAATATTTAACCAAAGTTGAAAATTTCAACACCAAATTCTGCTGAAATTATAAACAATTGCACTCGGTACGCTCTTTGTTATAGTAATCAATGGTATTTTCGGTTTTGTATAATCCATTGGTTAATTCGACCGGTTCAACTTTAGATAAGTACGAGCAAATCAACATGAGAGCATTGAAATTCCTCTTTTTCTTTTTTCTGTTTTCTGCAACGACGTATGCACAATCAAACGATGAGTGTTTAGCCTGCCATTCCGACAATACGCTGACGATGGAAAAAAGGGGAAAGACCGTCTCCCTTTTTGTTGATGAACAGCATCTCGGATCTTCCTCACACAAAAAGTTTGCCTGTACTGCCTGTCATACCGGATTCGATCCGAACGAACTTCCGCATAAGGCAAAAATCTCCCCAGTGCAGTGTCAAACTTGTCATACAAAGGATATTGCCAAACACGCGTTCCATCCAACCGTAGTGGATGAGGGGAGCGACAAGAGTTCGATGTGTAAGGACTGTCACGGCACCCATGCCGTATCCCCAATGAAAGCGCCGGGCGCGAAATTCAGCAAATCACGGTTGGCGGAAGATTGCGGCCAATGTCATACCGATGTGCAGGAACATTTTGTGATGTCGTCACACGGAATGGCTCTGAAGGAAAAAGTCGCAAAAGCTCCGACCTGTCTCGATTGTCACTCAACACTCTATCCTTCCAATGGACGCGCAACCGATGAAGCGAAACGGAAACTGCAGCAGGAAAAAATGTGCATGTCCTGCCACGGCGAAAAATCGTCTACCTCCGGCGTTGTTTCGGAATTCATCCATGCATACGATCTGAGCGTGCATGCCAATGCCTTGAAAAACGGCAACGGCAATGCCGCCAATTGCGTGGATTGTCACAGCAGCCACGATATGCAGAAAGGCTCGCATCCGGATTCGAAGGTCAACAAGAACAATATCCCTTCCACCTGCGCGCAATGCCATAGCAGTGAGGTAGAGACGTATCATTCCAGCATCCATGGCCAGGCGTTTGAAAAGGGGAACATCAACGCGCCGGTCTGCACCGACTGTCACGGTGAGCATAAGATCCTTGGAATAAAAGATCCCGATTCCCCCGTGTCGTCACTGCATGTGGCGGAAGAGGTCTGTTCCCCCTGCCATTCGTCGGTGAAGATTTCCGAAAAGTTCGGCTTACCGACAGGAAAGGCAAAAACGTTCAACGATAGTTTCCACGGTCTGGCGGTGAAGTCGGGCAGTAAAGAAGCAGCCAATTGCGCCAGTTGTCACGGATATCATGACATCCTTCCGTCCAGTGACCCGCAGTCGAGGGTGAATAAGGAAAATCTCGCCGCCACCTGCGGAACGTGCCATCCGGGTGCGGGTAAGAATTTTGCCGTCGGCGCGGTACATGTCACCACCAAAGCCGACAGTGAAGACGAATTGATTTATTTCGTCTCCAATCTCTATATCATACTGATCGTCGTCACCATCGGCGGCATGACAGTGCATAATGTGCTGGATTTTATTCGGAAGTCGAAACGCCGTTTGCGCCACCGCCGGCACGGTTTCGATTATGAAGAGGATGAAATCGGTCATTCGTTGTATGTTCGGATGACACTGAGTGAACGTCTCCAGCATGGTACGTTGGCGCTGAGTTTCATCACACTGGTGTTAACCGGATTCATGCTTCGATATCCCGATGCATGGTGGGTGGTCAGCATTCGATCCTTGAGCGAATCGGTTTTTGAAATCAGAAGCCTTCTCCACCGTACTGCGGCGGTGATCATGATAGTGGCAGGACTCTATCATATCTATTATGTAGCGTTTGTTCCCCGCGGTAAACAACTGATTCGAGATCTTATGCCGAAGATTTCCGATTTGTACGATGCCTTCGGCGTCGCCAAATACAATCTTGGAATTTCAAAAGAAAAACCTCTGCTTGACCGGTTTAGCTACATTGAAAAAGCGGAGTATTGGGCTTTAATCTGGGGTACGATTGTGATGGGAATGACCGGTTTCATATTGTGGTTCGACGTCACCTTCATCAACATTATCGGCAAACAGTGGTGGGATGTTTCGCGAGTGGTCCACTATTACGAAGCATGGCTGGCTACATTGGCGATAATCGTCTGGCATTTCTATTTCATCATCTTCAATCCGGATGTCTATCCCATGAACCTCGCATGGCTCAAAGGCACCATTTCGGAAGAGGAGATGGCGGACGAACATCCATTGGAATTACGGCGCATCAAAGAGGAAGAATTACGGAAGCTCGAAGAAGAAAAGAAGCGGCAGGAAGACAACGACGGAAAATAAAAAGTATCCGGTTTCGATTCACCCTAACAAACAGGTGGTCATATGCATCTTCGAAAATTACTCCCATCCTCGTTCTTTAACATGACGAGCTTTGCCGGCGCAGCAATCGCCGGCATCAGCATCACCCTCATTGCGTTTTTCTTTGCGTTGGAACTCGCCTCCGGTCACTCGCAGGCATACATGGGCATCATCACATTCGTGATTCTTCCCGCATTTTTTATCGGGGGTTTGCTGATCGTTGCGTACGGCATGCATGTGGAAAAGAAGCGCCGTGCCAAGTCAGGACTGGAAGAGGGCGAACTGCCGACGATCGACTTTAACAATCCGGCACACCGCCAAAAATTCGCGGTCCTCACCGGCATTACATTCTTTGTGCTGCTTGTTTCAGCGTTCGGCAGTTTCCAGCTCTTTCATTTTTCCGAGTCGGTTCAGTTTTGCGGAGAAGTGTGTCACGAAGTGATGAAACCCGAGTACACGGCATTCCTGCATTCACCGCATGCGCGGGTTACCTGCGCGGATTGTCATATCGGTGCCGGAGCGGATTGGTTTGTGCAATCGAAGATCTCCGGTGCGTATCAGGTATACTCGGTCGCCTTCAACAAATTTTCCCGGCCCATTCCGACTCCTGTCCATAATCTTCGTCCGGCACGCGGTACGTGCGAGCAATGTCACTGGCCGCAGCATTTTGCCGGCGATAAACTCGTGAAGAAGACGTACTATATGCCCGACGAGGAAAACACGCCATGGAGTGTCTCGCTGGTGATGAAAACCGGCGGAGGCAACGTCCAGACGGGAACGTCCTCCGGCATCCATTGGCATGTCAATCCGGCAAACGAAGTGACCTATGTCGCGATCGATTCGCAGCGTCAGGTGATCCCGATCGTATATATGAAACTGGCGGACGGAACGTTCGATGAATTCGTCACAACCGACAGTTACGACGAATCGAAAGTACCGACCGGCGAGAAACGCACAATGGATTGTATCGATTGTCATAACAGACCGACGCATATTTACCGTACGCCGGAAGAATCGATCAATTCGTTGATGTCGCAGGGATTGGTATCGCCGACGCTTCCGGCAATTCGCTCGATCGCCTCCGCTGCATTTACCGCGGATTATGCCACCGAACAGGAAGCGCTGCAGGGAATAGAGACCTCGATCAAAGAACGGTATACGAATTTTTATCCCGACATCGCGCAAGCGCGCGCCGCCGATATCGACAATGCGGTAACACATCTGCAAAAGGTGTTCTCCCGGACGATCTTTCCGGAAATGAAAGTAAGTTGGAAACATTATCCGAACAATGTCGGACATTATGCCTACGCCGGGTGTTTTCGCTGTCACGATGGAAAACATATTTCACAAAAAACGGGAAGTGTGATCTCAAAGGATTGCAACAGCTGTCACGTGATTCTGTCGCAGGGACCGGATGACAAAATCGCATCGCTTTCGCCGAAAGGCGAGGAGTTCAAACACCCGGTCGACATCGGCGAATCGTGGAAAGAGATGAATTGCAGTGACTGCCATAACGGACAATGATGTCCCATTGCTTCTTACGAATGCAAACGGGTTTACCGTTGTTTTCTCAAACGTAGGAAGCGCATAGCGTTAATGATGCAAATTTCAACGTTTTTATGTAGGGAAATTCGGCACATAGTTTGCCTTTATATTCACAGTTTCGCTATTTTCTCCTCACAAATTACTTCAAAGGAGACAACCATGAAAAAATACCTTTTCCTTTTATTGGTGTTCGTATTCACACTGCCGTTAATGGCGCAAAATAAATTTGTCGGTGTTAAGGGATGTGCATGCCACAATCTTCCGAAGCAGGGAAAGCAAGTGGAAGTCTGGAAGAAATCGAAACACGCGGGTGCCTTCAATACGCTGAAATCGGAAGAAGCAAAAAAATACATGGCTGCCAAAGGATTGAAAGGCGCAGCGACGGAAGCAAAAGAATGTCTCGATTGCCATACAACGGGTTACGGTGAAACGGCGGAGAAGACATTTGCGGCGGCCGACGGTGTGCAGTGCGAAGCATGTCATGGTGCAGCATCGGGATACAAGAACATCCATAACAAACCCGAGAAAAAGGAAAAGGCAGTTGCTGCCGGTATGATTTTGGATGGCGGCGAAAAACTTTGCCTCTCATGTCATGTCTCCAAAATGCACGACGTGAAGAAGTTTGACTTTAAGAAAATGATGGAAGAAATTAAACATCCGATGCCGAAAGGCTGATCATGATACGGAATATTTTCATACTGCTCGCACTGCTCTCCGTTACCGCAACAGCCCAGTTGTTCAACGGCCGGTTGACGACATCGTTCTACGGATTTCAGGGACGCGATGCAGCGCTGTCGCAGCAAAACTATCTCCGGGCATATGAAAATATTTATTTGAATGCAGCAAGCGATGATATAACGTTTACGATGAATGCAATGGTGAGCAACGATTTTGGAACCGCCATTGCATCCGATCCGGAATTACGAGTCTCCTCCTTATTGGTGAAGGTGAGAAACATTGGCGGTTCGGCAGATCTCTCTGTCGGCCGCCAATTTATTTTTGCCGGTGCCGGATATGGATTGATCGACGGTACGATGGGCACGATGCGGCTGTTCGATAATATGGTGAACATTACCGCCTACGGCGGAACGAATGTCATTCATTCCCGCGACATCAAGTCGCAATGGATCGGCGACAATGGTATGTTCGGCGGACAGATCACCGTAGCACCGGTTGAGCATGGAGCATTCGGGATCAGCTACATGAATAAACGGAGAGTGCGTGCGCCGTACAATGCCGTTCGCGCAGACTCACTCTTTAATCCGTATATAATTGTCGTCAATAGCCTGCCGCTCGAAGAAGAACTGGCGTCGGTCGATGCGGAATATGAAATTGCCAAGCGTGTAATACTTCAGGCAAAGACGGATTTCGATCTCGGGCATTTTGAACTATCGCGCATCCAGGTGTTTACCAGAGTGCTTGCCACCGATAACCTCAGCGCCACGCTGGAATATATTTTCCGCGAACCGCGGGTGTCGTACAATTCAATCTTCTCTGTCTTCAATACCAATAGCACCAAAGAGGTTGAAGGAGGATTGGAATATCGTCCCTCTGCACGTACATCGTTTTTCGCCCGCTTCGCGAATGTTGAATATGTCGACGAAAACAGCCAGCGGTTTGCCGTCGGTGGAACCTATGAATTTATCAGCGCTACCTACACACAGAATCTCGGCTATGCCGGTGAACTGAACGGCGTTTCTCTCTATGCCGTCTATCCGATGATGGACAGGGTCGTCACCCCGACGCTTGGATTCGGGTATGCATCGTATAAACATTCCAAAGACGATCCGGCAGGTACAGTCGTGAATGCGACAGTCGGTGCGGTGTATCGTCCCATGAAAACATTGTCATCCGATATTCAGGTGCAATGGATGAACAATCCGCAATTTAACAGTGATATGCGAATATTTCTGAAAGTCACCTATTGGTTCAACGAACGGATGAATTGGTTCTAATGAAAAAGAATCTCTCTATAGCGGCAGTCATCGTGGTTGTAGCCGGACTTGTTCTGTTCGGACGCGGCAGTGTCATTGCCGGCGAAGAAGGACAGATCGACAAGACGCAGATCATTAAATTCTCCCACGCAAAACACGCGGAAGCCGGTGCTGAATGCATACAGTGCCACAAGGCGGATGAAAGTGTTTTGTCGTCGGACAGAATGCTCCCGACCCATACGGAATGCCAGTCGTGCCACGAACAGGAAGTGAACGAAACGTGTAATTTCTGCCACACCGGCGATGATAATATGCAGGCGCTGCCGAATCCGGTTCGTGAAATCCTTTTCAGCCATAAACAGCATATCACGGAACAGGGAATGCAGTGCGAAACCTGCCATCAGAATTTGGACAAGGCAGAATTTGCGACCCATGAAAATCTCCCGTCGATGGCAACCTGCAACACCTGCCATAACGACGTGAAGGCGAGCAACCAGTGCGAAGCATGTCATACGAATCTGTCTACGCTGCGCCCCGCTTCGCACATGGTTGCGAATTTTGCAAAGGAACATTCCCGCATCATGAATCTCAGGACGTACGAAGCGAATTGCCAGGGATGCCATACAGAACAATCGTGCGCCGAATGTCATGACGGAACGAATTTGACTGAACTTGCTCCCGGGGTTGCCGCAGGACTTCTTTCGCCGCGCAAATACGGTAACGACAAAGCGCAGGCATTGGCGGGTCAGGCGGTCCACAACATGAATTTTAGATTCACCCATGGTATCGAATCAAAAGGAAAGGCAGCCGATTGCCAGACCTGCCATCGCAGCCAGGAATTCTGCAGCGATTGTCATATGAACGGCAGCGTTGCACTCGGCGGCGTTGTGCCGACCAGTCACGAAGCTCCCGGATTCACCAGAATCGGTGTGGGCAGCGGCGGCGGATCGCATGCGACGCTGGCAAAACGGGATATTCAACAGTGTATGTCCTGTCATGATACCGAAGGCGGCGATGCGAATTGCATTACCTGTCATATTGATTTTGACGGCATTAAAGGGACCAATCCCCGGACGCATGCCAACGGTTTCCTGCGTGATGTGGAAGGTGAATGGCACGAAGAGATGAATGCAAATTGTTTTGTCTGTCATACTGATGCAAATGCCAAACCGGGCGGAACAGCCGGTCAGGGCTTCTGCGGATATTGTCACGGTGCGCAATGATGAACAAATATCTCACATACGGTTTTTTCCTGCTCTGTGCGTCGGTAATCCTGATCGGCTGCAGTGAACTGAAAGAAGAAAAAGTCCCGACTCAATCGGTCATTTCAGTCCATGGCGAAGGCTTTACCAACCCTGCATCCGAAAATTTCCATGCCGTTTATATCCGTTCGAACAATTTCGATATCCAGACATGTAAGACCTGTCACGGACCGTCGTACAACGGAGGAACATCGGGTCAATCATGCACAACCTGTCACAGCAAACCGGGCGGCCCGGAAAATTGCACCGTTTGTCACGGCAGCGTCAACGCGGCGCCGCCGAAAGATCTTTCCGATAATAGTTCCCCGGCTTCCCGCAGCGTCGGTGCGCATCAAAAACATCTATTGGGCGGCATTCTCGGCGCACCGGTCGCGTGCAAAGAGTGTCATACCGTTCCGGCTCAGTTGATTTCCGCCGGACATTTGGATGCATCACTGCACGCCGAAGTGAATTTTGACAGCACGTCAAAATTCTTTCGATCGAATGCACTCTATATGGCCGGTGCCGCAAATGCGACGTGCAACAATACGTATTGCCATGGAAATTTTAACGGCGGAAATCAAAATGTAACAATGACATGGAACGATACCAGTACCACAGCAACGGCGTGCGGAACCTGTCATGGTGATGTAACAAAATCGACATTGGCTGAAAAAGCGTTCCCGAAATCTGGTCATCCGGAGATCGGAACCAGTACCTGCGTACAGTGTCATGCTGCAGTAATCAACGCAAACATGGCCATCATCAATCCCTCCCGGCATATCAATGGCGGGATTGATTAATACAAGTGTGACTTTTCTCTCAACCAATAAGGCGGAAAGTCATGTATTCAACAACGAACAATCACTTCATCAATGAAAGGAGCGTTAAGACAGTGAAACATATCCTTACTGTTCTGATCGCACTGATATTCTTAGCTCTACAAGCATGTGAAGGTCCTGCCGGACCTGCAGGTGCACAGGGTCCTTCAGGATCCAATGGCGCAAACGGCGTCGATGCGGGCTTTGTGTATTTCGAAGGTTTCAAAGATAGCTTGAAATGTGCATCGTGCCACACTCCGGATACCGACACAGTGTACTATAAAGCTGCTGCAAGTTTCCAATGGGCAAAATCCAAACATGCTATCGGCGGAACAGCATTCGAAAACAGGACGACCTGTGCAGAATGCCATACCACCGAAGGTTATGTTCAGAAACAAACCGGTTTGGCAGTGACACAGGCGTTCAACTCCACACCTGTCGGCTGCTTCGCTTGCCACTCACCGCATAAGAATGGTGACTTCTCGCTTCGTACGGTTGCTCCGGTGACCCTCCTGTCGAATATCACCGGTGTTGCCGATGCATCATTCGACTATGGAAATGGCAATCTCTGCGTATCGTGCCATCGTCCGCGCAGCACCTCAGTTAAATTGGATGTCGCAAAATTGGCGGATACGGATTCTCTGGTGATTCCCTCACGCTGGTATGGACACTATGGCGTACAGGGTCAGATGTTGATGGGTGAAGGCGGATTTGAATATACTGGTTACACTTATCCGAATTCGTTCCATACCACTGCTACTGCTATCAAAGAAGACGGTTGCTCTTCCTGCCATATGGCAAATGCCGTCGGTGATTTCACAGGCGGTCACACTATGATGCTCGATTCCGAAGAAGAAGGTGAAAACGTTTCCGGTTGCAACGTGTCTGGTTGCCACAGCGGTCTGACTACATTGGATTACAACGGAAAGATGACAGAAGTTCATGCTAACATGGATACTCTGAAATCGCTGTTAGTTGTTCGCGGTTGGATCGACACAGTAGCCAACACACCGAAAACAGGAAAAGTCATTAAACCAGCTCGTTTGGGCGGTGCAGTATGGAATTACTTCCTGGTAGAACATGATCTGAGTGCCGGCGTTCACAATACAAAATACGCTCTGGCATTGCTCCGCGCATCGATTACTGAATTGCGCAAATAAGATTCCCCCCTCCTAACATACAAAAACGAAAGCACTACCTCCTCATACCAACCGACCCGCATCCGCGGGTCGGCCTTTTTTTGTTTCCTTCCGAAGTTTTATTTATACTTGCATAATAATCAATTGCAGTCTCTATGGTTTATGTGCATACGGCGTTTCTATTCTTTTTTCTGTCATCACTGTATGCACAGGAATCGATCGTCACGGTGCAGGTCATTCCGCATTCATTTGCACGTGATTCGAGCGCAAAGATATTCATTGCAGGCAATCAGCTCGGTATCGGGAATTGGACTCCCAATGCTGTATCGCTGCATCGAATGAATGATTCCACCTGGCTTTTCTCAGGCTCTTTTACCCGTGGCACTGTGCTGCAATTTAAGATTACCAATGGATCGTGGGATGGTGAAGCTTTGTACGACAGCACATCCGTACCGCGAAATATCGTCATCGAAGTAACGAAAGATACGACAGTGATCCTCCGACCGTTATTCTGGAAAACACAACTCAGGAGAATGAAACCGGAATCTACCGTGAAAGGGAAAGTCGTTTTTCACCGGCAAATGGCCGGCGAAGGATTGAACCACCGGCGTGATGTGATGGTCTGGCTTCCGCCATCCTATGAAACGCACACGTCAAAACGATATCCGGTCTTGTACATGCATGACGGTCAAAACATCGTCGATCCATCAACCGCATTTACGGGATACGACTGGAGAGTGGACGAGGTAGCCGACAGTCTTATTGCACTTAAGGCCATTGAGGAGATCATCATTGTCGGTCTTTATAACACGCCAGACCGGCTGCCGGAATATTCCGACTCACCCCTAGGATCGGCATACTTAAATTTTGTCGTGAACATTGTCAAACCAATGATCGATTCTGCCTATCGTACAAAACCGGATCGGAAACATACAGCGGTGATGGGTTCATCCATGGGTGCACTCAGTTCTTTGCTTTTTGCATGGGAACGGCCGGATGTCTTCGGCGCCGTTGCCTGCCTTTCGACCTCATTTTGGTATGATGATGAGAAGACGCTGAATGAGATAAAGGAATTTACCGGGCACAAAAAGGATGTACGGATCTACCTCGATTGCGGCGAACGGGAAAAGGATTTGCTCGGCGGATATCGCCGGATGGTTGACATACTTAAAACGAAGGGTTTTAGGAAGGGGAAGGATCTTGAGTTTCACATCGAATCAAAAGGAGTGCACACCGAACACTCGTGGGCACAACGTGTGTGGAGACCGCTGATATTTTTATACGGGAAAAAATAAAAAGTGGCGGCAGGGGAGATGAATTGTGGTGAAGGGAGAAGGTATCTCTTATTAATTCGTTTGAAACTAATCCCGACACCATAAATCCAATACCAATATCCTCACTTCTTTTTCCTTATATCATTGTTTTTTTTCTTCGACTCTTTTTCCAGCATCTTCTTGTACCCGATCATTTTTCGGGTCAGAGTTTTGTCTCCCACGCCAAGTATCTGTACCGCAAGTAAACCTGCATTTTTTCCCCCGCCGATTGCGACGGTTGCTACCGGAACGCCGCCGGGCATTTGGGCGATCGACAGCAACGAATCCAAACCGTCCAGAGACTTCGTCCTGATCGGAACACCGATGACGGGAAGCGGAGTATGCGCAGCAGACATACCCGGCAGATGTGCCGCACCGCCGGCTCCTGCAATGATCACTTTAATCCCCCGTGAATGGGCAGTGGAGGAATACTTGGCCATAAAATTCGGCGTCCGGTGGGCGGACGTTATCTTCATCTCGTACGGCACGCCGAATTCATCGAGAACAAATGCCGCTTCCTGCATGGTAGGAAGATCCGAATCGCTTCCCATAACGATACCGACGAGTGGTTTCTTCATGGCTGTAAAAAATTAAGTGTGGTGATTGTCGTCTCTATTGAAACACTGTCACAGACGAATTTTTTTCTCTAACGCCGTGGCGTGCTTTACGATTTGCTGAACCGAATTCCCGACGATCGTAAGGTGCCCCATTTTTCTCCCGGGCCGCGATGTTCTTTTTCCGTAGAGGTGGAAATGGGCGTCGGGATTCCGGAGCGCTGTTTTGTACACATCCGTCATTGTTTGTGGATTTTGTTTGCCCAACAGATTGATCATAACGGCAAAGCGTCCGGTCATTGCCGTCGAACCGAGCGGAAGTCCCATCACTGCTCGGATATGATTCTCGAATTGCGATGTCACACATCCTTCGATCGTGTAATGTCCGGAATTATGCGGTCGGGGGGCCATTTCATTGACGATAATTCCGACCGTATCGGAGAAGAAGAGTTCGACGCCGTAGAGGCCGAATCCATGGACTGCTTTCACCGATTCTACAGCAATCTCTTCCGCCATACGGAGCTGCTTTTTTGAGATGGGCGCCGGAGCGATCACAGTGTGACAGATATGATTCTTCTGTATTGTTTGAACCACCGGATAAACCTTGATTTCCCGCCGAGTACGGACCACCATCACCGCAAGTTCCATCGAAAAATCGATAAACGATTCTGCCATTAAACTGCTATGCCGGCCGGAGAGATGCTGCACTGCTGCAGTAAATTCTTTTTCATTCCGGACCAGCGCATTTCCATATCCGTCGTATCCCATTTTTCGTGATTTAAGGAGAAATGGTTTTCCGAGAATGGCTACGACATCCGCATATGAAAAATGTTTTTCTACATCGAGAAATCGTGGGACCGGTATGCCCTTGCGGGAAAGGATCTCCTTCTGCAGCAATTTATCCTGAATGAGCGAAATGGTGCCGGAGGTAGGAAGAACCGGTTTGCCCAACCGCTCAAGCATTGCCAACCGTTGGTGATCGACAAATTCATTCTCCAAAGTAATGACGTCGCAGCGGCGGGCAAAGCGTTTCATCAACGGCGCATCGTCCACCCACCCGACAAACTCTTGATGAGTCAGTTGGCCGGCGGGGGAGAGGTGTTCTTTTTCAAGGATGGCGACGTCGAAGCCGAGCCGAATCGCTGCCTGCGCGGACATCTTTGCCAGTTGTCCTCCGCCGAGTATGCCGATACAGATTTTCTTTTCTGCCATAGTGCGTTGACCGTATCTACAAAATGAAATGTCGGACAATGTACTTCGTCCGACATTGTTCTATTGCAGTAAAGATAAATGGAAAAGGACCGATTAGCAATACGGAAAGTGTTATCGTGATTCGACCAGAGACGCGATACGTCCCGCATGATCTCCGGCAACAAATCCGGTGGAAAATGCCGCTTGGAGATTATATCCGCCGACCGGACCGGCGATATCGAGAATTTCGCCGCACAGAAACAAACCGGGAACGATCTTCGATTCCATCGTCGTCCGTTCAATCTCCGTCAACGAAACGCCGCCGGCGGTCACTTCCCCGCCGTCCAGAGGAATTTCCCGTACCGTTCCAATGGAGCATTGTTTCAGTGTTGCGGTGAGTGCGTTCCGTTCTGTTTTTTTTAATTGATGGAGTTTCGTTGTCTCATTGATTTCCGACAGTGAGAGTACGTACGTGGCAAGTTTTTGTGGGACGAGTTGCTCCGCAAGAGTCAGTGCGGTGCGATTGATATTCGATGCGATATCGGCAAGCAATTTCCTGTGTAACGCTTCCCGGTCGAATTCAGGATAGAAATCGACACAGATGGTAACTCGTTTCCCTTGTTCAAATTCCGCAGATGCTCCTTTGCTGATCTCCAATGTTGCGGGTCCGGAAATTCCCCGATGGGTAAAGAGCATATCCCCTTTCCAGGAAGCGACGCTGCTGCTTCCGCACATCGCTGTCAGCAAACAATCCCGAATCGGAGTTCCCTGCCATTGCGGCGGTGGAACGGGAGTGAGGTATATTGGAGCCAAGGCCGGTTTTAACGGTACGATCGTATGGCCAAGTTCCTTTGCCCATCGAAATCCGTCTCCCGTCGTACCGGTTTTCCGGTACGACAATCCTCCCGTTGCAATGACAACCGTTTTCGACCGGAAAGTTTTTGTCATGGTCGATATCGTGAAAAGTCCGCCCGGCTCCCTGACAATCTGCGTTACGGGAGCGGTTGTACGCACCTCTACTCCGGCGCGCGACATGAGCCGCTGCAATGCCCTGACGACATCGTCGGCATCATGGCTCACCGGAAACACCTTTCCGTTGTCCCGGACGTATGTTTCGACACCTTCATGATGGAGGAGGTCAAGAAGGTGATTGTTGGTAAATGTGTGGAAGGAATACGTGAGAAACCGGGATTCGACGGAACGGAATTGCTTCAGCATCGTGCGGATATCGCTTCCGTTGGTGATGTTACATTTCCCGCCGCCGGAAATCAGTATTTTGATTCCTGGTTTTTTGTTTTTTTCCAAAAGGAGGACGCGATTTCCCGGAATTGTTCCCCGCCATGCGGCAATCATTCCGGCAGCACCGCCACCGATCACGATCGTACTATAGATATCTTGCATTATTTCCAATATACAGAGAACTTAACTCCCGTAAAAACGTCTAAATCGTTGATTATCTCTCATTAAAAGAGTATCTTTACAAAGCTTATTACGCATGCCCATGCGGAAAGTCCGTATTTTTTCACAAACTTCGAGGAACACGTTGGCAAAAGGGATGACCCGTGCAACCGGTCAGGATAAAAAATTGCAGGAACGACTCCAAAAGAACGGTGCAATTCCGAACCATATAGCCATAATTATGGATGGGAACGGACGGTGGGCAAAAAAGAGAGCATTGCCTCGTGTAGCAGGACATCATGAAGGGGTCAATTCTGTCCGTGATATCGTTGAATCGTGCGGTCAAGTAGGGGTGAGATATTTGACGCTGTATACTTTTTCGACAGAAAACTGGAAACGTCCCCAGGACGAGGTTTCCATTCTGATGCGGTTGTTGTTGAGTTCCCTGCGTGATGAATGTGATAATCTCCATAAAAACAATGTTCGGTTGAAAACCATCGGCGATTTTTCATCTCTTCCGGAAGATGTACAAAACGAATTCCTCGATGCGATAGATCTGACCAAGAACAATACGGGCTTGACGCTTGTTCTCGCATTAAGTTACAGCGGCCGTTGGGATATCAATTATGCCATGCGGAATATTGCAGAGAAAGTGAAGACCGGAGCGATCCGTCCGGAAGCGATTACCGACGATGTGATTTCGGAACATCTTTCGACCAAAGGCATCCCCGATCCGGATCTGCTGATCAGAACCAGCGGTGAATTGCGCATCAGTAATTTTCTCCTCTGGCAGTTGGCGTATTCCGAAATGTATGTGACCGACGTCTTGTGGCCCGATTTTCGACGGTCACAATTGTATCAGGCAATAGAATCATTCCAAAACAGAGAACGACGGTTCGGATTAGTCAGCGAACAGGTCGGGAAATCCTCAAAATCCACTTCAAAAAACTACGTGCGGCGGCTATTGAAAAGTGTCTCCGGAAGTTAACATCAGAAAAACCGAGTGAATAAATTATATCTCACATTGTTCCTTCTCCTGGTGAGCACTTTAGTGTTCGCCCAGGAAAATTTTCAGCAGCCGAAACAGTACAAAGTTCTCGGTATTTCGGTCACGGGAAATACTCTCGCAGAACCGGCCGCAGTGATCGGGAATTCCGGTTTGAAAATCGGGGATGAAATCTCCGTTCCCGGCGAGCAAACACGGAACGCCATACTGCGGCTCTGGAATCTCAGGATATTCGCCACCATTGGAATCGAAGCGGAAAATATCGTCGGCGACGGCGTCTATTTGCTGATCAGAGTGGAAGAATATCCCCGGTTGGAAAAAGTGATCTACGTCGATAATGAGGAACTGGATGAAGAGGATCTCGATAAGAAGATTAACCTGACCAAAGGTCAGATCATCTCGCCACAGGAAATCAATAAGATAATAAAGACGATAAAAAAAGCGTATGAAGAAGAGGGATACTTGCAGGCGAACGTCACGCCTGAATTGATCGACACCGACGACGAAACGGCAAAAGGGCGGAAAGTCCTGAAGTTGACGATCGATGAAGGTTCCGATGCGCGCATTCGTGAAATTATTTTTTACGGCAATTCGTTCTATGATGACGATGAATTAATCGGCGAACTGCCGGATATTCATGTCAAACGGTGGTGGAAATTCTGGCGGTCGGGAAAGTTGGAAAAGAAAGTGTACGATGATGCGAAACAGGCACTGTTGAATTTTTATAAGAAGAACGGATTTCGCGACGCTGAATTGATCACGGACTCTGTTGATTTCGTCGATAACGAAAGCATTTACCTGAAATTCTATATCCATGAGGGGCCGCAATATAAGATTGGAACCATCACATGGGAAGGCAATACTGTCTTCAAAACGGAAGCATTGAGTGCCCGGTTGGGATTTACGGAAGGCGAGATCTATAACGCGCAGAAATTCGAGCAGAATCTGAGGGGAAATGAAGAACAGACCGATGTTGCATCGCTCTATTTGGATAACGGTTACCTGACCGTCTCCATCGAACCGGAAGAAGTGAAGGCGGGCGACGATGTCCTCAACCTGGTGATCCGCATTCGGGAACGAAATCAGTTTACCATCAGTTCTGTGGATATTCGCGGGAACACCAAGACGCAGGAACGGGTGATCCGGAGGGAATTGTATGTGCGTCCCGGAGATTTCTTCAGCAGATCGAACATCATTCGGAGCATCCGTCAGTTGTCGGTATTGAATTATTTTAATCCGGAAAAAATAAAACCGGATACTAAATTCATCGATGATAAGAATGTCGATGTCGTGTTTGAAGTGGAAGAGAAATCGAGCGACACATTCAACGCGTCGGTCGGTTACAGCGGTGCATTCGGTGCTACCGGTGCGCTTGGTCTGACGTTCAATAATTTCGATATCTCCGAACCATTCTCCGGCGGCGGAGGACAGGTATTGAACTTCGACTGGCAGTTTGGCGAAGGGAGCCGATACCGTACGTTCTCTATTTCATTCCGCGAACCGTGGGTCTATGACACACCGACATCGTTCGGATTTAGTCTTTACGATACAAAGCAGGATTACTACATCAAGATCCGACAGACCGGCGGAACCATCAGTGTCGGACGTAGGTTGAAATGGCCCGATGATTATTTCAGTGCGACATGGACATTTCGATTCCAGCAGAATAATGTGGAAGATATTTATGGCTCGAGCTATTACAGCAGTCTGTACCGTTCCGGTGTCAGCAGCCAATTCAGTATTTCGCAGGTGATCCAGCGGAACAGCGTCAACAGTCCTCTCTTCCCGACGCAGGGAAGCAACATCTCCCTCTTTACGGAAATAGCCGGTTCGCCGATTCTGCCGGGAGATGCCGTGTACAACAAACACATTTTTAATGCCGATTTCTATATACCGATCTTCAATAACTCGCGGCTCGCTCTCTATTTCGGATCGCAGTACGGCGCAATCTTTGGTTTCAACGACGCATATACCGATATCCCGTACATCGAAACATTCTATATGGGGGGAACAGGATTGGGGCAGATTGCAACGACTCCGTTGCGCGGATATGAGGACCGGAGCATTGCGCCGATCGATGTGCAAAACCGGTATCTGCCCGGAACCGTCATGTCGAAACAGACGGCGGAGATCCGCTTTAATGTTGCACTGAATCCTATTCCGATTTATTTTCTCGGATTTGCCGAAGCAGGAAATGTGTGGCAAAACATGAAAAAGACCGAGATATTCGATCTCAAACGGTCCGCTGGTTTGGGAGCGCGGCTTTTAATCAATCCAATCGGATTGCTTGGATTTGACTACGGGTATGGATACGACAGTTCTATTCCGGGTGTAAAAACCCCGTCCGGTTGGAAATTTCATTTCCAATTCGGCAGAGGATTTTAAAACATAATTTATTTACTATCTATTAATTCCACACTTAACGAGGTTATTGTGAAAAGAACACTCTCCACTCTCGCGCTGCTGTTGCTTGTCTCTCTCGGCGCACTGTCGCAACAGGCAGCACTGAAGATCGGCTACGTCAATTCTGAAAAAATTATCGCCGAACTTCCTGAAGCAAAAGAAGCCCAGCAAAAACTCGAAGCGCTTGTCAAAAGCTGGCAGGATGAAATCGAAAAACGTGGACAGGCCCTGCAGGCTAAATTTGAAGAATATCAGAAGCAGGCAAATATGCTGAACGAATCGGCAAAACAGGTCCGCCAGAAAGAACTGGTCGACGAAGAACAGAAACTGAACTCCTATCGTTCCGAAAAACAGCAGGAACTAGCCGTGCAGCGAGAAAAGATCATGAAACCGATCCAGGAAAAGGTCTTCAAAGCGATTGAACGCGTCGCCAAAGATAAAAAACTCTCATTCGTATTCGATCGTGCAACAGAAGTACCGGTACTCTATGCCGATCCGTCGTATGACTATACTCCCGATGTGATCATCTACCTGAAACGGGGCGGCAAATAATCTAATCACATAGCGGCAACTGCATTCCGTTGCCGTGGAGAGACTGCTATGAAAAAAATATTGTTTTCCGTTTGTCTGTTCGTGTTTGCTGTTTCAGCCGACGCACAGAGCAAGATTGCATACATCAATTCGCAATCTATTATGGAGCAATTACCCGAAGCGCAGGACGCCCAGAAACAATTGGACGCCGTAACGCAGGAATGGCAAGCCGAAATGAATCGGATGGCCTCAGAGATCCAGCGTAAAGTAGAGGATTATGACAAACGAAAGCTTATCCTGACGGACAAGCGCCGGGCAGAAATCGAAAAGGAACTGCAGGAACTGGACGCCAAGATGATCGACTTCCGTAATCAAAAATTCGGCACAAATGGCGAACTCTTTACGAAGCAGGGTGAATTGATGAAACCGATTCAGGAAAAGCTCTTTAAAGCGGTGAAAGATGTTGCCGATGCGGAAGGATACGATTATGTCATCGATCGCAGCAGTTCCACGCTGCTCTTATATGCCAATGCCTCTCACGATTTGACACAAAAAGTGCTCGAAAAAATTCAACAAAAATAATCAACGTAAGTCCCGATATTTCGGGACTTACTTTTTACAGTATGATCACAGTCAATGATATAGCACAATTGGTTGAAGGTGAGGTACAGGGGGACGGTTCGATCGCCATCACCGGAGTGGCAAAGATCGAAGAAGCCCGCAGCGGCATGCTGTCGTTTATCGCCAATCCGAAATATGAAAAGTATCTCGAAACCACGACGGCGTCTGCCGTCATGGTCGGTCGCTCCGTCGATCTCCGGAAACACCCGAAACTTCCCCCTGCGCTCATTATTCTTGACGATCCGTACTCATCGTTTGTCATTGCCATTGAACGGTTCATGCCGAAGAAACGGGATGTGGAACCGGGTATCCATCCCACGGCGGTCATTCATCCCGCCGCATTGGTCGGCAAGAATTGCTCCATTGGTCCGTATGTGGTGATTGGCGAGAGAACCACGATCGCCGATAATACAGTTATTCATCCCCATGTGGTCATCGGCAGGGATGTCAAAATCGGCTCGGACTGTTTATTGTACTCTCATGTTTCTATCCGCGAAGAATGCCTGATCGGTAATCGCGTGATCATTCAACCGGGTGCGGTCATCGGCGGAGACGGATTCGGTTTTGCGCCAAAGAAAGACCGGTCGTACAAAAAAATTCCTCAGATTGGCATAGTCGTAATCGAGGACGATGTGGAGATCCAGACGAACACCTGCGTTGATCGCGCTACGCTCGGCGAAACCAGAATCAAAAGGGGTTCTAAACTCGACAATCTTGTCCAGATAGCGCATAATGTGACCGTCGGCGAAGATACGGTCATCGCCGGCCTGAGCGGTGTCGCCGGAAGCACAAAAATCGGCAACAGGAACATGATCGGCGGCGGCGTTTCCATTACCGGTCATATTGTTACGGCAGACAATGTGAAAGTTGGCGGTGGAACGGTTGTTACAAAGACGTTTGAAAAACCGGGAGAAACGTATGCAGGATTTCCCGGAAAAGAAATTTCAAAATGGAGAAGAATGGAAGGTGCGGTACGGCAATTACCCGATCTGCTGGCAGAAGTGCGCGAAATACACAAAAAGCTGCAGGAGATCGAAGAGAAACTGAAAGAATTGAAACAGCAGAAGTGACAGAACTTCGGAGGATGAATGCTCGTTCAGCAACGAACAATTAAAAAACCTGTCTCCATGTCCGGCATCGGACTGCATACCGGTACGCAATGTACCATGACGTTTCGGCCGGCGCCGGAAAATTACGGCCTCCGGTTTCGCCGCATTGATATCGGCGGTTCGCCGGAGATTCCGGCAGATGTCGATCATGTTGTCGATATCGCACGTGGAACGACGCTCGGCATCGGCGAAGCAAAGGTCTACACAACCGAGCATGTGCTTGCCGCTATTGTCGGCCTCCAAATCGATAATCTGATTATTGATCTCGACGGCATCGAGCCGCCGATTGGAGACGGTAGCGCCAAACCGTATGTGGATAAATTGCTCGAGGCAGGATTTGAAGTGCAGGATGCTCCGAAAGATTACCTCGTCATTGACCAGCCGATCGAATATAAAAACGAAGCAAAAGGAGTACACATCGTTGCACTGCCGACGGATGATTTCCGCATCACCGTTATGGTGGACTATAATAATCCCGCATTAGGAAGCCAGCATACCGGCATGTTCGATCTGGAGAAGGAGTTTATTCCCGAATTTTCGATGTGCCGTACATTTTGTTTCCTGCACGAAGTGGAACAGCTTCGTGATGCCGGCCTGATTAAAGGGGGAACGCTGGACAATGCCATCGTTATTGCCGACCGCGATCTGCCGGACGATGAATTGCGGCGCATCGCAGCAAAACTCGGTATTAAGGACTCAATCTTTCTCGGCGGACACGGCCAGCCGTTGAATAATAAAAATCTCTATTTCAAGAATGAACCCGCCCGGCACAAATTGTTGGATATGATCGGCGATCTTGCGCTGATCGGAGTCCCGTTGAAAGGACATATCCTTGCTGCCCGTCCCGGACATGCCAGCAACGTGGAATTTGCCAAAGTTGTCCGGAAGTTGTACCAACAGAAAAAGATCATCAAGAAATATCAGCATGAGAAGAAGGAAGGCGTGGTCTTCGACGTTACCGCATTACAACGGATTCTTCCGCACCGGTATCCATTTTTGCTGGTCGATAAGATTGTTGATTTCCAATTGAACGAAAAGATCGTCGGCATTAAGAATGTTTCCTTTAATGAAGAGTTCTTTCAGGGACATTTCCCCGGCGCCCCGGTCATGCCGGGCGTTCTGATCATCGAAGGGATGGCGCAGACCGGAGGGGTATTGCTCCTCGACGGTTCGACTGATCAGGAGGACAAACTTGTATTTTTCATGGGGATCAACAATGCGAAGTTCCGCAGAACGGTTCATCCCGGCGATCAACTGGTGTTCGAATTGACGATGAAAAGCCGGCGCAGCAAGGTTTGCCAGATGGAAGGGAAAGCGTATGTGGACGGCCAACTCGTCTGCGAAGCGGAACTGATGGCGACGATCGTCGACAGACCAAAATCACTGCACTCATAATTTCGATCTCGAAACCGGATAGCTATGTCAATCACCATCCACCCAACCGCAATCGTCAGTCCGAAAGCGCAGCTTGCTGACGGAGTTTCCGTCCACCCTTATGCGATCATCGAAGATGATGTGACGATCGGCGAAGGTTGCTACGTCGGTCCGCATGTGCTCATTGCGAATGGCGCGCGGATCGGCAAGAACTGCAAGATTCATAACGGTGCGGTGGTCTCTACTCCGCCGCAGGATCTCTCGTACGACAATGAGCCCACGACGTTCGAAATGGGAGACAATACCACGATCCGCGAGTTTTGCACGCTCAACCGGGGAACGAAAAAACAACATTTCAAATCCTCCGTTGGCGCAAACTGCCTGTTGATGGCATACACCCACGTGGCGCATGACTGTATCATCGGCAATAATGTCATCATTGCAAATTCTGTCCAAATGGCGGGACATGTCACCATCGACGATTATGCAATTATCGGCGGCCTCACGGCAATCCATCAATTCGTCAATATCGGCGCCTATACAATGATCGGCGGACATTTCAGGATTCCCAAAGATATCCCTCCGTATATCATGGCGGGTGGCTGGCCGGTATCGTACGAACGGCTGAATATCATAGGACTGCGCCGGCGGGGATTTTCAAATGAAGCGATTGACGCTATCAACGAAGCCTATCGGATCCTCTTTCTTTCAAAATTAAACGTCTCCCAGGGAATTGAACGCATCACCTCGACCATGACCATTATTCCGGAGATTCAGCGGATCATCGACTTTGTCAAAAAGAGCAAGCGCGGAATCATTACCGCACGCCGTCATTCCGGCGACAGTGAATAATCAATGATCTGGCAATTTCTCAATACCGGCGTTCACTCCGGATCATACAATATGGATTTCGACGTCCGTTTGGCGGAGCAATTGCTGCGGGGTGAAATCGGTCCGACAGTGCGGGTATACGGCTGGAAGCCTTGGGCAATATCGCTCGGACATCATCAATCGGACAGCGACATCGACTCGAAGAAATGCGAGGAATATGGTTTTGACATCGTCCGGCGGCCGACCGGCGGCAGAGCAATTCTCCATGCCAACGAAGTAACCTACTCCGTTGTGATGCCGGCGAAAGATAAAGGCATCACCGAGATCTATTCCATGATCAGCCGTGCGTTGGTGAACGGACTGAAGACCCTCTGTCCGGCAGTGACGTATGAAACATCGCAACCGAATTTTGCATCGCTCTATAAACGTCAGGAATCAATTCCATGTTTTTCGTCTTCTGCCCGGTATGAAGTGCAGATCAACGGAAAAAAACTTGTCGGCAGCGCTCAGCGGCGATTGTCGCATGACGGCAGCGAGGTAGTGTTGCAGCATGGCTCAATCCTCCTCGGTCCCGAACATCGGCTGCTGACTGAAGTGCTTCATCTCTCAAGCGATGACATGAAGAAAAAGATCACGGAGGATATCGATCAAAAAACCATCGATCTTTCCACTGCGATGAACAGAACCGTGACGTTCGACGAAACGGTGGAAGCGATCCTGGCAGGATTCAGGAACGAACTGGGAATTCGATTTGAACATCTGGGAAAGGCATTAGTATGAGCACGCAGCATTCCGACTATAAGCGCATTACGACAAAGACCATTCAGGAGATGAAGCACAAAGGGGAAAAGGTGGCGATGCTGACCGCGTATGATTATACGACGGCACGGTTGCTGGATGAGTCGGGGATTGACATCATTCTTGTCGGTGATTCAGTTGCAAATGTTTTTCAGGGATTGGAAACGACGATTCCCGTCACGCTCGACGAATTGATCTATCATACCAAAGTCGTCCGTCGCGCTGTCAAGCGGGCAATGCTGGTGGCAGATATGCCGTTTATGTCGTACCAGGTCGATATCAAAGAGGCGGTGCGCAATTGCGGCCGCATGCTGAAGGAATCCGGTGCCGAAGCGGTGAAGATGGAAGGGGGAAAGCGGCTGATTCCGTTGATCGAACAATTGGTCGATATTGGAATTCCGGTCATGGGTCATTTGGGACTTACACCGCAGTCCATTTATAAGTTCGGGACGTACGAAGTGCGGGCGAAAGAAACGAAGGAGGCCAAACAACTGGTGAATGATGCCGTCATGCTCGACAAAGCAGGTGTCTTTGGTATTGTTCTCGAAAAAATTCCGGATTCTCTCGCAGCAAAAGTGACACGATCGGTATCCTGCGCAACGATAGGAATCGGTGCAGGTTCGCATTGCGATGGTCAGGTGTTAGTGACAAACGATATGCTCGGTATGAATGAACAATTCCGTCCACGGTTTGTACGGAAGTATACAAATCTTTCGGAGACGATGCGAAAAGCATTCAAATCATATATCAGCGATGTAAAATCCGCCAAATTCCCCACAAAAGACGAAAGTTATTAGAGGTGGTCTAAAAAATAAAAATTTGTCACCCCGAGCGAAGACGAGGGGTGACAAATCATAATGAATCATGCCTCGACGCAGTTTATCCGCCGAAGGCGGACTCGACATGACAATAGTGAGGTGATTTTGAAACCGTTTCTAATCTTATTTTTTTTGTTGACATAAACTCAAATATTCGTTATAATGGAAACGCATAATACGATTAAAGTTTCCATCTATATATGCCATAGAATCTATGGTTTTTTTTGAGCTCATAGGAAACTGAAAATAATATAAAAGTATCCAAATTGTTTTGAGGTATTTATGGAAGTTGAAGAAGAAGTAAAGCCGAAAGATCGAATCTTATCACATGTTGAGCAGCGTTTTTTAAGCGATGGATTCAACAAAGTAACCCTGGACGAACTTTCGGGTGAGTTGGGCATCAGCAAAAAAACGATGTACAAATTCTTTCCCAGCAAAGAGGATTTGGTCACGACAATGATGAGAATGTTAATGCATCGGATGGAAAAGAACGTAGCGGAAATCTGTGAATCGGATAAACCGGCATTGCAAAAACTGGCGGAATTGATGCTCTTCGTCGGGAAATTTGCAGGGAAGATCAGCCGGGCATATCAATCGGATATTCAGCGGTTTCTTCCGTCGTTGTGGAAAGAGGTCGATAAATTCAGGAATGAGAAAGTCCTGTCACGCGTTGCGTTGATGATCCGGGAAACAAAAAACGAAGGGAAATTCCGGTCCGACGTGAATGATGAAGTGGTAGTGTTGATGTTTATCGGGTCTATTCAATCAATCGTTAATCCGGAAGTTCTGTCCAAACACTCCTTTTCGCCGAAAGAGGCGATGTACACAATCTTCCATGTCATCTTCGAGGGATCCCTTACCGATGATGCGCGGAAAGAATTCTTAAACTATGAAATCACAATTCCATAACAGCGAGGAAGTATGAAACGAATGAATGTCATCCGATTTTCCCTATTCATTGCAACGCTGATTGTAGCCGGTTGCGGAAACAATTCGACGGACTCAATCGAAGCAAGCGGTACATTGGAAGCTGTTGAGGTGAATATTGCGGCTCGAACATCCGGGCAGTTATTGAACCTCGCCGTCCGCGAAGGGGATACGGTGAAGGGAGGAGATACGATCGCAGTGATCGATCATGCGCTGCTGGATCTTCAATTACAGCAAGCCTCCGCCGGCGTGGATCTTGCCGGTGCGCAATATGATTTACTTCGCAACGGCGCACGGAAAGAAGACATCCGTTCCGCCGAAGAGACGGTACGGCAATTGGAATCAAGCCATGCATCCGCTGCAATGGATTTCGAACGGATCAAGGAATTGTTTGCCACCCATGCGGTCTCAAAAAAACAATACGATGACGCTGAATCGAGATTCACTATCACCTTAGCGCAATACAATTCCGCGCAGCAGAATCTCCAAAAACTCCGTCACTTCGCACGACCCGAAGAGATCGCCGCGGCAAAGGCACGGGTCGATCAGGCATCGGCGCAGGCTGATCTCTTCCGTAAGCAAATTTCAGATTCCTATATCATTGCGCCGGTCAACGGCACGGTGACATACAAGCCGGTGGAAGTGGGAGAGTTGATCAATCCCGGGACGGTGGTTGTCCGGTTGTCGCAATTGGAAAGGATGGAGTTGATGATTTACGTGAACGAAACTGAATTGGGGAAAGTGAAACTCGGCGCAACGGCGGAAGTCATGATCGATACATTCCCCGAAAAAACGTATCCCGCAACGGTCGTGTATGTTTCACCCGTGGCGGAATTCACCCCGCGAAATGTCCAGACGAAGGATGAACGAACAAAATTGGTCTTCGGCGTAAAACTTGAAGTGGATAATAGCTACGGCGAATTGAAATCCGGTATGCCGGCAGATGCCGTTGTGCGGTAGGAATCGGTATCAAATATGTCAGCCACTGAAAATATCGACGTATCAACCATGAACGCCCTCGAGATCGATGCCGTGTCAAAATCATTCGGCTCGATCGTCGCTGTCGATCGCCTTTCCCTGAAAGTGGCAAAAGGAGAGATGTTCGCACTGGTCGGCCCGGATGGAGTCGGTAAAACGACATTGATCAGAATGGTCTGCGGAATTGTTCATCCGGACGCCGGTACAATGTCCGTGCTGGGATTGGATGTCGATCGCAATATCAACGCGATAAAAAACCGGATCGGATATCTGTCGCAAAAATTCAGCTTATACGGCGATCTGACAATTGATGAGAATATACAATTCTTTGCCGAGATCCACGGTGTATGGAATTTTCACTCCCGTCGCGACGAATTGCTGGAATTCACTCGATTGACGCCGTTCCGTGACCGGCTTGCCGACAAACTCTCCGGTGGCATGAAGCAGAAACTTGCATTAGCCTGCACGCTCATTCACACGCCAGAAATCATTTTTCTCGACGAACCGACCACCGGTGTCGATCCGGTATCACGTCGTGATTTTTGGAAAGTACTCTCGGGTTTGTTAAAGACCGGCATCACAATTGTCATGACAACGCCGTATCTGGACGAAGCCGAACGCTGTCATCGGGTGGCGTTGATGAATGAGGGTAAGATTATGGTCATCGGTACTCCGGCGGAAGTGAAGAAAAAAATGAACGGCGAAATCATCGAAATGGTCTGTTCGAATATACGTCAGGCGTATGCAATTCTCAAACAACATCCGGCCGTCGCGCAGGTGCAAGCGTTCGGCGACCGTCTGCATGTCGTGGTGGAAAACAGCGAACGGGATTCCGGCATACTGCGTGCAGTGATGGCAGGACATTCCATCGAAGTGACGGATTGGAGAACGGTAAAGCCGACACTCGAAAACGTCTTTATTTCAATGATGGCCGGGGATACGCGATGAATGTTATAGAAGTGGAACTACTCACGAAGCGATTCGGAAAATTTACGGCAGTCGACCATATCAACTTCTCGGTCAAGCAGGGCGAGATCTTCGGTTTTCTCGGCGCCAACGGTGCGGGAAAATCGACAACGATCCGCATGCTGTGCGCACTGCTGACGTCGACAGAAGGGACGGCAAGAGTGGGTGGCTATGACATCAATACGCAGCCGAACAAAGTGAAGGAATCCATCGGATATATGTCGCAGAAATTCTCACTGTACGACGATCTGACGGTGGAAGAAAACATCGAATTTTTCGGACGTGTCTACGGTCTGTCCCGTCAGGAACTCTCGGAACGGAAAGAGTGGGTTCTTTCCATGGCGAATCTGCACGGCAGGGAACGGAGCATCACCAAAACACTGAGCGGCGGCTGGAAACAGCGTCTGGCGTTGGGCTGCGCGGTGCTTCACCGCCCGAGGATTGTCTTTTTGGACGAACCCACCAGCGGTGTCGATCCGGTTATGCGCAGAAAATTTTGGGAATTGATCAACGACATGTCGGCCGAAGGCATCACGGTGATGGTGACGACTCATTTTCTGGAAGAGGCGGAGTATTGCAACGACATAATTCTTATTAACGCCGGTACAATCATCGCCTCGGGTAGCCCGAAGGAACTGAAACAGAACTATATTCAACATCCGATTCTGGAAGTTCAATGTTCCAATGTCGTCGAAGCCATGGAGAAGATTTCGGATGAACCGTGGGCGCTTGAGACATCGGTCTTTGGAACGTATCTGCATGTGAATGTACAGAATGAAGCGCTCGGGATCGAGAAAATCAGGCACATCCTGTCGAATCAAAACATCGACATCCTCGGCATAGAACGTATCACCCCGTCTCTGGAGGATGTGTTCATTTATCTGCTGGAACGGGAAGGGAAAAAGAACTGAATATGCGCCAACTCCTTCCGATCATACGAAAAGAATTTCTTCATATCCTACGCGACAAGCGCGTGTTGTCGATTCTCACTTTTGTCCCCGCGGTGCTGCTGTTGATTAACGGCTATGCACTGAACTTTGACGTTCGCAATATCACTCTGGCGGTGTACGACGGTGAAAAGAGTGCGCAAAGCCGTGAATTTATCGGAACGTTCGTTACGTCCGGATACTTTGAATATACCGGTACGCTGTCCGATTACCGTCTGGCGCAATCGTATATCGACAATGGAACGGTAAAACTCGTTTTGGTCATTCCGCCTGATTTTTCCGACGATATCATAACCGGCCGGCAGGCAACGGTTCAGTTGCTTGTCGACGGGATGGACGCCAATGCCGCAACGACGATTGTCGGCTATGCCCAGGCGGTCACGCTGCAGTATTCACAAAAGGTGGTTCTTCAAAACCTGGCAAAATTTGGCCGGTCGGGATATATTCCCGTTCATTATCAGGCTCGGATTTGGTATAATCCCGAATTAAAAAGTGCAAAATTTCTGGTGCCGGGATTGATCGCGTTTATATTGGCGATCACCGGGGTCATTGCGACGGCATTGTCGATTGTCAAAGAGAAGGAACGGAATACTATCGAACAGATCGATGTGTCTCCGGTACATCCGGTCAGTTTAATCGTCGGGAAGATGATACCCTATGCGATCATATCGCTGGTTGCTGCGGCAATCGTACTGCTGACCGCCTATGTTCTCTTCGACGTAGCAGTGAAGGGGAGTTTGATGCTCCTATTCTTTACAACGCTGTTATTCATTTGTGCGGCATTGGGCCAGGGACTGCTCGTCTCAACGATCTCCGACAGCCAGCAACTCGCATTTCAACTTGCTACGGTGGTGTCGATGCTCCCGACAATGATCCTCTCAGGTTTCATGTTCCCGATCAGCAGCATGCCGCTGTTCCTTCAGATATTATCCAATATTACTCCGGCAAAATTTTACCTGGTGGCGATGCGCGGTATCGTTTTGAAGGGGGTCGGTATCGAAGCATTTTGGGAGCAGTTGGTGTATTTATCGATCTTTACGCTGATCGTTGTGGCGGTCAGTGTCAAACGATTCAAACAACGGACACTGTGATATGAACCGTGAACGATTGATAGCGCTGATCCAAAAGGAATTTCAGCAGTTCTTCAAAGACAAGAAATTGCTGCCGATTGTTTTTGTTGCGCCGATACTTCAATTACTGTTTCTCGGTTATGCAGCTTCGTTGGATGTAAAAAATATTCCGTTTGTGGTATGCGATCTGGATAAAACCTCCGAAAGCCGGTTGTTGACCAGGGCGTTCACAAACTCAGGATATTTTACTGCGGAGTTTGCAACGGATGATTACAGTGAAATTCAACAGTACCTGGATAACGGCGATGCGACAATGGCTTTGGTCATTCCGCCCGACTTCGGAAACAAGATACTGAGGAGGGAATCGACAAGCATTCAAGTCCTTCTCGACGGAAGCGAAGGAAATTCGACGGCCATAGCGTCGGGGTATATCAGTCAAATTATCAATCGATTTTCGCAGCAGAAACTCGTGTCGGTGGTCGGAGATATTCGCAGACTCGGTGGGGTGAACGGAGAAATTCGGGCGTGGTATAATCCCACATTAATCAGCAGACTGTTTATGGTTCCCGGTGTCCTGGTGCTTATTATCCTTTTGACGACCATCATACTGACGGCAATGGCGATCGTGAAGGAAAAGGAGATCGGTACGCTCGAACAATTGCTGGTAACGCCGGTACGACCCGTTGAGTTGATTATCGGTAAATTAGTTCCGTTTACGATACTCGGATTGATTGTCGTAACGCTGGTGTTGTTGGTGATGGTGATCGGATTTTCCATACCGATTCGTGGCAGTGTGGTTTTGTTATACGGTTTTACGGGTCTTTTTTTAATGACATCGCTCGGTCTTGGCCTTTTTGTCTCGACGGTGTCACGGACACAACAGCAGGCGATGATGATCGGCATGTTTGTCATTCTGATGCCGATGATGTATTTATCGGGATTTGTTTTTCCGGTGGAGAATATGCCGGGCCCATTACAGGGAATTGCCGCACTCATCCCGATGAAATACTATCTGACTGCAATTCGCTCGATAATTTTGAAAGGGACGGGGATTGCGGAATTATGGACGGAAGCGCTCATGCTGTTCGTCATGGGCACGGGTATATTGACAGCCAGTGTACTGCGGTTTAAAGAAAAAGTGGATTAAAGAATAGGATATCCGAGTGAAAAATAAGCGATGATCGGTCCCAGGGTGACCGGTTGATCGAGCAGGTCGCGTCGGATATAAAAGCTTCTCCCGATCGATAAATTCGCAGGGCCAATCGGCGTATCCAGCGATAGCCCCACACCGATGCCGTGATGAAAATCGCGCAACCGAATATCTTCTTGCTGCGGCCAAATACTCCCAAGGTCATAGCGAATGCGGAAGTAGGTATCCCACAATAATTTAAACGGAAAAAGCGTCCGTATTTCCGTGTTGAGAACGAATATCTGTCTGCCGCGAGAATCATATTCCCGCAATCCGAAAAACGAATCCTCGCCTCCGAGTGCAAATTGCTGCGACAGCGGTACGGTTTGATCGCCGAAACCGATGGTTATTTTCGGATGGAGTGTGAATCGCTGGTACGAAATGTTGGTCCCGTATTCAAAAAAAATCTTTGAATAGCCGATATCACCCACAACCCCCTTCAATGAAGAGGTCGCGGTTTCCCAGGAAAAATTTGTAATCGAGCCGGATCGGGGAAATGGATACCGATCACGTGAATCGATGACTGAACTGATCTGTAGAGACTGCACCGTGAATTTCTCCGGCGAATATCCGGATCCGGAGATAAATTTAATTTCGTCGGACTCTAATCGGTACTCGATATTGACTGTCCCGAGCCGTGCCACTTGTTGTCCGAGTTTGAACGATGCGCCGTATTGCACTTGACGATATTCGCCGTTTTTTGATCGGACAAATCGATTATTGGTAGTTTGAAGGACGTCGTCGGTAAAGGTATAGATATCTTTGAGATCGTAATACACATCAAAATTCATTGTGAGATAGGTATTGATAAACCTGTTCGCTTGAAAATCCAAAAGAAATTTACGATTACGAAGACCGCCGGCAAAGCTGGCTCCGAATTCCGTTGCGGTTCCCAACAGATTCTCATTCCGGAATTCGAGTGTCGGCTGAAGGTTGCGTTCGTTATCCGCCCGGAGTCCGAATCGGGATACATCGGTGGGTTTTTCATCCATTTGGATGACGATGGTTGGCAGGCCGTCTTCATAGGCGACGTCCATCAGAACCTGATCAAAGAGATTGGTGCCGTAAAGATTCCGCAATGCCTGAATTCCCGTGGAAACTGTGAAAAGACTGCCGTCCCGAAATCCGAGTTCTCTCCAAATCACCCAATCACGGGATTTTTCTTTTCCTTTCAGATAGATTTTATAGATGATCCCTTCGTTGACGATAATCTGAAGTCTGCCGGAGAGTGAATCAAAGTTCATTGATTGTATCCGGGCAAGGGAATAACCGTTGTCCCGATACAAACTTAACGATCCTTCCATCGCTTCAACTAGCTCCGGAATATTGACCGGTTTATTAAGGAGGTGTGTGTAACCGGAGAGGAATTCTTCCTTCGTTACCACTGAATTCCCCGAGACAGTAATCGATGTCAAATCGGTATTGGGAAGAGCATGGAACACAATATCCGCACCGTCCGGGGAGAGGGAGAGATCGGCGTTTACATCGCGGTACCATCCCAGACGATAGATCTGTCCGAGCATTGTGCGAAGATGAGATACCGTTGTCGTATCGCCGACCGACAGGTCTCGGAAAATTGATGTGAGCATTGGTGTATCCACCGCACTGATTGTAGTACGGATGGACCGAACGGCGAATGTGAATGACGACAAGGGAGATGAATCCTGCAGCAGTTGCTGTTCCATTGATACGATGGAATCCCGCAAAGCCGTCATGGCTTGTTGTGCGGCGACTGTGCCTTGTTGGATCGCGAAGGTAAGATGATCGAAATCGGATGTGGAATACTGACCAAGGTCTGGCGTGATGACGATCGTTGCACTGTCCAGCGATCGTTTGTTTGATTGCTGCGCCATGATACTAATGATCTGATCGGCGATTTCCCAGGGATTGTTCATCTGCTCAGCGGTTCGTAACGGACTGATGGTGTTGACGACGATGATGATGTCGGCGCCGAGTTCTTTCGCAGCCTCAACGGGAATATTCGAGACAAGTCCTCCGTCGGTGAGTTCCATTGAATCTTTTTTTATTGTCGTGTACAGCAACGGAACGGAGATGGACGCTCTGAGCGCTTCGGAGAGGTTTCCTTTGCTGAAGACAATTTTTTTACCGGAGATAAGATCCGTCGCAATGCTTCGGAACGGAATTTTGAGATCATCGAAGCTGTTGATCGGATGATACAACGCCTGCAAAGTCAATTGGTTGATGAAATTTGTCAGTCGTTGTCCGGATGCGAATGCCGACGGAATCACCGGTTCAAGGCCGTCGAAGCGGATGGTCAGTTGTTTCTTATCGGCGGTTTTTTTTTGAGAGAGGAAAAGTTGTTCCCTGTCGGTATCCTGCGTAAATGACAACACATAATTCCAATCGGTCGTGTCAACCAATTTCCGTAATTGTGCAGTTGAATATCCCGATGCATACAAACCCCCGATGATGCTCCCCATGCTCGATCCGACAATATAATCGATTGGAATATTATTTTTCTCCAGGACTTCAATAACGCCTATTTGCGCGATGCCACGTGCCCCACCTCCGCTTAAAACCAACGCTACTTTTGGCCTGCGTATCTCCTGAAAATTGACATTGAGGACTTTTTTATCGGATGGGGAATAATGGGGAGCAATGGTCAATTGATTCACTTGTGCAGGAAGAAGTGAATAAAAAACCAAAGAAAAAAGTATGACGACAAAAATGTTGATTTTTTTCACATGACAGCCAAAAATTTCACTAAAATATATAAAAAATTTAAGAAAATTCACGATTTCTTTTTAGTCACCGATGTGGGGCTGCAAAAACAAGATGATTGATATCACAACATTATGGATTAAGATGTCTATATTTATATTAACAATTTAGGGTAATTCAGTGATATCACACGATCTCAAAAAATACGATGTAATCAGTATAATTAAAATCATCAGTTTTATTCTTCTTGGAACATTCACGTTTATCACTTCGCTGATTTTTCTTCCGTATGAAATATTTTTGCTTTCCACGGTGATCGTATTTATTTCATTACGGGCGGTAGAAAAAGAACTGCATAAGTTCGTCGGAAACAACCAGAGCGCAGCACACACAAAAATCTAATGCGTGGACACCGTTCCGGATGTGTGCAAATGAAGTAACAAGACGTTCACAGATACATCCTCCGCACCAATACGCGCCTTTTCAACCTTGCTTTTCTAGCCTTTCCTTCATAATATAGACACAGATTTTCCCTCGTTTTATTGCCCCATTCTTCAAGGAGCTGATATGAAAAAGTTCATCTTTTTTCTTATGATATTCACCATTCTTCCGTTAGAAGCCCAACTTCCCAAGTGGCATTATATGAAGCAGATTAAATTTTCGGCTGCTGATTCTGCACATGCAGTTCCGTTCTTATGCGCCGTTACGGAAAGCGGGAGATTATATCTACTGTCATCGTCGGCAACGACAGTCGGAGCCCATAATGCGGTATATTATGCCGACTCAAACGATACAGAATTTACCTTGATGGTCGATTTTTACAATAACGGTGACTCCGACTCGCTGAGCGGAAACATGGGTCCGTTGCGCGGTATTGCAACATTAGGTAATGATGTCTATGTAAACGCCAGTGTACCATATACACGGTCAAAACCGAACACTGTCGCATCGCTGTACTACTATAAAGACGGCGACACAAATCAAGTCAGCAAATACGGATTTTATTTGGGTTCGGGCGGACACGGTACCTATACCAACGGCATAGCTTTGACAAAAGATACTCTCGCGATCATGGGAGTGACTGCCGGTGCCGGTGTCCCCGGTCCGCGGGCACGGTTTTACAATCTTACCAATTCGCTGACCACTCCTGCAAAAGGATCATGGTATGCCGAGTCGGGAGAGTTCGAGATTGGCGGAACACACTCTGCCGGGATTGATGTCATTCGGGATGTTGCAACGATTCCCGGCGAAGATTACAACGATTCGATATCCGTCTTTTACACGTCACGGAATTCGCAATCCGATGAAAATATCACCGGCGGCGTCGCCAGTTGGTCCGGCGGCACCCAATTGCCAAACAGCACACCCGGCGTGGCAAAATTTGTCAGCCAGCGTGTTGCAGATTTTGAAGGACAATTGTCAAGTTTCTCCACAACCATACCCTATGGAATCACTGTCGACAAGAACAAACGGCTCTGGGTTTCCGGAACCGATGCTTTGAAACGGTGGGTGAGAGCATACGATATTGCCGGAGGAACATTTGCGACACTGATGTACGAACTTCCTGCAGACAGCAGTTCGACGGATCCGAATCCTAATGGCGCACCGCTGCGTGCCCCATCCGATGTCGCTTTGACATCGGACGGATTGACCGCGTATGTTGTCGATATCTACCAACGGTCCGCATTCCAATACAAGTACGGTGTTTTCACGTCGGTGGGGGAAGAAAAGAATGTTCCGCATTCCTTTGAATTACTGCAGAATTATCCGAATCCCTTCAATCCGACGACGTTTATCAGCTATGATGTCTCGACGTCGGGTCCGATCTCGCTCGTTGTTACGAATGCGCTTGGTCAAACGGTGGCAACGCTGGTCAATGGTTATACGGAAGCAGGCAGACATAACCAAATATTTACCGCCGATCAATTGCCGACCGGTGTGTATTTCTACACGCTCACCACATCGGCGGGAGCGCAAACAAAAAAAATGATGCTGATCAAATAATCTCTGAACGCCGGTCCTGTCTAACAGCGACCGGCGTTTTTATTCTTATCCGTCCGGATGCGTCTTCATATCTTCTCTATAGCGCTTTTCCTGCTCTCCACCACTATGGTTCTTTCCCAGGCCCAGAAAGGGAAAATCTCCGGTACAATTGTCGATAACCGAACGAATGAACCTCTCCCCGGAGTAAATATCCTTCTGGAAGGGACAAAAATAGGAGCGGTATCGGACTTTGACGGCACATTCTTCATTCTCAACGTCTCTCCCGGCACGTATACTGTCTCGGCGACACTGCTTGGATACACGAAAGTCACTCAGACCAACGTCGAAGTGAACATCGACCGAACGACCACACTCAGTTTCAAATTGCGCGAATCCACAGTAGAGTTCAGCGAAGTAGTGGTGGTGGCGCAGCGGCCGAAGGTCGTTAAAGACCAGACATCCTCGGCACAAACCATTGATGCGACACAGATTCGGTCCGCTCCGATTGAGGGAACCCGCGGAGCGCTCGATCTTTCCGCCAGTTTTCAAAAGACAGCAACGGGAAATTACAGCGTGCGCGGATCCGGTTCGTACGAGGTGAACTTCCAGATTAACGGCGTAGATCAGGTGAACGTTTCCACCAGTTCGCCCGGATCGTTTGGCAGCGATAAAGCAAATAATTCCTGGAAGTACGATGTCAATCCCATCGCGGTGCAGCAGATGCAGTTGATTTCGGGAGGATTCTCCGCTGAGTACGGCAATGCACAAGCAGGCGTTGTGAAGGTGGTGACCAAGGAAGGAACGCCGAAACTTTCCGGCGAGATCCGATTTGAATACCGGCCTCCCGGTCAATATCATTTCAACAAATACCTGTACGATAAGTCGAATTATGAGTGGGAAAAATGGGGGACGTTCGACAAGTGGTGGACAAAGAGGAACGATCTGCTGAAGGAACTTCGACTCGATCAACGGTATGCTTACAACTACGGTGAGTATCAAAAAAGTTTGCTTCCGTCATCGGCATTTGATACTGCAGCTGCACAAAACTTTAACGATGTGATGCAGCGCGAACTGGAGTGGGCGTATAATACCTGGGTGCAAAATCATACCCCGTCGGATAATAATCCTTTCGGCGTGTACGACTACCGGCAGTATTCCTACAACAGGATCCTGTTCGGATTTGGCGGTCCGCTCGGGAACGAGTCCGATATGCTGAAGTTCTATCTCTCCGGCGAATACCGAAAAAATCCCACCCGTCTTCCGACACCGGAGAAGAATCAAATTTTCCAGAATTACATCGGCAGTATTACCTACATCCCCGTTACCAGTCACAAGATTAAACTCATGGGGATGTTTCAAACCTATCGCGGCGGTATCTGGTCCGGATCGGAAGATATCCGTTGGTCGGGTATAGCGTTCTCGCCGCCGGGGACGTCAACAAAATATTACGTAACGGTAGATCCGGTTCGGACTGAACAGACAACCACACAAAGTATCAATTGGGTGTACACGATCAATACGCATTCCTTCCTGGAAACCACCCTATCCCATCAATATGAAAAATATGAACTCCCATATGAGTTTCTGTACGGATACGACCAATCGGCAGACCGGCTCGACAGTTTGAACGACGCGGACGGCGGTGTGGTACTGCGCGACGGACAGTGGTGGGAAAAAGATTATTTCCGCGCACCATTCAATGTCAGCACAAATTATTTTCAGGACAACAGGACCGATCATACGAATTTCAGCGTCGATTACACAAGTCAGGTGGATAACCAGAATCTGGTGAAAATAGGAGCACGATTGTATTATTGGGATATGGTGAACACGGGAGTGAATTCAAACTTTCTGGCAAATGCGTATGTGTCACGGACCGGCTTTGCCGAATATTACCGTGCCTATCCGTACAACACATCGTTCTATGTGCAGGATAAAATGGAATATTCCGGCATGGTTGCGAATGTCGGCGTGCGCGTCGAAATGTTCAACTTCCAGACCTCTGTTCCGGTGGATATGTTCAATCCGTACTATATTGGTGAGTCCGGATCGGGTATCCGAGGGAATCCGGAGACGAAAGGCTCCGAATTTCAATATATCGTTCTGCCTCGGCTGGGATTATCGTTCCCGATCGGCGAGAATACGGCATTCCGGCTGCAGTATGGTCACTTTGCATCGATGCCGATTTTCAGTCAGGCACTTTCGCAACGAACGGAATCCGGTTGGACCGGAAGAGGAAATCCGAATCTGGATCCGAAGAAAACCATTAATTATGAATTCGGAATTCAACAGGTGTTGAGTGAGAACCAACGATTGGATCTCTCGTTGTATTACAACGATCGGGTCAGCCAGATCGGGCTGCAGCGTGTTGCCGCTTATTCCGGCAGCATCAATCGTCCTGCCGGCAGAACAAACGACCAGACTCCGCTGTATTTATATACGACCTTTGCGAATAATGCATTCGGCTCGACGATCGGTTTGGAGTTGACGTTCGAAAAAATCGGCCTGGGACGATGGGGATATCGTGTCAGTTACAGCCTGTCGCAAACAATGGAAGGAAATTACGGCCAGCAGACTCTCTATCCCGAGAACATCAATATCGCCCGGCGTGATTATGTCGGGGAATTCCTTTCGTATTCCGACCGTACGCACAATCTCAGGGCATTGGTGAGTTATTCGCTCGGCGAAAAGGAAGGAATTGAAATATTCAGCGCCACTCCCTTTGACAATACAACATTCGGATTGACCTATACGATGCAATCCGGCGCGCCGTTTACCTATCGCACTTCTTTCGACTTGAAAGATATTGTCAACAATCGTCGCTATCCGTTGGAATCTCTGTTTGATTTCAATATACAAAAGAGCATGGCGCTCGGCGATTACCGGTTGTTGATCGGCGTGCGCATTATGAATGTGTTCGATAATAAGCTTCTGACGCCAATGGATGTCACGCAGGATATTACGGATTGGGTGGAACGGGGAATCACGCTCGAGGATCCCGGACTCGATCCGACACGAATCAGTTACCGAGTCGCTCCGTACAGAGCGTACAGGAATATTCCCCGGCAAATTTTTATCACGGCAGGATTCGGATTTTAATGAAGAAATTCTTGATCACATATCTTTGTGCGTTGTTGGCTGTGCCTATTGGTCTTGAAGCCCAATCCGATACGCTGGTTGCGTCACCCTCACTGACGTTATCCCGCGGGAAACTGTGGCATAGTGTCTTTAACGGCAAAAGCGGTCCGAATTTTGCCAATTGGGGGAGACGCGGTGTTGGTTTGGACTGGCCGGGATTCGACGAAACCTGGATCAATGAGGATATCGGAGGTCCCGCGTCGTATCTTGCGACAGGCGGATTGATGATCGGTGCAAAAAAACAGGGAGATTCGATCATTGCCGTCGAAGATTGGTCGATCTATGGTTCTACGATCTCCACCGAAGTCAATTCAAAATATAAATTAAAAGTACATCGGCACCTGTATCCTGACGGTGAAAATTGGGGAATGGTGAAGAATAAAAAAGCGGGCGAAGAAGTGATCGAGACAGTGTGGGAATATAATCCCGGATATTTTTCACAAGTCGATCAGAACCTGCTCTTTCCGGTACTGCCGCTCAGAATCACGCGGCGGATTCATCAATGGAACGGATCAAAGCGTGACGAAAACTACATCATCTATGATTATATCATTAAAAATGTTTCGAACGAATTTCCTTCCCTCAACGGCAGTGTTGTCGATACACTGTTCGATCTTCGTATCGTCTTGAACTATGCATTGCAGGCAAATTCACGGGCATGGACGGTGTTGTTTCCGCAATTATCACCCGGATCCCGTAATCTCTTCTTTGACAGGGATAGCACCAACAGGGTGACCCGCGTTCGGGCGGGGGATTACAAAGATGAACAGGGAGATGAGTCGTTCATGTTTGCTTCGACGCAAGGATACCGGATTAACGGCAATCCATCCGGTGAGTTTTTGGCACCGGCAATTGCCGGCGTGAAATTATTGTACGCATCGCCGGAATCGCGTTACAATGAGCCGTCTCTGGTCAGCCGGTATGGATGGTCTGCCGGCAGCAATTCTGTCGATCTGAGCGGACCGTTAACCAATATAGGATCATTGGAAGCCCGATATAATTTTGTCGGGGACATCGCCCGTGCCAACGCATTTGTTACGGATTACGCCGACCCGACATATGCCGGGCGGGCAAGAATGTGGTCGATGATGCAACTCGGTCCGTGGACAATCGCTCCCGGTGACTCCATCCGCATCGGTATCGCTGAAATTGTCGATGGCCCGGCCGATTCGCTGTTATTCGACGCGAAAAAACGAAGTCTACTCACAACCGAAGCGCCGCTGCAATTTACCCGGTCTATGAATTTTGCACAGCAAACATGGCAGTTCAATTTCGATCATCCCGATCCTCCGGTTGCTCCGCCATTTAAAGTCGATTACATACGCACATTGGGAAAATTTTCAGCAACGGAAATCACCTGGGGAAACGATCATGAATCCATTCCGGATCCCGACGACGGTACGCTGGATCTGATCGGGTACCGGCTTTATCGTTCATATCATCTTCCGACCGGACCATGGATTCCTATTGGAGACATTAAAAAGGGAGATCCGGTACGGTACAACGGCACGTCGGGACAGTATGCATTTATCGATTCCACCGGCGATATCGGCACGAATTACTATTATGCGCTTACAGCGTACGATACCGGCAAAACGTCCTGGCCCATCAGTCCGGGTACGATCTTCCAGCCGGGCGGAACCGCTGCCAGACGAGTTCCTCCGCTTGAATCTTCGATTTTTGCAAACAGAATGAGCCGGCCATTTAGAATGACCGTTGCACCGTCATCACAACTTGATGAAATTCTTGTTGTGCCCAATCCGTTTATTATCGCCCGGGGAGCATCGCAGGCAGGCAGCGGTGACGATATCTTATTTACCAATGTGCCGAATCCCTGCACGCTCCGGATTTATACCGTTCGCGGAGATCTTGTGAAAACAATTGATGTTCCGGATGGTACTGGTGGTATTGTGTCGTGGAATCAACAGACGGACTTTGGTCAATTTGCTGAAAGTGGAATATATATTTTTCATGCCGATTCTCCTCTGGGGAAAAAGGTTGGGAAGTTTGCCATAATACGATGAACAGACTATTTGCTATAGTGTTATTGACATGCTTTGTTCTGTCAGCCGGAAATGCCCAGGAGTTTCGGAGTACGGCAACGGCGGGATTTGTCTTTTTAGAAATACCGATGACCGCCCGTTCCGCTGCATTGAGCGAGGCGACGGTGGCGTTAACCGATGTCGGCGCATCGGGAATATTCGTGAATCCGGCGGCGATCGGATTCATGACTGGAACCCATTCGTATTCATTTTCGTCGGCGCGCTGGTTTGCCGATATTAACCACTATGGTGCCAGTTATGCACTCTCCACCGACGCAGGAAATTTCGGCATTAGCGCGACCGTGTTGGATTACGGAACAATGCCGTTGACGGTGCGAATCGGAGGTGAACGATCTTTTGCACCGATCGGAACTTTTTCCGCACAGGCGACGGCGATCGGTGCCGTATACTCCCGCGCATTGACGGACAGATTTTCATTCGGCGTCGGATTCAAGTATATCGACGAAAAAATATATCAGTATGGCGCTTCAAATATCGTGTTCGACGGCGGCATCATTTATTATACCGGTTTCGAATCGCTGCGGCTCGGCGCCAGCATGGTGAACTTCGGCACCAATGCACAGTTCATCAACGATCCCTTCAAAATGCCGACACTGCTGCGGATCGGTTTTGCGGGGGAAGTAATCGGTTCCATGGAATCTGATTTTCGCGTTACCACCGTGGCCGAAGCATTACATCCCAGCGATGCACCCGAACGGGTAAACGCGGGTGTCGAACTCTGTTGGAACAAAATGGTCACCGCACGGGGCGGCTATAAATTCTTTTATGATGAAGAGACATATAATGTTGGCATCGGTCTTAACGGGCATCACCTGATTCCTGTTGAGATCGATTTTGCACTCTCTAATTACGGCAGGCTCGGTAATATTCTACGCCTGACCATATCGGGAACTCTGTAAATCAATGATCCGTCTGCTTCGATATATCGCAATGGTGGTTGTTGCAATAGGAACTGTAACGGCACAGATCCAGACCGTCGAATTGTACGGATCGGGAGCACTGTCTATCGATAAGCGATTCCAGGTAACGGAAGCAACAGCGATTGGCGGGGGAGTAAAATTACAGTATGGACTTGTCGGTGATCTGTCGATCATCCTCGATGCCGGTTACGGCAAGTATTCAATTGAACAGACAAACGAAGTACAACAATGGGGATGGACAATCTGGGAACGACGGTACAGAAACTGGGTCAATATCTACTCTGCCGATACGGCCAATTTCTCGAGCAAGGTCATTTCCGTTCAGACCATGGATGTACTGCCGGTTTCACTCCACCTCGCCTATCGCATTGAACTGGCAACGGATTTCGATATTCGTCCGACGGTCGGCATTGGGATAGATTTCTTTACCAGAAAATTGTACCACGAAGAGACGTGGACGAGAAAATACCCTGCGGATGGCTATCAATTTACCTATTCGTATCACAATTTTGCTCCCTATAAGTACGGTAATCCGGTATTCCTTACCGCTGGAGCAGCGGCGCGGTTCAGGGTTTCGGGATTGATTGTGCTGCATGCCGAGTGTGCCTATAAAATGGTTGCCGAAACCTCCGGTGAATTAGGCTATGACAATTATCCGCTGACGAGTGCTGTCACGTTGACGCTTGGGATTGGATTTCAATACTGATGAACATTACCATTAAAATATTTTCCATACTTGGATTTTTGTGTACCGGTATGCTTTTTGGCCAAAGCACCGGTTTTCTGGTCGGCGGTGAGGGGATCGCGATTTTCCCGGCGGGCGAAATGACCAAACGCTTTACGCAGACGATAGGATATGCGGTGTCGTTCCGGGAAGCACATAATAATAATCCGCGATGGGGTGGATTTGTTGAATATGCCGTAATGGATGATGAAAACCGGGACAAGTTGTTTATTAAACGGAAAGACACACTCAATGCCGTTGAGCGTGACCTGGTCTTCCCGCTCAAGGATTTCGGGATGTCATTCGAATACATCGGTCTGGGAGTGACGGCGAATTATTCCATTGTCTCCGGTTCCGTGATCGATCTGAACGGCAGGGTCAGTTTCGGAATCTATAATTGGAGATTCAATCGCGACGCATATTTTGACTCGATCAAGGTCGATACCGGATCGGTGACGCCAAAATTCAAATTGATCGATGTCATCCGTGTACCGGCTTCGAAACAGCACGACTGGAACGGCGGCATCGATATCGGCCTCGAAACTGATATCGTTGCTTTGTCCCCGTTTATCGTATCTGCCGGTGTGCGATACAAAGTGATACTTGCGGAATTATGGCCGACGCTTGCGCTCGATATGGAGAATGTCAGCGGATTGCAATCCGCACAGATCACCGTTGGTCTTAAGTATTTAATTGAGTAAATTCCTCCGTTCGTTCATCATCTTTGTTGCTGCCGTGAAAATGGAGGAATGTCGTTGAAAATATCTTCACTGATCGGACATGTCGTTGAACTCTTCGACGATGTCTCGTCTTCTCGCAAGCCAGCCGATCATCTTATCGATATATTTTTTCGAAAGCGGAAATATCTGGGTTCGCACGATCGACGGTTTATTGCCGAAACGCTCTATGCATCGCTTCGGCATAAACGGAGGATAGAGTGGATCCTGTCGCCGCTGCATTTACAATCGCATCGAACAACGGTGTTTATCGTCGCCACACTCCTGTTCGAAAAAAAAATATCGGTTGAATCTCTTCTCGAAGAGGGTCTTCTTTCCGCTGAGGTGCTGCAGCAGATCAGCGCCGGAGTGGACACTGTTCCTGTCGATGACCGGATAACCAATCAAATCTCGCTGACGCATTCGTTCCCTGAATGGATGGTGGATGCATGGCTTGGACAGTACGGAAAATCTGAAACGGAAAAACTTTGCGGCATTCTGAACACACAGGCGCCGATCACGCTTCGGGTGAATACGTTGAAAACCACGGTCGATGAATGCCGGAATTCTCTCATGAAAGAAGGGATCGATACCGTAGCGGCTGAATTCTCGCCGGTTGGTCTGCATATACCGAAGAGAATCAACGTTTTTCAATTGGAGACGTTCCGGAAGGGATTCTTTGAGGTGCAGGATGAAGGAAGCCAGTTGTTGGCGATGCTGGTCGATCCGAAACCGCGTTCGAAAGTGATCGATGCCTGTGCGGGAGGTGGAGGCAAATCACTCGCTATGGCGGCGTTGATGAAAAATCGCGGTGAAATATTTTCTCTGGACATCCACAATTTTCGCCTTGACGAATTGAGAAAGAGGATCAAAAGAGCCGGAGCCGATACCATCCGGATAAAGACCGTACTGGAGGACGAATCGCCTGTGGAATTTCATAATGAAGCGGATTTTGTTCTCGTGGACGCTCCGTGCAGCGGAACGGGGACAATTCGTCGGAATCCGGGCATGAAATGGTCTGTTACTCCTGTTATGATCAATGAATTGAGGGTGAAACAGGCAAAGATACTTTCAAATTATGCACAATGCGTTAAGGTAAACGGTACGATTGTCTATGCGACATGTTCGTTGATGAAGGAAGAGAACGAAGAGGTTGTGGAATCGTTTTTAGCCGCACATCCCGGGTTTACCCTCCGTGATCCGAAAGAAGTGCTGGCACGGTATAACCTTGACACTCTCGTGAACAACCGATATTTTAAATTATTACCTCACCATCAGGGAACAGATGGATTTTTTGCGGCAATCATGAGAAGAGCACAATGAAAACGATCATACCGTTTATCTTCATGTCGGTATTTCTCCTGGCATCCTGCAGCATGACCGATGAAGAACTCTGGCTGAAGGCGGAATCGGCCAAAGCGTCGAACGATTGGGATTCGACAATGCAAGTGTGTCAGCGCATTATCGACGAATATCCGGACGGGCCATATGCGCCGTGGGCACGATTCGGAATAGCGGAAAGTTATCGCTTTAAAAATCAACCGCGCGAAGCATTGAACAATTACATCATGTTCTATGAACAGAATCCCGATATGAAGCCCTCCGCATTGTCGCTGTTTATGATCGGATATATCTACCACAATAATCTGCTGGTCTCCGACAGCGCGCGCATGTATTATGAACGTTTCCTGCAGAAGTATCCGAATCACGATCTTGCGCCGACGGCGAAAACAGAGCTTGAAACGTTATTGAAATATCCACCCGAGACAATACGATACGGTCAGGCGGATTAATGACCGCGATACGATGCGATACATTCATCCGCTGCGATTGGGACGGGCCGACACACTGAAATGCAGACGTCATTAAAATATTTACAGCCGGATGTGGTTTCGAAATTATCCACCATGGAGTTGCGTGCGCGGCTTGTGGTGGAGGGTTTTATCACCGGACTTCACAAAAGTCCTTATCATGGGTTCAGCGTCGAGTTTGCGGAACACCGTCAATACATGCCCGGAGACGAAATCCGCAGAATCGACTGGCGTGTGTACGGAAAGACGGACAAATACTTCGTGAAGCAATACGAGGAAGAAACAAATCTCAAATCCTACATTGTCATCGATACATCTGCCTCCATGGGATTCGCATCCGAAATCGATACGAAGGGAAACAAGCGCATTTCCAAAATCGAATATGCATCGTATATTGCGGCATCGTTGTCGTATTTAATGGTGCAACAGCGGGATGCTGTCGGGTTGATGCAGTATGATGCAGCAGTCCGGTCGATTCTTCCTCCGCATGCCACCAAACAGCATCTGAGACGGATGTTGATCGATCTTGAACGGATGCGTCCGTCGGACACGACAAATTCCGCTGCGGCGTTGCATTCCTTGGCGGACAGGATATCGCGCCGTGGATTAGTGATCATCATCAGCGACCTTTTCGACGATCCGGCAGCGGTGATGGCTGCACTGAAACATTTCCGTCATAATAAACACGAAGTATTGGTGATGCAGGTGCTCGATCCAATGGAACGATCGTTTGCATTCGGAAGCGATGCCGTGTTTCGTGATGTTGAAACCGGGGAGATGTTGATGACACAGCCATATCATATTCAAAAGGCTTATCAACAGGCAATGGCGGAATTTATCGAACGGTACAAACGGGAATGCCGTGAAAATCTGGTCGATTATGTACTGCTCGATACATCCGTACCGTTTGATGCGGCGCTATTGGGCTATCTGAACAAACGCAAGCGATTGCATTGACCCGGAAATGACGGAGACTATGGAAATACTTGATCTTGGATGCGGAAGACGCAAACGCCCCGATGCTGTCGGGATCGACAGGAATCCGAATTCGGATGCCGATGTATTGCATGATTTGAATCATTTCCCGTATCCATTTCCGGATAGTCACTTCGACACGATCTATGCCGATAATGTTCTCGAACATCTGGATGATGTCATCGCTGTGATGACAGAATTACACCGCATCACCAAAACCGGCGGTAGTGTTGAGATTACCGTACCGTATTATCCGCACCGAAACGCTAACACCGATCCGACGCATAAACATTGGTTTGGGGTCCATTCCTTTGATTATTTTGTGCAGGGGACGGATCACGGCAATTTCCGTTATTCACCTGTCCACTATTCCATTATGTCGGTGGTGTTCGATAATGGATTATCCCACCGACATTATTTCGATCGAATGCTTGCCTCTTTCGCCAATCGCAATAAAGACCTGTATGAGAATCGCCTGGCAAACATCTTTCCGCTGGCGCAATTGACCTTCCGGCTGTCCGTCGTTAAGTGAACAAATCCTTCGGCACTCTTTGCCTCTCCGCAGAAGTTTAAGTATCTTACTGTTTGAATCTCGCAAAAAGCATAGGTGTTTTGCAGGGAATGGACATCTCGGTACACGCGCATAAGGGAACATGAAAAAGAAATCCGTCGGTACAAAACCCGATAAGAAAAAAAATACAGCACCAGTTGCTGCGCCGGATTCGGCGATGGAGCAACAATCGCTCATAGTCAAAGGGGCACGTGAACATAATCTGAAGAATATCGATGTCGAGATACCGCGCGACAAACTGGTTGTCATCACCGGCCTGTCCGGTTCGGGAAAATCATCGCTGGCATTCGATACTATCTACGCGGAAGGGCAGCGGCGCTACGTCGAATCCCTTTCTGCTTATGCGCGGCAATTCCTGGGTCTCATGGAACGGCCCGATGTCGATTATATTGAAGGTCTTTCGCCCGCTATTTCCATCGAACAGAAAACAGTCAGCACCAATCCACGATCCACCGTCGGCACGGTAACGGAGGTGTATGATTTTCTCCGGCTGCTCTATGCCCGTGCCGGTACACAATTCTGCGTGAATTGCGGCACGACGGTGCAAAAACAGAGCGTCGATCAGATTATCGACGCAATTATGAAAATTGCCGTTGGAACAAAGATTCAAATCCTTGCACCGATTGTGAAAGGACGGAAGGGACATTACCGGGAATTGTTCGAAAAGATAATAAAGGATGGATTCCTGCGTGTCCGGGTGGACGGAGTAGTGACGGAAATATCGAAAGGAATGAAGATCGACCGGTATAAAGTGCACGATATCGAAATCGTCATCGATCGGATACAAATGAAAAAAGAAATCCGTTCCCGCATTGCCGACTCGGTCGATGTTGCCCTTCAGTTCGGAGAAGGTGTGTTGATTGTTAACGACGGCGAACGGGATATTCTCTTCAGCAAATCATATTCCTGCCCGCAATGCGGAACGAGTTACGACGAACCGGCACCGAATTCATTTTCCTTCAACACTACCTACGGAGCATGTACTGCCTGTGAAGGACTCGGCGAAACAAAGCAATTCGACCTTGCGTTGATCATTCCCGATCCGACTTTGTCGATTCAGGATGAAGGAATCGCACCGCTCGGGAAACCGCGGTCCACGTGGTTCTACAGTCAGGTGAGAGCGGTTTTACTGCGACATAAACTTACTCTGAACACACCCATCCGGGAATTCAGTGCGAAAGCGATGGACGAACTGCTCTACGGTACAAAAGGTGAAAAGATCGACATCGAATACACGTACGCCGGCGGCCGGACGACTCGTTACAAACATCGGTATGACGGCATTATCGCCATGTTGCAGGAATATTATAATGATACTGCCTCCCTCAAGATACGGGAGTGGGTGGAAGGATACATGAGCACCAAACTGTGTGCACAATGCGGCGGTGGGCGGTTGAAGAAGGAGAATCTGGCGATTCAATTGGTTGACGATGCGACGCAGCAGAAGATTAAAATCTCGGATATCGTGCGAAAATCGTTAGTGGATACACTCGCATTCTTTTCAACCGTTACGTTTTCAAAACGAACGATGGAAATAGCGCGGCCGATTCTGAAAGAGATCACTCAACGGCTCGGTTTTATGGTCGATGTCGGTCTCGGCTATCTGACGCTCGATCGGGCAGCCAGGACATTGTCCGGAGGGGAAGCGCAGCGGATTCGTCTGGCGACCCAGATTGGCTCACAACTTGTCGGAGTGTTGTATATTCTTGACGAACCAAGTATCGGCCTCCATCAGAGGGACAATACAAAATTGATCGCGTCGTTGAAGCATCTCCGCGATCTTGGGAATACCGTGTTGGTCGTTGAACACGATAAAGAGATGATGGAAAACGCCGATTACATCGTCGATCTTGGACCGCGGGCAGGAGAACACGGGGGTGAACTCGTTGCGGCAGGTCCTCCTACACTGTTCAAAAACGGTCTGTCGAAAACGGTGGGTGATCGATCGTCGACAATCGAATACCTTACCGGGAAAAAATCAATACCGGTTCCCGGGATAAGGCGTAAGGGAAGCGGAAAATTGTTTTCCATTAAAGGAGCGTCGGGAAATAACCTGAAAGAAGTCGATCTGAAGATACCGTTGGGAACATTCACCTGCGTAACAGGAGTCAGCGGCTCGGGGAAATCGACTCTCATCAACGAAACGCTCTATCCGATACTTTCTCGAAAATTCTATAAGACAAAGATTCCCGTTTATCCTTTCGTTTCCGTCCATGGCATCGAGCATATCGATAAAGTGATCGAGATCGACCAATCGCCGATCGGCAGGACGCCTCGATCCAATCCCGCCACCTATACCGGCTTGTTCACATTCATCAGGGATCTCTTTGCGCAACTGCCGGAATCGAAAATTCGCGGTTACCGTTCGGGAAGATTCAGTTTCAATGTGAAAGGAGGACGGTGTGAAGCATGTGAAGGAGACGGTGTGAAAAAGATTGAGATGAATTTCCTTCCGGATGTGTACGTTCAGTGCGATGTCTGCCGTGGAAAAAGGTACAACCGTGAAACGCTGGAAGTGTTGTTCAAGGGAAAATCGATCTCGGATGTTTTGGAAATGACTGTGGAAGAGGCATTGGGCTTCTTCAGCGAAATGCCGGTGATGAACCGCAAAATCCAAACGTTGTTCGACGTCGGTCTCGGATACATTCATCTCGGTCAGCAGGCGACGACGCTCTCCGGCGGTGAGGCGCAGCGGGTGAAACTCTCAACCGAACTTTCGAAGGTTGGAACGGGAAATACCTTATATATTCTCGATGAACCGACTACAGGACTTCATTTCGATGATGTCAAAATGTTGCTGGATGTGCTGAATAAACTTGTGGATAAAGGAAATACCGTTATTGTGATAGAACATAATCTCGATGTCATTAAAACTGCCGATTGGATTATTGATCTCGGCCCGGAAGGGGGAGATGCGGGGGGAAGAATCATCGCAGAGGGAACGCCCGAATCGGTGATACGCATGCCTCAATCGGCCACCGGTGACTATTTGCGGAAAGAAATGATGCATGGCTGAGAACGATGTGACCGGAAAACAGAAGATCATCCGATGCCACCGTTCATCACATTCATCGATCCACGAGATCGATCGCGAGACAGTGATCCGTATGACCACGTCGGAATATCTCTCGTATGCCGACGGTGCGCCGGTTCCCGATTACGTAAAAACCGCAGTGGCAACGGAATGGAACGACAGCGGCATTTTTGTCTATTTCCGCGGAGCATTCCGGGAGATTCGGTATGCAACTAATCTTACCGATGATGTGTTACAAAAAAAGACCCATCATCTGTGGGAAGTTTCGGATGTATTCGAAGTATTTATCGGACCGAACGCGGTACAACGAAGAATGTATAAGGAATTTCAGGCAGCGCCGGACGGCCGGTGGGTTGATATCGATGTGTGGAATGCTCTCGGTACTTCGAATCACTATTGGTATTCCGGATGCGCGGTGAAATCCTTTGTGGATACGCCGGACAACGTATGGACATCGGTTCTCTTTTTCCCGTGGCGGTGTTTTGATGCGGATCGTGACAGTGCCGGTGAATGGAACGTCAATTTTTACCGTGCATCGGGAAAATTCCATGGTGACGAACTGCTCTCGTGGTCGCCGGTCGGCACGGGTCCCCGGTGTTTTCACCGGCCGGAACATTTCGGAATCATGACGTTTCTTTCGGATAAAGCATGAAGTATACACTTTTCACCACAGTTATTTTCGTTCTTCTTGCCATGCCGGTTCGTGCACAGGATACGACGCATGTGGACGATTACTCTACGTCACAGTATGCCGCATTATATACAATGACGGGGATTGTCGTGCCGGTGGTGATAGCGGGAACTGTGATCAGCATGGTGCCACCCAGCGGCGGATTGGTGGTAAGGGACGGCGCATCGTATGGTTCGTTGAGTTTCGAAACGGGATATGGAAACGGAGAGGTACGTGAGACAGGTGAATTCACCGATTATCGTGTTTCTCTCGTCTATACACACATCTTTAGTTCAAAAGTCCGGGACGTGTTTCGGGCAGAGGTGAAAAAGGATATTCATTTCGACTTTGCTGACCGGAGAAAAATATTTCTCAGCGGTATCCACATCGGCGGGGGAGTGTTCAGTGACTTTCCGAATCACGGATTGTCCCTCAGTGGCGGTCTCTGGTTGAAATCTCCCTGGCTGCCGTTCTTCGGATTTTTCCCGTCGCACACGTACGGCCTGACGTACCGATACAATACATTCTTGTCAGGGGGAAATTTTCACGAGATTTCTCTCGGAATCACCTCTGCAATTACCTTTTAGAAACCCATGGATTGTCTTTGAGGTAAAACCTCCATCGCTTATCCATGGCAACTCGAATACCGATCCTAGTTGTTGTAGCGATTTTCGATGTCGGAACAGATATACCTTGTGTAAGATAGATTGAAGGACCTGTTAGATCAATACCTGAATCTTTCGTCGTTATATTAAAAGCTTCCGCAAACTTCGCAGGACCATTTGTCAATTTCAAATTCGGATTCTGCTCGCCTCCGCTGATACCACGGTTTTTCAACATTGTGTCGATTCCATCCAGCGGCTGTACGGCACGAATCAGTACCGCTTCGCCGAATCCCTCTTTATATGTCACAATGTTTGCACAATAATGCATGCCATAGGTGAAGTAGACATAGAGGAAACCACCGTGGTTAAACATTACTTTGTTCCTCTCCGTCATTCCACGATACGCATGGCAGGCCGGATCATTATACCGATACGCTTCTGTTTCAACGATCATGCCGACAAGGAATCTCCTGTATGATTTTCGTACGAAAAAGGTTCCAATCAATTCCTTTGCAACAGAAAGCGTAGGACGTGAATAATATTCGATGTCTAATTTGACCATTACAGAAAAAATCCGAACGAGAGATACGGGAAGGTGAATGAATCTAACCTGTTTGTAGAGAATTGATCATGGTAGGTGATAAATGCAAAATCAAGATAAGCATCCTGCCAATACTTTTTAATTCCAATACTTGTGTACTTTGTAAAATAGTTATGGAATTTTCCTGAATACTCTATATGAATTTCACAGATGATTTTTAATCGATGCAGTTTAGACTGATGCATGAGTCCGACCTGAATCACGGATGGGATTTTGAAAAATGTTCCTCTGCCGAAATACCGGTCAGATTCATAGTAAAGGAAATAATCTTCTTTCGGTATCGGAATATAGACGAATCGCTCGATCGCCGATGCATGGATTGCACCGGATATTTGGAGCTGGTCAAAGCCAAAAGTGGCACTGATGCCGGGTATGAGATATTTGTTCTTGTACATAGTATTCACTTTTATGAACGTGGCATCGAATGTCAGGGAAAGCGAGCGGAAGAAAGTGAGATTATCGAAGAGTTGAATCTTCGTTCCGGCAACATAACCTACAGCATTTGAATAGCCGAAATTGAATTGTAAACGGTACATTGGACTGTAGAGTGCCTGAAGTCCAACGAACTCGTGAACTTGAATTCCGAAAACTCCTTGTGGCTGTACATACCCCGTTGAAGTTAAAAACAGTCTGTTGACAGTATAGTCCGTAGATGGTGATTCCGTAGAATCCGGATCCGATAGGAGGATACCTGTAGAAATTAAAAATAGTACAGTATATCTGGACATGTAAGGAGGACGGGATAAAGGTGGAAATCTAAAATAGTTTTTCCTGTTTTGGCGTGCTTTTGCTGATGCCAAAATGTTTGTACGCAAGGCTTGTCGCTTCACGTCCGCGGGGAGTCCGTTGGACAAATCCTTCCAGGATCAGGTACGGTTCATAGACTTCTTCGATTGTACCGGCTTCTTCGCCGACGGCAACGGCCAGCGTACTGATACCGACCGGACCGCCGGAATATTTGTCGATGATGGTTCTCAGAATGCGTTTGTCCATCTCGTCCAATCCATGTTCATCAACTTCCAATGCTTTCAACGAATACTCAGCAACATCTTTCGTGATGATTCCTTTATGGTGAGAAAGTTTTGCGTCCGCCTCGGCAAAATCCCGGCATCGTTTCAACAGCCGGTTGGCAATACGGGGAGTGCCGCGTGAACGCTTGGCGATTTCCAGGGCGCCTTCCTTGTCGATCTCAATTCCGAGAATCGTTGCCGAACGGACGATGATCGAAAAGAGTATATCCGGTGTATAATAGTCAAGACGGTTACTGATGCCGAACCGAGCGCGTAACGGAGCAGTGAGCAATCCGGCCCTGGTTGTGGCACCGACGAGCGTGAATCGGGGGAGGGACAATTGAATGCTGCGGGCGCTCGGGCCGGAATCAATCATGATATCCAGCCGGAAATCTTCCATGGCGGAATACAGATATTCCTCCACGACGGCGTTTACCCGGTGTATCTCGTCAATGAACAGGACATCGCCCTCGCTCAGATTCGTTAGTATACCGGCAAGGTCTGCCGGCTTGTCTAGAACGGGCCCGGAGGTGATCTTAATATCCGTCCCCATTTCATTGGCGATGATGAATGACAGCGTGGTTTTTCCGAGTCCCGGAGGGCCGGTCAGCAGTACATGATCGAGCGATTCACCCCGCTGCTTGGCGGCAGCGATGAAAATTTTGAGATTGTCGACAATCTTTTGTTGTCCCGAAAAGTCGTCGAACATCGAAGGTCGAAGTGTGTTCTCGAATTCCTTATCGGTAACAGATTCCTGGTTCGACAAATGTTCTGTGGATCGGTTTTTCATTGGTATCGTGCTAAATCCTTTAGGCCGGATTGGATCTTACGCATGCCCCTTTTCCACCATTTTCCACATCGAGTCGATTAATGCCGGCAGTCCTTCACGGGTCGCAGCAGAGATATGGAAAACGGACATTCCCTTAGGAATTTTTATCTTTTTGAGATCTTTGCGCTTTGCGTCGTCTGCCGTATCCATTTTAGTAATGGCGACGAGGCTTTTTTTCTTCGGAAGATCTTTATTGAACGTCTTAAGTTCGTTCATCAATACTTTCAGATCATGAACGATATCCTCGGTATTGCAATCGATAAGGTAGAGCAATGCTTTAGTTCGTTCGATATGTTTCAGGAACTGTATGCCGAGCCCTTTTCCCTCGTGGGCTCCTTCAATCAGGCCCGGAATATCGGCAACGACAAAACTCTTGCTCTCCTGATAATAGACCATACCGAGATTCGGCACAAGTGTTGTGAAAGGATAATCGGCGATCTTCGGCTTTGCTGCAGAAATTGAGGCAATCAATGTCGATTTTCCTGCGTTGGGAAATCCGACGAGACCGATGTCAGCAAGGAGTTTTAATTCGAACTGCAGATGGTACTCTTCACTCGGTTCTCCCGGCGTGCAGATTCGCGGTGCTTGATTGGTGGAGGACCGAAAAAGCCAGTTTCCTTTTCCCCCTCTTCCGCCTTTGGCAACAACGATTTCATCGCCGTCGTGCACAAGATCGGCAATCGTTTCGCCGGTCTTTTCATTTTTAATCAGCGTACCTGCCGGGACCTTGATAACAATCGATGGCGCAGAGCGGCCTTCTTTGTTCGAACCTTCACCGGGATTTCCGTTCTTGGCGATGTACCGCTTGGTATATCGAAAATCGAGGAGTGTATAAAGCTGTTTATCTGCACGGATGATAACATCGCCGCCCCGTCCGCCGTTGCCGCCGTCAGGTCCACCTTTGGGGATGAACTTTTCCCGGCGCCAGTGGATTATCCCATTGCCCCCTTTACCCGATTTGACAAAAATTTTTGCGGAATCTATAAACATTGTGTGCCTCTCACCAGTATTCTGGTTGGTTCAGTCATGATCGTTGGGTTATGCCGGTTCATCCCGATCGTTTTCCGGTGAAAGCGGTCTGCAATGCATTGATAAACAATATTGCATCGCGTGAAAATGGTTCTATATCGTTCATAGTAAAATAATGGTCCAGTGCCAGCGACGCCTCTTCCCATGTCGGATACTGCAAAATTCCATTCAGCAAGGCAATATATGCAGATTCATCGTTCCGGAAAAGTCCGGCGACGATTGAGAGTCTTTCTCGTTCCGGTATAATGAGAGATTCGGCTTGAACACCATTTGCATCGCGGTGCGGCGCTGCAACGGATTCTTTTTCGAGATAGGACCCTTTTTTTAGGAACACATCTTTTAACTCAGAAACCAATTCATCATATTGTATCACTGTAACGCCGCGGTCGCGAAGTTTCAGTATGTGGTCCGAGACTGATGGAAGTTGTTTATCATCGAAGAAATAGGAAAGGGCTTTGGGCGGAATTCCACGCTGTGCGTTACCGCCGATCTTCTCCTGAATGGAGAAAATAAATGCGAAGAACGGTTCGGTCATTCTTCCGACTTCGACGGCGGAATTCTCGCGGATGATCTCTCGGTCGATCTTCCGTAGCAATTCAACAGTCTCCTCTCTGGTGACTTCGGTTTTGTTTTTGGTCTGAAGGTATCGTTCCGTAATGGTACGATAGTAACTGTAATCGGAACAATAGTTAAACTTTATCTTTAACTCATCCCGTGTCAGTGAATTTTTTTCGTCGAACAGGAAGTTCTCGAGTGTCCACACCGGACGGCAGAGATAGTTAAAGAGAAAATGGACCGCTTTGTCGCAGACATGTAGGAATTCTTCCTGAACGAAGACATAGTGATAGACGAGAAGAAAATCGGTCTGTTCCTGCAGCATACGAATATCTTCCTGATCGTAATTGAACCTGCGGGAACGGGTTTCTAACCGGTGCTCCTGAAAGAGGAGCCATTCTATTTCACTCTTAAAGAAACTTTTTACACTGTTGGGGATGTTTGATTCTAGAATCGATTTCATTGAAATCGACGGGCCATTCCCAATGGTGTTATTGCGTATTATGTGGTGAAGGGTCTCTAATTCTTGTTCAAACATCGTTTATTCTGCGTATCAATGAGTATTATCTTTATCAATATACACCATTATCTATAAAATCTGAAAGGAATTACCGAATGCACGATCTTTTTTATTTGCTGCACCTTCTTGGAATGGCCTCAATAATCGTTTCTGCATCATATTTACTCTGGAAAAACGATATGGCGACGGAACTCAGGAAAAAATTTGCATTCATATTAATGTCTGCTTCTCATCTGCAGCTGTTGACCGGTCTGATTCTCTTCTTTATCATGCTTTCCGAAGTGAACCACATGAAAATCGGTATAAAAATGATACTGGCGATCGAAATGGCTGTCGTAGCTACAATTTTTAAGAAAAAAATTTCAACTGATCAAATCCCGAATAAATTTCTTCTACCTTTAATTTTAATGTCAGGAGTGACAATTACGGCAGTCGCTTTTCTTCTCTAAAAATAAACGTAAATATATGAAAAGTAATTAAACCCCGATTTTATCGGGGTTTAATTTTTTATAGAGTCGAAAATGATAGAAAACCCTCGAAAACAGTGAGAAAATGCGATATTCAAAAAACCTATAAAACTTGGCTTGTTTTTTGAATACATAATTTTTTGCCTGATTTTATTGCTTATTTTGAATTTTTTATTTGACATCTCGTTGAAAATACATATATTTACATAAGTTGTGTTAGAGATTTACTATAATTAACTACCTAATTAACTATATATAAGGAGTTTAATATGGGAAAGGCAATGACGAAATCCCAGATATCTGCCCACTTTGCCACAAAATTTGGGTTGAAGAAAAAAGTAGCAAATGAATTCTTCCTCGAATTGGCGAATTTGGCTTACAAAGAAGCTCCGAATCAGTTTACATTTCCCGGTATCGGCAAGCTCGTGTTGGTAGATAGAAAAGCACGGCAAGGCAGAAATCCGGCAACAGGCGAGATCATTCAGATTCCTGCAAAGAAAGTTGTAAAATTTAAAGTTGCTAAAGCGGCAAAACAAGAAATCCTAAAGAAATTCATTTAATATTTCACCAATATAAAAAAAGGAGAAATCCATGGGTAAGGCCATGACGAAATCACAAATCGCAAGTTATTTTGCTGATAAATTCGGTATGAAGAAGAAGACTGTAACCGAAATCTTCGAGGAAATCGCCGCATTGGCATATAAAGAGGCACCGAATCAATTTACCATCCCGGGTATTGGAAAACTGGTTCTTGTTCAGCGAAAAGCACGACAAGGCAGAAATCCTGCGACTGGCGAAACGATTCAGATTCCGGCAAAAAAAGTCGTGAAATTTAAAGTTGCCAAAGCAGCAAAAGATGCGATTCTTGGCAAAAAGTAATTGATCCGTTGCATCGTAAAAAAGTCCGTTCATTATGAATGGACTTTTTTTTTGTTTATTGTTTACCGGACACTGAAGTGTGAAGGCTTATAAACGGAATTATTCGTATATTTATCAATGAATTCACCAATGTATCGATACTCTAAAGCGAAAACAGAATGATACGATATCTTACTGCAGGCGAATCACACGGTCAGGCATTGATCGGAATTGTTGAAGGAATTCCGGCCGGAGTACCTATATCCGCCGATGAAATCAACCGTCAGTTGTGGCGCCGACAGCAGGGGTACGGCCGAGGAGGCCGAATGAGGATAGAATCCGATACCGTCGAAATTCTCTCCGGGGTCAGGTTTGGCAAATCTCTCGGTTCACCGATCGCATTAAAAATTACAAACCGTGATTGGCTCAATTGGACCGAAAAAATGTCCGTTGATGGTACAGGTAAAAATATTGAAAAAATTACTTTGCCTCGTCCTGGACACGCGGATCTTGTCGGTTCGGTTAAATACACATTCGATGACATACGGAATGTCATCGACCGGGCAAGTGCACGTGAAACGGCGATGCGGGTTGCATGCTGTGCCATCAGCAGAATTTTTCTTGAAGAGGTTGGTATCAGCATCGGAAGTCATGTACTCTCGATCGGACCTGCCGGGATTTCCCGTCGATCGGACATCAATGCATATATAAAAAAATTTTCCTCTGAGATCTCGAAGATATCGGTATTAGCGGACAAATCTGAAGTTCGGATTCTTGATAAGAAAATAGAATCCAAAGCAATTGCCGAAATAAAGTCTTGCAAGAAAAAAGGGGACACCCTTGGCGGTATTTTTGAAGTCCTCGTCTCCGGAATGCCGGTCGGATTAGGAAGCTATGTCCATTATGACCGTAAATTGGATGGTCAGATTGCCCAGGCAATGATGTCCATACACGCAGTGAAGGGGGTCGAGATAGGCGACGGTTTCGAAAATGCCCAAAAGTATGGATCAATTGTTCACGACGAAATATTGTCGCGCAATGGAAAAGTACTTCGGCCGACCAATCGCGCCGGAGGATTGGAGGGAGGTGTCACCAACGGAGAGTTGCTGGTTATCCGCGGTGCAATGAAGCCGATATCTACGCTTGCCAATCCATTGCGAACGGTCGATATCCGTTCCCATAAGACAACACTCTCCAGATATGAGCGGTCCGATGTGTGTGCCGTCCCGGCATGTTCCGTTATCGGCGAAGCGGTTATTGCACCGGTCATCGCAAATGCCTTTTTGGAAAAATACGGAGGGGATTCATTAAAAGAGATCAAAACACGGTATAGAAAAACACAATAAAGAGAAAGTACATAATTGTCGCTCTTTATTGCCAATGGTGCTAATAATTGCCCCTATTCATTGAAATTCATCAGCGTCCTTGTTATATTTCCTTGAATATCAGAGGTGTTGACGAAAGAATACAAAGTTATTCTCGAGAGCAGCGCGAAAAGACATTCAGTTTGTTGAAGTTCAAGTGCATGAAAAGCCCTTTCATACATTAAAACGAAAACAATACAGGGAGGAGTTACGTCTTCAGTTCGCTATTTCAATCCAAAAGCATTCACGGCCGGCTTAACAGCAAAGTACTCGTTCTGAATCAAAATTATGAGCCATTGAGCGTCTGCAATGTTAAAAAAGCAATTATTTTGCTTTTTTTAGGGAAAGCAGAAATGGTTGAAACCAGCAATGGAAAGGTCATTCGATCCGTTTCGATGACAATGCCGTTTCCGAGCGTCGTACGGTTGTCCGTATTTATCCGTGTTCCATATAAAAAGATCATTCTCTCTCGTAAAAACATTCTGCGGAGGGACGGCCATCGTTGCCAGTATTGCGGCCGCGGCGATGTTCCCCTGACGGTGGACCATGTGCAGCCGAAATCACGCGGGGGTGAGGATACCTGGGAAAATCTTGTAGCGGCGTGTGTGCGGTGCAATAATAAGAAAGGGGACCATACGCCGGAAGAATCAAATATGCCCCTTCAGCGAACGCCGATGAAACCGAATCATGTGACATTTATTCGGCATTTCGTCGGTAATTTGGATGAACGGTGGAAGCCGTATCTCTTTTTGCATTGAACCATAGGATTATCGTTGACCATTAACAAAAAAAGAATTTTAAGCGGAATGAGGCCGACGGGGAAACTGCATATCGGTCACCTTGTCGGCGCTCTGGAAAACTGGGTGTCTCTTCAGGATGCATTCAACAATTATCATCTCATTGCCGATTACCACGCTCTGACAACGAATCTCGATTCGAACGAACTGTACGACAACTCGATCGATATGGTGATCGATTGGCTGGCGGCCGGAATCGATCCGGTGAAAAGTCCCATCTTCCGGCAATCGCAGATCAAAGAACATGCGGAATTGCATTTGATCTTCTCCATGCTGATAACAACCGCGCGACTGGAACGGAATCCGACGCTGAAAGATCAGGTGCGTGATCTGAATCTGGAAACGATGGTGTATGGCCATCTCGGATATCCCGTACTGCAGGCAGCGGATATCCTGTTGTATAAAGGCGAAGTCGTACCGGTCGGAGAAGATCAGGTCCCCCATATTGAAATCACACGGGAAATCTCGCGACGATTCAATAACCAATGGGGAGAAGTTTTTCCGGAGCCGGAACCGAAGTTGACCAAGTTCGCACGTCTTGCCGGCCTTGACGGAAATCAGAAAATGAGTAAGTCGTTGGGAAATACGATTTTGCTTTCCGACGCACCGGACGAGATCCAGAAAAAAATGCGCACCGCGGTGACCGATCCGTTGAAGGTCAGGAAAAACGATCCCGGCAGGCCGGATGTGTGCGTTGTCTTTTCCTATCATAAGAAGTTCAACCAATCGGGCGAGCAAGAAATCCGAAGCGGCTGCGAATCCGGTGCGCTCGGATGCGTTGAGTGTAAAAAGATCTGTGCCGGCAGGATCGCCGACGAGCTTTCACCCATCAGAGACAAACGTGCGGTGTATGAAAAGAATCCCGTAATGGTAAAAGAAATTCTTGCAGACGGCGAAGCGCGCGCTCACGACGTTGCACGTCAGACAATGGCTCAGGTTCATGCCGTCATGAAAATCGGATAATGGAAACAGAACGGCATTATCACGGTCGAGATTTTCATCTGTACAATATTCAGAATAATCAAAACCAAAAATGTATCGCGTAAAGCTATCGGATTTTGAAGGTCCTCTTGATCTCCTTCTCTTCTTTATTAAACGGGATGAGTTGGATATCTACGACATTCCGATTGCGAAAATCACGAAGGAGTTTCTCGAATATCTTCAATACCTGCAGGAGCTCGATCTTGACATTGCCGGTGACTTTATTGTTACTGCAGCGGAGTTGATGCAGATCAAGGCGCAAATGCTGCTGCCGCGTCCCGAGGGAGAGAATGAGGAAGAATTCGATCCGCGGGCGGAACTCGTCCGGCGGCTTCTTGAATACAAGCGATGGAAAGAAATGGCGGAGGAGTTGGAGCGGAAACAGACTCAACAACGCAAACTCGCATACCGCGGCAACTTTGAACACGATCCAAAGGTATTCCAGGAGGAGAATGAGGATGCGTTATTCCGCGATGTGACTTTGTTCGATCTTATTGCGGCATTCCAGTTTGCCGTTAACACTATGCCGCGTAAGCACGTGCATGAAATCAACAAGCTGAACGTCACTCTCGATGAACAGATGGAATATGTTCTGGCGTTGTTCAAGGAGCGGGACGAGATATCGTTTTTTGAGATCGTCACATCGATGACGGAAAAGATCCGCATCGTGGTGACTTTTCTGGCGTTGTTGGAGATGATGAAATCAAAGATTATTGCGATCAGTCAATTTCAATCGTACGGCGATATCACCATCGTAAAACTTCCCGTAGAGGAGACGGCATGAGCGACGCCCAGACCGACATCAAGATTGTCGACGTCGAAGTCTCGACGGAATTGAAGAACATTATTGAAGCGCTGATCTTTGCCAGCGATGAACCGATGACCGTTCGGTTCATTCGGGCAATCGTCGACGACGTGAATAAAGACATTCCGCCGGAACAGCAGCTCGTGCTGAACGCTGAGATCATCCGTAAGGCGGTCGCCGATCTTAATCGCGGATACGGAAAACTGGGGAGCGGATTCCGCATTATTGAAGTAGCAGGCGGATTTGTCTATGCGACGCAGGAACAATTCGCTTCCTGGGTGGGAAAACTGGCCAAGGAACGAGCCCGCCGCCGGTTGTCACCCACTGCCGTGGAGACACTTGCCATCATCGCCTATAAGCAGCCGATCACCAAGGCGGAAGTAGAATTCATCCGCGGCGTCAATGTCGATTACATCATTAACGCACTTCTCGAAAAAGATCTGATCCAGATTACGGGGCGTCAGAATTCTCCCGGAAGGCCGCTGTTATACGGTACGACGCAAAAGTTTCTGGAGCACTTCGGATTGAACGAACTTACCGATTTGCCGAAACCTCGCGAGATCGCAGAGTTGATCAGCGAGACAGAGATTGAAGTGGATCGGCGGCTCCTGGCAGAACAACAGGAACTGGAATTTCAGGAAGGACTTGAAAAGAAACTCGAAGGACACGAGGGGGGGGCGAAAAAGGAGAGAGTACCGAAACAACCGAGGACCGGAACACGACGAACCCGTACGGAAACTTCCGAACCATCTGCCGGGTCGGCCGGCGCAGTGCCCGCAGAAATTCAACCGGAGAATCGCCCGAGCGAAGTTCCGAAAGAACCGGCCGAACCGTCAACACCGAAGCAGATGACGGAAACAGCAAATATTGAAATTGTCGAAGAAGGAGTACACACATTAACAGCACAAACAGAAATAGAAAAAGCAGACCGGCAGGAACAGATCAGCGACGAAGCGGAACACGGCCGCGCGACGGAGAACGACGTCGATATGGGCAGAGCGGAGTACGAAGCGGACCACGACCGGGGAACAGAGACCGGCTGGAGCAAGTGGAAAACAAAAGTCAAGACGTTCTTCAAGAAACTGTTCGGATAAACCGATTCCTTGCCATGGCCGGCGTCGCTTCACGGCGCGCTGCCGAAGAACTTATTGCTGCCGGTGAAGTGAAAGTGAACGGAGCGGTAGTCACCGACCTTGCAACCAAAGTGCACACAACGAACGATACCGTCACCGTCAACGGGAAACGGGTGTCGGTCGCCCAAAATCTTATCTACATCCTCCTGCACAAACCGAAGGATTATATCACCACTGTCAGCGACGAAAAAGGCCGCCGAACAGTGATGGATTTGGTGCAGGTGAACGAACGGGTATATCCGGTCGGACGGCTGGACAGAGGTACCTCCGGTGTTTTACTGATGACCAATGACGGCGATCTCGCCAATAAATTGATGCATCCCTCTGGCGAAGTGGTAAAATCATACCATGTCTCCCTTGACAAATCGTTGGATGAAGCGCATGCGGAAAAATTGTCAAACGGGGTGTATCTTGAAGACGGGAAAACTGCGCCCTGCGAAATCGATATCATTCCCGGAACGAAGAACAAGGCAATCGTCATCCATATCCATGAGGGAAAGAACCGTCAGGTCCGGAGGATGTTCGAATCGTTAGGATATGAGATCGAAAAATTACACCGGACACATTATGCAGGTTTGACATTGAGCGGACTTGGACGCGGACGCTGGAGATTCCTGGATGAAAAAGAGATCCGGTCATTGAAGCGCCTGACAGGTTTATTAACATCGTAGCATCCTGAACATACTATCCAGAAGCAATCTATGAATTATGAACGTTCCTCCGGCATCCTCTTGCACCCGACGTCTCTTCCCGGCCCGTACGGTTCGGGAGATCTAGGGGAATCGGCGCATCACTTTGTCGATTGGCTTGTCGTTGCCGGCCAATCATTATGGCAAATGCTGCCGCTGGGCCCGGTCGGCATGGGAGATTCTCCCTATATGTGTCTGTCGGCATTTGCCGGTGATGCAATGCTCATCGACCTCCGTGAATTAGTCCAGCGCGGCTGGCTGAATCAGTCCGATCTCTCCGGCACGATGTCCGGCGGTCAGCAGAGAGTGCGATTCGGCGACGTAAAAAAATTTCGTATGGCGGCATTGCACATCGCTGCCGATCGGTTCTTTGCGCAGAACAATTCTGAAGAGCAAAACGATTTTCGATCGTTCTGTAAAAAACAGAAGGCATGGCTCGAAGATTATGCCCTGTTCATGGCATTGATCGAAAAATACCATGGCGCTGAATGGAGCACGTGGGATGCGGAATTGGTGCAGCGAATTCCCTCGGCGTTGACACATGCGCGTAAGGAATGTGCAAACGATATCCGTTTTTGGGAGTTCACACAGTGGTGTTTCTTCCGTCAGTGGCATGCACTGAAGAAATATGCGAACGATCGCGGCGTACGGATTTTTGGCGATATTCCGATCTTTATCGCATACCAAAGCGCCGATGCCTGGGCAAATCAGCATTTGTTTTACCTGGACAAGAATTTAAAACCGACCGTTGTGGCCGGCGTGCCTCCCGATTATTTCAGCGCCACCGGTCAGCGATGGGGAAATCCGCTGTACGACTGGAAGGCAATGCACAAAGAGCAGTACTCCTGGTGGATCGATCGTATTAAGACGACACTTGAATTGGTCGATCTCGTCCGTGTTGATCATTTCCGCGGATTTGCCGGGTATTGGGAAATTCCGGCTGCAGAACAGACTGCCGTGAAAGGGAAATGGGTCAAGGGACCCGGCGCAAAATTATTCGATGCCATAGAAAAGAAACTCGGCACGCTGCCGATCATCGCCGAAGATCTTGGCGAGATTACGCCCGATGTCATCGAACTGCGGGATCGGTATCGGTTTCCCGGCATGAGAATATTGCAATTTGCATTCGCGGGCGACCCGAAAAACAGTTTTCTTCCGCATAACTATGTTTCCAATACCGTCGTTTTTTCCGGTACGCATGATAATGACACAACAATCGGTTGGTTCAATTCCGCGACTGAACGGGAACGGGAGTTTGCGAAACGATATATCGGTTCGGACGGCGCGCATATCAATTGGGATTTCATCCGCATTGCATCACAATCGGTGGCATCCATGGCGGTGTTTCCGTTCCAGGACGTTCTCGGCCTTGGTAACGAAGCGCGAATGAATATGCCCGGCCAGGCACTCGGGAATTGGTCGTGGCGGTTTACCTGGGACCAGGTACATCCGTGGCATGCGGACCGATTATATGAAATAACGGCATTGACTAAACGAACAAATCCCGATCGTCTCAATCTTCCTCTTTATCCGAACGACAAGGTACAACCATGACACTTTTTGAAAACCGAATGATCACCATGAAAATTTTTCTCACACTCGTGCTAATCCTGTTCGTCGGAGGTTGTTCATCCCGTGAAACGGTGAAAGAACCGGCGACATCGATGGAATATCTTCGGGCCGCCATTGCGCAGAAATTCGATGATCCGGAATTTGAAAATGCCCACTGGGGCGTCATGATCAGATCACTCAAAACCGGCGAAACAGTGTATGCCCGGAATGAGAACAAAATGTTCATGCCCGCCTCGAATATGAAATTGTTTACCTCGGCATCGGCCGCCGTGGCATTGGGCCCGGACTATCGGTACACTACCCGGCTTGTGTCAAACGGAAAAATTTCAGACAGCGTATTGACAGGCGATTTAATCATCGTCGGAAGCGGCGATCCTACCATCTCCGGACGATACAACGAAGGGAAAGTGACGGAAACATTTGAACAATGGGCCGATAGTTTGAAAGCAAAGGGCATCAGGGAAATTACCGGCAATGTCATCGGCGACGATAATTGTTTTGACGATGGCTACTATGGAACAGGGTGGTCGGCAGATTATGAGACGGATTATTATGCCGCGCAGTTCAGCGGCATATCGTTCAACGACAATTGCGTCGACATCAGGATTGTTCCTTCCGCTATCATTGCGGATATCTGTTCGGTATTTGTTGTGCCAAACACCGGTTACGTCACCATTATCAATCAAACGATGACCGCGTCGGTAGAGGATTCCGTCAATGATATTATATTCCTTCGCAAAAGAGGGACAAACACGATCTATGTCCGCGGTTCCATGTCGCAGGGAAAAGGTCCGTGGAATGAATCCGTTGCGATCGATAATCCCACGCTGTACACCGTCACTGTATTGAAGGAAATTCTTGCATCGAAAGGAATTACGGTCAAAGGTGCGGCGATGGATGTCGACGACATGAGCGATACATTGAACTACGGCGATTCGCTGCATCTTGCCTCATTCATCTCCGTTCCATATTCAGTGATCGTGCGGACGATTAACAAACCGAGCCAGAATTTTTATGCCGAACAGGTGTTCCGGACAATGGGGAAGGAGCGATTCGGCATCGGTATGTCGGGAAGCGGAAGGAGTGCCGCTTATGCCGTGTTGTCGCAATGGGGCGTCGATACGGTACGTTTGCGGTATGCCGATGGTTCCGGCCTGTCGCGATTGAATTTAATTACGCCGAAGGATATCGTTGCGATCCTCTCCGGCATCCGCGGCGAGGGAGAAAAATATTTTCTGCCGTTCTATGAATCTCTTCCGATTGCCGGCGTTGACGGCACAATCCGGAACCGAATGAAAGGGACGGCGGCGGAAGGAAATGTTCATGCTAAGACGGGATCCATCGGTTACGTCCGTTCCTTGTCAGGATACGTTACCGGTCAGGATGGCGAAATGTTTGCCTTTTCAATCATTGCAAATCATTATACTGTTCCGACGCGGCTGGCAGAACGGATCCAAAACGATGTCTGCGTCATGTTGGCGAACTTCAAGCGATGACAGACATATGTATCAATTATAAAAACAAAGAATAGTGTCCATGGATCAACAACACCAAGAGTATCACGAAGAACTGAATGAACTGATGAAGCGTCGCAGGGAAGAACTCGATCACCTGCGATCGGCCGGTGTCGATCCGTATCCGTACGGATTTGAACGTTCGGCGACGGCAAAAGAAGTGCTGGAAAAATTTGCAGACGGCATGCCGGAATGGACCGTTGCGGTTGCCGGCAGAATAATGTCGTTACGGCGGATGGGAAAAGCATCCTTCGCCCATGTGCTCGACATGACGGGGAGAATCCAGGTCTATCTTAAAAAGGATGATCTGGGAGAAGCGTACGATCATTTCAAATTGCTGGATATCGGCGATATCATCGGCGTGGAGGGATATGTATTCCGCACGAAGACCGGAGAGATCTCCATCCATGCACGGCGCTATGTCCTGTTGTCGAAATCGCTGCGGCCGCTGCCGGTGGTAAAAGAAAAAGTCGACGAGCAGGGGAACAAGACGACATTCGATCCTTTCTCGGACAAAGAACTGCGGTACCGTCAGCGGTATGTCGATTTAATCGTAAATCCGGAGGTCCGGAACACCTTCATCAAACGTTCAGCTGTTCTGCGTCAGACGCGACGATTTTTGGATGAGAAGAACTTTCTCGAAGTGGAAACACCGGCCTTGCAGCCGATGTACGGCGGAGCGAGCGCGCGTCCATTTGAGACGCATCACAATGCATTGGATATTCCGTTGTTCCTGCGCATTGCGGACGAACTGTATTTGAAGAGGCTCATCGTCGGCGGTTTCGACGGTGTGTATGAGATCGCAAAAGATTTCCGCAACGAAGGGATGGACCGAACGCATAATCCAGAGTTTACCATGCTGGAATTGTATGTTGCCTACAAGGATTATCTCTGGATGACGGAATTAGTCGAGCAGATGATTCATTCCGTTGCGGTGACCCTGAATGATTCACCATCGGTGACGCTCGGCGAGAACAACATCGATTTTACACCGCCGTGGCAGCGAATGACGATGTTCGGAGCCATTGAAAAATTTACGGGGAAAAATCTGCGGGGCAAGAGCGAAAAAGAATTGCGAACGACTGCCCGAGAACTCGGGATCGATCTCGATCCGAAGATCGGTGCGGGAAAAATTATCGATGAGATATTCAGTGTGACGGTACAACCGCAACTGATCCAGCCCACGTTTATTATGGACTATCCGGTAGAACTCTCACCGCTTGCCAAAAAACACCGATCCGAATCGGGACTGGTGGAGCGGTTCGAAGGATTTATCAATGGACAGGAAATCTGCAATGCATTTTCCGAATTGAACGATCCGCTCGATCAACGCGCCCGTTTTGAAGATCAGATGAAACTCCGTGAACGGGGAGATGACGAGGCACAGCGTCTGGATGAGGATTTTCTCCGCGCACTCGAATACGGTATGCCGCCGACGGCAGGCCTTGGTATCGGCATCGACCGCTTAGTGATGTTGTTGACGCAGCAAGATCACATACGGGACGTGATCTTTTTCCCTCAAATGAGACCGGAACATTAGTGTATAGAACCAATTTCGTTTTCCGAATGTTCTATTTTTACCGATCTTGACAACTGTCAACAGTGTGACCGCGAATACTTGCATTTCGGTACAAAATCGCGTTATTTAAATCAGAGTCAATGTAATTTTTCAATCGTCTCATCAAATTCAATTATGACAATGCGTGAAGACCTTAGGAGCGTACTTATGAAGAAGCGTTTTTCGATTCCGTTGGTGACCATCGTTATTACGATCGCCTTTATCGGCGGAACCCAGTTCAGTCATTTGATCTCCGGCGACAATATTTATGACCAACTCCGGAAATTCGGCGACGTGCTGGGATATGCGGAAAAGTATTATGTTGAAGATGTCGATACGCAAAAACTGACGGAAAATGCGATCGCCGGAATGCTGAGTGATCTGGATCCGCATTCAGTGTACATTAAAGCCTCGCAGATGCAACGGGTGACCGAAGATTTTCAGGGAAAATTTGAGGGGATCGGCGTCGAGTTCTCTATTGTCAACGATACCATCACCGTCGTTCAGCCGATTGGCGGCGGTCCGAGTGCGTCTCTCGGTATTATGTCGAATGATAAAATTGTTAAAATAGACGGCAAGAGTTCCGTCAAATTCACCAACGACCAGGTAATGAAGAGCCTCAAAGGTCCCAAGGGAACAAAAGTATCGGTGTCGATCTTTCGCGTTGGTGTTCCCGATCTGTTGGAGTTCGAGATTATTCGCGATGTTATCCCGTTATACAGTGTCGATGTATCCACTATGTTGAATGACAAGGTCGGGTACATCAATATTACCCGTTTTGCCGAAACGACACACAAAGAAATGGTTGCAGCTCTTCAAAAATTGAAATCGGAGGGTATGAAACAATTGATCCTCGATCTCCGGTCGAATCCCGGCGGATATCTCGATCAGGCGGTAAAGATGTCCGACCTCTTTCTCGATGCCACTCCTGACGGAAAGCCGCGAAAAATTGTCTACACACAGGGACGACGCGTCGAATTCAATGAAGAATATTTTGCCACATCGAACAGTGAATATGAAAAAATTCCGTTGATCATCCTGTTGTCGAACGGTTCTGCTTCAGCCAGCGAAATCGTTTCCGGTGCGGTTCAGGACTGGGACCGCGGTCTGATTGTCGGTGAAACCAGTTTTGGGAAAGGATTGGTGCAACGGCAATTTCCGTTATCCGACGGTTCGGCATTGCGGTTGACGATAGCCCGGTATTATACTCCCAGCGGCAGATTGATACAGCGCTCATTTGAAAACGGAAAGGATAAATATCAGATGGAGGCGTTTCAACGAAACGAGGAAGAAGGAGAGAATATCGAACATAAGGAGAGCATTGCCGATTCTTCCAGGCCAAAATTCAAGACATCCAAAGGAAGGGTGATCCTCGGCGGCGGCGGCATCACTCCGGACTTCATCGTTAAACCGGGAAATCTGACACCCTATGCCGTTTCTCTCAGCCGTCGGAATATATTTTACGAATACATTACCGGCTACCTTAATGCGAATTCTGAAAAATTAAAATCCCGGTACCCGAGCCTTCAATCGTTCCATAATGATTTTGTCGTCGACGTATCGATGGTGAACGAATTTACCGCTTTTGCTACGACAAAAGGCATTGTGCTGGTGCAGGAAGATTTTGAAAAGGATAAAGAGTTTATTCAAACACGGCTGAAGGCATACATTGCACGCAACTTCTGGGGGAACGAAGGTTGGTACATGACATTACTGGGGATCGATAATCAGATAAAACATGCGATATCTTTATTCCCGGAAGCGGAGAAAATCGCAAGACTCAATTAATAGAAACCACCGTGAACAGTACATACCTTAAATCTATTATATCTTTAAGCGCGATTCTTGCTGCCGTTGCTGTTTTTCTTTTCCCCGTGGTGTCTCACACCGATGTACTCGCCAGAGAAAAAGGGCCGCTGTTGTTGGAAATTTCTGCCGAGAATGCCGTTTTCATGATCGGTGAAGAGCTCATTTACAATGTCAGTTATTCATTCTTTGATCTTGGCGAAGTGAAACTGCAGATTACCGATACAACGACCAAGATGGGAAAGAAGATCTTCATTGCGAAGGCGTTCATCGATTCCTACGGCGGGATTCCTTTCGTCAATCTCCATCAGGTCTTTTACAGCGAAATGACGGCGGCGCCGTATTCCATGTACTTTACCATGCACAATACTGCGGATCCAAAAGCGATACAGTACCTGACATACGAATTTCAATACTCAAAGAATAAAGCATCGTACGAAATGGGAGTCAGGCAGAAGCAAGTGGCAGACCGGAAAGGAACAGAGACAGTCACAACATTTCAGCAGGATGGATTGTCGCTGTTCTATTATGCCCGGACACATTTCCGCAATACGCAAAAAGTGCAGGCACCGATCTTTATCAACGAGAAATCAGCAATGACTGAATTTAATTTTATGGGAAAGATCGGTTCACAGGAAATAGATGCAGTCACGTATCCTATTGAAACGATAGAATTTGACGGCAATGCCAATTTTATCGGCATTTTCGGATTGACAGGATATTTCCAGGGTTTTTTCAGTAATGATGCCGCCGCAGTCCCGATCGTTGCAAAGATGAAGGTGCTCGTCGGAAGCATCCATATTGAATTGACCAAATGGTCCAGGCCCGGTTGGATACCGCCGAGAGCGAACGGATAATGGCAATCATAACGTACAAGGGGATCACACCGAAAATTCATCCGACCGTGTTTATCGCCGAAGGATCCCACATCATCGGCGATGTAGAAATTGGTGAGGATTCCAGCGTTTGGTTCAATACGGTTATCCGCGGCGATGTGCATTTCATTCGCATCGGAGAGCGGACGAATGTCCAGGACAATTCCGTCATCCATGTCACAAATCGTAAATTCCCCACCGTAATCGGCTCCAATGTGACCATCGGTCACAATGCGGTAATTCACGCTTGCACAATTAATGATTATTGCTTAATTGGTATGGGTGCAATTGTTTTGGATAATGCGAAGGTCGGTCCGTATGCCCTGATTGCTGCAGGTGCCGTTGTACCGATGGGGATGGTGATTCCTGAAGGCACACTTGCCGCCGGCATACCTGCCCGTGTGGTCAGGCCGCTGACGGATGAAGAACGGCACTCCTTGGTTCAATCCGCACAAAACTATATTGATTACGTCGCAACGTATAGGTAATTTCTAGAAAGGTTCTCTGCCATGAAATTGAAGTTTTGGGGTGTGCGGGGTTCCATTCCAACGCCGGGAAAAAGCACGGTAAAATATGGCGGCAATACTCCATCATTAGAACTCCGTTTGGATGACGATCAATTGATCATCTTTGATGCCGGAACCGGCATCAGGAATCTCGGTGATTACCTGATTGCCAAAGGCGAATCACTCAACACATCCATTCTCATTACACACCCGCACTGGGACCATATCCAAGGATTTCCGTTTTTTAAACCCGCATTTATTTCCGGAAATGAGATTACGGTTTACGGCACCGATCGCGAGGAGATCGACCTGCAGCATATTATTGCCGACCAGATGAAACGGATTTACTTTCCGGTGCAATTGAATGAGCTGAAGGCAAAGATCCATTTCCGCAGCATTGGCGAAGAAGAGTTTGAAGTGCACGGTGCAAAGGTACGGACAATGTACGTGAACCACCCGGGTTTTACAATCGGGTACCGGCTGGATTATAAGGGAAAATCAATCGTCTATATCAGTGACAATGAACCGTTCGACCACGAGGCGGCAACGCATCTCTCAAACTTTGAACCGCTGGTGATGAAAAAATTCAGCAATGTCAAAGGAGATGCAAACTCCCGCATCACCGACTTTGCCAAAGATGCCGATCTCTTCATCCATGATGCAACATATACGCCGGAAGAGTATGTCGATAAGGTCGGCTGGGGCCATTCACATTACCTTTTTACGCTGTCCCTGGCCGACAAGGCCCGCGTTAAGCATTGCGTTCTCTTTCATCACGAACCGAATCGCAGCGACGATGAGATCGACAGAATCCTTGAAAAATGCAGGAATGAGATCAAAATACGGAAATATGGTTTTCAATGTTCCGCAGCCTTCGAAGGACTCGAAATCTCCTGCTAACAGAACGCTTGACTTGAATACCTAGCTCTCTCTATATTAAGGAAGAAAAAGAAGGGACGCTCATTTGATCATCGCCGTTTTCCATATTCAGTGAGACATCAAACCCCGCATCAGTACGACGGGGTTTTTCTGTTAGAATGACTTGAACAAGGTTTGGTATGAAATCAACATTCAAAAAATCGGATATAATCGCGATCGGCACAGTACTCGGCGTCACCGGAAAACCGAAGGGGAATAACGTCCGCTTCGAATTGACCAACGCGAAGGAGCGACGTCAATTGGCGCTCGAAATCTATCCGGATTTGACGATCGGTAAGAAAAAAGGGAACCTCATTTCGGCCTACACGCATAACACGCATTTCCAATTGCATTTTTGCGGCGGGTATGTGGTGAGCAACGATGTCGGCGAGGTGACGTTCATCAGCGAATCAAAGGATAAAGTTTCCGCCATCGTGATCGAACGGGAGGGAGGATGTACGTTCTACTCCAACGTCGACCGTTCGATCCTCTCCGGCGATTATCGCATGCTCGCGATCGATGTCATGTTGGCGGGCATCGCATTGTCGCTGACGCAGGATTCTGCGAGCGCACCGGTAGCGAAAAAGAAAAAATGATCACCGTTGAAGTGCACCGCGAGGAAAAAGGATTTCGACTGACGACAAAGGCGGTGGCTGCAGTGGTGAGAAGGGTGTGCCGCAGGGAAGGGATTTCCACAGCGAATTTTTCGGTGGTGATTGTCGGAGATCGCTCCATACAAAAGATCCATACATCATTTCTCCGTCACAACACCGTCACGGATATCATCACATTTTCTTTCGAAACGAATCATATCGATTCGGAGATCTATATCAATATACAACAGGCAAAACGCCAGGCACAGCAGTACGGAGTGACGATCCCCAATGAACTGTACCGCCTCATTATCCATGGGGTGTTGCATGCGGCAGGATATGATGATACGACGCCGCGTGAGCGAAAAAAGATGTTTGACGTTCAGGAACGATACGTTCGGGAATTGATCCCGTCATGATGAAAGGAATAAGGGAGGAACGATGCAGGAAAAGATTGTAGAAATATTGATTTATTTGATTGGAGAAATCCGTAAAAATACACCGATCACCGATATCGATTTATCGGTCTTGTCACAGCGCGGATATTCAACAACGGAAATTAGCACCGCCTTCAACTGGTTGTTCGAAAAGATTTCCCACGGCGAAAATATTGTCACGGAGACCGGCGAAATTTCATCGACATCGCACCGAGTCTTGCACGATGCGGAGCGGATGGTAATTACGTCCGAAGCATACGGATATATGATTCAATTGCGGGAACTGGGTCTGATCTCCGATATGGATATCGAAGTCATTATCGACAGGATTATGATGAGCGGCTATCCGACGGTCGACGGAGAAGAGATCAAGTCGCACGTAGCAGCGTTGCTGGCGGAGAACGACGATTCGTTGAACGGCGGCAGCAGAACCATGTTAAACGGCCAAGATACTATAAACTAGAAGAGAACCGGACTAAGGAATAATGGGAAAATCTTTAATCATCGTTGAATCACCCTCCAAAGCAAAGACCATCAATAAGTATCTCGGAAAGGAGTATATCGTTGAAGCGTCGGTCGGCCATATCCGAAACCTGCCGAAGAGTAAACTCGGCGTTGATGTTGAGAACCACTATGCATCGACCTATGAAACGATAGCCGGAAAGGAAGAGGTGGTGGCGAAACTGAGAAAGATTGCCGCCGGTGCGAAAAATATCTACGTTGCGACCGATCCGGACCGGGAAGGGGAAGCGATTGCGTACGATATCGCCGAAGAATTGGAACAGGAGAACAGCAACATCTTCCGGGTATTGTTTCACGAAATCACACCGTCGGGAATTAAAGACGGTATGGATCAACCGCGAAAGATCGACAAGCATCTTGTGGACTCCCAGCGGGCACGTCGTGCGATGGACCGGTTGGTCGGATACAAAGTGAGCCCGTTTCTCTGGAAGACGATGTATTACGGTTTGTCGGCGGGAAGGGTGCAATCCGTTGCCTTGCGATTGATCAGCGAGCGGGAAGAAGATATTAAAGCATTTGTTGCCGAAGAATACTGGTCAGTGACCGGAGAATTTAAAACGGATCGTTCCGAACCGTTCTTTGCGAAGCTCGCAAAGATCGCCGGAAAAGATCCGAACATTACCGATGCCGATACCTCGAAAGAGGTGGCGGACGATATTCAGAAGCAACAGTACGTTATCTCCGACGTGCAGAAAAAGATCGTCAAGCGTAATCCGAATCCACCGTTCATTACCAGCACGCTGCAGCAGGAAGCGGCGAGCCGTCTGCGGCTCTCCGCGAAACGGACGATGATGCTGGCGCAAAAATTATACGAAGGAGTCGATCTCGGCGACGACGGTACCGTTGGTCTCATTACATACATGCGAACCGATTCGACGCGCTTGAGCGATGAAGCGACCGCATCCGCACGGGAGTACATTTATTCGAATTACGGCGCGGAATACCTGCCGAAGGAACCGCGTGTCTATAAAAAAGTGAAAGCGTCGCAGGATGCTCACGAAGCGATACGCCCGACATCCATCAAGTTTACGCCGAAGTATGTGAAGAAGCACCTGGACAAAGAAATGTATGCGGTGTACTCGCTGATCTGGAACCGGTTTGTCGCTTCGCAGATGTCCAGCGCAACTTTCGATCAATTGTCGGTAGAGATTACCGGGGGCACATATCTGTTTCGGGCAACCGGAGCGGTGCCGGTCTTCCGCGGATTTCTTCAGGTCTATGACGATGTGATGGAGGAAAACGGTATCGAGGATGATGATCCGACCTCCAAGATTCCGGCAAATCTCACAGCCGGAGACGCGACAGCGTTGCAAAACCTGTTGCCGCGGCAACATTTCACAAAACCGCCGGCACGGTACACCGAAGCCAGCTTGGTAAAAAAATTGGAAGAACTGGGAATCGGCCGTCCGAGCACATACGCCCAGATCGTATCAACGATCCTCGACAGAAAGTATGTCGATCAGCAAGACCGAAAATTGTACGCCACATCCCTCGGCATGACCGTCATCGGAATCCTGAAAAAATCGTTCCCCGATGTGGTGAATTACAAATTCACGGCACAAATGGAAGACGAGCTCGAAACGATTGCCAGCGGCGAGAACACGTATGTACAGGTGCTGGATGATTTTTATAAACCGTTCAGCCACTCGCTGGAACATCTCAATGAACATGTCGGAAAGATCAAAAAATCTCTGCAGCAGGATGCCGAAGAAGCGTGCGACTTGTGCGGCAAACCGATGATCATAAAATGGGGCCGGTACGGTCAGTTTAAAGCTTGTTCCGGTTACCCTTCCTGTAAGAACCGGAAACCGCTGAAAGACGAGACTGAAAAATACCAGCACATGGAAGGAATGAAATGCAAGGTATGCGGCGGCGATATGAAGGTGAAGGGAGGACCGTTCGGTGCGTTCCTCGGCTGTTCAAATTACCCCGCGTGCACCAACACCCAGCCGATCACGACGGGCGTCAAATGCCCGAAGTGTAAAGACGGGGACATCATCGAAAGCAAAACGAGACGCAAAAGAGTGTTTTATCGGTGCTCCAATGCATCGGGAGACAACAAAACATGCGATTTCATCTCGTGGGAAATGCCGGTGATGCAAACGTGCAAAAAATGTGAAAATAACTACCTCTTGAAAAAATCATCGAAGCGAAAAGGCGATTTCCTTGTATGTCCCAATTGCAAGGAAGAATATTATCTTGACGAACAGGAAGCCCAATCCATTGCTGTGTAAGGCAGTGTGATGCAAGAACTCATTCGCTCATATCTTACGTACCTACAGCGCGAAAAGAATTATTCGCACCATACGGTCGTCTCATATCAGAACGATCTGACGCAATATCAGGCGTTCCTGCAGCACGAATTCCCGGATCTTCTGCAGGACCACATCGGCGTTACCAATATACCGATACGCGCGTTTCTTGGAATGATGCTCGACAGCGGCATGACGAAAAAGAGCGTTGTGCGGAAACTTTCGACTCTTCGCTCCTTTTACAAATATCTTTCACGGAAAAACCTGGTACGGAATAATCCGACATTCACGGTCGTCACTCCGAAGACGGAGAAACGACTGCCTGAATTTATCGACCGGCACTCCATGGAAAAGGTATTCGATCTGCCTGATACCGCCACGTTTTCAGGCAGTCGCGATGCCGCGATGCTGGAACTGTTGTACGGCAGCGGACTGCGGTTATCCGAATTGATCGGCCTGCGGATCGACGATGTGGATGACCATAACGGAACCGTGAAGGTGACCGGCAAAGGGGACAAGCAACGGATAATTCCGTTGACCAAAAAATCAAGAGAAGCCATCCGGCGATACTACCACTACCGAAAGGAGATGCCGAAGCAGACACCCGCAATCGGTCAATTCGTTTTTCTGACGGAGAAGGGTAAGAAAATGTATCCGCAACGCGTTTATTCCATCGTCCATCACTATCTACAGGAGGTCGCTGAAGTACAACAAAAAAGTCCGCACGTGTTACGGCACTCGTTTGCGACACATTTGTTGGATAACGGTGCCGATATTCTCGCGGTCAAGGAGATGCTGGGGCATGAAAGTCTTTCGACAACGCAGATTTATACCCACGTCACCGTCGACCGGCTGAAAAAAATCTATAAGAATGCTCATCCAAAAGCAACAACGTGAAAGGATACGGCCATGGATGTTCATATTACAGCACGGCATTTCAGAGCGCATGATACTCTCCGGACCTATGCAACAGAGACGATTAAAAAATTGGAGAAATACTACAAAGGAATTGTCCGGGCAGATGTGGTCTTAAGTTATGAGAAGGCGGTCAATAGCGTTAAAGTGGTCGAAGTACATGTTGCAGTCTACGGCACCGTCTTAAAAACGGTCACGAAGACTGATGATTTCGAAAAAGCGATCGACTCGGCCGTCGATAAAATCGAACGGCAAATCAAAAAATACAAATCAAAACAGCGCGAAAAAAAGAAGGTTACAATCCGACGAACACAAGCAAAGGTCTGAGGGATCACAATGGCGATAACGATCGGTAAAGAATATCATAAGCAACACATCACCGTAGAGTTCTTGTACGAATCGACTAAGAACAAGGTGAAACTTGATGTCGTTAGCAATGTCGGGATCGAAAACAAGATCAAGGATAAGAATCTTCACCGGCCGGGACTTGCCATTGCCGGATACGTAGATCTTTTTACCTACAACCGGGTGCAGGTGTTCGGCAATACGGAAATCCGGTATCTGAAAAGCCTCCCGCTCGATAAGCGTGTTGAATCATTCAACACGCTCTTTAAATTTGCTCTTCCCTGTATCGTCGTTACGAACGGAAATTCACTCGATCCGGAATTGGTGACGATTGCCGCTCAGCATACTGTGCCGGTCTTCAGTTCCCCGTTGGAAACAACGAAGGCGGTCTATTTTTTGGGTGATTTTCTGGATGATCAATTCTCGCCGCAGACGACGATCCACGGTTCGTTTGTCGACGTCTATGGCATAGGTCTGTTGCTGGCAGGACGATCAGGGATCGGCAAAAGTGAAATCGCCCTGGATCTGGTTGAGAGAGGTCATCGTCTTGTCTCGGATGATATTGTCAATGTAACAAGGAAAGGAGAGGGAATTTTAATCGGGACCGGAACTGACCTTGTCAAACACTTTATGGAGATACGCGGACTGGGATTGATTGACGTTCAAAGCATCTTCGGTGTCCGGTCTATCCGGTTCCAAAAACGGATAGAGGTGGTGGTTGAATTAATGGAATGGGAGTCGAACGGCGAATTTACCAGAACCGGACTCGATCAGGATACGATGACCATTCTGGATGTTGAAATTCCGCACATCATTCTCCCCATATTTCCGGGAAAAAATGTCACGGTAATAGCGGAAGTGATCGCGCTCAACTATTTATTGAAGCATTATGGTTATGATGCTGCACAGGAATTCTCAAAAAAACTCGAAAAAGTGATTACCCATAAAACAAAAGGGAAAGCAAAACGGAATATTGACTATTTTGAGCACGATTTCGAGTAAATTCTCTGATTTATTGAACGAATTCTTGACATCAAGCCTTAATTTTTATATTTTCTTTGCACGTTATACATACTGTAGAGGATTGTGTTGTTCACAAAAAGAAAACTATTTTTTTATTCGGAAGAATCCGTCTCCTATATTGAGGCAAAGGGATATCGGTCGAAATTTACTGCCGTCATTGCCGTAACGACCGTTCTGTTTCTTTCTGCTGCAGGTATCGCCAACAATTATTTTGGCGACTTTCTCGGTATCGGCTTTAAAACGGCATCCGAGCTTTCCACTGAAAATGCCCTGTTAAAGGAAAAAATCGGTCAGTTAAATACCCGCTTGACGGAATTCTCCGGCGCATTAAAGGATTTTGCCAATAGCGACAATCAATTAAGAACCGCCGTCAATTTGCCCAAGATTGATATCGAAACTCGTTCCATGGGCATCGGCGGTACCGATATCAACACCTACGAAGGATTGGTATCTCCGGATGCTGCAACGATGCTGTCATCCTCTTCGATGCTGCTCGATAAAATCGAAAAAGAAATAGAGCTGCAACAGGAAAGTTATCACCAGATTTACAAAAAACAGGAAGAGAACAAAGTATTGTTTTCCAGCCTCCCCGCAATAAAACCGATGAGCGGAACATATACCTATCACAGTTTTGGTATGCGTCGCGATCCGTTCCTCGGAACCATGAGACGGCATGAAGGTGTCGACATCCATAATGATATCGGGACGCCGGTCTATGCCACCGGAGACGGTGTTGTGCAGTATTCCGGTGCAACCGGAAGTTCGTACGGTATCGCTCTCGAGGTGAATCACGGATTCGGTTATAAAACGTGGTATGCACACCTCTCAAAAGTCGTCGCCCGTTCCGGGCAATATGTCAAACGGGGGCAATTGGTCGCCTATTCCGGAAATACCGGCCGTTCGACGGGACCGCATCTCCATTACGAAGTGCGCAGGAATGGCGTCCAGCAAAATCCGGTTGAGTACTTCGTCGATGATGTAGACTATGAGAAAATCAGATCTCAACTCGCACGCAACACCGTACACTAACAATCGATAAAAAGGTTTTTACGCAATGATCTGGACTATGGAACTGGCCTCGTATCTTGAAGATGCGCCGTGGCCTGCGACGAAAGAGGAACTGATTGACTATGCTATCCGTTCCGGTTCCCCGCCGGAAGTGATTGAAAATCTCAATGAGCTCGAGGATGCGGAGGAACCGTATGAAAGCATTGAAGATATTTGGCCGGACTACCCGACAGGGGAAGATTTTTTTTACGAAGACGAAAACGATTATTAATTACGTGTGAATGTGAATATATTTTTCCAAACCCAGCATCCGCAATGCTGGGTTTTTTATTGGATTGAACGGTCGCACTCCGGCAAAAGACTTCTGCTGTCGCTCCGGAAGGGCCTGTGCCGAAATCTGTTTTTTCTGCTGCTTGTTGTTTCTGTCACCGCTGCACAACAATCCGATTCGAGACCTCCGGCGCCGGAGATCTCTGACGTATGGATCATCGTCGATAAAGATTTTACAGAAGCGCAGATCGATGAACAGATAGTCACCAAATCCACGCCTTGGGGACCGTTAATCTTTCTCAATGAACACATCAGTTCGAACTTTGGAGCCCCGCGACGTTTTTATAATCCGCTGACATTTTACAACGACATCGATCACCTGTATGATTATTTCGGAGATCTCGGATATTTCACGGCGGTCATCGATACCGGCACGGTCTATTCCGACGATCTGACTCAGATTGCAGTGACAATCGATATTTCGGTCGGTCCCCGTTCGGTGATCGATTCGCTACGATTGGAAGGACTTCCGGAGCATGACAACGAGATTATCGCAGCGATCGGTCAGGGTGCGTTGTTGGGAATCGGAAAGCCGTTCATCAAACGGTATGTTTTCGATGAGCAAACCAGGATTCTGGAAGTGCTCGGCAGCAACGGTTATCCACTTGCGACGGTGGACAGCGTTTCGATGAAACGCTATGCCTCTACGGGCAATGTAGCGGTTTTTATGAAATTCAGAACGGGAGAACGGTATGTTTTCGGGGAAACGGACATCCAGAACGATGGTTCCACTGTTGAAACCGAAATCATTACAAATCAGATCGACTATCGCTTGGGTGAATTCTTTGATGAACGGAAGCGAGCGACGAGTGAACAGAACCTGAACAGGCTCGGACTTTTTGAGAATGCTAATATCCGATCGAATTTTACGGTGGACAGTACCGGAACGGCCGTTGCAAATATGGCGGTTTCCTTCCGTACGCTCGAATTTCAGGAAGTGACACCGGAATTTCTCGTGCTCAGTGAGAATAATGAACTTTTCTCTACCGGTCTGGGACTAGGATATAAACACAGGAATTTTTTCGGCGGTGCACGCAACTTCTCCATTACTGCCAGAGGCAGGGTGAACAGGCTCGAAGAATTGAACTTTTCCCGAGTGTTCGAAAACGGATTAAGCGAACCGACGCTATTTTCGAAGGCAGACATACAATCACAATTGGTCTTTCCGTATTTTTACAGCAACAAGACGTCGGCCAGTATTACGCTGACCGGAGAGTCAGAAAAACAAAAAAGTTACCGGCTGAACACGCTGCGAGCGAAGATCGCATTTACGACAAAGTTCGCGACCTTTACCACCGGCATTACGGATTTCAATATAGAACGGGTCGATCCTCAATTTGAAATACCGGGTGATGTCCGTCCGGAAGATTCGACAAAACAGTTCAACTTCATCGAAGCGTTTACACTTCAACGAAATAAGACCAACAATATTTTCTCGCCAACGGAGGGGTTTTTTCATTCTGCCGCCATCGAAGAGGCCGGCGTGATATCACGTGCAGCCGGAGGATTTAACCTTCCGTATTCGGAGTACGTAAAACTGGCGGTGCTTGTGAAACATTTCTTCTCCGATGACGACAATCCGTCGATGGTTTACGGAGTGAAGTTCCAGGGTGGCCTTGCATATCTGTATAATAAGGATAATCCCACACCGGTGCCGTTACCCCGCAGATTTTTTGTCGGCGGCTCCGGCAGTGTTCGTGGGTGGAAAGATAAGCAGCTCTCCGCATTCGGCACCGACATCATCGGCGGCAACATAGCATTTGAGGGGAGCGTAGAAAACCGATGGCAGATTTATCCGTATGAACGGAATTTCCTTTTCTTGAATCTGAAGAATGTGTGGATGGTAACATTCCTCGATTACGGGAATACATGGTACCGGACATCGGATGTCAAACTGCGGGACGTTGCCGCTGCTGTCGGATTCGGTGTTCGGTATGAAACATTCGTCGGACCGTTCCGATTCGATGTTGCCTGGCGTCTGTACGACCCAAAACAACCGGCGGGTCAACAATGGTTGTATGAGCAGTCGTTTTTCAGGAATTCTTTTTCACTGGTACACTTTGGAATCGGGCATGCATTCTAATTGGGATACCGTCATCGGTCAATCGCGCGTAAAGCGCATAGTGCAAACGGCGCTCCGGCAGCGGCGGGTTGCTCATGCGTACCTTTTCTGGGGCAACGAAGGAGTCGGTGCGGATGCGGTCGCGATTGAATTCGCCAGAACGCTTTTGTGCGATACCGGCATGGAATCTGCCTGCGGCACCTGTCCGAGTTGTAAAAAGATCGATACGCTTCAGCATCCTGATCTCAAACTGATATTCCCTCTCCCCGGCGGGGATGGAGAGAAAAATGAAGACGGAGAATCGGTGGATACGGAGGTCATGGAGGAGATCCGGCGGCAAACAGCGGAGAAAGCACAAAATCCGTACATTCGCATCGAAATTCCTAAGGCGAAGTTTATCCGAATTAAATCTATCCGCGAAATAAAACGCGAATCGTCGATGAGCAGCACCGAAATGGGGAAAAAAGTCTTTCTCATATTCGACGCCGATGCAATGAACGATGCCGCCGCCAATTCTCTGCTGAAGATTCTGGAAGAACCGCTGGAGCATGTGCATTTTATATTGACGACATCGCGCAAAGATCAATTACAGCAGACAATCATTTCCCGCTGCCAGCTCATACATTGCGGACGGTTGACGGATGATGACATCGCCGGCGCATTGCAACAGCGGGAAAAGGCGGAGAAACAACACGCGCTCTTAGTGTCGCGGTTGGCGGGGGGGAGTTATCACCGTGCGCTGCAATTATTGAATGAAGATCTCAACCGGTATCGCACCGATGCCGTCGGTTTTCTCCGGAGCGTGCTTGGCCCGTCGCCGCTGCGATTTTTCGACGAGCAGGAAGAGTATATGACCGGGAATAAGCGGACTGAAGCAGAAAATTTGCTTATGATGCTGCTCGTTTTCTTCCGCGATGCACTGATTGTACGCGAGCGAACATCGACGGTGTTCAATGTTGACCAGTCCGCGGATCTCGACAGTTTTGTCGGCAAATTCGGCCACCGGCAGTTGGAACAATGCCTCGTTGCCGTAGAAAGATCGCTCGAACTTCTGCGAAGAAATGTGTATCTTCCATTGATCATGCTCTCAGTTCTGGTTCACATTCGATCGATACTCGATGCAAAATAATTTTAAGAGAATACTTGTCACCGCGGCGCTTCCCTATGCCAACGGCGTCATCCATTTGGGACATTTGGCGGGCTGCTATCTCCCCGCGGACATGTACGTTCGTTATCAACGCCTCAAAAAAAGAGAGGTGCTGTTTATCTGCGGTTCCGATGAACACGGCGTCGCCATTACAATTTCTGCAGAGAAAGAAAAAATCGCGCCGAAACAAATTATCGACCGGTTCCATGCTTTAAACAAAGAGGCATTCGAACGGTTTGGCATGAGTTTCGACAATTACTCCCGCACATCGCTGCCGATCCATCACGAAACATCCAAAGAATTTTTTATCGACCTGCTTGAAAAAGGATTCCTCGTTACCAAGGAAGAGGAACAGTTCTACGATGCCGATGCAAACATGTATCTGCCGGACAGGTATGTGGAAGGGGTCTGCCCGTACTGCGGTTTTGACAAAGCGCGCGGAGATCAATGCGATAATTGCGGTAAGTATTACAACCAATTGGAACTCAAAAAACCCGTCAGTCTTATCAGCGGAAAGACGCCGACGGTAAAGAAGACAAAGCATTGGTATTTCAAACTCGGTTCGTTCCAGCAGCCATTGGAACGATATGTCGAATCGCATGCTGGGGAATGGAAAGAAAACGTATTGCAGCAAACCCGCAGCTGGCTGAAGGAAGGCCTGCAGGACCGGGCGGTAACGCGCGATTTGACGTGGGGAATACCGGTGCCGCTGGACGATGCGCCGGGAAAAGTGATCTACGTCTGGCTCGAAGCGGTACTCGGGTATATCTCATCGACAAAAGAGTGGGCGCAGCGGATCGGGCAGCCCGACCGTTGGAAAGAATACTGGAAGGACCATTCGACTCGGTATATTGCGTTTTTGGGCAAGGACAACATCGTATTCCATACGATCGTTTTCCCTGCAGAATTGATGGCCGCCGGAGGATATATTCTTCCGGATAATGTTCCGGCCAACGAATTCTATAATCTTGAAGGAGAGAAGTTCTCCAAGAGCCGCGGCCATACCATCGATCTCCTGGATGTCCTTAAACGTTATCCGGCCGATCTGTTCCGGTACGCCATTGCAACGAGCCTGCCCGAAAATCGCGACTCCGATTTCTATTGGAAAGAATTCCAGGCGAAAACGAACAACGAGCTGGCCGACATATTCGGTAATTTTGTCAACCGGACCGTTACATTTGCCGCAAAGAATTTCGAAAACACCGTGCCGCCGCTCGGTCCTTTAAATGAACGTGATGCGCAAATGGTCGCGAATCTGAAACAGGCACCCGCTGCAATTGGTGCGCTATTCGATCAGTTCAAGTTCCGTGATGCGACGCTGGAGATCATGAATGTCGCCCGTACGGCTAATAAATATTTTAACGACAGCGAACCGTGGAAGACAATAAAACATGATCCCGGCCAGTGCGCCACCACCATTAACATCTGTTTGAATATTGTTCATTCGTTGGGTATTTTGTTCTCACCGGTCACGCCGTTTACATCCGAAAAGGTCTGGAAAACACTGAATATCCCGGCATCACTCAACGACGATCAGTGGAATTCCGCCGGGGAGATGTTCCTCAGAGCAGGCCATGCACTGGGAATGGCAGAAATACTATTCACCAAACTGGAGGACAGTGTCATCGAACAGGAATTGTCAAAACTTGCACCGGCGCCGGAACAGCCGGTGACACCGCAAGCGCCAAAAATTCATTCGCCGCTCAAACCGCAGATAGCGTATGATGATTTTGCGAAAATAGATTTCCGCACGGCGACCGTTATCAGTGCGGAACCTGTCCCGAAATCGAAAAAGTTGTTGAAAGTGCAGATAGATCTGGGATTCGAACAACGACAAATTGTTGCCGGTATCGCCGAAAAAATATCACCCGAACAGCTGGTCGGGAAAACGATCATTGTCGTCGCAAATCTTGCGCCGGCAACACTGATGGGGGTTGAATCGAACGGCATGCTTCTGGCAACAGCCGCGGACGGGAATAATTTTGCACTGCTCACCACCACTTCAACCGTCGATACAGGAGTCGGAATAAAATGATCGTCGTCACCGGGGGAGCCGGTTTTATCGGAAGTGCCATGGTATCGAAGCTCAACGAAAAAGGGATCAATGACATCCTCGTTGTCGATGAACTCGGTACATCACCGAAATGGAAGAATCTTGTCGGCAAGCAATTCACCGATTATCTCTATAAGGAACATTTTCTGGATGCGCTGCTGGGAGAGCGCCTTCCCAAGATTGATGCCATCATTCATATGGGTGCGAATTCGTCGACAACCGAAAAGGATGTCGAACACCTGATGGAAAACAACTACCGGTACACCCGTGTGCTGGCGGAATGGTCCGTTCGGAAAAAAACGCGGTTTATCTATGCCAGCAGCGGTGCGACGTACGGCGACGGCACGCTGGGATTCAGTGACGACGATGCGACGTCGATGACGTTGCGACCGCTCAATGCCTACGGATACTCCAAACAGGTATTCGACCAGTGGCTAGTGCACAACGGAATGCAGAATAAAGTTGCAGGGATCAAGTTTTTCAATGTCTTTGGCCCGAACGAATATCATAAAGGGGAGATGAAGAGCCTGGTCTGTAAGGCGTACAACCAGATTCAGGAGATCGGTAAGATCAGATTGTTTAAATCGTATAGGCCGGAGTATAAACACGGTGAGCAGGTGCGTGATTTTGTCTATATAAAAGATTGCACCGATGTAATGTGGTGGCTCTTGAATTCGCCAAAAATCAACGGCATCTTCAATCTCGGTACGGGAACCGCCAGGACTTGGAATGATCTGGCAAAAGCAATTTTTGCAGCATTGGGTACGGTGCCGAACATCGAATATATCGAAATGCCGGATGAACTCCGCGGAGCCTATCAATACCATACGGAAGCCGATACACGAAAGATTTTTGCGGCGGGGTGCCCCGTTACGTTCAGATCGCTTGAGGATTCGGTGAAGGACTACGTGCAGCAGTACCTTCATCCGGAACTCCGGTATCTCTAATGCAGAGGCGAATACCCGTGGAGGAAATGTTTATTTTTCAATTACCAATACGAAGGACACAGCAATGAAGAAGAAAAATCTACTGAATGAAACTGTTCGACAGGTAGATGCCACATCGTTTGATTCCACCAAGATCATCGACGCCATGCGCGACATGTCGTTCAGTTCGCGCGATACTGCACGGGCGACCGATATCTTTGCCAAGATGATCGGCAATAAGAACTGCACGATCTTTCTTTCGCTGGCGGGAAGCACCAGTGCCGGCGGCTGCATGAATGTGTATGCCGACATGATCAAGTACAATATGATTGACGCCGTCGTGGCGACGGGGGCCTCAATCGTCGACATGGATTTTTTTGAAGGACTCGGTTTCAAGCATTACAAAGGGACGCCGTCGATCGATGATTCCATGCTGCGGAAAAATTATGTGGACCGTATCTACGATACCTACATCGACGAAAAAGAACTCCAGGCTTGTGACAGCACAGTCAAGAGCATCGCCGATATGCTGGATCCCCGTCCGTATTCCTCCCGCGAATTCATCATTGAAATGGGCAAATACCTGAAGAAGTACGGAAAGAAGAAACATTCGTTGGTGCAGTTGGCCTATGAGCATAATGTCCCGATCTTCTGTCCGGCATTCACCGACTCCAGCGCCGGATTCGGCCTGGTGTTGCATCAGCATGAGCGGATGAAACAAGGCAAACCGTACGTCTCCATCGATTCGGTGAAGGATTTTTACGAACTGACACAAATCAAGATGAAGGCAAAGACCTCCGGATTGTTTATGATCGGCGGAGGAGTGCCGAAAAACTTCGTCCAGGATACGGTCGTCTGTGCCGAAGTGCTCGGAGTCGATGTGCCGATGCACCAGTATGCGATCCAGATTACGGTAGCCGATGTGCGCGACGGCGCCTGTTCGAGCTCAACGCTGAAAGAAGCAAGTTCCTGGGGAAAAGTTGATACAGTATTCGAACAAATGGTCTATGCCGAAGCGACAACGGTTGTTCCTCTAATATTCAGTTACCTGTACCATAATACGAACTGGAAAAAGAGGAAGAAGTTCGAATGGACGAAGTTGTTCAATAAGAAATAATGGAAGTAGAAAGAAGCCCTTTGACGACAAAGGGCTTCTTTGTTTGTTGCTTTTCCATCAAGTCATGGGTATATTTTTTTAACGCAGTTATTATACTACTTCTATCAGAAAGGCAGATCGTATGGAACATGTTATTTCGTATATCGAATCCAATAAACAACGATACCTCAACGAACTGAAGGACTTCCTTGCTATTCCCAGCGTCAGTTCGCAATCGACACACAATAGCGACATGCTGCGATGTGCCAATTGGGTTGCCGACCATATGAAAACGATCGGCATGAAGAATGCCAGTGTGATGCCGACTGCCGGCCATCCGGTGGTATACAGCGAATGGTTGGAGGCGCCCGGCGCTCCGACGGTATTATTCTATGGCCACTATGACGTTCAACCGGTCGATCCGCTGAACCTGTGGGATTCTCCTCCGTTCGAAATGACGATCAAAGGAGAAAAGATATTTGCGCGCGGTTCCGCTGATGATAAAGGACAGGTCTTCATTCATTTCAAGGGAATCGAAGCATTGATGAAACAGAACGGTTCGCTTCCCGTGAATATTAAAATGCTGATCGAGGGAGAGGAAGAAGTCGGGAGCGAAAACCTGGAATCATTTGTGAAGGAACACAAAGACCTGCTGAAAGCCGATCTCGTTCTCATCTCGGACTCCAGCATGTTCGCAAAAGACGTTCCGTCCATTTGTTATGCATTGCGCGGACTGTCGTATCTCGAGATAGAAGTCAACGGCCCGAACCGCGATCTTCATTCCGGTTCGTTCGGCGGATCGGTGCATAATCCGATTCAGGCGCTCTCCGAGATGATTGCATCGCTACACGACAAAAACGGCAAAGTAACGATTCCGGGATTTTACAAGGATGTTCGATCATTATCCAAAGCAGAACGTGACGCTTTCAAAAAACTTCCCTTCAGCGAAAAGAAATATGCGAAGGAGCTTGGTGTAAAGGAACTCTATGGTGAGAAAGGTTTCTCTTCTCTGGAACGAGTCTGGGCTCGTCCCACATTGGAGTGCAACGGCATCTGGGGCGGATACACCGGTGAAGGAGCAAAGACGGTGCTGCCTGCAAAAGCATTTGCCAAGATATCCTGCCGGCTGGTGCCGGATCAGGACTCAGGGAAGATCTCAAAGTTAGTGGAAAAACATTTGAAAAAGATCGCGCCGAAAACTATCGATGTACAGGTGCGGTTCCTCCATGGCGGTGAAGCGGCAATCACTCCAATAGACAGCGCCGGCGTAAAAGCGGCTGTTGCAGCATTGGAAAAAGGGTATGGTAAAAAGCCGTTGTATCAACGCGAGGGTGGATCGATTCCGATTGTCGTTCAGTTCAAGAAATTACTCGGACTCGATACGGTGCTACTCGGATTCGGCCTGCCGGATGAGAATGCTCATTCGCCGAACGAATTTCTGAACATCGATAATTTCTACGGTGGTATTCGGACGTCGGTGCATTTCTTTAATGAATTGCCACATTATTGGAATATCCGTTCGAAGAAGAAATAACCAATTACGGCGAATTCGGCCCCGCCATGTGTGCGGGGCTTTTTATTTTGGAGATGCGGAAAAGAAATTGTAATTTTACCAATATTCAGGTGTAGGACACCTTCGAGGTGTCCTACACCTGTTTTACGACATACAATGAAAATATACACGAAAACAGGCGATACAGGGGAAACAGCCCTCTTTGGAGGCGAGCGAGTCCCGAAAGATGCGTTCCGTATAGAAGCGTACGGTTCGGTGGACGAATTAAATTCCGTTCTTGGCGTTATTAGTACGCTGAAACCCCATCCCGCAATTGCGGAAACCGTCGATATGCTGCAGCATCAATTATTCGAAGTCGGCGCAGATCTGGCAACTCCCGGAACGCAACGAAGCACTGCGATTCCGAGGATTACTGACTCCCACGCCGTGGGTTTGGAAAAATTGATTGATCGGTATGAGGCTGAGTTGACCCAGTTGAAATCGTTCATCCTTCCCGGCGGATCGGCAATTGCGGCTCATCTGCACCTCGCGCGGACAGTCTGCCGCCGCGCGGAACGTTCCGTTGTGCGGCTTTCACGGAACGAAGAAATCGGTACGACGGTCATCGTATATCTGAACCGGTTGTCCGATCTCTTATTTGTTATGGCGAGGTACGCGAACTTTATCGAGGGATACACGGAAACACAGTGGGTGAGCGGAAAACGCACAGTATAAAGAATTCAACAGATCAGTTTATTAGAGCATAGAGTAAAGGATTACGATGTTAAAGTTTTTCAGTTCGCTGTTCGGAAGCAAAAAAGAAAAAGACGTTTCGTCACTCCTGCCGATCGTTGAGGAGATCAATAACCATTATGCAACACTCCAATCGTTGAGCGATGACGAATTGCGCGCCAAGACACAGGAATTCCGATCGAGGATTACCGACGCCATAAGTGAAACACAGACTCAGATCGAGGAGATAAACACCGCATTGAAAACGGAATCCGACCCGGCCAAGCGCGAAGAACTCTTCAATCAGCTCGACGAAATTAAAAAAGAAGAATATACGACCATCAAAGAGACGCTGGACGAACTTCTCCCGGAAGCGTTCGCCGTCGTCAAAGACACTTGCCGCCGTCTGGTAGGACAAGAGTGGGATGTGGTCGGCCATACGATGAAATGGGAAATGGTGCCGTACGATGTTCAATTGATGGGCGGCATTGTCCAGCATCAGGGGAAAATCTCGGAAATGGCGACCGGTGAAGGAAAAACGCTGGTGGCGGTTGCACCGATGTATCTGAATGCGTTGTCCGGACGCGGCGTTCACCTGGTGACGGTGAACGATTATCTCGCCCGACGCGACAGCGAATGGATGGGGAAGGTCTTCAATTTCCACGGCATGACCGTCGGCTGCATTGTTCAGAATCAAAATCCGTTCATCCGCCGCGAACAATATAACTGCGACATCACCTACGGTACGAACAACGAGTTTGGCTTCGATTATCTCCGCGATAATATGGTGCATACCTCAGACGAGATGGTACAGCGGGGCCACAATTATGCAATCGTCGACGAAGTGGATTCCGTGTTGATCGACGAAGCGCGGACGCCGCTTATTATCAGCGGGCCGGTCGATGTGGACGACCACAAATACAATGAAATGAAACCGCGCGTCGAACGGTTGGTGAGCACGCAGCGCAGTATGGTAGCGCGCATCGTCGGTGAGGCAGAGAAATTCTTTGCTGACGGCAAAACGAGCGACGCCGGTATACTCTTCCTGCGTGGTTACCGCGGTGACCCGAAGAACAAGAAACTTGCGAAGATGTTCGCCGAAGGTCCTCAGAAAAAGTTGATGCTCGAAACCGAGTCCGTCTACATGGCCGAGCAAAACAAACGAATGAATGAAATCGACGATGAACTGTATTATTCCATCGACGAGAAGAACCATTCCATCGATCTGACCGAAAAAGGAAGAGAATTCCTGGCGAGCGGAATGGATAAGGATATGTTTATCCTTCCGGATATCGGCGGGGAGTTGAGTGCCGTTGAAGGCGATGCCTCAATCTCCCCAGAACAAAAGCAGCTGAAAAAGGATGAATTCAATAAGATCTATGCGGAACGGAGCGAACGCATCCATACAGTGCGTCAGCTGTTGCGTGCTTATTCGCTATATGAAAAGGATGTCGAGTACGTCGTCACCGATGACGGCAAAGTACAAATCGTGGATGAGTTTACCGGCCGGATCCTTCACGGACGCCGGTATTCCGACGGATTGCATCAGGCAATCGAGGCGAAAGAAGGAGTGCAGGTGGAACGGGATACGCAGACGCTGGCAACGGTCACCCTGCAGAATTATTTCCGGTTATATAAGAAACTTGCCGGTATGACCGGTACAGCCGAGACCGAGTCCGCCGAATTCTTTGACATCTACAAATTAGATGTGGTGGTGATACCGACGAACAAACCGGTGGTGCGGCAGGATCTGAATGATTTGGTGTACAGAACGAAACGGGAAAAATATAACGCCGTCATCGCCGAGATCAAAGCGCTCCGTGAAAAGAAACAGCCGGTGCTGGTCGGTACAACGAACGTCGAAGTTTCCGAAACGATCAGCCGATTGCTCACAAGGGAACGGATACCGCACAATGTGCTGAACGCGAAACAACATCAGCGCGAAGCGGAAATCGTTTCGAATGCCGGTCTTCCCGGCGCCGTGACAATTGCCACCAATATGGCAGGACGCGGTACGGATATCAAACTCGGCCCGGGCGTTGTCCAGGCCGGCGGTCTGGCGATTATAGGAACGGAACGCCATGAAGCGCGGCGCATCGACCGCCAGTTGCGCGGACGTGCAGGCCGTCAGGGCGATCCGGGGATGACAAAATTCTATCTGTCGCTTGAGGACGATTTGATGCGTCTGTTCGGCAGCGACCGTATTGCCGGCATTATGACGAAACTCGGCGCCGAAGAAGGGGAAGTCATCGAACATCCGATGATTACGCGGATGATCGAACGGGCGCAGAAAAAGGTTGAAGAGAACAACTTTGGTATCAGAAAACGTTTGCTGGAATACGACAACGTGATGAACCAACAGCGCGAAGTGATTTATGCAAAACGACGCCACGCTCTACTCGGCGAACATCTCGAAGACGATATCACTTCGATGCTGGATGATTATATTGCGGATATTCTTGAGCGGCAGTATGAGACGGGAAATATCGAAGAGATCAAAGAAGAACTCCGTACGAACCTGCTGATCGGGCTCGATGTGACGCCGGAAGAATTCCAGCGGCTGGGAGCCGAAGGGATGCGGGAGCGGACACTTGACGAGGCGATGAAGTTTCTGAAGCGTAAACGGGAGACGGTCGGTGACGATGCAATGAATTTTATCCAGAAGATAGCACTGTTGCAAGTCATCGATGCGCGATGGAAGGAACATCTGCGGGAGATGGACGACCTCAAGGAGGGTATCTATCTCCGCGCGTACGGGCAAAAGGATCCGATTCTTGAATACAAATCCGAAGCGTACAAAATGTTTATCGAGTTGATCGGTATGATCAACCGTGAATCGCTGAATCTCGTTTTTAAACTCTTCCCCGAAAATCAGGCGCAGGTACAGTCACAATTACAGCGGCGCGCTCCGCAGCGTGACCGTATGACCATGACCCATGCGGCGTCCGCCGGAATGGGATTGCAGGGAACGATCGATGCGGAGGATGGGGAACCGCGTCAGCAGCAGGCACCCAAAGTTCAACAGATTATTTCGGGCGACAAAGTCGGCCGGAACGATCCCTGTCCCTGCGGCAGCGGGAAAAAATATAAGAACTGCCATGGTAAGAATGCCTAATCGTGCCGTCGCTGCGGCTTTGCTGATGACCCTGATCGGGTGTTACCCGGCAATGCAGCAGCCGCAGGACGGGAAGATCTCGGCGCTATTATCCGCACGATTGGCAGACGATAATAATGGTGTTACGGCATATGAAATTGTCGTCACTCTGTCTGATACGACAGGAATCCGGGGTGATTTCCCTTCTCTTTCCTTCCCCAATCAACATGTTGCTCTCGGTCATTTGACAAAAGAACAAATATATTCATTATGCCGTCATACGAATGTTCTGTCGATCGACCATTCAAAATTATTCCGTCCTCGATAATCACATTAATGGAGCAGATATGAAACTGCGAACAGGCGTCTCGATGGTTCTCCTGATTTTATCAATCGGTACCGCCCAGCATTCATTCGATACACAGAAGATTGATGTCCGTTTTTGGGATGAACTTGAGCAGAGCATTCTTTCCGGTACAACCAAATCGCCGTCGGGATTATTTAAATATTACTTGAAAGGGACTGCTGCTACCGATTGTATCGTGTATTCAGCATCTGTCGATGATGCGGCACAGTTCGGAGTTACTCCGCTGGCACGGTACGGTAATTTCTATACAGCACGAATGACGGCGGCACAGATGCTTTCTCTCAGCGAACTTGAAAGCACCGTCTATATTGAAGCGCCGAAGATACGGTACCCGAAACTCGATAAAAGTCTTCTTGCTATGAAAGTCGATAAAATCCATTCGGGTCAGGTGAACAGTACCGTCTATAAGGGAAAAAATGTGATCGTCGGAATTATCGATAGCGGCATCGATTGGCAGCACCCAGATTTCCGCAAGGACAGCGATACCACCAAGACAAGGATACTCTATCTCTGGGATCAGACTGACGGCCGCAGCAGTATTGGTCCGGCAGAATTCAACTATGGTGCGGAATACGACACGACTGAGATCAACAACGAATTGGACGGTACTCCGGCCGGATTTGTTCAAGAGGAAGATCTCAGCGGACACGGCACACATGTGGCAAGCACTGCTGCCGGCGATGGATCGGGTTCATCGGGAAAATATACCGGTGTTGCGCCCGAAGCAGATTTGATTATTGTGAAAGCGGGAGATAATGGATTTTCCACGACGAATATCATCAACGGAATTTCGTACATACGGCAAAAAGCGGTTGCTGCGGGAAAGCCCTTTGTCATTAATATGAGCCTTGGCAGTCACGATGGTGCGCACGACGGAACAGCTGCCGAAGAAGTCGCGGTGGAATCCGAACTGTCGTCCGGAAGCGGACGACAGATTGTGATTGCCGCGGGGAACGAAGGATCGGATGCAATTTACGGCGGCGGAACGCTCGCTGCTGCAGCCAGCAAGGTCTTCACGTTTACGATTCCGGCATATACCCCCGAAGGAGGGTCGGTCAATGATTATGTTTACTTTTCGACGTGGTATTCGAACGGCGATACATACACCGTCTCAGTAAAGACTCCAAACAACACCACCGTGTCGGCGAATACGGGTGTGAATCAAACAGGTGCCACCGCGAACGGATTTGTCCGCATCTCCAACAACGGTTCCGTCAATTCAAAAGGAGCGAGGGAATGTGTTATCGAAATCTATGATAATTCATCGGCGCAGCCACCCTCCGCCGGAACGTGGACGATTACTGTCACGGCGAATACCGTTTCTCAAGGAGGTGCGTTTGATATGTGGCTTGCAGGATCCTCAATCGTCGGCGATGATGACGACGATCCGGTGGAATTTGCCACTGGACACTCATTTACCAAACTTATCGGCATGCCCGGAACTGCGGAAAACAGCATCACCGTCGGTGCATACGTGACGAAATGGTCGTGGTCTGATTTAAATGGAGATACATGGTCATATGGTGGACAAGACCGTACGAATAATTTTTCCTCATTCAGCAGTATGGGCCCGACACGTGATGGACGACAAAAACCGGATATCAGTGCACCGGGTCAAGCCATCGGAGCTGCCCGCTCCGGTGTTGCTTCGTTTCATCCCGCATTGTTGCTTACTCCGGCGGGGAAGTATGTTATTGAGCAGGGAACGAGCATGGCGGCTCCGCATGTCGCAGGATTGACCGCACTGATGCTCGAGGCGAAAAATGATCTTACACCAGCCCAGATCAGGGCGAAAATAAATGCAACGGCGGTAAAAGACGGATTTACCGGCGTTTCAGCATCGGCACAATGGGGGAACGGAAAAGTCGACGCACAGGCAGCAGTACAGCAAGTATTGTCGGTCTCACGATCCACCGGACAGATCCCGCATACATTGATGCTCGGACAGAATTACCCGAATCCATTCAATCCCGTGACGACGATATCATTTTCCGTCCCGTTTGAATCTGACGTTTCTCTCTCCGTCTATTCGATTCTCGGAGAAACAGTGGCGAAATTGGTCAATGAACGACTTGTGCCGGGAAGTTATTCCGTCTCATTCTCCGGTAGCGAATTATCGTCGGGTGTTTATTTTTATATATTAAAATCGGGGACAAACATCATGAGCAGAAAAATGGTGCTACTGAAATGACAAATAAAAATTTAGGCGTTTCTGCTTTAAGAATGTTAATGCAAAAGTGGAAATACCATATCGCTGTCGGAATTCTTATACTTCTATTTATCGTCGCCTGCATTCATTCGCTCAATACACTGCTTCTCTATACACCGGATAGTGCTCGGTATATTGCCTGGGCCAACTCCCTTTCGCTATTCAAAGGCTTCACGGATTATACTTCCCCGGAAGCATCCCGTTACGTAGTACATTCTCCTTTGTATTCAATTCTTCTTGCACCGATAGCGTATGGGGCGCCTTCCGATATTGTGGCGATGAAAGGATTGAACATTTTTATTGCGGCGGCATTAATACTGCTCATTTTTACCTCTGTACGAAAAAACTACAGCCCCGGCGTTGCACTCTTTGCGGCGGTGATGTTTTCCGTCCATCCGTTCGTTATAATTCTAACCACTCAAATTTTATCCGAGTTACTCTTTGGATTCTTTTTTGTTCTCCTGCTCTATCTCCTTTCGAAGGATTCAGGCGGGCTAAAAATCGATCTGAATTTTTACGGGATTCTTGCTGCGGTGATTGGCTCCGTTTTTTCGCGCGAAGTGGGTTTGATCACGATATTTATTGTTACCGGATATTTTGCATACCGAAAACAGTATTCCAAAGCGATTATTGCTTTTTTCCTGCCGATCATCCTCTACAGCGCGTGGTATATCCGCAACGAAGTGTATTATGGGACAATTGAAGAACCGGCGTTGAGGAACGCGTCGCTTTTCTTCAGCAATGTTCTTACTTCAGAGAATTCGAGTTTAATTGATGAATTTCTTCATCGAATAGTTCTCAATGGGCGATACTATTCGGAGCACCTCTTTAATTTTGCATTTTCTTCCGTCTTTAATACAGGGGAGGGGGCGTTTGCGACCCCCTGGATGTCACTGGTCGATGGTACATCGGAAATACTATCCGTTGCATCACGGACTGTGCTTCTATTTTCTTTTATCCTCGGTGTCATCAGTATTGCAATGGCGGCATACGGTGCGTGGAGCGACTTCAATCGTAAAAAACGAGATACTCTCGCGCTGTTGTTTTTTGTTTCGTATAGTCTTGTGTTAGTATTATATCCCGTTTTCGATATTCGATTTCTCTTCCCGGTATATCTTCTGTGTATACTGTGGTTCGCCTCTGCATTACACACGATTATGAAAGGGAGATCGAAGAGAGTCAAAGCGCTTTTGATTACCGGAGTAATGATCTGTATGGTGCCGGGTATTCTATGGTCGGCAACATTTGTCATAACGCAACACAAGTTAATCGATGATCCGCGCGGCACATTTATGGCGTCAGACAATGAAAACGAATGGACCCGGCATAGCCAGATCGCTCTTCCCGGCGTAGCACAATGGTTGAACACACATGCCAATGACTCCGGCGTTGTACTGTCGCAATATAAAGAACTGGCATTCTTTCTCGCATCACACAAAGTTGTCACCCTCGGCTCGCTGGAATCGGTCTCATCGTTCAACGGGGCAATTCGCGATTACGATATACACTATGTCGTGACTTTAAAAAACAAATCCGGTTGGAGAGATTACGAATACCAGATCGGTATGAATACCGTGTATTCTTTTCTTCCGGTCTATTCGGACGGTACTGCGGAAATTTACAAAGTCCTTTCATTCGACGAAACTATTGTCAACGCCGGACGATATGCACCCCTGTTTGATGATATGAAACATCAGCGATATGCTTCGGCAGATACGTTTATACAGCATAACGATCCCGTGACGCAAAAGAATATTCATTTAATGTATGCCGCGTTGTTAACGAAACACGCAATCGGTCAAATCGACAGTGTGCGATATTACAAAGACCGTTTGTATGAAAAGCAACAGGGATTGATGTATGCACAGTTGGCGTCATATCATCAGTCAATACTCGATCTTCTCCGCAGATATCAAACAACGTCAATGACGGATTTTCAGCGCGCAGATCATTTGTTGGCTATCGGAATCAAATATTGGAGTTGTGATCTAAACGCCTTGGCACTTCAGTATATTCGACAAAGCCGGGTGGAAGACAGTACATTTGCCCTGGCGTATGTATATGATTTTGTTGTCTCTTTTCAGCAAAAAGATTCCCTCAATGGGTATCGTGCATACGATCGTTTGAGTCAGGTATTTCCTGATGCGGAATTAACTCTCAAAGTGGATTCGATGGTAAACGCAATCGACAACATAAAGGAAGCCGATACCGATGCAATCCGGAGCGAAAATTATGAGACCCTTTTCGACCTGTATCAAAATTTTGGTTTTTTTGAAATTGCAATAGATCATGGCCAAAAATCATTGGATTTTACCCCCGGTAGGATCTCAATGCGGGTGAAACTGTCTCTTTTATATGAAAAAAGGAAAAAATATTTCCCCGCTTTTCACATAATTCAAAATGTTTATCAAAATAGTTGGAATTCAATAAATATAGATTCATTAAAGAAAAATCAGGAGAACAGGCTGTATCTTTCAGAATATTAGAATTTTACGAGCATATTTGGCAGAATCAGATTATTGCATATTAATTATGAAGATTGTATCTTCTGAACGGTTATAAGATGTTTTAGTTAAGATATTATTGCACTCAATGGCTGGACAATAGGTAAAAAATACTTGTTGTAGGAAAAAATTTCCGTTATAAAAATAAATTCGGCGTAATTTAAGAAAACTCATGACCGATATTCTGGCACAATGCTTGCTCGGATATAGGTCACACAAAGGGGAATTATCTTAAATCACATCTTCCACATCATAAAGGAGTAGTATTATGGGACAACAACAATTGCTTTTGATCATTCTCGGAGTGATCATCGTCGGTATCGCGGTAGCGGTCGGTATCACCATGTTTCAGGATAACGCGATCAGCGCCAACAGAGATGCGGTAACGAACGATCTCGTTCAGCTTGCTGCAAAAGCGCAGCAGTTTTATCGAAAACCGCAAGCTCTTGGCGGTGGTGGAAATGCCTTTACGGGAATCAGTAACGATACGGTCCTTGTCTCTTCGGCATTCGCTGACAATGACAACGGTATCTATAAAGTCACGACGGTTGGTGATGCAACTCAGGTTGTGTTTACCGGTTATGGAAAAACTCAGCAAACCGATGGTTCATATCCTTCGGTAACCATGACTGTGACTGCTACCGGGTATCAACTTGGTTCATGGTCGTCTGTAACTGCTTTGCCGACATTGGACTAATGATTAATGAGAATCTATCGTGCCAGCCATTATGGCACGATAGATTTTCTTTTTTGTATAACCAAGGAGCATAATTCACAATGGGACAACAGCAATTGCTACTGATAATACTTGGCGTGATCATCGTCGGCATTGCTGTCGCAGTTGCACTGGCCCTTTTCAGCGATAATGCAGCAAGTTCAAACCGCAATGCAATGACGACCGATTTGTTGCATGTTGCGGCAAAAGCGCGCCACTATTATGGACGTCCGACATCGATGGGTGGAGGTGGTAAATCATTTGTAGGCCTTACCATTGATAAATTGGTAACGGATAAGTTTCTCGCCAATGCAAATGGCAGGTATTATGTCGTCGGAACACCGAACAACGATTCGGCGGTATTCAGAGGGACGGGGAATGTAGTACAAACGAACGGTGACAGCATCATCATAGAAATAACGGTCTTACCCAGCGGTCCTCGCGACATTATTAATATTCAGTAAAAATACCGTTTCAATTTAACCACGCTCAGGTACGCAATAAGTATCGGCGTTTTTTTTGTTTTAAAGGGGGAATCCGTTAGTTGATTTTCTCCCTCTGCGATTGTATCTTACCGCTACAAATGCACTACCAAAACCTTCAAATCTTCCAAAAAATGTATGGCTCAATTTCGTATTGACGGTGTCTCGCTGAGCGGCAAGCCTGTTCAAGGGATCATCGAAGCTGAAAACATCAAAATCGCGAAAGAAAAAGCCGCACAGATGGCCCGCGAGAGAAAGTTTAAAGTGTCGTCGATCCATGCTCGCTCAACATTCCTCTATCGTGTAAAAAAGGGGAATGAAAAACCAATAGATGGTGAACAAAAGGCATTCACGAAGCAGGAGGTTACTGATGCATTAGGGAAGATGGGATATTCCGTCGTTTATGTCCGGAAGAAACTATTCGAAAGTAAAGCGGGAAAGGTCCCGCCGATTGAGGTGGTGTCGTTTGTTCGTGTCAGTGCCGACCTTATCCGCCAGAAACTCCCTTTTAACGACATGATGGCGATGTTGATAAACGACATACAAAACAAAACTTTGCGTGAAGCGCTTCGTGAGATCAATCAGGATTTGAAACAGGGGAAAGACAGCGAAAAAGCATTTCAAAAGCATGAAAAAGAGTTGGGTAAGTTTGCCGCCCATATGCTCGGTCTGGCATCCAAAAGCGGAAATATGGGTGAGATCTTTGAAAGCACAGCGAAGTTTCTGGAACGCAATCTGCAATTTAATAAAGATCTGAAAAGCGCATTGATTATGCCGGTAGTGACACTGTTTATCCTCTTCATCGCCGTGGGATATTATGTCGCCTACATTTTCCCTGCTACCGCAAGTTTGTTCCAGAAATTTAAAATCGAACTTCCACCTATGACTGCGGCGACATTGGAATTGAGTGATTTCATCACGTCCAATATCGTGTGGCTGTCGTTGATGTTTATCATTCCTGTCATACTGTTTGGCCGCTTTGCCGCAACGGAAAAGGGGAGATACTACATCGATCAATATATGTGGAAGGTTCCTGCAATCGGTGACCTGCTTCACAAAACCAGCATCGAAATTTTTTGCCGTGTGTTTTATGCACTCTATTCCGGTTCCGGAGAAAACATCGAGGTGATTCGAATGGCATCGGAAGCCTGCGGTAACAAATATATGGAATCGCAGATCAAAACAATTGCGCTTCCGTTGATGACCGATAAAGGTGCCGGCATCACCGAAGCGTTCGAAGCGACAGGTGTCTTTACCAAAACGGCTTTATCGAGATTCCATTCCGGTGCTGAGACCGGCACAGTGAAAAATACTGCGATGCAGCTTGCCGAGTATTATGAAAAAGAGACAAGTTACCGGATGCGCAATGCAATCGATATGATCCAATTGGTAATATCAATGATCATTATGATAGTACTGACGGCATTGACGCTTGTGTCTTCCGAAACAGCAACGATCAAACCGAAAGCACCAGGAAGTTGGCTGCACTTTATTTCCACGTTGTTCTAATTTAAATGGGTATTGACGTATGGCCGACGTAGATATTACCGATAAGATTGGGTATACACTGCTGAAGAAGGGGATCATCGACTACGAGACGCTGGAGAAATCCCTGCGCGTGAAAGAAACGGAAGCGACGAAGAAAGAGCGCCGCAATCTCGGACAGATTCTCGTCACCGAATTCAACGCCGATCATGATGCCGTTTTTCGGGAAGTAGCCAATCTTTATGCGTTCCGCGAAATTTATATCGCTGACGAGAACATCGAAAAAAACCGCATCGACTTCATCAAGAAAATGGTCGACGGGTTGCCGGACGGAAACCGAGACCTGCTCATACAAACCAAAATGCTCCCGCTGAAGTTTGACGACAAACAACCGGATAAATTGGTCATTATCTGTTCTGATCCGACCGACAGAAACATTCCGGTTATTGCCCGTAATTTCAACGTAAAGAAGTATGAGATTACCTATTGCCGCTTGAAAGATCTTCAAAACCTTCTTGAGCAGGTCATTCCGCCGCAGAACGAATTTTTAAAACTCCTGGAAGACAACCAGATCAGCGTCGAAACGCCCGATGATGAAGCACAGGTCGATGAAGATCTGCTAAACGCAGAAATAAACAAAAGTGCACTCGCAAATCTTTTCGAAGGGTGTCTGGTGGAAGCGGTCCGGTCGGGAGTCAGTGACGTCCACATCGTAGCGTCGGAAGGGAATAAAACAAATTTCATGTTTCGCGTCGACGGCAATCTGAAAATCTGGCATTGCCAGGAAGGGACTATGCCGGAGGCGGTCATGGCGGTGGTCAAGGACAGGACCAAAGGTGTCGACCGGTTCGAACGTGAAATGTCTCAGGACGGTTTCGTCCAACGCGTGATCGACGGTCACCAGCTCCGGTTCCGTGTCTCCATTATGCCGATCGTAACGACGGAATTTAAGAACAAGTTTGAAAGCGTCGTCATTCGTGTGCTCGACGACCGGAAGGTGATTACCGATCTGAACAAGCTCGGTTTGCAGGGGCCCGCCAGGGGATTTTTTAACAAGGCGATCAATAAACCGCAGGGAATCGTGATTCTAACCGGTCCGACGGGATCCGGTAAATCTACAACATTGATTGCCGCATTATATCAGGTGATTGATCCGACGGTGAACGTCTTGACAATTGAGGAACCTGTCGAGTACATCATTAGAGGTGCACGGCAGCTGAAGATCGGTCCGAAAATGTCGTTCGAACAATCGATCCGCGGTATACTGCGTCACGATCCGGATATCGTTCTTGTCGGTGAAATGCGAGACAAAATTACTGCTGAGACGGCTATCAAACTTGCCAACACGGGTCACTTAGTGTTTTCAACACTGCACACCAACGATGCACCGAGCGCGGTTGCCCGTCTTTATAAGATGGGGATCGAACCATTCCTGATCGCATATGCCATCAACATTATCGTTGCACAGCGGCTGATCAGGACACTGTGTAAAATCTGCAAAGCACCGATGGATGATTCCGAAAAGGATGATCTGTTGAAATTCGGCTTTACCGAAGAAGAAGTCGCAAAGCATACGTTTTATAAACCGGTCGGCTGCGATAAATGCAACGGCGGGTATAAAGGGCGGGCCGCCATTCATGAAGCGCTCTATTTTTCGAAAGCGATTAAAAATATCATTCTGAACGCCGGAGAAAAGGTGGATGAAAATTCAATTCGGGAACAGGCGTCTAAAGACGGCATGTGGACATTGCGGCGTTCCGGTATGGAACGTATGCTGGAAGGAATGACATCGTTGGAAGAGGTGATCGCCAGCACGGTCGAAGAAGAATAACAAGAGTACATCCCTCGCGTGAGTAACAATACACTACCGATCAACAAACTCACCGGTATCCGGTACCGGAGGGGAAAAAGAGAGATCGGTGCTGAACCAACAGTCCGCCCGGCACCAGTGTCCTACGCCACAGCATCCGACGTTAGAATAAATTAACTTGCCTCGACAACATCTAACAGGTATACTCTTAATATGGGACTTGGACAGACATTGTTGACGATTATGGCCCTGATGATGATGGGACGTCTGATTTTGAATGTGAATACAGTGACACTCGACGTCGGATTCACAAAAGATATGTCCGAATACCGGATCACCGCCACATCACTCGGTACGTCACTGTTGGAGCATGCAAACAGCCTATCGTTTGACGAAGCAACCGTCGATACCTTTTTACTTGCGACGGAAATATCCTCCCTCACTGCTGCCGCCGACTTTGGAACTGACGTCGACGAGACGACGGCAGCTTTGTTCGATGATATCGACGATTTCCACGATTATGAACGAATCGATACGCTCGAGAATTCCGCCATATTCAAAACACGAGGATATATTCAGTTTCTTAACATTTCTGGGAATACCATAAGTACCACGACGTCGAAAACTTTCAACAAATTAGTAACGGTATATGTTACCAGCGATTATTTGGTCGATTATTCCGTCAATCCACCCCGGCCGGATACGCTGGTATTTAAATCGGTCTTCAGCTATTGGTACTTTCGATAGGACACACAGAGTATGGGTTCGCAAACAATACTTGATTTGATTGCATCGTCGATGGTTTTCGGGACATTAATGTTGATTGGGCTGCGTCTGAACGGATCCACGATGGAACGTTCGCAGGATTACCGCGAGGATCTGATCGTGCAGCAAAATCTTGTCGAGATTGCCAAACTGCTCGAATACGATTTTCGGAAAATTGGGTATTGCCTCGATTATTCCAAAATCCCTATTACAACGCACGCGATACGTTATGCCGACACCAGTAAAATCATATTCTGGACCGATTTTCCGACGATGTTGTCCGAAGGGGGGGATGGAAATCTCGATTCATTAACATATTATGTCGGTGAAACGAGTGAATTAAGTATGACACCTAATCCATACGACAAGTTGCTGTATCGGATTGAAAACAATGCTACACCGGTGGGTGTTAATCTCGGCGTCACGATATTCAATATCCAGTACTTTGACGCACTGCGGAATGTCCTGACCACACCGGTCGCCGATCCGAGAGAAATACAATATTTGCAGATCACAATTCAGACCGAACATCCTATCAAGTGGACAAAATATTATAACACTGCGACGTATGATACGGTCTATCAATCGGCGTATTGGCGTCAGGTCCGGTTGGTGGCAAAAAATTTGAATAACCGGTAACGAGGCACTGTCATGGGACGAACCGCGATTTATATGGTGATGGGTATGACAATAATCTTCCTGCTTTTCGGGAAGACGATGACTGACGTTGCAACCGAATCGATAGACAATGCTATTGTCTATTTTGAAAATACGCAGCGATACAATATTGCCGTGGCCGGCGCCAACCTGGCATGCAATCAGATATTTCTCGATAATTCGTGGCGGGATGGTTTTACCGATATGGAATTTAACGGCGGCTTGATTAATGTTTCTTTGTACGATTCGGCGTCTGGGAAAGTGACCGTTACCTCCACCGGAACATATCAAACTGAAAGTCATACGGTGAGGGTGCTCCTTGCACCAAGCACATTTGCAAAATTTGCAATGTATAGCGGAAACGTTTCTGCTGCCGCAAAGCTGCGAACGGGAGATACCATCGACGGAGCGATCCATTTCAATAATTCACTTTCCACTCAGGGTGGTCCGGTATTTATCGAAAAAGTGACCGCCGGATCAATTAAAACAACAGCCGGTACTCCAAAGTTTTTAGGCGGTTACCAGACCGGCGTCAATATTCCGTTTCCGGATTACAAGCCATCTGCCGATGCTATTAAAGCGGCCGCTTCAACTGGAGGAATGTACCAAAACGGAGGAGAATTATGGTTGAATTTCCTTGTCGATGGGACTGTTCAATATAAAACGAGCTCGGCCGGTGCCTGGAGTGCACCGCAAGCTCTGACGACGTTCGCTCCGAATGGCTATATTTGTATCAATAATGGCGCACTGCATGTTCAAGGAACGCTAAAAGGACAGGTATCAATTGCATCGACTGTCCCTACCGGAACAACCCCGTCCTCATCTTTGGGTTCTACATTTATTGAAGGGAACCTTCAATATGCCACAGATCCGATATCGAATCCTTCGTCGACCGATATGTTGGGGCTCGTCAGCGCAGGTGACTTGACGTTCAAAACCTTACCGATTCGTGTTGATGGCTCCCTCTTTTCTGACAGAAATGCGACTTTAGGCAGCGGATTAGCAAACACTTCCCCGATGAAACAAATTCGAATAAATGGGACATTTATTACAAAAGAGATCAATTCCACCGATTTCGGCACGGGATCTGGTAAAGGGGCAAATTTCTATATGAAATACGACTCCCGAATTGAATCGATGCCCCCGGCAAATTTCCCGTTCCCAGCGACCGCTTCGTTCGAAGTATTATCCTGGTTTGAATAAATACCGTCTTTGAGTTGACATTCATTAAGCCTTTCAATATATTCTCTCCAATAGTTCATGTAACACTTGAGAACAGACAGTGAACCTGTTGTTCTCTTGCTGTTGTGTGATTCCTCAATTTTTTTACAGTCACTATGAGCGCACCGGCACCTTCCACTGCTTCACTCATTATTCCTCCTGAGGTTCAGGAAAATGCTCGTACGATTCTGAATCAGGTCATTTCACAGATACCGCAATCTACTCAGGGACTCGAACGCCAGATTTTTTTGGGCGATATAGTCGAAAAGCTTCCGCTCGAAAGCAAATTGATGCTGAAGAATTTCGTGGATGCGTTATTGATGAGGATGTTTGTACTGAATGCCTCTGATATTGACATGGGTGGATACGGTGGTCATGGAAAGATATGGTACCGAATTTTTGGTTCAAAGAAACCAGATCCGACGCTTGACCCGTTTTCGGTCGATAATACCAATGTATTGATCCAATCCCTCTTAACGTCACGACAGCGTCAGTTTCTCTACGAACAAAAAAATCTCGATTTTTCCTACATGATTATGGATGGCGAGAACATGCGACGGTTCAGGGCCGACGCATACATGGATCTCGACCATCTTGCGCTTAACATGCGCGCCATTAATGCAACGGTTCGGCCGTATAAAGGCCTTGAGTTGCACGTTAATGTGACCAAGATTGTCAGCCTTGCACACACCAAAGAGGGACTGATCCTTATCACCGGAATTACCGGATCCGGCAAAAGCACGACGCTCGACGCGATGATTGATCTCAACAATCACACAGTCGACGGTCACATTGTCGTTATTGCCTCGCCGATTGAATATGTTCACAAATCCGACCGATGTATCGTGCGTCACCGAGAAGTTGGACGGGATGTGTTATCATTTAAAGACGGCGCAATTCAGGCATTACGGCAGGATCCCGACATAATTATGATCGGTGAAATGCGTGATCCTGAAACAATTTTTACAGCGCTCGAAATTACTGATAGCGGTCACAAGGTATTCTCGACGCTGCATACCGCGTCCGCCGTGGAAAGTATCGACCGTGTCATCGGCGAAGTACCTCCGATTGAGCAGGATCGAGTTCGAAACCGGTTTGCGGACGTCGCAAAACTGGTGGTATCGCAAAAATTGATTCCCAGCCTCGATGGCAAACGAGTTGCCGCACGGGAGATTATGATTATGAATTCTTCCGTCCGTGCCGCAATAAAGAACGGGAATACGGGGGAGATCTATCAAATGATCCAGGAATCGACCGAACTCGGCATGCAGACGATGGAGCAGGATCTGAAGAAACTCTATCTGCAAAAGAAGATTTCACTGGACAGTGCGATGAACTATGCCAATAATAAAAAGCGCATGCAGCAACTTCTGAGCGCAAATACGTTGTAACAACGGTAGAACATTATGCCCTATACTAAAGGTCAAGGTAAAACGGTTCTCAGTGCGTTTGTTGACGGTCTGGAAGTCAAGTTCGTCCATCTTTCTTTGAAAGATAAGCGAATTTTCCTGCACGACATTAAAACGGTCAATCTGGTCAAACGGCTGGAAGAACGGTCGCTTGCGTCCGAAGGGGGCGGCACAGAAGGACTCGACCTGATTGACTCGATCGAATCGGGAGAGATAAAGGATGAATTTGCCGAAGGAGGAGAGGGACAGACCAACAGCGAAGTGATTATCGGCCTGTTGGCGGAATATCCGACCGCCGACTATACATTTGTCTATGCGGTTTCTGAACCGAGCGTGTATTATCAGCAGTTCGAGGACAGTTTCAATCTCACCGGTTCGAAACTAAAACGGAAATTGATCGACGAGTTAGCGATGACCCGCTCGGTGAAACCCGCAATGGATGCGCTAGCCTACATCGATGCCGCCGAAGGACAGGTTCTATCCATGATTCGCGAGGACGGGCTGGGCCTGCTGGATTTGATCGAAAGCGTGAAGGATTTTCTCGGCAAGCGCGTGCCGAAGGTCGGTTTTATAGAAACGTCCGATGTCGCGTTGATGAATCTCGTTCGCAACAATTATGAGATCGACGAATCGGAAATTTCGGTCATCATCTACGTCGGCAGCGAATTCAGCCGCCTGATATTTATGAAGGGGATGAGTTTCTTCCACTTCGCTCCGGTAATCAGCGAAGGCCGGTTGACGCCGAACATCGAGAACACGATCTATTCCCGTATTCTGCTGGAACAGGACAGCGCCGGTATCATGCGGATCGACCGTATTTTCCTGACGGGCGATGCGCACAAGATCGATTTGAAACAGTTTCTCGCACCGCAGTTTGCCGAGTCGCCGATCGAATATCTTTCCGCTCCGACGCTCGATACATCCGAGTTTGAGGACAGCAACGAAACGATCGTCTCGGAATATGCGATACCGATCGCTTCCGCAATGCGGGTGCTGGAGCCGAAGAATCCTCGGTACTACCATGTCGATCTGTTGCCCGACAGTTTCCGTGAAGGCCAGAAGATTTTCAAACTGGCATGGCACGGATATTTATTACTGGCGGCGATCTTTTTTGTGACGTTTTATTTCACGTCCAAATATCAGGAGCAGGGGGAAGAAGTCCGGCGCTCGAAGATTGAATTGCAAAAAATACAAGCACAGCTGGCAGAGAATGAGCGTTTACAGGGAATCCTCGACAGTCTCGCCATTCAAAACCGTCAGTTCGAGTCAGCGCTGGCGGTGTACGATTCGCTGATTCCAAATTACAACCGGTGGAGCAAGGTGTTTACGCACCTGACCAATAGTGTTGAAGGAGTGAATTCTGTCTGGATCAAGAATATGGTAGCGAAAGCAGATTCCACCATCGAGCTCACCGGATTTTCGATGTATCGGCAAAGAATTCCGCGGATTGCCAATATGTTCGAAGAGGCGACGCTGCAAAGCGTCGATGTTGAGACCATACGCGGCAAAGATGTTTTCCGGTTCATTCTCGTCATCAAAAAAATTGACGCTGACAAATAGGTGACCTGTGTCTTTTAAAATCCGAAATACTATCGCTCTTGGTGTCATCGTTCTCCTGGTTTCAATCGTGGGTGGGTATGTCACGTTCTTTTACCAGCCGGGACAGATCGAGAAGAACACAAAAGAGATTAAAAAAATATCGGCACAACTGCAGGATAACAGCTTGCAGGTCAGTTCCATTGCCGACCTTCGCCTTAAACTCCGTGAGACGACGCATCGGTGGAACAATCGCATAAAAGAGATTTCCGAATCGGATGTTTCGGCAGAAACATTCGGGTACCTCAGCGATATCGTCAACGAAAGCGGCGCTCAGCAATTGAAGATGAATCTCTCCCTTGCCGGTACAAAACGGGGGGGACGGATCGGATATAATAGTTATAAACTTTCCGGAACATCGGAGTTCCCCAATATACTCCGTTTCATTTGGTTAATGGAGAATGGCAGAAAACTTTTTAAAATCACCAATATCAGTATCACCAGTGTTGAAGAATTGAGTGATTCCCTCGAATTTCCCGTCATTTCCCTTTCCTATCAGATGGATGTCAACGCATTCTTTACGAGCGAGAAAAATCTATCCATGCCCGTGATGAAACCGGATTCCACACCGCAACCAATCACCTCAAATCCATTTCAACCGAGCATACTAAGCAGTTCACCGCAAAATGTTCGGCAATTAGTTGATGTGGAGAAGATTTCCGTGAAAGCAACGGCAGGGAATAAGGCGCTTGTCATGACACAGGAAGGAAAACTCGTTGTATTGAAAGTCGGAGATGAGGTCTATCTCGGTCGCGTGACGGCCGTTGTGCCTCGTGAGGGTGCGGTTGATTTTACGCTGAACGATGGCGGCATTATCACCACACGCCGGAAAAGCATTCAATTTGAAAAAAAATTATAAGGACGTAGAACGATGAAACGAATACTGTTCATCACCATCGGAATGTTTGCGCTGGTGCAATTTTCCGTAACACAGTCGAATCGAGAACGCCGTTTGCTCCTGAACGATTACGTGGCCCCGGAAGAGCTCGTTTCGATGGCGAAGGATCTTCCGTTCGACAAGGCAATGTTGCTGTTCAGCGATTTCAGCAAACGGTATCTTAATAAGATCATCGTCGACGCATCCAATGAGAAGAAACCTATCGGCGTAGATGTCGAGAATAAATACTGGCTGCAGGCATTCGAAGAGATTCTTCGCGCCAATTCCATGTGGTACGATGAAAGAGAAGAATTTTTTTATGTCTTTTCCTCGGAAAATGCACCCGTAAAAGATGCCGCCGGCACCGTAGTGGCTCAACCTGCCGCGAAACCGGATTCCATGGGAAAAATGCTCTTCCGTCAACGTGATATAAGAATTTCATCTGTCTTCTTTAATATTGATGTGGTAAAATCGTTGAATGCCGGCATTAATTGGAGTTTTTCATATCTCGGAGATTCGACATCCGGATCAACTCCGACACAGTTCGGCGGAGAATTCAACGCGGGTTTTAATGATCCGGGTGCTGAGGGATTGACCTCGGCAGGATTTCTTGGTAGAATGGTTCCTGCAATCAAGTTTTCAAATGTTCAAGCTTTGGTTTCGTTTTTCCAAAGCAATCAACTTGGCGACGTTCTTTCCGGTCCGTCCATTGTGGTTTCGTCGGGGAAGAAAGGGCGTATCCAGGTCGGTCAGGATATTTTTATTACGACCAGGGATATTTCGGGAAATACTATACAACAGCCGGTGTCGTCGGGCATTATTATTGACGTTACGCCCACCGTCTATGACGAAAAAGGGATCATGTTCGTCAACCTGGATATTAAGGCGGAACGAAGCACAGTGAGCGCCGGTCCGACCATTAACAAATCGTCTGCGCAAACGTTTTCCGTACTGTATGACGGTGAAGAGACCGTGATCGGCGGACTTTATACAACGGCCGAATCGTCGGAACGAGGCGGAATACCATATCTGAAAGATCTGCCGTGGTGGGTATTCGGCCTCCGATATTTGTTCGGATATGATAAAACGTCTGTTGTCACTCAGGAACTAATCATTCTTTTGAAAGCGGAAGTAGTGCCGACCGTCGAAGAGCGCGTTGCGACGGCGGCGGAGCGGAAAGGGATGAATCGTATTGAAATGGAACGGGCAAAAACTGCAGCTGAGATTGATCGATTGAAAAACAAAAAATAATTTTTGGATGACCGGAATGAAAAATGCAAAGAAAATTCTTTCCATCGTAATTCTTCTGAGTATTGTCGGGATCTTTTCCTGCGAAAGCCCGCAAACGCCAGTGGATTCGTATGATGTGACTATATCAGGGACGTTGTACAGAAAATCAGGATCGCCGTTAGACTCCGCTATCGTGACGCTCTTCAATCCGTTTTTGAAGGATACCACGGGAACAGACGGAACGTTCAGTTTTTCGTTTACCTCGAGGGAACAGAGCGATGTGACGACAACGATGATTGTCCTCCGATCAGACTTTTATGATACGACATTCACCGTTACCTACGGATCACAATCGAATGCAATATCATTCGGCGAAATATTTATGCGGGGTCTTACTGCAGCCGTCGACAGTGTTGTCACCGGTAAGGTTTCGACGAGAGCAGTAACGCTACAGCACATCAGTTCCTCAGCGACGTCCATATCCATCAAAGGGGCGGGGGGTGTCGATTACGCCAGCATCATTTTTGAAGCAAGGGATTCACTCGGTGTACCTGTCGACAAAGATAACGTGACGAAGATCCACTTCCGATTGGTGGAGAAACCGGATGCACTAACGTTTCTGAATGTCGATTCGATAAACACCAATACAAACGGTAAAGCGACCGTTATTGTTTATGCGGGTCAGAAATCCGGTATTGCCCAGGTGCGGGCGTTTACGACGGTAAAAAATACCGCCGATACGACAAAAATCGACACCGTGCGTTCACAAATCGTTTCCATACCGATCTACGGCGGATATCCGGACAGCAATCACATCACCATAAGTTCGTCGCGTGTCAATTTACCGGCCGGAAGTTCTTCGGCGGTGAGTGTCATTTCCGCAGTGATCGGAGATAAGTTCGGCAATTCCGTGCAACCAGGAACTCCGGTGTATTTTGAGACAAACGGCGGCATCGTTTCTCCCGGATCAATGACAACCGACGAGTCCGGAAGTCTTAGTGTAACCCTCACGCCAACAAATCCAATGCCTCCCGTCGGTATCGCTACCGTCATTGCGAGCATTGGATCGGGTGCATCGGGTTCCGGAATAAAATCCAATCGTTTGGTGTCGCCCATCAGCAAGTACGGCAAATCGAATGCTACAGATACGCGGAGATTATCAAAAACCGCATCGATATTGACCACCAGTGTGGATGTGATGTTTTCCGGTACTACGATAATCACGACAACGGACAATAATTTTGTTCTCCCGTCCAAGGGGGCAACAAACGTCCGGTTTACGGTCAGTGACGAACGTGGAAATCCCTTGTCTTCCGGTACGAGGATATCGGTGACGGGAATTGGAATGGACAGCATCGGTGTAATTCTGAACGGTGATGTGTTGGTGGATATTCCGGACACACGGGATCTTTCATGGACATCATTTTCAGTCGGGATCACCGATCTCGGCACAGGCAATTGGAGCGACGGTACAAAAGTCGGATTATCGGTGAATGTTCAAAGTCCAAACGGAAATAAAAAACAGACGATAACCGGATATTTAGGGCAGGCACCGATTGATACAACGGGACAACCGCCGACCGCGCGTCAGCCGTCGCAGATTGCTTATATTAGTTCGTCATCGTCCAATATTTTCGTATCAGGTGTCGGCGGAACGGAAACGGCGGCCATAACGTACGAAGTACGGGATTCGCTCGGAGTTCCTATTGATCTGTCTCGCCGGGCTTACGTTTCATTTTCGCTGCAATTTTTCCCCAACTCTCTCACCGGCGGAGGAACGGCACCGGTATTGCTGCCAAGTGCAGACAGTACCGATTCTCAAGGCCGGGTTCGTGTTACCGTGGTCAGCGGTACTCAATCGGGAGTCATTCAGATTATTTCATCACTGTCGTTACCGTCAAAGACTATCACATCGCAGCCGGTAAAAATATCGGTCAACGCAGGTTTTGCGGATCAAAATCACTTTACCATTGCGGCGCCGAACTATAATTTCCCGGGATTACAGAAAGCCTTCTCGCCGACTTTGATAGTAACAGTTGGAGTCACAGACAAGTACAGCAATCCGGTTATTCCAGGAACGCAGGTGTATTTCCACACTGCGCACGGCACCATTACAGCGGGCGGCGGAACTAGTGCAACCGGTTTTACCAGCGGCACGTTGATCCCCGGTAATCCGTATCCGTCGAACGGGTATTCTAAAGTCTATGCCCAAACAATTGGAATGAACGGCCAGCCCATTACCGATTCCATCGATGTTTTGTGGACCGGCGCACCCATTATTACGAATACGGGAGGTACAACGTTTACCGCAGCCAACGGCGGAGTCAGCGCGGCATTGACATTCAGCGTTGCCGATATCAACGGCAATCCAATGTCCGCAGGCACGCAAATCGTTGTCGAATCGTCGGTCGGCGAAACCATCGGTGCATCGGAAACGACGATGTTCGATACATTTGCGACCGGTGAAGGAACGACCACCTTTACCGTTTATGTGAAAGACGCCGATCCTGCTGATATTGATCCCGCAGAATCGGGTGATGTGAAAGTCACGGTCAGCCACCCGATTTACGGTTCGTATAAATTAGTTCTGGCAACAGGGACCGTAGACTAAAAATATATTAGGTGTGTTTATAGATCTGTGCCTCATGCAATAAATTGCATGAGGCATTTTTATTTTATACGAATACGAAAGTCGAATTATCGTGCTAGAAATTTCTTTACTGTACGGAATACCTTGTTGAACTGCGATTCGGTTAATACACCGGTAAATGTATTTTGCTGGCTCGGATGATAACTTCCGATAAGGGTAAGTGTGGAATTTATGGATACCACTGCACCATGGGCAAAGTCCGGACGGCGGATGAGTGTGGTTAATCCCGATTCTCTACAGCAGTCAAAGGCGGCATCGAATCCGATTTTTCCCAGGCCGATAATTACTTTGATTTTCTTCAGCAGTCGAAATTCTTCCAGAATAAATGGACGACAGTGTCTGATTTCTTCGGGGAGAGGCTTGTTTTTTGGCGGAGCGCATCGGCACGTTGCGGTGATATAACAATCGTGCAGTGATAATCCGTCATTCTTCGAAATAGAGAGTGGTTGATTCGTAAATCCTGCCTTGTGTAATGCACGGTAAAGCCAGAAACCGCTTTCGTCTCCGGTGAACATTCTTCCTGTTCTGTTCGCTCCATGCGCTGCAGGAGCAAGTCCCACAATCAGCAACCGGGCATTGTGATCGCCGAACCCTGGAACCGGTTTTCCCCAATATTCTTCATGCTCAAACCGCCGTACTTTTGTTCGGGCAATTTCTTCCCGCCATGCCACCAATCTGGGGCATAATTGGCAGGAAATTATCTTTTTATTCAATAATAATAGAGATTGGGTCATATTAATATTTTAACAATAGGTGTAGGGCACCTTTAAGGCGTCCTACACCTATTTAAAAAAAGAGTGGGACAAATCAATCCTGATTGTCCCACTCTGCTGTAAAGAATCTTTGAGTGTAACTCATTTTATGGCCGAAATGAAGTCAACGAGGTGCTTATTGAATGTTTCCGGATTTTCCATATTACTCATATGGGCTGCAGAGGGTATGACGTGCATGACGGAATGAGAGATTTTCTCTTTCATGGACTGCGCGGCAGCCGGAGGTGTCAATAGGTCTTTTTCGCCAACCAAAATCAAAGTCGGGCAGGAGATCTTCGGAAGATTTGCCGTCGTGTCGGTCCTGGCAGCGAGCGCAAGCAGAGATCCAAAGATCGACAATGGCGCTGTTCGTTCAACGATACTCTGAATCATTTTGACCGCATCGGGTTTCTTATCGAATGACTCCGGTGCAAAGACACCCTTAACGTATTCGGCGGCATATTCCTTCATTCCATTGATCTGCACATTTTTAATTGTTGTAGCCCGCTTTATCCTTGCTTCGTTCGGGTCGGATTCACTTTTTGTATCACAAAGGACCAGTCCCATGATCCTGTCGGGATGTCGTTCAACCGCGCGTAATGCAATGTATCCACCCATCGACAGTCCGCAGATAATCGCTTTATGTATCTGTAAATGATCCATCAGTCCAATCAGATCGTCCACAAAGAATTCAATGGAAAAATGGCCGGTGCCAACTTCGCTTTCCCCGTGTCCCCGTACATCGTATGCGACGATGCGGTTGGTACCGGAGAGGGCTTCCGTCTGTCCGCCGGGAAAGGTCCACATGCGATGGCTGAAGGGAAATCCATGGATAAAAATAACCGGTGTCGCATTCGGAATGCCGATGTCGACATAACGGTGGAGGAAATTGTTTATGACAGCTTTCATGCAGTGGCTCCTTTAAAGACCAAGCGCAAACTATTGTTTGCGCTTGGTGGTGGTGTGTTTATTTTCTTTTGGAGATCGGCACATAATCGCGCGTTCCGCTGCCGAGATAAATTTGGCGCGGGCGGGCAATCTTTTGATCGGGATCGAGGATCATTTCCTGCCAATGGGAGATCCAGCCGGAGGTCCGCGGTATGGCGAACAACACGGGGAAGAATTCCATCGGGAATCCCATTGCCTGATAGATCAATCCGGAATAGAAATCGACGTTCGGATACAGTTTCCGTTTGGTAAAATACTCGTCGTTCAATGCAATCCGTTCAAGTTCCAGAGCGATGTCGAGTTTCGGATTCATTCCCGTGACGGCGAAGACGTCATACGCCAGTTTTTTGATCACTGATGCGCGGGGATCGTAATTCTTGTAGACACGGTGGCCGAAGCCCATCAAACGGCCTTCCCCCTTTTTTACTTTTTCGATAAAGTCGGGGACTTTTTTGATGTCGCCGATAACATCCAGCATTCTGAGCACGGCTTCGTTTGCGCCGCCGTGCAACGGACCGTACAATGCCGCTGCCGCCGCTGCGGTGGCGGAATAGGGATCCACATGTGAACTGCCGACATTGCGCATGGAACTGGTGCTGCAGTTCTGTTCGTGGTCCGCATGGAGAATGAAGAGGATATTCAGCGCTTTCTCGTAGATCGGCGGCACTTCATACCGCGGCGTGCCGATACTGTACATCATGTTGAGGAAATTTTGAATGAACGTGAGATCATTGTTCGGATAAATGTACGGCATTCCTTTAATATGCCGGTAGGAGAATGCGGCGATCGTCGGCACTTTGCCGATGAGCCGGAGGATTTGTTTTTTTCTGACTTCCGTATCGAAGATGTTCGATGCCTCAGGATAAAATGTGGAAAGTGCCGCCATTGTACTGATGAACATTCCCATCGGATGAGCATCGTAGCGAAATCCTTCCATGAGTTTCTTTACGTTCTCATGAATATAGGTATGCATCTTCACTTCGGCTTCCCATTTTGCCAATTGTTCCTTATTCGGCAATTCACCGTTCAGGATCAGGTAGGCCACTTCCAGATACGTGCTATGTTCTGCCAATTGTTCTATCGGATACCCGCGATACCGCAGTATTCCTTTGTCGCCGTCGATAAACGTAATGGTGCTCTTACATGATGCTGTGTTCATGAATGCCGGATCGTACGTCATCATGCCAAAATCATCCTCTTTGACCTTTATCTGGCGAAGATCTGTGGCATGAATTGTCTCATTGTTGATCGGTACCTCGTATGTTTTACCTGTCCGATTATCGGTAATGGTAAGGGTCTCTTTTGCCATTGAATGCTCCCGGGTGGTAGTGTTTAAATTGCCGCTTGTGAAAGTTTTGCCAGTTCCTGCGCCGATTGTTTCTCGACATCGGCATGAAGACTATTGCCATGGGCATCCATAGTGACAATGGCGGGGAAGTTTTTCACACGCAAATGCCACATCGCTTCGGGAATACCGAATTCCAGTTTATCCACACCGACAACGTCTTCAATACATTCCGAATAATATTGGGCAGCGCCGCCGATAGCATTCAGGTAGACGGCACCGTATTCCTTCAATGCTGCCAACGTTTTTGCCCCCATCCCGCCCTTACCAATGACTGCACGCAGCCCGAATTTTTTGATGACATCAGCCTGGTACGGTTCCTCACGGCTGCTGGTCGTGGGGCCGGCGGCGTTGATTTTCCATTTTCCGTCTTTTTGCAGCGCCACGGGACCGCAATGGTAGATTACCTGTCCCTTCAGATCAACCGGTGAATCATTATTGACGAGATACGTATGCATGGCGTCCCGACCGGTGTACATCATGCCATTGACCAGTACGACATCGCCGACTTTCAGCGAGCGGATCTGCTGTTCGGAAATCGGCGTGGTGAGTACGATTTCCTTTCCGGTAAGAGAAATTCCTTTGCTCGATCCCATTTTAATTGCGGGAGTTTCATCTCTGTACAGCCATCGCTTCAACGCGCCTGTTTTTGCATCCAGAATTACTCCCTGACGGCGGAATGCCCAGCAATCGTACGCTACCGAGACAAAGAACGATGCTGGCAGACGGTTCAATGCGCCGATTTTGCAACCGATCAGCGTTGCGTTGCCGCCGAATCCCATGGTGCCAATCTTCAGGGAGTCGGCAGTGTTCATAATAGTATTTTCCAATGCTGCCAATTCCGGAACAGGATTGACATCGTCGAGTGTGCGGAACAACTGCATCTTGGCATGATCGTATCCGCTTGTGCGGTCACCGCCGATGCAGACGCCGATAGCGCCGATTGCACAACCGTGTCCCTGCGCCTGCCACACAGCATGGAGAATGCATTTTCGCACTCCTTCAAGATTTCTTCCCGCCTTGCCGAGATGTTCGAGTTCCATGGGGAGGGAGTACTGAATGTTCTTGTTTTCGCAACCGCCCCCTTTCAAAATCAATTTGATCTCAATCTCATCGTTATTTTCCCACTGCTCCCAATGGATAATCGGCGTTCCCGGACCGAGATTGTCGCTCATGTTCTTTCCCGTCAGGGAATCGACGGAATTGGTCCTGAGTTTTCCCAGTGCGGTTGCTTCGGCAATCGCCTCCCTGATCCAGCGTTTCATCGCTATCTGATTTGCGCCGACCGGAGTGTGGACAACGAAAGTGAGCATGCCGGTATCCTGACAAATGGGGCCGGTGTTGTCGCACGCCATGTCAATGTTGGTGGCAATCGTATCCAGTGCCAGCGTTGCGCGTGTTCCCGCAGATTCTTTTCGTTGTGCTGTTTGGATGGCCCGTCGTACATCGGGCGGAAGGTTGGTCGAAGCGTCGATGATGAGATCTAAAACACTCTTCTTGAAATTATGCATACTTTCCTCATAGTCGTATGTCGTCGGTCCAATAGGTGAAATTTTCCTGCTGGTCCATCAATGCGATCTTCGTCGGAACGATGGTTAAGAGAATCTGATTGTCTGCCTCCGCAACGTCAATGCGGAATCTGAATGAGACTTTGAAGAACATGACGTTCTCCTTGTCTTTGGCGGATTGTGCTGTCTGTTTGTTGACGAACCAGGAAAACTCCGGAGTGGTATTCAATTGCAGATTTGCAAAACGATACCCTTTGCTGTTCTTTTCGATAATCGAAAGGTACTTGTTCGGAGGGCACATCACGGAAATTTCTTTTTTCTTCGGCTGCACCAAAATATTGGTGGGGGAGGTGACGCTGTACACCTGATTATCCGCGTCGTATTTTACCAGGTCTGCCTTCATCCAGACTGAATAGACCTTCTCATTCAATTTGTTCTCTCGAGAGAACTTATTTACCTTGTTGATGTACTGATCTTTTGCTTTGCGGACACGGTCATTAAATTCCGTCGTCGTTTCAAATTCGGATTTTACGGCGATGACCGATTGATGCTCTTCCGACATCTTTTTTAGGCCATCCCAGACCGTTTTGACAAGATCGTAACATTGATCGGCATTCAAGGGAGTATTCGGATCGTGGGTTTCGAGAATAGACTGGGGATACACCGATGTGCAGACGATGAGAATCAGGACGATGTGTTTGAATAAGTTCATTGCTCTCTCCAAAATTATTTTTCTTCCCCTTGGTGAATATACGAACATTTTTTGTATTTTTGTAAACAATTATCGCCACCAATTCATTGTGTGTGAGAAAAAACAACGCATATCTTTTGATCGTCCTGACGTTCATTCTATCCGTTAACGGCTGCGACCGGACCGGTCTCAATCCGAACGAATATCAAGAACCGGGCATATCCGGCAGGATATCATTTAACGGTCAGATTCCTCCGCCGGATAGTCTGCGGGACCTGCGGATTGTCGCCGTGCCGTATTATCCCGTCGATACTACATTTGCCGATCTGTTCGACAAAATCGTCAATAAGGGGATCATTCCATTTAGCGAGGGCTTCTCGGACAGAGTGGTTTCGAACGGTTCCTTGCAATATCAAATGAACGTAAAACCACAAACATTTCACTATGTTGCCGTCGTCCAGATGTACGGGGCAAACTTTTTGCTGGATTGGCGGGTGGTCAGTGTTTACGGTTACACGGCGGAAGATCCGTCACCGAAACCGGTTATAGTGAAGGAAGGGAACGTAACGGATAACGTCAACTTTATTGTCGATTTCTACTCGGTGCCGGTACAACCATTCAAACATCCATGAAGATCTTTCTGTTGAATATCTCCCTGATTGTAACGGTGCTCGCACAGCTCGGTTCGGCTGTTTTCGGTACCGTTGTTTCTGATGAAGACGGTTTACCGGTAATCGGAGCATCGGTGATGATCATCAATACCGCACTGGGAACTTCGACCGATGGGGATGGAACATTCCGCATCGCAATGATTCCGCCAGGAAAGAGGACAGTACAATTCTCCGCTGTGGGGTTTAAAACTGCCCGCATCGTCCTGACGGAAGATTCCATGCAACAATTATCCGTCCGTCTTGTGCCGTCGGTCATACAAACCCAAACAGTGATCGTGACTGCCAATAAGCGTGCGCAATCGCTGGAAGAAGTTCCGGCGAGCGTCAGTACGATCGATGCGAAGATATTTGAGCAGCGAAACATCGTTTCACTCGATGACGCGCTGCGGTATGTACCCGGCGTTCATTTTCAACAGTCGCAAATCAACATCCGCGCTTCCAGCGGTTATAGCCGCGGCGTCGGATCACGAGTGTCGTTGTTATTTGACGGCATGCCGCTTCTTTCCGGCGATACGGGAGAGATTACTTTCGAATCGATTCCCGTGTTTCAGATCGACCGGGTAGAGGTGGTGAAAGGGTCCGGTTCGACGTTGTACGGATCGGGTGCAATGGGAGGCGTCATCAATGTTCTGACCAAGGAACCGGAATCGACGCCGACCGCATATTGGAAACTCTTTACCGGCATTTATTCACCCCCTGCATACGATCAATGGAAATGGACCGATGATTACCGGATGACAAACGGGCAGTCGGCGGGATTCACTTCCCGATTCGGCGATGTGGGAGTGGTACTTTCCATGAGCCGAACCTCTGACGACGGATATCGTGAAAGCGATTGGCTCCGTCGATACAACGGATATTTGAAAGTGAAGGTTGATCTCTCGCCGTATCAGTCCATTACCTACACATCGAATTTTTATTATCATTATCGAGCTGATTTCCTGTGGTGGAAAGATTTTCAAAATGTACTGCTGCCTGCCGATACTCAAAGAGATATCACTGTACGTTCGCTTCGATTTAATAATTCTGTGCATTACACGCAATTCGTCAGCGATGAATTGTATTTCGACGTGAAGGCGATACATTTCCGCGGAAATTGGTACCGCGACGGACTGATGAATACCCGTCTTGATCAATCGATTTCCGATGCAGCGGTGGTGGACGTGCAGGGGAATCTATCGTCCTTCGAACGGAATATGATCACCTTCGGCATTGCTGGAAATTATGAACGGGTGAATGCGAACATCTTTGGAGTACATGAAGGCCGCGGCGGAGCGCTGTATATTCAGGATGAATTTATGTTCTCCGACGATATTTCCGCTACCATCGGCATTCGCCACGACGTGCAGCAGGTCATCGGCTCCTATACGGACCAGAAGACGAATCCAAAGGCGGGAATGCGGTATACCGTTGCGGAAGGACACACCGTGCATCTGTCGGTGGGCAGCGGTTATCGGAATCCTTCCATCGGCGAATTATTCACATCCACCTCCAATACCGGAAGCGCCGTCGTCATTGTACCGAGTTCTGGACTAAAACCGGAGCATAGCTGGAGTTATGAAATCGGCAGCACGCATCACATGAGCGATCACCTCCGGTTCACCGCGGCGTTGTTCCAGAGCGACTATTATGATTTGATAGAGCCCAATGTCTTTCTTGATGCAACCGACTCATTGCCGAAAATCAATTTCAAGAACATCACCGAAGCGCGGATTCAGGGACTCGAGGCGGGAATGTCCGCCGCAATGTTCGAACGGATGTTCCGGTTGGATCTGAATTACAACTATAACTGGGCAGTAGACCGTAACTCGGGCACCTTCCTGCGATTCCGGCCAAGGCATATCGCCTCAATGTCAGCGATGGTTGACGCCGATCCATTTTCTTTCGGCGCTGATTTCAAGTACATCAGCCGGATCGAAGAGATCGATGATAAATTGGTAGATCTCGCGCCGATAAAAAACGGGGCCGAAAGAGTATCGATCTATACACTGGATATCCGTGTTCTTGCCGCACTGTCAGACTACGGAGTCCCGTTCCGTGCTTCCATTAATATTAATAATCTGCTGGGTTACAATTACGTTGAGTTGATCGGAAATATTTCTCCGCCCAGACATATTGTTCTTGCCCTTGAAGGTGTCATTCGATGAATATCCTCCAGGTTCTTTCGCAATACGAAGTGACCGGTGCGGAAACATTCGCAGCAACATTATCCGACGTGTTGATCGCACAGGGCCACTCGGTTACTATCGTCTCCGATACGTTCCGGACTCCGACCAAAGCGGAGATTATCATCCACCCGGTCGGGAAGAGGGATGTTGCGCAGCGATTCGCCAACATCTCGTTCCTGAAGAGAATCATCAAAGAGAAAAAGATCGACATCGTCCATGCGCATTCTCGTGCAGCGAGCTGGATCTGCTTTTTTTCGACGCGCGGCGGCACCGTGCCGCTTGTTTCGAGCATGCATTACCGGCAGCATTTGCATTTCTCATCGAAGCTCTTTTCGGTCTACGGAGAAAAAAGGGTGGCTGTCTGCCGGTCGATCTATACCCATCTGATCCGCGAATTGAACTATCCGCCGGAAAAACTTGCGCTTGTGCACAACGGCATCGATCTCTCCCGCTGGACCTTTCGGCCGAGAGAATACACGCAGGGAAGGAAAAAGATTGTTTCATTTGTCGGGCGGCTGACGGGATTTAAGGGGGATTCGCTGTTAATCATCATTAAAGAGATTTTCCCGAGAGTGTACGCCAAATACAAAAATGTTGAATTCCATATTGTCGGAGCGATGAGCGAAAGCAATCCGATTTACAGAGCGATCGCCGAAACAAATTCTACAATCGGTTCGGAAGTGATTGTGGCAAAAGGATTCAGCAGCGACGTTGAGTCGGTGTATCGCAATTCCGACGTGATCGTAGGATCCGGCCGTGTGGCAATGGAAGCGTTGGCGTGCGGCAGTATTGTCAGCTCCATCGGTGAATCCAATTCCGTCGGAATTATTTCACCCCGAACCGAACAGAAAGCGCTGGTCACAAATTTCGGCGATCTGGATATCCGAAGGCCGATTGATGTCGACGCATCAGTGAACGACCTTCTCACCGGGCTCGAAAAACCCGATACTGTTTCCCTCGAATGGGGACGGTCGTTTATCGAAAAATATTTCGACATAAATAACGTTGCCGTCGAAATGGTCAGGATTTTTGCCGAAGCGGCGGCACAACGGAAAGGCGTCGATGAAATACCCGTACTATCGTACCACGCAATAACCAACAGTGGTGGGCATGAACGAACGATTACTGCCGGAGAATTTGAGACTCATCTGAAGTATTTGCAGAAGAAAAAATTTACTGCGATCAAATTCCATGATTTCAAAAAAATCGCTGCATTCCAACAGCCGATGCCGGCACGCCCGATTCTGTTGACCATAGCAGGGAGTGCAGATACGTATGAAACGGCATTTCCGTTACTTCAAAAATACGGGATGACCGGAATCTTCCTTGTGCAGACGGATGCACTTCACGAGTCCATTCCGATGATTAAAATGCTCCATGCCAACGGTATGGAGATCGGATCGTATGCTCACACGGGACGAAAATTAAATCTGCTACTGCCGGATGAGGTGCGTCATGAAATTCTCCATTCCGCGGAACTCCTGCGCGACACCATTCATTCAGACGTTATGACAATCGCGTATCCTTTCGGCTATGTCAACGAATCGATAAAAGAAATAGTGAGGAATGCCGGGTTCCTCTTCGGCCTGTCAATAATTGACGGACCGCGAAATATCTGGAGTGACTTCCTCAAAATCAGGCAGATACAGATTTTTCACGGAGCATCCCGGTTTTCGTATTGGAAGAAGACATCGGGAAAGTATCACAGGTATAAAAATGTATATTGATTCTCATTGTCACCTGTTTTACGAAGATTTTACTGCCGATGTCGGCGATGTGATTGCGCGGGCAAACGATGCCGGCATCGGTGCACTTGTCGTACCCGCCACCAATCATGACACTGCCCGGCAAGCGATCGTATTAGCTGAAAAATTTCCGAATCTTTTCGTCTGCGCCGGTTTTCATCCGCTCGATCTCGAACATTATTCTGAAGAACATTTTGCTGCCGTTCGTGAAATGCTGGGACATCCCCGCGTTGTTGCGGTAGGTGAGATCGGGATTGATTATTTTTACGACCGCTCACCGAAGGAATTTCAGAAAGAGGTTTTCTCCCGTCATATCGATCTGGCGATCGAACACGATCTTCCGATCGTTGTTCACACACGGGATTCGGTACAGGATGCGATCGATATTGTTCTTCAGCACGTGGCCCGCAATCCGGAATGGATGTCCGGCAATGGTGTGTCTCTGCGCAAACGCGGAGTGTTTCACTGTTTTACCGGATCGGCAGAACAAGCCAGGGCATTATTCGAACATCGATTTCTGGTTTCGTTTCCGGGTCCGCTCACTTTCAAAAAATCCGGTATGCCCGATGTAGTGAAAGAAATCGGTATCGATAACGTCATGATTGAGACAGATTCTCCGTTCCTGACGCCGGTTCCGTACCGGGGTAAGAGAAATGAACCATCGTACGTTATTTTGGTTGCGCAAAAAATGGCAGAAATATTGAATATACCAATCGACGAAGTAGCGAGCGTCACCTCTCGCAACGCCATACAATTGTTCAACCTGCCGATCATCGGTGAATAATTCAATAATGAAAAACTCAATGCGAATAATGCTTTTTCTGATCTGTATGACAACGATGGCAAGGAGTCAACGATCAGATGAATTAATGATCCGGATTCTCCAGGATAAGCGGGAATCAGGAACGACAGAACTCTTTCAGTACCTCCGTTCACCCAATCCACGGTATCGCGAACTGGCGTTGGTGGCGCTTGCCAATATTCAGGATACGACAACCTTCGCACAGGTGGTGACTTTGCTGAATGATCGTCAGCCGGCGGTTCGTTCCATGGCGGCGTTTGCACTGGGCATGATTGGACATCGAACGGCGGCAACGCAATTATTTAACCGCATGCCGGTAGAAACAGATACGCACACCAGGGAAGCGTTATTCGATGCAGTAGGTCTCTGCGGTGGGGCAGATGATCTTGCAGAACTCATGAGGAAAGCAGAAGACTTTCCCGGGGACTGGAATGTATCACTTGTCCGCAGCATTGCCCGCTTTGCAAACAGAAAGATCGTTAATACTGATGCGACGAGATATATTGTGTCGCTGCTGGAAGACTCGTCGATCGGCACCGATGCACTCTATGCGTTGATGAGGATCAACGATGCGTCGGTTATCCACGAAAACAGACGGACTCTCGCCCGGCATCTGGACCATCCTTCACCGGTGATACGCATGTGGAGTGCGTTGGCGCTGCGCGGAGTGAATGATGCTGCGGTTACGGACCGTTTGCTGATTTGTGCGGAAGAGGATGTCGATTGGAGAGTGAGGGTAAATGCCATTACGGCACTCCGTGCGAGTCCCGAAGCAAAAGCACGAGTGTTGAAATTGGCCATCGATTCCAACGGCCATGTATCATTAGCGGCGATGACCGCATACGATGTTCTGTCAAGAAACGAGCCGCAATTTTCGGACAGCACATTTCTATTTTCACTGTTATCGTCTTCCCAGATCTCCCCGTTGGTGAGGGAGGAGGCCCGAAAGGTTATTGCAAAAAAAATGGGGGAACGGGCATTCCCGTATATCGGTGAATGGCGTTCGGATCAGCCGTTTATTTCGGCGCTGCGTGTGAAAGCGTACGGTGCCATCCGCACAGCGCAGTCGGTGCAAATTTTACGAAATGTTCTGACTCAATCGAAGCACTCCATTGTAACGATTGCGGCAATCGAATCGTACCAATCCATTGTCCGAGAATGGAATGATAATGAACAGGAAAATTTTCTTGCAGAAATCGTTCCGCTATTGGACAAACGGGATGCCGGTATCTCATACACGATTGCGCTGGCATTTCAGGATACCGTATTTACTCTCTCCCTTCGACGGAAATTCCTGCCGTCGCTCGTTCGGGCATATCATGCCATGGATGCATCTCGCGATATAGAGCCGATGATTGAATTCCTCACAATCTTTGGCGGTATGCCGGACTCATTGTCGTTATCAGCAATTACGAAAGGATTGGGAGAGAAGGATGAAGCGATCAAAAAAGCAGCACGACAGGCCTATGCTACAATTACCGGCATGGAATTTTCGGATTCGACACGCAATGCTGTCCGTGAGTATTCACCATTTTATCAAGACACCGATCTGATATTCTTGGAACGGTATTCCGGTGCCCGGATACGGACATCCCGGGGAAATTTTGCCATTCATTTTGAAAAAGAAGCGGCACCGTTTACCGTGCTGAATTTTATTTTGTTGGCACGGACTGGATATTACAATGGACTGTATTTCCATAGAGTTGTCGGGAATTTTGTCATTCAGGGAGGAGATCCGCTTGGCAACGGCAGCGGTGGACCGCAATACGCTATCCGTACAGAAGTGCACCCGAATGTTCGCTATACCGCCGGTGCGGTGGGCATGGCCAGCGCAGGAAAGGATACGGAAGGATCTCAATGGTTTGTGACGCATTGCCCCACACCACATCTGGATTACCGGTATTCCATATTCGCTTATATTGATAGCAGAGAAGTGGTGGACAGGATAATGATCGGGGATCGGATTGATTCAATAGAATTATTCTGAATCTAAGTTTAAAAAAAACAAAAGCGGCTATTAGCCGCTTTTGTTTTAAAATAATCCATCGTTTTTAGGCATAACTCTCAACCGCGCTTTTCACAGTGTCATGTATCTCGATGACACTGTGCACCTTCGTGATCTTAAAGACCTGTACAACTTTTTCCGTCGCATGGGCAATCTTCAGATCTCCGCCGGCATTGCGCATTGTGGTAACGCCGCCGATCAACATACCGAGTCCCGAACTATTCATCAGCGAAACGTCGCCGAGATCGACGACAACCTTCTTTTTCTTCGCCTCGATTAATTTATGCAGGGCATTATTCAATTCGGATGCTTCGGGCCCTCCCAGCATGCTTCCTTCCATCTTCAGGATCATGACGCCAGAGATCTCTTTGGTTGAGAGTTTCATATGCGCTCCGCGGACAATTATTTTTCTTTTTTATTTTTTTTTATGTTGTAATCTAACACGATGGCGCTCGCCACATAAATGGTCGAATACGTTCCGACGATAGAACCGATAAAGAATGTGAACGCGAAACCGCGGTTCACTTCGCCGCCGAAAAGAACCAATACCAGCAATACGAGAAAGACGGTTCCGTTGGTGATGATGGTCCGGCTGAGCGTTTCGTTGATCGAGCGGTTCATGATTGTTGACAGGCCTTCGGTTTTATGCACCAAAAGATTTTCGCGGACACGGTCGAAAATAACCACCGTATCATTGATGGAGAAACCGACGAGTGTCAACAGCGCCGCCATAATGTTTTGATCGATTTCGAGGTTCAAGTGCGGTGAAGCGCCGTTGAGCAGCACTATCACACCGAGTGTTACCAGAACGTCGTGGAACAATGCGATCACACCGGCGACGCCGTAGATGAACTTAAAGCGAAATCCGATATACATCATGATGATCGCCAGCGCCGAAACAACGGCGTAGAGGGCATTCTTCCGCAGTTCGGCCCCAATCTTGGGTCCAATTTTGTATCCTTTGAGAACGATAAAAGGGTTATTAGGAAATTCTTTTTTAAGATTCTCTCTGACACGGTCAATAACCATCCCACCCTTTTCCTGATCCGGTGTTCTGATCAGAATATCATAGGGCGTGCCGAACGATTTAATTTCACTGCTGGCAAATCCGGCATTTTGTACTGCATTACGGACGGCCCCGATCTCCGGCGGATTTTCGAAACGGACGAGGACTTCGGTGCCGCCGAGGAAATCGATTCCGAAGGTGATCCCTTTGGTGAACATTCCGATGAGACCGATGATGATGACCACACCCGAGAGGGAGTACCAGATCTTCCGGGTTCCCATGAAATCAATGTTTGTTTGTTGTAAAATTCTCATTAGTGCTGATTCTCCTGATTCTTATCCGAAATTAATTGTAGTCGTTCCGCGTTCGGTCATTACATCGAAGACCACACGGGTAATAACGATTGCAGTGAAGAGGTTCGCCGTAACACCCATCATCAGTGTCAATGCAAAACCCTGAATGGGACCCGATCCGAATTGGTATAACACGATTCCGGTGAACAGCGTCGTGATATTTGAATCGAATATAGCGGTAAATGCTTTGGCATATCCGGCATCGATTGACGCTCGCATTGTCTTATGGGTAGCTAATTCTTCACGAATGCGCTCAAATATCAGCACGTTGGCATCGACCGCCATGCCGATGGTCAACACAATACCGGCAATACCCGGAAGAGTCAGCGTCCCGCCGAATGCGGCGAGGATGGCAAAGATAAATGTGACGTTGATCAACAGAGCGGAATTGGCGACCAAACCGCCGGTGCGGTAATAGACTACCATAAACGATGCAATCAACAGCAGTGCGATAATAAACGAATAAGTACCCGCTTCGATTGAGTCTTCACCGAGGGATGGTCCGATGCTCCACTGTTCAATAATGTCCACAGGTGCCGGTAACGCACCTGCTTTAAGGATGATTTCCAACAGACGGGCCTCTTCGATATTTTCGATTCCCTCGATCTGCGATCGTCCGCCGGTGATTTTGCCGCGGATAACCGGTGCTGAAAATACAGCGTTGTCCAGTACAATCGCCATTCGCTTATTGACATTGGCGCCGGTAATACGGGACCATTCGATGGAACCCTGATTATCCATCTCCATCGTGACGACCGGTTGATTGAAATTCGGATCGATTGTCGCACGGGCATCGACCAACACTCCGCCTGTCAATTCTGCAGTCTTTCGGAGCCCGAACAATGCATAATATTTTATTCCTTCGCTGATAAAGCTGTGTTTCGATTGGAAGTAAAATCCCATGTCCGCCGGGATAAGATTTTGAACATCTTTTCTTGCAAGAATTCGTTCTACTTTGTCTTTGTCATTTTCGGACACATACGCTTCACCGGTACCCTGTTGGTTCGGCCGTGCAAGATAGAGGAACGGATGTTCTTTCGCCAATTGTTCCGGTGTCTTTGCGGCATCCGGGAGAATGGAAGATCCGGTATCGGAACTGGTCAGCGCAGTCAGCGAACTTGCCTCGGAGGTTTGCCCGGCGGGTGCGGTGCTCTGTGCGGTTGTATCGGTGTATCCTTTTCCGGCAAGGAATTTGTCGATGGCATCCATCGTTTTGTAGATGATTTCCGGATCTTTCATGAGTTTGAATTCCAACAATGCGGTTCCCTGCAGCAGTTGACGAACCTCATCCTCTTTTGATACGCCTGGTAACTCTACGATAATCCTGCGGCCACCCTGTTTTTGGATTGCCGGTTCGGAGACTCCGTACTGATCGACTCGATTTCGCACAATTTCCATTGCGCGATCGACCGCCTTGTCCGACTCATCCTGCAACCGTGCAACGATCTGGCTATTGTCTTCACGAATCGTACCGAAGTACCTGCTGAGCCTGATCTGGCGGGATTCGAAATTCCGTTGAAAGACGGCAATAATTGGGTCATCGCTCGTCATGGATTCGGCATTCACGGCATCAATAACCTCCGCAAACTGGTCGTCCTTATTTTTTGCTATTTGTTCCAGCATCTTCACGATATCAACTTCCAGAACGACACGCATGCCTCCCTGTAGGTCCAAGCCGAGTTTTATTCTTTTTGCTTTGGCATCACGGATGGATGATTCGTTTGCCAGCACATATTGCAGGCTGTCGTCTCCGGACTTCGCGGACAACGCCGAGTCAAACGTATACGATTGGTACGTAGGATAGAGAAAATAGATGGCAAGGGCGATCGACACTGCGATCAAGATGAACTTGCTGCGATATTTTTTCACGAAATGAACCTCCGATCAAAACACAGAATTATAGAACATTGAATTCAGGTTAAAAATATACATGAAATACAGCCTAAAATCAATGAGAAACTGCAGTTTTGAATGAGGAACAGCGATTGTATAGCGGTTGTTTCTCCACCGTTATTTCTCTATTTTGTCAAACAATTCGCAACTAATTGACGACGAAATCGAACAATCATAGGCTTATTCAACCAACACTCCATGCGATTGCGAAAACTACTTTACGGCAGCATAGCCATTATTCTCTTTGTAACGGTTTTCATTATTGATGCCGCGACAAAGAATGTCGATATCGGCGATACAGCGGTTTATTTTCTGCGGTCGGTTTCCATTCTGCTCTCCTTTTTTCTGATTTTTCTTTCAATTCAGATCATTAAGCGCGAACAATCCCGTTCCATAGTACAAAGTACCGGGAGATTGGCGTTAATCACCGGCATTTTCCTTGCAGCATATCTTATTGTCAGCCTCTTACCGCTCAAAGGATTCAAGTCTGAAGATTTGAGACTCTTTCCCCAGGATTATCTGACAATTTTCTTTTCATCGATCCTGAGCATCGTCGCCGGAATATTTGCAATTGTCACAGTGCTCTTTATCAAAGACCTCATCTATTATAAAAGGAAAAAGACGACTGCCCGAAATTTCTGGGTGATGATCGGTTTTTTTGTGGCGGCAGCACTATCAACGGCCACGCTTCGCCCGCTGGAAGATTCGTTTTTCAACGGGCTATTGTCGGGATTGGGGATCGTGATGATTGTGGTGAATTCCTTCCGTCTTGCGTGGATTGCATACCTGCCGCGAAGGGAAAAAATATATTCACTCCTGTATTCTCTTCTCGCGTTCTTCGGATTTTTAGTAATACTTATCATTCTTTCGGTACCGGAAGGATGGACCCAAAAAGGGATACACTATTACTCCTCGCCGTTATTTGTCTTTGTCCAATTAAGCGCAATGCTGGGTGCCATCTATTGCGGTATGTCGTTCATCAGCATATTGTTCCATCTTCCGACCGCCGAAGCGTTTGACCGAAAACAGACGGAGATCAGTTCATTGCACAATTTAAACCGGCTGATCAATCAGGTGTTCGATCTGAAAGATCTTGCCGAGACCGCAACAAAAATGGTTACCGAAGTGGTGCAGGCAACGAGCGTTTGGCTGGAGATCATTCCGACGGAAGGATCGTTCCACAAAAACGGTTTGCTATCGATACGGAACATTTCTTCCGATGATCTTGAACCGTTCATCAGCGCCGATGAACAATCCGTTCGGGAAATCGTTCTACGTTCGAAAAAAGTACTAATGATCGATGATGTCGCAGACGATAAACGGACGAAGCATATATCGAAGATTAAACAGGCCGGTTCGATTCTCATCATTCCGCTGCTGACGCACGATCAGGTCATAGGAATTCTGTATGCGACCAAGGAAATGAGTTACGGTTTCGATCAGGATGATGTGGACATACTGTTGGGTTTTGCCGATCAGGTCGCCATCGCCATCGAAAATGCCCGTCTTATCGAACGATCGCTGGAAAAGGAACGGCTTCAACGCGAACTGCTGCTTGCCCAGGAAATGCAGAAGCGTCTTCTTCCGCAGGATCTTCCGGTGTTCGCTACTGTCGATATGAAGGCCGTCTCGTCACCCGCACTGGAGGTCGGCGGCGATTATTACGATGTGAATCAGATTGCGGACGGCAAAATCGCCATTGTTATCGGTGATGTATCGGGAAAAGGAGTTGGCGCCGCATTTTATATGGCGGAGGTGAAAGGGATTTTCCAATCGCTTTCCCGAATCTATCACTCTCCAAGAGAGTTTTTGGTGAAAGCGAACGATGCGTTGTTATCGAGCATCGACAGACGGTCATTCATCAGTCTGATTTATGCAACCATTGATGTGACGAGCGGAGAATTGATTATGGCCCGGGCCGGTCATTGTCCGGTGCTGTATGTAACCGATCAGCGAAAGGAATATTTAAAACCCCAGGGTCTCGGCCTCGGCCTGAAGGGCGGGAGTTTCTTTTCCGAAACGATCGAAGAAAAAAAAATTTCGATGAAAAATGGGGATGTATGCGTATTTTACACCGACGGAGTGACCGAGTCGCGCTCGTCGAGCGGTGAAGAATTCGGCTACGATCGTTTACTCGATGTTGTCGACCGGCACAGGCACCAGACCGCTGAAGAAATCAAAGAAGCTATTATCCAGACGGTGTGGAACTATACCGATGCAAAAGGATATCATGACGATCTTACTATTTTTGTCATTAAATGGCTGGGATCATGATCCGGATGGAACAAAGTGTTTTTTTAATCGTTTACCTAAGTAGGAGCGTGTATGAACGAATTTAAAGTCCATGTCAGGGAACGCGACCATGACATTCATGTGATGGAGTTGAAGGGGTATCTCGATGCCCATACAACACCCATACTGGAGGAGACCTTCCAGAAGCTCATGAATGCAAAGAAGTTCCGCATTCTCGTCAACTGTAAAGACCTGACCTATATTTCCAGTGCAGGTCTCGGCGTTTTCATGGCGTTCATCGAAGATGTCCGTGCCGAGGGAGGCGACATAAAAATGTCCGACATGTCTCCGAAAGTGTTTAATATTTTCGACCTGCTGGGATTTCCAATGTTGTATGAAATCGTTCAGCAAGAAGAAGACGCAGCGGCAAAATTTGGTACCGGAAAATAACCATTACGCCACACCATGGCAGCCAAACAAACATATCGCCTTACGGTCGGAAGTCAAACGGATCACCTGACGGAAGTGCGTCAATTCGTTTCGAAACTTGCGCGTGAACACGGCTTTACCGAAGATGACGTGAATAAAATCACCATTGCAGTGGATGAGGCATGCACCAATATAATCAAGCACGGCTACAATTTCTCACCCGAGCATTCGATTGATATCGAAATTCATCGCGAGGGAATTAATTTTGAGATACTGATCTCCGATAGCGGTAAGAAATTCGATCCCAATACCATCGAAACGCCGGATATGAAGGAATATCTTTCCCATTACCGCCGGGGCGGATTGGGCGTCTATCTGATGAAGCGGATCATGGATTCCGTAGAATTCAATTCGCACCGGAACCGTAATACGCTCCGTATGGTCAAGACATTACCGTAAGATCGTGAAACAACACACCCCCACATCGCGTTCACAGTCCGACATTCTCCCCCTGTTTGAACTGAGTACCATCGTCAATTCATCTCTCGACCTGTCATTCATTCTCGGCACGCTGCTCCTGACCATCATGGGGAAATTGCTTGTCAGCAAAGCGGTGGTGCTCCTGAAAAAAAAGGACGGCACATTTGTCATTCAGTTCGGGAAGGGAATCCCGAAGGAATTTCTCATGACCGAGATTCCGGTGAAACAAACCGGACATGCGAGTTTTATTCTCCGGGCATCGTCGGGCAATACGAATCTGACACGCATCGGCATTCGCCGGATGTTTCCGATTGTCACACATAATACCATCATCGGATATTGCGGCGTCTCCGAGAATGCGACGCGGCCGGTCACACAGGAGCAATTCCGTTTCGTCGAAACACTGATCAATATCTCGGCAGCGGCTATCGAAAAAAGTCTTGCCTTCGACGAAATTCGCGACGTGAACCGGAAACTCGACGGCCGTGTGCAGCAATTGAAGACGCTTTTCGAACTCGGCAAGGATTTCAGCGGCATATTGGAGCGGGACCAGCTGGTGCGTCTTTTCTCCCTGACATTGATGGGGCAGATCGGCACCAATCGTTTTGCTATTTGCTTGAAGGAAGGAGAGAGCATTTATTCCCGGATTACGCCCTCCCACCTGGATGCTGCGAAGAACCTTGTGTGCGAACTGGTCGCAACGCCGATGTTGACCGAGGATATTCCCAATGCGAAAAAATATTCGGTGTTGAAGAACCAACTGCGAAGCGATAAGATTGCCGCATTAATTCCTCTGCAAATCCACAATCAGGTTAAGGGGGTTTTATGCCTCGGCGAGCGGTTGCGCGGCGGCAATTTTGTCCCGGAAGACCTTGAGTATATCTTCTCTCTCGCCAATCTGGCGTTCGTTTCGTTGGAAAATGCGCGGCTCTTTAATGAAACCGTAGAGAAACGACGACTGGAGAATGAACTCTTGATCGCACGGGAGATCCAGCAGCGGCTGCTGCCGAGAGAACTGCCGATCGTAAAAGGATTTGATCTTGTTGCATCCAATATTTCGTCCAAACAGGTCGGCGGCGATTATTACGATGTCATTCCGACACACGACGGACATTTTGTTCTGGTGATCGGTGATGTTTCGGGAAAAGGAACCCCCGCATCGCTGCTGATGGCGAATGTGCAGGCGACCGTTCATGCGCTCGTACCGTTTGACCTTCCGCTGCCGCGGGCAACCGCTCGAATCAATGATCTGATCCATAAAAATACCAGTGCCGACAAGTTTATCACGTTCTTTTGGGGAAGACTTGATCCGGAAAAGAAACAATTTACGTACGTCAATGCCGGTCACAATCCTCCGATTGTGGTGCACAGCGACGGATCGGTCGAGCGATTATCACATGGCGGCCTCATCCTGGGTGTCATGAAAACCATCGTTCCGTATCAGGAGGGCACTATCGATCTTCGGCGTGGCGATGTGATTGTATTTTATACCGACGGCGTCAGTGAAGCGATGGATGCACGCGGCAGCGATTACACCGAAGAGCGGCTGGAAAATCTTGTGCGGTCACTCTCAGCGCTTCCGGCGGGCGATATCCATCGATCGATCATCAATGAAATCCAAACCTTTACTACCGGCGCCCCGCAATCGGACGATATTACACTCATGGTCATGAAAGCACACTGATTTTGCTTCTCCTGCCGCTGTTTTGTACCTTATACTCCAATGAATTCTATACACTATATCCTGTTGCTCATTTTGCGATCGATTGTGCTGATGCTGCCCTTCCATACGGCACAGAATTTCGGCAAGATCTTCGGTTCGTTTATCTATCATTACATTCCCGTTCGGCAGGAACTCGTTCTCAATAATCTTCGTGCTGCATTTCCGGAAAAGAAAAAAGAAGAAATCAACCGTATTGCATTGTTGAATTACCAGAGCATCTTTGCGACATTTTTTGAAGCATTTTGGATTAAACGAATGACAGTCCTGAAAGTGCGCGAGATTGTCAATATTCCCGATTCGGAATTGAAGAAAATGGACGAGATCATTCAGCGGGGAAAAGGATTGATCGTTCTCAGCGGGCACATCACCAGTTGGGAATTGATTGCAATGTCGATCGGATTGCTGACTGGCCATCCGATGCAGATCATCATCAAGAAACAGCATAATCCGTATGTCGACAGGATGATGAATTCGCTCAGAACGAAGTTTAATAATACCGTCGTTGATATGGACCGGGCGCCGCGGGAAATTATAAAACGATTGCGGGAAGGTGGAACCGTCGCAATGCTGGCCGATCAAAGCGGTCCCGAAGAAGGACTGTTTGTCGAGTATTTTGGACGCCCGACTTCCACCCATGTGGGACCTGCAGTATTCGCTCTTCGCACCGGTGCGCCGATGATGATGGTCTACGCGATCAGAAAAGACGACGGTGCATTCGATGTTTGGTTTGAGGAGGTTTCGACACACGATGTGCAGGGATCCGATGACGATAAGATTAAGATCATGACGGAACGACATGTGAAGATGCTCGAGGAGTTTGTCCGACAGCATCCCGACCAATGGCTGTGGATGCACAAACGGTGGAAGCACACCGAAAAATATCTTCAACGTCGGGGACACGCAGAGCAGACATGAACGGACCGAAAAAAATTCTCATCTTCCAAACCGCATTTCTCGGTGATGTCATTCTGACGCTGCCAATGATCCAGGTGCTGAAACGAACATTTCCACAGGCGATGATCGATGTGGTAACAACCCCGGCCGCATCGCCATTATTGCTCCATCCCGATATTTCTACAGTCATTCCGTACGACAAGAGAAAGACGCAGCGGGGTCTCGGCGGTATGCTTTCTTTCGCACGACAGATTCGTTCACGACGGTATGATATTGCCGTTGTTCCGCATCGTTCGCTGCGCAGCGCACTGGTAGTAGCACTCGGCGGGATACCGATGCGGATCGGCTTTTCCACCGCAAGCGGAAAATTCCTTTATACGAACAGTGTGCCGTATGAAAAAAACCGGCATGAAATTGAACGTAATTTGATTTTACTGAGCGCTTTGAAAATCCCGATAACCGGTAAAGAACTGCCCGCATTATATCCGGACGAGTCGGCTATTCGATCGGTGAACAAATTCCTCTTCGAGAGGGAGATCGTGAACGACCATCCATTGATTGCTGTTGCTCCCGGATCGGTATGGAATACCAAACGGTGGCTTGCGGAACGGTATGCGGAATTATCATTAAAGCTAGCTGAACGGGGTTGTGAAGTCGTGATCATCGGCGGCAGGGAAGATGCTGAACTCGGCGGGGCGATTGTCGAATTCGCGAAACATAAACATGTTCATGACGCAACGGGGAAACTGACGTTGCTGGAATCTGCCGCGTTGATCGGACGATGTGGCGTTCTCGTCACGAACGACAGTGCACCGCTTCATATCGGTGTTGCGATGCGGACGCCGGTCGTGGCGATATTCGGCGCAACAATACCGGAGTTTGGATTTGCGCCGTACGGGGACCGTGATGTCGTCATCGAAACGCGAGGGCTTGAGTGCCGGCCGTGCGGAATCCACGGCGGCCAGACATGTCCGACAGGAACATTTGATTGCATGAACAGGATTGAAACACAGATGGTCTATGATGCGATTGTGAAATTCCTTTGACCGGCCGAATAGAAATTATCCGCTAAAACTCCGATGACCCTCTGCTTGTTGCCGTCGAATCCGACGTAAGATGTACATCGCAATGCGGCGGAAGGTATTTTGAATTGAACACTTCGATCCGTTTGAACGGACAGAACTCGTTGGCGATCTTGTTGGTCACAATGCAGATGGAATCCTTCTGCACTCCGTTCGGTATTTTAAAGTAGGGCTGGGTCACCGGAATCGATTTGTCTTCATAGACGTACTTCATAAACCGTCCGAACACCGGTGCGGCAGCGCGCCCTCCCTGACCGTCGGCAGTGTTGAAGGTGATTGACTGATCGTCGAAACCGACCCATACTCCGGCAGCCAATTGTGGCGTGAAACCGACGAACCATGCATCGGCAAAACCCTGGGTGGTGCCAGTTTTTCCCGCGGCCGGATAATGAAAGAAATTCCTGATCCTGGTTCCCGAACCGTAATTGACGACATCTTCCATCATATTGGTCATGATGTACGCGGTTTCTTTGCTTAACGCTTCTTTTCGTTCCGGAATATTTTCTTCGATGATATTTCCATCCTTATCCTCGATCTTCAGAATGGCGTTCGGTTCGACATACACTCCTTCGTTCGGGAAAACACTGAATGCCGAGGTCATTTCCAACGGTGTCACTTGTGCCGTGCCAAGGGCAATCGATTCATACGGCGGTATCGGGGATTTGATCCCCATTCTGCCGGCATATTCCGCCACTTGTGAAGGAGTGACGATATCCATAATCGCCCTGACGGCGACGAGATTGATCGACTTCGCAAGAGCATCGCGGAGCGAATATTTACCGCCGACGTCCCCTTCAAAATTACCCGGTGCCCATCGTGTTCCGTCCGCCATTTCAACGATGACCGGTTGATTCAGAATCTCATAGGTCGGAGGATACCCGTTGTCGATTGCTACAGTGTACACAAACGGTTTGAATGCAGATCCCGGCTGCCTGCGTATTTGTGTCACATGATTCAATCCGTAGCGGAACGTCCGGAAATTTCTGCTACCGATCATTGCCCGGATACCGCCGGTTTTCGGATCGATCGCCACAAATCCGATCTCGATATTCTGCCAGACCCGTTTCACCGAATCGACGAACTGCTGATCATGCTTTAATGCATTGAGCAGGCTGTCCCTGGAAGTGGACCGGTGATACATGCTCGATTGACGGATTGCTTTGTCGACAATCTGTGCAACGAGCTGCTCTTTGTTTTTCCACGACCAAAATTCGTCGAACTGCTGCTGGACGATGGCAAGATGTTCTTCGACGGCGCGATTGGCGTGCCGTTGAATGCGGCTGTCGAGAGTCGTATAGACGGAGAGGCCGTCCTTATAAATATTAAATCCGTACCGTTCTGCTTTTTCCCGCATCAATTGTCGGACATGTTCCACGAAATGCGGCGCCACGCCCAGCGGTCCTTCCTGTTCGTTGGTGGCATATGTCAACTCGGTATTTTTAATCTGTTCCGCCTGCGCTTCCGTGATCTTTCCGTCTTTCACCATCTGATTGATGACCAAATGCCAGCGTCCTTTTGCCCGTTCGGGGTGGCGTACCGGATCGAAATATGCCGGTCCGTTCAGGATCGCGACCAGCATCGCCGCTTCCGCAGGATTGAGCTCTTCCACCGATTTGCCGAAGAATATTCCGGTGGCAGCGGAAATGCCGTATGCGCCGCGGCCGAAATAGATGGTGTTGAGATACATTTCAAGAATTTCTTTTTTCGTGAAGTTTTTTTCGATTTCCACGGATGTGAAGAACTCCCGGAATTTTCTCGTCATTTTATCAAACGCATTTTCATCGGGATTCTGAAGGCCGTATAAATTTCGAGACAGCTGCTGCGTGATTGTGCTCGCACCTTCTTTCAATCGGAAGGCCAGTAGACTTTTCCCCAATGCCCTGAGAAATCTCCACGGCGTGACTCCCCAATGCTCGTAAAACGCCTTATCTTCCGTGGCAACCAAAGCGGTAATGACGCTTTGCGGGATCTGATCCAATGAAACATACGATCGGTTCTTCGTCAGGAAAAAAGTGCCGAGTACTTCGCCGTCGATGGAATAGACTTTGGTGGCAAGTTCCGGTTTGGGGTTTTCCAGATCTTCGAGGGACGGGAGGCCGGAGATTACATAATTGAAATAGACGACGAGCAGAACCAGAAACAACAGAAATGCACCCAAGAAATAGAACCGAAACCGGTGGAAAAATCCCATACCCCGTCTCAGCAGCTCTTCGCGAAAATGCCGGTCGTTGAAGTATTTTTTCATTTCGTCGGAACTGTACCGTGATTTCTTTTTTGAATTATCTGACATTGCTTATTTCCATGTTTTCAATTCCACTGCGTTCCCGTCAAAAACGGCATATGTGTGATGGTTCATCCAGTCTCCCAGATTGATGTATCGGCCGCCGTCCATGGTGCGATCTGCCGGCTGGTGGCGGTGTCCCATGATGACATAATCGTACCCGTCGCCGATCTTTTGTTCCGCAAAACGGAGCATGCCGTCCGTCTCACCATAGTCTTTATGTCCGGTATACTCTCTGCTTTTCCGGGATGATCCGTACGCAATGGGTGCAGCCCAATCCGGATGCAGCAGGGAATACAGAAAAATACTGAATCTATTCCGGAGAACTCGTTTCAGAATCCGGTATCCGGTATCGTTCAACGCCAGACCGTCGCCATGGTGCAGAAAAAACTTCTTGCCGTACCGTTCGATACCGATCGGTTCCTTGTATACCGGAATGCCGAGATCCATCGGGAAAAAATCTCGCAGCCAAAAGTCATGATTACCGGCGATGTAGTGTACCGCAATACCGCTGTCGACAATGGAACCGAGTTTCGACAGGACATGATGGTAGCCGCGCGGTATCACATGATTGTATTCAAACCAATAATCGAACAGATCTCCGACGATAAACAGCTCTTCGGCGTTCTCCTGTACGTGCGTGAGAAACGAAAGCAACCGTTGTTCTTTTTCTTTTTCCCGTTCTTTGTCCTGAAGGCCGAGATGAACATCGGAGAAGAAAAATATCTTTTTCATTATGACACAGTCTAGAAATGTGTACGTTGTGTAAGCATGTCAGCGCCTATTCGGTTTGCTGTCGTGCAGAATGCGTATCATCCACCCGCTGCAGCAGAATGAAACCGGCGATAAAGAATAAGCCGATAGTGAGTACCGAAAGACGTTGATCTTCCGTAATATACGAAATCAGCCCAAACAAAAAAGTGCCGACGACCGCAGAGGCTTTTCCGCATAATCCGTTGTAAAAACCGAAAAATTCCGCTTCATGATGTTTTGGTGTTAACAACGCCATAAGACTCCGGCTGGCGGCTTGCGAAGCGCCCATGGAGCTGCCGGCAATGGCGGCGATCAAATAAAACATTTCCTTTGTCTCCACGACATAGGCTGCGGCAACCACAATCATCCACAGCATCAAATTGATACCGATAGTCCGCTTTGGGCCGATCTTGTCAGTCACCACACCGAAGAGCAACGAACCGGCAATGCCCGACGCCTGAACGACTGCGAAAAGCACCAGTACTTCCTGCAATGAAAATCCAAGCGATTGTGTCGCAAAGATGGAAGCAAAGGAAATGATCGTCAGAATCCCGTCGTTATAAATAAAGAACGCGATCAGGAACCTGAGTACATTTCTGTATTCTTTCAGATGTTTTACCGTCTCCACAACACGCTGTACGCCGGCTTTGACATAGGAAGGTTTTTGCTCGAAACGGACCTTGTGATCCCGGAGAAACAGGAAGAGCGGTGCGGCAAAGACGAAAAATATTACTGCGGCAATGATGAAGCTCGATCGAACATTGACAAGATTTTCTTCAGCAAATCCGCCGGCATATAACGGCATGGCGATCAACAGTGTCGCCAGAGAACCGACATATCCCATCGCAAAACCGTATCCGGAGACGCGGCCATAACTGCGCTCTGTGGTGAGGTTCGGCAGGAATGCATCATAAAAAACCAGTCCTCCTTCAAAACCGATATTGGCAATGATGAAAAGTGTCATGCCGAGGATAATCTCTCCCGCATCGACAAAAAAGAGGAGGATGGTGCTGATGATACTGATGATCGTGAATCCGAACAGGAATCTTTTCCGTCTGCTGGAAAAATCTGCCGCAGCGCCGAGGATGGGAGCAATCACTGCTGTAAGCAGCATGGAAATACTGACCGCCAATCCCCAGAAGAAATCTCCCCTGCCGCTGCCGCCGGCAACGATCTCTTTAAAATACAATGAGTATCCGACCGCCACGATCATCACGGAAAACGACGTATTGGCAAAGTCGAACAGTGTCCAGACGAAGATCTGACCGCGGCGTGATTGAGTGGCAGTGGAGATCATTTATTTTGGAGGCGGAAGTTTTGTTTTTTGGGAATTGACAAGTCCGCGGCCGGATTTGGTTATCGTTCCCGCTTTTTTCATATCCATAAGAACGGCGTCAAGAATACCGTTGATAAATGTGCCGCTGCTGTCCGTGGAATAGTCCTTCGCAATCTCGATCGCTTCGTTCATACTCACTTTCGGTGGAATTTCGGGGAACCAGAGGAATTCACACACCGCCATGCGTATGAGAATCTTATCGAGCAAAGCGATCCGGTAAAATTCCCAATGTTCGGTCTTCTCTTTAATCCGTTTGTCGATGTCCGCCTGATGGGAGATGGAGCGTAAGAACAATGATTGAGCGAAATCAAGATCGCCGGTGTTCGGGTGCAGTTCACTGAATATCGTATCTATAATATGCTGCGGGGGATCCTTGGATATCTCCAGCGCATAGAGCGCCTGCATCACCAGAATCCGTATATCTCTTCGTTTTTGCGGTTGTTGTTCGGCCATATCGCATAAGATACGGAAAAAGAGGTAGCGTTGCTATACAATAAATCGGTCTCCTGAAACGCTGCAATAATCCAAATCATTGTATTGTAAATGAAGTATGTGCCGGATTCGTGCAGGAAATGATTTCCATCCGGGAATTTCGTATTTTCTCCTCATATGTTATCCAAACTTCTTCCCACTCCGCCAGAAATCCCTCAAGAGCAGATACCGACTCTTCGAAGAAATATTCGCATGAACCTCATCGATGGTTCATTCTATGTGTTTGGGATGAGTTTTATTGCAGTACCGACGGTCTATCCTGTCTTTATAAAAGAATTAGGAGGGAACGCCCTCGCCATCGGTTCTGTGCATGTGTTGTGGACGCTCGGCTTGAATATACCGGCCGCATTCGTCGCGCAACGATTGAAACGAAAATCGCTCTTTAAACCGCCGATGATGCTGTGGGGATTTGTCCATCGTCTTATGCTTCTGGTATCCGCATTGACTATTTTGCTGTTTGTGGAAAATACTCAGCCGTCGATTTCAGTGCCGGTTTTTCTGCTACTCCTGTTTTTTACGGCATTTTTTGGAAGTATGGGCGGACTGCCATGGTTCCAGGTGTATACGAAGACTGTTCCGGTAAAACTGAGGGGAAGAATGATGGGATTGCGGCAACTGATCGGTTCCTCTGCGGGAGCGTTCGGCGGTTACGCGGTCGGACTAATTATACAGGTCATCTCTTTTCCGTTGAACTTTTCAGCGTTGTTCTTCCTTGGTTTTATATTCACGATGCTGTCGTTGTATTTTCTAGCAAAGGTTGAAGAACATCCGACGGTACAGACGGAAAATGATCCGTTGTTTTCTCCCCGCATCATTGAAGATGCACGACGGATTCTGCGGACAAATATGCAATACCGATATTTCCTTATCGCCGATGCGCTAATTCTTATGTCGCTGTCCGCTGTATCGTTTTATTCGATATTTGCGCTGGAAAAATTTTCCCTGCCGCCGTCGTATGCCGGAACATTTTCCGTCATCGTCATGGTCACCGGTATTTTCGCCAATATTGTTTTCGGACTCTCGGCGGATTATTACGGGCACAAAATAAATATCATCGCCGTAGCAGCCTGTTCGGTCATGAGTGCGGTTGTCGCCATTCTTACGACGAATATTTTCCTATACGGTTTTGTCTTTATGTTCATTTCCTGTGCGCTTCAGGTGCATGCCATCTCTCGCATGCCTTTTCTGGCAGAGATCAGCAGCGAACAAGAGCGACCGCTGTATGTCGGCATCACCAATTCGATTACTGCGCCGTCCATGTTACTCGGTGTAGTGTTCGGATTCCTGGTACCGTATGTCGGTTTCGAAATGATATTTTCTGCGGCCGCCCTGTTGGCATTGTCGGCTGTTCTTATTCTGCATAGATATGTTCAGGATCCGCGAGCAGTGAAAGGAGGATTCTGACTCAATGTCTTTGATTATGCTGGTGGGCGATTCCATTACGGCTGCATTTCCAGTTCGGGAACTGCTGCCGGAGTTGAACATCGTCAACAAGGGTGTGTACGGCGACAACACGGAACTTGTATTGAATCGCCTGGACAAAGATGTTGTGAATGCTGCACCGGATACAGTCTTCCTATTAATCGGAACGAACGATATGGCATGCGGATTTACAAACGGCACGACCATCGGAAATATCGATCGGATTCTTCAGCGATGCACCGCCGGAATCCCCACAATGACCGTGTATCTCCAATCGATCCTGCCGACACGCGGGCTCGTCAATCGACCGATGGAGAGAATCCGGTTTCTCAATAGCCAATTGCAGCGGCTGGCAAGAATTCGTAACGCCCGGTATTTGGACATTGGATCACTTTTTGTAAATTCCCACGGTGAAATCCAAGAATGGTACAGCGACGACGGACTCCATTTGACCTCAACAGGATATTCCTTATGGGCGGAGACATTAATTAAGGTAATGAAGCAATTATGAGACCACTTTCGATAAAAAAAACAGACGCGAATACAATCACCATTGTATGGGACGACAACCTCGTTACGCCGTTCACCATTGAGCTTCTTAGGGACGAATGTCCCTGCGCTGAATGCAAAGGGGAACAGATATTGATGCATCAGATCCTTCCGGTAGTGAAACCAAAACTTCCCGGTCATTATGATATGAAATCGATTACACCGGTGGGAAGTTACGCAATACAGATTGTCTGGGGTGACGGGCATGGTACCGGACTCTATTCGTGGGAGTATCTCCGTCATCTGCATAAACGTGCCGGCGAGAATTCCAAATATTAATCATAACAGACAGGTTCGCATGAAAAAAACAGTTCGGGACGAATTGGTACTACGAGCGATCAAAGCCAAGACGACTTCCTATTCGCCCTATTCCCGTTTTCGCGTCGGTGCGGCAGTGCTTACCGACGATGGAACAGTCTTTTCCGGATGCAATGTCGAGAACTCATCGTACGGATTGTCGATCTGCGCAGAGAGGAATGCCATTTTTCAAATGGCATTTGCGGGTAAGCGGAAAATCACGGCAATTGCGGTCACTTCCGATGAACGGACATTCATTACGCCATGCGGCGCCTGCCGTCAGGTGATTTCGGAGTTCGCCGGGCCCGAAACGAAAATAATTCTGGTGACGGCTGCGGGGAAAACGAAGACAGTGCGATTCGGCACTCTCTTTCCGGCACCTCCGAAACTCGATGGATTGAAGAAATGATCATCAGGATCGCCAGCACGCGACCCCCGAAAGTGAATGGAGTCCGTCGGGCAGTAGAACTTCTTTCAGGGCAATTCGACATCCCGTTCTCCGGCATTGTCTTTGAATCAAAAGAATCCGGCAGCACGGTTGCCAACACGCCGATGTCCATCGGCGAGTTGATGCAGGGAGCGGAATTTCGAGCAAAGAATATTTTTCACAACGAGGGAAGCGATCGGTTATTTACCGTCGGAGTGGAGGGGGGTCTCTTCGTTGAACGGGATCGTACATTTCTCCAGAGCTGGACCTGTGTGTTCGACGGCAACAGGACAGCGTTCGGCGCCTCTGGATGCATTGAACTTCCGGGTAGTCTTGCCCGGGATGTCGTCGATCGACATATCGAACTCGGTATCGCTATCGACACGTTTGCAGACCGGACCGATGTGCGGAGTAATCAGGGAACATTCGGCATTCTTACCGATGATATGGTGACGAGAGAGGATTCTTTTTTTGCAGCGGCATTGAATGCATTTGTTCCTTTTTTCAACGGGAAAATCTATAGCGATTATAGTAATAAATAATTAACATTCCCTTAACATCCGGTGTGTTGAAGCCACGGCAGAACTTCTCTATATTGCAGTCGTCAAGAAAGGATCACAATGAAAGAAAAGATACTGATCGCAGACGATGAACGTGATATTCGTGATTTTCTGAAATATAATCTCGAAAAAGAAGGATATGCGGTCCAAACTGCTAAGAACGGATCCGAAGCGGTTGCTTTGGCAAAGAAAAAGCCGAATCTGATCCTGCTTGATGTGATGATGCCTGAGATGGACGGATTTGAGGTTGTGCGGACATTGAAAAAAAATGCGTCGGCAGCTTCGATCCCGGTCATATTTCTTACGGCAAAGAATTCCGAGGTCGATGAGGTGGTCGGACTCGAGCTCGGCGCCGATGATTATATTGTCAAGCCGGTCAGCATCCCAAAATTGATCGCACGCATAAAATCCACGCTGCGGAAAAACGCTGCATCGAAGGAAGACGACAGCGGTCAGAACGACGTCATCGTCCATGGCGTTCTGGAAATCAACCGCCCGCACTACAAAGTGTTTGTGAACAAGAAAGAGGTTTTTTTCCCAAAAAAAGAATTTGAAGTGCTCTACTTCTTGGTAAAAAATGCAGGGAAGGTAGTGACCCGGGAGACATTGCTTTCGCAGATCTGGGGAAGCGATGTGTTCGTGATCGACAGGACGATTGACGTCCATATCCGGAAAATTCGCGAAAAGATGGGATCGAATGCGGATTACATCGATACCATTAAAGGCGTCGGGTACCGGATGAAAGAAATGTAAACGCAAAACAGTAACGTCTCCCGTATGTATTCACTCAAGTTCCAACTTCTTTTCACTGCAGTCATTGCTGCCGTCGGCGGAGCAGTCGCTGCCGTCTATTATTCCTCTTCGCCATTCGCCGCTGTATTCATCTTTGTGCTTTGTATCGGTGCTGCCTACGGCATTCTGTATCTGTTTGTCTATCGTCCGGTCCAGAAATATCATGCTGCTATCCGCTCGCAGCAGCATCCGGAACCGGTGCAGCGAGTGATGGTAGAAACCTCCGATGAATTTCTGCGGCTGTCGGATGCGATGAACACGTTGTTCGAAACATTCCGCAAAGACATCAGCCGAATGAAGAAGCTTGAACGGGTTCGCACGGAATTTCTCGGCAGTGTCTCGCATGAATTGCGCACGCCGATCTTTTCCACCCAGGGATTGATCGAAACGCTGCTCAACGGCGCGATCGACGACAAAAAGGTCAACCGCGATTTCCTTCAGCGAGCGCTGATGAATACCGAACGGCTCAACACATTGCTCGAAGACCTGATCGATATCTCGCGCATCGAGAGCGGTGAAATGAAACTTCAGTTCCGGTACTTCGATATAGTCCCGTTTCTCCGGTCGGTGGTGAACGAAATGCAGACGGACGCAGAGAAGCGGTCGGTCACTCTCCGTTTACCCGGCATCAGTGAGGACATTATCGAAGTCTATGGCGATCGTGAACGGCTGCGCCATGTCATGGAAAACCTCATTCATAACGCCATCAAATATTCCGAGCCGGGCGATCAGGTCTGCGTGTACGTTAAAGAGAAAAAAGAGAGTGTGGAAATCAGTGTGGAAGATACCGGTATCGGGATTGCGCCGCACCATATTCCGAGAATTTTCGAACGGTTCTATAGAGTCGACCGCGATCGTTCGCGCGACGTCGGCGGCACGGGTCTCGGACTGGCCATCGTCAAACACATTGTCGAAGCGCACGATGCGGAAATATCGGTGGTGAGCGAAGTGGGGATCGGATCGACATTCACCTTTTGGGTAAATAAACATCCGTGAGCAGCCGCGGCGAATGACACGAACCGGACCGACATCAAAGGGACACTCCGCAGGTTTCAATCCCGGCAACCGCTTTACATCGACAACAGCCGAACTGCTGGATGAGGAGCGAGATCCCGAGCGGAACATTCTCACGCAATATTTTCTGGACCATACCAAGACCATCCTCGTTAAAAACGATTCCCCCGACGTACCATTCACCTACGACATCAATCCGTACCGCGGATGTGAACACGGCTGCATCTATTGTTATGCCCGTCCGTCGCATGAGTATCTCGGATTCTCGGCGGGCCTGGATTTTGAGACGAAGATTATGGTGAAAAAGAACGCCGCCATTCTGCTCGACAGGGAATTAAAAAAACGGACGGGGAAAACGGAGGTCATTTCGTTCGGCGGAAATACCGATTGCTATCAGCCGATTGAACGGAAAATGGAAATCACCAGGGATTGTTTGAAAGTACTCCTTAAACATCGAACACCGTTCGGCATCATTACCAAAAATTACCTGATTACCCGAGACATTGATATTTTGAAGGACCTTACCGGCAGCGGACTGGTGTCATGTACGATTTCCATCACCACGCTGGATAAGGAACTTCAGCGCAGGATGGAGCCACGGACATCGGCGCCCGATATGCGGTTAAAAACAATCGAGGCACTCACTGCCGCAGGAATTCCGGTACGGGTCAATGTTGCACCGGTGATTCCAGGATTAACGGACAGTGAAATTCCGGCGATATTAAAGCGAGCCCGCGAGGCGGGTGCAATTGATGCGCAATGGATTATGCTGCGACTCCCATTTGCCGTAAAGGATCTTTTTATCGACTGGCTGCGGCGGGAGTATCCTGATCGGGCGGAAAAAATCATCAATCGCATTAAGGATGTTCGCGACGGAACGATGAACAGTGCTCAATGGGGTGAGCGGATGCGTGGGACCGGTGAGAGTGCTGCAGCGATCAGGCAATTATTCGATGTGACATATGCCAAATACGGATTTCACCGGGAGAGCATACGTCTACGGGTGGAGAACATTCCTCACGGGGATTCACATCAATTGCACTTCGGTTTTTAGCAGGAATTATCGCCGCTTCCTTGTATCCATTTACTTTCGTCAACATTCCTTTTTGGCCGCTTTACTTTGAAAATTAATTCCTCTACTTTTGTCCACACTCTCATCACTATTCCAGGAGTTCCGATGAAGAAGATTTTTCTTCTCACTATTATTACGGCGGCCGTACTGTATGCGCAGAACGTCCGCATCAATGTTCCCTATGAACGATTCGTCCTGAAGAACGGATTGAACGTCATTCTTCACGTCGACAAAACCACCCCGACGATTACGGTGAACCAATGGTACCACGTCGGTTCCGGCCATGAAAAGCCGGGACGCACCGGTTTCGCCCACTTGTTCGAACATATCATGTTCGAAGGATCGAAAAATGTTCCCGAAGGGATGTTCGACGAATGGCTTGAAGCAGCCGGCGGAAACAATAACGGTTCGACCAACACTGACAGAACCAATTATTATGAAGACATTCCGAACAACGCGCTGGAACTGGCGCTGTTTCTCGATTCGGACCGGATGGGATTTTTGCTCGATGAGATGTCTCAGGAAAAATTGGACGGGCAGAGAGACGTGGTCAAGAATGAACGACGTCAGCGTTATGAAAACAGTCCGTACGGTATGTTCTGGGTAATGCTATTCGATGCGTTGTATGCACCGACGTTTCCGTACAGCTGGCCGACCATCGGCAGCATGGCAGACCTGAGCGCCGCATCGCAGGATGATGTCAAAGAATTTTTCAGAACGTATTATGCTCCGAACAATGCCAGTCTTGCCATTGCCGGTGATATCGAAATCCCCGCCACCAAAGCAATGGTGGAAAAATGGTTCGGAGAAATTCCGAAGGGAAAAAATGTTCCGCAACAGGATCGCACCGTACCGGTACTGAACGAAGAAAAGCGGATCATGTTCGATGACCGCGTGCAGTTACCGCGGCTGACTATGGCATGGCTGTCGCCGGCATCGCTTACTCCGGGAGATGCGGAAATGGACCTGCTCTCTTCGGTGTTGGCGGGAGGGAAGAACTCACGGCTGTACAAAAAATTGGTCTATGACATGCAAATCGCACAAGACGTTTCGGCGTTTCAGTCATCGATGAAACTATCGTCGCAGTTCATCATTATTGCAACGGCACGAGCGGGCCACACGCTGGCAGAATTGGAACAGGCGATCCAGGAAGAGATCGACAAAATAAAAGCGGAGCCGCCGACGCTTCGGGAACTCGACCGGGCACGGAATCAATATGAATCCGGATTTATTGAACGGCTCGAATCGATCAACGCCAAAGCGGATATGCTGAACAATTATTTTTACCTGACCGGCAATCCCGATTATTTCAACGAAGACCTCGCGCGGTATTATGCCGTCGATCCCCAGGATATCTCAACCGTTGCGTTAACGTATTTGAAAAACAACGGCCGTGTGGTCATGAGCATCACGCCAAAAGGGAAACCGGAACTTGCGGCATCGAACAGCACGGTCGTCAGCACGGAGGGTAAATAATATGAAAACATATATCAAACATTTCGCAGCAGCAGGTATTCTCGCGTGCATCCTTTTTGTTTCCCTTGCTTCGGCACAAAGTCCTGACCGGTCGAAACCGCCGGTGCTGGGACCGACGCCGGCATTAAAATTGAATCCGGTGCAGAAGTTCACATTATCCGACGGATTGCCAGTGATCGTCTATGAGAAAAAGGAGGTTCCGATCATTCAGTTGAACCTTGTGATCAACGCCGGCAGTGTCAACGAACCGGCGGATAAACTCGGCCTTGCCGGATTGACGGCAAACATGATGGATGAAGGAGCAGCGGGAAAATCGGCACTTCAGCTTTCCGATGAAATAGATTTTCTCGGTACGTCCATTTCGGTCAACGGCGGATTGCATACAAGCGGTGTTTCGCTGCGGTCGACGGTGTCGAAGTTCGACGAGTCGCTGAAATTGTTTGCCGATATCCTTCTCCGACCGGACTTTCCCGAAAGCGAACTCGTTCGGTTAAAAAAGCAATATCTTACGTCACTGTTTCAGGCGTATGACCGGCCGCAGGCGATCGCCGCCGCAGCGGCGGGCGACCTCGTCTTCGGCAAGAACCATCCGTACGGACGAACGTCGGTAGGGAACGAACAAACGCTGACGGATCTGACCGTTGCGGATATGAAGAATTTTTATTCCACCTACTATAAACCGAACAATGCGATTCTCGTGATCGTAGGAGATGTGACCGCGGCAGAGATTGTGGCGAAGATGGAACAGGCCATCGGCAGCTGGCAAAAAGGTGAGGTCAAGCACGTTTCCGTCCCGAATGCGAAACAGGTAGACGGCAGGACAATTTATCTCATCGATAAACCGGAGGCGGCACAATCGGTCATCCGCATATCAAAGGTCGGCACACACAGATTGAGCGAGGATTATTTCCCGCTGCTGGTGATGAACACGATCCTCGGCGGATCGTTCACATCGCGATTGAATCAAAACCTGCGGGAAAAGAACGGGTATTCGTACGGTGCAGGATCCGGATTCGGATTCCGGCCATCCGCCGGTCCGTTCACTGCCGCATCCGATGTGCAGACCGATGCGACGGATAAAGCATTAAAAGAGTTCATGAAAGAACTGGACGGGATGATGAAAACTGTTTCCGACGATGAACTTTCCAAAGCGAAAAATTATATCGCTCTGGGATATCCCGATAATTTCAGCAATGTCGGTTCTATTGCGGCACAAATTGCCGAAATGACGCTTTATAATCTGCCGGAGAGTTACTTCAATGACTATATCGGCAAAGTAATGGCGGTGAAGAAAGACGATGTACGTCGGGTAGCACGGAAATATCTTGATACAGACGATCTGGCGATTATCATCGTCGGGGATAAAGCGAAAATTGAAAAAGGCATTCGTGCGACAAAGGTTGGCAAGATCGTCCCCATGGTTCCGACGGATGTACTGGGACCGATGCCGAAATTGTAATTTCACGACTTGATTCATGCACAACAGCCCGGAAAGATATTTCGGGCTGTTGTTTTTTAAATCCTTCGCATATCATCTTACCGTACACAGGATTGTGCGTCATAGATGGAGGACCGCCGGACGTACCACCGTTCTGATTTTCCGAAATAAGAGGAGGAAGACCGCTTTCACGTGGTGAAGGAGCGGTGATCCGGATCGCCAATTCATTAAAAATCTTTGCTAATAAAGCGAAGTACTCGTATATTTACCCGTCAATTTTCAACGTTTTCTACCACTAATAGCGATTGACACATGACGTTCGAACAAGGTGTTTTTTATTTTCTTGCTGCGGTAACGGTGTTTTCTGCGGTCATGGTGCTTCTGCAACGAAATCCGGTCAACAGCGCTCTCTATCTCGTTCTCAATTTCTTTTGTCTTGGCGGATTATATCTGACATTAAACGCACAGTTCATCGCCATGGTGCATATTCTTGTGTACGCAGGGGCGATTATGGTGTTGTTTTTATTCGTGATCATGCTGCTGAATTTGGGCGATGATAAACGGCTGATCGAACATCTCGGCATTCGGATGTATCTCGGCATTGCGTTCTCCGTTGGGTTGCTGGTCGAGCTTCTCTATATCATGGGCTTTTCGTCGATGTCGTCGTACACTCAGCAATCTCCTTCCGCGGTGGAGATCGGCACTGTTGAGTATCTCGGTAAAGTGTTGTTTACGAAGTTTCTTTTTCCGTTTGAAATGACCTCAATTCTATTGCTCGTCGCAATCATCGGAGCAGTGCTGTTGGCAAAGAAAAAACTGGTTCAATAAATTATCATTCTCATACGCACAACGGTCGAGGCACGGTGTACCAGCAATACGTGTCATACCGCCTCCCGAAGTATCATACACAGTAACAGATAGTCCTATGATCCCATTACAACATTATTTGCTCCTTTCTGCATTCATGTTCTCGTGCGGCGTGCTGGGAGTGGTTGTTCGCCGCAATGCCATCGTCGTCTTCATGAGCATAGAATTGATGTTGAATGCCGTGAATTTGTCGTTGATCGCGTTCTCCGCATTCCTTGGCGATCCGACCGGACAGATGTTGGTCTTCTTTGTGATGGTGGTCGCCGCCGCCGAAGCGGCCGTCGGACTGGCGATCGTTATCTCGCTGTACCGCAATAAGCAAACGCTCAATGTCGATGAACTCAACATCCTGAAATGGTAGATATGTATTCACTTGCACCGTTTATCGTTCTCATCCCGTTCGTCGGTTTTCTGGTGAACGGCCTGCTCGGACGAAAAATTAAAAATGAAACCGTGGTCGGTGGAATCGGTACTGCCGCGGTTGCCCTCTCATTCGTTATCGCCGTGGCAATTCTCGTAGAAATGACCGGACTTCCTGCCGCAGAGCGGTCAAAGATCGTTTCGGTATTCCAATGGATCGCCGCCGGTTCGTTTTCTGTCGATCTGTCGTTCCAGGTCGATCAACTGTCGATCGTCATGACGCTGATCGTAACCGGCGTCGGCAGCCTGATTCATTTATATTCCATCGGATACATGCACGGCGATCCGGGATTCTGGAGATTTTTCTCGTACCTGAACCTCTTCATCTTCGCCATGTTGATGTTGGTGTTGGCCGACAATTATTTGCTGATGTTTCTCGGATGGGAAGGGGTCGGATTGTGTTCGTATCTGCTGATCGGCTTTTGGTATGACAGAAACTTCGAAAAAGGGACGACGGCCGACGCGGCAAAGAAGGCATTTATTGTCAACCGGATCGGCGATTTCGGTTTTCTGCTGGCAATGTTTCTGATTGTCGGTACGTTCGGATCGTTGAATTACAGTACAGTCTTTACTCAGGCGGGATTGATGGAGAGGGGAACGGACGTTGTTTTCTGGATTACGCTGTTGATGTTTATCGGAGCGACCGGTAAATCGGCTCAGATACCACTGTATGTTTGGCTGCCGGATGCGATGGCGGGCCCAACACCGGTCTCTGCGCTGATCCATGCCGCGACGATGGTCACGGCAGGCATTTACATGGTTGCGCGAAGTTCGATTCTCTATGCGCTGTCGCCGGACACAATGGAAATCGTCGCTGTCGTCGGATTATTGACAGCATTCTTTGCCGGAACAATCGGCATAGTGCAGAACGACATAAAAAAAGTTTTAGCGTACTCCACCGTCAGTCAGTTGGGATATATGTTTCTTGGCGTCGGTGTCGGTGCATTTACCGCAGGATTATTCCACGTTATGACCCATGCGTTTTTCAAAGCGCTTCTCTTCCTCGGTTCCGGTGCGGTGATTCATGCCATGCATGAAGAGCAGGATATCCAGAAAATGGGGGGACTGAAAAAGTATATGCCGACGACTTACAAGACATTCTTTATCGGCGCTCTGGCGATTTCAGGTTTTCCGCTCCTCTCGGGATTCTTCTCAAAGGATGAGATCCTGTGGAAAGCGTTCGCCGACGGTGCTCCATGGATGTGGGTCATTGCGGCGCTGGCTGCGGGCGTAACGGCATTTTATATGTTCCGTCTCGTATCGCTGACCTTTGAAGGAAAAGAGCGATTTGATCATCATCACCTGCACCCGCATGAAGCGCCGAAGACGATGCTGTATACGCTGATTGCACTTGCCGCACTTTCCGTTGTCGGCGGACTTATCGGTATTCCGCACGTGCTTGGCGGAGCATTAGGCATTCACAATTATTTTGAAGAGTTTTTATCCCCGGTGTTTGCGCAGGCCAATGCAAAACTTTTGCTGCCGGTCCATGATAATGCCGGCCTGGAACTGGGATTAATGACGGCATCCGTCGCAATCGCACTTGCGGGTATCTGGTTCGGACGGTATGTCTATATTAAAAACCCGTCGATTGCCGAAAATACGGCAAAGAAATTTTCAGGTATGTATACGGTGTTGTGGAATAAATATTTTGTCGATGAATTCTACGATGCAACAGTCGTCAATCCGATCAAGCAGACATCCGACAAGTTCCTATGGAATATTGTCGATGTAAAAATCATCGACAATGCGATCAACGTATCGGCACGATTTACCGAAGCCACCGCAAACATCTTCCGCCGCATCCAGACCGGTGTGGTGCAGAGTTATGCGGTCGTTTTTGTGGCCGGCATTTTGTTCATCATCGGTTATTTAATGGTTCGATAAAAGCAGATTCTTGGATCACGGCATCGCATACGCTCCGCGGGTCGCTGTTCCGACATCTATCAATCTAATATCTGATTGTCAATGCAAAATCTTTTAACATACGTCCTCTTCTCTCCGCTGCTCGGTATACTGCTGTTGTTGTTCGTCAATAAGGAAAAGAAGAATCTCATACGATCCATCGGGATAGGAACTTCCGTCGTTACTTTTCTACTCTCGTTGCTGGTCTATTTCGGATTTGACGCCGCGCAGACCGACATGCAATTTGTCGAGCAATATCCCTGGATTACCGGCCTGGATATTTCGTATGCTGTCGGTGTGGATGGATTATCGATCCTCCTGCTCGTATTAACCACGTTCCTGACGCCGCTGGCGCTCATTGCATCGTGGGATTCGATCTCCGACCGGTTGAAGGAGTACGTCTCGTTTATGCTCCTGCTCGAAGTCGGTATGCTCGGAGTATTTGTTGCCATCGACCTCTTTTTATTCTATGTGTTCTGGGAAGCGATGCTGATACCGATGTATTTTATCATCGGTATTTGGGGAGGGAAGGAAAAGATCTACGCTGCGGTGAAGTTCTTCATCTATACGATGGCGGGATCGCTGCTTATGCTGATCGCGATCCTGTGGCTGGGGTATTACGCATCGACACTGCCGGACGGATATTTCACCACCAATCTGAGGACGCTGAATTCAATCGCACCGTCGATTCCGATGAACATTCAGATGTGGATGTTTGCTGCGTTTGCGCTTTCATTCGCGATAAAAGTGCCGCTTTTTCCGCTGCACACATGGCTGCCGGATGCACACGTGCAGGCGCCGACGGCCGGTTCCGTGATACTTGCCGGCGTTCTGCTGAAGATGGGAACGTACGGTTTGCTCCGGTTCTGTTTGCCGTTGTTCCCGCAGGCATCGATCGAGTTCACGCCGGTGATTGCAATCCTATCGGTGATCGGCATTATTTACGGTGCGCTGGTGGCGATGGTGCAAACCGATATCAAAAAACTGGTTGCCTATTCGTCGGTGAGCCATTTGGGATTTGTTGTGCTGGGAATTTTTTCGATGACCGAAGAGGGAATTCAGGGCGCGGTTATACAGATGATTAACCACGGGTTATCGACCGGGGCGCTCTTCCTGTTGGTCGGCATGATCTATGACCGCAGGCATACGCGCGAAATTTCTCAATTCGGCGGCCTGGCAAAGGTAATGCCGGTTTATTCGACGCTTTTCATGATTGTTACGCTCTCCTCCATCGGACTGCCGGGACTGAACGGATTTGTCGGTGAATTTTTGATTCTTCTTGGTTCATTTAACTCAGTCATTCTTGGATCATACGTCTATACAATATTTGCAGCAACAGGTGTCATATTCTCGGCGGTGTACATGTTGTGGATGGTACAACGGGTCTTCTTCGGCAAGGTGGTGCATGTGCAGAATTCATCGCTTCTCGATCTAACGCGTCGGGAAATCGGTGTGCTGATTCCGATCATCATCTTCATAGTGTGGATCGGCATCTATCCGTCCACGTTCCTGAAATCATCGGCCGCATCGACGAAACAGGTCGTCACACAGATGCAGAATGTTCACTCCGGTTCGCTCCGGCAGTCCGGACCATCAATTAAGTAAGCAACGGGTTTTTATCCTATGGAATTTTTCTCTCTATCAGATCTCATCGGCGGCATGCCGATCATTGTCCTGAGCACGTTTACGCTGATGGCAATGCTCGTCAATGCGTTGGTGAAGCATTCTCAGCGCATCGTCTTCGGTATCTGCGTCATCGGAGTGATCGTTGCCGCCGGCGCGGCGATATACATCTTTCCTCTGAATCAAACAGCGTTCTCCGACATGTTGCTGGTCGGCGGATACGCCAGTTTTTATTCGGTCCTCTTTCTTATCATCACACTCTTATCGCTGATCATGGCGGTGCCGTATCTTGAAAAAGAACAGTATCATTACGGCGAATATTATCTGCTGGTGTCGCTCTCTGCAATCGGAATGATGATGATGGGGTCCGCCGGTGATTTAATAACGATCTTTATCGGTATTGAAATCATGTCCGTCGCGTTTTATGTGCTGGCGGGATATTTCCGGAGTAAGCTTTCGTCCAACGAATCCGCCCTGAAGTATTTTTTACTCGGTGCATTTGCCACAGGATTTTTGTTATACGGCATCGCACTCATCTACGGAACGACCGGAACGACCAATCTGATCCGCATCGCAGCACAGTATCCGCAGGCCTTTGGCGAACCGCTGCATCTCATCGGTTGGGGATTGATTTTGATCGGATTCTCCTTTAAAGTGGCGGCGGTGCCATTTCATATGTGGGTTCCCGATGTTTATGAGGGAGCACCGACGTCGGTGACCGCATTCATGTCGACGGGCGGCAAAGCCGCAGCGTTTTCGGCATTCATCCTTGCATTTTCCATCCCAATGTCGATGCACGACGAGAAATTGATCACGATCCTCTCCATTCTTGCCGCCGGTTCCATGATCATTGGTAATTGGTTCGGACTTTCCCAGTCGAATTTGAAGCGGATGCTGGCATACTCCAGTATTGCCCATGCGGGATATATGCTGATCGGTATTGCTTCAGGAACACAGTTGGGACAGCAGGGAATTTCGTTCTATCTCGTCGCCTATGCGTTGACCAATCTGGGCGCCTTCGGTGTCATTGCGATCCTTGAAAAAGAGAACGGCGGTCACCTCACCTATGAAGAGTATGCCGGATTAGCAAAACGGAAACCGATCTTGGCGGCGTTGATGGCGATGTTTATGTTCTCGCTGACCGGGATTCCTCCGTTCGCAGGATTCGTGGGAAAGTATTATCTCTTTACCAGCGCAGTAAGCAGCGGATTGACATGGTTAGCGATATTAGGCGTCATCACCAGTCTTTTCTCGGCATATTACTATTTGCGAGTCGTGGTGTATATGTATTTCCGTGAAGGCGTCGACGAAACGCCGGCATTTTCCAGAATATCGCTGGCAGCCGTTGTGCTTTCCGCTCTCGGCATCCTGTTATTCGGTATCGTACCGTCTCTTATACTTGATGTGCTCACGACAATGTTTTAATATCGCACTTTACTCTTACCGTCCATTCTGCGTACTGCCGGATGGACGGTTTTTTATTTCCATCAGTAAACGGCAATGATACCAATACTGACACCGGCTCAAATGAGTACTGCTGACTCCACTGCGATACGGCGGCTGAAAATTCCGTCTCTGCATTTGATGGAGAGTGCCGGCATTGCCGTCACAGTCGAAGCGATGAGGAGGGTGAAAGAGATCCGATCAAAGCGAATAGTGGTACTGTGCGGAAAAGGGAATAACGGCGGAGACGGATTTGTCGTTGCCCGGCTTCTTCATGAATACGGTGTTGATGTGACAACGGTGATGCTCAATTCGGAATCCGTGTTGAGCGGAGATGCGTTGGTAAATTTCCGTCGGATGGAAAAGGATCGTATCATTCGTTTTTCGGAATTGCAGAGGAAAAAAGGATACGCCCCGGATATAGTCATCGATGCACTATTCGGTACGTCATTCAAAGGTTTGCTGAATGGGAAATATCTCCATGCTGTGCAATGGTGTAATGCACAACGCGGATTGAAAATTGCCGTCGATATTCCGAGCGGATTGAACTGCGAAACAGGTGAGGTGCAGACGGATGCATTCCGCGCGGATGTGACGGTGACATTTTCCAATCCCAAAACGGGATTCTATTGCGGGCGCGCAAAAGAATTTACCGGCGATGTTGTAATTGCGGATATCGACCTTCCCGGGACGGCGATCGAAAAAAATGCGGGAAATATATTTTTAACCGAGCGGGCCGATGTCCGGCAGATGATCCCGTCCAGGCAGGCCAACAGCCATAAACACTCGGTCGGGAAGGTGTTCATATTGGCAGGATCAAAGGGGATGATGGGAGCATCTCTTCTCTGCGCGGAGAGTGCAATGAGAAGCGGTGCCGGTCAGGTCATTCTCGGCATTCCGGAATCGGAATATCCGATTGTTGCCAAACGGACCCGTGAAGTGATACCGTTCGGGTTGCCCTCAACCGACAGCGGATCTCTTTCTTTGTCAGCTGCAGCGATGATAGAAGAAAAAATTCAATGGTCGGATGTTATTGTAATCGGGTGTGGGTTGTCCAGAAATGAAGAAACAATGGAACTCGTCCGTATGCTCATCCATAGTACCGATCGACCGATGATTGTCGATGCGGATGGATTGTTTGCATTGGTGGAGCATCTGCCGCTGCTGAAGACCGGACGGTCACGGTATATTGCTCTGACGCCGCACTTTGGCGAATTTTCGCGTCTTATTGGTGTGCCATCTCAAGAAATTGAGAGAAAAAAATTCATTCTTGCAGGTGATTTTGTAAAGGAGTATGGTGTTACACTGGTACTGAAGGGTGGGCCGACGATTATCGCCGCTCCGTCCGGATACCTATTCGTGAACCCTACCGGGAATCCGGGAATGTCCACTGCCGGTTCCGGAGATGTATTAGCAGGCATGATCGGTGCATTAATGGGTCAGGGACTGACACCGCAAGCAGCGGCTGTTACCGGCGTATATTTACACGGTACAGCAGGTGATACTGCCGCCCGAAAAAAGGGAATTCACGGCATGATCGCATCCGATATCATTCGTTCAGTACCGGACGCATTTTTATCGACATTGAAATGAATCAGACAAAGATTATCGCATATCTGCAGTACCAATTGCCCCTCTTCGCGTGGTGCGTTTTTATCTATACGGTATCGTCAATCCCGCAAACCAGGATTCCCAATCTGCTGAATTACAGCGACAAGATTGTCCATGCCGGTGTCTTTTTTGTGCTGTGCTGGCTGGCGCATGTGGCGCTCCATTTTCAACCGGTGCAATGGCTGCGAAAGCACAGCCTGATGCTCGCACTGGTGTTTGTGATTCTGTTTGGGATCTCCGATGAGTATCATCAAATGTTCACACCGGGTAGAACCACGGAAATCTGGGATCTTGTCGCGGACACCGTGGGCGGTATCATGTACGTATCCCTTTACCTCTACTTTAAATTTTACGATTCGCTAGAGCATAACGCATGAGCGGCTGGTATCATCGTGTGTTATCCCTGCCAACGTTCCGATCGCTGCAGCATCGCAATTACCGACTCTTCTTTTTTGGTCAGATACTCTCCCTGATCGGTACATGGATGCAATCCATGGCCCTGGCTTGGCTGGTGTATCAACTGACGTACTCATCCGTCTGGCTTGGTGCGATCGGATTTCTCAATTCCATACCGATTCTTTTCTTTTCGATGTTCGGCGGATCCCTGGCAGACAGGATGTCCAAGCACCGGTTGATCATTATGACGCAAATCTTGTCATTGCTGCAAGCTCTATTATTGTCGGTGCTGGTGTTTTTCGATATTGCCACTATTGAGATCGTCGCACTGCTTGCCTTTACCCTTGGCACCATTAATGCGTTCGATATTCCTGCCCGGCAATCATTTATAGTCGATCTGGTGGGGAAAGAATACCTGACAAACGCGATTGCGTTGAACTCCGCAACTTTTAACGCAGCGCGCATCGTCGGACCGGCCATTGGCGGGCTGATTGTTGCGGCTCTGGGAATTGGATGGTGCTTCTTTCTGAATGCGGTTTCGTTTTTTGCCGTCATCGCGGGATTGGTGCGAATGAATATTCCGGAACAAGTAACGAAGCGAAAAACCGCCGGTGTGTTTCAGTCGCTCGCCGACAGTATTCAATACATTCGGTCGGAAAGTTCGCTGGTAGCGTTACTGTCACTGGTTGCAGTGATTACGATCTTCGGATGGTCGTACTCGGTGCTCCTGCCGATCTTTGCGGATGAGATTCTAAACATTGGTGCTGTTGGATTAGGAAATTTGTTGACAGCAGTCGGTATTGGGGCGTTTATCAGCGCCGTTTCGCTCGCTAGTTTTGAATCGAAGTATCGGCCGAGCACATTCATCTATTCGGGGATCGGAATTTTTGTACTTTTTGTCTCGATTTTTGCTCTTTCATCGGATGTTTCACTTTCTGTAATATCATTGATCGGCGTGGGGATGGGTTTGGTGATGTTCTTGGCAACGGCAAATGCTTCCATACAACGTCGTGTGCCCGATGAGTTGCGTGGAAGAGTAATGGGATTATATTCACTCATATTTCAGGGATTATCTCCGTTTGGCAGCATCGGCATTGGGTTATTGGCGCATGGAATTGGTGTTCGGTGGGCTGTACTGACCGGTGCAGTGGTTTGCGGGGTGGTAACGCTTTCAGTAAAAAAAGTGATGGTAAAGCATCGAAAAACGACGAAATCATGATTTTGAAGTGCTATGGCATTTATTGGGATGCTTTACGGTAATATGCCTTGACAATAAATCTATATTCTCCTACCTTCTGAAAGCCCTTCCATAGACTTCAAAAGAATAGGATTGTCTTGGCTGTTACGATTTACGACATAGCCAGAGAAGCAAAGGTAGGTATTGGGACAGTTTCACGTGTATTCAATAATAGTCCCAAAGTCACCACTGAAACGCGAGACCGGGTCATCAGTGTCGCACAGCGTCTCAATTATCAACCTCACGCCTTTGCCCAAGCATTAGCACGGAAACGTTCGAATACGTTGAGTGCTATCATACCATTTTTCACCAATTATTTCTTCATCGAAGTCCTTAAAGGCGTTCAGGAAACACTCAGTTCTTTCGGTTATGATCTGATCATACATGGCGCAAATGACCGCGAACAACTGGAGGAATACCTCGGACGGTCGATGAAAAAAGGGAGGGTGGACGGCACACTGATCTTTTCTCTCCCGCTGTCCGATACCGTCGCCGACGAGTTCATCCGAAAAGACATGCCATTGATTCTGGTCGATTCTTCTCATCCATCGTTTGATTCCATCCGTGTCGATAATCATGCAGGAACCCAAATTGCGGTGGAACATCTGATCGGATTGGGACATACACGGATCGGATTGATCAATGCCAATGTACGTAGCGTTCCTGCCCGCGAACGGTTGGAAAGTTTCAATAAGACCCTCGCCGGACACGGTTTGCAGACGGATGACCGAATTATCAGTAACAGTACTTCCACACAAAACGACGGTTTCAGCAGGGATGCCGGTTATAAGGATATGAAAGCATTGTTGGAGACCGGCGTGAAACTACCGACGGCTTTTTTTGTTTCCAGCGATATTCAGGCGATCGGTGTATTAACCGCTCTTCGCGAACATGGTCTGTCCGTTCCCGATGATGTCGCTCTTGTCGGTTTTGATAATATTGAACTGTCGAAATATTTCGGATTAACGACGATGAGCCAGCCGATGTACAAGATGGGTGAACTTGCCGTCAAAAAGATGTTTGAACGCATAGATGATGCCCATGGTGAAGTGACGTCTGTGAACTTCACGCCGAATCTCATCGTTCGATCGAGTTGCGGAGCCAATAAAAATTATATGTTGATCGATAGCAATTAACGATTATCAGTTCCTTGATACATTCTTTGGAGTGTTCATAATGAAAAAAATTGTCACTCTCTTCATCGCAATTAATCTTCTCACACTACTTGCCATTGCCGGTACGACGGGGAAAATCGCCGGCACAGTGACCGATGCCAACTCCGGTGAGCCGCTGCCGGGTGTCAATATCGTTCTGATCGGTACGTCGTATGGTGCTGTCTCGGATTTCGACGGCAATTTTTCGATTATCAATCTGCCGCCGGGATCCTACACCGTCCGTGCTTCAGCAATCGGGTATTCGCCAATATCATACGGCAGCCTGCGGGTCAGCATCGATTTAACCACGCGGCAGGATTTTAAGCTCAGCGAAGAGACGATTCAACTCGAAAATGAAGTAGTGATTACCGCGGAACGCCCCCTTGTGCAAAAAGATCTTACGTCTACGACTGCAGTTGTCGGGGGAGAAGACATCAAACAACTGCCGGTGACGGAAATTAGCCAGGTGATCAGCCTGCAGGCGGGCAATGTTGCCGGCAGCATTCGCGGCGGAAGACGGGGTGAAACGGCGTACTGGATCGACGGTGTTCCCGTGACGGATGTGTTTAACGGCAGCGCTGTGGTCGATGTCAATCCGAGCATGGTGCAGGAATTACAGGTGTTGAGCGGCGCGTTCAATGCCGAATACGGGCAGGCAATGTCCGGTATCGTCAATATCGTTACCCGCGAGGGAGCGGAAAAATTTGCCGGCAGTATTACCGTCTATGGCGGAGATTTTCTCAGCAACAACGGAAATATTTTCAAAGGAATACAGAAATTCGATCCGTTGAATATCAGAAATATCGAAGGCAGCCTTTCCGGTCCCATCATCGGCCGCGATCTCTCTCTATATAAATGCACGGAACATATATTTTGGCGGCCATCTTGAAGGGATTAGAAATTACACTCCCAGTACCGTTATCTCTCTGCAAAACAACCAGCCGTATATTGTCGGCACAGATCGTCAGACAGATTCCGTTATCGTATGGAATAGTCTGGTCACGGTAAATCCGAGCATACAAGCGGAATCGGATTCCTCCCGTACGGCGCAGTTCAATAATGCGTATAACACTTTCAAAAGTCAGTATACCAATGGTGTCGGCGACGGTGAGAGGGTTCCGATGAACTGGAACAAAAAAATGTATCTGCAGGCGAAAATTGCCGCGCGTTTTTCGGCGGAATTAAAATTAAATGTCACGGGAATCTACGATAATGTCGAATCCTATCCGTACAACCGCGATCTGCAATATAATCCTGACGGGCAGGGACATGATTACTCACGGAGTCTTACCACGATCTTTCAATTAACGCATACCCTCAGCGCCTCCACGTTTTACACGCTCGGCGGTTCGTTCTTTGAAAAGTCGTACAAACATTATCTGTACGAAAACCCTTACGATCCCCGCTACACACATCCGAAATTATTCGAACTGTCACGCTCACTCAGTCAATATAGTTTTTCAGCCGGCGGTTCCGATCTTGGCCGGTACCATCGATCGACGACCACCGGTTTGCTCAAGCTCGACCTCAGCAGTCAGGTCAATAATGAACACTTCATCAAATCCGGTGTTGAAGTCCGCAGGCATAGAATTTTCCTGCAGGATATTACCCTGCTTCCCGTGCAATCACAAACCGAATTCACGCTCGGACTTTCCAGTCCCTACATCGGTACGCGAATCGAACCGGATAACACACTGACGCATGACCGGTACACGCATACTCCGATGGAAGTTTCAGGGTATTTGCAGGATAAGATGGAATTCAAAGATCTCATCATCAACATCGGCGTGCGGATCGACTATTTTGATCCGGACGGCAAGGTGTTGGCGGATGAGGAAGATCCGAATATCAATACTCCCTTTAAAGAAGCGAACAAGTATTTCGACTACAACGGCAACGGCGTGCAAGATGTAAACGAACCGGCGAAAACAACGGCCGATAGGGAAAAATACTGGTATAATGATGCATCGACAAAAATACAATTAAGCCCCCGTTTCGGCGCTTCGTTTCCGATCACCGATCGCGGCGTAATCCATTTTTCGTATGGACACTTCTTCCAGATCCCGAACTTTGAACGGCTCTATGCGAATCCGGGATTCAAGACCGGTAGCGGGACAGGGAACGTCGATCACCGCGGCGCACCGACAGGAAATGCCGATCTGAATCCTGAACAGACGATCAACGGCGAAATCGGTTTGCAGCAGCAGTTGACGGACGACATGAGTTTGGATGTCACGGTGTATCTGCGCGACATCAGAAATCTTGCCGGTACGCGAGCCGATCAGATTCCGATCGGCGGACCGGGTGCGGCGCAGACATATTCCAAATACGTCAACAGCGACTTCGGTTTCATCCGCGGCATTATTCTCTCTCTCGACAAGAGGTTCGGGCAGGGGATTACGATGTCGCTGGATTATACATTCCAGATCGCTCGCGGCAGTGCATCCGATCCGAACGAAGCGCGGAATCAACTGGCGGGTGGGCAGCTTCCCGAAGTGCAGTTGACGCCCCTGGGATGGGATCAGCGTCATACGCTCAACGGAACACTCACCTACAGCGAAGAAACCTGGGGCGGAAGCGTGATCAGTCAATACGGCAGCGGAACACCCTACACACCGCGCATCTCTCGCGATATCTCAGTCTTTCTGACTAATTCTCAGACTAAGCCGACGTATTTTAACACCGACGTTCGCGTGTATAAATCCTTTTCGTTCGATCCGGTCCGTCTCTTGCTTTTCCTTCGTGTCAATAATGTGTTTGATATTCAAAACGAAACCGGTGTATTCGATGACACCGGCCGGGCCGGAAAAACATACGATGAAGAACGGGCCCGGTTGACAAACTCCCGTGAATACATCAATACCATCAGCGATTATTATACCGTACCGACGAACTATTCGGAACCGCGCCGCATCGAATTTGGCGCTACCATAGAATTCTAGGAAAAGGCCCCTTTTATGAAAAGAACTACGGCATTTTTTCTGATCATTTTCCTTCTGGGTGTTGTCCGTTCAAATGCACAACAATCCGGACCGGCAAATTACCGTGCCTCGGTGCACAACGGAAACAGAGTCAAAACTGTTTTTGGCAATTGGGGTGTCATCGGACAACCACAGGATACCCGTCCCCGGGGAGCATGGATTTACAGTTCGAACGGATATGTCGGTGATGTTTCGTTATTCGTCGGCGCAGAAGTAAACGGGCAACGATGGAACGGTACGAATTATGTCCCGGTAAAATTCCATTCGGTCATCACCTGTCCGGTCTCACGGCCTGCCACCAATCAGGATGAAGGACCGTTGGGCGATCGGTGGACATTTATGCCGCAATCGGGATATTTTAATGCGAATAAACAGAGTATTGCGATGAGCGACGATCCCAGCTCGTACCCTGCTTCCTGGCCGGATCGGCTGAATGATCCTTCGGATCCAGGGTGGAAAGGATTATGGAACGGATATTTCGGTAAGGATGTGAAAAGTGCCGATCAGGAAAGTTATTTTGTGATGGATGACAATAATGACAAGCGATTCAACGATTCTACCAATAACAATGTCGGTGGAGTGCCGGGAATTTCGTTTAAACCTGATGCCAACAATCTCACAAAAAATGGTCTTGCATTGGAAGTAAAAGTGCGGGGACTGCAATGGGCTCAATTCCTGGCGCAGGACAACATCTTCTGGTTATACGAGATCACCAACACCGGCACTGCAAATTACGATCGCGTCGTATTCGGTATGTTGGTCGGTACCTATGTCGGTGTAACCGGTAATAATGCGAGCGGTTCGGAATACGATGATGACTGGTCGTATTATGACGCCTACGAAAATATTACCTATACCGGCGATTACGACCGCAACTGTTCGAGAAATCCTTTCTGGACCGGTCCGGTCGGCATGGTCGGTTATGCATTTTTAGAGAGCCCAGGGAATCCTTTCGACGGAATCGATAACGACGATGACGGGAAAAATCTTCCCGCGAATCCGACGACACCGCAATTCGCCGATGCCGACTTTGACACTTCCACGGTGATCAATACCGGAGATAATATTATTCTGATAAAAGACGATTTTACTCGGGTCTCGTTTGTCGTACCTGCGAGTCCGGTAAAAGTACTGACCCGCGGTGCTGATTCAATACTGATTGTACCGGGTGTTACCAAGTCGGCTGACGAAGGGGCACTCATCAGAATCAATACATCGCAGGGTCCTGCCGATATCATCAATCCGAATGCATACGATGGTGTGGACAATGATTTTGACGGTTTGATCGACGAAAATTACTATATCCATCACACGAATTACAAAAAGGTCGGTAGTCAGGTGATTATCAACCAACCGAGAAATGTCCGTTATACCCGCTTCTCATTATCGGGAGTCAGTGCACCGCTGTCGATGATCGACGAACGTCGTGACGACGGTATCGATAACGATGCCGACTGGGACATACGGTATGACGACGTGGGACGTGACGGTGTAGCCGACACAAAGAGTCCGGATTTTGGAGAAGGAGATGGTTTGCCGACATCGGGATATCTGGTCAATGGTACCGATACCGGATTGCCGGGCGAACCGCATGTCGACAAAACCGACGTCAACGAATCAGATCAGATTGGATTGACGAGCTTCCAATATTTCACTCCGTCCAACGATATTCCTCTTGCCGAAGACGAAGTGTTATGGACACGGTTGCGTCCCGGGTTTTTCGATGCACCGCAATCCATCACCAACGGCCGGCCGGATTTTGGACAGGACGGCGACTTCATTTACGGTTCGGGATATTTCCCGTTGCTGGCTCAAAAGACCGAACGGTTTTCGCTTGCATTGGTCTATGGCGGCGGAAACGGCGGTTCTCGTGAGGATGATATCGTGGATCTGTTAAAGCATAAGAGGACAGTGCAGGAAATTTACGATCTCAACTATCAATTTGCTGTTCCACCTCCGGCACCCACATTGTCGGCCGTTGCCGGCGACGGGAATGTGAAATTGTATTGGGACAGAACATCGGAAGAGGCATTCGATCCCGTGCTGCGTGTGAAGGATTTTCAAGGATATAAAATATTTAAAGCGACTGACTATGAATTCAATGATGCATTCGATGTGACGAATGCGCTTGGTGTAAGAAAGGGATACCGTGCGGCATTCCAGGTGGATATCGTTGATTCTGTCTCCGGCTATTTCAGAGCGCCGGAAGATATCTTCCAATCGGCAGAGGGATTTACCTATTATCTCGGAAACAATACCGGTTTGGTGCACGACACGACCGACTATGATGTGCAAAACGGCAGAACCTATTACTACGTCATTGTTGCGTACGATAACGGAAGCGCCGATGCCGGTATCTTCCCATCGCAGAACAGCTGGAAAATTGACATCGATCAGGCGGGTCGCATTCGCGGCACATCGCCCAACGTTGCCGTTGTGATGCCGAGAAAAAATGTTGCCGGTTACGAAAGTCCCTTGAATGCAAAGCGTTTGGAACGATCTCCGTCCGTCGTCGGTACCGGTACTGTCGGATATCGTATTATTGACGAGACCAAACTGACCGGGAACGCGTACACTTTGACATTTAAGGACACAAAAGACAGCGGTGCATTTTCACCCGTCACGACGTCCTATACGGTACTCGACACGACATATCATACTGCGGTGATCATTCCGAATAAAGTCGATACGTTGCCGGTTCTATTGCATAAACAAAATATCGAGCCGGGTTCGGTCACCGTCTTTGGTGGTGACGGTTCCGTGATTTCTTCCTCAAAATATATCTTTAATAATGAACGCGGTGCAATTCGTGCAGCCGCCCGGTTCGACCTGCAGCCGGATACCATTAATTTAAAAAGATATACCGTTCGATTCCGTTATCACCCGGTATACCAAAGTCCCAATATCAACGCCAGTCCGTATGTCAGCGAAACCAAAGACACGGATATCTTTGACGGACTTCAATTAGTCTTCGATAACCGATGGACCGTCGGCATCGTAGACTCATCGTCCGGTTTTAATACCGGTACGAGAGCATATGGATTCCAGTTTACGACCGATAATATCGACTACGATACCGACGGTATCATCGATACTGCTACCCGTTATGCATCCGACTATAACGTTATCTTCGCCGATACCACCATAGATTCGGCATTTTATCAGGATCCGAATGTTGTGATTACCAAAATTCCGGTGAAGTTCACTGTGGAAAACATAACGACCGGAAAAAGAGTTGATATCTATTGGGTTGAAAACGATTTTGCCGGATTGGGAGTTATATCGGCATCCGACCAGTTCTTTTTCAGGGATCCCGATGAGAACGATTCCCTGCGGTATACATGGAGCCTTATTTTTGTCAAACCATCATGGCTGCCGCAAAATAAAGACACGGTCTTTGCCTTCGGCAGCGGCGATTCGCTGAAATTGCGGACAAGTAAACCGTTCCGGAGCACTGATTCGTATACGTTCTCGGTGGCGCAGCCGACCGTACGGATGTCAAAAGCAACACAGGAAATCTCGGATATTCGTGTCGTCCCGAATCCGTACGTCGTGCAGACCAATTTTGAAGCGCCGGTAACTCCCGGTACTGTCGGCAGGGGACAAAGGAAAATCGAATTTCAGAATGTTCCGCAGGGATCGACCGTATCGATCTACACATCGCGCGGCGAACATATCCGCACGCTGGTGCAGGACGGTTCGATATTCAACGGAACGATTGCCTGGGACCTGAAGACAAAAGAGAATCTCGATATCGCCTTCGGCGTCTATTTTTACGTCGTTGAATCGTCTGCCGGAAAAAAATCCGGAAAAATCGCCGTCATAAAATAACTTGATCACTCTTCTTCCGTTTTCCGGAGATAAGTCATGAAAAAAATAATTGTCACACTATTTATCCTGATCGCAGGATTCCACTCGCTGGAGGCGCAGACAAAAGTCGGCACGTCGGCGGCGCAGTTTCTCGGGATTCCCGTCGGACCGCGGGGTGCGGCGCTGGGCGGTGCATTTGTCGCATTGTCGAACGATGTCTCTGCATTGTATTATAACCCCGGTGCGATCTCGCAACCCGGCTTTTCGCAATTTCTGGTCTCACACACCAACTGGCTGGTCGATACAAAATTCGATTGGGTCGGAGTGATGATCAACCTCGATGGTCAGAGTGCAATCGGTGTCAGCATCACGCAATTGGATTATGGTGAAGAACTCATCACCACGGAAGTCGATCAGACAGGGACAGGAGAGACATGGAGTGCAGCGGATATTACGGTGGGACTCACCTATGCCCGTAATTTGACCGATCGTTTTTCCATCGGCGGTACCGGAAAATATATTCAGCAAAGGATCTGGAATGAATCTGCCAGCGCATTTGCGGTGGATGTCGGTTTGCGATACCGAACCGATTTTAACGGAATGATTATCGGCATGAGTATCTCGAATTTCGGCACCGATATGCGGCTCGACGGAAAAGATTTATTCCGCCCGATCGATACCGATCCGACGAACACCGGCACGAACAAAACGATTGTCTCCCGTTTAAAGACCGATGATTGGCCGCTGCCGCTATTTTTCAGAGCTGGAGTGGCTATGGATGTGGTGAAGTATGATGATATCCGGATAACCGCTGCAGTGGATGCACTTCGTCCATCGGACAGTGCCGAGACGTTGAATGTCGGGGGCGAATTTTCATGGCGTGAATCGTTGTTCATCCGCGGTGGTATGAATGCGCTGTTTTTGCCGGATCGGGAGAATGGGTTTACCCTCGGCGGCGGCGCAAAGTATGAATTAAGCGCCGTGAATTTTGTCTCTTTTGACTATTCTTATCAGGATTTCGGGAAATTCGGCGGAATCCAGTCGTTTGCGATAGGAATCACATTCTAAATTTTGACTTTAATAACTAATTTTATCAATTTTCCAAACAAGGGAGGTGACCTCTTCACGACACTCACTACCAAAGTAGTACATCGTACCACAATAAATCACAATTCACTATTTCTACACCAATCATAGGAGTTTCTCTATGAAGCGCATTAGTTCTATACTACTTGCCGCCGTAATGCTAATGAGTATGGCATTCGGTCAGCAGGAGATCTACAAGCGCACTCTCATTAACGTTCCCGCGATCGAACCGACCGGATTCGGTAATTTTGTTTCCGGCGTTGACCTCGATGGTGACGGATTAATGGAAGTGTACGCAGTCAACAACAACTGGAATGATACCGGAGAAGAACTTATTCCGCGAATGTATAAGTTCGAACGACAGGCTGACGGCAGCTGGCCGCAAGTATAGAGTGTAACGATGCCCATACCGGCGCAAAACACGTGGCCTGCACTTGCTATCACCGATCTTGACGGCGACGGCAGAAAAGAAGTGACATGGGGTCCGGTGAACTTTACCGATGCGACGACAAATCCGAATCCTTCTCGTATTATCGTTTTCGAATCGGTACCGGGCAAAGATACCCTGGGCGTACCGGATGGATCGACCTACAAACCGAATACGCAATGGACAATTGCAACCGAAGCGAGCAAAAATATCCGGCCGTTCAAATTCATTGCGCATGATTTCAACAATGACGGAAAATCCGAACTCGTATTCAGCGATCGTGCAAATTCGGTCTATCGGTTCGGCGTGGTTGGTGTGAATGCTGTGCCGGATAACGGCGATACTGCCGGCGTGGTGTGGTCGTTTAAATATGAAGGCCTGGTCAGCAATGCCAATATCAATGTCGGGACATATTATGATTTTAACATCATCGACAGCACCATATTTTTCATCAATACTGCCGGTAATGTACAGGCAGTAACCTATGCAAACGGAACGTACACACTGCGTGTCGCACAGACCGCACTCGTTCCCGGCGGATCATGGAAGACCTCTGCAGTTGTTGACCTCGACGGTGCCGGTTCGAAAGAATTGTTGGCGATCGGTTGGGGCGCGACAGCAGCAAACAAAAAAGTCCGTGTATTCCAAAAAACCAATGACTCAACGCTGACTGAAGCCACAAACGTCGATGTCAGCGGCGTATTGGGTGCCAGCGGACAGGCGTACGGCGGCGCAGCCGGTGATGTGGACAATGACGGGAAACCGGATTACATATTCGGTTCGCGTGATGCATCGTCCAAGGTATTCCGCGTGGAATATCAGGGTGGCGGCATCTCCACGGCAGCCAATTATACCGTTGTGGAAGTCGATCGTAACGTTGTTGCGACCGCAACACGTCAGGATGTGTTCGTGGCCAATGTCGACGGCGTTGCCGGTGATGAGATATTGTATTCGAGCAGCGTTGATGGTAAGGTTCCGATTGTTATTCTTAGTGAGGGTGCAAAAGCGGTAAATGTTACCTTCAAAATGAATACAGCGACAGTACCGGATACCATTAAGTCAAACGCCACTGTGCAAATGCGCGGTGATGATGGCGGTAATCTGTTGACATGGGACAACAATTCAAAGGTAAAATTCGCCAACCAAACAAGTGGTGCCGGTGCTTCTGATTTCTGGCTGGCATCCGGTTTGTTTAAAGCGGGTCAGACCTTCCCGTATAAAATCTTTACCAATGTGAAGCCGGTCATCACAGGTTCAGATGGCGGTTGGGAAAAAGATATCACCGATCACGGTAATGGAAACAGACAATTAATTGTCGGCCAAAATGACACCCTGATCAAATTGCAATTTGTCAATGGATCGACAGCGAATCAGATGCAGTTCTGGCGTCCGTACACGGAATCGGATTCGATCGAAGTCCATTTCCGCGTAAACATGGCCAATGTTGAGGATTTCAACCCTGCAACAATGAAGATGGGTGTTCGCGGCGGTACATTGCCGTTGGAATGGGGCAAAACATTCTTCCTGACCATGGAACAAAATGATGGTAATAATCCTACGCGATATCCGGGTAATAATTTCTGGAGCGGAACGGTGAAATTACCGTACGCTGAACCATATTCTGGAAATGATACCATCACGGTATATTATAAATTCGTACAACATCTGAATGCTCATGCCGCAACCGATGATCCGGTGAAATGGGAAGACGGAATCGTCCGCACCAATTCGGTGGATATCGAACCGGGCGGAGGAAGCAATCCTGCCCGTATCTTCTTGATCAAAGCAGGTATGCAGGATACGACACTCTACTGGAAGTGGTGGGCAAACCAGGGCGTCAAACCGCCGCTCGGAACAGATACTGCCTATGTCACATTCCGTGTCAATATGTTGAAAGCAATTAACACCAATTCGTTTACCGTCGGCGATACCGTTCAGGTCCGTCACGGATTTTCGAATTCGGCAACAACAGTAAAGACAAAGAATCTGACCCGTCTCGGTTCTACTTTCATCTATACCGCATCTGATACTGTGATCGGAACAAAGATAGATCCGACAGCGAATCTTGTGTATCAGTATTATCTGATGAAAGACGGAATCGAATTGCGCGAAGTGTATTACAACTTCGAATTTACCGGTTCAGACGTTTCGTTGGCCGAACGCCGGCTTCTGTCCATGACAGCAAAGACGTTGACGGCTGCCGATACATCGACCGATCCGACCAAGGCGACACGCCAGCCATTCTGGAGAAATACGCGGAAGCTGAGCCAGGTTGTGAATGTGAAGTTCACGGTTGACCTGCGTCCGGCATACTACCAGGTAAAAGAAGGTCTGAACGGAAAAGATACGCTGATCGATATCCAGGGTCCCTGGACGATCAACAAGAGCGTTCTCGATTCCATCTATAAATGGGGTGTCTCCATCAACGGCCCGGCAACAGGCGGTTGGGCTACATGGGGTTCATCGCTGTATGCCGATACTACACGGAAGATGTTTGACGACGGAACACACGGCGACGCAGTGGCCGGTGACCGCGTCTATACACGTCAGTACGTCTTCGGACCGGATTCCTCTGGCGGACGCAATCTCGTCGGACAGGAATTCAAATTCGGTATTCACGGCGGAGACAATGAAGGCGGCAAGGGCGGTTTCGGGAACAATCACATTGAGAACATCAATGACGGTTCGTCCACTGCAACCATCGCCAGCTATTTCGGAAGCATTAATCCGTCGTACTATGACCGGTTTAATTTTGAGACCGGCCAACCGCTGACGAATGTTCGTCAGGATGAATCGGGAGTACCGACGGTGTATGCACTTGAGCAGAATTATCCGAATCCGTTCAACCCGAACACGACGATCAATTACGATATTCCGAATACCAGCAATGTAACACTGAAAGTGTACAACATGCTTGGCCAGGAAGTCGCAGTTCTTGTCAATGGGACGTTGAACGCAGGACGGTATAATGCAACGTTTAATGCCAGCCGGCTTGCCAGCGGCGTATACATCTATCGTCTCGAAGCCGGCACATTTACGTCGGTGAAGAAGATGATGCTCCTGAAATAATATTTCTGAATGGATGGAGAATGAATAATTCACACATTCATCACGAAGTATAGTACGACGAAAGGCAGGGCGAGTAATTGCCCTGCCTTTTCTATCAATGGCTGTGGAAGCGATTTTTATCATCATTAACCGAGCGTCGCATGTCTGTCATTCCTCCATGGGTTACCGATGCTGTCTTTTATCAGATATTTCCGGAACGATTCGGGAACGGTAATCCCGGCAATGATCCGAACGGGGTCCATCCGTGGGGCGATGTGCCGAAACCGGGAAATTATTTTGGCGGAGATCTTCAGGGGATCATCGATCGCTTTGACCATTTGAAGAATCTGGGCATTAGTGCCTTGTATCTCAATCCCATCTTTGCCGCCGAATCAAATCACAAATATAACACCAGCGATTATCTCACCATCGATCCCGCGTTCGGTACCACTGAATTGTTTGACACGTTTCTTTCGCTGTGTCACCGGAACAAAATTCGGGTAGTGCTCGACGGTGTGTTCAACCATGTCGGGACGGCGCATTTTGCATTTCAGGATATAAAAAAGCATGGGAGTGCATCGCCGTACGCGTCATGGTTCAATATCTATTCATTTCCGGTACACGACGCACGTCATCCGAACTACGAATGCTGGTGGGGACACGGCTCGCTGCCAAAATTGATGGTGGAACAACCCGACGTAAAGAAATATCTTTTTGATGTCACACGGTATTGGACTGAAAAAGGGATCGACGGATGGAGATTGGATGTTCCGAACGAACTACCGCATGAATTCTGGAAGGAATGGCGTGCACTGGTCCGTCAGATCAATCCTGATTGTTATATCGTCGGAGAATTGTGGCAGGATGCATCGCCGTGGTTGCAGGGTGATGAATTCGATGCGACGATGAATTACCGATTCCGTCAGGCGTGTATCGATTACTTCGCCCATGATAAAATTACCGCACACGGATTTGCCCGTCAACTGCAAGAGATCCGAGATTCATATCCCATGGAGTGCAATTATGCGATGCAAAATCTGCTGGGAAGTCACGATACCGAACGTTATCTCACGCTTTGCAAGGGAGAGGAATGGAGAGTGGCACTCTCCGTCATATTCCAAATGACATATCTGGGTGCTCCGATGATATATTATGGGGACGAAATCGGTATGGAGGGGAATAACGATCCCGATTGCCGGCGTTGTATGATCTGGGATACAAAGAAATGGAACAGGTCAATGTTTGAATTGTCGAAAAAACTTATCCGTATCCGTACGAACAGCACAGCACTGCGCCGGGGAGATATCGAAGACATTCAGAACTCTGATGATATGAGCGATGATGGTATAATATTCCGGCGACAGTATCAATCCGAAACCGCTGTTATTGCGATAAATAAAAGCAGCAAAAAACTATTACTGTCCGTCTCGGTAGATCGTTCGATCCGTTCAGTGACGGAAACGTTGAGCGGGAAAAAAATATCGGTAAAAAACGGAAAATTAAACGCGACAGTAAACGGCAGATCAGGTATGATATTTATTTGGAATCAGGGGAATTAAGTGATACAGAGAATTTTTATTTTACTGGCGACTGTCGTGGGCATGAGTCTGGCGCAAACGTCTGCCGACAGCGTCACCATTACGTTCCGTGCACATAAGGGGCCCGGAACGCCGGTGTCGCTTCCGGGACAGTTCAGCGGGTGGTCGACATCGAATTATATGACATACGATGCCGGCATCGGAGCGTGGTTAAAGACATATACATTTAAAATTCATGATCCTGCGCGGACACCGCTGGGGGATTCCGTTTACCAGTATAAGATGAACGACGGAAGCTGGTATTCCGATCCGTTGAATCCGGAGCAAAATCCGAACGACAACAATAATTCCGTACTCCGTCTCACGAATTTCTTTTATTTTCAATACCTTGCAGAGGCGACGTCCACCGATATTACCCGCATCGTGGTCGGGATCGTTCATGCAAACAGTGATACTCTCTCGTCGGTGAAATTCTATACCGGTACCGATCATAATTCTGCGGTCATGGTCGACATCACTTCCTCCTTTATCAAAGAGAAAAGAATTCTTCTCTATACACCTCCATCGCCGGTTCCGGTTTCGAATTATCTGCGGATCGTTGCGACCAACAGCAACGGAGATTCAATCGTGTATCAGAACACCGTTGTGGATGTGCAATACCGGCCGCTTCCGTCGTACGCGAAACACGGCGTGACCAAAGCATCGGCGGAATCAGGCGATTCGACAACGTTTCGACTGCGTGTGCCGGGAAAATCTTTCGTCCTTCTTCGTATAGCGCCCTCCGGTCACCCGGTTGCCACTGCAACACCGTTAGTAATGCATAAAGATTCATCAACGGATAATTGGTGGGTCAATGTATTGCTGCAGCCGGATACCGATTATGAATATGTCTACGAAATTGAGAACGGCATAAAAATCACCGATCCGTTCGGCCGCTATGTAGGATTGTACGGCACAAAATATTCCACGGGTCCGGCCGGTCTCGCAGCCGATAACTACACGTGGCAGACGACGGAGTGGGAGCGGCCGCCGCTCAATAAATTAGTGATCTATGAATTGCATATCGGAGAATTTGCCGGCGGTTATTATAATAAAAGCGCCGGACAATCAGGATTCAGCGACCTGAAGACGTTGTTACCGCATTTTAAACGACTTGGTGTCAACGCCATCGAGTTAATGCCGGTCAATGACTACGGTACCGTCGGCAAGTCGGGACATTCCTGGGGTTATGATCTGAATTCATATTTTGCCATCGAACCGGCATTCGGGACTCCGCTTGAACTGAAACAATTGGTCGATGAAGCCCATGCAATGGGTATCGCCATCATTCTCGATGTTGTGTACAATCATCAGAACGATACCGGACCGCTCTGGCAAATGGCGCCGGATGTTGCGGTCAATCCATACTTCAAAGCGAATGAAGACCTGCGATACAACGAAGATGCATTGTACTTTTTTAAGGATATGGATCACTGGACTGCCGAAACGCAGGAGCTGATTCTCAGCAATCTCAAAATGTGGATTGATGAATACAAGATCGACGGATTCCGTTACGATTTTACTCAAGGTATCGGCTGGAATACTGCGGAAACCAACAAAGGAATACTCGGCTGGTCGAACGCAATTCATAATTTGTATCAAGGTGACATCTATCAGATTGCCGAACATCTTCCGGAAAGCCCCGCTTTAATTCACCACAGCGGACTGACCGGCGGCTGGCACGATTCATTCCGGGATGAAATATTTGACGATGCACGTTTCCAAAACACCTCCATGCTCGATTACGAAAATCTGGTCGTTGGACTCGGTGCATATGGATCGAACGACACACCAAACACCCCAGCGTCGTATGCGGACAGAACACAACCGGTCAACGCCACAGTAACCCATGATGAACAATCGCTGATTTTTGAAATGACGCAATTTCAGAGCATACCTATCACCGAAGCGGTACAGCGGGATAAATTATACGGATCATTCCCGTTTCTGTCGCTCGGAATACCGATGCTCTGGATGGGACAGGAATTCAGCGCACCACGTGGGTGGTCGGACGACGGTCAGAAATTATCGTACCGGCCTCTTGATTGGGATTGGCTGCTGGTGCAGCGTGGCATCGATCATTTTGCCTGGTATCAAGCGCTCGCTCATCAGCGGTTGCAAAATCCAGCGTTATATCAGGGACAGGTAAAGAAATTATTCCGTTATGAAACTGCGAAAGTTCTCGTCTGGGGCTTTGAGGATACTACCACAAATTCTAAGGTGATGTGCATCGCCAATTTGCACCCGTTCAACCAGACGCCGACAAATGTGCCGTGGTTGGGATCGGGAAATTGGTTCGATATTTTCGACCAATCCGTTTTCTCAGTCAGTGATACAACGGTATCTACATTCCCGATCAATGCTTTTACCATTAAAGTGTTTTCGAATAAATCCAATTCGGAACTTGGCATTACCTCGGTAAAACAAACCACACGTACAATTCCGGATGTCTTCGCGCTGTCGCAGAACTACCCCAATCCTTTCAATCCGTCCACGACTATCCGGTATCAGGTGCCATTGGCAAGTCACGTTACTGTAAAAATATATGATCTGCTCGGTAAAGAAGTGGCGACGGTAGCGGATGCCATACACACTCCGGGATATTATTCCGCGATTTTCGACGGTTCAGGGCTTTCATCCGGCGTATATTTTTACAGGATTACTGCCGGCATACACACTGACGTAAAACGAATGGTTCTGGTAAAATGATGACACAATCATTTCGCGCGACGTCTCTCTCTATATTTTATCTGATACAAGTTGGGTTACTGATCCACATCTGCTCTGCACAACCGGTGCCGACACGGGAGGGAGTGCGATTTGAGTACAGAGGGAATGCGTCAACTGTTTCTGTGGTGGGCGATTTTAACGGATGGACGAAAGAAGAGAACCCTCTGAAACAGGATACCGGTGATGTATTCTCCGTCGTCATTGCATTACGGCCGGGAATCTATCAATATAAGTTCTCTGTTGACGGCGAATATGTGCTTGATGAAAAAAATCCCGGCACAATTCAAAATTATAATAATTCCAGTCGAAATTCGGTTTTTACTTTAACCGAGAATACTACGATTGCTTATCACGGTTATGAACCAACATCCAAGGGCGTTATGAACGACAATTATCCTAAGAGCGGCGGTACGCTCAATTTGAATCTTATCTGGCATCAGCATCAACCGCTATATCTCGATCCCGGGACCGATCAGTTGCAGGGCCCGTGGGTGCGAACGCATGCCACGAAAGATTATTATGATATGGCGTCGATACTCGAACAGTATCCGAACGTCCATTATAATGTCAACCTTACGTCATCGTTGCTCTTCCAATTGCAGAAATACTATGTCGATCGGTTGAAACCGTTTGTCGACGTTAAGAAAAACAAGGTTGACGTTAAGAAATTTTTTGCAAAATGGGAGGGGAAAACCGATCCTTGGATCGATCTCGCGCTAAAACCGACCTCATCGTTTACCAAAGGCGATTTGAAATTTCTCCTGACCAACACCTGGAATGCTTTCGGTATCAGTGAAGTGCAAATCACCCGGTTTCCTGCCTACTTGAAATTGAAGGAACGGAATGCGAAGAAAGAATTATTTACGGAGCAGGATCTACGGGAAATTAAATTCTGGTTTTACATCGCTCATTACGATCCCGATTTTCTCGAAAAAAAGGTGTGGATGGCGGACGGTACGGTGGTTGACCTGACCGATCTGGTATCGAAACATGAAGACGGGACATACCATCTCATCAGGCCAATCACCGAAGAGGATTGCAACCGTATAGTGGCTGAAACATATAAGATCTGTTCAAATGTGGTGCCAATCCATAAGAAATTGATGTACGATCCGAAAAAGCACAATGGACAAATTGAAGTGGCGACGACGCCGTTCTTTCATCCGATACTGCCGTTGATTTACGATTCCGATATTGCACGGACGTGCCAGCCGAAGGATGCTATGCCGGAACGGTTCCACTATCCGCAGGATGCCGATGCGCAGGTAGCGATGGCAGTGGATTACTATACGAAAACTTTCGGGCAGGCGCCGCTTGGCATGTGGCCGGCGGAGGGATCCGTTTCGCATGAAGTAGTGCCGATATTCAAAAAGAACGGTATCCAATGGATTGCCACGGATGAAAAAATCCTCGCTCGTTCAAAACCGAATAACCAACCGCTCACCTATCCGTACGAGGTCGATTCAATGGATGTTGCGGTTGTCTTCCGTGAAACGGAACTCTCCGATAAAATCGGTTTTACCTATCAGAATTTTATCGGTGAGGATGCCGCCGATGATTTTATAAAGAGAATACTACAGTTCGCTCCCCAAACGGGTGAGCCGGACAGACTGCTTACCGTAATTCTGGACGGCGAAAATGCATGGGAGTGGTATCGCAGAGACAACGATGCCAAGGAATTTCTCCATGCATTATACCGTAAATTGTCCAAACTGTACAAAACAAAACAGGTTGTCACCGTTACGATGTCAGAATATATCCACGGCAACCCGAAAAGAGGAGTGTCCTCGCATCCCGTTGAATCCATGAGGAAACTTGACTGGTTGTACCCCGGTTCATGGATCAACGCGAATTATGATACCTGGATTGGCGAAGAGGAGGAAAATCGTGCATGGAATTATCTGCTCACTGCACGTGCAGATCTAGATCGTTCTGGCGTTGCGCAGCCGAAACCGACTGATCCAGAACCGAAAGCAAATACTAAAAAATGGTATGCATATAAAGCGTGGGAGGCGATGTATGCTGCCGAAGGATCCGACTGGTTTTGGTGGTATGGGACGGATCAAAATGCACCGGCCGGTGATAAACCGTTTGATATTGCATTTATCACTCACCTCCGCAATCTGTATTCCTTCGGTGAAAAAGCGGGCGGGAAATTTCCGCAGCGTGAATTCAATCCTATCATTGCCGAGCACGAACAATTGACCTCGCGACTGACGGGCGGCACGATGGCGCAAAGCAAGAAAGATTCCGTCACGGTAATTTTCAAATGCGATGCTAGAGAAGTGTTTGTCAGGCGCGGGATCTATATTACCGGGAGCCATGAATTGCTCGGAAGCTGGACGCCGAATTCGATCCGTATGTTCGACGACCGGACAGCGGGGGATGAAACAGCCGGCGACCAGGTCTATACGCTGATGTTGCAGGTCCCTGCGGGCATAACGCTGGAATACAAATATACCAACAGCGGCCCGCACGGAACGTGGGAAGGAGAAGAATTCTCCTCCGCCAATAGGACGTTGGTTATCGACGGATCCGAATCGCGGATTATTGTCAACGATGTATTTGGTGTCCGAAAGAAATAACTGCATGCTTTCCATACAAAAGACTCTCTCCAATACATTTTATGCGATCGTCAGTCTTCCATCGACAGCGATGGGATTTGCATTGTCGATCCAAATCTCCGCATTGAGTTGGCTTCTCACCACCCAATACCATCTTGATATTCATGAAGTGGGCATCGTGTGGGCGGCGGGTCCGCTCGCAGGGATTTTCGGCCAGGTGATCATTGGTTTGATCAGCGATAAAGTTTGGTTTTGGGGAGGAAGGCGCCGTCCATTCATCCTGATCGGCGGAACGCTAGCGGCATTGATGCTGCTCGCACTGCCGAACATCGACGCCATCAGCGGAGTATTCGGTATCGGGAATCTGTTGATCGTTGCCGTTTTCGTCGCATTGACGCTCGATCTGTCGATTAATATCAGTTTTAATCCGACCCGTTCGATCATCGCGGATGTTACGCCGGAAGGAAATCCGCGCACTAAAGGATATACCTGGATGCAGACGATTTCTGGTTTCTTTGGCGTTTTGGCGTACGTTATCGGTGCAACATTCGGTAATTTTGTGCTCATTTATTTCGGCGTTGCGTTGGTATTTCTCTTTTCCGTGGTGCCGGCATTTTTTATCGTGGAGTCGAAACATCTTGTTGTTGAATCCGCCGCGAATGGCGCAAAAAAGTATATCACCGAATGGGGACAATTGTGGAAGATCTATATCGCCCATGGTTTTTCATGGATCGGTGTCCAAACGATGTTCGTGTACATCATCGCTTATATTTCGCAAAAATTGTTGGGCGATGTATCGCCGGTGGATACGGCGATGGTATCGGGCCAGATTATAGCCATTTCGTTCGCCGTGTTGAATACTGTCGGATTTATTCTCCCGGCATTTGTTTTGGAACCGATCGCAGAACACATCGGACGGGTCCGGGTTCATCTGATCGCTGTTGCCGTTATGTCGGTAGGATATTTCGGGATTGTGCTGTTTGGTACCTCTCCGATGTCATTGTACCTTTTTATGGCGGTGTGCGGGATAGGATGGGCCTCCATTGTGAGTTTACCGTTTGCGATCATGTCCGAAAAAGTGGATAAGGGGAGAATGGGGTATTTTATGGGGATTTTCAACCTCTCGGTTGTTCTGCCGCAATTGTTCGTGAGTTTGGTGATCGGGAAATTTGTTCTCGACGCGCCGGATAAGAACATCATATTTATTATCAGCGGCGTTTCACTTGCATTGTCGTCGGCTTTCTGGTCCCTTGTGAAAGAAAAACGGTCAGCAGATGTAGTCCTTGATGCTTCTGTACAATAAGATGATCCAAATTCGAAGAAATATTTCCCTATTGATGTTTTCTCTCCTGACACTCATCGGAGGATGCGGCCAGAAGGATGACGGAAAAATCCGGATCACCATCTGGCATCAGGATCGTCCGGATGTGCGGGATGTGCTGCAGAAGCAACTTGATCGGTTTATGGCAATCCATCACGACACCATTCGGGTTGATCAGCTGTTCAAAGAGACGGAAGAATTGCGCTCCGGATTCATTATTGCCGCGATTGCCGGTCAGGGCCCCGAGATTGTGTATGGCCCGTCGGATCAGGTCGGTCCGTTCCAGATCATGGACATCATCCTGCCTCTGGATTCATTGTTTGACAAGCAGTACCTGGAGCAATTCGATCCGAAAGCGTTAACATATTACAAAGGACGCCTCTATAAAATCGCCGACAAACTGGGGAATCACTTAACGCTCGTGTATAATAAAAAATTGGTGCCCGTTCCTCCCGTCACTGACAAGGAATTGATCGCGATGGGGAAGGCGCTAACAATCGACAAGAACGGCGACGGAAGAATCGATCAGTACGGTTTGGCATGGAACTATACGGAACCGTTCTTTTTTATCCCGTTCCTTACCGGTTTTGGCGGATGGATTATGGATGAGAACGACCAGCCGACACTCAATACACGCGGAACAGTCGACGGATTAAAATTCATCAAAGACTTACGCGATGTTCATAAAATGATTCCGAACGAAGCGGATTATAATATCGCCGATGCATTGTTCAAGGATGGGAACGCCGCGATGATTATCAACGGAGACTGGTCATGGGCGGGATATCAGAAGGCGGGACTGGATATCGGAGTAGCGCCGCTGCCGAAGATCACATCGACAGGATTATGGAGCGGAACGATGGTTTCGCCAAAGGGTTTCTCCATCAATGCAAATATCAGTGACGAGAAAAAGAAACTGGTGATCGAACTGATACGCTATCTGACTTCCGAAGAGAATCAAATGGAAGCGACCCGGACTCTCTTTACAATGCCGACGCATAAGAATGTGATCAAGAGTGAATTTGTTCAATCCAATGAGATACTCCGAAACTCGCAGATACAGATCGATCATGGAAATCCGATGCCGGTCGTACCGGAACTTCGGGCAATCTGGGATGCGATGAGGCCGAGTTATCAGGCAGTATTGGCGGGATCAAAATCGCCGGAACAGGCAGCAATGGATATGCAGTTGCAGGCGCTTCAACGCATTAAAGAAATGAACGAATGAAATGAAACAACCCCTTCGTCAACGGCTTTTCATCCTCTTTCTCGTCGCACCGGTTTTGATCATTCTGATCGGCGTCGTCGTCTATCCGTTCATCTACAACGTCATCCTTTCTCTTTCGAACATGAATCTCCGGCATATCCGCGATTGGGAAATTGTCGGATTCAGGAATTATATTAAAGTCTTCACCGAACCATCGCAGCCGGATTTCTACGTCATTTTTATTAAAACAGTAATCTGGACAGTCGTCAACCTCATTTTTCATGTCACCATCGGAGTTTTTCTTGCTCTGGTATTAAATCAAAAAGAGATCCGTGGCAAAGGGATTTTCCGTACGATCCTGGTGCTCCCTTGGGCGGTACCGCAATTGATCGTTGCGCTGACGTGGCGTGGTATGTTTAATTATGAGTACGGCAGCATCAATCAGATTCTGGCAAAAGTCGGTATTCCCGCCGTCGAATGGCTCCGCGGCCCCGTCGAAGCTTTTATTGCCGTGATTATCACGAATGTCTGGCTTGGATTTCCATTTATGATGGTGATTGCACTCGGTGCATTGCAGAGCATTCCCAGGGATCTGTATGAAGCGGCCGATATCGACGGTGCGTCATGGTATCATAAATTGAGAACGATAACGATTCCGCTGATCAAACCGGTCATGGTGCCGGCGATAACGCTTGGTACTATCTGGACTTTCAACAATCTGAATATCATCTGGCTGGTGAGCAATGCCGGCGAACCGTCGGATAGCACTCATATCCTTGTTTCATTTGTCTATAAAGCGGCATTCAATTTCTATCGGTACGGATACGGGGCAGCATTGTCGATGATTATATTCTTTATTCTGGTGGTATTCAGCATGGTCTTTATGAAAAAAACGAAAGCCGTCGATACCGTCTATTGACGTTTCGATGAAACCAAAAGGTCCGACAATGAAAAAAGGAGAAATGAAAAAGGTCATCAGGATCACCGCATCGTACGGTGTCTTGGTGTTGTTTTGCATTATTGCGGTATATCCCGTTTCGCAAGTGCTGACCGTTTCCCTGCGCCCGGCGGATCGGTTATTATCGACCTCACTCGAGATCATTCCGGATAATGCGACAATCGATAATTACGTTAAGCTCATCACTGAGACAGATTTTTTGCGCTGGATGTGGAACAGCATTATGGTGACGATGGCGGTGACGCTCACCGGCGTGGCGTTGGCTTCGACGGCCGGGTACGGATTTTCCCGCTATAAATTCATCGGTAAAAAAGCAGCAATGCAAAGCATGTTGGTAACACAAATGTTTCCCGCTACCATGCTGTTGCTGCCGATGTACATTATGCTGGTAAAACTCGGATTAATAAACAGCTATCTCGGCATCATGATCATGTACTCCGCCACTGCGCTGCCGTTTTGTGTCTGGCAAATGAAAGGATATTACGATACCATCCCGGCGAGTTTGGAAGAGGCGGGACGCATAGACGGGTGCAGCCAGTTTCAGACGTTCTATTTGATTATTCTTCCTCTTGCTGCTCCCGCATTGGTGATCACTGCGTTATTCTCATTCATGTCATCATGGACCGAATATGTCGTCGCAGCCCAAATATTGCAGGATACCGATCTGTGGACGCTGCCGATAGGATTGAAATCGTTTGAATCAAATATGAGTACAGAATGGGGACTCTACGGCGCTGCTTCGATGATCGTGACGGTGCCGGTGGTAGTATTGTTTCTGGCGCTGAGCAGATATCTTGTTTCGGGACTGACACTGGGAAGCGTCAAAGGATAACCGTGAAAAATTTTTTCATTTCGTCCATAAACCTCTAATCATCATGGAAAAACCACGTTTACAATTCTGGCAGATATGGAATATGAGTTTCGGTTTTCTCGGTATTCAATTCGGATTTGCGCTCCAAAATGCCAATGTCAGCAGAATATTTGAAACCCTCGGCGCCAGTATCGATGCGATCCCGATATTGTGGATCGCTGCACCGGCAACGGGATTGATCGTTCAACCGATCATCGGGTACATGAGCGACAGGACCTGGGGGAGACTTGGCCGGCGTCGTCCGTACTTTCTCGTCGGTGCGATTCTTGCAACGGCTGCGTTGATTGTGATGCCGAATTCTCCCGCGCTATGGTTTGCTGCCATGATGTTGTGGGTGATGGATGCATCGATCAATATTTCAATGGAGCCGTTTCGCGCTCTGGTTGCCGATCTCCTGCCGTCGGAACAACGTACAACAGGATTTGCAGTGCAAAGTTTCTTTATCGGCGTCGGAGCTATTGTCGCATCGGCCTTGCCATATATTTTTACAAACTGGTTCGGAATCAGCAACAGTGCCCCGGCAGGCGAGATTCCGCTCTCCGTGGTGTATTCCTTCTATGCCGGTGCATTTGCATTCATCACAGCGGTCTGTTGGACGGTTTTTCGAACAAAAGAGTATCCTCCCGAAGATCTGGACCAATTCCGAAGGGAAAAAGCGGACAGTTCCGGCTTTGCAGTCGGTATAAAGGAAATCCTTTCGAGTTTTATGCACATGCCGAAAACGATGGTACAACTGGCGGTGGTGCAGTTCTTCTCCTGGTTTGCTCTGTTTTGCATGTGGATCTATACAACGAGTGCGGTCACAAGTCATATCTATCATACGACCGATCCAACAACGGCGGTATATAATGAAGGTGCAGATTGGGTGGGTGTGCTGTTTGCGGCATATAATGGATTTGCCGCATTGGCGGCATTTCTGCTTCCGGTTATTGCACAAAAAACCAGCAGGAAAACCGTTCATATGATTGCTCTGATCATCGGCGGAATCAGTCTTGCATCATTTTATGTCATTACCGATCCGATGATGCTGTTGGTGTCGATGGTGGGAGTGGGACTTGCCTGGGCAAGCATTCTTTCGATGCCGTATGCCATTCTTGCCGGTGCATTGCCTCCCAAGAAGATGGGGGTCTATATGGGAATATTTAATTTCTTTATAGTGATTCCACAGATCGCTGCTGCCGGTGTCCTCGGATATATCATGCATACATTCCTGAATAATGAAGCCATCAATGCTCTGCTGCTCGGCGGGTGTTCAATGATTCTTTCCGGTATTCTTGCATTGCTGGTAAACGATATCGATGCATGACATTTATTCATCAAATAGTTATATTGATGAGAACAAAATACTCGATGACATAGGACGTTTAATATTATGATGATCTTCCGACATTTTCCTCTTATTATTTTGGCCGCACTATCCGTAGGTTCAGCCCAAAATTCCGTCTCATTAAAGTTGCAGACCGACTACTCACGGTTTCGCGGCTATGACAATACGACCTATGTCGAAGTCTATTATGCATTCGATGTCTCATCCCTGACCTACCTACAAAAAGGTGAGTCGTATCTCAGCGAAGTGGTTGCCAGCATTACCTTTAAACGGTCGAGTGATGACTCGGTGATTGCACGGCAGGCATGGCGCATTCCGTTCAGCGTGCATGATATGTCGGTAGTGAACGATTCGCGTTCCTATGTTGATGTTGCCGGCTTTATTGTTGCCCCGGACATTTACCGGGTGTATATTGTGACGTTCGATATGAATAATCCCGCCATTCGCGACAGCATTTCGCTGTTGATGGATCTCCAGGCGATTCCAACGGCAAAAATTGCGTTGAGTGATGTTGAGTTGGCGAATTCTATCGTTCCGATTGATCGGGATTCGACGAACAGGTTCTATAAGAATACGTTCGAAGTAAAACCGAATCCCAACAGACTCTACGGTGAACATCAACCGGTGCTCTTTTATTATCTTGAAGCGTACAATCTTGTTGGCCTGAGTGATAAAACATCTGATTTTTATCATACCAAAGCAGTCGTGACAAATTCTGTAGGGAAAGAAGTGGTCAGTCATGAGAAACTGAAAAAACGTGTGAATGAATCGAACGTCGAAGTCGGATTGATAAAAGTGAATACGTTGCGGTCAGGATCCTATACGTTTACCTATACAGTAATTGACTCCGCAGAAAAAATACAGGTCTCCTCTTCAAAGAAATTCTTTGTGTACAATCCTTCATTGCCGATTGATACGTTGGTCTCACCGACGGCCGGTAATATTGACGCTACCGAATATGCCACAATGACGGAAGAGGAACTGGATAAGGAATTCGAACAATCGCGGTATGTTGCGATGAGCAATGAGATCGACCGGTACAAAAAATTGCAGGGTGCGGAGAGCAAACGAAAAGCATTGTATGAATTCTGGAACGCGCGAGATCAGGAAAAATCCACGGCCATGAATGAAACCAAGCAGGAGTATTTCCGCAGAGTTGCGTATGCCGATAACCAGTACCGGACTGGTTTTCGGGATGGGTGGAAGGCCGATCGGGGCAGGGTGTACATTGTGTACGGACCGCCGGATGAAGTGGAACGTCACGCCAACGAGTTGGATGTAAAACCATATGAGATTTGGTACTATAATTCTATTCAGGGCGGAGTGCAATTTGTTTTCGGAGATCGAACCGGTTTTTCGGACTATATTTTACTTCATTCAACGCATAGAAACGAATTGCGGGACGATAACTGGATGAGACAAATACAGTCGAATTAACCCTTGCCCGGCAGGCAACTTTTTTCTATTTTAAGACGACATTAATTCACTCATTCCTTTAATTCTATCCAGAGAGGTAGGAAAGGAGAAACATATGCAGCACTCTGTTCCATCGCACCTCCTTCTCAATTCGAGAAACGGAGGTTTTTTTATATGGTGACCAAACAAACGCTTATCGACGGTAAGGGTTTTGTTCGTACCATCAACCGGCTTGCCCACGAAATCATCGAACGCAACAAAGGAGCCGAATCAATCGGCATTGTTGGTATCCGCACACGGGGCGACTTCCTTGCCCGCCGCATTGCTCACAAGATCTCTCTCATGGAAAACATCTCCGTACCGATCGGATGTCTCGACATTACGCTTTATCGAGACGATCTGCGCGGTAAATTGAATCAGCCGGAGTTGAAGATGACCGATATCCTGTTCGATATTCACGATAAAAACATCGTATTGGTGGACGATGTATTGTTTACCGGCAGGACCGTCCGATCTGCACTCAATGCATTGACCGATATCGGCCGTCCGGCATCGATCCAGCTGGCTGTATTCATCGACCGCGGTCACAGGGAATTGCCGATCAAAGCGGATTTTATCGGCAAAAATGTCCCGACATCGCAGACGCAAGAGATCCAGGTTACCATGTCGGAAATTGACGGCGAGGATGCGGTTTATCTCATCGAGAAAGGAGCGGATGCCTAATGGGACTCTCAAGCAGACATTTATTAGGATTGCAGGATGTACCGAAAGAGGATATCCAATTGATATTGGATACTGCTATATCTTTCAAAGAGATCATCAATAGGCCGATTAAAAAAGTACCGACGCTCCAGGGAAAAACAATTGTCAATCTGTTCTTCGAGAACTCGACGCGGACACGGATTTCATTTGAATTGGCACAACGTCGTTTGTCCGCCGATGTAGTCAATTTTGCCGCATCGTCTTCCAGCGTCTCGAAGGGAGAGACATTAAAAGATACTGCACGCAATATCGAAGCGATGAAAATTGATATGGTAGTGATGCGGCACAATGCATCCGGTTCGGCCCAATTTCTTTCGAAGATTATCAATGCAAACGTCATTAATGCCGGCGACGGACAGCATGAACATCCGACACAGGGACTGCTGGATATGTACAGTCTGCGGGAAAAATTCGGATCGCTCGAAGGACTTCGTGTCTGCATCATCGGAGACATCCTGCACAGCCGTGTTGCCCGATCGAATATTAACGGGCTGAAAACCATGGGTGCGAAAGTTTCCGTCTGCGGGCCGGCGACGTTGATTCCCCGGGAGATCGAAAAGATGGGTGTGGATGTTTATCACCACATCGACGATATCCTGCCTCACGTGGATGCGGTCAATGTGCTCCGGATCCAGCTTGAGCGGGAGGCGGGAGGATATTTCCCGTCGTTGCGTGAATTCCACCGGTACTTCGGAGTGACAAAAGAACGATTGGACAAAGTCGGAAGACCGATTACGATCCTTCACCCGGGCCCGATTAACCGCGATGTTGAACTTTCGGCCGACGTGGCCGACGGACCGAATTCATTGATCCTGGAACAGGTGCAAAACGGCGTTGCAATCAGAATGTCGATTTTGTTTCTGCTCGGAACACAAAATTAGAGGATGATATGTCAGAAAAAATATTATTACAAAAAGGTAGGTTGATAGATCCTGTCGCCGGTCGCGATGAAGTTGTAGATATTCGGATTGTGGACGGCGTCATAGATGCGATTCAATCTGCCATTACACCCCAACCGGAAGAAAAAGTGGTAAATCTGAAGGGAAAAGTCGTCGCACCGGGATTTATCGATATTCATGTCCATCTTCGTGAACCGGGTTTCGAACATAAAGAGACCATTGAAACGGGAACACGGTCCGCGGCATACGGCGGGTTTACCGCAGTCTGCTGCATGCCGAATACGAATCCGGCAATTGATGATGAATCGCTCGTCTCATTCGTTCAAATGAAAGGTAGAAATGTTAACAACGGCATTGTTGATGTTTATCCCATCGCTTCGGTCAGTAAAGGGAGGGAAGGGAAGACACTCGCCCCGATCGCGGAACTGGTCGGTGCCGGTGCCGTTGGATTAAGCGATGACGGCGCACCGGTGTTCGATGCCAAAGTGATGCGCCGGGCACTGGAATATGCATCAATGTATAATGTGCCGATCATGCAGCATTGCGAAATACCGGAACTATCCCATGGCGGTGTCATGAACGAGGGACTCGTATCGACGGAATTAGGATTGCCGGGAATTCCCGGTATTGCTGAAGAAATCATGATCGCACGTGATCTTGCTCTCGCCGAATACACCAATTCCCGATATCATGTATGTCACATGAGTACACGCCGGTCTGTTGAATTGGTTCGCGACGGTAAGCTGAAGGGGATCAAAGTGACCTGTGAAGTGACACCGCACCATTTTACTCTCATTGATGATGAAGTGCGTTCGTACGACACCAACACGAAGATGAATCCCCCGTTGCGTACGCAAAAGGATATTGAGGCGATAAAACAGGGACTGAAAGACGGCACCATCGATGTCATTGCAACTGACCATGCCCCGCATTCACTCGATGAAAAAGAGGTCGATTATATCCAGGCTCCGTTCGGCATCGTCGGACTCGAAACGGCAATCGGATTGGCGATCACCGAATTGGTGGAGAAGAAGTATCTCACGCTATCTCAACTGATCGAGAAATTCAGCACTAATCCGAGAAAGATTATCGGCCGCGAAGTAAACGTGGCAGTGGGAGAAAAAGCAAACCTGACATTCTTCGATCCGGCATTTGAATGGAAAGTTGAAATTCAGCAATTCCATTCCAAATCAAAAAACTCACCATTCCAGGGACGAGTATTACGGGGGAAAGCGCTCGGAATCATCAACAACGGCACAATGCTGGTTTACTGATCTGTAATTAAATGCCTTCATAATCGTATCACGATTGTGAAGGTTTTTTTATCTATGAACTTCATTCGATCTACTATATTGTCGCGGTATCCCGAGATTGTCTTCGGCATGAGTACACGTGATGACAGTGCTGCCTCCGGCAATAATTTAAGTTTCAGAGTCGGCGATGATCCGGTTGTGGTGCAAATGAATAGAACTGCTTTTTTCACGATGTTGAATATGAGTGAAGAGAGAATCGCGTTCCCTCAGCAGGAACACACGAATACCGTTGCAATTTGCAATCACCCGCAGAAGATACCATCGTGTGACGGTCTGATCACAGCGGAAAAAGATCTCTTTCTTGCCGTGACCGTCGCCGATTGCACGCCGGTGATGTTGTATGATACTAAACGACAGGTTGTCGCCGGAGTCCATGCCGGATGGAGGGGAACAACAAAGCATATTGTGGGAAATACGATTTCGATGATGCGATCGATGTATAAAACGGATCCCGCAGACATTGTCGCTTATATTGGCCCGGCTGCCGGAGTCTGTTGCTATGAAGTCGGAATAGATGTTGCCGTTTCTCTGCCCCCTGCGTGTGTTATTCCGAAATCCGACGGTAAATTCTTTGTGGACATAAAAAGAGCAAATCTTTTGCAACTTGTTGAATATGGTGTCCGAGAATCACATATTGAAGTGAATTCAGACTGTACTATCCATAATCACATGTATCATTCTCATAGAAGGGACGGCAGTCGGTCCGGAAGAATGTTGGCAGTGATTGGTATAAAAAAATAACGAGATTGAATTAGCCTATGTGCGGAATTGTCGGATATATCGGAAACAGGAATGCCGTACCTATCCTTATTGACGGATTAAAACGGTTGGAATATCGTGGATATGATTCTGCGGGTATTGCTGTTATTCGGAATGGATCCGTCGAGATCACGAAAAAAATAGGAAAAGTAACTGAATTAGAGAAGGCTCTGCCGGGAGAAGACTATCAAGGAATGATCGGCATCGGTCATACCCGATGGGCAACGCACGGCGAGCCGAGCGACAGAAATGCGCATCCTCACGCCAGTCAGGATGGTTCCATCGTTCTGATCCATAACGGTATCATTGAAAATTATCTGCCGATTCGGAAATCCCTTGAAAATATCGGATATGTATTCAAATCCCAAACAGACTCCGAAGCGCTGGTGCAGCTGATCCAGGAGATGAACAAAGTATCGGAAGATTTTGTAACGGCGGTCCGGTTGGCGCTGCGTCAGGTCGATGGTACATACGGCATTGCAGTAATCTCAAACCGGGAACCCGATAAGATTTTCGTCGCCAGAAAAGGAAGCCCGTTGATCATCGGTGTGGGCGACGGGGAACATTTTGTTGCATCGGATGCTGCAGCAATCATTCCGTATACCCGCCATGTCGTTTATTTGGAGGACGGTGAGATCGCTGTGTTGACGAAGGATCGTTTCGAAACAAAAACAATCGATAATGTCGACATCGTGAAGCAGGTGCACAAAGTGACGTTCGAAATTGAGGAGATTGAAAAGGGGGGATACGACCACTTCATGCTCAAGGAAATTATGGAGCAGCCGGAGACGTTACGAAACGCAATGAGAGGACGGGTGTTGCTGGACGATGGGAATGCGAAGTTGAGCGGCCTGGCGGATGTCATGCTGCTGCTCGAAAATGCTCAACGGATCATCATCACCGCCTGCGGTACGTCGTGGCATGCCGGACTGGTCGGTGAATATATGATGGAGCAATATGCCAAAGTACCGGTTGAAGTCGAGTATGCGTCGGAGTTTCGATACCGGAATCCGATTATTCGTCCGACCGATCTTGTATTCGTGATCAGCCAGAGCGGAGAAACTGCCGATACGCTGGCGGCTTTACGTGAGGCAAAGAAGAAGGGGGCATCTGTCCTTGGCATCTGCAATGTTGTCGGCAGTACTATCGCACGCGAAAGTCAGGGGGGTGTATATATTCATGCCGGCCCGGAAATTGGCGTAGCGTCAACCAAAGCATTTACCTCTCAATTGATTGTCCTGTCGCTGATTACCCTGTTGGTATCCCGGCAACGGGGAACGGCAACGCCGGAGCAAGGCGCAATAATTGCAAATGAATTGCTCCAACTTCCCGATAAAGTGCGATCCATGCTGAGCAATACCACTGAAGTGGAAAAAATTGCCGAAGAATTTAAGGAAACGCCGAACTTCCTGTATCTTGGACGCGGTTATAACTTTCCCGTTGCATTGGAAGGAGCATTAAAACTCAAAGAAATCTCTTATATCCATGCTGAAGGATATCCCGCTGCTGAAATGAAACATGGTCCAATCGCATTAATCGATGAAAACATGCCGGTTGTTGTGATAGCGACCAAAGACAGTACCTATGAAAAGATTTTATCCAATATCCAGGAGGTGAAAGCACGGAAAGGAAAAGTGATTGCCATTGCCAATGATGACGATGAACAAATCCACCGCCTGGCAGACCATGTCATCAGAGTTCCCCGTACTGTTGAAATGCTCTCTCCGATCATTAATGTCATTCCGCTTCAGTTATTGGCATATTATATCGCCGTCAAACGGGGTTGTAATGTCGATCAGCCGAGAAATCTTGCAAAAAGTGTTACTGTAGAATAAGTTGATTTTATTCAAAAAAACTTTGTATTTTATGCTTCAATCAAACAAAAAGAGGAAATTGTCGTGTCAGTAGATTATCGGTTCAAAAATACGGATTGGGCGTTGATTCTCGGTGCTTCCAGCGGTTTTGGGGGTGCGACTGCAATAGAACTTGCCCGCCATGGTATGAATATCTGTGGAGTGCATCTCGATCGTGCAGCGACCATACCGAATGCGGAAAAAGTTAAAGCAGAATGCGAATCGTTTGGTGTGAAAGCGCTCTTCTTTAACATCAACGCATCCGATCCGGATAAGCGCAAAGAAGTGGTCGACACGCTGGCAAAAGAGATGACGGCACCCGAATCCCGCGTCAAAGTGTTGATGCATTCGCTGGCATTCGGTTCTCTGAAACCGTTTGTTTCGAAAGATCCGAAAAATCAATTGACACAGGCACAAATCGAAATGACTATGGATGTCATGGCGAACGCGCTTGTCTATTGGACGCAGGCAGCCTTCAACAGCGGCATGTTGAAGAATGGCAGTCGGATTTTTACCATGACCAGTTCCGGCGGCACGTCGCAATTTCCCGATTACGGTGCGGTCTCCGCAGCCAAAGCGGCGTCCGAATCGTATATCCGTCAGTTGACACTGGAACTTGGTCAGTACGGAATTACCTGCAACGCGATTATGGCCGGCGTGACGGAAACCGCCGCATTGGCGAAAATTCCCGGTTCAAAGAAGATGCTGGATCTGGCGCGATCGAAAAATCCCTCCATGCGTTTGACGACACCCGATGCGGTCGCCCGTGCCATTGCGTTACTGTCACATGACGACGCTTTCTATATTTCCGGCAACACCATTGGTGTTGACGGCGGTGAGGATGTTGTCGAGTTTGTCGGCGATTCGAACGTATAATTGATACAACTCATATTTCGAAAAGAAATACCGCCTCAACGGCGGTATTTCATTTTATGGTCGATCTCCAATTAAAAAATAATGTCTCCGTTCCCGCATCTGCCGTGACGTACAAATATTCACGGAGCGGCGGAAAGGGAGGACAGCATGTGAACAAGGTCTCGACGAAAGTTGAAGCATTGGTGCATATTGCCGGGTTGATTGCACCGGAAGAGACACTGGCGAGGATACGACGGCGGCTCTCGGGAATGCTCGACAAAGAGGGCAATCTGCGTGTCGTATCGCAGGAATCACGAAGTCAATGGCAAAACAGGAAGTCTGTTGTTGAAAAAATAACGGAAATTATCGAAACCGCATCCCGCGAAGAAAAAAAACGCAGGCCCACAGCCCCGTCGCATTCCTCTGGCTTGAAACGACTGACATCGAAAAAGAAAAGGGGAGAACACAAATCGTTGAGAAGACGTATCTCGCCGGATGAAAATTAATTGAGCAAGATCGGTTCGAATGCGGTCGAATTGGTATTGGTTATTTTAACACCTGGCGCGGGGAAATGGAAACGGTCGATCACATTTCTGATTGTTTTGAAGAAGCCCTGTCCGACATCAAATGCACGGATATTGTAATCAAGACTGATTGCAAATTTTCGCTCCGATGGACCGGGAGAAGAGATTGGATTTCCAATCCAGATAGGTCTGCCCGAAACATTTTTCCCGCCATAACCGATCGCAAGATTTAGATATTGAGGCCAATAGTCTTTCCATGAATCGGGAAGTGTACCATGAACATTCCACGCTAACCAATATATATGACCATCGTAATCGTCGGTTAATCGGAATGCGTTGTCCAATGGAATGATCCCTGACGGATAATAACTCCACTTGAAGGTGAAATTCTGCAGGAATGGGACACTGTGCTGTAATACTCCGTAACCAATACCCAATAGGTTCGCGGCGAGATCGACTCCGGAAAATGCATAAGTGGAGAAACCATCGCCGATCTCTATTGATACGGCATGACTGAGGGGCATTGCGATTGCACCTATTAAAATCATATCGTCATCAAATTCTGCCCATCGCATTACTTCATAAACAGCAGTAAAATAAAAATACGATGTATAAAAATGCCCAATTTTATCAATGCCAAGACTATAATTGTTGAGAAAACCATCATTCTCGTAACGGAATGTGTGATAGTTACCTTTCCACCACCACTGATATTCTGTGTAAAGTGATGCAGTAGAGTACGCTAACAATGAATACGTGACAATGCTTTTTTTCTCCAGTCCAAAGATTCTATTATTGCATTGCGAATCATTCTGTTCTTGTGAAAGTAACAGCTGGAAGAAAAATAATAAAACTATGACGATGTTCTTCATAGTGGAATGTATTAAGACTCTTAAGAAAATTCAAATATCTGTCTTATAAAAGAAGAGATATTTTTGTATATTGATGCCGTTATGCAGAAAGAATATGTTCGTTCATTGTTTGATAGCATCGCGTACCGATACGACCTTTTAAATCATCTCTTAAGCGGCGGCATAGATCTCTACTGGAGAAGGGCAGCGATAGAAACCCTTTCTTTCCGGAAACCGAAACGTATTTTGGATGTTGCAACGGGTACAGGCGATTTTGCCCTGGCGTCGCTGAGACTCAACCCGGAAATGGTTATCGGTGTGGATATTTCTGAACCAATGCTTGAGGTCGGCAGGAAAAAGATCGCCCAACGGGGATTGGACCACCGAATTCAACTTGAGACAGGCGAAGCGGAGCGGTTGACATTTACTGACGGTGAATTTGATGCCGCTATAGTTGCTTTTGGAGCGCGGAATTTTGAGCATCTGGATAAGGGCCTGTCAGAAATGCATCGTGTGCTGAAAAAATCCGGTACAATCGTCGTATTGGAATTTTCGCGGCCGGGATCGTTCCCGTTCAAACAATTATATCTCTTCTATTTCAAATTTGTGCTGCCGCGGATCGGCCGAATGATATCCGGCAACGCCGAAGCATATCAATATCTGCCTGACACGGTCTTAAAATTCCCAGAAGGGAAGGACTTCCTCGACCGGCTTCGCCGTGCCGGATTTACTGCATTGCATGAACGGCGATTGACATTTGGAATATCCACCATTTATACCGGAGAAAAATAAACAATGACGGAAAGAGTTGTTAAAGTCGGACACAGCCCGGATCCTGACGATGCTTTTATGTTTTACGGATTGGCGAGCGAAAAAGTAAAACTCGACGGAGTGAAGATCGAACACATGCTCGAGGATATTCAATCGCTGAATGTCCGCGCAATGAACGGCGAGCTGGAAGTAACGGCCATCTCAGCACACACCTATCCCTACGTGGCGGACAAATACTGGATCATGGTCACCGGCGCCAGCATGGGTGAGGGATACGGTCCGGTCATCGTTTCGAAAAAATATAAATCGCTCGACGAGTTAAAAGGGAAGACCGTTGCAACACCCGGCAAACTCACGACGGCATCGTTGCTCTTTAAAATATTTACTGACGGAATTGCCAATGTGGATATTCCATTCGACCAAATAATGGATCGTGTCGACTCCGGCGAATTCGATGCCGGGCTGCTCATTCACGAAGGACAATTAACCTATGGACAGGAAGGCTTCACCAAGATTCTCGATTTCGGAGAGTTCTGGGAAAAATATTCAGACGGTTTACCGCTCCCGCTGGGACTGGATGTGGTCCGAAAAGATCTTGGTATCGATCTCGCCAAGAAGTTATCGTACGGTCTGAAGCAAAGCATTCATTACGGATACACACACCAAGGCGAATCCATCCCGTATGCCATGAAATGGGGACGGGGCATCGATTATGACCTTGGAGAAAAATTTGTGAAAATGTACGTGAGTGAACTGACCATTGATATGGGCGAAAATGGAAAGCGTGCACTTGAATTGCTCTTTAAACTCGGTGCTGAAAAGGGATTCATTCCGAATGTTCCCGGCATCGAACTCGTATAGTTCCTGCAGTTAAGAAACTCGCGGTTGATGTTGGCACATTTGCAAAAAAACCGCATTCCGGTGTTGTCATTGCTTCGTATTCCTGCTCTATTTTTGGCATTATTATTGTCGTACAATTCACCGGTATATGGAGAACTTTCGTACAACATCCACTATTGTTACGGCGTGTTATCATTGCGGCGATACTATCCGAGGAGAGAAAGTAGAGCACGATGGGAAGGTATTCTGTTGTTCGGGATGTAAAACGGTATATGAAATCCTGAATCAGAATAACTTGTGCCAATATTATGCCATCGATCAAAATCCCGGCGTTACACCGGTACCGGTAGAGAGCGGACGTTTCGATTTTCTGGACGATGAAACCGTTCAAAAGCAACTCCTTCAATTCAGCGATGGAACAATCGCCTCTGTGACATTACCACTCCCGTCGATTCACTGCAGTTCCTGTATTTGGCTTCTCGAACATCTGTACCGGCTTGATGCCGGCATACGGTCATCGAAAGTCGATTTTCTCAAAAAACAGATATCTGTTTCGTTCGATCAAACCGCAACGTCGTTGCGGAATGTCGTCGTTTTGTTGACAAGTCTTGGATACGATCCGGACCTGCGATTGGATGCTGTCAACAAGGACATAGTCAGCAACACCACCCGGACACTCTACTATAAAATCGGTATTGCGGGATTTTGTTTCGGTAATTCCATGCTGTTCAGTTTTCCGGAATATCTCGGTGTCGATGCCAATGAAGCAGTTCTGCAGCAAATCTTTTCGTATTTGAATCTTCTGTTGGGAATCCCGGTATTCTTCTACTGCAGTTCGGAGTATTTTTCGTCGGCGGTAAAGGGACTCCGGAAAGGGATCATCAATATTGATGTGCCGATTGCAATCGGTATCGTTCTGCTGTTCGGCCGGAGCGCCTACGAGATACTGACACAAACGGGTCCCGGTTTTATCGATTCACTGTGCGGTCTGCTGTTCTTCCTGCTGCTGGGCAGGGTCTTTCAGAGCAAGACGTACGACCGAATGAATTTTGAGAGGAATTATAAATCGTACTTCCCGATCTCTGTTACGACCAAAAAGAACGGTATCGAGTCCACCATTCCGATTGCCAATCTCGAAAAACATCAACGGATCGTCATCCGCAATAACGAGATCATACCGGCAGACTCAATATTATTGCGCGGAGCTGCGTCCATCGATTACAGTTTTGTCACCGGTGAAACGCATCCGGTGGAAAAAGTACTTGGCGAAATGATTTATGCGGGAGGACGGCAATTCGGAGGGATTATAGAACTCGAAGTGATGAAAGAAGTCTCGCAAAGTTATCTGACGCAGTTATGGAATAACTTCAGAACCACAAACAAGGATGATGGGCAATGGTCCGAACTCTCCAATACGGTCAGCAAGTACTTTACGATCGTCGTATTGGGGGTCGCCGCTGTTGTGGGAGCATACTGGCTTCAATATGATGTGACTACGGCGATCAACGCTTTTACCGGAATATTGATCGTCGCGTGCCCGTGCGCGTTGGCGATATCGATCCCGTTCACACTCGGTACGACGATGCGAATCTTTGGAAGGAACGATTTCTATCTCAAGAATATATCGGTGGTAGAGCGCCTCTCAAAGATCGATACAATCATCTTTGATAAAACGGGAACTATGACGCATGCCGGACATGCCGCCGTCGATTTTGTCGGCTCGTCGCTTTCCGTGGGGGAGAGGGATGCTGTATATTCCCTGACAAAAAATTCATTGCATCCAATGAGTAAATTGATCAATGAGCGGTGCAAAGGAGAATATCTTCCTGTTGATGATTTTTCGGAGGATGTCGGAAAGGGGATCTCCGGGATCATTGCTCACATACCGGTAAAAATAGGAAATAGTGACTATGTCGGTGCATTCCGGTCAGATGGTGTCGAAACGAATGAAAGCAGGGTCTATCTGTCTGTCAACGGCGTTCATCGCGGCCATTTTGTCGTGCAGAATGTCTACCGTGACGGTTTGAAAGGAATTATCGATCGACTTTCGTCGCAGTATAGGCTTGCAGTGCTTTCCGGCGACAACGAATCGGAACGAATTCGATTACGGTCAATGTTTCCCGCAAATGCCGAATTGACTTTCAACCAAAAGCCTAATGACAAATTGGAATATGTCAAAAAACTGCAGGAGCAGGGGAAGAAAACACTTATGGTTGGCGACGGATTGAACGATGCCGGTGCGTTGCTCCAGAGCGATATTGGTATTGCGGTCACGGAGGACATTGCCCATTTTACGCCGTCGTCAGACGCGATTCTCGCAAGTGCGTCATTCACACAGCTGCCGGAATATTTGCGATTTTCACGCCTCAGCGTTAAAATCGTGATTGCCAGTTTTGTCTTTGCTTTCCTGTATAATACGGTTGGATTGTTCTTTGCCGTGCAAGGTCAACTTTCTCCGATTATTGCGGCAATTCTTATGCCGGCGAGTTCCATCACAATCGTGATCATCACGACATTGGCGACGCAAATTATAGCACGAAAAAGAGGATTGCTGTCATGACAGTCATAGTGGTGCTGATAGGATGCAGTTTTTTAATTGCCGCTGGCTTTTTGGCGGCATTCCTCTGGTCTGTCAAGACAGGTCAATACGATGATAAATACACACCGTCGATCCGGATACTGATAGACGATGAAAAAAAAATACAATAATACTCTTTCAATCAATTAATACACGAGGTCTCAATGGAGGTCGAAAAATTCCAATACGATAACAGGATTGTCCGTGATTTTGCTGTTGCATCGGTCGTATTTGGCGTGGTGGGATTGCTGGTGGGATTAACGATTGCGCTGCAATTGTTCCTTCCGGAAGTGAATCTTGGATTGCAGTATATGACATACGGACGAATCCGTCCGCTGCATACGAATGCGATCATTTTTGCCTTTGTCGGCAATGCCATATTCATGGGTGTGTACTATTCACTGCAACGTGTGTGCAAAGCGCGGATGTTCAGCGACATGCTCAGCCGCATCCATTTCTGGGGATGGCAGGCGATCATTCTTGCGGCGGCCATTACCTTGCCGTTGGGATTGACGACAAGCAAAGAATATGCCGAACTGGAATGGCCGATTGATATTGCCATTACGCTTATTTGGGTGGTCTTTGCAATCAATGTGTTCGGAACGATCGTCAAGCGTCGTGAAAAACATATGTATGTCGCAATCTGGTTTTATATTGCGACCATCGTTACCGTCGCAGTGCTGCACATCGTGAATTCTTTTGAGATTCCGGTAACATTATTTAAAAGTTATTCCTTATACGCAGGTGTGCAGGATGCTCTTGTGCAATGGTGGTACGGTCACAACGCCGTCGCATTTTTCCTCACCACGCCGTATCTGGGATTGATGTATTACTTCCTTCCCAAAGCGGCAAACAGGCCGGTCTACTCGTATCGTCTATCGATCGTTCATTTTTGGTCGCTTATTTTTATTTATATCTGGGCCGGACCGCATCACCTTTTATATACCGCATTACCGGATTGGGCGCAATCGCTCGGCACCGTATTTTCCATCATGTTAATCGCACCGTCGTGGGGCGGTATGATCAACGGATTATTGACGTTGCGCGGCGCCTGGGACAAGGTGCGGGAAGAACCGGTCTTAAAATTCATGGTGGTTGCCGTAACGGCATACGGCATGGCGACGTTTGAAGGCCCGATGTTATCGCTCAAAAATCTCAATGCTCTGGCACATTATACCGACTGGATCGTCTCCCATGTACATGTCGGTGCTCTCGGCTGGAATGGTTTTTTAACATTCGGAATATTGTACTGGATCATTCCGAAAATGTACCGAACGGACCTCTATTCAAAAAAACTCGCGGGTTGGCATTTCTGGCTCGGTACGTTGGGTATCGTCTTTTACGCCTCATCGATGTATGTGGCCGGATTAACCCAATCGCTGATGTGGAAGCAATTCACCCCGATGGGTATGCTCCAGTATCCCAATTTTCTTGAAACCACGTTGCAGATTATTCCTTTGCATTTCATCCGATCGATTGGCGGTACATTGTTCCTGACCGGTGTACTGTTGATGGTGTATAATCTTATTAAAACGGCACGACAGGGAACGTTTTTGGCTAACGAAGATGCCGAAGCGCCGCCGCTGCTGAAAAATGCGGCCGACGAGAACGAAACACGTCATCGTTGGCTTGAACGTAAACCGATACAATTTGCGATATTGGCGACCGTTGCAATTCTTATCGGCGGCGCCATCGAAATGATTCCCACGTTTCTCATTAAGTCCAATATTCCGACGATTGAGAGTGTGAAACCGTACACTCCATTGGAATTGCAGGGAAGGGACCTCTACATTCGGGAAGGATGCAATACATGCCATTCGCAAATGATCCGGCCGTTCCGGTCTGAAACAGAACGATATGGTGAATACTCTAAAGCGGGAGAATTCGTCTACGATCATCCTTTTCTTTGGGGGTCGCGACGAACCGGTCCGGATCTTCACCGCGTCGGCGGAAAATATCCGAATCTATGGCACTATTTGCACATGGATAATCCCCGATCGATGTCCCCCGGATCCATCATGCCGCCGTATCCCTGGTTGTTGACGCAGGATCTGGACACCACCACCACCATGGCGAAGATCATGGCAATGCAGACACTCGGCGTGCCGTATCCCAAGGGATATGAATTGACCGCCAATGAGTTGCTCGTTCGACAGGCCGAGGAAATCGCGTTGGATCTTCAAAACAATAAAGTGCCGGCCGAACCGAATAAAGAGATTATTGCGTTAATAGCATACCTCCAGCGGCTCGGTACGGACATTAAAGTAACTCAGAAATAGGAGACCGGTATGATATCGAAAGTATTAAGTTCTATAGACGGCATTTCGGCATATCCAGTTGTCTCCCTGGCAATCTTCATTCCGTTCTTTATTATCGTTACGGTATGGATCTTCAGGTTGGATAAAAATTATTTAAAACATATGAGTGAACTTCCGCTCGATGCATCTTCGGATGAAAAGGAAGAGAGGACTGAACGCACATGAATACACAACGGATGAAATCTCTGCTTGTATTGTCGATCGTGGCATTAACGCCGATGCAGGCCCAAACAGCGGACCCCGGAACGCAGATCGGTGTGTTGATGACCGTATCGCTTCTCGTCTTTGTCGTGGCAACATTGATGTATATTCTGATAATTATGGGAGGCGATGTCGATCCCATCGCGGAATTCTATTTCCGTGTGAAGAATTATGTCATCCCTCCTCCGACGGAAGCGGTGGAAGACGTCGGACATGATTTTGACGGTATACGCGAACTCGACAATCGCGTACCGCCCTGGTTCAATTATCTTTTTGTCGGTACCGTGATCTTTGCCTTCGTGTATATGCTGGACTATCATGTTCTCGGTATTTCACCTCTTTCTGAATCGGAATACATTACCGAAGTACAGGCGGCGGAAATACAAAAACGCATTGCTTTTGCAGCGGATGGCGAGATCGATGAGAACACGCTGACAGCGCTGAAAGACGACGCATCGTTGAAATTGGGAGCGGAAAATTACCAGAAATATTGCGTTTCGTGCCACGGTCCCCAGGGCGGGGGAGTGGTCGGACCGAATCTGACGGATACATATTGGATTCACGGCGGCGATGTGAAGAATGTCTATTCGACGATTAAAGCGGGAGTTCCGGCAAAAGGGATGATTGCCTGGCAACTGGTGTTCTCGCAAAAGCAAATGCAACAACTAGCCAGTTATGTCCTTTCGTTGCAAGGGACGAATCCCCCCGGAGGGAAAGCACCGGAAGGCAATATGTATCTGCAACCCGTTGCTGAAGAGCAGGATAGCGTGAAACAAAAAACCATCGAGTTAACTGAAGGCAAGCGGTAATGACTGACAGCACGGCAGCAAACATCGACGGGACAATGGCGGATGAATCCTTCCGTGATTCTCTTGGTATTGTTGAAAAGAGCGGAAAGCGGAAATGGATCTATCCCAAGAAACCGAAAGGAAGGTTCCACCGGGCACGGATCGTTCTGTCGTCGTTGCTGCTGATCGTTCTTTTCGGCATTCCGTTCATTACAGTTGACGATCATCCGTATATGCTTTTCGATATTGTCAACAGAAAATTCATCCTGTTTGGATTTCCGTTCGGCCCGCACGATTTTTACCTTCTCGGTCTGACGATGATCACGACCATCGTCTTTATTTTCCTTTTTACCGCGGTCTTCGGACGGCTCTTCTGCGGCTGGGTCTGTCCACAAACGGTGTTTATGGAGATGGTCTTCCGTAAGATCGATTACTGGATCGAGGGGGATCATACATCGCAGCGCCGTTTAAATGAAGCCTCCTGGAACGGTGAAAAATTGTTTAAAAAAGGTGTCAAGTACGCCGTCTACTTTGTTATATCATTTCTGGTATCGAACATGCTGCTCGCATGGATTATCGGTGTGGACGCGTTGGGCAAAATCGTAACGGAACCGGTGGCAAACCATCTCGGCGGTTTTATTGCCATGATACTTTTCACCGGATTGTTTTACGGCATTTTTATCTGGTTCCGCGAACAGGCGTGTATCCTTGTCTGCCCGTACGGAAGGCTTCAGGGCGTTCTTCTGGATCCCAATTCCATCGTCATTGCCTACGATTACCTTCGCGGCGAACCCCGCGGAAAAATAAAACGGGACACAGTACGCGCGTACGGTGACTGCATCGACTGCAAGGAATGCGTTGTTGTGTGTCCCACCGGTATCGATATCCGCAATGGAACGCAATTAGAATGTGTTAACTGCACGGCGTGTATCGACGCCTGCGATGCTGTTATGGACAAGATCAATAAACCGAGGGGCTTGATCCGTTATGATTCCATGAAGGGGATCAAGGAAAAAACCCGGCGGATATTTACTCCGCGGGTTGTCGGATACAGTATTGTCCAAATAGTTTTGATTTCCATATTAACGTACTTCCTGGCCTCACGCTCTGAAATTGACGTTACGATACTGCGAACTCCCGGCATGTTTTACCAGGAACAACCGAACGGCCGGGTCAGCAATCTGTACGATATGAAAGTGCTGAACAAGACATTCGATGAGCGGTCGATTGAAATGAAATTGTTGAACATGGAGGGTGATATCCAAATCCTCGGCGGTCCGATCGCCATGCCTCCGCAGGAGCCGGCACTGACAAAATTCTTTGTTTCGGTGGACAAACGATCGCTTACAAAAATGAACACTCCCGTAGAGATAGGCATCTATTCGGACGGGAAGGAAGTGCAACGGATCGTCTCTTCGTTCCTGGGGCCGGTGGAGAAAAAACAATGAAAAAATTCAATTGGGGACATGGCCTTGTTCTGAGTTTTATTCTCTTTGCTATCGGCACGTTCATAATGGTCTATATCGCTATGACGACGAAAGTCGATCTGGTAACGGAGGATTATTATGAGAAAGAATTGCGGTACCAACAACAGATCGACATCATGACCAATACTAACAATTTGGACGAAAAAGTGTCGGTCTCCTTTTCTGATGATACTATCATGGTGCTGTATCCAAAAATCGGCGAATGGGATTCCTATCGCGGCATAGTGTCCCTATTCCGGCCGTCCGATAAATCGAAGGATATTTCGGTTGAGGTTTCTCTCGATTCCTTATATCGTCAGTCGATTCACTCCGGGAAATTGGTTGCCGGATTATGGCGGATGAAAATCGCCTGGATCGTTGATGGAAAAGAATATTACTACGAACAACCCTTGATTATTCAATAATCCCCCTAGAATTTTGAGTGGACTATGGATCTTGTAGCAGCAATTTCCCTTGGCCTTCTCGGCAGCATGCATTGCATCGGCATGTGCGGTCCGCTGGTCCTTGCCGTACCGGGAGCGTCACAAACCCGGATTGGATTTATCGTCGAACGGATTGTGTATAATACCGGCAGAGCGGTGACCTATGGGATCATGGGTGCGGTGCTGGGAGTGGTAGGAAAAGGTATTCTGGTGAATGTCCAGCAAGATATTTCCATTATTGTCGGAGTATTAATCCTGGTGACCGTGGCGCTCCCGTTCGGACTCCGATCGCAGATGGAGAAGTATTCTCCGTTGAAATATGCATACGGTTTTGTGAAGAGGCAATTCGGTGTGATGATCCGGAAGCGGGGAATTACGGCGCTGTTCATTCTTGGAATGTTGAACGGTTTATTGCCGTGCGGTTTGGTCTATACGGCTTTACTCGGCGCAACAGCAGTTGCGGATGTGTGGGGAAGCGCGCTCTTTATGATTGTATTTGGCCTTGGCACCATTCCGGCGTTGGTGGCAGTTTCATTGACCGGAAAACTGATTTCGGTAAAATACCGGTCGATGCTGACGAAGGCAATTCCGGCATTAAGTGTTCTTCTTGCATTAATTCTTATCCTCCGGGGAATGAATCTCGGTATTCCCATGGTCAGTCCTAAAGCGACCACAACGACAACACAGACAGAGACGCACACCGACGTAGACTGCTGTGAATAAAAAAAGCCATGCAATTGCATGGCTTTTTTTATCCGTAAAACTTACCGTTGTAGCGATTACGCTGGATATTGACCGAACGCATATTCGGTTAATGTCTTGATCTCATTGTCCTTCGCATCCAATATAAATTTTATCACATCGCCGATTGAAATAACGCCGAGCAATTGGGATTCTTTGAATACCGGAATATGGCGGATTTTTCGTTCGGTCATCGTATTCATGATTGTCTGAATATCATCATCTTCCGTAGCGGCAATCAGCCGGTCCTTTGGAGTCATGATCTCTTTCGCTTTAACAGAAAGCGGATCGCGCTTCTGATGGACACATTTGTGGATGACATCACGTTCCGAGATGACGCCGGCGACACCGTCAGAGCTATTTGTTACGATAAGGAAACCGATTTTATTTTTCGCCAGTTCGGCAACGACATCAAAAACGGTGTGGTCTTCAAAGATTGTAAAAACGGTTTTTGATTTTTTTGCGAGAATATCCTTTGCTTTCATCGTCGTCCTCATGTGGGTGTGTGATGTTCTGCTGGAGTAATGTAGAAAAGGAGGGAGAAGAAGTCAAGACTCCCGAAGGACGCATATCACTCTATGGAGGCCTGTACCAGAGGTTGTTGGAGCATAAAATCATAAAGTGTCAAACGGCGCAGTCGAAAATACGTGATCCAGTAATCGGATAAGGTCTGTATACGGGCGCGGTAGGCATTATCTTTCTCCGATTGAGCCAGGAAAAGATTCGGCACGTCGATTTTTCCGATGATAAACCGCTCCCGTGCAACGTCGAACCGGCGTTGGGCGACCGTGTCTGCTTTCCCGGACAGGGCCACCTGCGTCTGCAATTGACGAAACCGCATGACTTGATACAACACTTCCTGCGTGAACGAGAATCTTTGCGATTCGACGGACGTTTCAATGCGGGAAAGTTCTGCCCGCGCCGATTCCACTGCATGCGTACCGGTGCCGAAACCGTACAATGGTATTTGCACCTGCACACTTAATTGCTGCTGATCCAATAGATTGAGATATGCTTGCTCCAGGGCGTCGGCTTTTTGATTCAGCCCGATGTTGGCGGAGATTGACATCGAGATAGAATTATTGGATTCAACTTGGCGTACATTCCGTTCGGCGTTCAATTGGAGATACTGATAATTAACCACATCGCTGCGATATCGATTTGCATAATCCAGGGCTTGAGACGCATCCACCGTGAAAAATGCCGGTTGTTCATCCGGCAAGACCCGGAGCGGCATGTTGCCGGTGAGACCGATGGCGAATCGAAGGTTGTTCTCCGCACGATCGTATTCGATCAGCATGCTTTCATATTGTGTATTGGCGTTCAGATACGCCAGTTCGCTCTGGAGGAGATCGTTCTCGGCAATCCTTCCGACATTGAAGCGGCCTTTGGACATCTGAAAAAGTGTATCATTGATGGCCAGATTGAGCCTGGCATTGTTCACATTCATCACGGCAAGATAAAATCCGAAGAATTTATTGGTGATATCGATCGCGGCATCCTCCATGGCTTCCACAAACTCACGGTGGGATGAATGATAATTCAGTTCCTCCAAATCGGAATTCCATGCGGAGGTATTAATCGAGAAGAGAGGCTGGCGAATGGATAATGAAAGTGGTGTGGAACGATAAAATGAACTTTTTGTTTCCAGATTATCCAGACGATTTAATCCGGAATAGATAGAAATATCTGTATTCGTCCAGGGCAGTCGTTGTGATAGAGACAGGGAAAGGGATGATTGCGCCTGACGCTGGAGAAGAAACGTGTTGCTGCCGTCCGGCTGTGTGATGCTGTTGATCGTCCGGATAAATTGCGGTGCATCGGCGACGACCGATAACTGCGGAAGAAATCCTGCAGTAAATGCCTTGTAACGGTTTTTTTTGCTGCTATAGGCATCGCGTGCCATATCGGACAACGGGCCGTTTTCCTGGCCCATACGGATACATTCGTTCAACGTCAAAACAAGTGTGTCATTGGTCTGCGCGGAGAGTCCGGTGAGTAATACGCAGTATATTAAGATGAGTACTTTCATGGTATTTCTCTTCATTCTATTAATTCACCGTAGGAGTGATCATTCGTATCGTAATGATTGTATGACATCTTGTTGTGCGGCACGCTGCGCCGGGAAAAATCCGAAAGCGATGCCGATGGTAATGGATATGGCAAATGAAATCACGACCGACAGAAATGACACAATCGTGTGAATCCCGGCGGTCTGTTCAATGACGATGCTGATCGCAAAGCCGAGAATAATGCCGATGATACCGCCGGTCACACTGATGGTGGTCGCTTCGGAGAGGAATTGCAGTACAATGTCTTTTCTCGTTGCACCGACGGACCGCCGGATTCCGATCTCCTTTGTCCGCTCCAGGACCGATGCCAGCATAATGTTCATGATGCCGATCCCGCCGACAATCAATGAAATGGAAGCAATTGCACCGAGTACGATATTGAAAATCTCCTTCGTTCGCTGTTCTTGTTTCAACAATTCCTCCGGAACGACGACCGAAAAATCCACCATGCCGTTATGGCGCCGCTGTAACATCCGGCTGATGACCTCCGCCAGGGGATGCATAAGCTCGGTGTTATTGACCCGTACAACGAGCCGGTCCAATTGGTGGTAATTCACCGCTTTTTTCTCTTCAGTCTCCTCGTTATTGACATTTGTTGTCCGGGCAGCGCTTTGTATGTCGCGGCGTGTCACAAGCGCCCTGTTCTTATAACGCAACAGGATGGTGTTTACCGGTGCATAGATATCATAATTATAATCCCGAAGGCCGAGATGCTTGATATTCTGCTTTGAAATATTCCGTTCTTTCAGCACGCCGACAATTGTCAGCCATAATTTTCCGCATTTGATCTGTTTCCCGATGGGATCTTCCCGTGTGAAAAATTTCGTTTTTATGGCATGACCGATGACGGCAACCGGTAAAGAGCGGTCAAGGTGGTACGCTGTAAAATATGATCCTTTTTCAAGTTCATATCCTGAATCGTTGAAGAAGGTGGAATCGACACCTACCAATTTTGTGGTCCGTTTCATCCCTTCACGCAGCGCAACAGTTTCCATGACGATTTCCGGACTGACAAAATCAACGGAAGGAAGCATTGTCCTGATCGCTATAGCATCCTGCAATGTCAATCCCGGTGAAAATTTCTTTTTCTCCTTCTTTTTTTCGTCATTCTCCTCGTCGACGGTACCTTCTTCCTGCTCAATTATTGGGGTAATGATGATATTGTTGGTGCCGAGGAGTTTCATCTGATCGAGAATTTCCTGCTGTGCACCCCGGCCGATTGCCAGCATAGAAATGACAGAGGCGACGCCGAACACAATACCGAGAGATGTGAGAATGGAGCGAAGTTTATTTCGCTTGATTGCATCGAATGCAGTAAGAATATTGTTGATAAGACCGCGGGAGGGCCGCATGAGTTCAACAAGAGAAATAATGGTGCGCACGGTTACAAAGTCGCTTTCAATGGTCGGATCTTCTGTTGGACCGCTTCCGGCGGCGGGGATAAGTAAATTTCATCGTTTTCCGATATGCCATCCAATACAATGGTTGCATTGTCGTTCTGCAAACCCAATCGCACCTCTTGTTTAATGACGCCCCCCTTATTAAGATAGACAAAGGTCAGTGTATCTTCACTGTGAATCGCTTCCAGCGGAATCGATAGCACGTTTGCCTGCTTTGCAACCAGAATCTCATTTGCCGTTGTCATGGCGGGCCGCAGAGTGGTATCGCGGTCATTAATCAATATTCGCACTTCGAATACTTTGGAATCGGAATTCGGACGTTGCTCGCCGATATTCGCCACATGTGCAACGACGCCGGATAACTTTTTGTTCGGATCGGCATCAAGCTTCAGAAAGACTTCCTGCCCGGTGGCGAGTTTCTGGATATCAACTTCATTCACATACGTGATAGATTCCATCATGGTAAGGTCGGGCAACGTTGCGACAGTCGGTTCCCAGGGGCTTAATGTAGCCCCGACAACTTTCTTCTTTCCGTTCCATTCGCGGGCATAGACCACCATGCCATCTGCCGGCGCCAGTATTGTAAATTCTTTCAGCACACTCTTCATGATATCAAAACGCTGCTGTTCTTTCATCAAGTCCGCACCGACCGCCTGAATTTTTGCGATTGCCTGCTTTGTTTTCGTGATGTAATTTTTTTTCGCCTGCGCAATGGTGCGAACCGCACGGTCGTAATCAATTTGGGCTTGCCGACGCACGGCGGGAGCTTCATACGTCGATTGTTCCAGTACAATCTTTTTTTCTTCCAGCACAAAGGTAAGGTTGACCATCTCGTCGCGGGATTGTGACAACGTCAACGTGCTGTCGAGCATGGTTTGCGTATATTGTGCTTCAAGTTTTTGGACGGACAATTCCGATTCTTTGATCCGGTTCGCAATCTCCGATTTATCGAGTTCCGCAACAAATTCACCCTGCTTTACGACGGTCCCTTCGGCGACAAGGTTAGAAATCTTCATCTGCCAAATCCCTGCCGCACGCGCCTGTTCCGGTCCTTTTATCTCAATGGAGTTTTTTGCCTGAAGTTCGCCGGTGGTGGTGATCGATACGATAAATTCTCCTCTGACAGGGGATATGGACAGATGGGAAGACGATACGGTTGACGTACCGAAGAAATACACGATGAACGTGCTAAAGAGGATAATACTCACTGTTCCATATGTAATTCGTTTTGTAAACGACAGACGCATGAAAGGGGAGAAAAGATTCGAAAGACTCATAGATATCCTAATAGAAAGCGGAATTGACGATTACCGTAAGAACGGCAGGTCGTAAAAAAAATGCTTTTAAAATAAAGCAGCAAAATGCTGTATCGATTGAAAATGTAAAGAAGAGTGTCGTAGAAAGCAAGCCGCGGTGGAATGAACTTAACAATGGTAAAAAATGTGCTCCACAGGGTTGTATGCATCGGCCGGGGGCCTAAATCATGAAATGTGACACTTTGATCGGCAGATCATCGATTATACACTCAGCGACCCGATGGTGATTCTTTGACCGCCCACGATTTTAGAAACTCCATCACCACTTCGCGATCGTATCCCTGACCCTTTTCAAGTTTTGCCGTGTCTTGTGAATTGAGCAAACTCCCGTCAGTGTCAAGAACATACAGGTGAGGATATCCGGCAGGCTTTGGATATGAAAGCAAAAACTTTTTATTTTCATTTTCAGGGCTGAAATTGACCTTGACTAAAACGAAATGCTCTTTGAGAAACGCGGTCACATCCGTATTCTTCTCAAAAAAAGTGTCGAGGTAATGACACCATTTGCACCATTCTCCGCCGACTTCCACAAGAATTCTTTTGTCTGTCCGTTGCGCCTCTTGTATTGTCTGCCGCAATAGGATTTCCGGATCGGCTGTAACATCATAGGTGCCGAAAACTGGAACCGTCGCCTCTTTCTTTGTTTGTGAATACGAAGGTGCCGTGCCGGCGACGACGCACAGACTGAAAAAGAGGACTATGGATATTGTTTTCATAGAATGGTTATCCGAAAAATTGAACTTTCTTTTTTGCCTCTTCGCTCATCATGGAGGGATTCCAGGCAGGCTGCCACACGATGCGGACATCGGCGTCATTGACCCCGGGGAGTGCGGCAACTCGTTCGCGAACCATGGTCGCTATCTGTGTCGACATCCCGCAACCTTGTGAAGTGAGTGTCATTTTTACGCCAATCCAGTCGTCGATAATCTTTACGTCGTACACCAGTCCGAGATCAACAATACTGACCGGGATTTCAGGATCGTAGACATCCTTGAGTGCAGCATAGACGTGTTCTTTGGTCACTGGCATTGCGGAATTTGTCTGTTGGTCCATGGGATTCCTCTGTTATATAATATACTGTTTCTTTTACATGAATGAATACTTATGATCTAACTGGTTCAACAGCAATTCATCGAGAAGAGTTTCGTAATTACCTCTGGATGGTATTACGGTGTTGTTTGACTCTGATGTACCGAAATTGAAGCATCCCGTCTGATCGTTCTATATCCATAATAGATCGCCAGAAGTCCAAGGAATTCAGTGATATAGAGCACTTCGACAAAACCAAATCGGGTAAACGATCCTCCGATCCCCGGCAGCAGTGCTCCGACGGCGATATAAATATTGCCCAGAAATCTGGTATCCGCGCGCTGTTTCCGGTATTGCAATGCTGAAAAGATGGCTCCGCCGAATAAAAATATAAAAGAATAGGAATTAATCAACGGAGAAAAATAGCGGGACCATTGCCAGACGAGCACCTTACCGCTCAGTCGGCCGTCACCGACAAGTGAAGAATCGATAGGGCTTAAAATGACCAAAAATGAAGCCGCAATAATTATCAAAACAAAAATGACGGTGAGTATATCCGCTGTTTTTTTCTTAATCAGAAGATACACGGTTCCCTGTGCTAACGGAAATCCCCCTAAGAGCGCTCCCATAATGTACCAAAACCGGAAATTAGGTTCCGACCATCCTGATATCGTGTTAATGCTTTCGGAAAGCGTTCCTAAACCGAAAGTGAGCACGCCGATCGACCACCATAAAAGATACAGCGCATGTCGCTTTTGCAGGAAATGTGAGAAAATCTCACGCAGGAAGTACACAGAAAACAATGTCGTCAATACCGGGATGTAGTGGATGATATTCATATTAGGTTCGTATAATAAAAAGGGGAGCGGTGGTGTTCGCTCCCCCAAGTAATCTGTAAGTGGATCTTCTTATTGCACTTCGTATTTGAATTTCATGTATCCCGAAGCGCCTGCTTCGTTGTAATACGAGAGCATTTCAAACTTTGCGAATTTTCCGTCATGGGTTTTAACTACAAACGTTCTGTCGGTGTAGGGATTGAGTTTATGTGTCGGCGGTCCGGCATACTTCAATGCTGTGGTTCCGATGGAATACCGTTCCGGTGCCACAAATTCGAATTGAGGATATCCCGAAGTTCCGGCAGCATTGTAATAACTGAGAGTCCTGAATTTGACCCGAGCTCCGTTGATGGTGCGAACGATGAAAACACGGTTCGCAACGGGATTCAACCGATGGGTCAACGGATCATAGAGGAAACATTTGTTGCCGATGACCAGTGTCGTATCATTGAGATCAGATTCCAAATCAGGAACGGTTGCTGCACTTAGCAGTGAAAAGTCCGTATTATCCAGCACCTTTCCAGTGACTCCCTTTTGCGTATTAAGCATGACAATTGGCTCCGGGCCATTGACGGTCCACTTGATATCCCAGTTGCCGTCTGCCGATGTTGTGTCGCGCTTGTCGAAACTATAATAGACGGGAGCGGTTTTGATTGATCGGGTGCTGTCGATAGCGAGTGTGTCAAGTATATCGGCTGTAAGATTTGCGACTGCTGAAGGATTGACCAGATCGAATTTTTGTTCGACAGACGTTCCGAGTACTCCGAGTGCAGGATTCAACACGATACCCGGGAATGGAAATTGACGAAGTGAATCGTCGGGTGAAAAAAGTGTCGTGAGTTTGAGATCCCAGGAACCGGTTGAAGCGACGGAGTCTTTTGCCGAAAAACTAAAGTACACTGCGCCCGTCTTGACGTTGCCCGACGTGAAAATAGCGCTCCCGGTCGCCGGCGGCGTTATGGGAGTTTCATCATCCTTTTCACATCCGGTAAATAAAAGCACTACAAGTGTTGCGATAATAGTGAATTGTTTCATTGGTGTTTCCCTTGTTGTTATGGTTGGTTAGAACTGATAGCGTATTCCGGTGAAAAATTCTCGTCCCTTAATCTGCCCGAATGGATACGACGTCTTATCGAGAACATTATTGATGCCTGCCGAGAGATCAAAAAGATTGAACAATGTACTGGTCACATTCACGTCGATGACATGATAGGCTGGTGAATAAAAATAATTCGGAGTCACATTGCCGTTACCGTATGCGCCGGTGTTGGTCTGCTCGTCGACGACCGGTTGTTTGTCGTACCAACGGAACCGTCCGAAAACGGAACCGTTGATCAGGGGAATATCGACATTGGTTTTTATATTCACCGTATGCGGCGAGTGGAACGGCAGCAGATTTCCCTGATGGTCTTTCGTTATGTTGTAATTGTACCCGATTGTGAGCATCACGAAATCTACCGGCCGGATATCGATATCGACGTCAAATCCGCTGGCGGTCGCAGCGGAGATGTTGCGATAGGAAAATACGACCGGATTCGGAGTCACATAATAATAATTGATCAGATTTGTGACATCATTATAATATCCGTTGATCCGGAACCATATGACGTCATCCCGTGCGTAATCGAATCCAAGATTAATTCCGTGAGAAGACTCGGGTTCCAGGTCCGGATTTCCCTGAACCACGTACCCGATGCTCACGTGGTTGAAATCGAGGAACAATTCATTAATGGTCGGGGAACGGAAGCCTCTGCCGTATGATGCGCGCAGCGTTAATCGTTCCGTGGGCCGGTATAATGTGCTGAGACGGGGGGCAAAAAAATCACCGAAACGCGAATTGTCCGAATATCGTGCTCCGACGTTGAACGTAAAATCGCCGATCGCCCATTCATCTTCGGCATACACAATATTATTGGTGATGTTTTTTTTGCCGCCGAGCACGCGCTGCGACGACACCAATTCGTCATTCGATTCGATGCCGATGGTAAGAGTGCTGGTTTTGTAGGGAAGGGTGGTGACCTGTGCACGGATCGTTTTAATAAGTTCGTTCGTCACGCTGCTGCGCACCAGGAATCCTGCCCCGGTTCGTTCGGACGAGCCGTGATCATTCGTCGAATAATTCCCGCTCACCTTCGCCACCGTCGCTGCGCCGAACGTGTATTGAACGGAACCGGTAACGGTACTTTTCGTATTATCGGCGTAATCGATAAAATGCACATACTGATCACCGCCGGCAAGCCATTCGAGGTTGTCTTGGTACGCATCCGCTTTCAGATCGAATCGAAGCCTGTCCGTCGATAAACCGGTGATCTTCACCGATACATTTTTTCTGTCGAATTCCGGCATCTCTGAAAAATAATCCTTTGAATCATAATCGATACCGAAATATTTATTCCATCCGCCGGAGACAAGGAAGTTCAACGAACTGCGTTCGCCCCAAAGATCGACAAAACTGTGTGATGCCGAAACATTGTAATCTTGTCGTCCGTTGCTTCCCATGGTCACGGCAACATCCGCGTTCGTTGCGCCGGCTACTGGTTCCTTGGTAATGATATTAATGACTCCGCCGATTGCATCGGATCCGTACATCGAGGACATCGGGCCCTTCACAATTTCAATCCGTTCAATCGATTGAACGGGTATCTGATTGATGTCGACCGCATCGTCCACTTTGCCGGAGATCCGTTCGCCGTCGACCAGCACCAGCACCTGATTTTTCTTAAGACCCTGCAACCGGACATTTTGTGTCTGGCTGATGCTGGCGCCGACTTCGATGCCGGTCTGAGTTCTCAGGATTTCGGAGACCTCAGATGTTCCGCTCCGTTTGAGGTCGGTGGCGGAAATTATTTCTGTAATGATCGGCGTCTCTTTAAAGAGGTGTTTTTGAAGTGTCCCGGTTACCACCACTTCATTCAAGAGAAATGGGGACTCTTCAAGATTCACCGTTACTTCTGTAATACCATTTTCATCAACGTGAATATCTGTGATGTGTGCTCTTTTATACCCTATTTGCGATATTTCTAAATTATAAATTCCTTTGGTAAGATTAGGAATTTGTACGATTCCATTCGCATCCGTGCCAAAACGGAGCTTTTTGTCCATTAAATATACTGTGACTCCGGCGATTGTAGACTTCTCATTCCCAAGAGTGACTTTGCCGCGAATGGCTCCGGCAAGGAGTAAAGATGTGAACATTGCTGAAATGATAAAAAAATAAATGATTTTCTTCATTGGAGTTATAGAAAAATGAAATTTGATCGAAAATTATCGTTGCTGTCAATGACTATATATTCCAATTTCGTGCCACTATTTTCATTGCTTGGTATCCTCTGATCACCTAAAAATAGCGCAGTGGAGTAGACATCGGCAGTCATTGATGATTGTGTAATCACCGACACCGATTGACGAAATTCTGAAGGAACACCGCTCATTGTGTCGACGATGTGGCTGTATTGAAGTCCATTAAATATACGGAATTTTTCTGTCGAACCGGAGGTTGAAATTGCCTGATCCTTTATCTCCAACGTATGGATAATCTCATTGTTGTTCCGAATTGAAGGTATACCGATGATCCATCCGTCAGAATCAGGCGGAGTTCCGATGGCAGCAATATCGCCGCTGTGATTTATTAATGCTGAGGTCATACCCTCATTTTGTAAAATGGCCGCCATGCGATCGACGGAATATCCGACGGCGATCCCTCCGAGATCGACAGCACAATTTCTCTTTAGCAAGCCGACAGACCGAGCAACCGGATCGATGGAAATATTCTTGTACCCTACCGAATCCAATACCCTTTTTATTTCCTTGTCGGAGGGAGGATGTGACGGTGTGGTCGTTGAATCACGAAAACCCCACAACTGCATTAATGATCCGACGGTGCAGTCGAACACGGCATTGGTGGAATCGGAGTATCGGACTGCGTGTTGCATCACGTCCATCGTTTCGGTAGAGACCGTTACGGTCTTCACTCCTGCATATGCGTTAATGACGGATATTTCGCTGGATGGTTGAAATACACTCAGCAGTGCATCCAGGCGTCGCAATTCGGAAAACGCTTTGTTGATTGCATTGTGTATACGCCGGAGATCGTCACCATATGCCTGGATGGAGACCAGCGTACCCATCGCATAAATTGTCCTGTGGACATACTGTTGACCTGTACGTCCGAATGCATATCCTGCCGGTAACACGACGAACGGGAGCAGTGAAGAGGTTGTGCGAAGAAAATCCCTCCGCGTTACTTTTCGGTCATTGAACTTCAATCAAATCCTCCTCGGCCTTTTTGAAGTGTGAACGGATCAAAAAAGTGATCAGAATGACGAGCAATAACAAAATGCTTGCCTGCAGTGAAAGAAAAGTGATGATTTTTAACCAGGCAAATGACGGATCGACAAATCGGATCAAGTAATTGGCACTTTCATTCAAGAGTGCGGAGATAAATGCAACGACGATGAATGAATATTTTGCTCCTTTCGAAGCGGGAGTGAAGATGACCAGATGGGTCAGCACCAGCATGACGACGGCCATGACCGGAAGATGGGAATGGGTCACTTCGATCATTGATTGATATGTGCGTGCGGGACGAAATTCCTCTTCGTTTCCGTGATAGTATGAAGATATCGATGCCGGGGTTAAATCCATCTTGCTAAAAAAAAGTAAAAAATTGACGGCGAGAAATCCGAGCAGAAATAGCATCGTAAAAAGCAGTGTCAGTCTCATCATCGGATTCTGGCTGAACCCGCCGTTATTCATATACTTCATGGTCGTTCCTTCTTAATAGCAATGGCGTACGTTGCAAGATATTTCCTAACGCTTTCGGTAATGACGTGGGCAGAAAGAGTTGCTCCGGAGACATTATACACACCCCGTTTGAGCCAGAGATCATCGCTCATCGACTTCGTATCGAATGATTTGAGCCATCGCTTGGGCGGGAGATAGTCCTCCGGTTCGTGAAATGCCAGAATTTCTACGGCCTGTACAGTACCGTCGAGATTGAGAACAATGATGAATGTTGCCGGCATGGTGCGTATTGTACGGGTTTCAAAAAAACCGACACCGCGGACGCCGGTATAGTACGTCACAACCTTTGATTCGACCTTTGCTTTTGCGGCAGATTGTATGGCGGCGACGTGATCATCGGTGAGGAAGAGCGTTTTTCGCTCGACGGACTCACCGAGATAGATCGACAGTGCTTTTTCTTTCGACAGGTAAACTTGAGTGCTTCCTGTCGAAACAAGCGTCAGTAAAAATAAAATTAATGTCACTACATACGTCGTTCTCTTCATTGCGATCAGAATAAATAATTCACTGCGGCATTCCACTGATTGTTTCCTGTGTTTGCTTTATTGGCATTGTCACGGAAGTCGACCTTGAACGCCACGTTGGGGTGCGGTTTATACGACACTCCGACGGCAAGCGCGGATCTGTCGAATGCAGCGTTTTTGGTGAAACCGCTCGCAACCGCAGCATGGGTATTCAACGATTCATAAAATATAAAAGGAATCACTGCATGGTCTGACCCCGGAACAAGAAGAGGAATAATATCATATCCGAGCGATACATAATACCCGTTCATTTCCGATCCGATCGTTTTTCCTGCAAGTATGCTCACTCTGCCGGCTTGATCAACGGTCGAGACGGCATATAATGCCCGCGCTTCAATACCTTTCCATGAGAATTCCGCATGAGCGCTGAGAATGGTCGTGGCGGCGGTGATCGTACCGAGCGAATCTTTGGCACTCTGTCCCGAATTGCCGATATAAAAACTGGCTCCGACAATCGTTCCGGCAAATCCGTTATAATCGACTTTTCCCGTTACACCAAAATCTTCCGCGATGGAAGCTGCCCCGCTTTGGCGTCCGCCGCGGACACCATCGACATCGGAAAATCCTTTGGCGGTAAATCCTTCGACCAGATATGCGGCATAATTCAATGACGGCAATATTTCTCCATAGGCACCGATACCGTTTGTTCTCCAGGTGCTGGGTATAATAACTTGTTCAACCTGCGGACGAAGGATCGGAAGGAACAACGACGGCTCGTGTTTTTCGTTGGTAATACCCATGGGGGGAAGCATCATGCCGGTCCTGAGATTGAAGTGATGCGAAAACATCAATTCAACATATCCGAATTCGACGGATACCGAACCACCCTTTCCGGTTGTAGCATGTTCGAACTCAACCTCGGAATTGAAGAGAATCCAGTCATTGTACCGATAACCGACATAAATAATATTACGGAGATAATCGAGTTGGTCGAGTTTTGTCGAATTGGCATTGTTATCGAGTTTCGCTGAATAATTTTGATACACCACTTCGCCGTATCCGGCAAGTGATGCACCGCTGGATTTCATCTGATAGACCTTTGCCGCCGCCGCGCCGAGTCCGCGTGCCGGTATATAATCGAAATCTGTCTCAATGGATCCCAATGTAATTCGTTCGATTTCTTCGGTGAGGATTTCAATTTGACGACGGATTTCCTGCAGGGAATCGCTTTGTGAATACACTGCCGATGTCAATACAATCATGGCGAGAAAATATTTAACGGTTGACATTATGTGCTCCATTCTGATTATAGTGTTGAGATATATGAGCACCGAAACGGCAATGAACAATTGCTATGAGAGTCAATCTTCACTATCTTTGCTGTCGATGAGCCGATCTGTGCGCTCTGTTGTTCAAACGTATCACCGCTCCTTTGTCGAGGCAGATTGGTGGTACGTTTTTTTTATTATGGATATAAGTCTATTATGGTCCTATTTCACCGTAAAAAAATATTATTGTGGTGAAGATTTCATTTTTGCCACTACACAGTCGCTGTTGTGGTCGCACAGCCCGAGTTTTTTTCGCCGATATTTCGCCGCTTCCGATTTAATCAACAATACGGCTGTCGCTCCCACAACCAGCAAGGATGTAATTTCCTGCCAATTTAAAGTGATATAATCCATAGTCCCATCCGATAGGTAATGAATGTCCCGACATACGCCAGGAGGGTCATGTATGAAAATTGAAAGAGCGGCCATTTCCAGCCGTTGGTCTCACGACGTACAACCGCCACTGTGGACATGCACTGCATGGCCAAAACATAATAGACCATGATGCAGATAGCGGTTAATATCGTGAACGTCGGCGCTCCCGTTGCCGGATCGATGTCATTCTGAAGTTGCTGGCGCAGTGAGACAGATTCATCGTCGGCATTCTCAATATTATAGATTGTTCCCAATGTGCTGACAAAGACTTCGCGTTGCAGCAGCGAACTGATGATCCCGATGCCGATCTTCCAATCAAAACCGAGGGGTTTAATGACTGGTTCGATCATTTGACCTGCCCGGCCCACTAAACTATGGGCAAGTTTTTCCGACGGATTACCCTCTTCCAATTTCGGATATGTTGCCAGGAACCAGAGAATGATCGAGACGCCGAGGATGATTGTCCCCGCTTTTTTTAGAAAGAGCCATGAGCGTTCCCACATGTGCAGGAGAGTGTTTTTCAGAGACGGCATTCGGTACGGCGGCAATTCAATAATGAATGCCGGCTTGGGGCCTTTCAGCAATGTGTTTTTAAAAATCCACGCCATAAGGAGTGCCGTAATCAACCCGAGCAGATACATCGAAATCAGTACAAGAGCAGGAAGACTGATGAATCCCCAGACATAGGTGCTTGGTATGAACGATGCGATCAGCAGAGAATAAACCGGAAGCCGTGCGCTGCAACTCATCAACGGCGCTACCAGTATGGTGACAAGTCTGTCGCGGGGATTCTCAATTGTTCGCGTAGCCATAATGCCGGGAATGGCGCATGCATAGGATGACAGGAGAGGGATGAATGATTTTCCATGTAATCCCACCTTTCGCATGACTCTGTCCATTATGTAAGCCGCCCGCGCCATATATCCCGTATCTTCCAGGAAACCGAGAAAGAGGAATAAGAAAATAATCTGCGGGAGAAAAGTCACCACCGCCCCGACACCGCCGATGGCGCCGTTGACAATCAGGTTCTGCAGGTCACCCTCCGGCAAGACGGAAGCCACAACATTGCCAAGCTGATCAAATCCCTTTCCGATCAATTCCATCGGGTAGTTTGCCCAGGTGAAGATCGCCGTAAACATGACCGACATAATTCCGAAGAAGATAACATAGCCCCAAATTCTGTGGGTGAGTACGGAATCGATGGTGTCATGGACCGTTTTTTGTTGTAACGATTTTTGTACGGTGACGCATTTTTTATAGACTTCGTGGGTCCATCGAAAACGGGATTCCACAAAGACCGAATGTCGGTCTATCCCGGATCCGATCAACTTCCGGTGATCCTCCCGGATATGGTTCAATGTATCCTGAGAAAATAGCGATGAATATGAATCGATCTCGCGGGGTGTAGAAAGGAGGGATTCTGCGACATGGTACGCAACATGTTCTTCTAATTTATCGTTGCGGATCAAAAGCGACACCAATTCGTCGTGTTCCATCTTCACCGTTTCCGGCAATTGCCATTGCCGGAAATTCGCCGACGATGTTTTTGTCGAACGGAGTGCCTCAATAATCGTCTCGATTCCGTTTCCCTTGCTCGCATTCGTGGGAATACATCGCACTCCCAATAATTTTTCAAGTTGCGGAATATCGATTGTAATACCTTCGTGTTCGATGCGGTCGAACATATTTAATGCAACCACCGTCGGGAATTTTAAGTCGAGGATCTGGCTGAGCAGATACAGGTTTCGTTCAAGATTAGTGGCATCCACTACACAGAGAAGTACTTCAGGAATCGGCGTGTCGGCGATCCTGCCGAATAATACATCGACAACGATCTGTTCGTCCGGTGAATTGGCGGAGAGGGAATACGTACCGGGGAGGTCAAGAACGGAAATCTCGTTGCCGCCGTTCACAAGTATTTTGCCGATTTTTTTCTCAACGGTCACACCGGAATAATTACCGACTTTTTGGCGCAGTCCAGTCAGTGCGTTAAACAGTGTGGTCTTCCCGCAGTTCGGATTTCCGATAATGGCGATATTTTGGATCGGCGTGTGTGTGCGCACGGATTTCATTTACCTATGGTGATATTCGGTCGAAGGACAGGCGAATAGACAATTCAGTCATGCGGCAATACGATAATGGCGTTTGCTGTCGTGAAATTCAATCCGACTTTGGTATTGCACACTTCGCAAATTAATTGCGAAGTGCCGTTGGTAACGCACCGGACTGAGGCATTTTCACAAAATCCCAATTCCCGCAATCGCTGACAGGTCTCGGGATGGGAATCAAGATGTGATACCTTTACAGTGGTGCCGGCAGGGGTTTGTGCTAGTGTTTTCATGGTTTCTTTTGACATTGGGAGCAAATTCCAAATATTTGCAGCGTGGTTGTTTGCGCGCTGAAGTTGTTCGCTTTACATACTTCGGATTGCACTTTTTCAATCCGGTCGTTGACGAATTCAATAATCTCTCCGCATTCGAGACAGATCAAATGATGGTGTTGCGGACGACCGAATGCTTTTTCATAACGGGAATGGTTTTCGCCGAACCGGTATTTCGAGATTAAGCCGCAGTCCTGAAGCAAATCCAAAGTATTGTAGACGGTCGCGCGGGAAACCTTTTGTCCCCCTATTCTCATCTGCGAAAAAAGTTCATCCGCATCAAAATGCCCGTCGATATTCATCACTGCATCTAAAACTACAAATCTCTCCGGAGTGATTCTATAATTGGCAGATTTCAGATATTGCGTGAAATTATCTTTTGCTAATTCATTATTCATTAAACTTTAATTTAGACTTAATCTAAATAAATATACGACACATATAGTCCTATATCAAGATTTATTTTGATTTTGGCAGAAAACTACAAATTGGACTACAATTGTCCTGTTTAGTCTAAATGGTTCAAACCATTTTTTTGGTCGACAATTTATTGTATATTTTATAGCAGCAAAAATAATACCAATAAGTCTGAAATGAGTCTGTATGATAACACTTAATGAAAAAATCGCAATTATCACCGGCGGATCACGTGGAATTGGCGCTGCAACGGCAATGTTGTTGGCGCAGGCAGGTGCTCACATCGTCATCACTTATACCAAAAATGAGAAAGCGGCGGATTATATAGTCCAAAAAATCCGACATATCGGAAAAGAATGCATTGCGATTAAAGCAGATATATCAAAAGAAAAGAATGCTGCAATGGTCGTTGAAAAGACACTTCGGAAATTCGGCCGGATAGACATTTTGGTGAACAACGCCGGCATTTGGACCTATGGATTGATCGGTGAAATGAGTGAAAAAGTATGGAAAGAAACGATGGCTGTGAATCTGGACGGAATGTTTTTCATCACCAATGCCGTTGTGCCGGTGATGAAAAAACAGAAGAGTGGAAAGATTATCAATATTTCCAGTACTGCAGGACAACGCGGTGAAGCTGAACATTCGCATTATGCGGCATCAAAAGGGGGGATGATTTCGTTTACCAAAGCGATTGCAACGGAACTTGGGCCATACAACATCAATGTCAATTCCGTCGCACCCGGCTGGGTTGACACCGACCTTAATAACGAAGTATTTGCAGATACAATCTATAAAGAACAAGAGCGGAAAAAAATTCCTCTTCAACGTATTCCAACTCCCGAAGATATTGCCGGTCCGGTCCTTTTTCTTGCCTCGGATTTATCCAGGCATATCACCGGAGAAATCCTCAATGTCAACGGCGGGAGTGTCCTCATCGGATAATGAAAACAACGACTCTATCGTTTTCGATATTATTAGATGCGCCAATCCACATTGTATTTGAATTTCACAGGAATTTCAAGAATGTATTGCTCGTGAGCCCTCCGTGGGTCAAAATTCGTATTCTGAATGCTCCGCCGGTTTTGCATGAAGGGGACGAATTATCAGTACAATACAATGTAGCAGGATTTTGGATGCCCTGGGATGTTAAGGTAGAATCTATTCTTCCCGATTCATTATTAATCGACGTACAGACAAATCGTGGACCGTTTTCGTATTGGAGACATGAACATCAAATGGCCGAAGATTCCGGGCGCACCGTTTTGACCGACACAATCACGTATGCAATGCCTTTTGGTATTTGCGGTAGAATATTTGATGAACTTTTGATGAAAACAATTCACAATGTTGTCTTTAAGTACAGGCATCTGAAAATGAGGGAATTTTTCTCAAAGATATGATATTCCTTTCTTCACTCCGGACACACTATCTGTTTGTTGTTGCCGTTACCGTTGTATTCTCCCTTCTTCAGTACTATCAGATCCCATACCAGTTTTATTTCTGGGAAATTTTCATCGATCTAAAAATCTTTTCCCTACTTGTTTTTTTATTGTTCCGTTGGAAAAGGGATAACCTTCCATTCCAATGGGAATCGAGTGGAATATTACAATGGCACTGGAAAGGGAATTTTCTTTGGTTTTTCTTTCCGGCCATGGTATTAATAATGGTGGGATTTGTAGGATTTATACTGAATCAAGTGAAACCGGAGAATTTAGATAATTCCTCAACGCTTATTCTCCAGACCATATTCGATGTACCTGCCATATTTGTCTTTTCACTGTCATCCATTTTCGTGGAGGAACTCTTTTTTCGTTCGATAATGTTCCGCACTCAGCTTCACCATCGTTCTGTCATTCATTCAGGTCTCATCAACGCAATGTTTTGGACTATTTATTATCTCCCTGAAATCATAAGCCTCGAGAACAAGGCAATTCACATTCTTATTTTCGTTGCGTTGTTCATATTCTCTTATGGATTTTTACTCTGTATAGTAATGTGGAGAAATGCGACATTGTGGTATGGATACACATTTAGGATAGGTCTTTTAGTAATTCTTCCTCTGTTTATTACGTCAAATTTTATTGATTCCGACTCATTTTTTGCTACAAATTCGGCATTTTTCAATGCCGAAGGCATCATCTTTTCATTGGTTTTTTTAACAACATCGGGCATCATCTATTTTAAGGGAAAATCACTTAATTCCACGGAAATTCAAAAATTTTCGGATTGAGTTGTTTTTTCTTGACTATTTCAATAATTTGGGCAATATTCAAGAGTATTTCGACCTATTTCCCATAACATAAAAAAGGAGTAAGAATGAGCCGATTTACAGAACTTGTTGAGTTAGTGCAATCATTCGAAAAGGATTTCATAAAATTCTACGATAAAGGGAATAAATCAGCCGGAACACGGGTAAGAAAACATATGGCTGAATTAAAAAGAAAAGCGCAGGAAATTCGGATTGAAGTCCAAGAAATCAAAGGAACAAAAGACGATGATGGTGCACCGGACAATTCTGCTCCTGAAAATCCATAATCATTTCAATATCGCATTGGCAATATGAACCGACGACTGCTTCGTCGGTTTTTTATTTTAGGAACATTTGGACTGTTTTTTCGTCTATGACCATAAAAATACACCATACATGGGAAAACCGGCCGTTATAAATATCATCGACGCAAATATCCCTGTCGATCAAAAAAGCGATGATTCACTCATTGTTCAGTTTCAGAATGGTGATTCAACGGTTTATCGGTATTTGGTGGAGAGGTATCAAGAAAAGATCAGGAATTTGATATATTCGATCTTTAACGAATCCAGCATAGTCGATGATTTAGCACAGGAAGTCTTCATTAAAGCGTATGAGGCGCTGCCCAAATTCAGGTTTGAATCATCGTTTTACACATGGTTATACCGTATCGCAGTAAACAGAAGCCGGGATGAAATGCGACGGCGGAAAGTAAAACGATTTTTCAGTTTCCAATCCGTCGAAACCTCAGCGAATCGTTCGTTAGACGAACTGGTATCGACCACATTTGATGACGAACAGACACACGAGGTGATAGAACGGACACTGAACGCAATGCCCGAAAAATACAGAATTCCGATAATTCTGAAAGATGTCGACGGATTGTCGTATGATGAAATCGCCGACGTATTAAATTGTGAGATTGGAACAGTGAAATCAAGACTATCACGCGGCAGGAGTATGTTAAAGGAAAAATTGAAACCATTGATCACCGATATAGCATGAATTCTATTGATACAAAGGAATTGGACCGGATCATATCGCTGTACCTGGACGGGGAACTTGACGGCGATGCTGCCAGGGCGTTTGAGGAATACCTTGCGTCGCATCCATTGGTGGCACGCGAGGTGGCGATGCTTCGGATGGCGAAAAGATCGCTGAAAGGGAAGAAGCAGATTCCGCACAACGATTGGTTCTGGTTGCGATTGTCCAATATCCTCGACAGCAAAGCATCGCGGAGGAAAAATTTTACCGCCCGTTTCCGGCCGGTATTCTCTTTTGCTGCGATCGCTACCGTAACGCTCTCCCTCATCGGTATAGTGTACCTCAAAGACGCCTCGCTGTTCAATTCATTTTTTCTCGTCAAAAAAAATCAACTGCAGAATACGTTAATGCAGGGAAACATCTTGCCGTTTTTTTCGAATCTGAACAAAGACGACGTGCTGAATTTCGCATTGTTCGGGAGTCTTTCGCTCGACTCTGCGAACGGGACAGCGTTGACGGTAAAAAATGATGAACGTGATGGGGCACAGATTGAAATCGTGCGGGAACGGTCCCGCAAGGAATTACCCCCCGTCACAATGAATGAATTTTACGACAACGTGGGATTGCATACCGTACACGAGCGTCAATTCGTGGATTCGATACTGGAAACGTACACCCGCAGGTTACAGGCCTCGGTGCTGGTGAGCGAGAATAATGAGATTGCAATCAACGAACAGTTGGTGGATCTGAACCGTACCATGGTCTCGTCTATTGCGGCATCATTGCGTCCGACGCAACGCGTACGTCTGCAGCGTCTGTTGCAGGAGAGACATGCGCCGTACGCTGTGGTGAGCGTGTCAGAACCGAAGCTCGAACCGCACGAGTTGCAGCGACGAATTCCCAAACTGCACACCGGCAACAGGTATGTGGTCATCTCAAAGGATACGATCGGATTTGCCGAAATGCACATGGACATGGACAGTATCAATGACCGCTTGCGGCGACAGGCGTTTGCCGAGCAACGATTGATGACGGAGAAGATGTTCAGCGAGATCGTAGAGATGCAGCGGCAATTCGAAAATAATATAGTGATCACCGGACCCGACAACAACAGAATCAGGGTCTTTTCTACGGACCGAGCGTTTCAAATCAACCTGCAGTCTCCCGGAACGGCGCCGTCGAATACCGGAATGTATCAGGTGGTTCGTCCGAGAATCACACGCCCGTCCATGCCGCGCAGAACGATGAATGATGTTATCGTTATCGGTGATTCTGCTTTTACATTCGAATTGTCCGCCGACGATGATGCTCTGAGAGCGTTCCGCCGGCTTCCGCGGGGTGAATTCCGATTTGAACTGACAGATTCGGCCGCACAGGCGCCGAAAGTGAAAATTATGTTCAAATCGGCACCGTCGCAAAAAGAATTCGACGCTGCGCTGCAGCAGATGAAACAACGGGAAGAAGAATTGATCGATCTCGATTCGCTGTTGCGCGAAAACAAAAAGAACGAGGATGCGCTCCGGCAGAAACACAACGATAACCGGATCTTCGACCTGTAACCGAGCAGGTGCTGAACACAATGAAGAAGCCCGTGTATGCGGGCTTTTTTATTTTTAGTTTGCAGTTCATACCCTGCTTGACGATATTAACCAGAACAATTGAGGATCACTATGAAAATGTTTCGCTCACTGCTTCTTCCCGTATGGTTACTTTCATCGTTGCTTTTTTCCCAGGAGTATCGTGATTTGCATTTCCAATCCGTCGTCGTCGATACGCATAATGATGTACTATTAAGGGCAATGAGGGGCGAAGACCTTTCGGTGCGAACCACAAAAGGACATTCGGATATAGTTCGGTTACGGGAGGGAGGAGTGGATGTGCAGTTCTTTTCCGTTTGGTGCGGAGAGGATTACGGTAACGGCCGTGCATTCAACCGTGCCAATGCGATGATCGATACACTGGAACGGCTTATCCATCGTAGCAACGGCCGGGCAGTAATGGTAAAAACTCCGAACGAACTTGAGAAGGCAGTGCAGAAAGGTCAGATTGCGTCGCTGATCGGCGTTGAAGGCGGACACATGATCGAAGATGACATGGCGATGCTCGATCGGTTGGCAGGCCGGGGAATGAGATACTTGACGTTGACGTGGAATAACAGCACTGCGTGGGCAACCTCAGCAGCGGATGAAACGGCCAAAGGTGATTCATTGCCATTCAAAGGCTTGACGGAATTCGGCAAAAAAATCGTGCGAAGGCTCAACGAACTCGGCGTCATGGTCGATCTGTCGCACGTGGGAGAGCAGACCTTTTGGGATGTCATCAATACGACGACTAAACCAGTGTTGGTCTCGCATTCTTCCGTTTATGCAATTTGTCCGAACAGCCGAAACTTGAAGGATGAACAAATACGGGCGGTAGCAAAAAATAACGGAGTGATCTGCGTAAATTTTTATTCCGGATTCATCGACAGTTCTTTTCAGCGGAAAGCGAGAGGCATTCGCCGCCAAAACAGAGCGCTGGTCGATTCGCTCCGTCAATCGACCGACGATCATTGGAAAGCGGAGATGCTGATCGATTCCGCACTTGACAATCGTTCAGCATCGGTACGGCCGCCGCTGTCGGTGCTGGTCGATCATATCGATTATATCGCAAAACTGGTCGGTCCGGAATATGTCGGCCTGGGGAGCGACTTTGACGGCATCGAGTCGCTGCCGAACGACATGGACGATGTAACCTACCTTCCCAATATCACCAGGGAACTGAAGAAGAGAGGATATACGGATTCGGATGTCGGGAAAATGCTCGGCGGGAATGTGCTGAGAGTGTTTAAAGCGAATGCGCTGTAAATGCAAAAACCCCGCGAGTCGCGGGGTTTTTTGTATCAGTTCATTTCCTCTTCCGTTCGCTGGTTTCGACGAATGGCTTTGACAAGTTTCATTCGCTTTTTCACCGACGGTTTTGTGAAGAATGTACGTTTTTTGAATTCTTTCAGTACGCCTGAACGTTCGTATTTCTTTTTGAAACGTTTAATCGCACGATCGATAGATTCATTTTCATTGACGACGACGCCGACCAAGTAATTCACCTCCTTACATTTTTTGGCTGTGTATTAATCTGCTAATTGTAAATTCTCTATTAATTTCTTTATCCCGTTCTTCTCGAATTCCACCCAAATTGCGCTCCGTCCGCTCGATGTTTTTTCCTTCGATTTTACGGTTCCCATATCATCCCAATCGGTATGATAGATCGACGAACCGACGTCATAAATCTTTTCCGGAGAATAATCGACACAGGCATCCCGGTTGATCTTTATAACGTTGTCTTTCTTCTTATCCTGCCCCTGAACATCAATCATCATACTGTGATGACAACGGGTGCAACGGTACCACACTTTGTTTTCCGCGCCAACGACTGCGCCGATAATCTCCATTTTTGTCTCTTTTCCGCATGCAGTACATTGTTGTGTTACATATTTTGTCTTACTCATAGAAACAACCCCTTCTCTACTGCGGTAATTACCGTAGGTACAAAAGACTATTCCAAACAGCCGTTCGCCGGATGGTGACGTATTATATACATATAAAATACTAAATTTGCAGTAAACGAGTCAAGGCTAAACTCCAAAGATTATTCAGAGACGCCCGATGAGTTACGACTCCTTCCGGTGAACAATTCGTTGATTTTGAACCCATCTTTCTGTATATTTTGGTGCATTTTTAAGAAAGTATGTTTAAGAATGCCTCATCAATCACCAACAACCCGCGTCAACGTTTTAGAAATGTGAAAGAGGGCTTGGCCCTCTTATTTTTTTTCATGAGGAGACTATGGCTGACAAACAATATGATGTGCTCGTCATCGGAGGCGGTCCCGGCGGATACGTCGCCGGTATTCGCGCCGGTCAATTAGGACTAAAAACTCTGGTAGTCGAAAAGGATAAACTCGGAGGAATTTGTCTGAACTGGGGCTGTATTCCCACTAAAGCATTAATAAAAAATGCCGAAGTATTGAATACGTTCAAACATGCCGAAGATTTCGGTTTTTCATTCGAGAATCTGAAAACCGATTTTTCTAAAGCAGTGAAGCGTAGCCGGGATATTTCCTCAAAAAGCTCAAAAGGGATAGAATTTCTCTTCAAAAAGAACAAGGTAGAGCATCTGTTCGGCACGGCGAAGATTTTATCCAAAGGTGTGGTGGAAATCGATCAGCAGGGGAAGAAAGAAAAGATCAATGCGAAGCATATCATTGTATCGACCGGCGCACGCCCGAGAATTTTGCCGAACATCCCGGTTGATTACAAGCAAATCATTACCAGTACCGAAGCGATGATCTTGCCGGAAGTACCGAAACGGCTCGTCGTGATCGGATCGGGTGCCATCGGTTCGGAATTCGCATATATCTATAATTCGTACGGCAGTAAAGTGACGATCATCGAGATGCTCGACAGCCTATTGCCGATTGAAGATCGCGAGATCACAAAGATCCTTCGCCGGAATTTTGAAAAGTCGGGCATCGAAATATTTACCGAAGCCAAAGTGGAGAGTGTGACAACAGGGAAAGAGGCGATCGTGAAGTTTACGACAAAGGATGGCGTCAAAGAGATCAAAGCCGATATCGTTCTGAGTGCAATCGGCGTACAAGGCAACATTGAAAATCTTGGGCTGGAATCGCTCGGCGTCAAGACCGAAAAATCCTTCATCAAGGTCGACGCGAAGATGAAAACAAACGTGGAAGGCATCTATGCGATCGGCGATGTCGCCGGTCCGCCGTGTCTGGCGCACAAGGCATCGCATGAAGGGATCGTCTGTGTCGAAACGATTGCCGGAAAGCATCCGCATTCGGTCGATTACGATAACATTCCCGGCTGCACATATTGTCAGCCGCAGGTGGCGAGCGTCGGTATGACGGAAGAAAAAGCGCGGGCGGCCGGCAAAGAGATCAAGATCGGACGATATCCGTTCCGGTCACATGGTAAAGCGCTTGCATTGAACGAGACCGAAGGAATGGTCAAGCTGATCTTTGATGCGAAGTACGGAGAATTGCTCGGTGCGCATATCATCGGGCCGGAAGCGACCGAAATGATCGCAGAACTCGTGACTGCGCGGACACTGGAAACGACGGCGGAACAAATCTATAATACCATCCATGCCCATCCCACATTGACCGAAGGCATCGCTGAAGCGGCATTGGATGCATACGGACAGGCGCTGCACATTTGATTATCAAAAGAACTCCACCGCCGCGCTGACGGGTGAGTTCGGATCAGGGAAATGAAAGAACTGCTCGTTGTCAACCTCGGAAAGACCAAATACGCGGATGCGTGGGAATTGCAGAAAAAGATATTTACTGCTCGCCTCGCCCAGCGTATCGGTGATGTCTTGCTCTTGACGGAACATGAGCATGTGTACACGCTCGGCAAAGCGGCCGATGAAAACCATCTGCTGGCAAAGAATGAGGAACTATCCAAAAACGGTGTTGATGTCTTTTGGATCGACCGCGGCGGAGATATCACCTATCACGGACCGGGACAGATCGTCGGTTATCTTATCATAGATCTCAATCAGCATTTCACCGATATTCATCGGTATCTTCGGCAGATTGAAGAAGCAATCATCCGTTCTTTGCTGGAATACGGAATTGCGGCCGGTAGAGAACCGGAATTTACCGGTGTATGGGTGAAGGATGAGAAGATTGCAGCGATTGGCGTGAAAGTGAGCAAGTGGATTACGATGCATGGATTCGCTTTGAACGTGAATACCGATCTGTCGCATTATGACAGAATTATTCCCTGCGGAATTTTTCATAAAGGAGTGACCAATCTGCAATCCCTATTGAACAAGGAAATTCCGTTGACTGATGTACACCGACAATTGATCGATCATTTTGCCCAACTCTTCGGATGGGAGATCAAACAGATCACCACCGACGAACTTCATATCATGCTTCATCACAATGAGGCGGCACTTGAGGAGACACTTTGATGGCGTCAAAAAAATCCGCGGTACTCGATAAACCGAAATCGGCCGTCGTTGATACAAATGGATCGAGGACCACAGCGTCTGCAGGACATACCGAATTGCTGACCACTGAACAGTTGATCACCGCGTACAAAACCATGCTCTTGGCACGGATGATCGATGAAAAAGAAATGAACCTGTTGAAACAGGGGAAAATTCTCTTCCATATCAGCGGACCGGGACACGAAGCCATTCAGGTTGCCACTGCAATGGCGATGAAACCTGCCTACGATTGGGCGTATCCTTACTACCGGGACCTGGCATTCTCACTTGCATTTGGATCGACGGCGAAGGATATTTTTTGCGAGAACATGCATAGGATCGAAGGTCCCAGCTCGCACGGCCGGCAGATGCCGTCGCATTACGGCGATAAGAAACTTCGGATCGTTGGACAATCGTCGCCGACCGGTACGCAATATCTGCAGGCGGTCGGTACTGCCATGGGATCGGTGAAGGAAGGAAACGACGAAGTAACGTATGTATCGTCCGGCGAGGGTGCGACCAGTGAAGGGGAATTTTGGGAAGCGGTCAACTGGGCATCCCGAGAAAAATTTCCTGTCGTTTTTATGGTGCAGAATAACGGCTATGCGATTTCCGTTCCCGTGGAGGAGCAAATTGCCGGTGGTTCGTTGTATGCATTGCTAAGCGGATATCCGAACCTGAAGAAGTTCCATGTCGACGGCACTGATTTCATTGAGTCGTATACAGTGGCACGGGAAGCAGTAGACTATTGTCGTGCAGGGAACGGCCCGGCATTTATTGAAGCAACGTGTGTCCGGTTGTTTCCACATTCGTCATCGGATGATCCGAAAAAATACCGCCAGTCTTCCGAAATAGAGGAAGACAAGAAGAAAGATCCCATCCCAAAGTTCGAGCGGTTTTTGATCGAAGCGAAAGTCCTCACGCAGAAGGACCTCGATGCGATCCGTAAAGAGGTAAAAAAGGAAGTGGAAGATGCCGCTGATTATGCCGAAGCGGCGCCAAGTCCGACTGCCGATACCGTAGAGAGAAATATTTTCTCTCCCGTGGTCGCGATTCCCAAAGAAGGATTTAAAGAACCGGAGCATACCGGCTCAAGCGTGGTAATGGTCGATGCGATCAATCACGCCTTACATGAAGAGATGAAGCGGAATCCGAAGATGTTGGTGTACGGCGAGGATGTTGCCGATGGCAAGGGAGGCGTTTTTTCTGCCACCAAAGGCCTCTCCACAAAATTCGGTGTTGATCGTTGTTTTAATTCACCTCTTGCCGAAGCATCCATCGTCGGCACGTCGATCGGATTGGCTGTGCGAGGATTTAAACCGGTCGTCGAGATTCAATTCGGCGATTACATCTGGCCTGCGTTCATGCAGATTAAGGATGAGTTGGTTCATATGCGGTATCGCACCGACGGCGATTGGAGTTGTCCGGTTGTTATTCGGGTTGCAGTCGGAGGATATATCCGCGGCGGATTATATCACAGTCAAAGCATTGAAGGAATTTTTGGCCACATTCCGGGATTGTGGATTGCATTTCCGTCTACTGCGGCGGATGCAAAGGGCTTGCTCAAGACAGCGATACGTGAAGACAATCCGGTGCTTTTCTGCGAACATAAAGGCTTATACCGCCAGCAATTTGCTGCGACACCGGAACCGGGAGATGATTACTGTATTCCTTTCGGTCTTGCAAAGGTAAAGAAGGAAGGGACCGATATCACCATTGTCACATGGGGCTTTATGGTGCAGCGGTCGATAGAAGCGGCACGGAAATTGGAGGAACAGGGTGTCAGTTGTGAGATCGTCGATCTTCGTACATTGATTCCGTGGGATAAAGAAACGGTCTTCAATTCAGTTCGAAAAACTGGAAAAGTGTTGATCGTCCATGAAGACACGAAGACGGGCGGATTTGGTGCTGAGATCGGAACACAGATCGCAGAAGAATGTTTTCAATATCTCGACGCTCCGTTGATGCGTGTGGCTGCCCTCGACGCACCGATTGCGTTTGCACCGGCATTGGAAACGGCAATCCTGCCGCAGGAGCATCACATCACCGCTGCGTTGGAAAAATTGGCGGCATTTTAGCCGACTATTGTATTACGTACTATGATAAAAAAACGAGTTGCACAGGTAAAAGGAAAGGATCTCACAATTCTTACGGACACGCAATATCTCGATCTCTACTATTATATGCGGTTAACGCGTGAGTTTGAGGAATCGATTTTAAAACTCTATCGCCAGGGAAAGATTGTCGGCGGTGCGTATACCGGCAATGGAAACGAAGCAACGGCGGTCGGAAGCGCGTTCGCATTGGAAAAACACGATTACCTCTTCCCGATGCACAGAGATATGGGTGCACATTTGGTGAAGGGACAATCGCTCCGAAATTTGATGCTGCAGCACCTCGCCAGGGGAAATTCATTGTCAAAAGGACGAGACGGTACCGGTCACTATGCCGATCCGTCGTTGCGAATCTATGGCAACATCAGTCATCTTGGTGCTATGGTGCCGATGGCGTGCGGCGTAGCTCTTGCCAGCGTATTGCGAAAAGAGAAGTCTGTGGTGATGACATATATCGGCGACGGCGGGAGCAATGTCGGGGATATCCATGAGTCGTTGGCTATGGCGTCGGTCCAAAAACTGCCGTTGATCCTCATTATAGAGAATAACCAATTCGCGTATTCAACCCCTGTGTCGAAGCAGAAAGCGATGGAAAAATATTCCGATCGAGCAATTGGATACGGCATTCCGGGTTTTACGATCGACGGAACCGACATTGATGAAGTGTACTCGACGTGCAAACAGGCGGTTGAGCGAGCACGCAACGGTCAAGGCCCGACGTTAATCGAATCCGTTACGATGAGAATGCACGGACATTCCGCACATGACGGAGCGGAGTATGTACCGAAAGACCTCCTTGCTGCCTGGAAGAAAAAGGATCCGGTGGCGAAGATCGAAAGCACACTGACCGACAAGAAAATATTAACTCCGAAGAAGAAAGAAGAAATTGAGAAACGAATCGCATCGACACTGGATGATGCAATTCAATTTGCCGTCGATAGTCCCTATCCCTCCGGGGAAGAAGCAATTGCCGGAGTCTACGCGCCGTAACATGTGACTTTTTTTTATCACTTAAACTCTGAAATTTTGTGGCAATTCTAACATACATTGAAGCGATCTCAAAAGGCCTCTGGGAAGAAATGGAACGCGATCCGTCTGTTTTTCTTCTTGGGGAGGATATCGGAAAATTCGGCGGAGCATTTAAAGTCACGAAAGGATTTCTCGATCACTTTGGCAGTGACCGGGTAATCGATACTGTGCTTGCTGAAACCGCCATTCTGGGTGCTGCCACCGGTGCGGCAGTCGTCGGCATGCGCCCGGTGGCCGAAATGCAGTTTGCGGATTTTGTGACAACCGGATTCAGTCAATTGGTCAACAATACGGCGTCGATCCATTATCGCTGGCATGTTCCCTGTCCGGTGGTCGTGCGCCTTCCCAGCGGAGCAGGAATTCACGGAGGACCGTTTCACTCAAGAAATCCTGAGTCCTGGTTCTTTCACCAACCGGGATTGAAGATCGTTGCACCTTCTTTTCCTTACGATGCTAAAGGATTAATGAAAGCGGCGATTCGTGATAATAATCCCGTTCTCTATCTTGAGCATAAGAGATTGTACCGCCACATAAAAGGAGAAGTTCCTGACACCGACTATATCGTCGACATCGGAAAGGGAGTGATACGCCGCGAGGGTACTGATATCAGCATTATTACGTACGGTTCAGCGGTGCATCTTGCTCTTGAGGCTGCCGAATTAGTATCGCACAACGGAATCAGCATAGAAGTCGTCGATTTGCTTTCTCTGGCGCCGTTGGATATCGATCTCATTATTTCCTCCGTGCGAAAAACCGGTAAGGTGCTGATTGCTCATGAGGATAATATTACCGGCGGTATCGGCGGCGAAATTTCCGCGTTGATCACCGAACGGTCTTTTGAAAATCTTGATGCGCCGGTGAAACGAATCGGAGCACTCGATATTCCGACACCGTATAGTCCGCCGTTGGAAGAATTCTTTTTGCCAAATACGAAGAAAATGGTTGCTGCAATAACAGAACTGGCAGCATATTAATAACGATCGACAGACAATCAACTGACAGGTACCTATGGCTATCGTAGATGTTATCATGCCCCAAATGGGAGAGAGTATTGCCGAAGGAACGATCTCCAAATGGCACAAGAAAGTTGGCGACAAAGTTGCCAAAGATGAAACGCTCCTCGAAATCAGCACGGATAAGGTGGATTCGGAAATACCGTCGCCAGCAGCCGGCGTCGTAGCGGAATTATTGTTCCAGGAAACAACGACTGTCAGTGTACATACTGTTATCGCGCGGATCAACACCGATGTCACCGCCGTGATTGGTTCGGCACCCCCATCATCTGCACCGCCAGCGCTCGTCTCTCCGCAACGATCGGAACCGAAGCCGACGGAATCCGTTGCGACGACTCCGGTGCGTCAACGGTCGCTCATTGATGTCATCATGCCGCAAATGGGAGAGAGCATCGCCGAAGGGACGATCGCCAAGTGGCACAAAAAGGTCGGTGATAAAATCACCAAAGACGAAACACTCCTCGAGATAAGCACCGATAAAGTGGATTCTGAAATTCCATCGCCGGCATCGGGTGTGATTGCCGAACTCCTGTTTCCCGAACAAACAACCGTGAATGTCCATACGGTTATTGCACGAATCAGTACGGAATCGAATGCAACCGGTTCGGCCCCTGTCTCGGCACCGCCGCCGGCAGCGGAAAAACTCGCTGCGGTATCGCAGCCGGTACCCCAGCCGACGCAGCAACAGATCCCGACCGATCGCTTTTATTCTCCGCTGGTATTGAACATTGCACGGACAGAAAGTGTTAGTATGTCGGAACTTGAACGCATTCCGGGAACGGGTTCGAACGGACGGGTGAGCAAAAAGGATATTCTTGCGTATGTGGAGCAAAAGAAAACAGGAAAAGTTACCGCTCCTGTACAATCGGTCTCTCCGCAAGCGTCTGTCGCACCGAAACCCGCCGCACCGATCACTTATGTGCCCGGTCGCGTTGAAATTGTAAAAATGGATACGATGCGCAAGGCAATCGCCGAACACATGGTGCGCAGCAAACATACTTCCGCTCATGTCGGATCTGTGTCGGAAGCAGACCTGACAAATATTGTGAAGTTCAGAGAAAAAAATAAGAGTGCGTTCGAAAAGCGGGAAGGATTCAATCTGACGTATACCCCGTTCTTTTTGGATGCGGTTGTAAAGGCGTTGAAGGATTTTCCGTTGCTCAATTCTTCGGTCGATGGCGATTCCATCATCATCCGCAAGGATATCAATCTTGGCGTTGCGGTTGCATTGGAAAACGGATTGATTGTCCCGGTTATTAAAAATGCGGAACAGAAGAGCCTTGCCGGCCTCGCCCGATCGTTGAACGACCTCGCAACACGGGCACGGAATAAAAAACTAATGCCGGACGAAGTTACCGGCGGTACTTTCACCGTCACCAATCCCGGCGGATTCGGTAATTTGTACGGCTTCCCGATCATCAATCAACCGCAGGTGGCGATCCTTGGTGTCGGTGCCATTAAAAAACGGCCGGTGGTCATCGATGATGCGATCGCAATACGATCGATGGTCTACGTTTCGATGTCGTACGATCACCGCATTATTGACGGCGCCCAGGGGGGTATGTTTATGCAAAAAGTGGTTTTTTATCTTGAAAATTTTGACATGAATCAGACGGTCTAATCATGGAAATAGTGATTCAGGAAATTCCAGCAAAGGATGAAATACAGCCGGCAGTTGTTCGAAAACCGGAGTGGTTGAAAGCCCGCGTACCCGGAGGTGAAAATTATTCCCGCCTTCGGACGCTCATCGACGAACGGAAACTCCATACGGTGTGTGAGGAAGCTCGATGTCCCAACATGGGGGAATGCTGGAATTCCGGTACGGCGACATTTATGATTCTCGGCGACACGTGCACCCGCAGCTGCGGATTCTGCAATGTGAAGACCGGCAAAATGCATATTGTCGACGAGGATGAACCTCGCCGCGTTGGCGAAGCTGTTGCTCTGATGAATCTTCGCCATGCTGTCGTCACATCGGTGAACAGAGATGAATTGTACGACGGCGGTGCGCACATTTTTGCGCAGACACTCATTGAGATTCGGAATCGGCTTCCGCTGTGTAAAGTCGAAGTCCTGATTCCGGATTTTCTCGGAAGTGAAGAATCACTCACTATCGTGCTCAACGCCCAACCGGATGTGCTGAATCACAATATTGAAACGGTTCCGCGGTTGTACCGTACTGTTCGTCCTCAGGCGCATTATCATCGATCGCTGGAAGTGCTCGAACGTGCGAAGGCAAAAGGTTTCGTCACTAAAACGGGCATTATGCTCGGCTTGGGTGAAACGGCGGACGAAGTGATCGAGGTAATGGGAGATCTTCGCGCTGTCGATTGCGATATCTTTACGATTGGTCAGTATCTTCAGCCGACAAAAAACCATCTGCCGGTCGAGCGGTATGTCCATCCGGATGAATTCAACATGTTAAAAATAAAAGGTATGGAGCTCGGTTTTCGCCATGTCGAATCGGGTCCGCTGGTACGGAGTTCCTACCATGCGGCGGATCAAGTATAAAACTACATTTGTGTACATTTGGAATCATTGACAATGAAAAAAGAAAAAACTGCAAAACCTTCACAACAACCGCGGTGGGCTGATCTTGATCTCACTGACCAAAAATTGGTATCGATGTACCGGGACATGCTGCTGATCCGCCGGTTCGAAGAACGCGCAGCACAGGAATACGGAAAAGGGAAGATCGGCGGATTCTGTCATTTATACATCGGACAGGAAGCCACCGGTGTCGGAGCCATCGCTGCACTGCGGGATGATGATTTTATTTACACCGCGTACCGCGATCATGGGCAGGCGCTGGCGCGCGGTATGAAACCCAAAGGCTGCATGGCAGAACTCTTCGGCAAAGTAACCGGCGTATCGAAAGGCATCGGCGGATCGATGCACTTCTACGATCTATCGAAAGGATTCATGGGAGGATGGGGCATCGTCGGAGGTCATCCGCCGTTGGCAACCGGAACGGCATTTGCGACAAAGTATCAGGGCAAAGATTCTGTCACCATTTGCTTTATGGGTGAAGCCTCTACAAATCAGGGGGTGTTTCATGAAGCATTGAACATGGCAGAGCTTTGGAAACTTCCCATCATTTTTATTTGTGAGAATAACGGTTATGGCATGGGAACCGCGATCAACCGGGCAATGGCGGGAGAGAACCTGTATGACAAAGCGGCGGGATATATGATGAACAGGGGCGGCGTCAACGGTATGGATATTATTGAAATGTACCGCGAGATGAAGAAGGCGATTCACCTGGCGCGGACAGAGTTCAAACCGACTTTTCTGGAGGCACGGACCTACCGGTATCGAGGTCACTCGATGTCCGATCCGGGGCAATACCGCACGAAAGAAGAGATCGAGGAGTACAAAAAAAGAGATCCTATTGAAACGTTTGGTCAGGAATTAATTCAGTGGGGAATCCTTACCGAAGCAACGATCGAAAAAATGGAAGAAGAAATTAAGGACGAAGTGCAGGAAGCGGTGGAATTTGCCGACAACAGTCCCCAACCACCGATTGAAATGTTGCATGAGAATGTGTACGCGTAAGCCTCGCGGTCAGAAGAATAAATATTTTTGCGATATATTAGAACACCATTGAACACAGAATACTATTATGGCAATCATACAGATTCGAGAAGCAATTAATCAGGCGATCGCGGAAGAAATGGATCGCGATCCCGGCGTCTTCATCATGGGTGAGGAAGTCGCTCAATATAACGGTGCGTATAAAGTGACACAGGGACTCTGGAAACGCTTCGGCGATAAGAGGGTTATCGATACGCCGATTACCGAAGCTGGTTTTGCCGGCATCGGTATCGGTGCCGCCATGGCGGGTATCGGTGTCCGTCCGATCGTGGAAATGATGACGTGGAACTTTGCCATTCTTGCGTTTGATCAGATCATTAACCATGCTGCCAAAGCGCGGTACATGTCTGCAGGACAATTTAAAGTTCCGATCGTCTTCCGCGGTCCCAACGGACCGGCGCATATGCTTGGTGCGCAACACTCTCAGGCGCTGGAGTCGATGATGGCCCACGTGCCGGGATTGATCGTCATGACTCCGTCAACGCCGTATGATGCAAAAGGAATGTTGAAATCTGCAATACGGGATGACAATCCGGTGATTTTCATGGAGAGCGAGATGATGTACGGACAAAAAGGAGAAGTGCCGGAAGAAGAATACCTGATACCGATCGGCAAAGGGGACATAAAGAAGGAAGGGACGGATGTTACGATCATTGCATGGACAAAGATGGTTGCCGTAGCGTTGAAAGCAGCATCAGAACTGGAAAAAGAGGGTATCAGTGCCGAAGTGCTCGATCCGCGTACGTTGCGGCCGCTGGATGAAGAATTGATCCTGAATTCGGTAAGAAAAACAAACCGTGTCGTGATCGTCGAAGATTCATGGCCGTATGCCAGCGTCGGTTCCGAGATTGCAATGCGGATCCACACGAAAGCGTTCGATGATCTCGACGCACCGGTGGAAAAAATCAACAGTGCCGATGTTCCCATGCCGTATGCGGAAAATCTGGAGCATGAGGCGATGCCGAGTGTTGAAAAAGTTGTGGCAGCCGTAAAGAAAGTTCTGTACCGTTAATCAGTGATACACCGATTCCGAAACTCTCCGGTGATCGCAGAAAATAAAGTTCGAGGAAAATTATGGCGACAAAAATGTTGATGCCCAAATTGAGCGATACCATGGAAGAAGGTGTCATACTCAAATGGCGGAAAAAAGAAGGCGACAAAGTAAAAACCGGTGAAATCATCGCCGACATTCAATCCGATAAAGCGGACATGGAACAGGAAGCGTACGATTCGGGCGTGCTGTTGAAAATATTTCCGAAAGAAGGGGACGGCGTCAAAGTGGGATCTCCGTTGGTCATCATCGGAAAAGAAGGAGAGGACATATCGGCGTTGTTGCAAGAATCGTCTCCGGCTCCGTCGACATCGAAAGTACCGGCCGCTGAACAAGCGCCGGCTGTTGTCCCGACGTCACCCTCTCCCGTTCTCGGAGATTCTGCACCGCCGGCAACTTCTTCAGCCAGTCGGATTAAAGCTTCTCCTCTCGCTAAAAAAATTGCTCAGGAGAAGAACATCGACCTTCGGTCGGTCACCGGCAGCGGACCGTACGGACGGATCGTCAAAGCGGATGTACTGTCCACTTCCGGCACAGCGTCATTACAGAGAAAAGTATTGGCTCCGTTGGAGACCAAGGAGATTCCTCTTTCCATGATGAGGAAGACAATCGCCAAACGATTAGTGGAAAGCAAATCGACGATCCCGCATTTCTATCTTACCGTGGAAATGAACATGAGGAGGGCAATAGAATTCCGAACGTCGCTGACTGATCTTACTGGCACAAAAGTAAGCTACAATGATATGATAGTGAAAGCGGCAGCGTTGGCGCTGCGTGAGAATCCCAAAGCAAACAGTTCATATATGGGAGAGAAGATCGTGCAGCATGGACGTGTCGATGTCAGTGTTGCCGTTGCGGTTGATGAAGGCTTGATCACGCCGGTCATTCGGAACGCCGATCAAAAAACGCTGCAGGAAATTTCGACGGAAACGAAGGATCTTGCCGCGCGCGCCCGTGATGGTAAATTGAAACCGGAAGAGTTTACCAACGGCACATTCACGATCAGCAATCTGGGAATGTACGATATTGAAAATTTTGCGGCTATCATCAATCCTCCCGAAGGGGCAATCCTCGCCGTCGGATCTATTCTCCAAAAACCCGTGATCGAAAATGGTGCCGTTACCGTAGGAAATACCATGAAAGTGACACTTTCCTGTGACCACCGCGTGGTCGATGGTGCGGTCGGTGCAGAATTTCTCCGTTCTTTCAAAAAGATGATCGAAAATCCCTTATCACTTGTTATTTAATAAATTACCCGTGTGGTCTGTTAAAAACGTCATTTCTGGAAATATGCAGAAATGACGTTTTTTGTATAACAGGGATGTCGGTACCCTTGATTTTTCAACTGAAAAATCATATATTTATAACCTAAATTTAGAAACGTATTGTCAGGAGAAAACAACGTGTCCATGGTCGATAAAAGCACAACCTTCTTTCGGGATGGTGATGTTGCACAAAAATGGTATGTAGTGGATGCCAATGGTAAAACATTGGGACGCATCGCGTCCAATGTCGCTCGTTTATTGCGCGGAAAACATAAACCGCATTTCACACCCAATGCCGATATGGGAGATTTCGTGATCGTCGTAAATGCGGAAAAAGTTCAGGTCACCGGCAATCGCGGTGAGTTGAAAGAATATTTCCACTATACCGGCTATCCCGGCGGAGCGATCTTTCAGCAATTCAAGGACGTGATCAGGGATCATCCGGAACGCGTGATCGAACATGCCGTCAAAGGAATGATACCGCACACAAAACTCGGCCGCCGTATCATTAAAAAACTGAAAGTGTATGCCGGCAATGAGCATCCGCATTCTGCGCAGAAGCCGGAAATCATCGAATTCAATTAAGCGAGAAGGAAGTACATGCAACAGATAACCAATGCAATCGGACGTCGGAAAACATCGGTCGCCAGAGTGTATTTAAAGAGCGGATCGGGCAAGATTGTCGTGAATGAACGTCCGTTCGAAGTATATTTTCCGTTGGAGACGCACCGCAATTCCATCACTAAGGCATTTGAGGTGACGGACTGTGTCGGCAAGTACGACGTTCAGGTGAATGTCGACGGCGGCGGACCTTCCGGCCAGGCAGGAGCAGTGATCCTGGGAGTTGCTCGCGCGCTCGTGGAGATTAATGAGGAACATCGTGGACCGCTGCGGCAGAACGGTATGATGACCCGCGATCCGCGTATGGTCGAACGGAAAAAATACGGACAGAAGAAAGCCCGGAAGAGATTCCAATTTTCGAAACGATAATTCGTTTCAGATTTTCAATCAAACATACTTTCCGATCGGTGCGGCGGTGTCCCGTTGTAATTTGGGACTCCGCATTGAAAAGACGAAAGTAGAAGTCAATAACCAACACACTAAAGGAACACTATGCCTCGCGTAGAACTCGCAGAGTTGCTTTCCGCAGGGTCCCATTTCGGACACCTCACCCGCCGTTGGAATCCCAAAATGAAGAATTTTATCTTCATGGAACGGAACGGCATTCATATCATCGACCTCAAAAAAACCCAACAGCAGATCGAAGACGCGGCCACCGCGATCTCCAATCTCGTTGCCGAGGGGAAAAAGGTTCTCTTTGTCGGAACCAAAAAACAGGCAAAGGAAGTCGTCGAAGCGGAAGCCCGCCGCGGCGGACAGCATTTTGCCACCGATCGTTGGCTCGGCGGAATGTTGACGAACTTTACGACCATCCGCAAGAGCGTTAAGCGGTTGACCAACATCGAAAAGATGGAAACCGACGGCACCTTCGATAAAATCACCAAGAAAGAAAAATTATTCCTCTCACGCGAGAAGGAAAAACTGCAAAAATCACTCTCGGGTATTGTTGAAATGACGCGGCTACCGGGCGCTTTGTTTGTCGTCGATGTCAAGAAAGAGGCGATTTCCGTTCAAGAAGCGAACCGGCTCGGTGTTCCGGTATTCGCCATTGTCGATACCAACTGCGATCCCGACGGTATTGACTATGTCATCCCCGCAAATGACGATGCGTTGAAGTCTATCCAGCTGATTGCAAAAGTCATCACCGACGCAATCGTGGAAGGGAACGCGCGTAAAGTGGATACAGCACCGGAAGCGGAAGAAGCGGAAAAGCAGGAACGCGGCGACAAAAACGATCGCAGAGAACGTCGACCGAGAAAACATCACCAAGAAACGGATAGAACATAATTATGGAAGTCACAAGCGAAATGGTAAAACAACTGCGCGACAAAACGGGCGCAGGAATGATGGATTGTAAAAAAGCACTCACCGAATCGAACGGCGACATGGAAAAAGCGGTCGATATCCTGAGGAAAAAAGGTGCAGCCACCGCCGCAAAACGTGCGGACAAAGCGGCGAATGAAGGTATCGTCGTTGCCCGCGTGTCGGACGACGGCAAACGCGGAATTTTGGTGGAGATTAACTGCGAAACGGATTTCGTCGCTCGCGGCGAAGATTTTGTTGCATTCGCGCAATCGGTTGCCGAGATAATTTTCTCGAAAAAACCGGCCGACGTCGCCGCACTGTTGAGTCTGCCGCATCCCAAAGGTAAAACCGTGGCCGATGCGTTGAGTGATCTGATGGCAAAGATCGGAGAACGGACCGAAATAAAACGCTTCTCTGCCATCGACGCTGCAAACGGATTCATCGAGTCGTATACCCACATGGGAAGCAAGATTGCGGTAATGGTCGAGCTGGCATCCGAATTCACACCCGCCCGCAAAACGCTCGCGCGCGATATTGCTATGCAGGTTGCCGCGATGAGTCCGATCGTCGTTTCTCGTGACAAGGTCGGAAAAGAATTGATTGAACGGGAAACCGAAATCTATCGTCAACAGGCAAAGAACGAAGGAAAGCCGGATCAAATTGCGGAAAAGATTGCGAACGGACGACTGGAAAAGTATTACCAGGAGGTCGTGCTGCTTGAGCAAAGTTTCATCAAGGACGCCGGGAAAACGGTGAAAGATCTGCTGTCGCCCGATGTCAGCGTAAAGCAATTTCTTCGGTATCATCTCGGCGAAATACAATAATCATTGCACAAAAGGTCTCACGAGAGACCTTTCTTTTTATGCAGAGGATCGTATGTCAACACCAAAATATAAGCGCATATTATTGAAACTGAGCGGTGAATCGCTGATGGGCAGTATGGACTACGGGATCGATGCCAGAATCTTAAAGCAGTATGCCGAAGAAATTAAAACGATCCATGAACTCGGCGTGCAGATCGGCATTGTGATCGGCGGCGGCAATATTTACCGCGGTATTGAGAATTCGACCGACGGGATCGATAAAGTGACCGGCGATCATATGGGTATGCTGGCCACTGTTATCAATGCGTTGGCGTTGCAAAACACGCTTGAGCACCATGGCATGTATACCCGCTGCCAAACGGCGATTGATATGGCGCGCATTGCCGAACCGTATATCCGTCGCCGTGCCGTTCGACACCTGGAAAAGAACCGGATTGTGATCTTTGCGGCTGGCACGGGAAATCCGTACTTTACAACCGATACGGCGGCCGTTCTCCGCGGAATCGAGATCGAAGCGGATATCATCATCAAAGGTACGCGGGTCGACGGTATTTATGATTCCGACCCGGAAAAAAACCCCGATGCGAAGCACTATCCGATGATCAACTATGATGATGTGTTCCGAAAGAATTTGAAAGTGATGGATATGACCGCAATTACTCTCTGTAAAGAAAATACATTGCCGATCGGTGTGTTCAATATGAACGTACGGAACAATCTTAAGCGTATGATCTTCGGAGAGCACGTCGGTTCGACGGTGACGGAATCCGCCCCAACCGTTTAATCAATTCGAAGGAGAATTATTATGCTGGTAAAAGATATTCTCAAAACTTGCGAAACCCGCATGCATAAGGCGGTGGAGACAGTTCGTCATGAATTAGTGAAAATACGGACCGGAAAAGCCACCACGGCGTTGCTGGACACCGTGAAAGTTGATGCGTACGGCACATTGATGCCTATCAACCAGGTGGGTTCGGTCTCCGTTGTCGATGCTCATATGCTGTCCGTGACACCATGGGATCAGGCGATGGTGAAACCGATCGAACAGGCGATTATCGCCGCAAATCTCGGATTGAATCCGAGTATCGATGGGAAACTCGTCAGAGTACCGATTCCTGCACTGAACGAAGAACGGCGCAGAGAATTGGTGAAACTCGTGAAGAAGTTCGGAGAAGAAGGGAAAGTCGCAATACGCAATGTGCGGCGGGATGAGAACGAACAGCTGAAAAAATCCGAGAAAGAAGATCACTTTTCCGAAGATGAACGCAAGCGTGGAGAGCAGGAAGTGCAAAAACTCACCGACCGATTCATCAAAGAGATCGATGCATTGCTCGTTGTCAAAGAGAAGGAAATTATGGAAGTCTGACCGCACGAAAGTTGCCGTGATGTCACAATCCCGTCTGCACCGAGACGGGATTTTTATTTTTAAGAATATTCATTATCATATGCCGATGACAACCAAAGAATCGCTCCGAAAAAAAATGAAATCACTGCGACAGGAACTTTCGCGCAAAGAGGTGTACGAGCGCAGTGAAAAAATTGTTGAAAACCTGTTGTCACTACCGGAATTCTTCAAGGCGGACGTCGTCCATACGTATATATCGTCGAAAAACAACGAAGTCGATACGCATGAACTGATCAGAATATTGCTGCGGCAGAAGAAAAAAGTCGTCGTGCCTGTTGCGGATAAAGAGAGCAACTCCATGAAGCACTCCGTGCTCTTGTCGCTCTCCGAATTGGTCGGCGGTGCGTATGGAATACTTGTACCGCGCATGCTCCGTCCTTGTCCCGTTCGCGATCTGCATGCGGTTATACTGCCCGCCCTTGCCGTTGACCGGAACGGCAATCGACTTGGATTTGGTGCCGGTTATTACGACCGATTCCTGACCGATGTTCATCTCCCAACCATTGCTCTGGCTTACGACTTTCAGATCGTCGGTGAAATTCCTGCAGAATCAACCGACATTCCGGTCTCTTTTATCGTGACCGAAAGCGAAATTATCCGTTGCCGCAACAATTCACATACCTCACCGTAGATTCAGATGCGGCTTTTGCACTGATTCACTATTACAGGAGAGAAAATGAGTACGCAACGACTGTATCGTTCACGGGTCAATAAAGTGTTTGCCGGTGTCTGCGGAGGACTGGCAGAATATTTTGATGTCGACCCGGTTATCATTCGAATAATCTTTGTCTTGATGGTTTTTTTTGGCGGCAGCGGAATCCTTCTATATATCGCAGCAATTATCATCATTCCTCAAAAACCATACGTACTTGCGGATTTTGAAAAACCTCCGGTCGATCCGACTCAGAAAGCACCTCCCGCCGGTTCCAGTGCCCGGAATTGGTTTGGATACTTTTTGGTTATTGTCGGTGTATTGATCTTAATGGGAAATTTGGGTGTATTTGATATCTTCGATCATTTCGACAATATATTCGAATTCATCTTCCCGGTGTTACTGATTCTTTTGGGAATGGGAATCATTTATTATCGTCAATCGCAGCCGGACATCGCTCAATCCAACGAGTCCGCACGGCCGTCCGATGAGGGATCGGGACAACAGGAACAGCACGATCAACCCCGGCAACATTCATCTTCGTACCGTCAATTCCGGCGATCATTCACGGATAAGAAAATTGCAGGAGTCTGCGGTGGATTGGCGCAATATTTTGATATTGATCCGAGCATCATTCGAATGCTGTATGTAATTTTATGTCTTGCATCCTTTGGTGCTGGACTGGTGCTCTATATCATCCTCGCATTGGTCGTGCCGTATGACTATGCATATAAATCCTGAGAAGGCGATATTATGGACAAACAAGGATTAATGAGAATTCCGATATTTGGAATTATTGTAGTAACATTTGGCGTTGTGTTGTTGCTCCGACAAATCCACCTCATCTCTATCGATGGATATTCTATCGTTCTTTTCGGAGTGCTTGTGTACGGCGGGGCAATGATTATCCGTTCGTATGCTCTCAATGTCAGGCAGTCGTTGTACTTCGGCAGTCTCTGTTTTTATTCGGCATTGGTGCTCTTGATGGGGAAGTATGGCGTTATTGAACAGACTCCTTTTGTCTATGTTCCGGCATTTTTGATTGTTTTCGGTTTGTCGTTCGTCATGTTGTTCATTTTTAACATGCGGGACTTCCACCTTCTCGTGCCGTCGGTGATATTCATCGGACTCGGAGTCGCATTTATGATGACGGAAATCGGATATTGGTATGTCGGGGACGTGAAAGAAGCGATCTCAATGTACTGGCCGGTTGCCTTGATTGTATTCGGCGGTTTGATGCTCGTACGAAAAAAACAGGGATAACGGCATTGTCTGCCGGAGGTTCGCCTGATCTCCCCGGTCAGTGTGCCTCCAGCCAATTGCTGCCGGAGCCGATATCCACTTCGATCGGTACCGATAACGGCAATGCTTTCTTCATTTCCGATTCCACCAATTCCCGCATGGCTCGTTCTTCGGTGCGAGGAATATCGAATACCAATTCATCATGCACCTGCAAAATCATCCTGCTCGCTAATTTCTTTTTCTGTAATGTCCGGTGTATTCCGATCATGGCAAGTTTGATCATATCGGCTGCAGTACCTTGAATCGGCATATTGATCGCCTGACGTTCTGCATTGCCGCGGATATTTTGATTTTTATTGTTAATATCCGGAAAATACCTGCGGCGGCCGTTCAATGTTTCGACAAAACCGTTGGTATGCGCCGATGCGATAGTGTCGGAAATATATTGATTGACTTTTGGAAATCGTTCAAAATACCGTTGTATGATCTCCTTTGCCTCTGATTGCGCGATTTCCAGCCGGCTCGCTAATCCGAATGCGCCGATTCCATACATGATGCCGAAATTTACCTCTTTCGCTTTCCTCCGCATGTCGCGCGAAATATCCTGTGGTTTCACACCGAATACTTTTGACGCCGTGGTGGCATGAATATCCTCGCGATTGTTGAATGCTTCGATAAGTCCGGGATCGCCCGAGATATGCGCCATAATGCGCAATTCGATTTGTGAATAATCGGCGGCCAGAATAAGCGCATTGGCATCTGACGGCACGAACGCCCTGCGGATCTTCCTGCCGAGTTCCGTCCGTATCGGAATGTTTTGAAAATTAGGTTCGCTGCTCGAGAGACGACCCGTTGCTGCGACGGTTTGATTGAATGAAGTATGAACCCTGCCCGTTCTCCTGTTGATCAATTTTGGGAGCGCGTCGACATACGTGGATTTTAGTTTTTGGAGTTGACGGTATTCCAACAATTGCTCGATGATGGGGTGTTCGCTCCGTAACGACTCGAGAACGGCGACATCGGTCGAGAAACCGGTTTTTGTTTTTTTCACTGTTCGCAATTTGATCTTCTCGAACAGAATTTTTGCCAATTGCTGTGTGGAATTAATATTAAATTCCTCGTCCGCCATCGCATAGATAGTGCGCGTGATCGATTCCAATACCCCGCCGATCTCACCGGACATTTCCTGCAGAAAACGGGTATCAATGGTAACGCCGTTCAACTCCATCTGCGTCAGCACTTCGATCAACGGAAACTCCATCTCGACACAAAGTTTTTTCAGCCCGTTGACGGCGAGTTTGTCATGCAGGATATCGACCAACTGGAATGTGATATCCGCATCTTCAGCGGAATATGCCCCCACGGTTTCTACAGGGATGTCACGGATATCTTTTTTCCCCCCGTCGGTCAATTCCTTGAATGAGACCATTCTGTAATTGAGGTGCTCTGCCGCAAGAGAATCGAGCGAATGCTGACGGTCCGACCGAAGTACATACGCAGCGATCATTGTATCGAAGCCTACTCCGGAGACAGTGATGCCCTTGCTTGAGAGCATCAGAGAATCGTATTTAATATTTTGCCCGAATTTCTTGATCTTGTCGTTTCCAAAAATGGGGCCCAGGTCCTTCACGATCCGATCGATCGGAAAACCCTTTCTGTCGGTTTTGCTCGTCGTTTCATCGAAGAGATCTTCGGTAAGCGAAAGAGTTGTCTCATCGATCACCGGCAAATAATATGCCGCTTGTTTCATGAAAGCAAATGAGATGCCGACTAATTCAGCATTCAGTGCGTCTGTTGAGGTCGTCTCTGTATCGAAGACAAACGATGTCGACTTTTTCAGTTCCGACAATAATCGAAGATATTCTTTATCGGTGGTAATTATCGTGTATTCATGCGGAACGGTCTGAATCGTCGCCATTTCAGCAGAAGAGTGGACCTCCACGGGGATATCGGGCTCCGGCGCCGTTGTGTTCGCCTGCTCCCGCAGACGGCGGGAAAACGAACGGAACTCCAACCGGTCGAATAACTGAAGAAGCGTTACGGTGTCTTTTGGCTTGGCTTTCAAATGATGAATATCGACGTCAATAGGAACCTGTGTATCGATCGTGACCAGGCGTTTAGACAGTAACGCGACGTCTCTATTTGCTTTAATCTTTTCTTTTGTTCCTTTTTGGGGAATACTGTCGGCGTGTTCAATAATCTTTTCTATCGTACCGAACTTTTGGAGCAGCGGCAATGCGGTCTTCGGTCCGATTCCGGGAACTCCGGGAACATTATCGGACGAATCACCGATCAGGCCGAGCATATCAATGACTTGTTCCGGCGGAACACCGAACTTTTCCATAACGCCCGTCTCGTCGATAATCTCATCATCGCTGCCGAATTTTCCCGGTCGGTACAGTTTCACTTTGGAAGTGACAAGCTGCATGAAATCCTTATCGGAAGTGACGAGATAGGAATCCACTTTCTCCTTTTCCGCTTTGCGCGCGAGTGTGCCGATAATGTCATCGGCTTCGTATCCATCGAGTTCCAGGACAGGAATATTATACGCTTTAACGACATCCTTAAGATATCCCAGCGATGCCGCCATATCATCGGGCATCTTGTTGCGCGTTGCTTTGTATTCCGCATAGGCGATGTGACGGAATGTCGGTTTGTCGGTGTCAAAAACAGCCGCGATATAATCCGGCTTCTGCTCCTCAAGAATCTTGTTGAGGTAGTTCACAAATCCGTAGATCGCGCCGGTATTTTCACCTTTGGAATTGATCAACGGATTTTGAATGAAAGCAAAATACGAACGGTACGCTATTCCCATCGAGTCGATGAGAAAAATCTTTTCTCGTTTCATAGTCTCGGAAAGTTAAAGTATATTAGCCTGTTTAATATATCAAAAGTGTTGTCCAGTTACAAAATATCATCGCCGTTTGTTCCGGTACATTCCCGACAGGATCCATGAATATCTACATCGTCATGCTGATACAGCAGTTGATCGCCAGCGGCACTCATTTGATCGCCAAGACCGTAACGGGCGAAGTGGATCCGGTGACTCTGACATTCATCCGGGGAGTTATCTCGGGATGTGCGTTGTCAATACTGTTCGTCATTCGGGAAAAACGGATACGGATACGCAAAGAAGATCTGAAATTACTCGTTTGGCTCTCCATGTTGGCCATACCGCTCAATCAATATTTTTATTTGTACGGAATGAAATTCACTCTTGCTGCCAACGGTGCGTTGTTATATGCAACTACTCCGGCATTCGTTCTGGTGTTCTCCCGGATTATCCTGGGCGAACCGCTCACCAAACATAAGATTATCGGCGTCGTTATTGCATTTATCGGCGTAAGCATCGTGATTTTTGAACGGGGAATCGATTTTTCGTCCGATTATTTTTTTGGGAATGTGATGATATTGCTCGCTGTTATTGCGTGGGCACTGTATGCCGTCCAGGGGAAAAAGTTGATAGTCCGGTACGGTTCATTCCATGTGAGCTCATTGACCGTCATCACCGGGGCATTATTGTTCGTTCCGCCCGGAATGGCAAGCCTCACCTGGTTTGATGTATCGAGTATATCGGTGAATAATTGGTTTGGGATTCTGTATCTCGCGCTCGGTACTTCCGTTGTTGGTTATGTTCTGTGGTACTACGCGATCGGGAAGTTCGACATGACCAGGGTTGCCGTATTTGCAAATGCGCAGCCTATATTGACGACGATTCTCGCAGTGATCTTTCTGGATCAAACGATTACGGCGCCGTTTGTGGCCGGAGGAATGATTACGATCGCCGGAGTGTTATGGACTCAGAGAAAATAGGGCTATTGTTTTTTCTGAGCATATGCGCAGACTTTGTTCATCACACATTCATGACAATGCGGATTTGTCGGTCGGCAGGTTTCGCGGCCGAGAAAAGTGAGTGACATGCCGAGCAGATGCCAATCTTTCCTTTTCAAATTTTCCATCAATGATTTTTCAACTTTGACGGGATCGGATTCCTTGGTTATTCCGAGCCTGGGTGCTACTCTCAACGTATGCAGATCGACAATCACGCCTTCCGGCGTACGCTGCATCTGACTCAAATACACATTGGCGGATTTTCTGCCGAAGCCCTTCAATTGTACAAGGCCTTCCATGTTCTCCGGAATAGTTCCGGATTCTTCAACCGTTCTGGCGATATCGACAATCCATTCCGCCTTCTTTTTAAATCCCGGAACGCGCAGGAGGGGATAAAGATCTTCGGGTTGTGCCTTAGCAAGATGCTTGAACGATGGATACGATGTGAACAATTTCGGCGACAGTGCATTGACCATTGCATCCGACGCACGTGCCGAGAGGACGATCATAACAATGAGCTGATAAGGATTGTGATACTCCAGCGGATGTTTTCTGCCATTATATTTTTTGAATAACGGGATAAAAGCAGCATTCCAATCAATCTTTGTGCTTTGTGATTTCACAATATTAGCACTTCTCCGTAACAAAAATAATTGTGATCATATCTTACGAATCGCCCGATCGAGATCTTCCATAATATCCTCGACATCCTCAATACCCACAGAGATCCGCACCAATCCATCCGTGACGCCATTTCGTATTCGGTCTTGTTTCGGGACGGAAGCATGAGTCATGGTTGCCGGATGAGAGATAAGCGTTTCCACACCGCCGAGACTTTCCGCCAGGGAACAAATGGAAACATTCTTCAACAGTTTCTTGGCGTTTGATAAACTCCCGACGTCGAACGAGATCATTCCGCCGAAATCCCTCATCTGTTTTTTGGCAAGTGCGTGCTGCGGATGGGAGGGGAGTCCGGGGTAGTTTACGGACAGTACTTTCTTCTGTGTCGTCAGCCACCGGGCAATGATAACGGCGCTTTCGCAATGCTGCTTCATACGGACGGCGAGAGTTTTCGTTCCCCGCAGACACAGCCATGCATCGAACGGACTCATGATACCGCCGACCGCCTTTTGAAAGAACCGTAATTTTTCAGCGACGGCGGTATTATTGGTAGCGACAAATCCACCCAGCATATCGCTGTGGCCGTTGAGATATTTCGTGACGCTGTGCACCACCACGTCGATGCCAAAATCGATCGGTTGTTGCAGGTAGGGGGTGGCAAACGTATTGTCAACAACCGACATGATGTCGTATTGCCGTGAAAATTTTGCGACCGCTTTCAGATCCGTAATGGACATCATGGGATTGGTCGGTGTTTCGATGAATAACATCTTTGTGGAAGGTTTCCGTGCGGAAATGATATTGTCCAGAACGGTCGTATCAACAAAATCGAATTGCAGCCCGTAATTTTCGAGCACCATTTTTGCGATCCGATATGTTCCGCCGTACACATCGTTGGAGACGATGATGTGGTCGCCGGGACTGAGCAACCGGAATATGGCATCGATTGCGGCCATACCGGATGCAAATGCCATTCCGTCTTTTGCATTCTCCAGCGCGGCGATATTTTTTTCCAGCGCAGTACGGGTCGGATTGGAAACGCGGGAATATTCATATCCCTTATGTTTACCGAGTTCTTCCTGCACATAGGTCGAGGTCAAAAAAACAGGCGTCATGACGGCGCCTGTTGAGGGGTCGGGTGATTGACCCGCATGAATTGCTTTGGTTGAAAATTTCATGGTGTTGTCGTGGGATAATTATTGAAATCTGCTTCCGTTAATTGGTGTTCCGACAGGATCAATTTGCCTTCGTTTGTCAATTTGTGAGAGCGAGCGCGGAGAAATCCTAGAACCGCTTCTTTGCTGCTGACGTGTGGATTTTTTCTGAGGACAGCAAATTTTTCGGCATGCGCTTGTGCATTATTCTTGATAACCGACCGAAATGGTTCTCTCACGACGAGCAGGAGCTGGTCGAGCGTATCCGATGCGGATTTTTCCCAGGTCATAATCGCCTCTAATGTGACATAAAATCGAGAAGATCGAAACGGGTCAAAATGCCGATCGGTTTCCGTTCATCCATCACGAGAACGGCAGGGACCTTATGGCCGAAATATTTGACGGCAGACTGCATCTCTTCGTTCATATGGATCATCGGCAGCGGCGGTTCCATTGTTTTGTCGATGCTCATGTCAAATTGCGCAGAGTCATTGAGTACTACGGAGAGTAAATTGGATTCTGTCACGGTACCGATACATGTTTCGCCCTCCATCACCGGAAGCTGCGATATGCCGAATTCTTTTATTAATCCCAATGCTTTGCGGAGCGTTGTCTCCTTTTCCACGAACACCATCGGAGGAATTTCGGGGGATTTTTCAGACAGGACGTATTTCAGCGTCACACGTTCCGGACGGAGGAATCCATTTTCTCTCATCCAGACATCATTATAAATTTTGCTCACGTATTTATTGCCGCTGTCGGGGAGTAAAATCACCACCACATCCTTGTCGCTCAGGGTTTCACAATACTTCAGTCCCGCTGCTATCGCCGTACCGCATGAGCCGCCGACAAAAATCCCTTCTTCGCGCGTTATCCGCCGAGCGGCAGTAAACGATTCAGTATCATCGGCCATTACTACCACGTCGATGTATTGAAAATCCAGCGCACCCGGGATAAAATCCTGTCCGATACCTTCCACTTTATACGTTTTAAAGACCGGCGAAAATTTCTTGGTATAGAAGTATTCCTGCAGGATCGATCCTTTTATGTCAACACCGATTACCTTAATGGCCGGATTTTTCTCTTTCAAATACTTTGCAGTTCCGGTGATGGTACCGCCGGTGCCGATTCCGCAGATAAAGTAATCGATCTGTCCGCCGGTTTGATTCCATATTTCAGGACCGGTCGTTTTATAATGCGCTTCGGGATTTTTGGGATTTTCGTATTGGTCAGCAAAGATGGAATTTGGAGTTTCATCCACTCGTTTTTTTGCGACCGATGTATAACTTTCGGGTGATTCGTGCGGCACAGCGGTTGGTGTGACGATTACTTCTGCGCCGAACGCGCGTAAATTACTAATCTTTTCCTGGCTCATTTTGTCGGGCATAGTAAAAACAGTTTTATACCCTTTGACTGCCGCTGCAATCGCCAGGCCCATGCCGGTATTGCCGGAAGTCGATTCGACGATGGTTCCGCCCGGTTTTATTCTGCCGGATTGTTCTGCATCGTCGATAATTTCGATACCGATCCTGTCTTTTACTGATCCGCCGGGATTGAGAAATTCCGCTTTCACAAAAATCAGAGGTTTCAATCCTTTATTTATTTTGTTCAGTTTAATAAGAGGAGTGTTCCCGATGGCATCGAGAATTGAATTGTGGTACTGTATTTTTTTGATGTCTTTCAGCATAAAAGTATTTTTTGAAATATACTTTATTCACCACGCATAATCAAGAAATCTGTCCCTAAACAGTACTAAAATCAATGAGTTAGGTCGATCCGATTCGTTGACTCTCCGTCAGTTTTTTAGTAAATTTCAATAAATTAAAGCAGGAACGTTTTGTCGGATTACCTCGTCTCTTTGTGTATCAGTTACCTCATTGGATCGTTTCCCACGGCGTATTTGGTAGTTAAACGCACTTTGCAACTCGATATTCGCACAGCAGGCAGCGGCAATGTCGGAGGGAGAAACGCCCTTGAGGTAACGGGAAAGAAAAGTGTCGGCGTACTCGTCGTTGCCATAGATGTATTGAAAGGGATCATTGCGGTAACGCTCGCGACAATGGTCTTCTCAGATCGGTCAGCGGCAATTTCTGCGGCAATGGCCGGGGTAGTCTTAGGACATTGTTATCCGGTCTGGCTTCGATTTAAAGGGGGAAGAGGATTAGCCACTGCAGCAGGAGTCATGATCGTTACCGGTTGGACATGGGTCGTTCTGTGGCTGGCATTGTATTTTATTTCTTCCAAAGCAACTGCGAATGTGCACCTTTCCAGCGTGATAGCGCTTGCTGCAACGCCTTTTGCAGCCTGGTTTTTGCCGGATCTCACTTCGGCAGCGATTTTTTTAAAGTATTTGACGGAACAAGAATTTTTCACCGCAGCATTGCTGCCGCTTGCGGTGAGTCTGTCACGACATCTTGGTCCATTAAAAGAATTCTATGAACAGAAAAATTTATAATCTCGTTACCATTATTGTTGTCTGCTTCACCGTCATATATTCACAGAATAGCGGTGACAATATTTCTGTCTCCCGACACAATGCGATCACACGGACGGTGGAAACTGTCAGTCCCACCGTGGTCGGAATTAACGTTATTGAAATCCGCGAATACCGCGACCCCTTTGCAAACTTCTTCGGAAACGATCCGTTCTTCCGTCAATTTTTCGGAAATCGCAACTATCGACAGGAAGTAAAAGGACTCGGTTCCGGTTTCATCATTTCTGCCGACGGTTATGTCCTCACCAACGACCACGTCGCAGGAAATGCCAAAGAGATCACCGTGACATTGACCAATGGGAAGAAATATCAGGCCGATATCATTGGAACCGACAATGTGACGGATGTCTGTCTGATTAAGATTACACCGGAAAAGGGAGAGACGTTTCCGTTTGTCCAGTTGGGGAATTCCGACGATGTCATTATCGGCGAATGGACAATTGCATTCGGAAATCCGTTTGGCCTGTTCGATAATATTGACAAGCCGATTGTGACCGTCGGCGTGGTCAGTGCCAAAGGGATGAATCTGAACGTCGACAACAACCGTTCGTATCGCGGGTTGATCCAAACGGACGCAGTGATCAATTCCGGAAACAGCGGTGGGCCGTTGGTAAACGCTGAAGGGGAAGTTATCGGCATCAACACATTGATCTATACCGGCGGCGTAAGCCAGGCGTACATCGGTTACGGTTTTGCGATACCCATCAACAGAGTGAAGCCGATCGTAGATGAATTGCAGAAAAAGGGAAAAGTGGAGAGAAGTTTCTGGACAGGTATGGAGATCCGATCGGTGGATGCTCAGATCGCCCGATATTTCGGCCTGCGTCAGGCGCAAGGTGTGATTGTATCAGATCTGAAAAAGAACAGTCCGGCAGAACGAGCAGGGATACAAATTGCAGACATCATTGTGGAAATTAATGATGAGAGGATAACGGACGAGAATAAACTGCTCGGCATTATGCAGGAAAGCCGTGCCGGAGACCTTTGGAAAATGAAGATCTATCGGGATAAAAAAATCGTATCGCTCGACATGCGACTGGAAAAACAAAAATAATGATCACACGGTATACACGCCCGCAGATGGGCTCGATTTTTTCGGATGAGAACCGATACGCAATATGGCTGGAGATTGAACTGCTCGCCTGTGAAGCGCAGACAGATCTCGGTATCATTCCGCGGGAATCCCTGGCAACGATCCGAGCAAAAGCAAAATTCGATCTTAAGCGCATCAATGAAATTGAAGCAGAAGTAAAGCACGATGTTATCGCATTTCTCACCAGCGTGGGAGAATTTGTCGGGCCGGATTCCCGCTTCATTCATCTCGGTATGACGTCATCGGATGTCGTCGATACGGCGCTCTCCGTGCAAATGAAACAGGCGGGTGAATTGCTTTTGCAGGATCTTGGCGCACTCCGTGATGTGCTGGCACGGCGCGCAAAAGAATTTAAGACGACGGTGATGATCGGCCGCTCCCACGGCATTCATGCCGAGCCGACAACCTTCGGACTGAAACTCGCTTTGTGGTACGACGAGACACGCAGAAACCTTCAACGGCTGACGCACGCCATAGAATCCATTTCCGTCGGTCAAATATCCGGTGCGGTGGGCACGTTTGCTCATGTGAGTCCTTCGGTAGAAGAATATGTTTGCAGAAAACTCGGCCTTCGTGCGGCACCGGTGACAACGCAGGTAATCCAACGCGACCGTCATGCCGAATTTATGACGACACTTGCCGTGATCGGCAGTTCGCTGGATAAATTTGCGACAGAAATCCGTCACCTGCAGCGGACAGAAGTATTGGAGGCGGAGGAATATTTTTCCCAAGGGCAAAAAGGTTCCTCGGCGATGCCGCATAAACGGAATCCGATCACCTGCGAACAGATTTCCGGTCTTGCGCGGGTCCTGCGAAGCAACGCACAATCCGCATTGGAAAATGTTGCATTGTGGCATGAACGGGATATTTCACATTCCTCCGTCGAACGGATCATCGTTCCGGATTCTTGCATTTTGCTTGATCATATGCTGGCGAAATTCACCGATATCATCGACCGGCTGCTGGTGTATCCCGAAAATATGAAAAAGAATCTGGATATTACCCACGGACTGTTGTATTCGCAGCCGGTGCTTTTGGCATTGACAAAGAAGGGAATGAAAAGAGAAGAAGCATATCGCATTGTCCAAAAATATGCCATGGAAGTGTGGCAATCAAAGAAAAATTTCAAGGAGATTCTGGCATCTGACCCTGAAGTCAGCGGCTCGATATCCGCTGCAGAACTTGATGAAGCCTTTGATCCGAAGAAAAACCTGCAGCACGTCGATTACATATTTAAAAGAGTCGGATTAGAATAACAATCTATTGATGAAAGGATAGTCATGTCTCAGAAATTTCAAAATCTTATAAACGGAAAATGGGTAGATGCTAAATCGGGAAAAACATTCGAAAACAGAAATCCCGCCAACTGGGATGAAGTCGTCGGCATATTTCCGAAATCCTCCAAAGAAGATGTCGATGAAGCGGTGAAAGCGGCGAGAGCGGCGTTCGAAAAATGGCGATTGGTTCCGGCTCCAAAACGCGGTGATATCATGCGTACGATCGGTGACCTGCTGGTAGCGCGGAAAGAAGAGATTGCACGCGAAATGACACGCGAAATGGGAAAGGTGCTCGACGAAACCCGAGGAGACGTTCAGGAAGGAATCGATACCGCATACTATGCCGCCACCGAAGGCCGACGCTTATTCGGCAACACCGTTCCGTCGGAACTTCCCAACAAGTTTGCCATGGCAATCAGAGTGCCGATCGGCGTTGCCGGTATCATTACGCCATGGAATTTTCCGATGGCAATCCCGACATGGAAAATGTTTCCGGCGATTCTTTCCGGTAACACCTGCGTATTTAAACCGGCGTCCGATACGCCCCGCACGGCGACAATGCTCGTCGATATCATGAACGAAGCAGGATTGCCGCCGGGAGTCGTGAACATCGTTCATGGCGGCGGAGGAGAGGTAGGGAATGCAATCGTCGGACATCCCGATGTCGACCTTATCTCATTTACCGGTTCTACCGCAATCGGGAAAAATATCTCCAAAATGGCTGCCGATACATTAAAGCGCGTCTCTCTTGAACTGGGCGGAAAGAATGCACAGATCGTGATGGAAGATGCCGATCTTGACCTGGCCCTCGACGGGGTTCTCTGGGGTGCTTTCGGTACCACCGGACAACGATGCACTGCGACCAGCCGTCTGATACTCCACGAGAAAGTGTACGACAAATTCATGACGATGTTGGTTGACCGAGCAAACAAATTGAAACTCGGCGATGGACTGCTTCCGGGATCACAGGTCGGACCGTGCGTAAACAAAGGACAACAGGAAACGGTGCAAAGTTATGTTGAGATTGGATTGAAGGAAGGTGCACAATTGGTCGCCGGAGGTAAAATTGCCTCCGAGGGATCGCTTGCAAAGGGATGGTTCCATCAGCCAACCATTTTCACCGAAGTAACTCCGGAAATGCGCATCGCAAAAGAAGAAATCTTCGGACCGGTCCTTTCAGTCATTCGTACAAAAGATATTGCCGAAAGCATTCGTATATTGAACAATACGATCTATGGATTATCTTCGTCATTGTACACGCGGGATATTAACCGTGCGTTCCAGGCAATTCGCGACATTCAATCCGGTATTACCTATATCAACGCACCGACGATCGGAGCGGAAGCACACATGCCGTTCGGCGGCGTGAAGCAGACCGGTAACGGTCATCGTGAGGGCGGCTGGACTGTCTATGATTTCTATACGGAATGGAAAGCGGTGTATGTCGATTACAGCGGAAGCTTGCAACGAGCACAAATAGATAATTATTAGAACACACAACTCAGAATTCAAATCGCTGACAGGCGACGCACGCCTGTCAGCGATTCCAACACTATGACCGGACGACCATACATCACATCCCTTTACGAACATCAGGAATTTTACTGAAGGCCGTGATCCTTTTTTCTTCGATCAATATTCATGAACCAAAAAGTATAGAAGGAGAGGACCATGTCCGAGATAGTAACCAATAAAAAAGAAAAATCCAGTGCATCGAACGGCGCAGTGAAACCGTTCGCACCCGTTTCCATATTGCCTGCCGATGTCCATCAAACTTTGTCACGGCATATGCTCGCCGACGGATTCGATATGGTCATCGACCTGAAAAAGAGTCAGGGATGCCGCATTTACGATTCACGCTACGGAAAAAAATTCCTCGATTTCTTCTCGTTCTTCGGCTCATCAGCATTGGGGATGAATCACCCAAAACTGACCACGCCCGAGTTTCTGGAAAAACTCGCGTATGTAGCGGTCAATAAGCCATCTAATTCAGACGTCTATTCCGTTGAGATGGCGGAATTTGTCGAGACCTTTGCCCGGATTGCGCAGCCGGAATATATGCCGTATGTTTTTTTTGTCGACGGAGGCGCGCTGGCTGTTGAGAATGCCTTGAAGACGGCATTCGACTGGAAGATCAGAAAAAACTTCGCGAAAGGTTATACCACGGAACGAGGACATCAGGTGATCCATTTCCGGCACTCGTTTCACGGACGGAGCGGATATACGCTGTCGTTGACAAACACCGATCCGACCAAAACCAATTATTTCCCGAAGTTCAAGTGGCCGAGGATTCATAACCCTGCGATAAAATTTCCGTTGAATGAGGAGCATCTGAAGCAGGTCATCGACGAAGAGAATATTGCCCTCAAACAGATCAAGGAAGCGATCATCAACAATCCGGATGATATTGCGGCGATCATCATCGAACCGATTCAGGCGGAAGGGGGAGATAATCACTTCCGGAAAGAGTTCCTGCAGCAATTGCGAACGATCTGCGATGAGAGCGAGATGCTTTTAATTTTCGATGAAGTCCAATCCGGAGTCGGATTGACCGGCAAGATGTGGGCACACGAATGGTTTGTGAAACCCGATCTGATGTCGTTCGGGAAAAAGACACATATTTGCGGATTCATGGCGAGTAACCGCATAGACGATGTACCGGATAATGTATTCAAGAAAGCAAGCCGCATCAATTCCACATTCGGCGGAAACCTGGTGGACATGGTGCGTGCCAAACGGGTTTTTGAAGTTATTCAGGAAGACAATCTGGTGGAGAACGCACAACGTCAGGGACAATTTCTGATCGGCCAATTGGACAATTTGGCCAAGGAATTCCCCGCATTAGTGTCGAACTCCCGCGGGCGCGGATTGATGAGCGCTTTTGATCTGGATTCTGCACAGAATCGGAATCAACTGATTACAAAAGCGTATGAGGAAGGATTGATCCTTATCGGATGCGGCGATCGCTCGATACGGTTCCGGCCGCCGTTGACGATCACTCAAGATGAATTAACCGAGGGGTTGGGCATCATTAAAAATGCACTTAAAGAATTAAGTGTGGGAGAACTCTAAACCGACAGTGAGCCATCTTCTTTTACGATGGCTCCCTTTTCTATATTATGGACAGTACACTTCACAACGATCATCCCCTGGCGCTCAATATGAGCCATGTGCATTCTATGCTGGTGCAATTCGTTCAGGATCAGACTCATAATGCCGGTTTTTCGAAGGCAGTCATCGGATTGTCCGGAGGGATCGATTCTGCAGTATCGGCATTCATTTCGGCAGAAGCGCTCGGTGCCCATAATGTGACGGCGGTGCTGATGCCGTACAGGACAAGCAGTCCGGATAGCATCCGCGATGCTGAAGCGGTAGTGAAAAAGACCGGGATACGATCTGCTACCGTCGAGATTACACCCATGGTGGAACCGTTGTTTGAGGTACAGAACATTACCGATCAATTGCGGCGCGGGAATATTATGGCGCGTGAACGGATGATTATTCTGTACGATATGTCGCAGAAAGAAAAAGGTTTGGTGATCGGAACATCGAATAAGACCGAGTCACTTCTTGGTTACGGAACGTTATTTGGCGACATGGCGTGTGCTATCAATCCACTCGGCGATCTCTATAAATCCCACGTGCGGGAATTGGCGAAAGAATTGGGAGTTCCCGAAACGATTATTGCAAAAAAGCCCTCCGCCGATCTCTGGCAGGGCCAAACCGACGAAGGGGAACTCGGATTCACGTACCACGATGTCGACCGGCTTTTATATAGTATGGTCGACGAACGCCGGACGGACGAGGAATTGGTGTCGATGGGATTCGATATGAAATTCATTACAACGGTGCGGAATAGAATACGGATGAATCAATTTAAACGACTTCCGCCCGTCATTGCAAAAGTATCCCACCGGACCATGAATGTCGATTTCCGGTATGTGAGGGATTGGGGCATATGATCCGGACTTACGGTCAAACGACCGACATCATCATCGGCACTTTGTGAATGAAGAAATTACATCCGGGGCGCTGTACATTGTTCCGACCCCGATCGGGAATCTTGGTGATATCACCGTGCGTGCTCTTCATGTGTTGGGGGGAGTCGACCTTATCGCAGCGGAAGATACGAGAACCACAAAGTTTCTGCTTGATCACTATCAGATTCAAAAACCGTTGATTAGTTTTTTCTCGCAGAATGAACACATCCGCGTTCCTCAAATCATCGATCGTCTGACCGAAGGGAAATCCGTCGCTCTTGTTTCAGATGCCGGCACGCCGGGAATTTCCGATCCTGCATATTCGATTATCAACGCCGCAATCGACAGCGGCATCACCATCATTCCGTTGCCGGGAGCAACGGCATTTGTTCCTGCCTTGGTGGCCAGCGGATTTTCGACCCATTCTTTTGTCTTTGAAGGATTTCTTCCCCACAAAAAAGGGAGGAAGACGAAATTAGAGAAACTGAAAGATGAGTCGAGAACGATTGTCTTGTACGAATCGCCGCATCGAATCGTCCGTACGTTGCAGGAACTTCACAACACCCTCGGTCTTCGAAATGCCGTTGTGGGAAGAGAATTGACCAAAAAGTTTGAGGAGATTCGCCGGGGCACTCTCATGGACCTCTGCCAATATTTTTCCTCAGGAACTCCGAAAGGGGAATTTGTCGTGATCATTGAAGGGATGCTGAAGAAATAATTCCCGAAATTAATCGTTGCTTTCCTTCCGTTTTGCCTGTATATTTTAAGCAGACAATTGATTCGCCTCCACATTTTTTGCTCACGTAACACTGGTTGTATGATCGTTATCCGAACGCTACTTCTTCTCCTGTTACTCGCCAGTTTTTCCTCGACAGCATTTAGTTCCGGGGATTCGCTTGTCTATTCCTTTGTGTTTTCCGACACGACGAAATACGATCCGTCACTCTCCGCCGATATCGATTTGAAATCCGTATTAGGAAAAATACAACTTGCTCCCGGCGATGCGAAAAATCTTGCATTAAATTCAAAAATGCGAACGGTCTATGTCGGAAGTTTTCCGTTGAACAACGAACAGAAACCCGATACGACGAAGATGAACGCGGAAAAGCTCCACGACAAAAATTATTTTTCCTATGTAGAGTTCACGACACCGACCAACGTCGGTTCATCGATCAAGATTGATCTGCAAGTGACGCGAAAAGTCAACAGGATCGTTGTCATCGGCCTTGGCAATGCCACATTTTCCTACAATCTTCGCCCTCAGGCATTCTCCTATTATGCCGGCCTTGATTCGAACCGCCAATCCCGAATATTTCAGGAATTCAATAATCTTGATTCCGCCAGACATACCGCATTTATTTCCGATGCGCAGCCGGTCCGCTATCTGACATTTGCCATCGATAAACAACACCCGACACAATCGACCGTTATTTCCGAGTTTGAAATATACGGTGAAGGATACGTCACCGAAGGATTTTACGTCTCACAAGTGGATTCAACCGGAAATACCCCGTCAAATTTTGCCTTTGTCCATCTTAACACCGACATACCGGAAGGGACAAGTGTCGCTGTTGAAATGAGAACCGGTACTTCCAACACCTACGACAGCACTCAGTGGTCGGAATGGTCTTCGCCGGTCGTTTTTGAATCAGCCGCTGCGGCTACCGCGGGAGGGAAGATCATCGTGTCCGAACCGCGAAAATATTTTCAATACAGGCTTCGATTGTATACGTCCAATTTGTCGACTCCAAAAGTTGAGGGAATCAAGATAGTCTATCAAAGTTCTTTGGTATCGGATTCCACTTCTGCCTCCATCTCTCCGCAGGAAGTACCTGTTCTTAGTCCGGTTACTCTTACGTATACAATCAATGCTGCTATGTCAGGGACATCGTTAGGAATCGATACGATCAATATACTGACGCCAAGTCCGTCGATTGTACGGAGCGTTTCGGTGAACGGTGCCGGTGTTCCGTTCCAATTTTTACCTTCACCGGAAAAGATGACCATCGCATTTCCTACAACCATTTCTGCCACCGCAGTGATTTCCATCGTTTTTTCCACAAAATTGATCGAGGGGGGAAGTTTCCCTTCGGAACTCATCAGCAAGGGTGCATCGTGGAATCCGCAAAGCGTGGATGTGAAATATACTTCGCTTGGGACCGGATGGCAGGTATTCACGACGGGCGTACCGGCAACGCCGTTGGTTGATGTCAGAATAGATCCGAATCCATTCACACCAAATGGAGACGGTAAGAACGATGCAACGATTATCGACTTTTCGATTGCAAATCTTGAGAAGCCAAAGCCGTTACGGATCAAGGTCTTCTCTCTTGCCGGTGAATTGGTACGCACAATAGCAGATATGAGATCCGCCGTGAATCCATTTTTTGGAGATCCGCGTTCCGGCGGAAAGGGATTTTTGTGGGATGGGAAAGATGGTTCGGGCAAACTTGTTCGTCCCGGTGTCTATATAATACAGGTCTCGCTCGACAGCGACAATGGCGGGATGGTCGTCACCCGAACTGTGGTCGTAGCCTATTAATCATGAGAAAAACGTACATCCATATCATTTTTACACTTCTTTTTACCGGTGCCTTGTTCGGACAGGCATTTGTAGATAAAGGATTTCATCCTAAATCGACGGCGCTCGGCAGATCGGTTGTAGCCATGACCAAGGATGCATCATTGCTCTATTATAATCCTGCCGCCATCGGATTTGAAACGTCGGCAAATGTATTTGCCGGCTATGCGAATCTTTATCCGAGTATTGATGGTGACAATATGAATCTCATGAATGCCGGCGGTGCCTATTCATTGGGATCGATTGGTGTCATTGGAATAGGTGTAAGCCAGTTTTCACCGAATCATTGGAGCGAACAGGTTTTTATCGGCTCGTTTGCCACTAGAATGTTTGGTGAAGATCTATCCGTTGGAGCGAGTGTCAAAGTACTTCGGTGGAGCGCCGATGCACCGCAGGGTGAAAATGCAGTTCCGGAGCCGGCCCTCTCGTATACCGGGTTCACATTCGATGCAGGAATCAGTTATATCATACCAGAAATTGCCGAAGAAAACGACCTCTCTGTCGGAGCATCTATTGTGAACATCACACAACCGTCCACCGCGTCCAACGGATCGAGCGATGCAGCGCTGCCAATGTCCTTGAATGCAGGAGCGATGTTCCATTCACGGAAATATAATTATTCCGTTATGGCCGGAACAATGCTCAGCGACGGTGACGTCAAGATCACTATTGGCGGCGAATTGATGGCATTGCGATCGTCGCTCGGAGGTGTGGAGAGCGAATTCTTTGTTCGGCTCGGCGGGGGCAGATTGACCGCAGAGGATTCTCAGGGTGAATATAACGGCGGCTTCGGATTGAAGATAGACAGTTTTATCATCGATTTTTCCTACTCCTATCAGGCATTTATGCGAAACGTAGGTGGGATCTCATCCATTTCAGTCGGCTATGAATGGTAATATGAAACGATTCATCATCATCTGTATTGTCGTAGTAAGCATGCACTCCGGTGATGCGGCGGGTCAATTTATCAACCGCGATCAGATTAAGGGAGCGGGCGGGTATGCAAACTATTCCGGCAGAAACTACGAGAATTACAGCGTTCAGTTCAATAAGAGAAAGATTTACGATAACTTCGGAAATTTTCTTGTCGACGGTCTTTCGGTGTACGAATTGGGAGAATCGCAGAGCCAATTCATCGATCCGGTCCTCGGCGGCAGCAACGTGCAAAAATCGAAATATTATAATCTTTGGTTCAATAATCTCCTCATCGGCAGCGATCAATACGGCGGATTTGCATCCCGCATTATGCTGGGAGAAGCGATCCGGACCAAATTTACATCATTGACGCTGGATAAGGCGCGCTTCAACGGCATACGGTGGGATGCCGCCACCAATAAATACCGCGGCAGCATACTTGCGTCCCGGGTTTCTGATCCGGTCCGCATCCGGTTCGATGCGTCATCACTGCCGAATTCTATTTCCAGACCGCGCGACTGGTCGGTCTATCTGTTTGGCGGTCATTTTGAGACAGATATCGGCGATGTCCTCACCATCGGCGCCACCTATATCAATCAGCACCAGCGCCACAGCAGCATCAACAGCGACGCCAGTTCCATGAAAGGGGATGTTGCCAATGCCGTTCCCCGTATCATTTTCGTCCGCGTTCGCGATGATTCGCCGACCGACTTGTCCGGCGCCATGTTATACGCTCCCCCCAAAGTGATCATCAACGGAGTCGCGCGGTCCACAGTCAATATCAACGGAAGAGTGCCGAGTCCGTTCAATACGAATCTCAATAATCCCATTCAGTATTATGTCTTTAAGGATTTTTCGATAACGGAGAGACTCTATACTGAAGGCGCGACATTCTTTGACGATCCGATTCTTGGTCCGGTGCCGTTCAACCAAACATCGTATAATGCTTACCGCTTCAATTACGGAAATATTCCGCCGCCGTCATATCCGTTGGAGATTCGCGGAAATTCCAATTATGTCTATGCTTTTGTGATGCCGTTTTCCACGGAGTCCGCTTCGTTCCAATTGCTGCTGGCAAACGACTACGCACTGGATGCTGCACAGGATTGGGTGTTGCAGCGGGATGAATACCCAACTGAGCAACTAAATCTCTATCCAAACCATACCGACAGTACCCGCCTGGGCCGTCCGACACCATTTTTTACGGTGGAACGTGCCACCGGCAATGTGCAAGACGGTTCGAATAAAAAGTGGGTCACCTACAATTACGGTCTCAACACCGGTATGTCGGTGTACGGATTGAATTTCAAATTCAATTGGAATGGATTCGATATCGAGGGAGAATTCAATACCAGTAATTCGTATAAAAAGTATCCGCTGCTTGCGTCAACGCATATGGAGCAAACGGGAAAAGCATTCTTTCTCCGCGGCACGAAGAAGATCGGGCGATTGACAATCGGCGGCGAACGATACCGGATCGATCCGTGGTATGGTACCGCTCTTGATCTGTATATGCTGGAGAACAGCTTCTATAGTTCTCCCGGCGGGCAGGGAACGATTACGTATAATCCTCCCGATCAGTACGGGTACACCGCAGACGATATCAATAAAACCCGTACGGACGGTATTTTGCCCGGCGGTGCGTTTTTTGCACTTGTCGACGACAATGATGACAACGATCGATGGGAGGACGGATTCTATTTTTATAACGCCAAACCCAATACATCGTTTCCACGCAATACGGATGTGTTGAATCCGAATTCTGTCAATGTCAATCCGTATTCACTCGGGTATCGACAGAACGTGAATGAATTGACCGGATTGAGCGACATCATCCGAAAACCGGATACCGGTATTTTTCCCGGCAAAGATAAGGATAGAGACGGTATCCCGGACGACGACAGGAACTCAAACGGACTTCCGGATTACACCGAAGATTTTATGACGTATTACAGCGATCCGCCGGCATTCGAAGCGGGCGATGACTGGAATAACAACGGTGTGATTGACGTGCAGGAGAACGACATTTACCCTGACTATCCGTATAATCCCGACATCGACGGGTACCATTATTTCTCCACGTTTGAAGCGGCAAAAAATCTTCAATTCGGACTCGGACTGCTTCGTGAAGACGGTATTATCCGGGGCGGACGGAACCATGTCAACTATTTCAAGGCAACGTACGGCGTTGCTACTCCGCGCTTTGGCGCTATCGATCTCTACTATACCCTCAAACGCGTGTGGGACGATCTTCCCAATGACGGTTTCCAATTTTCGGGCGTGATTCAGGCAGATCCGACTCCGGCATACATACGCGATGCTGTGTTGTATCGGAACAGCCTTGTCCATACGCTGTATATCGGGACGCAGTACACGCAGATTCAGAATTTCAACATCGAAAACAATGTCCGGTTCGAATTCAACGACCGGTTTATCGTCGGTGTACCGACGCTCGAGAAGCTCCAGCAGGGTACATTGATCGACGAACAATTTCAGGGTGAACGGACTTCTCTCGGCTTGGTGAATAAGATCGATTATACCTATTCGCTGCTCGACAACCGATTGAAACTTCGTCCTCAATTCAAGGTGCGAACATTGAAGATCGTCACCAAAAACGCGTTTGACGACGGATCCAATTCCACCAATATTGCAACGCATACGCAGACCGTCATACCGATTTTCCGGACCGATTACCGTTTAACCGATAATACGGAACTCCATTTCGGTGTGCAGGGAACAAAGTTGTTCGGCATGTCCGAATTTCTCATGGTCAAAAACAGATTCTTGAGGGACGGCGTCGGCGACTTCAATTCTTCGACGACGGCTATTTCGGTCACGAACCGTACGCAATACAGCGGGTATAATATTGTGATCGATTTTGGATATAAAGTTACCAGTTTTGAATTTCAACGGTTTGATGAGCGGAAGAACAACACTCAATTTTCATTGATATACTTCACCATTTTTGCAGGATATTGATCCAGTGAAACGCGCGTTCATCGTTGCATTAGCTGTCTGTTGTCTCGCCGGTTGCGATAGTGTCTACCATTACGTCATGTTTCCTTCGGACAGGGTCGAATATACGCTTGTTCCCAACATGCAACTGATGGGAAATGCCGACAGCGGAAAGATCAGGTTGAGCGACGATAAGCAGACCGTGATCTATGACGCAAAGGATTATAAAATTGAGTTGAAATACATGACCGATTATCAACTCAATACATTTGAATTCCCGGAACAGTCAACGTCGGGTCAGTTTTCGACAAATCCTTTTACCTTCGGAGACTGGGTCGATCCGGATTTGGGATACGTACCAAACCGATTTACGGTATTTAAAGTGACAATCTATAATTATGCCGGGGGGAAAATCAATTTCGATCCCGAAAATGCAATCCTCGTTACCGATAGAGGTGATGCGCTGGCGTGTTATGGCCGCGAAGAAAAGGGAAGCAGGAATTACAGCATGGAGGCGTACTTCAAACGACGGAAGGGAACGTCGGGTATTGATGATGATGTTTTTGAAAGCAGGATGGGCATTGTCCGGAGAACCGTGCATTATCTGGGGAAACCGATCTTTCGCGGCGATGTGCGCGATGGTTTGATCGTTTTCGATCCGTTGGTCGACGAAGTAGAACAGGTAAAGCTGACGATAAAAGATTTTATTCTTGGGTACGACGAAAATAATCAGGCATCCGAATTCACGACATTGAATTTCTATTTTTCGCGTGAACAATTCGAACTGCCGAAAACATCCGGTACCGTAGCCGGGCGAACAATGGAGGCAGCCGTTGATCTCTTTCCACCGGGTATAATACCAGGCGGTGATGTGACGATTGCGGTGAAGACCACGAATGTCAGCGATGTATCGCAATTGATGCAACCGATGTCGAATTATTGGAACCAGAATACCGAATTCAATGCGACATTTGTCAAATCGGCAATACAAAGCCAAGACCTTGACCGGGCAAACATTCTTTTAATTGTCTCGGATGAGGGACAGGTGACTTTGACGCAATCTCATGAAGAAGCAACAGCCCGGTTTATTCAAAAAGGCGGATTCGTCATAATTGATGAACGATCGGCAATGGCGCAAAGTGAGAATTGGCAGACATTAAACAATTACGTACTGAACGTCGGAACGATTCTTAAAAACGACGCACGGTTCGGGAAATTACCGAGCGATCATAAAATCTTCAGTACGTGGAAACAGATTACGACATTGCCGCCGGTGGATGAACAATTAATCACCGACGACAACCGGGAATCGCGCTCCACATTATGGGCATTGTATTATAAGGAGCGTCCGGTGATTGTGATGACGAATCGCGGTTATGCAACCGCATGGGGAGAGTTTGGACCGCCGGAAATGCGTGTCGGTAAGAATTTTGAACCACATAGAGAATTGTTCACTAACATAGTATATTACGGTATTAAGACGGGAACAAATGCAAAAAAGTAGAACGCTTGTATTAGTCCTTTTTATGTTCGTCTCAACCCTTACCGCGGGAGATCCGACACTGCAGGCGTTATCGTTGTATACCGCCCTTCAAATGACGGATTCCGTGCAGAGTGGTGAAAGAATACAATTAAGCAGCGAAGAATCGCAATCCCGCAAGACAACGGCATTGATATATTCCTGCGTCCTGCCCGGCTCCGGACAAACGATGCTGGGGCATACGTATAAAGGAGTGAGTTTTACGGTCGTTGCATTCGGTTCCATACTGACGGCTGCTATTTCGCATAATAATTATATCGCACGAAACGAACGGCTTGACGCTTTGGAGTATCAATATTCCATAGCGACGAATTGGATCAGTGCCAACCAGTTATATACCGATATGATCGGCGTTCAAAAGAAATTGGTTCAGGACAGAGACCGGAGAAACATTTTCCTTTTAGTCAGTGCGGTGGTGTGGACGGCTAATATTGTGGATTTGTTGTATAATACAGAGGATATGGGGCAAACGCTCTTTTCCGATGATCACTCCATGCCGATGCATGGCATTGCGGCGGTTGATTCACCTCACAGACCGTTAATGAGTTTTTCAATACCATTATATTAGTATGAATCGAATTACGTACGTATTATTATTCCTAGCGGCAATGATCATTGGTTGCGACGATGAACGAAGCGTTGTGCCGAACATTCATGACAGCAAAGTGCCGGAGATCATCGGATTGACCTATAGTGTCGATACCAATAGCGTCGGTCAAAAGGTGATTCACCTCCGATGGGGGTATGATTCGTTGCGGTACGGTACCGATCGTTTGCAGGCGAATCTGCGTGATTGGGAGATTTATCGCAGTTCGACCGATACCTCTCAATTTACTTCGAGAGGAAAAACATTTTTCCCTGTGTGGGACGACGCTTCTGCCGAAGTGCAGCCCGGCGGCAGGGACAGCGTCATCATCTATTATAGAATCTATCCGAACGGGTACCTGGTGGACAATATCCAATACATTGGTAAACCGACGGAAGTGCTCGAAATTGTAGTAAGAAAAAAATAACTGATCGAACGTAATAAAAAAGGAGAGACACCATGAAAAACATTTACACCTTGTTGTTCGCGGCTTTGGTGATGTTGTCTAACAGCAGTGTGGGACAGCAGCACCTTGATCCCGCCAATTACATCACGGTTGATAATCCCTCCAACCAGCCTCAGGGTGGAACCGCCAACACACCGGAATATTTTGAAGTGGGGCCATGGTTTAACGGCACGACAGGTCTCGCATACGGCGGAAATTATCGTCAGACATCGCAGCTGGGTGGTGAAATAATTGCGGGACGATCTGCAACATGGATTGTCAGTGTCCCGCCGGAAAAAGGGGGGACGTATCTGATATACAATTATGTTCTTCAAGCAGCGAACAACGCGTCCGATATTTACTATACTCTGCAATATGAATTCAGCAGTGTTATTCAGGATTCCGTGCGGCATGATTTGAGACGATCGGCAATCACCCTGGCCAGTGTTGCTATTGGCGCATGGGTTCCCATTATGATCGATACATTGGGTGTCGGTAATTATAAATTGACGGTTGCGGCAGATTCTCTTTCGGGTTCCGCAATCATGCGGGCCGATGCAATGCGGATCCTGCGAAGTTCAGCAACAGGACCGGATCTGGAATTCGGACGACGAAGCCGCGATGGATTCGACACGTTGCGAGTCGGCGAGAATTGGCTCGATGCACCTCTCGGCAGCATTACCTACAAGGAAATTCCGCTGTATAATCTCGGTACGTCAAATGTTGAAGTCACCGATGTGTATGCAACAACAACTCCCAACCGGTGGGATATCAAAGTGGCGAATGGAGGATCGTTCCCGGTCGTCATTCCTCCCGGCCAAAAGAGAAATGTCGTCGTCGGTTTCCGGCCGTTCCAGGAGGAAACAATCGCCGATACGCTGGTGATTGTGAGCAACGACTCTGCAGAAACGAATGCCAGCATTCCGATCAGTGGAAACGGTATTAACTATAATTTCATTCTTAATTCCAGTGTGGTCAATGAACCCCATTATAATGCACCATTCGATGAATTAGGGAATCCAAAACGTCCCGAAATCATCCGAACCGGAAATTGGGCATCGAGTCAAACAGGAATTTCGGCTTTTCCATATCCGATCGCGGGCGGTAACCTGGGCGGTACATATACATTTGATGCTATTGCTTCAACAGAATATCGATTTCAATTACCTGACAGCGTAAACGGCCAACCGGGTTCTGCAGGATACTATTTCATAGAACATGGTGCTATTCCATTTACATCAAATTCCGAGAACAATGCCCAGGTGACCATAATCCCTGCATTTTCTATCGATACCATTCGATATGCGTTCAATCAAAGCGGCCTGATTACACCGCCGTTCTTTTACCCTCTCCATGATCTCCCGATATTTCTGAATCAGGGAGATTTCACCAGCGTGAACATTTATCGCACTATTGCAACCAATGCAGTGCTGCGGGCCGATCTTCTCCGTATCCGCAAGATACCGACCGGACCGACACTGAATGCAACCGCACAGCTAAACTTTGGCAATGTCTCGATCTATGAATCCGAGAGGAATGCTGCGGATAATTATCATAAGGATCTCGTCATCACCAGCGGCGGTGAATCTGCATTACGGATTGACAGTGTTGTCATCGCGAATCCCCGCTATTATTCGATGGTCGGATTGCCGGCAACACCGTTCCTGCTTCCCGCCATCAACGGAACTCAAACAGTATCGGTAGAATTTAAACCGGACACCATTGCATTGGATCGGAATACGACCATTCGCATCTATTGCAATGATACGACAAAAAGTCCGTTTGTGATACCGGTAACGGGAAATGGCGTAGGAACGGGCGTGTTGGTTGAAGAAAACGATGTCCAGGGATCGTATGTGTATCCGCAGACACCGGTGGTGTATCAGGATCTTGCCAATTTAAATAAATGGCAAACATTGTCGACCGGAAGCAGCGGTGCAAGTTATGTCGGATACATTTACCATTTGGATGGAGACCCCGCGATGCAAAATAAGGCATACGTGGAATATTTCCCCTCCATTCCCATGCTTGGCGGCCATGGTGCTGAACTTGATACATTTAATGTCTATGCACGGGTGCCGGTTGGTTCTGTGAATTCGTCACCTGCCGTAAAATATCTCATCTTCCAGGGGGGCGGCGGTGAAGTGAAAGAAGTTGTTGTGAATCAAAACAACAGAGGATCCGACCGAGTCTTTTTAGGCGCGGCAGTATTTCTCCGTTCCGGTACGAGAGACGCCCACGGTGCCGGCGCAATCAACGGATATATTCGCGTGGAAAATGACACCACTCTTGTCAACGCTTATTATGCCGATTCGCTGGTCAATCGCGCCCGACAAGACAGTTCTTTGATCCGAGCGGATGCGATCATTCTGCAGGAAACTCTGACGGGTGTAGAGTATGAAATCATGCCGAATATTCCGTCGAAATTTGATCTGTCGCAGAACTTCCCGAATCCGTTCAATCCGACGACACGGATCCGGTTTGATCTGCCGAATTCCGTCAATGTCCAGCTGCGGATATTCGATATCCTCGGCCGCGAAGTGCGGTCGCTTATCAACGAGCGACACGACGCCGGATCATACACGGTGACGTGGGATGGTAAGAATAATATGGGACGTCAGGTTTCCTCCGGCGTCTACATCTATCACCTGAAAGCCGGAGAATTCACCTCCTCGAAAAAAATGGTGATGATGAAGTAGTCCAACGCGATTCACGAAACGCAGAGTCGCAGAGTCGCGGAGTGCGGTCATTGCGCCTCTGTTGCTCTGCGATTCTGTTTTTAGGGTTTTATGTCATTTCAAATTATCATATCGGTGCTCCTTGCCGCGGCCGGCCTGGCATATTTCGTTCCTACTCCTCAGGAACTACGGGAGTCATTTACATCCGGGCAAAATTATTTTGCCGCGCGTAATTATGTCAAGGCGATTGAACAATACGATCAGATACTCGAAACGGAAAGCGACCTCCTGACTGCAGACAGTGTCCGGGTGGTATTGCTGAACGGAGAGTTGAATGTCGGGGTTCGTTCTGCGGCAATCTACCAGAAGGCCAATGCCTATCGCACCATGGGGATGGTTGATTCCGCGATCGCGACATTCCGGGTGGCATTGACACGTGATGATTCTCCGAAACTGCTGATACTTTCGCGCTATCAAATCTACGACCTGTTTCTTCAGAAAAAGCAATATGACAGCGCAATTACCGAAGCGCGCACACTCATTGCCGAACATCCCTTTGACGAAAAAGTAGAACAAGCACACTACGACATTGGCTGGGCATTCCGGTTCATGGATTGGTATGACAGTTCGTCGGCCGCTTTCCGATTCCTTGCCGATAATTTTAAGGACAGCCCGTACCGCGTGCGAGCGATGTACCAGATTGGACAAAACTCGCTCGATGCCGGACAATGGAGAGACGCGTTGATTGCTTTCACTCAGCTCGTCGGTGAATACAAGCCGGAATCGTTTACCAAAACTGATTTTCAAAGCATGGAGCTTCGTGCCAACCGCGAACGGCAAATCTTTGAAGCAACATCGAACAGGGAATCCGATAATACCAGCCTCGAACTGGTGTCGAAATCCGAATTCAAAATTGCGGAAGCATACGAACATCTCAGTGAGATCGATTCTGCTGTACAACGCTATCAATACATTATCCGTACCTATACACTGCTGCCGTCGTTGATCGAGATTTCATATATCCGATGGGCGGAACTGATGCTGCGGGTGAAAGGAACGGAACCGGCCATTGCAGTATTCCGGCGGGCGATCGACGAGCATTTTCAGGATAAAATATTCCAGGCACGGATGCAGTATAAAATCGCGCGGACATATCAGGATCAAAAAGAGTTTGAGCGTGCAGCCGAAGAATACGATTTTTATTCCAAAGCGTATTGGGAATTTGCCCTTGAAGCCGACTTTACATTGGAGAATTCCCGCTTCTTTGCATTGCTGAACTACAGTGCTGCAAAAAATCACGATCAGATTGTGGCATCGTCAGACTCCTTCCTGACAAATCACGCCGGCAGTGAATTTACACCAAAAGCTCTGATTATGCGGGGGAATGCATTTTTAAGCCTCAAACAATTTGATCAGGCAAGGGCGTGCTACCGGCAAGTCGTTGATGAGTTCCCGACAACAGAGGAGTACGGTCATGCCCGGATGCAAACCGCCCGGTCGTATTATGACGAGAAAAACTATGCTGCGGCTATTCAACGGTACGATGAATTGACCACGGTGGTGAGCGACGAAAATGTATTAAGTGAAGTAATGTATTTTCGCGGAATGTCGCAATTCTTCTCCGGTAACAATGACGAAGCCGCAGCATCGTTGCGAAAGGTGATAACGACGTCGCAGTTCTATCCGTACTCGCTTGCACGCGTGGTCAAAATACTGACGGCACAGAATAAACAGTCGGAGGCGGAAGAGTATATTGTCGGCATCATCCGTGAACTTCCGGATTCCTCTGAAGTAAAAGCCTACGCGCATTTATCCTACGGTGAGTTGCTGGCGTCGATGGGAAAGTTTGACGATGCAATCGGACAAATGTCAATAGTCATAAAAGACGAGACCGTCGTCGAGAATGCGAAATTGCAGGCGCGATACGCACGCGGTGCGCTCCATCAGCAGACAAAACAGTTTGCCAAAGCAATTGATGACCTCGAATATTGCCTTGCCCAGGATGCCTTTATCAAGAATTTCGCATCGACAGTCCCGACAGCCAACGAAAAACTTGCCCTGTCGTATCTCGGAGTCGGAAAAAAGAGAGAGGCAACCCAAAGGATTATCACGCTGATCCAGCAATCCACTTCAGAAACGGACAAAATTAAATACCTTTCTGCTCTGACGGAATTGTATGCGCAGTTGAATGAGTATCAAAAAGTAACCGAATTCGGCATTCAGGTAGTCCGCTCCGACAGTGCCGATGATAATTCCCGGGCAAAGGCATATGCGGCGCTGGCGAATGCGTACGGGAATCTTATGAGAATGGATGATGTCGTGGCGATCTTGCAGGAAGCGGTAAAGAAACTTCCCGGACATCCATATATTAAAGATGTCGTATGGCAGACATCCGTATTATTCTTTGAAGGGCAGGGATATCTGCATGCTGAGAAATTGTTGGAAACGTATTACTCGGCATACCCGGACGGTCCGGAAAGTGAAACGGCTTTGTACTATCGGAGCATTTCTCTCTTTGGCATCGGGAAGGTGGACGACGCCGTACGAATAAAGAAAAAATATATACAGCAATATCCAAAAGCACAGAAGATTCCGCAAGTGCAGTATGAGATTGCGGAGATCTATTATAACGCCGAGCGATACGACATGGCGATACAGGAATACGACAGGACCGCAAAGTTATATCCCGCGTCGGAATATGCCACAACGGCGCTCTATAACATCGGGTGGTGCCATTATCGTCTCGGGGATACGCTGAGGATGGTGGAATCATTCGAGCGATTCACTCAAACATATCCGAACAGCACACAGGCTCCGGATGCCTATTTCAGCATCGGTGATTTCTACTATAATCTCAAAGATTACGAAAAAGCAAAATCGTCATATCAAATAATCCTCGACAAGTATAAGGAGTATTCGCGATATGGTGAAGCGATGGGCTTGGTGCGCGAACTAAATCAAATTAATTCGTTTCAGGAGTACACACGAGCGATGATCTTCTTCGATAATCAGGATTTTCAGCGTGCCATACCGCTCCTGGAAGAACTCATTGTGAAATATCCGGATGCCGATGTTCGGTATGCCTGCGAGGCAAACATCGCGTCGGCGTATTCCGAATTAGGTGACCGGAAAAAAGCCAAGGAACTCTTCACGGCAATTATCGAGAAGTATTCGTCGGTGCCGGAAGCGCAAATGGTGGTCTTTTTTGCAGAACAGCATAAACGGTGGCTGGAGTCGGACAAGAATCAATGACACTGTCTCAAAAAATACAATCCTATAAAAAATATTCTCTGTTGGGCATCGTCGGATCGGGCTTGTTCCACCTTGTCATCGGAACCGCGGTATTGCTCAATCGTTCGGAAGAGACGGAATATTTTATCAGTGTCGATATAAAAACGTACGATATTATTAAACCGCCGGTAAAGTTCGAAGCGCAGCCGCCGCGATTTGTCAAATCATTCGACCTTGCAAAACAAGTTGATTATGTTCCCCAAACAAATGCCCGCCAGATTGTATTTTCCAGAGCCGATGTTCCCGTATCGAATGCACCGGCGACAAACGCACAATCGGCGCCGACATCCGGCAGCGGAAGACCGAGCGAAGGTTCAGTCTTTTTCGGCGCATTAACTGCATCAACCGGTGCATCCGATCTCGGCTGGGGTGTTCCCGGCGGTGCAACGAGCTATGGCAGAAGTTTCGGAGTCGGTGGAAGCGGCGGCTATGGTGCCGGTCCGGGAGATGGGACTGATTGGGGCCCGCAATTTGCCAACGATGTGGAAAATACGCGCGGCGGCGGAGGCGGTGGATTGACAGCGATGCGGGAGAACCTGCTTTCGTCGGAGAATTTTGAAGACCGATTCGACGGTTTCATTGAAGTGAATCCGAAAAATAAAAAAGATATCCGCGGATTTTTGAATATTTATCAATTGGAATATCATTCATCACGGCTGGAAAAATCACCGGCGACCGGTTGGGATATTGTCGATAATCAACCGTCGTGGAATTCTGTTCCGTTGGCTCTCCAGAGCCTTGCGCAGTACGCCAACGACAGTACAAATCTTCGCGTCAGTATCCGCGGTACGATACGTCTCGATTCAAAAGAATTAGGAACAATTCCGTTTTTATTTATGATGGGATTCCAGGCGTCGGTAAAGTATACTAAAGAAGAAGCACGCAATCTGGGTAACTATTTACGGAACGGCGGATTTATCTTTATCGACGACGGTAATGCCTATCAGCCGGGTGCATTCAATATTACCGTGCGGCAGATGCTCAAGGATGCATTGGGATACGAGGCGATTTTTGAACGGATTCCCGGCACCCATCCGCTCTATAAATCGTGGGAAAATTTTAACGGACCGCCGAGCGGCGACGATCTCGTGCGATACGATCGCCGCGTGCGGGAGATCAAAGAAATCTATCCGTATGTGGAAGCGATATTTATTAACGGCAGAATGGTTGCCTTGATCTCAAACAAAGGATATTGTTTTGCCTGGGGTGCATGGAAGTATTTGCCGACTGCGGCGGGCGGACCGTACGATAATACGCGTCAGCTGCAGTTCGGGTTGAATGTTGTCGTCTACGCGCTTACACAGCGGGGCGGTATTGTGGACCAAAATAGGACACGAATTGCATCAGAACAACAACGATAAATAATTGCGGAGTGTAGAGTGAAAAGGATTCTGTTGACTTTGTTCCTCATTTTTGTTTCGTACCTTCGCGTCGATGCTCAGCAAAAAATGCATGAAGAGGAGCGGGAACTCTATAATGCATATTTTGACCAGGCCGGATCTGAATTTGATGTTCCTGCCGATATTCTGCGGGGATTGTCATTTGCAGAAACGCGATGGACGCATATGCGGTGGGAAAAATTTGATACCAATGCCGCCTGTTCCGGTATGCCCAGAGTGTATGGTGTCATGGGATTGTGGGATAATGAATATTTCGGATACAGTCTGAGGCACGCTGCCGAACGTATCGGCAGAACGCCGGAGGAATTAAAGGAAAGTCCGTTGCAGAATATTCGTGGTGCTGCGGCATTGCTGAAAAAGTATTACGATGAACTGCCCCTTCCGGAAGGTATAGAAGCCGGATCCCTGGAAAGCTGGCACAACGCCATCGCGCGGTTCTCCGGCATACCGCAGAATGAACTTGCACAGCAACGCAGCTGGGAAATATATTCGATTCTTTCGACCGGATATGCCCGTGACAGGATTACGATTTCGAAGCGCAGTGTGAATATCGATGCAATTCAGGATTTTGTCGTCCAAGCGCAGCAATCGGCGGAAAAAATAAACCGGAAAAGCAGAATGGAAAAAACCGCGGATAAACCGGATTATCCGCTGGCTAAATGGAATCCTGCCCGCACCGGTCATTGGTCCACGACACTTATTCAACAGAAATTTGTCGTTGTCCACGATGTGGAAGGGAGCTATCTCGGTTGCATCTCCTGGTTTCAGAATCCCAATAATACCTATCTCACCAGCGCTCATTATATTCTCAATTCCCATCCCAACACACCCGTTAACAAGCAGCCTGTCGGTGCACCCGATGCCCCTGTGGGAGAGATAACACAGATGGTAGAAGAACGGTATCGCGCACATCATGTCGGATGCTGGAATTCATTTATGATCGGAATAGAACACGAGGGATATTACGACGTCAGCGGGTGGTATACGCAGGAATGCTATGAATCGTCCTCCGGTCTGGTCAATTACCTGTGCGAAAAGTATAACATTCCGAAAGACCGGAATCATGTGATCGCTCACAGTGAACATCAAAACGCCGCGTGGCGCAATTGGGTTAATTCCACCAGCCAGGGCTTCGATCCGACATGCAATACCCATATCGATCCGGGACAATACTGGAACTGGACGTATTTTATGGATCTTGTAACAGCCGGCGATACCGTCAAACCGCATATTCTTTCATCAACTCCGGTCAATGCGAAACCGGTGCCGACATATAAAGATATCACTATTACGTTTAATACATCGATGGATGCGCAATCGACTGTTGCGGCGTTCTCAATCATTCCGTCCGTTTCAGGATCGTTGAAATGGAACGGCAATAATAGGGTATTAACGTTTGATCCTATCAATCATTTTTCGTGGAATACGACCTATACCGTCACGATCGATACGTCGGCAAAGAATATTTCCAAAAAGAAAAGCCTCGGCGGGGTGCCGTTCGAATTTTCGTTCACCACCGTACCGACGGATACGACGGGACCGGTGATCGTCTGGACGTATCCGTATCAGAATGCCACCGGTGTTCCGGTAAAACCGGAAGTGATTCTCGTAATGAACGATGCTATCCAGACATCGTCTCTCTCTACTACATTAAAATTCAATGATGTCAATAATACCAGCGTTCCAATGACGGGAGCTAAGAATGAGGAAATCGACGATCACGGTGTTGTGACGTTCCAGCCGAGTCTAAAACCGAATACCACGTATTCCATCCGATTGCTCCCCGGTATAAAGGATTATTATAATAATATCTCAACGGATTCCGTAACCATTCAGTTCAAGACAGATCCGCTGGAATTCACCTCTGCAGGAATCATATTGGATCAATTTGAATCGAACGGACGGGGATGGATGCAGCCGAAAGACTCTCCCTTGTCGGCATTATTGGATACCGCAGCGACGTCGTTCATCTTTGCACCGGGAACGAAATACGCCGGAACCAATTCCGGTAGCCTGACATACAAATTCTCGGATACATCCGGCGGAGTGCTTGTTTTAGCCGCATCCTCAATGCCGGTGGTCGATCAATTTTCATCGATGGGTATGTGGATCTACGGGGATATGAGCGGAAATTCATTACAGTACACATTTGCTCCCGATTCACAATCGGTTGATGTGGGTCCTATCCATTGGCGAGGGTGGAAATTTATTTTCATTGATCTCGGTCAGTTGAAGGGTAGCGGCAAAAAATTGACTTCTCTGCGATTAATGCAGGAAGAGATAGCAGCGGATCATGGCACTCTGTATTTTGATGACTTGCAGGTGAATCCTGTAACAACATCGATTGAACCGCACACTCCGGTGACACCGTCAACATTTGCACTCGGACAGAATTATCCCAATCCGTTTAATCCGACGACAACGATTGAATTCCAAATTTCTACGACTGATCACGTTCAGTTGACGGTGTATGATGTTCTCGGCAGACTGGTCAAAACACTGATTAATGAACACATGGGAGAGGGAACCCATGTGGTTCTTGCCGATATGCATGATTTGACCAGCGGCGTCTATTATTACCGGTTGAAAAGCGGTGGATCAGCACTATCAAAGAAAATGATATTACTGAAGTGAGTTTACTCACGAGGCAAGAACGATTGACATACGGTTTTCTTTTCTTGACCGGAGCAATATTAGAAGTGGTTATCTCGACGGCAACCGGTGCACGCGAATCGTGGGATACCGACATCTATTGGTCTGTGGGATTGCCGGCAATGATAGCGGCTAACGGAATCGCCGGTTATTTTGGAGAAGGGAAGAGCATCCTCCACGGTATCATTATTGTCGCAGGTCAATGGATGGCAATGATGGCCACGGCGGGAGAGATCGGCTCACTAGTTGTTCCCGGTATTTTCCTGTTGTTGGTGCTCGGATCGATTGTCAGCGTCGGGTCCTATGCCGGGAAAGCGTTACGGAATTATTTTACTAAAGCATGAGGTCCATATGATACGTCGAATTTTACTACTGTCCATTGTGTGCGTACCGTTTTCATTCGCTCAATTGAACACTGTCACAATTGAAGAGATTGTTTTGCCCTCCACAGAAGTGTGGAGCAGTCCGGTCTTCTCTCCGGACGGGAAGGATCTGTTCCTGACGAACTCCTCCTACGATGGCATCTGGCAATATGTTCTCGAATCGAAGACGTTGAAAGAAATCACCCGTGAACAACACTCCGGTTTTTCTTTTGATATTTCTGATGATGGGAAGCATATCGCCTATCGTCGCACTGTCCAAACAGGGGATCATATCACCAGAGTACAAGAATCAGTAACTATAGACATTTCGACAGGTTCTACGGCTGTCATTGAACGAGGAAATTCTGTCCAGACACCGGTTTTTGTCGGTACGACTGCAGTTTCGCAAAAGAGTCATCTGCAAAAATTGTCGCAAGCTGTTTCTCCCGTCGTTTTAGGAATTGAAGATACGAAAATATCGATGCTCATCAATGATCAACAAGTATTGCTTGATCCGCTGAAAGGACAATATATCTGGCCTCGCCTTTCTCCCGATGCGGGACATTTGGTTGCGGTGGAAATGGACCGCGGTGCGTTTGTCTATTCATTCGCAGATTCCAAATTTCAGTTGATCGGAAAATGTAATTCCCCCGCATGGTCGAGCGACGGGAAATGGATCATTGGCATGGATGATCGGGACGACGGTCATTCGATCTATGCATCAGATATTATAGCAGTTTCCCCCGATGGAAAAACAAAAGTGACTTTGACCGATACATTTGATGCTATAGCGTTAAATCCATCGTCATCGCCTGTCGAATATAAAGTTGTATACAACACTGCGGACGGGAAGATCTTTATTCTGACTTTTGAGGAGGTGAAATAACATGAAAACAATTACATTCATACTTTTCATCTCTCTAATTACATTAACCAGTGCACAGCCGCCAAACAACTTTACTGGATTGAAGCTCTGTATTGATCCCGGTCATGGCGGCAATAATGCGGCAAACGACCGAAGAGTTGAGCCGGATCCCGGGAATGTATTTTGGGAATCTGAAAGTAATTTCCAGAAGGCGTTGTTGTTGCGCCCCATGCTGCAAAACCGCGGCGCCACTGTTTTTCTTACCCGTGAAACGAATAATTATCCCACCGACGTTGATCCTACGTTAACCCAACGATGGCAATTTGCGAATGCGAATAATGTACATTGGTTTCATTCGATCCACAGCAATGCGACCGGAGGGACAAACACGTCGACCAATTACACAATGGTATTATTAAAAGAAAACATCACAACCCGCCAACCGGCATTTCCCGCAGCCGTTGAGATGTCGTCGAAAATGTATACAAATTTGAGGGCGAAAAACCGCACAAGTGCATCGGGCGGAAATATAACCGGTTATCCCGGTGTATACAAAGACTATACATTTTATGGAGGAACGAATGGCGGATTCAACCTCGGTGTGCTCAATGGATTAATCATGCCCGGTCAATTATCAGAAGGATCGTTTCATGATTTTTATCCCGAAACACGACGACTGCTGAATAATCATTATCGAAAAGGCGAAGCATACGCACTCTACAATGGTTTCGTTGAATATTACAATATTCCCTATGATACTCTCGGTATTGTCTGCGGAACACAAAAAAACGGTACAACACCAATCAATAACATTGTTGTCAGACTTCTTCCGTTGAACAAAGTATATAACGGCGACACGTTCAACAACGGTTTCTTTTTGTTTGATTCACTGCCGTCGGGAAATTATTCAATTGTGTATGAAACGCCGGGATACGCACAGGATACGGTACACTTCACAATGAGCGCGGTTGGCAGGATCGTTGAAATGCTACCGGGCAATGGATCAAAAACCATTCCGCGGGATACGGTCTTAACATTCAATTTCCAACAATCGGTTGATACTGTACTCGTCCGCTCTTCATTGACCATTTCACCGGCACTACCCGGTGTCATTTCATGGAATCCGGGAAATACCGTCATGACATACACTCCGTCGGTGCCTCTGGCATACAAAACAATATACACGGTAACATTGACCAATATGGGAAATACTCCGCAACCGACTGTATTTGTGGATAATAAAACTGTTACATCGAATGTCGGTACAAAGAATTTCGTTTCGACCTTTGAAACAATATCGATGCCGCCGTATGTCATTCTGACGCAGCCTGTCGCCAATGACACCAGTTTCAAAGTATCGCTGACGCTGGGCATTCGATTTTCAGAAACAATGGATACGAGCAGCGTTCGTACGGCGTTTCAAATTACACCGGCAACAGTCGGTACGTTTGTCTGGACATCGGGCGGAACTACCAACAACACATTATTATGGAAACCGGTCTCAGGATCGTTTGAATACGAGACGCAATACACCGTTACAATCGGTGCCGGCGCGAAGTCAATCTACGGTTTTGCGATTGATGGGAATAAAGATACGGTAGCCGGTGATCCTTATACGCTTCAATTCCGCACAGAACGTATGCCGACATCAGTTGATGATGCTGAAGTATCGCCGTTGACATTTTCACTCGGGCAAAATTATCCCAATCCATTCAACCCGCAAACTGTCATTGACTTTTCCGTCGCTTCGGCGGGATTTGTGACTTTGAAAGTGTATGATATCGTCGGGAGAGAGATTGCCTCATTGGTTCAGTCGGAATTATCTCCCGGAAAATACCAGGTTGTATGGGATGCCGCACAATACTCGAGCGGTATGTACTTTTATCGTCTTTCTACCGACAATTTCACATCAATAAAGCGAATGATGCTTGTGAAATAGTGTAATGGCAATATCTTGATTAAATTCGCAGGAAACGGTGTCAAATTTCCTGCGTTTTTATTTTTGCCGCTAATTTCGTATTTTATCGATTAGTGTTGTTGTTCCGATGCATTGATTGCTCTCGTAGTTCAAGTGGATAGAACGGGAGTTTCCTAAACTTCTAATCGCAGTTCGAGTCTGCGCGAGAGCACAAAATTGGAAGGATACCCAAAGAATTTAGTCGTTCAAGTGGATAGTCCCGACGGAGTCGGGATCCTAAACTTCTAATCGCAGTTCGAGTCTGCGCGAGAGCACAAAATTGGAAGGATACCCAAAGAATTTAGTCGTTCAAGTGGATAGTCCCGACGGAGTCGGGATCCTAAACTTCTCATCGCAGTTCGAGTCTGCGCGAGAGCACAAAATTGGAAGGATACCCAAAGAATCTAGTCGTTCAAGTGGATAGTCCCGACGGAGCCGGGATCCTAAACTTCTCATCGCAGTTTTAGTCTGCGCGAGAGCACGAATAGGATGCATAAAATCAGATTTAGTAATTGGTAATATGTACTCTGAAATCTTTCTTCTGTCTTTCGTTTTCTGAATTCGGTTATTGCCAATCTTGTAATTTTGCAATCTTGTAATCATTTATTTTCTTAAAAAAAACATGCGTTTATCAAAAGGCTTTTTCCCTACCGTTAAAGAAGTACCTTCCGATGCAGTTATACCAAGCCATCAACTCATGATCCGTGCCGGATTAATGCGTCAATTGGCGGCCGGAATATTCTCATTTCTGCCAATCGGATATTCCGTAATGAAAAAAGTCATGCAGATTATCCGTGAGGAAATGGATGCCATCGGCGGGCAGGAATTTCATCTTCCTGCATTAAATCCGATTGAGCTATGGGAAGAAACCGATAGGGTGAAGGCATTTGGGGATATTATGTTCCATATAAAAAACCGGCAGATGGTTCTGGCCCCGACGCATGAGGAAGTGATTACATCGATCGCAAAGAATCATGTCAAATCATACAAAGAGATGCCGCAGATATGGTATCAAATTCAGACAAAATTCCGGAATGAACCGAGGCCGAAATCCGGCGTGCTACGCGGCCGTCAATTTACCATGAAAGATTCGTACAGCATGGACTCGTCCTGGGAGGGATTGGACAAGAGTTATGAACTTCACGCACAAGCGTATAGGAATATCTATACCAGGTGTGGCCTTTCGTTTTATGTCGTTGGAGCATCGAGCGGAGCAATGGGTGGCAGCGGTTCGCAGGAATTCATGGTGGAATCAAATGCGGGTGAAGATAATCTTGCCGTCTGCACGGAAAGCGGTTATGCGGCAAACATAGAGATTGCAACATCCCAAGTCCCAGCAGTTGAACGATTTTCTGATAATCCTTCGTTTGAATCAGTCCATACACCGAATTGTAAATCGATCGACGAAGTAGCGGCATATTTAAAGTATCCGACCGAGCGATGTGCAAAGTCGATGGTGTTTATAAATGGAACGCAGCCGGTGCTGGTGCTGATGCTCGGCAACGATCAGATCAATGAATCGAAACTGCATTCGGTATTCGGACCGGAAATCCGGCCTGCGCAACCCGAAGAATTGAAACAGCTGACAGGGGCTGATGCCGGATCGATCGGACCGGTAGGATTGAATGCTCCTTTTTCCATAGTAGCTGATAAACGACTTGAAAATGCCAACGGCCTTGTCTGCGGCGCCAATAAAAATGATTATCACCTGATCAATGTGGACCTGAAACGCGATACAACCGTTGCCTCCTACCATGATCTCAAAACAGTGGAAGAAGGCGAGATGTCTCCCGACGGGAAGGGGAAACTGCGCATTGTTAAAGGAATCGAGGTCGGACACATATTCAAACTGGGAACAAAATATTCCGTTGCAATGAAAGCGAATTTCCTCGATGAGCATGGAAAAGAGAATCCGATCATCATGGGCAGCTACGGCATCGGAGTGGAACGGATCATCGCTTGTCATATCGAGCAGCATCACGACGAATTCGGCATCAAATGGCAACGGTCAATTGCGCCGTACGATGTGCATCTCATTTGCGTCAATAAGAACACGGACAGCGTCGTTGCCAAATCCGAAGAAATGTATGCGCAATTACAGCGCAATGGTGTAAATGTTCTGTATGACGATCGATCGGATGTTTCACCCGGATTTAAATTCAAGGATGCCGATCTGTTGGGAATGCCGGTGCAGGTGATTGTCGGAGAAAAGAATTTAAAGAATAACGAAATTGAACTGAAAGACCGCAACAGCGGTAAACGATGGAATGTTCCGGCAGATGCGGCGATTTCGGAAATTATGAAGCAGGTGAAAGGTTAATCCTTCACGCACCCTTTTTCTCGTATCATCGTCTTTCGCCGAAGTACATCATGGACAAACAATTTTATATCGCAGGCGAGCCGAGAACGAGCAGCAACGCTACTGTTATTTCCAATCCCTACGACGGCTCTGAAATTGCTCGAGTATTCCAGGCATCGGCGAATGATATCGACGAGGCAATTCGATCGGCAGGGAATGCATTTTCCATTACGTCGCAGTATTCCAGTTATGAACGGTCGGAAATTCTCCACTCCATTGCGGATCAAATCCGTCGGCAGCGCGATGTATTTGCGTCGCTGATTTCAGCAGAAGCGGGAAAACCGATCCTCTTTGCGCGTGCAGAAGTCGATAGAGCAATTACAACGTTCACCATCGCTGCGGAAGAATCAAAGCGTATTACCGGTGAAGTATTGCCGCTGGATATAACCGCCTCCACACGTACGAAGCAGGGGATAGTCAACCGCTTCCCAATCGGTACCATTGCATGTATTTCGCCGTTTAATTTTCCGCTCAATCTTGTTGCGCATAAGATCGCACCGGCAATTGCAAGCGGAAATACATTCATTCTCAAACCGCCGCCGCAAGCACCTCTCACATCGCTGCTATTGGGAGAGGTGCTGCTGAAATCCGGTTTTGAAAAAAAGGGAATTAACATCGTTCCTACTGCCATTGCAGATGCGGAAAGGATTGTCACCGACGAGCGCATCGCCATGGTCAGTTTTACCGGCAGCGCAAAAGTCGGATGGGCTATCAAGCGTCTCGCCGGAAAGAAGAAAGTGGTGCTTGAATTGGGCGGGAACGCGGCGGTGATCGTCGATGCGTCGGCTGATATACCGCATGCCGTATCTCGTTGCGTGCTTGGCGGATTCGGCTATGCCGGCCAGATTTGCATTAAAGTACAGCGAATACTCGTTCACGAATCCCTTGCGGACGAATTTATGCAGCAACTGATCACTGCCGCATCCCGGGCTATTTCGGGAGATCCTTCAAGCGATACGACGATCGTCGGACCAATGATTTCGGAAGAGGAAGCACGGAGAGTGGAATCGTGGATCAACGAAGCAGTCGCCGCAGGTGCACGGATAGTTGCCGGCGGTAAACGGTCGGGACGAATGGTCGAACCGACTATACTCGACAATGTGAATCCGGAGATGAAAGTTTGTTCGGAAGAAATATTCGGTCCCGTTATCACTATCGAGAAATTTGTTGAAATTCAAGAGGCGGTAGATAGAATCAACGCAGGCAAATACGGATTGCAAGCCGGTATCTTCAGCAATGATCATCGTTCCATTCAATTTGCCTATCGTCATTTGCATGTCGGCGGTCTCATTGTCAACGAGTATCCCACATTCCGTGTCGATTCCATGCCGTACGGCGGTGTGAAGGATTCAGGATTCGGCAGGGAGGGTGTACGGTACGCCATGGAAGAAATGATGGAGAAAAAACTTTTGGTGTTATAATATCGTTTTTGTTGGTTTTCCGATTATCACGTCATATTCAAATTGATGTCCCAGCATAGAAAGATTCATGTCCCAATTTATCCATTTACATAATCACACTCATTATTCGCTTCTCGACGGCGCCGCTACGGTGGAAACCCTGCTGAATGCCGCCAAAGAGAATAACATGCCTGCGGTTGCCTTAACAGACCATGGTGTGATGTTCGGCGCTATCGAATTTTATAAAAAAGCGAAGAGCAAAGGGATCAAGCCGATCATCGGGTGTGAAGCGTATATTCTGACCAAAGGGAGCCGCTTCAACAAATCGAAGGACAGAGATGACGGCAACGATCTTTTGGTCTCCGACGGAAAGTCCAAAAAGAAAAGGGATTATCACCATCTCATCCTTCTGTGCAAGAATATCACGGGGTATAAGAACCTGATCAAACTTGTCACCCTCGGGCACACGGAAGGATATTATTACAAACCCCGCATCGATTTTGAATTGCTTTCCAAGTATCACGAAGGACTCGTGTGCCTGTCGGCTTGTGCCGGAGGGGTAGTGGCGAATCCGTTGATCAACGGTGAGTATGATGAAGCAAAAGAGATTGCGTTGATGTACAAGAATCTCTTCGGCGACGATTTTTATCTCGAAATCCAGGATCATGGCATCCCTGCCGAAAAAATTGTCTTACGTGATATGCCGCGGCTTGCCGGCGAATTGGATATTAAACTGGTCGCTACGAACGATTGCCATTACATCAAAAAAGAGCATGCAATCGCGCATAATATAATGCTTCTGATCCCGGATTCAAGCGTCAACGATGCTCCCGATGTAACCAACCTGCGATACGGCACGGATCAGATTTATTTCAAATCGTCTGAGGAAATGTGCGAGTTGTTTAAAGCATTTCCCGAAGCGATCTCCAACACCATCGAGATTGCCGACAAATGCAATCTCGACCTGAAACTCGGCGAAAATCAGATGCCGAAATTTCCGATTCCCGACGATGCCGGCGTAACGACATTGGAAGAGTATCTGGAGAAAATATCATGGGAAGGTTTACGAAAGAGGTATCCTGAAATTACGCCGGTCATCAAGGCACGGATGGACCATGAATTGTCGGTCATCAAACGGATGGGATATGCTGGATATTTTTTAATTGTTGCCGATTTTATCAATGCTGCCCGTGAACGTGATGTGCTGGTCGGTCCGGGACGCGGGAGCGCAGCCGGAAGTATCGTTGCCTATGCGACGGGAATAACGAATGTTGATCCCTTAAAGTACGATCTTCTCTTCGAACGGTTCCTCAATCCCGACCGGATATCCATGCCCGATATCGACGTCGATTTTTCCGATTGGAAACGGGATGTTGTCATTAAATATGTGCGGGATAAATACGGCGAGGATAACGTTGCCCAGATTATCACATTTGGTACGCTCTCATCCAAAGCTGTACTGAAAGATGTTGCCCGGGTGCTCGGCATTCCCCTGCAGATTGTCGAGAGCATTACAAAGCAGATTCCGACCATTCTTGGAAAAGTGATGCCGATCCGGGAGGCACTGGACTCGCTTCCCGATCTAAAACAATATAAAGAGAGTTCCGATCCAAAAATACAACAGCTTTTTGACGTTGCGAAAGTGCTGGAAGGAATGAATCGCAATGCCGGAATGCATGCCGCCGGCGTCGTAATCGCCCCTGAGCCGCTGGTGAATTTTGTTCCAATGTATAAAACGCCGTCGACCGAATTGATGACGCAATTCACGATGAAAGATCTTGAACAGGCCGGTCTTCTCAAGATGGACTTTCTCGGTTTGCGGACACTGACGGTGTTGGAAAATGCGATCGATCTCATTAAAAAGAATCACAACGTCACCATCGATCTTGATGCGCTTCCCGAGAACGACCTTAAAACTTTTGAATTGTTTGGAAAAGGGCAGACGGTCGCCGTATTTCAGTTCGAAAGTTCAGGAATGCAGGATTGGCTGAGGAAATTGAGGCCAAATTCCATCAGCGATCTGACCGCCATGAACGCCCTGTATCGTCCCGGTCCGATGGAAAATATCGGTGATTTCATCAAACGAAAACACGGTCAGGCAAAGATCGAGTACCTCCATCAAAAAATGGAAGCGATCCTCAAGGAGACGTACGGTGTTATCGTGTATCAGGAACAGGTGATGAGAGTCGCTTCGGAGATCGGCGGTTTTACCCTCGCCAAATCCGATTTGATGCGCCGAGCAATGGGGAAAAAAGACAAGAAGATCATGGAGGATCTCAAATCGGAGTTTATTGACGGTGCACAGCATGCGAGCAAACTCAGCGCCAAGCTCGCCGGCGAGATCTTCGACTTGATCGAAAAGTTCGCATCGTACGGGTTCAATAAGTCGCATTCCGTTGCCTATTCCATTATTGCCTACCAAACGGCATATCTGAAAGCGCATTATCCTCAGGAATACATGGCGGCAACACTGACGTCCGAAATCAACAATACCGACAAGATCGTGTTGTTTATCGATGACTGCCGTAAACAAAACATACAAGTACTTCCGCCGGATGTGAATGAAAGCAATAAAGATTTCACCGTCACCAAAGACGGGATCCGGTTCGGACTTGCCGCCATAAAAAATGTCGGTGTGAATGCCGTCGAAGCGATCGTGAAGGTCCGGAATGAGAAGGGGAAATTTACGTCGTTATTTGATTTTTGCAAAAAGGTGGATCTCCACACCGTCAATAAAAAGACGATCGAAGGACTCGTATTGTCCGGCGCATTCGATTCCATCACCAAAAACCGTGCGCAATTATTCCGGTCGGTGGAACAAATGATCTCTGCCGCCGCCACCGCCCAGGAGCATGAAATTCGGGGACAGGACAGCCTCTTTGGCGGCGACACGCGGTCTCAATCCGTTACGCATCTCGATCCGCAGCTGCCGAATCTGCCAATGTGGACTGAATCAGAAAAATTAGCCAATGAAAAGGCAGTGCTCGGATTCTACGTATCGGGTCATCCGTTATTGAAGTATGAAAAAGAAATAAATGCATTTGCGTCCATCCATCTTGGCGATGTCGAGGGAATGAAAAATGGCGAAGTAAAAGCCGGCGGAATCATCACATCCATTAAGAAGAAGATCGATAAAAAGGGAAATACGATGGCGTTCATCACCATCGAGGATTTTACCGGTAAGGCGGAGTGTGTCGTATTTTCGAGCATTTATAAAAAGTGCGAAGAGTTGATCAAGGAAGAATCCATGGTTTTGGTGAGAGGGAAAGGGGAGGTCAACGGTGAAGTCATAAAGATTATTGTCGATGAAATCATGGCAATGGATACGGTACGAGAACGTTTTGCCAAAAAAATATATTTCCTGCTCAATGCCGACGAACTATCGGAGAACACACTCGCAAAGTTTCGTGAATTGTTGGAACGCAATAAGGGGAACTGCAACTGTTTCTTTAATGTTGTAGGAAAAGAATTTTCACGCCAACAGGTGTATCTTTCGAAGAAATACTCGGTCAATCCAACCACTGAATTTATCGACAGCGCAAAAGAGATATTGGGTAAAAATTCAATTAAATTTACATAATTCTTGTTCATTGGCCGCTGTGCCAGTGCACTCTCATCCAAATACGAAGGAGAACTCATGAAACCGGTAGAAGTCACCGATGCCAACTTTAAAACTGAAGTACTCGATTCTCAAACTCCCGTTCTGGTCGATTTTTGGGCGGTGTGGTGCGGTCCCTGCAAGATGATCGCACCCGTTGTCGAAGAATTGGCGAAAGAATATTCCGGGAAAATGAAATTCGGGAAACTCGATGTGGATTCGAATCCGCAAGTGTCGATGCAATACGGAATACGCAGTATTCCGACATTATTAATTTTCAAGGGCGGGAAAGTGGTCGATCAGATCGTCGGTGCAGTGCCGAAAAGCAATCTGATCAACAAGATCACTCCGCACATGAATTAAGAGGCGAAACGGCCGGAAAAAAATAAAAAGCCCGCATTTGCGGGCTTTTTATTTACCATTCCATTGAAAAACCCCCCAAATTTCTTTATCTTGATTATACATAAATATTGAATTCTAAAATCCCGCAAATGGGATTTTTTATTGTTACAGGGAAGGATTTTCAGCTGGATGCATTATAACAAACGAACACATACATGCGGAGAACTTCGTTCAACACATATCGGTCAGACCGTTACACTGAACGGTTGGGTCGATATTCGCAGAGATCTTGGCGGTGTTATATTCATCGACCTTCGCGATCGGTACGGTCTCACGCAGGTGGTCTTTAATCCTAAAAATCATCACTCTGCTCACGAACTAGCGAAAGATCTCCGTTCTGAATTCGTCATTGCCGTTACCGGTAAAGTTGAGAAACGGCCTCAAGGCACCGATAATTCAAAATTGCCAACCGGTGAAATAGATGTACTGGTGGAGGAATTGTCCATCCTCAATAAATCTGAGACTCCTCCATTTGCGATCAAGGACGATATCGATACTAATGAGGATCTGAGGTTGAAATACCGGTACCTCGATTTGCGAAGGCCGGAAATGCAGGATCGATTGGTGTTCCGTCACAAAATGTATCAGGTGACTCGAAAATATTTCGATCAGCACTCATTCGTTGAGGTGGAGACTCCCGTACTGATGAAAAGCACGCCGGAAGGAGCGAGGGATTTTCTGGTTCCAAGCAGAATCAATCCGGGTAAATTTTATGCATTGCCACAATCTCCGCAAACGTATAAACAGATTTTGATGGTGGCCGGATACGACCGGTATTTCCAGATCGTGAAATGTTTTCGCGATGAGGATCTCCGGGCAGACCGACAGCTGGAATTTACTCAGATCGACGTCGAGATGTCGTTCGTAGATGAAAATGATATCCATACCATCGTGGAAGGACTCACCAAAGCAATATTCAAAGACCTGAAAGGTGTCGACGTTCCAGTTCCGTTTCCACGCCTCACGTATAAGGAAGCGATGGAAAAGTACGGAAGCGATAAACCCGATCTTCGCTTTGGATTAGAAATATCCGATGTCAGTTCTCTTGTAAAGGATGCCGGATTTAAAGTTTTTTCGGAGAATGTGAAAAAAGGGGGTGTCGTTGCGGGCTTTACGGTTCCCGGCGGTGCGAGCTTTACACGGAACCAAATGGACAATCTCGTGGACTATACGAAATCTCTCGGTGTGGGCGGACTTGCCTATATCAAAGTAACCGATAAAGGGATCGAATCCGCTATTGAGAAATTCCTTGGCCCCGAAGTCTGTCAAAAAATATGCGATGCCGCGGGAGCAAAAACCGGCGATACCGTTTTGATCGTGTCGGATAGTTGGACAAAAACCTATACAACGCTTGGCACGCTGCGGTTGGAGATTGCAAAACGTTTGAATCTGATTGACGAAACGAAATGGAATCTTTTGTGGGTGGTCGATTTTCCGATGTTCGAATATTCGGAGGAAGAGAAGCGATATGTCGCAATGCATCATCCGTTCACCGCTCCAAAACCTGAGGATGTACCATTGCTCGATACGGAACCATCGAAGGCGCGCGCCCGGGCGTATGACCTTGTACTGAACGGAAATGAAATTGCCGGCGGCAGTATCCGTATTTTTAACACCGGATTGCAAAGCAAAGTATTCGGTCTGCTCGGTATCGGACCGGATGAAGCGAAAATGAAATTCGGATTTATGCTCGATGCATTCAAGTACGGCGCGCCTCCGCACGGCGGCATTGCATTTGGCTTTGACCGCATCGCAATGCTGTTGACGAATTCAAAATCGATTCGCGATGTCATAGCATTTCCGAAAACGAGCAGCGGATATTCGCTGATGGATGATAATCCGTCGGAAGTGGATAAAAAGCAGTTGGACGAATTGCATATAAAATTAAAGTAATACCGACAGAATGGCTGCCGATGCAGCATGAAATGCCGGTATGTTTTTCAGAATAACACACTTTGGATGAAAACAAGCATTCGCATAGCATCGGGACAGGGATTTTGGGGCGATCTCCAAAATGCTCCCATCGATCAGGTCCGTAAAGGTCCCATCGATTATATGATGCTCGATTACCTGGCAGAGGTAACGATGTCCATTCTGCAGAAGCAGAAGAGAAAGGATCCGTTGCTCGGCTATGCGAAAGATCTTTTACCGCTTTTCGATGCGATTATTCCGGATATCGTACAGAAAAACATTAAAGTGATCACCAACGGCGGCGGAGCAAATCCGCTGGCATGCCGTGATGCAATTTTTGCAATAGCCAAAAAGCAAGGAATTCATAATCTCCGCATCGGCGTAGTCTACGGTGACGACATTTTGGGCAATATTGATTCATTGGCGCTGCAGGGAATAATGCTGGACAACATGGAAACCGGAGAAAAACTCACATCGGTGCGGAACAATCTCATCAGCGCCAATGTCTATTTCGGCGCCCGTCCGATCGTGGAGGCGTTGCAGCAAGGTGCGCAAATTATTATCACCGGACGTACAACAGACACCGGATTGACCCTGGCTCCAATGATCCATGAATTTGGCTGGAAATGGGATGATTGGGATAAAATTTCAGCCGGCACAGTTGCCGGACATATTCTGGAATGCGGCGGTCAGGCGAGTGGAGGAAATTTCAGCGGCAACTGGAAGGGTGTTCCGGATCTTGCGAGAATCGGATTCCCGATTGCCGAAGCATATCCTGACGGGCACTTTATCATTACAAAACATGATGGCACAGGAGGTCTTGTTTCCTCTGCGACCGTAAAGGAACAGCTGCTGTATGAAATCGGTAATCCGAAGAACTATATCACTCCGGACTGTATCGCAGATTTTACCACGATCCATGTAAAAGATATTGCAGAAAACCGGGTGGAGGTAAGCGGCATAAAGGGGAAACCCGCCACCGATTCATACAAAGTGTCGATGTCGTTTTTCGATGGGTACACTGCATCATCCACACTGACCTATGCATGGCCCGATGCACTTGAAAAGGCACAGAAAGCGGATGAGATTCTGAGATCCCGATTGACCGGCCTGGGATTGCAGTTTGAAGAGATACGGACGGAGTATTTGGGATACAATTCCTGCTTCGGTCCGTTGGCAACTCACTGTGACGATCTGAATGAAGTCGTGTTACGGATAGGAGTGCGCGGAAAAGATAAAAATGCTATTGAAAGTTTCGGACGGGAGATTGCGCCGTTAATTCTCACCGGCCCGCCGTCGGTGACCGGATTTGCCGGCGGCAGACCTAAGCCAAGCGATGTCATTGCGTATTGGCCGGCACTGATTCAAAAAGAGGCCGTCACACCGACGGTCGAGGTATCAACATTGTGAAAATCCAATTACTGCAAATAGCGCATGCACGATCGGGTGATAAGGGCGATACGGGAAATGTCGGTGTTATTGCACGGAAACCGGAATATTATCCGCTGTTGGAAAAATACCTGACGGTGGAACGTGTGAAAAAGCATTTCACTGGAATATGCCTCGGGCCTGTCGAACGATTTGAATTGCCTAATATCGGGGCGCTGAACTTTCTGCTGCATAATTCATTGGGAGGCGGCGGAACGAAGTCGTTGAAGAATGATGCACAGGGAAAAACGTTGAGCAGCGTCATGTTGCGAATGGAAATCGAAATTCAGGAGAATCTGTAAAATGTTCGAAGATGAAAAACAACAAATGAAAGAACTCTCTGTACGGATGAATAATCTGCGGAGGTTTCTTTGACATCGATATCAAGCAATCGGAAATAGATTCCCTCCAGCAAAAAACCTCCGAACCGAACTTCTGGAATGATAATGTCGCCGCACAAAAAGTGATGCAGGAGATCAACTCGCGTAAATCGTGGGTTGATTCCTGGATGGCGATCCGCCGGTCCACCGATGACCTGTCGAGCCTTATAGAGCTTGCCGAAGAATCCAACGATGCCTCGTTTCTTTCCGAAATACAAAAGGAAGTAAGTGCTATTACCCGGGCAATCGAAGATATCGAATTTCGAAATATGCTGAGCGGTGTTGACGACAAAAAAACCGCGATTCTCACGGTCCATTCCGGTGCGGGTGGTACCGAATCGCAGGACTGGGCGGAAATGCTGCTTCGGATGTACATTCGCTGGGGAGAACAGCATGGGTTTAAAGTATCCTTAGCGGAACAGCAGGATGGCGATGGGGCAGGGATTAAAAGCGCCACGATTGAAGTGATCGGCGACTTTGCCTTTGGGTATTTGAAGGCGGAAATTGGGGTTCATCGACTGGTCCGCATTTCGCCGTTTGATGCCAACAAAAGACGTCATACGTCATTCGCATCTGTTTTTGTGTATCCGGAGATCGACGATGATATCGTTATCGATGTGAATCCCGCAGACATCGAAATGGACACCTACCGATCCGGCGGGAAAGGGGGGCAGAACGTCAATAAAGTCGAAACGGCCGTTCGCTTGCGGCATATTCCTTCCGGTATCGTCGTTGCCTGCCAGGAAGAACGTTCACAATTTCAGAACCGAGAGCGCGCCATGAAAATGTTGAAATCTCGTTTATACCAACTCAAACGTGAAGAAGAAGAAGCCCGACTTGCCGTTATCGAAGGGACCAAAAAGAAGATCGAATGGGGGAGCCAGATACGTTCCTATGTTTTTCATCCCTACAATATGGTTAAAGACCATCGCACCGACACGGAGACCAGTGATACACAAAGAGTCATGAACGGCGATCTCGATGACTTTATCAAGGCGTATTTGATGCAATCCAGCTCACAAAAGGTCGCCTAACATGGCGGCATCCTTCTTTATCGCACGCCGGTTCCTTCAATTCCAAAAGATCTCCGGAAACCGTAACTTCGTTTCGTTCATCACATTCATTGCTACCATCGGCATCATGCTCGGCGTCGGATCGTTGATCATCGCATTGACCATCCTTGGCGGATTTGAAAAAGAGCTCAAGGAAAAAGTGATCGGTTTTACCACTCATATTCAGATTACAACGTACACCGGACAGCCGATACGATATTACGAAAATGTGAAAACAAAATTGCTGCGCGATTTTCCCCAGATCGACATGGTGACGGCATTTGTGTCTAAGGAAGGAATAGTAAACTTTGACGAAACAACGGAAGGGATCATCGTCAAGGGGATAGAACCGGATGCAGCCGAGGCAGGCCTTCGCCAGTATCTTGTGAAGGGGGATATTTCGTTTCAGCAGATCGACGACGGTATCTACGGTTGTGTCGTCGGGAAGAAATTACTGGAAATACTCGGAGCCAAAGTATCGGATACCTTGCTTGTTTTTGGACTCCAGGGGCATCTGCAAACCTCCCTTGCTCCCAATGTCCTGGCATTTGTTGTGCAGGGAGTGTATGAATCGGGAATGGCGGAGTACGACGATGTATTTTTCTTTACCGGGATACCTGCCGCGCAGGAGTTGGTCAATTACGACGAAGCGGTGACAGGATTTGAAGTACTTGTGCACGATCTTGATTCCGTCTCCGCCACGGCGTTGGGGATTTCCGACGGACTCGGTTACCCGTTTTATGTGCGGACATTGTATCAGTTGTACAGGAATCTCTTTACCTGGATCGAACTGCAAAAAGAACCGATTCCGCTCATTCTTGGTCTCATTATCACTGTCGCAGCCGTTAATATTATCGGTACGTTATTGATGTTGGTGTTGGAAAAACGGAAACAAATCGGAGTTTTAAAGTCTCTGGGCGCATCGCGGCGGCAGATACGGAATATATTTATCATCAAAGGACTGCTCATAGCCATTATCGGAACACTGCTCGGGAATATCTTTGCCTATGGTGTTTGCTGGATTCAATTGGAATTTCAATTTTTCACGTTGCCGTCGACGATCTATTTCATGAAAAGTGTTCCGATATACTTCCAATGGGAACATTTTGCCGCTGTGTCTGCGATCAGCATCGTATTATGTGTGATTGCCTCTCTTTTGCCGGCGCGACTTGCATCGAACCTCGATCCCATTACAGCCATACGATTGAATTGAAGAGTTTCCCCTATCATATTGCACGGCGGTATTTACTCGCAAAAAAGGAAGCGGGATTTATCACTGTCATCTCATTAATCTCCATTATTGGAGTGACGGTCGGTGTCGCTGCGCTTGTTGTTGTGTTGTCGGTCTTCAACGGCTTCAGCGGCCTCGTGACTGATATTCTTGTCGGATTCGATCCGCACGTCCGTGTGCATCGGACAAAAGAGACTCAGCCTTCGACGATGGATTCGCTTCGAAAATTCCTCGAACAGCGTCCCGATGTAGCGGGAATCAGCGGCTTTGTAAGCGGAAAGGGAATGTTAATTACCAATACAACGACGAAAGTTGCCAATATTCGAGGTCTCGAACCGGAACAAATCTCTTCTGTATCCGGCCTCCAGGATAAGATCGTCGCAGGATCCGTCATCTTCTCAGATCCCGCGATCAAACAAATCGTGTTAGGATTCAATCTTGCAGACCGCCTGGGAATCGGATTGGATGATACCGTCTATGTTGTGACGGCGACAGGAGCACATGATGCAGTGATGAATTTCATCCCGCCGGAACTACACACATTCGTCGTGGCCGGGATTTATGAGTCCAATAACAAAGATTACGATGCTCTCTATTCCTATACATCCCTCCAAACGGCAAAGGAAATCTATAAAACTTCGGTTGTGCACGGATATGATGTTCGCGGTGTGTCGATTGACAATTCGGATAGACTACGGGAGGCCATCATCGCCGAATTCGGCCAAAGCGTACGGGTACAAACATGGTTCGATCTGCATAAGGATCTGTATTCCGTTATGCTGGTGGAGCGATGGACTGCGTTTATTATCCTCACTCTCATCATCGGTGTAGCGTCGTTCAATCTGATGGGTTCGTTGACGATGACCGTCATTGAAAAAACCAGAGATATCGGAATCTTAAAAGCAATGGGGGCGAGGAACAATGATATTCGATTGATATTTCAGTTGGAGGGGGTAATTGTCGGCGTCGTTGGATCAATTTTCGGTCTGATTATCGGCTACATCATTTGTCAAATCCAAATCCATTATCAATTATTCTCACTCGATTCGAATGTCTACATTATCCCGGCTATTCCGATCGATATGAGAGTGTCCGATTTTGTTGTCATTCCGCTCGTGACACTCGCGTTATGTTACGTCGCATCATATTTTCCATCAAAGCGAGCTGCACAGATGCTTCCGGCAGATGCAGTTCGGTGGGAGTAAGCATGTTATTAGAAGCCATCGACATTAAAAAAACGTATTCGACGGGGAAAGATACTTTTCTGACCGTTATTCAGGGAGTGTCTCTCTCCATAAGTGCCGGTGAGATCATTGCCATTGTCGGACCTTCCGGAGCCGGGAAAAGCACCCTTGTGCACATCCTTGGTTTGCTCGATCGACCCACGGACGGAAACATTATGTTTGACGGCCAACAGGTATCGGCACTCAAGGACGAGGAGATCTCGATCCTCAGAAACCGAAATATCGGATTTGTCTTTCAATTTCATCACCTGCTTCCCGAATTTACCGCCCTTGAAAATACGGTTATGCCGGCACTTATCGCCGGCACTTCGATGAAACAGGCGACTGCCAGGGGAAAAAGTCTCCTCGAAGAAGTAGGACTTACCGAGCGCATGAATCATAAACCATCCGAGTTATCCGGCGGGGAACAGCAGAGAGTTGCCGTTGCCAGAGCGCTCATGAATTTACCCAAAATTATCTTTGCCGACGAACCATCCGGTAATCTGGACTCTGATAATGCCCACAAACTCCACGCTTTACTTTTTGATCTTCGGAAGAAATACAATCAATCTTTCGTGATTGTAACTCATAATTCTGAACTCGCCGCTGCTGCCGACCGTGTTATCACTATTGTCGACGGGAAAATCAGGTAATTTCTAGTTGTCATTACCTCTTGACACCGGAGACTTTTTTGATTATATTAGCACTCAGTTAACAAGAGTGCTAATCATCGTTTTTTCTCTAACACCAATAAAATCAACAAGTTACAAAGGAGGCTCTATGAAAATTCATCCTTTATCAGATCGTATCGTTGTAAAACCAGCAGAAGCTGAAGAAAAGACTAAGGGTGGTCTTTTTCTTCCAGATACGGCAAAGGAAAAACCGGTATGGGGCGAAGTAATTGCCGCAGGCCCGGGAAAAACCAGTGACGACGGGAAAAAGGTTCCGATGGAAGTAAAAGTCGGAGACAAAGTATTGTATGGAAAATATTCCGGCACAGAGATCACCATCGACGGTCAGGAAGTTTTAATCATGCGTGAAAGCGATATTTTCGCGATCATGCCGAAATAAGTTTGTTATCATAAGAAAAGGAGAACATTATGTCTGCTAAAATTATCACTTTTGATTTTGACGCCCGCTCCGGTTTGAAGCGCGGTGTTGATCAATTGGCCAATGCCGTAAAGGTGACACTCGGTCCGAAAGGACGCAACGTTGTCATCGATAAGAAGTTTGGTGCACCGACCGTGACGAAAGACGGTGTGACGGTTGCAAAAGAGATCGAACTGGAAGACGCGATTGAGAATATGGGCGCTCAGATGGTTCGTGAAGTTGCCTCGAAAACATCGGATGTAGCCGGTGACGGTACCACCACGGCAACCGTGCTTGCACAGGCGATCGTTCGCGAAGGCCTGAAGAATGTCACCGCCGGTGCCAATCCGATGGACCTGAAACGCGGAATAGATTTGGCTGTGACGAGGGTTGTCGAAGAATTGAAGAAGATGAGCCGCAAAGTGGAAGGGAAAAAAGAGATCGCCCAGGTCGGAACCATTTCCGCCAACAACGATCCGACCATCGGAAATCTTATTGCCGATGCGATGGAAAAAGTCGGTAAAGACGGCGTGATCACTGTTGAAGAGGCAAAAGGAACGGAAACCACTGTCGACGTCGTCGAAGGTATGCAGTTTGACCGCGGATACCTCTCGCCGTATTTCGTCACCAACGCCGATACGATGGAAGCCGATCTTGAAAACCCGTATATTCTGATCCACGACAAGAAGATCAGCGCGATGAAGGATCTGCTCCCGATCCTCGAAAAAACAGCGCAATCCGGCCGATCGATTGTCATCATATCTGAAGATGTTGAAGGCGAAGCGTTGGCGACTTTGGTGGTGAACAAACTGCGCGGCACTTTGCGTGTCGTTGCGGTGAAAGCTCCAGGATTCGGCGATCGCCGTAAAGCGATGCTTGATGATATTGCTACACTCACCGGCGGCCAGGTCATCTCCGAAGAACAGGGCTACAAACTCGAGAATGCCACCGTTGCCTATCTTGGAACCGCGAAGAAAGTTGTTGTGGACAAAGACAACACGACTATCGTGGAAGGTGCCGGCAAAAAAGAGGATATCAAGAAGCGCATCAATGAAATCAAAGCGCAGATCGACAAGACTACATCCGACTACGATAAGGAAAAATTGCAGGAACGCCTTGCAAAACTCTCCGGCGGCGTCGCAGTATTGAAGATCGGTGCATCCACGGAAGTGGAAATGAAGGAAAAGAAAGCACGCGTCGAGGATGCCCTTCATGCCACCCGCGCAGCGGTGGAAGAAGGAATTGTTGCCGGCGGCGGTGTCGCTCTTCTCCGGACGATCGATGCGTTAAGCGAAATCAAAACGGCCAACGCAGACCAGAAAACAGGCGTACAGATTCTTCGCCGTTCACTGGAAGAACCGCTTCGTCAGATTGTTGCGAATGCCGGCCTTGACGGTTCGGTCGTTGTCGACAAAGTACGGAATCAAAAAGGAGACTTCGGATTCAACGCCCTGACAGAGACCTACGAAGATCTCGTTAAAGCGGGTGTTATTGATCCGACAAAAGTTGCCCGGGTGGCAGTAGAAAATGCGGCAAGCGTCGCAGCTCTGTTGCTCACTACCGAAGCGACAATTGTCGAAAAACCCGAAGAGAAGAAAGCCCCCGCAATGCCTCCGGGCGGCGGCATGGGCGACATGTATTAATCGTCACGACGAACACCGGAGGAATTTTATTTCATCCTCCGAGTGTTCCAGTGTTGAACCACCCCCAGTCAATCGTCTTGGCTGGGGGTTTTTTATTTGTTATATTTTAGCATTCGAAAGGAGTTCGTTATGCCGTTTCACATCGATATCCCGCTTATTCAGAAAAAACTTCAAGAATACCGTTTGGATGGATGGTTGTTGTACAATTTCCGGAATGCAAACATATTTGCGACGAAGATACTGGGAATGCCGTCAGATAAATTGTCGTCCCGCAGATATTTTTACTTTATTCCGGCTCATGGCACACCGCAAAAACTTGTTCATAGCATAGAACAATACGACCTCGATCATCTCCCCGGCGACAAAACGATCTACAATCAGTGGAAAACGCTCCATGATGGCATCCGTAAAATTCTCTCGGGAGCGCGTGAGATTTGTATGGAATATTCTCCGAATAACGATATACCGTATCTTTCCAAAGTGGATGCCGGTACGCTCGAATTCATTCGGTCTTTTGGAGTAGAGGTGGTATCGTCCGGAAACATCGTCCAGTACTTCGAGGCACGATGGACGGACGAACAATTTATCGATGCGCAGGATACCGCCGGCATATTACTGAGAATTATTGATGCAGCTTTTGAATATATCGGCAAGAATTTGCGAAAAGGCAATTCGATCACCGAGCATGATGTGCAGAAAATGATCATGGCGGAATTTGAAGCGAATCATCTCACCACCTATTCTCCGGCAAATTGTTCGGTCAATGCCAACGGTGCCAATCCCCATTACGATCCCAGCGACGCGATTTCTTCAGTTATTAAAAAAGGAGATTACATCCTTATCGATTGGTGGGCCAAAAAGAAGAAACCGGGGAGTGTCTACGCCGATTTTACATGGGTAGCATATGCCGGAACGGACGTTCCCGCCAAGTACCGTGAGGTGTTCGACATCGTCAAAGGATCACGCGATGCCGCAGTGAGTTATCTCAAAAAGGAATTTGCCTCCGGCCATGCCGTGCGGGGATGCGATGTGGATGATGTGACGAGGAAATTTATCATTGATCGAGGATACGGAGATTATTTTGTACACCGGACCGGTCATAATATCGGTGAAGAAGTTCACGGAAACGGTGCTCATATCGATAATTTTGAGACGATGGATGTCCGCGAAATAATCCCCGAAACGTGTTTTTCGATTGAGCCGGGTATTTATTTACCCGGTGAATTTGGCATACGGCTCGAAATTGATGTCTATGTTACAAAAAACAAAGAAGTCGTTTTACTGGGTGATAAAATCCAGCAACAGATTGTTACCATTGATTGTTAATACGATGACGTGATCTCCGTCTATCGCTGAAAGGCTGGGAGATATATGGATTTATTATTGAACGAAAAAATAGCACTCGTGACCGCTTCCAGTCAGGGCATAGGCCGGGCCGTCGCCATGTCATTGGCAAAAGAAGGAGTCCGCTTAGCAATCTGTTCCCGTGACGAACAATCAATACGGACAACCGCAGATGAGATTCGATCAGCAACAGGTGCAACGGTCTTGCCTGTCGCCGCCGATGTTTCGAAGCGTGATGATATCGATCGCTTGGTGAAAACGGTGGTGCGGGAATTTGGAACGATTCACATCCTTGTCAATAACGCCGGCGGACCGCCGACAGGCAAGGTTACCGAAATTCCAGACGGTGAGTGGGAAAAGGGCGTTCAATTGACATTGATGAGCATGGTCCGACTGACCCGCGCCGTCCTGCCGTTAATGGAACAACAGCAATGGGGGAGGGTGATCTCGATGGTATCGCTTGCGGCAAAGCAGCCGATTGACGATTTGTTGATCTCTTCCACACTCCGTCCCGGCATTCTGGGATTGTCCAAAGTACTTGCCAATCAATACGGCAAATTCGGCATCACCGTCAATACAATCTGTCCCGGATACGTGCTGACAAAACGGATGGACGAATTGAGTCATTCACGGTCTGCAGAAAAGAATATGTCGTTTGAAGAGTATCTGAAAGAAAGCGCCCGGAATATTCCGATCGGACGATTGGGAAAACCCGAGGAGATCGGTGATGTGGCAGCATTTCTTGCTTCACCGAAAGCGGCCTATATCAACGGGGCGAATATCCTAGTCGACGGAGGACAGGCGAAAGGGATTTAGACAAGAACAATTCCCGCGGCTAATACGGCCGCGGGTAATGGCCACTGCTGTATTATTATTTCCGCAATTTTAACATCTTCGTCCAATGGACGATCTGCTTTTTTACTTCGTTCGGAGAGGTACTTCCTGCTGATTTCTTGTGTTCGATGGATGCCTGCGGATCCAGCAGCGCGAAGACATCTTCCGAAAACTTATTCGAGAAATGGTGCAGGTCCTTCAGTGAGAGATCTGACAGCGACATGCGGTGTTCGATGCAGTACGAGACGATTCTTCCCGTGATGGTATGTGCATCCCGGAAGGGAACGCCGTGCTGCACCAAATAATCGGCGATCTCCGTCGCGGTCAGGAAATCGGTCTTTAACTCAATCTCAAACCGTTTCGTGTCGAACTTTGTGTGAATAAAGATATGCGTCATGATATAGAGACATTCGCGCGTGGAATTCACCGAGTCGAACAAAGGGAATTTGTCCTCCTGCATGTCGCGGTTATATGCCAACGGGAGCCCCTTCATGGTCGTGAGAATGTTCATCAGATTGCCGTAGATACGACCGACTTTTCCTCGAACGAGTTCCGCCATATCAGGATTCTTCTTCTGCGGCATGATGCTGCTGCCGGTCGTATAGGCATCGTCGATCTTGGCAAAATTGAACTCCTGCGATGACCATAGCACTAATTCTTCTGACATGCGGCTCAGATGCATCATTATCGTGCTGCAGACGGATATGAATTCGATGAGGTAATCCCTGTCTGAAACTGCATCGATTGAATTACCAATAACGCCGTCAAAACCCAACTTCTTTGCGACCAGGTCCCGGTCGATGGGGAAGGAGGTTCCGGCCATGGCGGCGGCGCCGAGTGGGAGACGGTTGACACGTCGATAACAATCCATAAGTCTTTCGCGATCGCGGTCTATCATTCCGACATATGCCAACAGATGGTGCGAAAGCAGAATCGGTTGTGCGCGCTGCAGATGCGTGTACCCGGGCATGATTATGCCGAAGTATTTTTCCGCCTTATACAGCAGCACCCGTTGAAGATGCATCGTGAGCGTATTTAATTCATCGATGGCAGTACGGAGGTAGAGCCGTTCGTCGAGAGCGACCTGATCGTTGCGGCTTCGACCGGTATGCAGCTTTCCGCCAAGCGGACCAATCTTTTGAATGAGCCGCTGCTCGATTGCCATGTGAACATCCTCTTTCTCCCATGACAGATCGAGTTTTCCCGACTCAATTTCCCTCCGGATTTGCGTGAGTGCTGTTCGGATCCTTCGGGACTCTTCAGTGGTGATAATTTTGCACGCGGCGAGCATTTCCACATGTGCAATACTTCCCTGGATATCTTCCCGGTACAACGTTTTATCCAGATCGATGGATGACGAAAACCGCAATGCGGCTTCAGAGAGCGGCGTCTTGAACCTGCCGCTCCATAACGATTTTTGGTGTGACATTGGCAACTCCGTTTACTGCACGACCGGCAGAATACTGCTGTCTGCCGACGGAGCAGGATTGATAATGAAATAAAAAAACCTGACCATGACAGTCAGGTTTTTATGTACATCGGATGTTCCCCGACATTGCGTGGTGCAATCCGTCGGAATTCTATTCCCGAACGACCCACACCTTTACTTTTGCCGATACCTTCGAATGTAATTTCACCGGTACCTCAAAAATGCCGAGCGTTTTAATTGGTTCTTCCAATTCGATGATCCGTTTTTCGATTGTAAATCCTTTTTCAATCAGCGAATCGGCGATCATCTGGGATGTGACAGCACCGAAGAGTTTGTCGTCTTCTCCGACCTTCATGGTGATTGTGAGGGAAACACTGGCAAGTTGTGCAGCCAGTTTTTCCGCTTCTTTCGCTTCTTTCTCTTCGCGCCGGACGAGTGTCTTCTTTTCTTCTTCGAGCGCTTTCAGATTTCCCTCGGTGGCGCGGAAAGCGATATTCCGCGGGATGAGATAGTTACGGGCGTAACCGTCTTTTACGACGACGACATCACCGATGTTCCCAAGTTTGTTGTGATTTTGACGTAGAATGATTTTCATGGTATCAAGCCTCTTTTCCGTTACTTTATTGCATCAGATACATAGGGAATCAGTGCAAGATGTCGTGCACGTTTGATCGCCGTGATCAATTGCCGCTGATATTTGGCACTGGTGCCGGTGATACGTTTGGGAATGATTTTTCCCTGTTCGGTGATGAACTTGCGGAGCAATTTTTCATCCTTGTAATCGATCCAGATGGTGCCGGCTTCGGTAAAACGGCACGTCCGTTTTTTCCTGACCTGCATCTCTTTTTTGTCCTGATTGTCGCGCATGCCTCTCATGCCGCCGCGCATTCCGCCACCCTGACGGGTGTTTCCGCCGGTGCGGCTGGAAGAAAATGTCGGTCTCATAATGCAGCTCCTTTCTCTTCAACAACAGGCGCCGCAGCCGGTGCCTCGGTCGCAGGAGTTTTCTGTCCCACTTCTTTTGCTTTCAGCGCTTTTTTATCGAGTTGAATGGTCAGAAAACGGATGATGTTTTCGTTCAAATGATACTGGCGTTCAAGTTTGGCGATAAGATCGCCGGACGTCTTGAACTCATACAGAACGTAAAAACCGTTGTTTTTCTTTTTAATAGAATAGGCAAGACGGCGACGTCCCCACTTTTCCACTGCACGGATCTCGCCGTTATTTTTTTGAATGAAGTCCTTTATCTTCTCAACTTCGGTCTCGATCTGAACGTCTTCGAGCGTTGCATTGAGGATGATAACAGACTCATAGATTCGAGTGTGTACCATTGTACCTCCTTTGGACATTAGGCCCCATTCGGTACGAATGGAGCAGGTTGTGTGTGTAATTAGTTTTTTTTATAAAACTCGTTCCGGCGCATCGCCGGAAGTGAAAAAATTTTTATTATACTGATTCATTGTGATCGCAATTCCATGCTCGGCCCAGCACAGCGCGGCATCGGCTGCATGGCGTATCAATTGCGGTAGCACATTCTCTTCAGCGGAAATGAACCGGTCAAGCACATAGTCGGCCATCGCATCGTGCGTATGGTGTTCCGGCATTGTTTCTCCTGCAACACCGATCCGCAAGCGTGCAAACATGTCGGTGTTCAGGTAGTATATAATCGACGCCAATCCGTTATGTCCTCCGTCGCTTCCTTTTCCCCGCATACGAAGCATTCCAAGGGGGAGTTGAAAATCATCCACCGCCACCAGCAACTCGTCGCTGTTCACCCCGAATCGTTCCATGACCGCCAGAACTGCTACGCCGCTGTTGTTCATATACGTCTGCGGAAATACCAGCAACAGTTCGCCGGATTCCGTCGGGGCCGTATACAGGGAGTAGGATTCGTTTCCCTGACGGGGGAGAGCGTTCAACCGCTCCGCCACCGCTTCAACGGCACGAAAACCGATGTTGTGCCTCGTTAACCGGTATTCGCTGCCGGGATTACCTAAACCAACGATACATTTCACTGAGAGAATTCTTTTTCAAAGAACACTGTATGACTAAATTATTTCTTTGCCGGGGCAGCACCGGTTGCCGCTTCGCCTTCAGCCGGTTTCTTTCCCTTGGCAATCACTTCGGGTTCTGCAGGTGCAGCGACCGCTCCGGCTGCATCTGTTGCCGCTACGACCGGTACTTCTTCCTTCACAATTGTCGGCGGAACAACCGCCACAACGGTGCTGGCTTCGTTATCCAGAATGCGCGCATTTTCCAACTTGATGTCGCGAACGTGGATCGAATCGTTCATCTTCAGTTCGGTGATATCCAGTTCGATGTGATCCGGAATGAAACGCGGCAAGCAGGAGACTTTTACTTTGTGCATGACAAACTGTACTGTCCCGCCGTCTTTCACGCCGATAGGTGATCCTTTGAGGCTCACCGGCACCTGGACGGTCAATTCTTCATTTTCTTTGACACCCTGCAGATCGAAATGGATCGGCCGGTCGGTAATGGGATCGAACTGCACATCGCGAAGAATGCAGGTCTTCGATTCACCGTTATCCAGTTTCAGGTTTACGAGATGGGCATCGGAGGTGTAGATCAACGGTTTTAATGCCAGCGGTGTCGCGGTGATGGTGATCGGATTCTCACCGTGAGCATAAAAGATACCGGGGACTTTTCCTCCGTAGCGGATACGATTGGATTTCTTTCCCGTAATCGTTCTCACTTCGGCATTCAGTACTACTTCAGACATTGTTATTTCTCCTCACTAAATAAATTAATTATCCAAACTTTTATCTTTGTCGACATCGAACAACGAACTGATCGATTTGTTGTGGAAACATCGTTCGATCGCTTCAGAAAAAACCTGCGATACCGACATCACCTCGATTTTCGGAGACGATACCTTTAACGGAATCGTGTCGCAGACCAGAATCTTCTCTATCTCGCTGGCATTAATCCGCTCCAGCGCCTTCCCGGAGAGCAGGGGGTGAGTGCAGGCGCCGTACACCGCTTTTGCACCGGCTTTTTTCAATTCGGTGACCGCACTGGTGAAAGTGCCAGCCGTATCGATGAGATCATCGACGATAAGCACGTTTCTTCCATTCACTTCGCCGACGATATTCATTTCTTCGACAACATTCGCTTTCGCCCGCCGTTTATCGATCAGCACAAGATCGGCATCCAGTCTCTTTGCGTACGCCCGGGCCATTTTAATACCGCCGACATCGGGTGATACGACGGTCAAATCGGGAATCTTTTGCCGCCGCAGGAAATCGACAAAAACGACCGATGAATAAATATGATCCACCGGTATGTCGAAAAATCCCTGAATCTGCGGTGCATGGAGATCCATGCAAATAATTCTGTCGCAGCCGGCCGTTGTCAGAAGATTGGCAATCAATTTTGAGGTGATTGCCACCCTCGGTTGATCTTTACGATCTTGCCGGGCATAACCAAAATACGGAATAACCGCCGTTACTTTTCTTGCCGATGCACGTTTTGCCGCATCGATCGTGATCAACAATTCCAGAAGGTTTTCCGCCGGCGGCGTCGTTGATTGGATGATGAAAACATCCGCACCGCGGATATTATCGATAAACTTCACCCAAATTTCGCCGTCGCTAAAATCCTGAATCTCCAGTTTGCCTAACGGTTCACCCAGATGGTGAGTGATTTTTTCAGCGAGAGGCCGATTTGACCGGCCTGCAAAAATTTTCAGTTGCGGCATAGCATTATCCGTCCGGCAAATGTTCTAAAGTGTGAATTTAGATACTAAAAATATCAAAAAATAAGCAAATAGTCAATGCAATTTCATGATCAGAACCAGTTCTTTTGTCATGTTGACTTTGTATTACGGTTTGGCTATTTTAACAGCGGTTTCTTCAAGTATAGTTTGATTTATTCAGGATTTGGAGGATGCATGACCGAAATGACAAATACGTATACTATAAGCAGTTCCCAGCGTATAACATCCATTGTCGCACAAACCGGTTGGATAGTGACTTTCACCGGACTTACCGCCTTAGGAGCGCAGATTGAGATCCCAAATCACCCCATTCCATTTACACTGCAGACTCTGTTTGTACTTCTTTCCGGAGCATTTCTGGGTGCGCGAAACGGTTTTTTAGCACAGGTATTGTATATCGGCATTGGCGCAATCGGTGTTCCGGTGTTCTCCGGCGGATCGTTCGGATTTGCCAGAATTATTGGCCTCACGGGGGGATATATTCTTAGTTTCCCGATTGCAGCGGCCATTGTGGGATATATGATTTCCCGTCACAGAAGTTATCTTTGGACGATATTCTCGATGTTTCTTGCCCTCGTCGTAATTTTCACTTCCGGATCGCTCTATCTGAATTTCGTATCGATTCACAATCTCCGGCAGGCGTTCGCGAGCGGATTTTTAATTTTCTCGTGGTGGGATATCATTAAGTTGACGGCGGCAGCGACCATTTACTATGAATTTTCGAAGCGATACAAACGGCTTCCTTCGTAAAGAAAAAAAATCCTCTCTCTCGAGAGGATTTTTTTTTAGTGAAAGTTCAGATACTGCATCCATCGGCGGTATAATTCTGCCGTCGCAGTGACATCCCCGTAACAATACTCCGCAATATCATGGTACCTTTTTGCGTCGAACAGCATTCGCATATCGAGCCCTGTGATGCCTTTGGCTTTGGGGCTTTCGATGTCGAATGATTTGCTGTAGAAATCGAGACTGAATCTGCGCGTTGCCTGATAAAATGTCAATTGTTCCAGGAGATCGCAATGTGTTTCAGCATCGTACCGGTACGGCATCAGATTCCTGGTTGTTTGGACTCCAAGTTTTGCGGAACGGAGCAGCAGAAAGGGACAATCAAAACTTCTGCCGTTGAACGTGATGAATTGGTCATACCGTGGAATCACACCCCAAAATTTTTCCAGGATTTCTTTTTCCGTACCGGATATGAAATGGCAGGTATTGTCGGCTGACCAATACTCCTCTTGCCGGTCCGATTGAAAGAATACCTTGCCGCGGCCGGTATCCGGATTGTGCATTGCGACACAGAGAATTTGCGCGGTGAAAGCATGAAGGTTGAGATTCTTTTTTGTTTCTTCGACTTTCTCTTCGGTATCGGCAAAACGAAGAAGATACGTCCTGGTCTCCTGATCGAAAGATTCCAGGGGAAATCCGAGCGTCTCGATGTCAAAAACAATGCGGCTCATACCTGCGTGATCCGATAATTTTTTAATCCCCAGTTTGTTTCCTTGGCGGTGACAAAGAGAACGGTGTAAATCGGAATGGCCAGAATCATTCCCATCATGCCGAGCACCTCATTCCCCAGCAAAATAACAAGAAACATTGTCAGCGGATGGATGTTCATGATCTTGCTGAACACCGCCGGCTGCACCACCATTTGGTCTACCTGCTGCACGACAAGTGTCGTAATGATGATCGGCAGGAACATGCGGAGATCGCCGAATTGCACAATAGAAATCAACAGCGTCGGAATGCCGCCGATGAACGGGCCGGCAAACGGGATAATGTTGGTGATGCCGCCGATGAGGCCCAGCACCGTTGCGTACTTGATTCCCAAAAAGTAATAAGCGATCGTGTAGAGCACCGCAATAATCATCGACTCAATGACCGTCCCGCGAATGTATTTCGAGAGCTGATCCTCAATCTTATAGATAATATTCAATGTCATTTCGAAGTATTTGTTCGGCATATTGCGGATGAAATTCTTTTGCATGGTGTAATAGTCATTGAGCAGGAAAAAGGTGATAAAAGGAACGATCGCCATAGAGGCCGCGGTTCCGAGCAGGTTGGAGAGGGAATTCCCAGCAGTATTGCCGAAGGAGACCAGAGCCGAATTCATGTTCTCCCGGATCGCTTCCGACCGCAAGAAAGGAACCTGATGGGAAATCTGTGTGCTGATATCGTTGAGCATGAGAGTCAGCTGTTCTTTGCTGAATGCCGTGGAGATTTGCGTGATCTGTTTCGTTATCTCCGGCAAAACCAGAAAAAGAAGTGCCGCAACGATGCTGCCGAGGCCCGTAAAAACTATTGCGATGGCGAGCCACCGTGCTGTGCCGAGATTTTCGATGTAATCCACCGAAGGTTTCAAAACAAACGTGAGGATAAACGACACTACAAGGATGATAAAGAGATCCTCAAACGATGCCAGCACAAATATCGGAACGCCGATAGCTACTGTGACGATGGCAACCTTTCGGAATCGGTTGTCTGAATAATGTTTTTCCATATCCATCATTTCACCAATTGATTGACGATGTTCATCGCAAGGGAGGAGTTATATCCCCTCCGTACCAAATGTCCGTAGAGTTTCTTTTTTCGTTCCAACGGAGGGAGGAGGGCGATCCGTCGGTGTTTCCGTTCGGCATCCCGCAGGGCGATTTCGGCCTCGGTATGCTCCGTAAATATTTCGCGGAGTACCGAATCAATGACCGACCGGTCGATGCCTTTTTTGATCAGGAGCTGCTTCATGGTGACTTTACCGACCGGCCTCAGTTTCAGCCGGTCCCGGCACATCATCCGTGCAAATTCACTGTCATCAAGCAGCTTGTTTTCCGTGAGATACGCCAGCGCGCGCTGTACTGATTGGTCATCGTATCCCTTTTTTCGCAAGTATTCGCTCACCTCGTGTATCGAACGAGGTCGGTACGAGCGGAACCGGAGCGCTGCCATCTTCACTGTTGATTCAGATTCGGCCGATTCAATTTGCTGACGCTCCGATTCTGACAACTGTTGCCCTTGATGAAGGATAAACCGTCCGTACACTTCTTCGCAAACACTAAAAGCATATCGATCATCAACGAAAACGGAGAACCGGGATCTGTTTTTCTTCTGCCGTTCAATTTTTGTGATGACCATGATATAAAAGCCCGCCGTCGTTCGTGGTCCGGCGGCAGGCAGTTCTTATTTTCCTTTTTTCGTCTCTTTTGACGCCGCCGCCGGTTTCTCTTCGTCTTTTTCCGGTGCGGGCTGCATTCCGGCAATGATTCCCAGTTTCGTTCTCACTTCCGTATCTATCTGTTTTGCGGTTGCTTCATTGGCAATGAGAAACGCCTTGACAGAGTCACGTCCCTGGCCAATCCGGTCCTCTTTGTACGAGAACCACGATCCGCTTTTGGCAATAATATTTTGTTCGACGGCAACATCGATCAAATCGCCGAGTTTGGAAATGCCCTCGTTGTACAGAATGTCGAATTGCACTTCCTTGAACGGAGGAGCAACCTTGTTCTTGACTACTTTCACTTTGGTTCTGTTGCCGATAACATTTTGTCCGTCCTTGATCGCTTCAATCCGTCTGACATCCATGCGGACCGATGCATAAAATTTCAGTGCATTACCGCCGGTGGTGGTTTCAGGATTGCCGAACATGACACCGATTTTCATGCGGAGCTGGTTGGTAAAAATGACCGACGTTTTTGATTTTGAAATTGCCGATGTCAGTTTCCTGAGTGCCTGAGACATCAATCGTGCCTGGACGCCCATCGTCGGATCTCCCATCTCGCCTTCTATTTCTGCCCGGGGAGTCAATGCCGCAACAGAGTCGACAACGACGAGGTCGAGCGCTCCGCTCCGGACAAGGGTCTCGACGATTTCCAATCCCTGTTCACCGTATTCCGGCTGTGACAGCAGAAGGGAAGCGGTGTCGACACCGAGACGTCGCGCATATGCGGTGTCCAGCGCATGTTCCGCATCGATAAAAGCGCAGATGCCGCCGGTTTTTTGCGCTTCGGCAATGATGTGAAGACAAATGGTCGTTTTGCCTGACGATTCCGGACCGTAGATCTCAATGACGCGTCCGCGCGGAACGCCGCCGATTCCGAGTGCGTTGTCGAGGGAGATGGAACCGGTGGAGATTGCATCGATCTTCATGATCGGTCCTCCGGTCAGCCGCATAATGGAACCCTTCCCGTGTTGTTTTTCGATCTGCTCAATGGCGATCTTCAATGCCTGGACTTTTGCTTCTTTTTCGTCAGCCATAATGCTCCTTACTTCAATGAGATTGTGAATAGTGTTGTGTAGGTCGATCCTGTACTCGCAAGCGTGCTTTTCATCACCCGTATTTCATCGCATACGAATGTGATCGGTTGAAAAGTAACGGTTTCAAGATTCTGAATCAAGGTAATATCAATTTTTCCTTTTAACCGTCCGATTGTCATATGCGGCCGGAATTGATCGGCTGCCGGTTGGTGCCCGATGTCGAGACACGTCTTGCGTATAACGGCCGCCAGCTGATGGAGTTCCGACGTGTGCTCTCCATCCGATCCCAGCCAGAACACTTTCGGTGTACGGTGGGAGGGGAAACAACCGACGCGGTCAAAAGTAATTTGAAACGGGCGTGTGACGATGTCTTGTGTAAGTCGACCGGCCAATTGTTCAAGCCAGGTCAATGACTTGTTTCCCAGGAACTCCACCGTACAATGCAACGATTCCGATCGTACGCAATGCATTCGTGGTGCCAGTGTTGCGACTGCAGTTTGCACGGACAGCACACCGCCTACTACGTCTTTCGGCGGAAAAATTGCCACGAAAGAGCGTTGAAGGGAATCAATCATTTCCGTTGCTGATATTCAACAGTTTGCGCCGGAGCAATTCCAACACTGCCTGTGATGCACGGTCTTTGAACCGCAGCCGATGGTCGCCAAAATTGAATTTCATAGCATGTGTCGACACTGCGTCGGAATATCCTATATAGCACAGACCAACCGGTTTTTCTTCCGTTCCGCCGGAGGGTCCTGCAATACCGGTACAGGAGAGAGCGATGTCGGTTCCCGCTTTCAACCGCGCCCCTATTGCCATTGCCATCGCCGACTCTTTGCTGACCGCTCCGTGTGCGTGCAAAAGAGCAGGATCAACATTCAATTCTTCTATCTTTGATTGATCGCTGTACGATATGAATCCACGCATGAAATACTGCGATGATCCAGCCACATTCGTAATGCGGTGTGAGATCAATCCCCCGGTGCAGGATTCCGCGACGGCAAGCGTCAGATGCTTTTGCTGCAACAACATCCCGATGACATGCTCGAGGTCATTGTCGTCGGCAGAATAGATATATTTTTCCACCTTCGAACGGATCATCGATTCCGTCGCATCAAGTTTTGACCGGACGATATTCGGGTCGTGCGCTTTCACGGTAATGCGTAATTTCGTCCCCATAGGATTGGGAAGAAATGCCAGCGTGGTCATCCTGTCCGAGCCGATAATATTCCGTATGTCGCCGATTTTATCCGCCAGCAGAGACTCACCGATTCCTGTCGTTTTTAATGTCCGATGGCGGACGATCATTCCATCGCTTCTTTTTTCGAAAAAGGGAATAATAGTGTCGAGCATCATCGCCTTCATTTCAAAGGGAACGCCGGGGAGTACGAAAAAATATTTTCCCTCCTTCTCAAACATCATTCCGGGGGCAGTACCGTTCATGTTCGGAATTACCGTGCTGCTGCGCGGCACAAGGGCCTGATCGATGTTTGTCTGAAGCAAGGGAATATTACGGCGTTGAGCTAATTCTTTCACGTGGGCAAGTACGTCGTCGTTCATCACGAGGTCTGTCTTGAAAAAGGTGCAGACCACTGTCCTCGTTATATCGTCATGAGTGGGACCAAGTCCTCCGGTGACACACACGACATCCACGGCAGACCATGCCGACGAAAAAGCGCTCATAATTTGGTCTGCATCGTCACCGACGGTGGTCATCCGTTCCGTCAATATCCCCACCGTGTTCAATTGCTCGGCGATGAAAGCCTGATTTGTATTGATCACTTGCCCGATCAGCAACTCATCACCGATCGTGATGATTTCAGATCTCATGTTAAAACCACCGAAGCGAAATTTGTATGATGATATTCGTATACACTCCCGCAACGACATCATCGAGCATAATATTCCATCCCCCTTTGCGCAAATCAAAGATCTGTGCCGGATAGGGTTTCAGAATATCCAGTATGCGAAAAATTAAAAAAGCAAGTCCCAAATTAAGATACGTCGGTTCAACAAACCAGAGGCTGATGAACATACCGACCACTTCATCGATCGTCACAACGGAAGGATCCTGACCGTACTGCTGTTCCATCTTCTCCGCTGCCTTTCCGCCGAGGTAGAAGAATATGATCGTCACCGGAATGATGACCGCGGGCAGATGAAAACCAGGAATGAGAAAAAAGAGCAGTGCAACCGCGGATCCGAACGTACCGGTGGCAAACGGAGTGTAACCGGTCAAGAAACCGGATCCAAAGAATTTGGTGAGTGCACCAATCGTTGCTGTCTTGCCCTGTGTTTCATTCGTTGTTTGTTCCATAGGCTCCCGGAGTAATAAGTTCTTTAAGAATATTCCAGTTCACGACAAAATAATAGATTCCTGTTGCTGCGGTCATGATCGTGACGATGACCATCATGACATTCATCAATTCTACTGAACCGAATTCATCAAAAAACCAACCCATCATTTTATAAAGGGCCGGGTCGGTATAGACAATATAGCGGACAAGAAAGAGATAGATAACAACCAATTGTGCAAAGGTTTTAGTCTTTGCAAAGTAACTCGTGTCGATCGGTTTGTCTTTATACTCAGCATATGTCCTGAGGATGGTAATAAGAAAATCCCTGATGATAATAATAACCACCATCCACATTTCTGCATACCCGATCCATACAAACGAGAGGAACGCCGCCGATGTCAGCACTTTGTCGGCAAGGGGATCGAGAAACTTTCCCCACCTCGTTATGTATCCCCATCGCCGCGCAACGTAACCGTCGTACCAATCGGTGATTGCTGCCACAATAAAAATACCAAGCGCAATTTGCTTATCAAGCGGATCAATAGAAAACAAAAAATAGACAAAAACGGGCGTCAGAAGTATCCTGAGTAGCGTTAACTGGTTGGGCGGGGATATCGGAATGCGTACCATAGTGTACATTAAAAATAATCTATTTTCAAGAGTCAATCAACACTTCGGTGCAGGATAATATTTTCTTTTCTTCCGACCATGAAATCACTACATTCAATAAATACATCAGCAACCAGAGAGGGTCTTTTATGAGCAAGAGTACATTCGCACTATTTTTCTCTATTATTTTCAGCTTCGCCTACAGTCAGTCACTGAATGTCAGCGGTTTTAAGGTGGTACAAGCCAATGCCGGCCTGACCATCACTCTTCCGGCTGGCACCACCGTCCAACCCGGCGGATATCTTGTTATCGGCAGAAATGCCACCCAGACGTCGTTTGAGCAGGCGTGGGGAGTAACATTAGGAGGCAATGTTACTTACATCAACGGCTTTGCTGTGATTGGTGGGAACGGCTTTCCGACCATTAACGGTGCGGAAAATTATAAATTGCAGAATGCTTCATCTGTCGATATCGACGGCCCGTCAATCAGCCTACCGGCAACAACACCACTTGAATCGATAAAGCGAGTCAGCATACTTGGTGCCGCAAGTGCGGAATCGAGCTGGGTGCGGGGCGCTGTGTCGACGGGAAATCCCGGTTCGGGCATGATCAATACCGGTAGCGGGAAACTGGTGATCAGTGAATTTTCGGATGCCCCGGCTTTTGCCAATGAGTTTGTCGAACTCTATTATGACGTCGCACCTCCTCCGACCGGTGACGGGTCCGCTATTGTTTTACCCGGGCGATGGAAATATAACGCTGCAACGGAAATTCAATTTATTACTGCCACGTCATCCGATACAATGAAAGGAATTCAAATTGTCCGGCCCGGGCCGTTTTCGTGGTCATCGCCAAACATCAGCGTCGATCCTCCGGGTGCGACAGTAACGTTCGGTGCGGATACGATCACGATCACCGGTTTTACCTCTGCTCCGTCAGACAGTGTCGTCGTTACCATCTCCGGTGTGACCGCGACAGATACGACCGATGAATTCTCATTCTCCATTGCCACATCGACCGATGGTGCAACTTTTCTTCCGATCCAGACACAGCCGAAAACTCTGGTGTACGGATCGCCTCGATCAATTGCACAGGTCAAGTTGAAAGAGTTGAACGGAATCCATTCGCTGCTCGGGAAATGGGCGGTGGTGAAAGGTGTTGTAACGGTTGCGAACGAATTCGGCGGTCCGTCGTATCTGCAGGATCAATCCGCAGGGATGGCGATCTACGATTCGTCGGTAAGCAATCATGTTGAACGAGGCGATGAAGTGGTGCTGTTGGGTTTGGTTGCTCCATTCAACGATCTTTTTGAACTGACACCGTGCACACTGCTGGAAAAAGTATCGGAAGGAAATCCGGTTGATACGCTCGTGATCACCGTCGCACAAGCACTGGCACAGGGAGCGGCGGAACCAGACGAGGGGAAGCTGGTCAAGATCAACGGAATCACTTCGGTGACGACAATCGCCGGAGTTCCGGCAGCCACCTGGGCGACGTCGGCAAGCGGAACAAATTATAAGATCACTGACTCCACGGGAATAATGGAAATTCGGATCAGTTCGCGTACCAATATTGCCAATACGCCGACTCCGGTCGGAACGTTCGATGTGGTCGGTGTACTCGGACAATTCCTTACCAACTACCAATTACTCCCGCGCATTGCGGACGATATCATTCCGGAAGGGAATGGCCCGCGGTTTACTTCCGCACCGCCGTATGAACACTCCATCTCGTCGACTGGACTGACACTTCAATGGACGACCGATGTGCCGGGTACATCCAAAATTGAATACGGCACCACCGCTGCATACGGATTGCAGATCGAAGACACGAATAAAGTCACGAACCATTCACTGAATTTAAACGGATTACTCCCGGCAACAGTCTATCATCTCAGGTTCGTCTCCGAAAACGCTCTCGGTGTTACGGTTTCGTCGAATTACATCGTTTCGACCGCATCGCAGAATTCCACCGGTGCGATCAATGTCTATTTCAGCAAGAGTGTTGATATTACATTGGCTCGTGGTGAAAATGCCACGGTAGTCAATCTCGCATCCCAATTGGCAAGTCGTCTCAATGCTGCAACATATTCCATCGACGCCGCGTTGTACAGCTTCAGCGGCACGGTCGGTTCCGATATTGCGAACGCTTTGATACAGGCAAAAAATCGCGGTGTCAAAGTACGCGTAATCGGTGAAAAGGATAATCAATCGACCGTTCCTTGGACAACACTGAAAAACAACGGTATTACTGTAATCGACGATGGATTCGATGCCGTGAATGCCGGGGCCGGATTGATGCACAATAAATTCTTTGTCATTGATAATCGTGATTCCACGTCCGATTTGGATGATTGGGTCTGGACCGGATCCTGGAATTTGACAGATCCCGGTACAAATAACGATGCACAGAACGCTATCGAGGTACAAGATAAAGCACTGGCGAACGCGTACACACTGGAGTTTGAGGAAATGTGGGGGAGCAACAGTGAAACTCCGAATGCAGCCTCCTCACGTTTCGGCGCACGTAAGACCGACAACATTCCTCATCTCTATACCATAGGTGGAATTCCCGTAGAACTCTATTTCAGCCCGTCGGATAGAACAAATAATCAGATTATCAAAACTGTCAATAAAGCACAGAGTTCCGTTAATTTTGCCCTGTTGACATTTACCCGCTCCGATATCGGCAACGCATTATACGCGAAAAAACTAAGCGGCATAAAAGTCCGCGGTATTTTTGACAATGGAACGGATCAGGGGTCGCAGTTTGATACTTTAAAAGCGCGCGGACTCGATATTTTCCTGGCGGCAAATCTCACCGGATTGTTGCATCATAAATACGCAATCATTGATGCCGACGGCCCCGACTCGAACCAATATCTCTTGACCGGATCGCATAATTGGAGCAGTTCGGCGGAAAATTCGAATAATGAAAATACCGTTATTTTGCGAAGCAAACGGCTTGCGAATCTATATTTGCAGGAATTCTCCGTACGATATACCGATGCCGGTGGAAAAGATGTATTGCTGCAAGTGGATGGCCAGTCTGACTTCGTACCGGCTGAATATGCTTTGGAACAAAATTTCCCCAATCCGTTCAATCCTGTAACGACACTACGCTTTTCTGTCGCGGATGCCCGTTTCGTCACTCTGAAGATTTTTGATATTCTGGGCAGGGAAGTTGCAATGCTTGTTCATGAACAGTTGCATCCGGGGAATTATTCTATTCAATGGAATGGTTCGTCGCTTGCCAGCGGCGTCTATTTCTACCGCATCGAAGCGGGAGATTTCCGCCAAACCAAAAAAATGCTGCTGCAAAAGTAATCGATCAAGGGAAAAAATGACAAGGACTCTTTCTCAAGAGTCCTTGTCATTTTAAATAGCCTGATCCAAAGAATGCAGGGACAATTCTCCTTTCAGTTATTGCTTTTGAACACCCGCATCGCTATTTTCCTTGTACACAAACAATAACGGATGTTGTCCCGAACCGAAATACGGCATATCTTCAACACTTCAAAAAATTTCAACGAACTTTTTGATGCGTTCGATGCGGCAGTTCAACAAAGGATAGACGATGTTGAGCTCTATCGTATTTTATTCTGGAACGATTCGCTCGGGCAGGATGAGCTGATTCTTTTCGGAGAAAAACTCGCCCGGGAATTCCGGCACATCGCGTACGATGTCTATATGTGGCTCGCCAATGTCTTTGAAGTGTTGTTCGGGAAAAAAGACAACTATGAAATGGCGATCACCTATTATCAAAAGGCTGCGGCCATCAAACCGGACGAACCGGATCCCTATCTCGACGCCTGCGATTGTTACAATCCGGACCTTGATATCCCGCCGGCAAAAATGCTGATCGAATTCTTAAAAATCGGATTTGAGTGCGTCCACAATAAAAAGAACATCTGCCTGCGCCTCGCCGTATTGTATCAAAGTATCGGTGAGAACGATTTGGCGGAATATTACCGCGTGAAGGCCGATGAATCGGGGGAGAGTCCCGTTCGATGAAGCATCTCAAGGGGTACGTTGCGATTTCCGCGGCGGCCTGTCTGTGGGGAATCGCCGCAACCGTCGCAAAGATCCTCTTCAACAAACAATATGAGCCGTTGATTCTCGTGCAGATGCGGGTGACGATCTCATTCGCCGTGCTTTTCCTTTTTTTCCTCTTTTATAACCGCCGGTTGTTGATCTTTCGATTGAAGGATATCCCGCTTTTTTTCACCGCCGGAATTCTGGGCGTTGCCGGTTCGAATTACTTCTATTACGCTGCCATCAAGGAAACCAACGTTTCTACCTCGATACTGCTGCAATATACCGCGCCGGTGATGGTGATGATCTATGCCACCGTGGTACAAAAAGAAAAACTTACCGGTGCAAAGATCTCCGCACTGTTGCTTTCCGTTATCGGAATTTTTTTGGCGATTGGTGCATACGATCCGGAAATATTGCACGGCACGCAATATGGTATTACCTTGGCGCTTCTGGCAGCCGTTTCATTCTCGATCTTTAATATCAGCGGAAAGACATTGACTCAGCGGTATGCCGTCTGGACCGGGCTCATCTATCTGTTCGGTTCTGCGGCACTGTTCTGGATATTTATCAGTACCCCGGCGGATATTGTCGCGGCGAATTATTCATTGGAGGATTGGGGAATATTTGCGACGATCGCCGTGATTTCAATTCTGCTGCCGTATTCGCTGTATTACTACGGATTGCATCACATTCAATCAAGCAAAGCGATTATCATCAGCACGCTGGAACCGGTTGTTGCTATCGTGTCGGAATGGTTGTTCCTCGGCGGAACGATGGGACCTATCCAATTTCTCGGCGCTCTGTTCGTACTGATTGCCATCGTTTTGTTGCAGCGGACTTCACGGGATCATGAACCGATAATGGTGCAGGAATGAAAACCGAACGCAGGAAACAAAAAATTCATTCTGTGCTTGCCCGGCGCCAGCCGGATCTGACATTGGTGATGGAAAATATCCATGATCCGCATAATGTCAGCGCGATGCTGCGAACTGCGGATGCCGTCGGAATCCACGAAGTACAACTGGTGTACACAACGCAGAAATTTCCGCGAATCGGAAGTAAAAGTTCTTCCAGCGCAAACAAATGGATCGGGAGAAGAAAATTCCATTCTATTCCGGAATGTTATGAAACTCTCCGACGTGAAGGATTCCAGATCCTGGCAACACGCCTTGACGAATCGGCGAAGCAACTCTACAGTTTTGATCTTACTCAACCGACGGCGTTTGTCTTCGGAAATGAACATGCGGGTGTTACCGATGAGGCAGCGGAAGGCGCCGATGCGACGGTTTTTATCCCGATGATGGGCATGATCCAAAGTCTCAATGTATCCGTCGCCTGCGCAGTAACGGTCTATGAATCACTGCGACAACGGCAGGGGAAAGGGAAATATGCGCAATCGCAGTTTGCCGCTGATATCCTGGCAGGCCTTGAAGCGGAATGGTTGAAAAAATAAACCGGCAGAGGCCGATTATAGTTCTGCAAAGTAAATTGTCTGCACTATCATCATTAAAAAGATCAATATCGGCCAACCGACAACGATCCACATCCATCCGAACATCATCGCGGCAATAATAAGGCTCGATGTCACAAGAATTCCTCCACAGTACGATAAGAACCGCTCCACCGCGCTCTTTGTCAGTGCAATGGGATCCAATGACTTCCAGATTGAATGTGTGACAGCGTATCTTCTGATCAATAACGGATTTAGGAAAAGATGGAGCGAGACAAGTGCAATCACCGTTGTCATTGAAATGACTGGAATCTGCAGAAAAACCAAAATAAAAATACCGGCCGCGGCATAGCACAACGATACGGTAAATGATTGTATACCGGACCGCAGCAGGATGGTGGGATGCCGCCACAACGGCATTCTTTTTTCACCCCGCAAAACATTGCGTGTCAGTTCCACCTGGAATCCCATCACCATCACTAATCCAACCAGCAGCGGCGAGAGGACAATATACACTCCGCCGATAAGCACCGAATTGAACCAATCGTCTTCGGCAAAAATATATTCAAATGAGCGGGAGAGTCGTTTCACTTATCGCGGTATCCTTCTGCCGTATTGATTGGAATTCGCTTTTCGCTCAAAATACCGATACGCCGCCCTCGAAATCTTGGTAATAATTGCAGCTCCGTCAGATTCGTCGACGAGCATCTTAGTCATCACCACAATGATGTATGGATTATTGTCGAGATAGACGATCGCCGCATCAACTTTGACCCCTTCGACATCACCCGCCTTGTTGGCAACAATAACATTGTTGTCAATTCCACTCTTAATCCAACCGTTTTTCTCCAATTTCATAATCGACAACATATCGTCGGATGATTGCTTATTGACAAGCGTCCCATGGTAGAGTTTTTCCAGTATCAACAACACATCGACCGGCGTGCTGATATTTTCCCGGCCTTCTTTCGCCGCCTGATAGTCCATCATGATCCGCTGCAGTTTGGTATTTGGCGCGCCATTCCGTATAAGGGATTCGTTGACATTCTTCATCCCGACAAGGTCGATGAGCAGATTTGTCGCCGTGTTATCGCTGAGGTGCATCATCAATACGCAGTAATCACGAATGGACAATGTGACGGATTTGTCTCCCAACAATGCCAAGACACCGCTGCCTGCCACTTTGGATGAAGGAGTCAATGTCCGAGTATCGGTCATCTTAAATTTCCCCTCTGCTGCCTGCCGGTAGACTTCAGAAAGAATATGAATTTTTATAGAACTGGCTTGCGGATAGATTTCTTTTTCGTTGATGAGCAACTGTTCGCCTGATGGAAGGTCTTTGATTGCGACTCCAACGATCGCATCCGATTGACGGACAATCGTTTGCACTTTCGATACGAATTTATCCTTGAGAATGTTGGACTGGGAAAATGAGAGTTGTAACAGCAGAACGATAATGAAGGAATACTTTTTCATCTGATGTGCCTCGGTATTCGTGTGAGAAAAATTATTTACCGGATCCGGCAAACAATCCGCGTTCAAAATGGCGCTGCATGAATATAAAAACAATTACGACAGGAATCACGGCAAGAACCGATCCGGCAGCAACATACCGATAATTGTCGACAAATGTGCCGATCATGTAACTGAGCCCGACCTGTAGCGTAAAGTGTTCCGGACTCTTCAGCACGATCAACGGCCAGAGAAAATCACCCCAGGATCCGATGAATGTGAAAATTGCCAGCGTTGCCAATGCCGGTCGTGTCATCGGAAGCATCACATTCCACCACAATCGTAGCGGCGAAGCGCCATCCATAATCCCTGCTTCCTCGATCTCTTTCGGGATCGTCAGGAAAGCCTGTCGCATCAAAAATATTCCCATGCCTTCCACGGCAAAGGGGAGAATGACACCGATCAATGAATCGGAGAGATGTAGTTTCAAAATTGTGGTAAAGAGCGGAATAACAATCGCTTCCTTCGGAATCATCATCGAAGCCAGTACTGCAAGAAACACAATGCTTTTATACTTGAATGTAAACCGGGCAAGTGCAAATCCCGCCAGGGACGCCAGAAGAACATTGGCGCCGACAGAGACAATCGCAACGATGATACTGTTCATGAGGTAGGTGCCAAAGGGAATTGCATTCCAGACGCCGGAATAGTTTTCCCAAACTATCGTATCCGGGATAACGGTCGGGGGATACGCGAATAATTCTTCCGCTCCCTTCAGCGATGTGCCGATCAACCAAAGAAACGGGAATATTGCCGCCGCAGCAGCCGTACCAATGATCGTCCATTTTAGGACTGCGCGGATCATACCGGTGACTGCCTTTCCAGTAAACGAATATTGGTATACGACAACGTCAATGTGACAGCAAAGAGGACAACACCGATCGCGGATCCGTACCCTAAATCAAACCGTTCGAACGCCTGAAAATAGAGGAACGAGACCAGTGCTTTGTTCGACATCGGTGCACCGGGAATAAGAATATACAGTTCGGTAAATATTTTTATTGCCGAAATGGAAGAAACGACGAGCATAAAAATCAATGTCGGTTTCAACATCGGCAGTATAATGTGCCACACTTGCTGACGATAGGAAATGCCGTCAAGCAGACTTGCTTCTTCAATCTCTTTCGGGATCAATGCCAATCCTGCCAGAAATATCATCATATAATATCCCATTCCGCGCCAGACCGTTATAATCATTATGCTGGCAATATTGGTAGGATAATCTGTCAGCCAGTGAATCCGTTCTATCGTGAGCATGGAAAGAAGGTAATTAACAAGGCCTGTTTCTTCCGTAAAGATCCATCGCCACATGATGCCGACTATAACGATAGGCGTCACGACCGGCAGGAAAAAGATCATGCGAAATGACGCCGCACTTCGGAAACGATGCCGTACGACAAGAGCAAGAATAAGAGAAACAGCCATGAGTATCGGCGTGACCAATGTATAAATAAATGAATTCACCAATGCCCACCAAAAATTTGAGTCGGACAACAACCGGATATAGTTGTCGAATCCGATAAACCGATGATCGGTGAAAAAAGAATAATGCAATAAACTAAAATATGCGACCTGCACCATCGGCAGGATGACGAAAAATCCAAGAAGTGCGATTGCCGGCGCGAGAAATATGTAGGGAGTCAGTTTCTTCATAATTATTTTTGCAGAACGTCGTTCCATTCCGCGGCTGATTTGTCAAGCGCTTCGCGTGTCGACATGGTGCCAAGGCAGGCATTCTGAACCGCTTCATCAAATGAATCGCGCAATTTGTCGAAATCGGGATGATCGAGATAGGCGCGCAATCGAGTTGCCGATGATAACTGCGATGCACCCAGATTCCTCGCCTTTGTCATTAATGAAGTGTTGGTCGAAGCAAAAAACGTATCCCGCAGCGCCTCTATGACGGACGGATAGGTTGTGGTCAATCTGCTGAACGCCAGTTGGTTCTCCGGACTTGTTACAAACAATGCAAAATCAGTCGCCTCTTTTTTATGCTTACTGGATCGGAGTACCGACAGGGCCATAGCTGCCAGGTCATGCCGTCCGGTTGCGCCGGTGACAACGGGAGCAACATCAGTTTCCGCATAAATATTCGGTGCATTTGTTTTGATTCGATTCAAAAAAACCGGTCCCGTAACAATCATCGCAACCTGTCCTGATTGATACGCTTCGACGATAGTTGATCCCGGATTGATGATTGATTCGCTTGGTAGATAACCCTGTCGATACAATTGCACCCATTGATCGATTAATTCCACGCCGCGATCCGAATTAAATAATGCGCGGGTCATTGTACGATCGGTCATTTCAATACCTTCCGACACCAGCATCATCGGGAGGTAACTGTCTTTTCCGATATTCCAGTATAACGCAAACTTTTCCGTTCTATCCTTGTATGATTTAATGAATCGCGTCAATTCCGAATAGGTGGCCGGGATATCCTCGGCAGAAAATCCCGACGCCCGGATATATTCTTTATTATAGATGACGACGTATGAATTGAGATACCACGGTAGAGCAATAATTTGTCCGTCATACGTGCATAAATCCAATGCATTCGGAAGGAAGGAGTATCCGCAGTGTTGGACATCCGATGTGATATCGGCGAGTGCCGACATTCCGTGAAATTTTGAGAGAAAATCGGCGGAAAGATTGACGACATCCGGAGCATTGCCGGCAACGGCGGAAGAGAGAAGTTTCTGTATCGCTGCATCATAAGGGATGTCAACCCATACGATTCGGACGTCCGGATGATCTTTTTCATACTCGGCAATGAGTGTATGAAAATATTCATTGAACGTCGGCGACAATTGGAGCGTCCAAAATTCGATAGCGGTGCGATCGTCGTTTTTTCCGCACGATGCCAGAAGAAGGAAAAGTATGACCGTGAATTTTTTCACGATGTATACTAAAGAAACATTGTGTGAAATTCAAGGAAGGGACTACCTACTGACTTCCGAAATTCCGGAAATGTCGGAAGTCAATGTCGTGCTACTTCAATAAAACAAGTTTTCTTGTGCGGGTACTGCCGCCGGACTGCAAAGTATAAAAATACACTCCGCTCGGCATTGCGGCAGCATTCCATTGCACCGAATGATTGCCACGCATCATTTCACCGTCGACGAGTGTGGCGACATTCCTCCCGATCATGTCGAAGATCTTTAAGGATACGGGACCTGCATGGGAAATCGAAAACCGTATCGATGTTACCGGGTTAAAGGGATTGGGATAATTTTGTGACAATGAAAATTGTGCGGGAGTCATTTGTTCCGCGTCGTTGACGGAGGTCGGAAGAAGATTTTTATAGTATGTAAAATTACCGCTGTATTCACCGATGATAAGATCCTTCATGCCATCGCCGTCCATATCGCCGAAATCCGGCGCCGCTTTTTGGGGAACGGCGACACCCGGAAAGACGTCGGCGTTCAGCTGCCATTCCGGAGCGCTCAGCGTTCCGGTATTCTCGTACAATGTCAGTGAGCCGCCGCTTCGGCCGAAAACGACATCGAAGTCCCCGTCTCCGTCAACATCGACAAAACACGGATGCGAATAACTCGGGATCGTAATTCCGTTAAGAAAGGAATTGTCGGCAATAAAACCATTCGAACCGTTGTTTTTATAAAACTTTGCTTCCGCAGCGACTTCGCCGCAAACGATCATATCGAGATGGCCGTCATTGTTGAGATCGGCAAACGATGGTTGACTTTGCCAACCGACATCGATACCGGAAAAGATGGTCGTATTCTGTGAAAATATTCCACCCGTATTTATATAACAATACAGCAAGCCGTCCAACGCACCGGAGACGATATCATAATCGCCATCCTTGTCGATATCGACAAATCGGGGAGAACTGTACGCTCCCGCATCAATGGATGTGAACGATGTTGTTGTTTTGGTGAATATCGGACTTGATGTTGTGCCGTCATTTCGGAAATATTGGAATTTTCCAAGTTGTTCGCCGCTGATCAAATCGAGATCTCCGTCGCTATCGAAATCCGCCAACGATGCCGTCGAGGCACCGCCGTCAATTTTTATCATCGAAAAATATGATGTATTCCTCGTCAGGACCGGTGCGGTTGGCGTGCCGGTATTTTGATAGTAAAAGATGGCGCCGTCATCAGTGCCGTAGATCAGATCGTTATCTCCATCGCCGTCTAAATCGCACACCGCGGGATTCTTCCAGTACTGAGCAGTTTCCAACGACGCAACCAGCGACGGAGTTGAAGTCCACACAGGCATCTGTGCAGTGCCGGTGTTCTTATAATAGAGCATCGTCTGCAGATCCCGCCCCATGAACATATCGAGATCGCCGTCATTATCCATATCCTTAAAATATGGATACGCATTTAATCCCACATCCGGAATGCCCGCAACGAGCGAATTATCGGCACCAAAAGAGGGGACAGTAGACGTTCCATTATTTCGGAATGCGATGGTGATGCCGGGAGTGACATCACCGTAGAACGATTCGCCAATACCGATGATGAGATCGTAATCACCGTCTCCATCCAGATCGGCAAATGCCGGTTTTGCGTCGGTTCCAATTACGGAATCCACACCCGCCATCAGTATGGTATCTTTACTCCATACCGGCATGGCCGAATCCCCGGTATTCCAATACATCAACACTCCGCTAAATCCGCCGATGACCAGATCGAAATCGTTGTCGTTGTCGAGATCCGCCAATGTGGGATAATCGGCATTCGTATACTGATATCCGCCGGCATAAATCGAACTGACGACACTGGTATCTTCGCGATAAACGGGAGTCGTCGACGATCCCGTATTGCGGAAAAATACAACTCTATCATCGCCAAGCGTTCCGACAAACAGATCAAAATCTCCGTCGGCATCAATATCACAGAATTCCGGTGCGGAAAAACTCTGCACGGTGACGCCGAAAGGACTGAATACCGAGTCAATTTTCTGCCAATATTGCGAGAAAGAAATGACAGGAAGAAGGAAGATGGATAGGGAAATATATTTTTTCATGATGTTTTTCATTTAAGATACGCATGCTTTAGTCAAGACACAACGAAATCGGTGAATAATTGCAACTCAAATTTGATTTCTCTATCTTTATAACGGATTATGAAACAGCATACGACACAATCGCTATCACTTCAGAAACTCCTTATCCTCCATTCCGATTATGTGAATGAATTGCATAAGCGAACGCCTGAAACCCGCGGGACGTACGAGAGAACGTTGCGCGAGTTTATGCGATGGGTCAGAAACGAGATGGACATGGAGTATTCGGTCAGGGATATTGAACGTTATAAAAAATATCTCCTGACAAAACGGAAACTCTCGCCTGTTTCTGTGACCATGTATTTATCATCCGTGAGAAAATTCTTCGATTATCTGGTCAAACGGGCAGCGCTGCAGCACAATCCAGCCCGCTCTGTTAAAGGGGGATCACCGCACGTTCGACTGACGCGCAAAAGAATTTCCATTGCCGACGTACATTCGTTGCTGCAATCCATCGATCGGAACGATGAGATCGGTTTCCGTGATTTTGTCATTGTGAAATTGATGCTGTCGTGCGGTGTGTCCGAGATCGAATTGATCCGTGCCAATGTCGGGGATCTGATCCGTAAACGAAATCACATGCAACTTGCACTCCAGGGAAAGGGAATGAAGGCCAAAGATATGATCGTCACAATCCCCAAAGACCTGCAGCAATCGATGAAAGACTATCTTGCGTATCGGACAAATGCAGCCGATGCAGAACCATTGTTCATGAGTGCCGGAAACAGGACGCGGGGCGAACGGATGACATCCAGAGGAATCCGTGAGCGAATAAATTTCTATCTGACCAAATCCGGCGTCAAAAACGGAGAGGCGAGACGGATTACCGCCCTCTCATTACGCAACACTGCGATTGTCATGCAGATGGAGCAGGGGGCGAATGTCGAGGAGATCAAAGCGCAGTTCCGGATCGCAAAAGATTCAACGGTGAAATTGTACCAACAAATGAACCGGCAATAGCCGGTGGAAATTATTTTTAACCTACCATGAAAGATTAAAGTGTGCAATGGCATATCAATTTACTGAAATAGAAAAAAAGTGGCAGCATTATTGGGAAACGCACAAGACGTACAGGACGGTCGAAGATCCGTCAAAAAAGAAGTTGTTTGTTCTTGATATGTTCCCATATCCGAGCGGTGCGGGTCTGCACGTCGGACATCCCGAAGGATATACGGCAACCGATATCTATACCCGGTATCAGCGATTGAACGGTGTGAATGTCTTGCATCCGATGGGATGGGATGCTTTCGGTCTGCCGGCAGAACGATATGCGATGCAAACGAACATCCATCCGTCAGTGACCACCGAACGGAATATCGACACGTTCCGTCGACAGATAAAACTGCTTGGTTTGAGTTACGATTGGGAACGGGAAGTGAACACCACCGATCCTGCATATTACCGATGGACGCAATGGATCTTCCTGCAAATGTACAATTCGTGGTACGACTATCGCGTTAAAAAAGCGCGTCCGGTGACAGAGCTGACTACCGAATTCAAACGGATTGGATGCTCCGAAATAGATTGTACGCTTTATGGTTTGGATGCCGCCGCATGCTTTACTGCCGCCGACTGGAAGAATAAAAACGAACTCGAACGGCAGCGCATAGTGAAGGATTTCCGTCTCGCCTACATCGCTGAGATTCCCGTCAACTGGTGCGAGGCGTTGGGAACAGTGCTGGCCAATGAAGAGGTTGACGAGTGGATCGAGAAGGGATATACGGTCGAACGGAAACCGATGCGCCAATGGATGATGCGTATTACCGCATACTGCGAACGCTTATTGGAAGATTTTACACTACTCGATTGGCCGTCGTCGACTGTGGAAATGCAAAAGAACTGGATCGGCCGATCGGTCGGTGCAGAAATTGATTTTGCGATAGCAGGCAGCAATGAAAAAATTCGCGTCTTTACTACGCGACCGGATACGATTTTCGGTGCGACGTACATGGTACTGGCGCCGGAACATCCATTAGTGGATGGCATCACCGTCGCAGAGAAAAAAGAAGAAGTAGAACGCTACCGGAAACAGGCATCAACAAAATCGGAACTTGACCGCGGAATCAATAAAGATAAAACCGGTGTCTTTACCGGTGGGTTTGCGGTAAATCCCGCATCGGGAAAAATGATTCCGATATGGATTGCCGACTATGTCCTGATGGGATACGGGTTCGGTGCGATCATGGCCGTACCTGCTCATGATGAACGTGACTGGGATTTTGCAAAAAAATTCGGATTGGAAATCATCGAAGTTGTGAAATCGCCGCACGATGTGATGAAACAGGTGTTTGTTGCAAAAGATGAACCGTGTGTCCATTCGTCGAATGCCGAAGTGAGTATCGACGGAATGGCCTATGAGGCAGCGTGCGCGACGATCATTACATGGTTCGAGTCAAAAGGGATAGGGAGAAAAAAAATCAATTTTAAACTTCGCGATTGGCTCTTTTCGCGACAGCGGTACTGGGGAGAACCGATCCCGATCATTCATTGGGAAGACGGTACAATGAGCACCGTTGCGGAGAACGACCTGCCGGTGATGCTTCCGAGCCTCGAAAAATTCCAGCCAAGCGGAACGACGGAATCACCGCTGGCGCTGGTTTCAGAATGGGTGAACCTCATCGATCCGAAGAACGGCAAAAAAGGACGCCGCGAAACCAATACGATGCCGCAATGGGCAGGGAGTTGCTGGTATTACCTCCGGTATATTGATCCGAAGAACGATGCTGTATTTTGTGATATCGAGAAACAGCGGTATTGGCTTCCCGTGGATCTGTACGTCGGCGGGGCAGAACATGCCGTATTGCATTTGATGTATGCCCGATTCTGGCACAAAGTGCTGTTTGATCTCGGTTACGTGACCACATCGGAACCCTTCATAAAACTACGGCACCAAGGGACGATCCTCGGTGAGAATAACAAGAAGATGTCGAAATCGCTCGGCAATGTCGTCAATCCGGATGATGTTGTGGCGGAGTACGGTGCCGATGCATTGCGTCTCTTTGAGATGTTTATGGGACCGCTGGAAGAGATGAAACCCTGGAGCACCAAGGGGGTCGAAGGAGTGTTTCGTTTCTTAAACCGCGTCTGGCGGTTGTACGTTACGGATGAGGATACTTTAAACCCTGTATTTACCAATGCACAACCGACGCAAGAGTTTCTCAGGACATTCCACCAAACGGTGAAAAAGGTGACAGAGGATATTCCAGCACTTCGATTTAATACTGCTATCGCACAAATGATGATCTTCATCAATGAAGCATATAAATTGGAGCAGGTGCCGAAAGCTTTAATGGAACAGTTTATCATCGTGCTTGCGCCGTTCGCTCCGCATATTGCCGAGGAATTGTGGAACCGGTTCGGAAAGCCGGAATCGATTTTTGTTTCCGCACAATGGGTATCGTTCGACGAATCAATGACGATAGCAGACGATGTTGAAATCGTTGCACAGGTAAACGGAAAAGTTCGCGCAAAATTCCGCGCTCCGCTGAATACCGACGAAGCGACGCTTAAAACGCTGGCGGTTCAGGAGCCAAACATGAAAGTGCATCTCGAAGGGAAACAGGTTGTCAAAGAGATTATCGTTAAGAACAAACTTGTGAACATTGTTGTGCGATGACGGACTGTTCTGCAGTGTGTGCCTTTTATAAACGCTGATTATCGAAGCGATTAATCATCATGATCTCAGTCTGTATCATAACAAAAAACGAAGAAGCGAACATCGCCCGATGCGTACGGAGCGTGCAATGGGCGGACGAGATCATTGTCGTCGATGCGAACAGCTCCGACCGTACCTGCGATATCGCACGGGAGAACGGTGCACGGGTGATTGAACGCCGGTGGGAAGGATTTGCGAGTCAAAAGGAATTTGCTGTACAACAGGCTTCGTCCGATTGGATCCTTTCGCTCGATGCTGACGAAGAAGTGACTCCTGAATTGAAAAATGAGGTGCAGGCAATGATTTCTGCCGGTACTTCAATCGACGGATTCGAGATTGCCAGAAAAAGCTACTTTCTACGGAAGTGGATCCGCTACGGCGGTTGGTATCCCGGTTATCAATTGCGATTGTTCAGAAAATCAAAAACACGCATGAACCACCGGCCGGTGCACGAAGGGTTTTTGGTGGACGGACGGGTGGGACGGTTATCGTCGGATATTACTCATTATACATATACGTCGCTGCATCAGTATATCGACAAGATGAACGATTATTCATCACTGGATGTAATGAACAAGATATCGTCGCAAAAAATAATCCGGTGGTACAATTTTGTTCTGAATCCGCTCTCAGCATTTTTACGGATGTACATTTCGCTGCAGGGATTCCGGGACGGTTTTCACGGATTTCTCCTGGCGTGGTATTCGGCTCTGCATGTCCTTGCCATCTATGCCAAAAGATGGGAATATCAGGCAGCGCTTAAGAATGGGACTCCGCTTCCGCCGGTAACCGGCGAAGATTTGACAGAACTAAAACGGCTGGCACAATGACACAATATACATTGACGACATTCTTCAGGATCTTATCGTACGTCAGGCCCTATTGGCGGACATTAGTCCTGTCGGTGACATGCACAATTCTGTTTTCCGTCTTCAGCGGTGCGTCGATTTATCTGACCATCCCGTTGTTGGAAACATTGTTCGATCAAACGCCGATTGAAATATCCGCCGTGCAGACACCGCCGAAGAATCAAATGGTGCCGAACGAGATTGTCACCGTAAAGCAGCAGGTGGAGAATACGCTGAGGAATTATTTGTTTGCCGGCACCAAAGCGGAAGCGCTCTTAAAAATCTGCGGCTTGATCTTTTTTGTCTTCCTCTTCAAAAATATTTTCGACTATTGCCAGTCGTATCTCATGGCCAGAGTGGAACAAAGCCTTATGCGTGATCTTCGGAATGCCCTGTATCACCATATGCATAATCTGTCTCTCAGTTATTTCAGCAATGAGAGAACGGGAAATCTTATTTCCCGCGTCACGAACGATGTCAATGTGGTGAATGGCGGTGTCTCGGCGAGTTTTGTGACGATGGTAAAAGAACCGCTGTTGATCATCGTTTTTCTTACCATTGCCTTTACATTAAGTTGGAAGCTGACGTTATTGGCGTTCGTCGTATTTCCCTTTGTCCTGCTCATCATCACCGGCATCGGGCAGACCTTACACAAACAAAGCGGATTGATGCAGGAAAAAATGGCGGACATAACGTCGGTACTGCAGGAGACGATTTCGAACGTGAAAGTGGTGAAAGCATTCGCCATGGAAAACTTTGAGAACAAAAAATTCCAAAAGGAGACGCAAAGCTACTTTAAGACGATTCTCCGCATGACCCGCATTCGGAATCTCTCGTCTCCTTCGACGGAATTACTTTCCGTTCTCGCCGGAGCCGTTATCATTTGGTTCGGCGGACAGCAGGTATTAATATCCGGTGAAATGAAGGCAGCGGAATTTCTCGGATTTCTTTTTGCGATTTTTCAGGTGATGCCGCCGGTGAAGGAACTCGGGAATGTGAACAACCGGCTGAATGAATTTGCCGCAGCCGGTCGGAGAATCTTCGAGATTCTCGACACAAAACCGGCAATCAGCAATATGCCCGGCGCCGTTCCGCTGACAAGAATCGATTCTACCATAGACTATAAAGACGTTTCATTTGCCTATGCCACGGAAAGCGGGGAGCAACGAACGGTATTATCTCACGTATCGGTAAAGGTGAAAAAGGGGGAACTTATTGCACTCGTCGGACCGAGCGGAAGCGGAAAAACAACGTTCGTTGATCTCCTGCCGCGTTTTTACGATCCGGTTGAAGGGGAAATATGTATCGACGGCGTTAGCATCAGAACGATGGATGTGAAATCACTCCGGGAGAAGATCGGCATCGTTACGCAGGAGACGATTTTGTTTAATGATACCGTGAAAAATAATATTGCGTATGGATTATCCGATTGTCCTTTGGAAAAGATCGAGGAAGCGGCCAAGGCGGCGAATGCATTGGCGTTTATCCGCGATATGCCGCAGGGAATGGACTCGGTCATCGGCGATCGCGGCGTGAAACTCTCCGGCGGGCAACGTCAGCGGATCTCCATTGCCCGGGCACTCCTGAAGAATCCGCCGATCATGATTTTTGATGAAGCAACATCCGCATTGGACAGCGAGAGCGAAATATTGGTGCAGGAGGCAATGGAACGATTGATGCAAAATCGGACGTCGTTCGTTATCGCGCACAGACTCTCCACGATCCGGAATGCCGATCGTATTCTCGTTCTGGAGCACGGAAAGATTGTTCAGGAGGGGAGACATGTGGAATTGCTGAAACAAACCAAAGGACTTTATAAGAAACTCCACGACATGCAATTCGCACATCAATGATCACACCGGAACGTTTGCGGACATATCTTTTTTGGTTCCTGTTGCTGCAATGTTGTATTATATCCATTTCAATTGCTGCTGCCTCATTACTGCTCACTCTCACTTTCCTGACGATTGTGGCATTGATCGGAATTGAAAAAAAATGGATTGTCCGTAGAACGCCTCTCGATCTGGCTTTTCTAGCGTATGCTATCATCGAATTCATCGCCGCATTTAATTCGGTCGATCAAAGCGATGCATTCAAGAATGCAAAACGTCTGCTGCTGATAGCAATAGTGTATGGTGTCGTAGCATCGTTCGACCGGCGTAAGCGAATTGAACGTGCTCTTTTAATTCTTGCAGTGATGGTTTCGATTTTGTCAACCGTCGAGGTGATCCTCTATGTATTGCGGGGAGATGATCGACTGACCGTATTTCAGCATTATATGACCGCCGGAGGTCTTAAGATGATTTCCGCATTGATGATTTTACCGTTTGCACTGGATTATGGTACGGCAAAAAAGTCACGAATTATTTTTATCGTCTCTCTTGTGCCGATTCTTGCCGCATTGATACTTACGAATACACGCAGTGCATGGCTCGGATTCATTGCCGGTATGCTGGTGATGGGCGTGCTGTATTATCGATCGCTGTTTGCGTCTCTTGCCGTGTTGATTGCTTTCTTCTTTCTTTTAGCCCCGCAGCATCAAATAGACCGGGCGAAAAGCATCGTTGATATGAACCATGCCAATAACGTCGGGCGTTTGACGATGTGGACAACGGGACTTCAAATGTGGAGCGATAAACCGATACTGGGATACGGAGATATCGATTTATATAAATCGTATTCGCAGTATCGAACACCCGGAATCGACGAACCGGCCGGTCATTTACACAACACCTACATCCATGTGTTGGTAACGCTGGGAACTGTAGGATTTATTACGGTGATGTGGCTCTTTTATTCGATCATGAAATCAGAATATTCGGTTTTCCGGAAACGGATGGGAAATTCATTAGTCCGTAATACTGCGCTCGGAGGTCTGGCGGTATTTTCGGGATTTCTCGTCAACGGACTTTTCGAATGGAATTTCGGCGATCACGAGATCATGGTCTTCGTTTGGTTCACTGTCGGACTGGTGTTGGCGTCTGCAGAGACGGAACACGGTGAACCATGAATAATATTTCTGTTATCGTAATCACAAAAAACGAAGCGCATAACATTGGTGCGTGTCTTGAAAGTATCCGGTGGGCGAATGAGATCGTAATTGTTGATGCTGAAAGCGTCGACGAAACAGTCGCTCTCGCAAAGAAATACACAACGAAGGTTTTCGCCCGTCCATGGATGGGATTTGCTGCCGCTAAACAGTTCGCTCTCGAACAATGCAGCAATCAATGGATTCTCTGGCTTGATGCCGACGAGAGGGTAATGCCGGAACTGGCGGAAGAAATTCAGTCCGTGATGCAGGGAAAACCGGAGCAGGCGGCGTTTACCGTCGCACGGCGTGCGTATTTTTTAGGGAGATGGATACGGCATTCCGGATGGTATCCCGGCCGGGTGGCACGACTCTTCAATCGAAAATATGCTCGATTCAACTCCGCCGCCGTACACGAAGGTTTAGTGATCGACGGATCAGTCGGCGATCTCCTGCATGACCTGCTGCATTATACCGATCCGAATATTTATCATTACTTTTCAAAATATAACCGTTATACGACATTGGCCGCCGAAGAAACATTTGCGAAAGGAAAACAGGCAGGAGTATCCGATTTACTTATCAGACCTGCCTGGCAGTTTTTCAGGATGTATGTGCTCCGTCTGGGAATGTTGGATGGCATACAGGGTTTATTGCTCGCACTATTTTCATCCTCGTATGTTTTTACAAAATACGCTAAATTACGGGAAAAGAAATTAACCATTCATAGTTCGTGAATCGCCATGACCGACAAAGAAAAACATCAGATGTTGTTTATTCAATTGATCTCCTCCCTGCAGGCGGGCGCATTACAGCAGATGGGGAAAATAAAGAATCCTGCAACGGATACGATAGAACGGGATCTCACGCAGGCAGAATTCACTATCGACATGATAGATATGATTGCAGCAAAGACCAGGGGGAATAATTCGCCGGAAGAGGAACGATTCCTCACTACTCTACTGGCTGAATTGAAACTCAACTATGTCGACGAAAAGTCGAAAGAACAGAAACCGCAATGAAAATCGGAGTTTTCGGAAACACCAGCAAAAGTTCTCTTCCCGCAGCGGTCACAGCGCTGCTGACGCTGGGGAAAAAATACGGCCTTGAATTTGTTTTTCACGACGATCTTAAAACAACTCTCGCGGAACTGAACCGCGATGTGACAGGCCTGTATCCGTTTCTCCCGGCGCCGGAACTGGTAGCGGTGTCCAATCTTATTGTGGCTTTCGGCGGTGATGGGACAATTCTTTCCGCTGCCCGCATGGTCGGACGGTCTCAGGTGCCGATTCTGGGCATTAATCTCGGAAAACTTGGATTCCTTGCCGAAGCATCGCCGGACGATCTTGACTCTTTCTTTCAGGTTATTTCGACCGGACATCATGTTGTCGAAGAACGGTCTCTGTTGAGCATCCACATGGAAAATGAGAAAACTGACATGCATGCGCTCAATGAAGTGGTGATCGATAAGAGCAGTTCATCGCGCGTTATTCATCTGTCGGTCTGCGTGAATAACGAGCATCTTGTCAGTTATCAAGGAGACGGCATCATCATCGCGACACCCACCGGTTCCACCGGTTATGCTCTTGCGGCAGGTGGACCGATTATTGCTCCCGCGACCGATGTGGTCGTCATTCAACCGATCTCTCCGCATTCCCTTTCTGCTCGAACGGTGATTGTGCCGGATACGAGCGTTTTGCGCGTTGATGTCGCGCATCTGTCCGAACATGCACGAGTCACTGCGGATGGTCAATCCGAAATGACGTTTGCACCGCCGAATAGTATTTTTATCCGCAAAGCGGACTATTCCGTAAAATTGATTAAGCGGAAAGATCGTTCGTATTATGACGTTCTCCGTGCAAAATTATTGTGGGGGAGCGATATCAGGTTGTCCAAAAACGAAAATAAGAAATGAAGATTCTTGTTGTCATACTATTGCTGCTGTGTTCCGGTTGCGGAACTTCAGAGACGTACACAGTCGAGCGGGAATCGCCGATGACTGTCATCATCACCGGTGAGTTTGACCGTGATGTTTTACAGTCGGATGAAGTTTGCAAGGTATGGTTCGAGCAGCACTATGCTGAATATCGCATTGATTCGACACTGACCGAGGAAATCGGTAGAATGCAGAAAAATATCAGCTATATCATTGTTGCAGGGACATGGTGCGGTGACTCAAAGCGGCAGATTCCGAGGTTGTTTAAGATTTTCGATACTGCAGAGATTTCCGAAAATCAAGTGAGAATGTTCGGTGTTGATCGAACTAAGAAAAGCGACAATCCGGAATTGGAAAAGTACATGGTACAGTTTGTTCCGACTATTATAGTGTTACGCAATGAACAGGAAATAGGAAGAATAGTAGAAAGTCCCACAGAGACACTTGAAGATGATCTGGTGTCATTCCTTCGCCGGCCGTGATCATCTGATCGTATCGGTTGCCCCTTCCATAATCCATTGTTTGAATCCTCGTAACTGATTCAATGTCAGCGACCTCATTGGAGGCATCGGTGCCGATCCGGCGCGTCCTTCAATGCTCCAGATCAGTCTGCTGAGCGATGTATCGCCGGGAATGACTACGTCGTAAAATCGCTGTTTGATACCGGTATAATCCGAAAGGTCGAGATTGCTCGCCTGAGTTTGAACATCGTGGCAGCCGGATGTTGCACACGCGATATTAAATAAGGGCTGTATGGTCCGGTAATAGCTGATATTCGATTCGGGAAAGACTATGTCTTCGATCTTGCTGACCGGATTTGAATCATCCTTACACGATGCAAAGAAAAGTCCCAGTACGATGACGACCGTGAATCTCATTCTTCCGCCTCTTTAATCCGATTGTCGATGATGGACGTGATGGTCTTTTGGGCTCTTGCCGCTTCTATCAAGACATCCCTGTCGATAACATTCATAGGCATAATTTGTGATTCCGTCAATTCGATGCCGAAATATTTCTTGGATTGCGCCGCAACATAGTTGTTGGTGACGATCGAATAGATCTTTTTTCCTTCCAGCGGCTTGTTGCCGATTTTCACATTGTGAAGAGATCGTACGCCGTTCTTGACGACATACACATACGAAACGCCCGAAATCTGACAGAGATCGTCGTTACCCGTAACCTGGTGGGCGAGCATCGAACGTAATGTCTTGCCGTCGACCGAGAATGTCACCAGTGTATTGCTGAACGGACTGATTTCCCAGAAATCCCGGACCGTCAGATTCCCCGCAAGGGCTTCTTTTCTGATACCGCCGCTGTTTTGGAATGCTACATCGGTCTTCGCATAATCGCGCATCGCATCCGAAATCCAATTGCCGATATTGCTCTCGCCGCGGCTGGAACGTTTCCAATCCGTTTGCAATACGGCGATGACTTCATTCATTTCTTTGTCTGCCAGTTGTTCAAGTTCGGTCACCGTGGCGGCAACGATCGGGTCGGGAACGATGTCGGCGGTGCGGCATTCGATAAGATCGGATGAAAAACGCAGGACGGTATCGCGGCGCACGTCAACCGTAAGATCGATTTTTCCCAGCCAGCGCCCCCGTGAACCCGCCTGGGTAATGAGGATGCCGTTGACATTTTTTGGACGGAAAAGCGGAGTATGACTATGACCGCCGACAATCACATCAATATCCGGCGAAAGGACCGCGAGCAGACTGTCTTCTGTAACTCCCTGATGAGTGAGCGCCACAATGATGTCGGCGCCCTGAGAACGTAATTCCGGAACCAATGCATTGAATGTTTCTGACAGCGACTGCACCAATAAACCGTCGATATTCTTCGGCAATGACAGCGTGGTCAATTCCGTGGTCATCAATCCAACGACCGCAACACGAACACTGCCGATGTTCTTGATGATATATTTTTTTACAAACGGCTCGAGGTTTATTTTATGAACAAGATTTGCCGATAGTATCGGAAATTGTGCAGACGTGATTACTTCCGTCAATGAAAGGTAACCGTAATCGAATTCGTGATTGCCGAGGGTCATTGCGTCCGGTTGAAGTAAGTTCATTAATTGGATCTGAGAACTTCCTTTGGTAATCGTGGAAATAGGACTACCCTGGAAGTCATCACCGGCATTCAGGACCAATGTGGCCGTATCACCGCGATCATATTTTTTGATATACGATGCCAGCGTGGCACTTCCGCCGACAAGATACGTGGTATCGGTATTGGAGGTTCTATTTCTCGTCCGGATCTGGTACGGTAAATTTTGGGAATGGAAGTCGTTCCAATGGAGAATCGTGATCGTAACTTCTTGCGCCACAAGTGACGAGGAGAGGAGCAGAAAAAATAGGAGCCTGATCATACATTTCCTTTCAATTCAAAATATACCGTTGACAGCATGGGTTGTCTGAAAAAAACCATTCTCTGATGACCAATATAGTGAATGTTGATGAAAAAAATTGTATAATCTCTGTATGAAAATGATTTTCAGTATAGTATTCACCGTTATGCTGCTCCAAGGACAGGATTTCGGATACACCTATTATACGATGACCGATTTCCGATCATTAGGTGTCAGCTATAATATTCAGGAATTTTCCCCATCCGGTTCGAATCCTTTATCGGATTCTTTACGAATCCGGTTTACGACGGCAATGCCGATGTTTGAATATCGTGAAATGCAGGCGCGTGTTGCTGTCGGATATCAGTCGTATTCAATAAACGGCAGATCAAGCAATGCATTCTCAGTTTTTATGGAAAGCGGCAATGATTTCTCTCTTTCGGGTAAGGAACAACGGAGCGGCTTTTTTATCCCTGTAAAATTATCGGCAAATTATCTTCGGGCGGAGAATCCTCAGCAGGGACAAAGGAATTTTGATATAGGCAGTTTGGGTGTCGGTACTGGAATGAAATATCGATATATCGCAAAAACCTTCGGACTGCAGGCTTCTGCGACCGGCTCACTGCACTATGCCAGCGTGGGATTTGGAACCGAATACGGGTCACAAACGTCATTGACAGGAGAGATACAATGTATATTTCCGGAATTGATTTTTGACGGATTGATTGCCGGATATCGGTATGAACGCCTGGAGTGGGATATGAGCGACACTCACTTGAACTACCGACGGTTCTATCACGGACCGTTTATCGGTATCTTCTTTTAGCTGTTTACCGCGATGAAAATTGTTGCGAACTTCCAGCCTTACAAAATATTCTGTTGACGAATGTATTCCTTGACATCGAATTTCGATTCACATCCCCTGTAATTCATATACCGTACTTTTCCATACACCGGCCTGTCAAACCACGCACGATCATGCACACCGCCAATGCTCCATGCAATACCGGCATAACCGTTTGGATCACGGCCATCCAGCTCATATTTGTCATTTAGATAAATTGCAATCATCATTGCCTCTTCCGGTGACGGGGTCCATTCCAAAATCTTTTTTGCCCAATACATCCTCATGTATCCGTGCATTTTACCTTTTTTTATCATCTGGATTTGTGCGGCATTCCAGAGAGGATCATGTGTTTCCGCCTGCTCAAATTGTTTCAGAGAATAGAGATATTCTCTCTTGTCTTTTCTGTGTTCGTTGAGAGATTGTTTTGCCCAAGCCGGAAATCCATCAAACGATGCATACTGTGTATTATAGAAAGTAAAGTTATCCGCAAGTTCACGACGCACAATCAATTCTTCCAGCAATGATTCGGCGTCGCCTCGTGTGATATCGGCACCATTTTTTTTCTTCCGGACAATTGTCTGTATATCATTTCCGGTGAGATGCAGCGTTTCCAAAGCGACACGTTGCGGGGCAATGTGACCGAAATGTAGATATGGAGAGAGATTCGATTGTCCGTCAAGGGCGGGATCGTTTCTCGATTCTCCGTAACCTTTTAACCGGTGGCGTAAGAAACTATTCATCATTCGACGACCCTCATGTTCGCCCGGTATAATCCATTTCACTTCATCAACGGTTCTGTCGATCTTCAGTTTCTTATGCACGGCATCCCATTCAATCGGATTGGACGGGTGATTCCATGGAAACGGATGCTTCCGCACTCTGGGAAATTCATCCAAAAATTCCGGAAGCAGGCGGTGTAATTTCGGACGGATCGTATAAGCGCCAAACTCCTGTTTCCCTGAGGCGATCCATGCCGGGACGATGTTGTGGGCATCGACGACATACATTGATGCATTAATCTTTTCCGCTACTTTCTGTTTGCTGTGTACCACGTTTGCGAGTGGATTGAAATCCGTGACCAATGATGTACCATCATATTTCTTCACGAAATTTGGAATTTCCGTTTCCGGTGTTCCGGTACAAAGGTAGAATGGGATCTGCTTTTCACGCAATAATTGTTCCGTCTCTCGTAATCCATTAATGATGAAACTGTACGTGCGCTCTGTTGCTTCAGAGAAATCCGGCGAAAGGCAGTAAACAACGGAGAGAGACAGTCGCCGTTCCAGTGCCAATGATTGAGCATAGAGTAATGCCCAATTGTCATTTATCCTCATTTCCCGGTCCATCCAATACATAACAGTGCCGTTCTCACGCGGTACGTTATTTAAAGAGGAAATCCGATTTACATTGACCGTTTTCGACATATTATTTCAGTATGACCATTTTACGAACCTGTGTAAATAAGCCTGCTTCGAATCGATAAAAATATACACCGCTGGAAAATCCGGCTGCATTCCATTCGATATCGTAAACACCACCGGGGAGGTATTTGTTCACTGGCCGGGATATTTCTCTTCCGAGAAGATCGAACACCTTCAGTGTTACGGAACCGGACTGTGCTACCGAGAAGCGTATGGTGGTAACGGGATTAAAAGGATTGGGGTAGTTTTGTTCGAGAGAATATCGATAGGGCAGTTCAATGGTATTATCCATCCACAGAGGCTTTGCCGTGAATCGGTAGGAATCGTTTTGCGTCAAGGGTTTCAGTATTCGAATCTGTAAAATATCACCGGCGACAGGGTTCGCAGCTCCATCGTTCCCGATAAATTGAACGTGCCATGTCAGCAGTTGGTTGTGCAGACTATCATTCTCAATGATAAAGAGTTCGTCATTTCGGCTAATGATTCCATTCAAGTCAATTTCAACAAAAGCGACGCCTGCTTTTCGATTCAGAGTAGTATTCCAAACTGTAAAGGGAATAGGAGTTGCTATGGTGCCGAACAAACCCAACGTTGTGTCCACGATGGAATTTGAGATTCGTATTTCGTAATCATACGGTAATGGGTATGCAATAATGGTATCGAATTCCATGAACACATCAATCAGCGAAGTATATCCCGTGAGCGGAGATGTGCCAATAATCCAACGGGTTGAATCGTGTGCGACAACCGGTACCGGATAATTCTTAAAAAGCAATCGCATGCCATCGAACAACGGCCCTTCCGTTACTCCGTCCAGTTCCGTTGCATTATTTACGACTGTAACTCCGAACGCATCGATGACTGAATAGGTGATTACGCCATCCAACTCGTTTACAACAATGTCATAATCGCTTTGGACAATCTTCGTCGGATCGCCAGTTGTGACGGCGATGGAAGCATCACTGATTCCGGTCGTGTGCATAATATCGACTGTGGCAAGGATGTACCGTTTGTTCGCAATGATGTGCGTACCGGTAATTGCCGTTGCAGTGACAAAATTATCGGCGGCAGACAATTTAAAGCGGACTGAATTACCGTTTGGAAGTGCAGAAAAGTCGATTGGATATGTTCCGTTATTTGTGATTGCAGAATCGATCTTTACCCAGGTCTGTCCGTCATCATGTGATACCGAAAGAGTCAGATCCAATGCATCTCCGTCTGCATCGGCGGCGTAAAAACCGATCGCACCCATTCCGCGAAGAGTATCCGCCAGATCGGTGAAATAAATATCCGGTACTGCATTCCCGGGATTATCGATCGTGAAAGGAAGCATTTCATCAGATCCGAATAGAGTATCCGACGCCGCCATGATCTTGAGTTTGTACAACGTTCCATCGGGATACAGAGAAGTGTTTAGGGAATACTGACGCACACTGTCCGTTGTGGAAAGAAGCCGCGTCCAGGTACTTCCGTTATTCGACGTCATAAAAAGCATCGATCGGACATCGGGTCCGGAAGACAACAATTCCCATGTTGGAATGACAGTACCTGATTGTTTTGTTGCATTGAATTGTCCGGTGAAGTGTGCATTGAGTGTATTTTCGGCATTTGATAATTTTTGCCAATGCAGCGGTAAAGTGATACCCATATGCCAATCGGCATAGTACCAATTATGAGACGCATTTGGATTCAGTAAAAAGGAGGGGAGGGAATTGTAGATTCCCTTCGAGTTTAAAATGGCAAACGTCGTTTGATTATTCGCATTGTTATTGCCGCCGACTGATGCCGTGTGATATAATAATTGCATTTGCTGAAGAGCGTACACAAGTGCAGGAGAGGCGTTTGAAAACAAATTATTATTAAAGAGCGACAAAGTCCCGTCATACGATCCGACAGAACAAAAGACATACGGGGCTCCAGCCATCAGGTGCGTGACGATTAATCCACCGAGTGAAAATCCATCCATTGCTCTGTGCCATCGGGTAGGGATTGTCCGGTATGCGGTATCGATATACGGTACGAGATCGTTTATGAGGTAGAAATACTCCTCGGTAGTTGCCGGGGCGGAGAGTCCCGGCATCACCATTATCATTTTCCCAATCCGTTTTTTTGCATACAACGAATCAAAGACTGTTTTAATGGTTCCCCGTCTGCTGGCATCTTCGAGCGGATCTGCCCATTCATCCACGGCACCTCGAAAGAGATAGACAACGGGATAATGGTCCGTCTCGGTATTATAATCTTCCGGCAAAAAAATGTTATAGGATTTCGAGATACCAAGGGTTTGCGAAAAATGTGAGTGCAATTCGATGCGGCTTGGCTGACTAAAGGATAGTGTTATGAAAATAAGTAGGAAGAGGAAATTTTTCATTATTCGCCTTTCAAAAATGCATTGGAATAAAGTACCTAAAAAATCCGGGGAAAAACAGGCTGAAGACTGAAGTGCATCATTCTTTTTTATGATCAAGTAGTATAGATTGGACAAAATTCCGAAGAAGATTTGAAGTGAAAATTGTGTGACTGAGTGATTATAAGTGTGATTCTGTGGTGGTCATATCGGAATGGCCGTCCGAAATGGATAGGATAAACTCGAACGTAAGTCAAATCCGTTGCAAAATGAGGCAAATATTTATATATTTATAAAACGCTAGCGTAGCTCAGTTGGTAGAGCAGCTGATTCGTAATCAGCAGGTCAGGGGTTCAAGTCCCCTCGCTAGCTCGAAATATCAAGGTTTTTTGCTTCCTGAAAAGCTGATGTCAGAAGAAGTGTCAGAAAGGTTTATGGGGTTTCTGATGCTCTCTTGTAAGGTGTACCTCTTCAAACGCGGCTCGCGGTATTATATTCAGTTTCACGATCAAGACGGAAAACAGCGTCAAATTTCCACCGGTTGTTCGCTTAAAACCGATGCTGTTGCGTTTCTGCGTGATAACGAATCCCGATATACGGTCAATCACGCCTCTAAAAAGATATCACAATTTTCCATTGAATTCCTCTCTTACGGGAGGAGCGTGTACGCTTACTCGACTTTTAGAAGCTATAGGAACGCTCTAAAGCAACTCTTATTGGTAACCGGGGATATACGCCTTTCCACCATAACAGAGCGTATGGTGGATTTATACAAGTCACGGCGAGCCCAAAGAGTATCGCCGGCAAGCGTTAATATCGAATTGAGATCGTTAAAATCGATTTTTCGGTTAGCTAAACGATGGGGGTATATCGGCGAGAATCCCTTTGAGAGTGTTCCGCTTTTGCGGATGCGGCAAAATGAGCCGAGATTTTTATCCGGTCCAGAGGTTACACTATTGATTGATTCTATCAAGGAACCGTGGCTTAAGTCTGTGGTGCAGTTCGCAATTTTTACAGGTATGCGAATATCGGAAATTGTCAATCTGCGATGGCAACAAGTATATTCTGAGCGCAGCATCATCCTGGTTGAAAATAACAGTCATTTTCAAACGAAGAATAAAAGGAACCGGATCGTGCCGATTTCGCAGCCGGTGAGTGTCGTATTGAGCGAACTAAGAAAGACGATAGTTTCAGAGTATGTTTTTCACAACAAAGGTTGCAAGCTTTGCCCGACATATACGTCGAAGAAATTTAAACAGTACGTTACAAATCTGGGGCTAAATGAAGACTTCGTGTTCCACAATCTACGCAGTACTTTTGCCAGCTGGATGATTATGAGCGGCGTGGATATTTTCATTGTGTCGAAGCTTCTTGGCCATTCGGATGTCAGTGTTACTTCAAAACATTATACAAATGTGCATAATGAACATCTATTCAAATCTATAAATCATGTCATGCAGGCGAAGATGAATTCAATAATATCAGATACTCGACAATGAAACAGTTAAGAATTAAAGACGAAAAAACGGGCCGTATTTATCGGAAGCGCGGATTACCAAAACGAAATATGTTTAACATCGAAATATTTGGAATCCTGTCCAAATCTGAAATTATTGCGATGATGATCGATGACTATTATGATCGAAAGGAAAATACCTCGATGGAATATGCCATCTACAGTTTTAACATAGTATTTTTCCAACTCGAGGAATTTTACAAAATGAAGAAATTAAACATTGATGTTATAAGGAGATGTGTTAATAGAGATTACCCAGATATTTACATCTATCAAAATATTTTAAATTTTTGTCAAGTATTTTCGCTAAACATTTATAAAAATATTGAAGATGCAATCGGATGGATGGAAGAGCAAAGAATTTTATATCCCGATAAATCAAATAGATTATTGGCGAAGGAGTGCCTAACAAAAGGTATTATTTTAGGAAATCTAAATTATAATTCTGTAAAACTCGAAAACTATTTTTCAAAATTTCATTCAATTTACCATGGGAAATCTGTGCCCTAACTGTTGATATATCAACGATTTAACGAATATGAATGACTGCAGCATTCTGCATGTGTAATTTATACACCAAAAAGATGCAGCAGTCGAATAAAATATTGTGTTCCGTTTATTCCAATCAGCCGGTTCGAGAAGTGATTTTCCTCTCTTTGTTCTGGCTGTTTATGTTTGGTCGAAACGATTGGAAGGAGTTGCAATGAATTCCAAGCGATTCGATCAAAGAAAATTATTACGCCGATTTCAGGACAAAGGGAAACCACTCACAGAATGTTTTACTGAGGTCTTGACAGTAAAAACCGTAGACTTGCGTCCGGCGACATTGCGCTCATATTCTTCTGCAGCTCGAAATTTTGTGAGAATCATTGGAGATGTCGGAATCACCGAAGTCTGTGAAAGAAAGGTGGACGAATTTAAGCTTGTACGATCTAAAGAAGTTTCAGCACATTCGTTGAATGTCGATTTGAGATCACTGCGCGCGTTATTTGCTACTGCTCATCGGTGGAAGTATTGCGAAACAAATCCGTTTGAAAAAGTAAAGCTTGCCAAAATTCCCCAAGTTGACCCTCTTTATTTTACTCAAGACCAGTTGCAGACTTTAATTGCATCGATTTCCAATGAAACATTTCGGGCACTGATCTTATTCGGATATTTTACCGGCTGCAGATTGAGTGAAATAGCACATTTGACATGGGATAATATCGATTTTTCTCAACGAATGGTTTCTGTAAAAAACAGTAAAGAATTTACGACGAAATCGCAAAGAAACAGACGAATACCAATATGTGATTCTCTAATTACTGTTTTATTTCAATTGGAAAAGAAAAAACGATCACCGATTGTTTTTTCAAAGTATGATGGGTCAATGTATAAGCCGTGTTCAATTTCGAGAAAATTGAAAAGACTTTTAAAGCAACTCAACTTCGACTCAAATTACCATTTTCATATTTTGCGACACACTACGGCATCAACTTTGGCCAAGAAAAATGTATCGTTATACTCGATTTCCAAAATACTGGGTCACAGCTCGATCAAAATGTCTGAGAGATATGCACACTTGTTGCCGGAAGATAATAGCGAAAATATAAATAAACTTAATTTTAATTTTTGATAAAGAGGAAACGAACATGGCCTGGTTTACATCACACCAAGAATTTAAAGATGACCCAAGAACATTAGATTTGATGTCAGAAATGAATTGGGATTTGGATGTTTGTATCGGTAAATGGTCTCGTTTGATTTGGTGGTGCATCGACTACGCTGAAGACGGAATATTAGAAAAACATAAAGTCAGTAGAATTGCTCAAGCTATTGGTCTCCAAGCAGATGAAGGTGAAAAGTTTAAGCAATCACTAATCGCATCTGGTTATGCTACGAATGTTCCAGATTTTCGCATCATCAGTTGGTGGGAACTTATGGGTAGATTTTTGAATGTTAAGTATAAGAAAAATCCAAAAATGCTGAATCGTATAAAATCTCTATATGCTGACCAATCAAAGGGGGAAGAGGAAGTAGTGAATGTTCCAGGGGAGGTTCCAGGAACCCCAAACAATACAGTACACGAGAATAGCAATCAAAAAAAATTAGAAAAAGATTTTGACAAAGAGTACAATACACCACCGCCTACATTGTTAGACCATGATAAACGTTATGGATCCCCTATTCAACTTAATATGCTGCTCTCCAATCTTGAAATACCAATAGACGAAGAGTCATACATGAAGTGGTATTTCGAGGTTCAAAAAATAATAGAAACAGAGAATGCCACAAGGCCTAATAACCGATTTATTTGGAGCTCGAATGTCGAACAGACTAAAAAAGAGATGCGAACACTTGTCTATAGGATACAAAATGAGGAAAAAATGGAAATATTAACAAAGGTTTCGAATATGACAGGCAAAATAGTGACCTGGCTTGAGTATCTCACAAAAGTGATTACTATTACAGTTCGCCAAAGTGAAACTGAGCCATTGAGAAATCCTATCGGTTTTGCCATAGCGCTGATTTCGCAACCTGAAAGGGTAGTAGCGAACCCAACCACCGGTGTTTCAATATGATCAAAAAGTGAAGGACTCTTCCTTCGAGAACAAATAAAGTACTTCATTAACATACTTCCCTAAATGCGAAAGTTAACTTTCATAAACAGTTGGCCTATATAGGAGACGATGAAAAATTATCATATCTGATCTTCAAAGCAAAATTAGCACAGGAAGTTTGGAGATGGATTTGAGTATATTCAAAACAATAGTGCGAAAGGGCCAGCATTATTTCAACTCCATCAAGATATTTTCAATGATTCTACACTATTCATATACAATTCTATGCGCAGCAGATCAAAAAACAGCGCATTGCACCTAATTTCAACACATCTAAAACGATGGCACATCATACGTTCTATCTACACAGGCATAGTATCAGTGGCGTAGGCAACGCTTATAACAAGTATTAAATCTCAAAGTGTAATGTATCGGTGAGAGACTTTTGAAGTCTTAGAAGTGGTCAGGTGCTTCATTATACCCCCTTCTTGGGGACAATAAAAAAAGCCACAGCGTTTTGTGCTGTGGCTTTGAACATCGTTCTATTGATACTGTGTATTACTTCTTTGAACTCTTTTTAGCCTGTCTATGAGTAACAGCCCATACTTTCTTAGTATCACTGTCTAATTTGACACAGCCACAAGAAGTCTTAGTGCCGTATTTAATATGATACACATTCACTTTGAATAACTTCTTACAGGCTAAACAACGACATTCTACTATAGGCTTGCCCGGCTCTGAACTTTTCGGCATATATCTCAACACTTTGATGTTGTTCACTTTCTTGCCGATAAGTGAAGAGACTGTAGAGGGGATATTGTTTGTCATAACTACTCCGTTAAATGTTGTGAATGATAGAGTGAATTAACGGATGGATGGTAATTGGCCTTGCTAGTAATGTCAAATATCAGTGAGAAATGGCGGTTGGGTAATTGATTAGTAGGTAAGGCTTTTTAGAGTAATGATTTTATTTTATAAACTGTGATTTAATTCTTCCATTTGTTTAATAAGAGCAACTCTTTCTTCAGGAAGTGCTAATTCTATAATCCTGTTATAAATGTCTTTACGATAAATCTCCAATAGTAACTTTTCTGGTTTCGTTAAATTCACTATAGATATATATGCTGATTTAATTACACCGACAAGAAACAGTAACAATGTAGCCCCAATTAAAAATATATGAACTGACAGATAATTAATATATAGATACTGACTAACGAATAGTCCAACGGCACTAATTCCAATATCAAGTGTTATAATAATTATTGGCATTTTTATTTTTTTGCTAATTTCTTCTTTACGCTTTGGGATACAAACCACGTAAACTAAATTCTTATACACATCTGGTGCTGATACGTTTGCTTTAATTTCCTTTGCAGCGTTTTCTATATTTTTATCTAATAGTGCTTTGACAATATTTTGACCACTACTCATTAACAATATTGTATTGATAATAGATTGTTTTAATGATTCAAGAGATTCTAATTTATAAATTATTAATACAGTCCCGAAAGCCAATATCGCAGCATCTGCTTGTAATAATGCAGAGTAGAAGTAGAGAGAAGTTGTTAAAAGATTGTTTGACACTGTATCAATACAATTCATATTAATCCTTAGTCACCGGCTTTATGTTTTAATAGTGCCGTTGCTTCATCCACAATTAACATAAAATCATCATTATCATATCTAAAATTAACAGAACAATTTTCTACGGGACAATAATGAATAAGAACATTAATTACTTCATATCCTTCTTCACGGTAATCTGTTTTCTCAACCAACTGGACACCATGATTAGGGCAATATGGAAGTGAATCAACAATGTGTTTTTCTTTGTTGTATTTCCAAGTCGTACCTTTATGTAAAATGGAAATCTTGTTAGATATTGATTGTCCCGTAGGTATTGCATCTTTATTATTTTCAGGAATATGTATTCTTGATTTATTAAAATCCCCCTTATCAAAATAAGACAATCTTATTGCTTTAGCATTCCTAAATTCTTTACCAGTAAATTCTTTTATTACCATGAAGATATATTCCATGGATACAATGAGAATTAAACCTAAGATAATAAAATACAGCACTGACATGATAGATATAACTGCTACTTCAATTCGGGTAATATCCTTTGTCAAAGTTAGTATCTCATACATTTTTTTATTGTAGAAATAAAATAGAACTGATAAGAATATCACCGCTGGTAATGCTCTATTTACAAACTTAAGTATCCATTTTGATACCACGCTCTTAATTTTAGTAGTCGGTATTTTGCTTAAAACCCAATCAATAATTCTGTCGTAGAAATTGGCTGCTAATCCACCGATGAAAAAAAACAATACTTCTTTAGACAAAATAAAATTCCAAAATATATCTATATCAAACATTAAAGTTGTTTTTCTTTATTAGGTTGTTTTAGTAATTGAGAGGTCCATACTCAGGATTATATATGCCATACCCAAATACTTTGTTTTCTCGTAAATAAAATACGATTTGATACTTTTTAAATGAATAACCTCGGACTGTTCCATCTTTGGATTTTGTAATATCCGATGGCTCTCCAAAAAAATCTTTAACGCTTTTAAGGTCGTAGTTGTAAAATTGACGATTAAGTAACTTTGGAGAGTCATAATCCCAATCCGAACAAGAATATATTATGGCGGATACTTTATCATTTTTGAAATACACTTCATAAACTTTTACACGCCACGAATATTCTGTCTTATCATAAATCCAACTTGAGTTTATTTCATCATTAAAATGATTATCACCTTTGATAAACGTTACATCCTCTTTTGAAGAACCTAAGCTTATATCCCAAAATGTTGAAGCGAGTGTTGGATATTGGAAACTTAAACTCGGAAGTATAAATTTATATATTCCAAAACCTGATAGACCTAAAACAACAACAATAATCATCCATTTTGATATTTTCTTCCAATTCCATCTATCTTTTGTAGAATTAAAAAGTAACACCAATCCGATAATTAATGCTGACAAAAATATTGATAGACCAAGATTCATAAATTCCTCTTGTTCAAAACAACCTAACGGATTAAAGATAAACCGCGTTGTAACTCTACCGCCGCACTTTATATGGATACCTTTATCTCATATTGAATGAAACATCTAGTTACCACTAATTATTCCTAATTTGTTTATCAATATCATCCTTCAACTTCCTCACTTCATTCTTCACTTCTAATTCAGTGAGTATCCCTTTTTTCTGTAAAAGATTTATTATTGCCTGAATCATTACAGCATTATTCAGTGTTAATAATTCAGAACTGATGGGTTTGGAATTGTCTTGTGGCATGGTGAACGCCCTCTCAATACATTATTATTAATTGGTTTCAAGTGGGCGAGATTATTTTTGTATTTCAAATATTTAACGTTGGTATACAGTTATACGCCAAATATGTTCGGTTGTATCATAGTGTATTTTGTCTCTGTAATGTTTTAATAATAATATTCCCGAATCAGCTTTGGAAAAATTAAAATAAAAGCCTCTACTATTGTTAGTTGTATCTAACGGGAGCACCGTATACTCAACACCATATTTGTTTTTTACTTCCAATAATATGGTTTTTAATAATCTTGTTGTGTCATAATAGTTTTCATATTGATTTTGATATGCGTTGCTTTTTTGTCTCTCTTGATAATACAATAATTTATATTTTTTCGTAGAATCAAGTTCTTCTTTAAACGCAGTTTCAAACAATATCCTACCACGTTCTGAATTAGATTGTCTTGATAATATTTCTAAATACTCATCAATAAATTCATCCAAAGTATAATATTTATCCTCAATCTTAATTGATTTTTCTTTAATGTAAAAATTTAAAGTAGAAGAATAAGAATTTATTGTTTGATTATAAACAGAATCATTATGTCGCATTATAGAAAGTAATGTATCCCTTTGTTCTATTTGATATTGCAAATGATTATTTTGTTCGTAGGCAATGTATAATAGTAATCCCAACAAGAATGTGATAAATGTTATTATCATTTTGGAGGATGATATATTCATTTATTCTTACCTTTTATATCAGCAATTACAATTTCAAGATTATTTATTTTTTTCCCATATATATCTAAAAATGTATTACGATACTTTTCCCTTTCATCTTCTATTTCTTTTATATGCTTTAACTTTAAATCATTAATAATAATATTATTTCTGGTTTCCTGAACGGTTACACCGACTTGATAGCCTGCCGTAAACAATACACAAATACTACCAAATACTCCTACTGCTTTTGAAAAAGAAGTATGATACCACTTCACAGATTCAGTATTATTTATCTTCTGTGTCATCGTTCTGTTAATAAACCTACTTATATGATTCGTAATACAGAGAAAGTCTTATAATCACAATAATGATTTCCGTAAAGATAATAATGCTATTTTAACTTCGGTATACTTAATATGTTCATTAACTTTATTCTCCATTATCTGATTTCATAATTATTTCTAATTTTGATTTGTTAATGATATGAGAACCCCAATATCTAATTCCAAAGACTAAAAGAGTATTACCTAAAAGTGATGCTAAGATTATCCACTCACCATTAAAGATAGATGCTATGATTGCAATCGGAAGAATTCCTATTCCCATAATTAACAAACCAATAATTAACGCTACAATACCCCAAATATTATATGTTACAAGTAATGAAAGCATCCACAATAATACTCCAAAGTAATATGATATTATCAATATCGCATACCCTACGCCCAATTTAATTCTATTGATGAAACTAAGGGGAAGTAATACAATGATTAGAAATGTGAAAATATAAAATCCATAATCCTGTATTATGGTGTATACGCTTGCAACAAAGAATATAATTGTATCAGTAAACAAAATAATTGATAATATTAATGCAAGCGGAAGGACAATAAATACTAACGATGTAAAAGATGAGAGTATATTTTTCATATTACTAGAGCCAGTCTATTTATGTTGCCAACAATACGATGAACCTGCCTGTGCATTCCTTTTACACTGTGTTCCCTTTTTAGTAATAGCCTGACAGCGAGTCGTAACGGGCTGGGTTTTCTTAGAATCAGATTGTTTAATAGTTGTAGAATCTTTAATTACAGTGGTGGCTTTTGTAGAAGATGAACCGCCATGTTGCCAGCAATATGAAGACCCAGCAGCAGCCTGACGCTTACATTGTGTCCCTTTTTTAGTTGTCGCTTGACATTGTCCAGATAAGGCTAGAGATGAAAGAAGGGCGGTTGTGATGAGTAAGATTAGTAAAATCTTGAATTTCCGCAACATATTAGACCTCCTAATATTGTTTCTGGAATATGATTTATATATCCGCTAAATTCTGCCATATTGTAATGAATATATTCAGAACATGCCATAGGGGCGTAAAATGAAATATTTACTATGTGGATTAATTGTTTTGCCATTGATATTCATTGGATGTGGAAAAACGGAAGTAAATGGCGAAGTCTTTATTGTAAATCAAGATACTGGTAATATTAAATTAGGTCTTGTAACATTATATTTTATGACAGAGAAGCAATACAAAACTGCATATGACACAACTAGCCTAGTGTATTTAAATTACATATCAGTTCTCAACGAATTAGATTCAATAGATAATTATAATACTTCAATAAAGGAATACTCTGTCTGGAAAGACCTTGTGAATAAATATAAAAAGGTTCGTACGTCTCAGCATAATGAACTAAGAGACTATTATACCGACAGCGATAGAAAAACAACTGCTATAAGAATTATAGAATGTGAAAATACAATGAATGAATATCTTAATCGTTCAAGGAGTTATCAACGATTTATTACTGATAAGAGAGCAACACAATTTGTTATTGAAAAGTATTTAGATAGTGTTAAAAATGAAGTTATTTATGATAAAACTAATTCTGATGGTAAATATGGTGTAGAATTAAATACGAATACGACATATTGGGTGTATGCTAATTCAAATAGAAATACAATTGATAACGGTGGAAAATACCTTTGGTTATTTGAATATATTCCTGACGTAAAGCCGCTATATTTGAGTAATGATAATATGATGGAGTAAATAATAAAGCCAGTCAATTAACAGACTCTTCCTGTTGTATGTTAGAATATTAATGATAGATGGTGTAATTATGAAGAATAAATTAACGAAAGTAGTTTTATTATTATTAGCATCCGTGATATTATTATATTATGGTTATGATTACTACTCAAAACGTGAACTTCGTGAATTATGCAATACAACAGATAAATTTGTTGAGTCGCTATACACTACATACGAAAGTTATGGATTATTAGGTGGGACACCAGAATCTGTTGCTGATGGTCTTTACACAGTTCGCCCTATTGGAAGACTGATAAACGTGAAGATTGAAAAATTTGTCAATGATGATGTGTATGAAGATTTGAGATTATATTTAGAAAAATATTACAAAGATAATCATAGAGTTAATAGAGTTTATATATCAGGTGGTGGAACGGTAATGATTGACTGTAGAAATTGATATTTACAATTCAGGAAACACATATACAAATAAAAATCGCAAGAGCCTCGCTATCATGGAGACTCCATTTATTAATTCATTTCTTTACTAAAATTGTATTCTATTAATACTATTCAACAATGTTGTCGGCAGTAAATGTGAATATGTATTGGCTGTTAATACAGGTGAACTATGACCGAGTATCTTCTGAACTTCAAATATTGACACTCCAGAATTCACAAGTGCCGAGGCAGCTGAATGTCGTAATGAATGAAAAGTATAATCCGGGTTTAATTTCGCATTTGTAACACATTTTTTGAAATAATGGGTAATATATGATTCAGTGAACTTATAGCCATTTTCCTTTTCAAAGACATATATCCGCTGTTTCTTCCCATTCAATATGTTGTAGACTACCTCATGCATCGGAACTACCCTACTCTTGCCCGTCTTAGTCTGAAATATTTCATCACTGGATATCAAAATCTGCCGTTTTGCTAAATCTACATTACTCCATCTAAGATTAACTGCCTCTGAAAGCCTCATCCCTGTAAGATAAGTAACAGTAAATATGTCCCGTATTATGTCAGAATTGGCATGTGAACAAATCTTGTCCAATTCATCCTTTGAAATATACTTCGCCTTACTATTAACAGTTTTAATTTGTGAAATCTTACTGAACGGATTCTTAGAAAGATATTCTTGTTTCACAGCGTAACTAAATACTGCCTTAGAAGCCCGTATATACATATTTACAGAGACAGGAGACAATCCCCTTTTTATCAGGCGTTGTTTATACTGCTCAATGTCAGAGACTGTATATGCATCCAACTTCTTATTGCCAATTAAACTAATAACGAATGATACTGCGTAAGAGTTAATATCCAGAGTCCGTGGACGAATGTCAGAACTTCTTTCTGCTTTGTATGTTTTTAAGAATTCGGCAAGTAAAGGAACTTTGATTGTAGATTCTGTTACATCTTGTGGCAGTGTTTTAATGAATCGTAGGGCTTCTGATTTGTTACTACACTTTGTAGATAGCCATTGAATTTTATTCAAGGAATCTTTTTTGCCGTAGTAATACACTTTATTAGAACGGCGGGTGAGATAAATACTTTGAGCTTTCATTGCAGAAACCTTTTCAAAAAGTGTGAAAGTTTCTACAATATTTTCTACAGAGGGGGTAAAAAGTGAGTTTTCACGGCGTATGAACAGTATGACAACTTCTTGTAAGGAAGAAGTCAAAATGGTTGAATATGTCATGGGGGGCCCTGACAGTGCCGTTGCGTGTATTGCAGAATTCTTCGACGAGTGGGATGGATTCCTTTGATGAATCCCAATATATTAAATTGGATCATCTTTTGGGGGTCAGGTCAGCAATGAAATATCCCCAATAACTAATCCAATGAGATTTATCTCCGATATCCTGAAAAACCAGGCATGTATAGCAGCATAGCTACCGATAGATTTGTAATGAATATCTGGATAAAGTGATTCTTTAAATTATTATTACAAGTGTGATTAAGTTCCTTTTTCAATTATTGGAAAATATAGGACAGAGCGACAGTTGGCATAGTGAATATATTGAAACAGATCATTGGGCTAGATATTTATTTCAACAATTTAAATCGAATTCCAAATTGTTCGATTACACAATGATTTTTATAAAAAATGGAGGATGCGTGAAGAACGGTACCCAAAATGAAGAACACTACGTTGTTGCAATGTATACAGCAATATTGGCTTTCGATATCGATAAAATATGGAAATTTAAAAATAAAAATTATAGCAGCATACTTAGAGGATTGGCATATTGTTTCATTTCCAACGCAGAGAATGGCTGCCATGATCTTAAAGAAATGATGGATGATTACATCCGAAAGAAATATAATTATGAAGAAGGATGCGATTCTGAGAAAGTGAAGATGTTTGAAGCAATGATGAAGTATCAACAAGCGGACGATCTTGATAGCGGTTTCCTTAAAAATTAGTATTATTTCGCTTTAGAGTTGTCTATTAACCATTGATATAAACAAGCATTAAATATGTGGACAGAGATAACTAAAATGCTCTTGAAATCAAGAAATATAGGCTAAAGCTACTGCCGCAGTAAGATATGCAATCAGATCAGTTTAAAAATCAATTGTAAAAAGGAAGAGATCGCGTTTCTGTATATTTTTGATTTCGAGGCCTACTGCGTTTTTGATAATAGTTTTCGGAAATAATAACGCATAGATGTGGTATAATAATCGTTTAGGTTGGTGTACCTGTTGCAAAAGTGTAGATGATGAGTAAAAAACGATGGAGTATTGCTGATAGAATAGTAACCTAGAGATGACAAAACTGTAGTGTATTTAACCGCTTAACGGTCCAGGACTTAACATCGTTTTGGTTGATATACTCATGCAATTCTGTTACATTTTACCGAAGATTGATCCGCAGGGAAGGCGAAAGGCTAGAACTGCGGAATTTTTTTAGCATAATGGAGTGAATGGAACAATCATTTAAAATAGTTCAACAACTCGTCGCCAATTTCAAAGCAAATGAAGCCGCGTACCTTGCCTCCAATTATTCTGAATCGCAGGTTCGGACCGATTTTATAGATAAGTTCTTTACTGCCCTTGGGTGGGATGTTACGCATACTAAACAGTTCAATCCGTATGAACAGGAAGTAAAGATCGAGAACAAAGTAACTATGCCCGGCACACAACGGCGCGCAGATTACGCATTTTATGTTATGCCAAATTATCGCGACGTGAAGTTCTTTACTGAAGCAAAAAAACCGTCACGTAATCTTTCCAATGCTGATGATTATTATCAGGCAATCCGTTATGCGTGGAATGCAAATACTCCAATAGCTGTTCTTACCGACTTTGAAGAATTCCATGTTCTTGACTGCCGTTACAAGCCTGATATTAAAGATTCTCTCAATAGAAAACTAAAACAGTTTCATTATTCGCATTATGCAGACGAAGAAAAGTTCAAAGAGATTTTCTTTCTCTTCGGTCGTGAATCTGTTGCAAATGGTTCGTTAGAAAAATTTGCCACTGAACTTCCAAAACCGCGCGGAAAAGCAATACAAGGGGGCTTATTTAAGGGTGGCTATAAATCTGTTGATGAAGCGTTTCTGGAACAGCTGGATGAATACCGCAATACTCTTGCGAAAGCATTCAAAAAAGAGAATCAAGAACTTAGCGGGGAAGAACTGACCGAAGCAGTGCAGCGGACTATTGACCGGCTTGTGTTCATCCGATTCTTGGAAGATAAGGGAATTGAAGAACCACAGATCATCGGTCTGCACGAAAATAAATCGGCGTGGAATTCATTTCTTGCAATCTGCAAACGATTCGAACCAAAATACAATGGACTTATTTTTAAGCCGCACCGTATTTTGGACGGAAACAAATTCAATCCGCCTGACGATAGGGACTTTGCCGACATTTGCGGAGAGCTTGCCGATCCTACCTCGCCGTACGATTTTGATAAGATACCGATCTCGATTCTCGGCAGTATTTATGAACGCTTTCTTGGTAAAGTAGTGCATGCAACGGCAAAGCGGGTTGAAGTGCAGGAAAAACCGGAAGTGCGGAAAGCGGGAGGGGTGTATTACACTCCCGAGTATATTGTGCGATACATTGTGAATGAGACGGTTGGGAAATTGATCGACAATAAAACACCGGACGAAATTGCAAAAATGTCCTTTGCCGATATAGCCTGCGGTTCCGGCTCGTTTTTGATTGAAGTGTACAGCGTTTTATTAGAATATCACGACCGATGGTATAATACAAACAAGGAGAAAGTGAAAAAAGAAGATGTGTTTGAACGTGACGGACATTTGCATCTTTCGCTGAAAAAGAAAAAAGAGATACTTACCAACAACGTATACGGCGTTGATATTGACTTTCAGGCAACGGAAGTAACTCAGCTTTCGCTTTATCTTAAACTGCTGGAAAATGTTTCGATGAACGAAACACATCAGATGGGACTGTTTAGAGAGACAATTCTTCCGAACTTAAGTAAAAACATTGTTTGTGGTAACTCATTGATCGGAACCGACATTGGCGGATTGTTTGAAAGTGAAGAAACAGATAAGATCAAAGCAATGGATTATAATGATGTTTTTCAAACAATTATGAGACGGGGCGGATTTGATGCAATAGTAGGGAATCCGCCATATGTACGAATTCAAGGATTTCCAAAAGAGCAAATCAAATATTTTAGTTCACATTATCAATCCGCTATTGGCAATTATGATCTTTATATAAATTTTGTTGAAAAAGCATATTTAGTATTAAATACATCAGGAAGATTTGGAATGATTCTCCCTAATAAATTCTTTAAGACTGATTACGGTGAAGGGTTAAGAGGTTTTCTTTCTAAAGAAAAATCCGTTAAAAAAATTGTTGATTTTGGAGCAAACCAAGTATTTTCAGCGGCAACATATACATGTTTACTATTTTTAGGAAAAGGATCGAATGAAAGATTTGAGTATTCATTATCCGATGCAAATCCTAAGGCAATTGATAATTTAATATTTGAATTCAAAAAATATTCATCGATTTCAAAAAATGCATGGCTTTTTGAAAATCAAAATGCTTCAATTATTACAGACAAATTAAACAAGAGTTCAATTCGCTTGCTTGATCTGCCTGCAGATATGAGCAGAGGTAGTAGTAGCGGTGATGATGAAGTTTTTATGTTACCGGCAAATACGAAAGAAGTTGAATTAGATATTCTTAGAAATCCAGTCTTTGCAACTGATTTTAATAGATATTCTTTCTCATTATCCACAGATTGGAAAATCATATTCCCGTACGTTAAAGAAGACAAAGGTTTTAGGCTTTATACAGAACAGGAATTACAAAAACAGTTTCCTAAAACATTTAAATACTTACTTTCAAATAAACCAAAACTAATCAAGCGGAAGCAATTCAAATTATGGTATGGTTACAGTGCTCCCAGGAATTTAGAATTGCATGAAAATGCACAAATAGCGATACCACTATTAGCAGATAAAGGATTATTTGCATTTATACCTAATATTCATCGAAACAAAATATGTCCTATGGCAAGCGGTGGTTTTACTATATCAATGGGTAAAGAATCCAAATACTCACCGTATTATCTACTTGGATTGTTAAATTCAAAATTGTTGTTTTGGAAACTTCAAAAGGAAAGCAATGTATTTCGTGGAGGCTGGGTAACTTGCACAAAACAATACGTCGGTGAGCTTCCTATTAAAATAATAGATTTTGCAACAACCGAAAATAATATACATGACAATATTGTAAAACTAGTTGAGAAAATGCTTGAAGCCAAACAAAAACTCTCCACCGCCAAAACCGACGGAGAAGTCAATCGTCTTGAACTGCTTTGCTCATCGTTAGATCGCAAAATTGACGAAGCGGTGTATGAGTTGTATGGTTTAACGGAGGAAGAGATAAAAATAGTAGAGGGTAAGTAATGAGTGGATTCAATTACTTTGATTTATTTTCGGAAAACTATATTGAAGTAGAGTGTCCTAATTGTAAGATTACGACTCAAATTCGCATGAAAGAACTAATTATTGAATCTAGGTTTATTTGTCGAGGTTGTTATACAGTAATTCAATTAATACAAAAAGATGCATCTGGCAATAGAGTTGTAAATCAAATAAAATCTATTGATGATCAACTAAATGATATGCTTAAAGATGTTTCCATTAATATAAAATTATAAAGGTTGCGCAATGCCAATGTTTGCTCCTCAGTTAAAAAACCTTAGGGTTAAACTACAAGAAAGAAAAGATGCTTTTTTACGTTCTGATTATAATTACTGTCAAAGTCACCTAAAGACCTTCTATAATTTTATTAATTCTACTTCCGCATTAGTTTCCATAGTAAAGCCTTTTGATAATATTAAAAATGATGAAGAACTAAATAGGTATTTAGAAAAACTTAAAATCGGTCGTGTTGAAGATGTAATTTATCCAAATGATGAATTCGAAAGAGCGGCGCTTGTTTGGTATTTAATTGAAATATTGATTGATGATTCGAGGGAATTAGATTTCTTCCAAAAGATATATGGAATTGTTGGATCAAAAAGTGATTATAATGAAATGCTTTCGGAATTTAAAGATCAGTATTTCTTACCTCTGTACCATTATTTGGATGAAAAAATTGATAATTCCGACTTAGTACTCTATTTGTTGTTTAAATATAAAAATGTTGTCGAATGGTTTAGACGTGAATTGCTTTTTAATCGAATTAGTCAAAATACCGGTAAGCGTGAGGAGTTACTCGATGCGGATTTAAGAGAATTTCTTGTTGTAGAAGGAATAGATTTTCCATTTTCTACGCCCAATTCCCCACTAGGGAGAGCTGATATTGTCGTTAACATAGATGACAAGCCCTTGCCAATGGAGATAAAATTGTTTGATAATGAATTATACAAAAAAAACTATATTCGAAAAGGCTTTAATCAAGCACTAAAATATACCCACGATTATTCACAACCCTGTGGGTATTATATTATTTTTAACTTAAGTGACAAATTACTACAAGTAGGGAGTCAAGCAACAGGAGAGTATTTCCCTTCAGTTGAAGTAAATAACAAAATAATATTTATGATTGTGGTAAATATATTCCCACCAGAAAAAACAGCCAGCCAAGAAAAACAAGCAGAAATTATTATAATTGATAAAGAGTATTTAGTATCCGAAGATGAAAATAGTTTATAGAATAATTATCTAAGTTAATGTGGTATTAACTATATGTGGGATTGTTAGGATGCAAAAATAATGGTAATGTCATGTTTCTTTTCAAAGAACCAGCTAAAAGGTATCATCCTCTACGATCAAAAATAAGGATAGCATTTATAGACGAACGATTTAATTTTGGAAAGATGGATACATAAAATCGTAAATGTATTGTAAATCATATTGAATAATTATGAATGATATGGGTAGTTTAAAAATTAGATGAATTGATATTAATATGTTGAAATGAGAAAGCAGGACGAGGAAGAAGAATAAGGTATGGAAACCTTAAGTTTAAATATATCATATCGCCCAATTCGGATAGGATGGTGTATTCGACAAGATGATTTTGAAAGCTTACGTAAATCCGTTCTGTTAACTCATACACTTTATGGAGGAAGGTTTAATCCTATTATTGTAGTTGACGATACGGAACTTGCTAAAAGTCAAATTGAACTATTTTCTGTTGATGCTCTTTTTGCAGTATCTCCCGATGAGGTAACAAGCAAATTTATTAATGGATATAAACATCTGGCATGGCCGATATTTAATGAATCATTCTTCATAAAGGGATCAAATGGCATTCAAGCAAATTACCTTGATATATACCATCCTATAAGACGAATAAAAGAGGAGATAAAAGACCTTCATGCGGATACAAATTTGTTGCCAGTAGTGTATAAATGGTCAATTGATGATCCGCTAAAAGATATATTTTTAATGACATTCGGCTATTTTCCATCAAAAGAAGAGATTGGGATAGACTATTTAAATTATGTTACATCATTTTTAACACCTAAGACTGTTGAAATAAATCCAACCGATATATTATTTAAGGAGGTATATAAACATCTTACCATAAATCGAATATCGGCATTTGATTTGAAACCTTTTGGAAGAAGAGATCGAGCTGGTGATGGAATTTATATTGGATCTTCGGCAAATATTGAGGACTTAATTAATTATTGGAATTTAAGGGCTGGATACAATAGGATTCTTTTCTATGATCCTCAATTTGAAACAAGACTTAAAAATCAAAAAGATGACTTTCTAAGTTATCTAAGAGAGAACCTTGATACGAGCAAAATATGGAAAGATCATATTAAAATATGGAGTAGGTATGATTTACCAATAGACATAAAGGAGTATGGTTCTGATGTTGTTCGATATTCTTTATCTGTCGATTCATGGAATGGTTTGAATATTAGAATTCCTTCAATTCAATTTGATGAGAAATCAGTTTTAGGTGCCGTCTCAGAAAACGGTAAAAATATCAAAATAACGTTTCAACTACCGACAAAACCATTTTATTCTGATACATATTTTTACACTCAACATTGTGCAGTCAATATTCGAACTTATATCGATTTAATAGGGGACGGAAATGGAACGATTAAATTACCGTTTATCCCAGAATTAAATGAATACTATGGCGGAAAATATTTTTATGAATATGATGCTGTAAGGTCGAATCAGCATGGCATAAGTATAATTATACCTTCTACAAAAGATGTTTTGACTATTCAGTCATTAGGAACCAATGACCTTCTAAAAAAAATATTTAATATTTATGGGTATAACGCAGAATTGAGTCAACCTGGACTTATTGCTTCAAGACTTATTCGACAATTGGGTGGGTTACAAGGCTGCCGTGTTCTTAAAATAGCTGGCGTCAGGGATCTTATAGAAAAATATAGCCCCGCTGAAAGTTTTTCCCGAAGTAATGCAATTCAATTAATCCGTAAAAGCGATTCCAAAACAGGTAAAATAAATTTTAAACAATATGAGAGATTGTTTATAGAACAACGGTCACATAACACTTTAAAACCAGAAGATGCTTTCAAATATTTGTTAAGTAAAGATGTATTCCGTATTGGCTTGAACTTCAAATGCCCAGATTGTGAATTGATATTTTGGCTGTCTATTGATGAATCTAAAAAAAGAGTTAAATGTGAATATTGTGGAAATGAATTTGATATATCTAATCAATTAAAAGACAGAGATTGGGCGTATCGTCGTTCAGGTTTGTTCGGAAAAGAAAATAATCAAGAAGGTAGCATACCAGTATCATTAACACTTCAACAATTAGATACTGCTCTTAGTATGCATTCCATAATATATTCAACAGGACTAAATTTAGTTTTAGAAAACGGAGACAAGAAAAAATGTGAAATAGACTTTGCACTACTTACACAAGACTATGACTTAAGACCTAAGATTGCAATTGGCGAGTGTAAGACCAGAAAACCAATTGAAGAGAATTGTATTAAGAATCTTATTGAAATAGCAGATAATATTAATGGTAAAAGAATTGACGTTTTTATTATCCTTGCAAAATTATCAGAATTTACGCCGGAAGAAATTAATCTTGCCAAAGGGGCACAAGGCAAATATAGGAAGAGGGTTATTTTGTTATCAACACGTGAATTGGAACCATATCATATTTATGATAATGCAAAAAATGAATTTGAGATCAACAAGTATTCCAATTCGCTTGAAGATTTAGCGGAAATAACACACCAATTATATTTCGATCCGAAAAAAAAGAAATAAAGAATTGGAGCCGGAACGAAGAATCATTTAATAAAAAAGTGAATAATCATTATATACCCCAATAATATTTGCGAGGTTTTCGTAAAAACGATAAAATATATATTTACGTCAAATTCACATCTTCTATTGGCTTAGGGAATGATCAGGCGTAGATATTATTTCCAATAAATAGTTGGGTAGTTTTATGGATAAGTTGATATTTATTAAAGAGCGATTATAACGAAGTATGCGAACAAATTATCAATGAAGCAAATAAATGATTATGTCATCAAGTAAAAGAGTTGTTTATTTCCCAACATTCGAGAGGTGGTTAGAAAAGATGACGAATGAAAAACAATTGCTTTTTAAAAAGCTAAAATGAAAAGTAAATTTGCAAAAGCAAAGCGATATCTATGAGTATATTTCGGAAATTAATTGATACAATCCAATACGAAGACATTATTGAGTTTTGCAATCAAGGAATTAAAGAAAACGTAAACCTTGATTATAAGGCAGACTTTCCGAGTGATCTACCAAAAACAGTATCTGCGCTTGCAAATACTTTTGGCGGTATCATCATTATTGGTATTGGTGACAATGATGGTTTACCAAAAATCCCCTTCGAAGGCATTCAATACTCTCCTGGCTTAGAAGAACGTGTTATTAAATCATGTGTTGATGGTATATATCCGCCCGTAATACCAGAAGTTAAGGTTTGTCAGAATAAGGATAAGGTATTTATACTAATACGTATTCAACAAAGTGCCGATACACCTCATGCAATTAAAAGCAATACAAAGGCATATGTTAGGACTGGCAATATATCAATGCCAGAAGATCCATTATCATTTGATAAAATAACATGGTTAGTAAACAAAAGAGAGTTAGCGATACGGTTTCGAGATAATTTATTTAAATCTGCATTAGAGCATGTGAAAAGAAAATCTGCCGTGGAGAAAGTATTAGATCGAAAAGGAAGTCTCACATTATTTGCCTCCCCAACATATCCACATTTGCCATTATCTTCATTGCTTGATTTGCAGGGGATATACGAACGATCTCAAGTCAGATCACATGATGGATTTCAATTGCCATCAACTCATGTTATGCACCAACCAATTAAGGATGGAATCTCGATTGTTGAAGCAAATACTACAAATAATTACGGATCATATTATGAACTTAGCCAATATGGCTCGATAATGGTTCGATATAATTTGTGTTTTTCAGTTCCGGCAACAAGTCGAACTGATATTATCTGGATGAAATCGTTAATCCAATTTACAACATTATTTTTTGATCATATTGAAAAAATATATTCACAATTTGAATATTGGGGAAATGTTCATATATCAATTGCATTAAATGATATATTGAATCTATATTTCTTGCCAATAGATTTAGGCGATGAAATTACACCTACTGAAATTCTTTTGGATTCAAATTTGGAATATCAATACGATTTTAGCGTTACCGAAATAAGCGACGAGAAGATTAAAAATGAATCCATCATAGATATTACCAGTAGAATAGCATGGGCTTTAGGGCATAAAATACCCAACACTGCTATTGATGGTAAAATCAAAGCAATTAGAAATTAGAAAATGGAAAATCAAACTTCGAAAGTAAGTTTTTGGGCTTATGATATATTCGGATACCTTCTTCCTGGATTGGTTTTAATTGCAGGGTTTACGAAGGCAAATACGTGGGTATATAAAGCTCTGAACTCCCATTGGAATTCAGGAAACTATGCAGACTATGTAATTATTTTGGGTATTGCATATACCCTCGGTCATATTATTTCCGGGCTATCTAGTTTTATTCTAGAACGCCTTTTACTTCGCCATATCCTAAAGTATCCAACGACTCAAATGTTTAAAGAAAATGATGATACTTCAAGACTTATAAAGTTTTTCTTTCCTGGTTACTTTCGTCCTTACAGTAAGGAATTTCAGGAAGCTGTTAAGAAAAAGATTAGGACAATCTTCAATATTAATTCAGAACAAGATCACGACACATTTTGGTTATCGTGGTCATACATTTGTTTGCATAATCCCATAGCATATCGAAGGTCAACTCATTTCCTAGAATTATATGGTTTTTCACGAAATATGAGTATGTGCTTTTTGATATTGGTAACAGCAACATGGTTTCCACAGTGGACGGATGCGATGAATGGATATGTTTGGTCATTTGGATCCTTCTTGGCTGCATGGATACTTTTTGTGAATTACACAAAGTTGTTGAGGAGGTTAAATGATGAAGTTTATAGAGCCTTCGCAGTCGGAAAAGCCGACTGAGATAATCAAGTAAATTTAATTATGCGGATGTTTTCTGATGAACATGTATTTCTTGATTATGAATCATTCTTACAATACATCACCGAACTTGATCTATCTCCAAGCACAGATAATCAATCTTATTTAAAATAAAACATATGAAACGATACAATCATCAGCAACAACTTGATCTGGCAGCACCCATCAGAATATTGGCGATGCATTAATATCCCTACCAGGACTCGTAAAACTAACATAAAGCATTATGATATTAAGTTATACTGAAAAAAGTTTAAGAGACCTTCCTCCAAAATATGAACATGAGAGGGTGGAGTATGTTTCCAAAGAAGAGTGGTTAAAACTTATTCATTTTAACAATGAAGATATCGACACAATGTCTGAAGATGAAATTCTTCAAAGAATTGCCGCACTGAAGTCAATCGAGGAATCTCCGCATTTATCGTTTAATTGGACTCTTAATAATGACCCAAAATTCAAAGAATTTGTTACTTCTGTTTATGACAATACATTAAATGGCGGTGCTGGTTACAAGATTTATATTTTAGAAAAATTCATGGCCGGGAAGAAATTCTCCGTTCGGTAAATTCAGAAATTCAAAGTGCCATTGTTTTTTTGATTTAACCGTTATTGCTGAATTTGCGTTCAAAATCTAATTCCGAGTGGTACCGTTTTATACCAGTCGTAAATCGATTGTTAACTCTCAAATAGAAAAAAATACCACTTTCCGTCCTCCGCATTAAGCCTCTTTAATCGAAAACCCATCCGAAAGTATCTCGAAAAATCACCGTATTTTGAATAAATAATGGAAAATAACCACAAATACGATACATTAATGGAAAATAATATAAAAATAATGGCATATAATGGAAAATAATCATAATATGAGGTTACAATACTCGGCATAATGGAAAAAAATCAGTATGAGTGAAATTGTCATAGCAACCTCAGATCCTCAAGAATATTACACTCTTTCGAAAATGGTTCGCGCCAAACAAATTCGAAAGATTGCACCGAGAATCTATTCAACAAATTTAAAGGATAAACCTGCTGAGATCATTCAACGAAATATCCTTGAGGTCCTTGGGAAGCTATATCCCGGTGCGGTATTAAGTCACCGTTCTGCATTTGAATTTAAACCGACCTCCACACATAAGATTTTTGTCACGCACACATATACAAAAAAAATACGCTTGCCCGGAATTACGATCCAGTTTTTGCAAGGAAAGGGAGCAGTCAATGGAGATAACCAGCAATTGTGGGGGTTGTATGTTTCATCGAAAGAACGGGCATTTCTTGAGAACCTGCAAAGCACCAAAAAAACGGGTCCGGACTCAAAGTGTTTAGCTATTCCTCAGATCGAAGAAAAACTTGATGACATATTGCGAATTCATAGGGAAGAGGGATTGAACCGTGTCCGTGACAATGCAAAAGGAGTGGCAAAATTGCTGGGGATGAGTAAGGAAATGAATCTGCTGGATAAGTTGATCGGCGCCTTGCTTACAACAAAACCGTCTAAGATTCTTAAGTCTGATCTTGCGCTTTCGCGTGCAGCTGGACTCCCTTTTGACAGGAATAGATTAGCGCTCTTTGAAAAGCTATTCACATTTCTGCATAATAAAGAATTTAAGAATCGAAAGGAGAAAAATAGTTCGGTTCAGTCATTCCGGAATTTTGCCTTCTTTGAAGCATATTTTTCCAATTACATTGAAGGAACCGTTTTTGAAGTGGATGAAGCGAAGAGGATCATTGATACAGGTCTTCCACTTGCCACGCGGGATGGTGATTCCCATGATGTTCTTGGGACGTATCAAATTGTTGCAGACAGAAATAAGAGTAAGAAGATCCCCAAAACTCCGAAAGAGCTGTTAGAACTACTTCAATCCAGACACGCACAATTACTCTCGGCGCGAGTTGATAAGCATCCAGGCCAATTCAAAGAGAGAAATAACAGGGCGGGGAGTACTGAATTTGTCGATTACAAACTTGTAAGAGGAACTTTAACACGGGCTTTTGAATTCTATCAGGCTTTAAAGCATCCGTTCGCGCGCGCAGCGTATATGATGTTTCTGGTGAGCGAGGTGCATCCGTTCGAAGATGGAAACGGTAGAATAGCTCGGGTAATGATGAATGCTGAGTTGGTGAACGTTGATCAAAGTAAGATCATCATTCCAACAGTATACCGTGAGGATTATTTATTGACAATCAAGTGCTTAACAAAGGAAAACGATCCGAAAGCATATGTCGATATGCTGACAAAGGCTCACCAATTCAGCGAGTTACTTCATTTCGAGCAGTTTGATGAGCTGCATACGTATTTGAAATCGCATAACGCATTTTACGAATCCGATGAAGGAAAGTATTTGATTGTTGAGTAATCACAAAAATGATTCAAAGGGAATTTGACTTCATTAGCACAGATGCCAGAGATCGTACAGTTTGTTGATTACCTCAACAAATATTGTGATTTCAAAGGGGTTATAAATTTTAGTAAAACTATTTCTTTTTCTCCATCGTTAGGTTAATTTACACCATCATCAAATTGCTTGCTAATAATATGAGGATTCGGTCATGACAAATAAAGCATCTGACTCGACAGAATTTGCATTGCAGCAAGAAAAATTACTGGTTAATAGAATTATTGAATCATTAAAGTCTGAAGACTATTATGGATTGCTAGGCGATAGCAGATTGGATTTGACTTTTTGGGACGAAATATGCATCCAGGTGCAATTTGATAAAAGTATTATTTGGGAACACTACGAAAGTGTTGTGAATAGTCACATCCATTCTGCACTAAAGCATCTGCCAAGCAACATATATGACGTATTGGAGGAATATTATTCTGAAGAATTAATGCTTGCTGATGATGACCAAAATCCTGATGCGAAAGTAAGTGATGCGGAAATGGCAAATTACATCATGCAGGAATTGATATTGCTTAAAGCACGATGGGAAAATAGTGAAAATATATCTGCATATAAAGAAGATTATTGGAATAAACAGGATTAATCGGTGATACTAATAAGTAATCCCAGCACTCATGTTACCGAGTCAATGAGCTGTATTTATAAGGATATCAAAATCAAACAATAAGGAATTGTATTATTGTCATCATACCACAATAAATACATGTGCTTTGGCGGTGGCGAACCGACTCACGATATGTAAATTGCTTCACTGCATGGACAATTTCATTCTCATTCGATCGGTCTCATTATCCATAAATCCTGATATGAGACATTTACATACAACATCCAATAACTATTCTTTATTAATCCTTTACGTAGGGTTCCTTCTTCGCCGTATTCCACTGAGAAATTTACCATGCTGATTTTTTCAAATGGAATCCCAATGCCAAAGTTTATTCCAAAGGAATTGATTTTTGTATTATCTATTTGAAGGTACGATTGCTTGTAGTTTGCTCCCATTCTGTAGAAAAATGTTTTGAACCAATCTTCATACGCTCTGTTTTGTGTGGGCGAATATTCCAGTCCCATTGAAAAACGATTGCTGTTTCTTGTGTCGAGATTCGGATTGGAAAAATTTATCTGTGACCAATTCCCCCATTCGTAATCTAAACCGATTCTGAATTTGTTTCCCTGCTTTGCTGAAAGCCCCAACCCAATCCGCCGGGGAATTGCTATTTCTGATTGCAGTTCTTGTTCCAACGTATTTGTACTTTCACCGTAGCTAATGAAGAGTGAATCGGTGGTATGTAAATTACTGTTATCTCCGTATGTAAATCCGGCGGTATAGAGCCATCCATTATCCTTAATGGAATATTGCAATCCGTAATCCAGATAAAAACCGCCGGCAGTGTGCTCATTGATTATTTCATATCCGGAAAAACTTCCACTTTGAAGTGCTGATTCTTTTTGAGTGACAGGACCGAAAATATATGATGCGTTGAATCCGGCGGTAAGTCCTTCATACACTTTAAATGAATTTCCCAAATACAGTTTATTCAAACCGCCGGTTCCCGTAAAAGATTTATCGAACGAAGTGAGCTCACCCTCGATTTGATCTCTGGAATTTATTTCATAATCTACCAAACTAAATGGGATAATTCCTGCACTCAATGCCCATTCATTCGCAATAAATAAATTTGCTGAAAAATAACTAACCTTAACATCGCCTAAGGTCTGTTTTATTCGACTGTTTTCTGAGACATTGTAACTTCCGAATACTCCCAGTTCAATCACAAACGAGTTTGGCAATATTCCGAGATATGAGGCAGGATTCAGGTAGTTAATTGACCTTCCGGATTGAAATGCAATTCCCGTTCCGCCCAATGATTTGTTTATTCCGACGCTATTATCAAAAAGTTGACCGACGCCAAACATTGAATAAACAGAATTATTCGTTTGCGCTTCAAGAGGGTGTAAAAAAAAATATATTATAGTGACAATAACGAATGATTTATTATTCATCTGTAATTAGTATAATAAATAATAAATTTTCAATTTTGATTTGTGGTATCGTGCGTCAAAAACTGAGCGGGTAAAAGTTGTATTGAGAGCATAATCCGAAAGAGTGACAATAAGTCCTTTTTCAGGATCAATGTGAGAATCAGAAATATCATTTTTCAAATAGTCGGTAATATCGAACATGTAATTGGTTCCCTCCTGATACAGTTCATCAACCGTAAATAATGCTGGATTGTTTGACGCAAGACCAATTATTCTATTCAGTTTATCCGAAGAATAAATATTTAATTCTGAAGGAAGCCCGAAAACAGTATAACTGTTTTGCAGTGGCGTAAGAGTAAGTTCAACTTTGGCAATGACACCCCGCTTCATGAGCAGCAATAAATCGGAAAGCGAAGGGAAATCAATTCGTACCGCCAATCCAATTCCGCCTTGAAGAAAAGCGGTTCCGCCGGTTTGAAAATTCGGAAGGGCATATCGCTGTTTAACTAAAGCATGTAACTGTGTGGATGAAAAATCATGTGTGATGTTATTAAATTGCAGCGATGTATTGTCCAGCGTAAACTCGTTCGTGATAATTTCTGTTATTTCAACACCTCTGCTCGTGTACAAAATCAATTTCACATCTTCTGATCTCGCATAAAAACCGACGATTGACCCTTCAAATGATTCATCTGCAATAATCGCTAAACCGTGAAAATAATTTCTGAAACTTTCGTTATCAGTAAGGATCTCAGATCCCGATTGTAATATTGCATGCAAATCCAACCCGATAGCATCATCTATTCTTATGAACAATGTGTCATTTACATCATTTGGCGTCGGCGTGTACACAATCGAACCGATTGTATTTGCATTATAACCAAAAACGGTCTTACCGGTGATGACACCATCATCATTAAGATGAATGTTTTCTGTTAATTGATGAACTGATATTTTATTGTATTTCGCTGTATCACCAAAGAAGTATTTGTTATACCGTATAATCAAAACCAGGGAATCATACCCGTCTTCATCATCAACATTAAAAGCCGTCGGGATGCCGATTTGGAAATAACTGTTGCTTGTTATTTTTCCGAAAATATTATCACGATAATTACCGATGAACATACTTCCAGTTCCGGAAGTCGTCATCTCATCCAGAATGACTGTGGAAAGATTCACCGAAAAAGTATCAATAACATTCAACGAAGTTTGAGATTCGATGAACTCTTCCCCCAGGATAAAATTATCGGAATTATCCGAACACGTAGCAAAAAACAAACTTGCAGCAACAGAACTGATGATAACCAATAAAATTGTCAGAGTATAATATTTAACATTCATAACACTCAAGGAGCCACTATTGATATTTTATCAAGGTCAACCTGTCCAGTATTCGGCTCAAATCCCCACAGATCGTCAAAATAATAACTACCGTTTCTTCCGGTAGTTACATAACCGAAATTTCCTGATGCAAAAGCTACTGCATCTATCCGCCCGGATGCTTCAAGTGAAGTTTTTTGCAGCCACAAATCTGTAGCAGGATTGTATTCCCAAACATCTGTTCCTGCCGTCCCCTGTCCGCCGGTTGCAACATATCCTTTTCCATTAAGCGTAAAGGAAACTCTGTTAATGCCTATGATACTCGAATAATCATCATCATATTCTTCGTCGGAAACATTTACAATGGAGCGTTTCTTGTTCCATGTATCTACCCCCGGATCGTATTCCCATAAATCGTATTCGTATGTTCCGTTATTAATTCCTGTGCAGACATACCCTTTTCCTGCGATAACAAATGCAATTGCGTCACGACGTTTTCCTCCGGTCATACTAAGTTTTTGTGTCCATTGATTTGTTAAAGGATCATATTGCCAAAGATCTTTTAAATAATTACCGTCGTACCCGCTACTCAAATAACCTTTGTTTTCTATTGCAAACGCAACAGCACCGTAGCGTGCAGTGCCGCCAAAACTTGCAATTGAATCCCATGTATTGGTAGCAGGATCATACTCCCAGAAATCACGTAAGCGATTGCCACCATCATGACCGGTTCCAATGTATCCTTTTGTATCTGTAGCAAAAGCGACAGCTCCGTTTCTAGGCACACCCGGGAAATCTGCTTTGCGTGTCCAATTATTCAATTGTGGATCGTATTCCCAAAAATCGTTCAGCCGGTCGGAACCATCATAACCGGTGCCGATGTACGCTTTGTCGCCGATAGTGAATGCCACAGCCTCTGAACGGGCGAAACCTTCAAAGTCAGAAAATTCTTTCCAGTTGCCGACAAGCTCAACATCATCATCGCTGTCATCTTCATCACTACATCCGGCAGTTAATAAAAGCAGAAATAATAAAAGAAATAGTTTTGCTTTCATATTTATTCTCGCTTGTTTAGTGTTGAGGTTGAATAATATTATTATCGGAAAATGTAAAGACAACAATTGGACAGCATAAGTCTCCTTTGTGTTCCACTGGTATTGAAAAGTCAAAACAACATAATGAGTTTAGAAATGACCTGAAGATAGCTGCACAATGAACCATGTATTAAGAGAAATATATTGTTGAGTCATTCCTCCAGCCGGATATTTACCACCGCCTCTTCTGTTCCCACCGCCCATTCCTCCGGGGGGGATTCTACCCTCGGGTCTATCAGGTATCTGGTCTCTGACTTTCGAGCGGTCAAATATTCCGAGCTCAATACCAACACAAATTGGACTTGATAAGGAAGAAATATTAAGAGAAATATCCTGTTGTTCAATTTTATGCAAAGGAACTTTCATTTCGAACACGGCTTCTTCAAGTGAATCATTTAATGCGATGCCAATTCCACCCCTTAAATATATTGATAACCGGAATTTATCACCTTCTTCAGGATAGAGGATGTCAAACTCATGCAACATTTCGGAAAGTCTTTGCTTCATTACATCTGAAATATCATTTCCCATTTCCATAGGGGAGAAATTGCCATGTGAATAATTCATCATTCCAATCGGGAAACGAATGCCAAGTCGTTTCTTATTTCCACCATCCGTATCGAACCAGATTGTAAAACCAAACATCATTGCTTGACGAAGCATTTGTTTTGTAGGGCGGAAAAGGATGTAGAGATAATCACTGTCATTTTGAAAGCCGTACGATAATTTTGTCCCCTTATCATACGTTGTCGCTGTGACCCAATCGTTGGCTTTTCCGTCAATCACAATTGATGAATCGGTCCACCGACTGGCAATTGGTGTTGATAAATCTGAACAATCTATTAATGTTCCTAAAAGAAGGAGAAATAATGAAAACGATATTTTTGGAAGAATATTATTCATACAAATAAACTTATTCGGTTTTAAAACGATATTGGCAATATATTCGTAATACTTACAACTGCCATTGAATTTTATGCCCCACAATTATTTCGATATCTCTTTCCGCCAGATCAATTGATTCATATTGACCCCATTTCACATCAGGGGTGTTCAATCCTAATTCAAACCATACCGAAAACAATTTATCATTATAATGTTCATGCGCAGTTATCATACTGTTATTCTGTATTGTTGGAAAAATATTATCTTCATATTTAATCCACACTTTCCGTTTTATACCATCGTTATTGTACCAAATACCTTCTATAATTTTATTAGTAGTGTTCATTTACTCTCTAATTCCGTGTGGTCTCATTTGAAATTTCCGTAATTGTTCCGGCGTTAAGATTGATTCAAGCTCCTTTTGTGTCGAATCGAAGAATATCCTCATTCCTGGGTGTTGTAATGAATCGCGAGGGAAAAATACTCTTCCTTCTCCAATCCTTCCCGGTAACGAATCACGGAAATAATTTCTCCTTTCGATCCCAATAATAGACGGTAATGAATCGTGAAAAGAAAGAATTCTTATTGGCCCCTTTTTAATCTGTTTTTCTTTTTCGCTGAATAGTTGTGTCAACTGTTGTTGTTGTTTATCTGTCAAATGTAAATATTCTTTCAGCATCGCTACACGCATCGCAATTGAGTTTATCGACATTATTTCCATGCGCTCACTAAACTTCTTTTTCTGAGTATCATTTAAAACTGGTGTAATTTCTTCTTCGAGCCGGCGCAGGATGAGTAACGTTGGATCTGACATGATTTGAACAGGTTTAGGTGGTGGAAAATGAGAAGCAAGAATACTGTCAATACGCGATTCTTGTTTTTCATTCAAATCCAATTCCACCTTCAGAATGCTGCTGATGCGTTCTTGCGGTGGCAACCGCCAGAACTTCTGTTCACGCTCTGCTCGGAAGAGGGAATCTGCAATAACGCCGATCAAAATTCCGATGACAAGCGTCCCGGAAAACATAAGGACAGTTTTTAGTTTTGTGTTCATAGGTTACCTCTGAAAAGTATCTATCTGTGTGATATCAGCCGTTTCCCAATACGTAAAATGAAATAACGCATCAAAAGAAATGCTTTGTGTGACATACAAATTATAAGTGCTCAATAGTACCAGCAACAGGGTTCCTATCACAACGACTCTCCGAAATGCCCACAGTAGCGATTTCCAATATTCTTGTTTGCCAATAATATTATCTGATAAGCGTAACAGTAACTCTCCAAGGAACCGTTCTGAAAAAGATTGGGCGGATAATTCATGTAACACTGTTCTTAAATTAACTACCTGACGATGTTCTTCAGATAATTCAGCGGTGGATATCAACGCGTTGTTTAATGTTGTCCGTTCTTCCAGCGAAAGAACATCATCGAATGAACGATACAACAGAGTTGTAATTGAACTATTCATAAAGTGTCTATAATTAGTGGCTGCAAAAGTACCCGTAATTTTTGCTGTGCACGGGCGAGGCGTGATAAGACGGTGCCAACCGGAAGATTAAGTAATTTAGCAGTCTCATCAGTTGAATAACCGTCAATCAATCTTAATACTATCACAGCGCGAAATTCGGGTGTAAGTCTTTGTAATGCGTTCTGCAATATTTCTTTTATATCTTCTGATCCGTTCAATTCTTTATCAGAAATCGCACCATCCGATATTTCTTGCGACAAGGGGATGAAGAATAAGAATTTTCGTTTGCGCCTCTGCAATTCATCGAGCGAAAGATTAATAGCAATGCGGGTTAGGTAAGTGCCAAGCGAAGCTTCTTCACGAAAAGCATGAAGTGCATGATAGAATCGAATAAACACTTCCTGTCCGATATCTTCGGATTCATCTGTGTTACCCAACATTCCTTTTACTGTTGCAGCAACCCTTGATTCATACCGTTGTACCAGTTTTGCAAATGCTTTATGATCGCCTAAACGAGCACGATGCAAAAGTTCTTTATCTGTCACAGTTTTGTAAATATTGAGCACTCTTTGGTTAGACGAAGCAAAAGATGTATTTATTCCCCAAAAAAGTAAGTTTAATAAGATATTTTTACGTTGAGGGAATAAATTGGCTATAGATACTGTCTAACTGGTATTAATTTCAACGTAAATTCTTTCTATGATTAATAAATCCTCATATTTGATACGTATTGTAGTAATGCTGGTAATATGGTATTCAACCATTTTGCAGTACTCTTTTCCCCAGCAAACCGGTTCACAATCCCAGAACGATACAACCAGAATTACAGTCACTGGAATTATTAAAGACAAAAAAACCGGCGAAGCATTACCGTATGCAAGCGTGCTCCTGAAAGGAACGAAAAGGGGCACAATGGCAAATGCCGACGGGGTATTTACGCTGTTCAATGTTCCGAAAGACTCTTGCACGCTTGCCGCATCCTATATTGGTTACAAACATAAAGAGGTGTTTTTAATTTCAAGTCAACTTACTTCACGAATTCTAATCGAGTTGAATGCGATAGCAGTCGAACTGCATGCGGTAACCATTGAAGCAGAAACGGAAGATATTATGGAAGTGAGCGGCTCGCGGATCAGCACTGTGAAAATGTCCCCTAAGCAACTTGCAATATTGCCGAATGCAGGCGATAAGGATATTATGCGCGCGTTTCAATTAATGCCCGGCATCAGTGCAAGTAATGAAAATTCTTCCGGTCTCTATGTTCGTGGCGGAACTCCCGACCAAAATTTAATTGTCTATGATGGTTTCACAGTCTATCACGTTGATCATCTGTACGGATTTTACAGCGCGTTCAATTCTAGCGCTGTGAAAGATGTGCAGTTATACAAAGGTGGCTTCGATTCAAAATTCGGAGGGCGACTTTCCAGTGTTACGGAAATAACCGGCAAGGATGGAGATGCAAAGCAGACAATTCTTAAAGGAAATGTTACGTTGATGAGTGCTGACGCTCTTCTTGAAGGTCCCTTGGGGAAACCATTCACATATCTCTTCGCATTCAGGCGTTCGTGGGAAGGAGGCATCTACTCAAAAATCTTTGATAAATACAATACCGATGAAACGAACACGCCTCAAATCGGTGGTGGTCGTGGACCAGGTGGTGGTCTAAGTTTTGAAAATACAGTCTCTTCATATTTTTACGACTTGAATGCAAAACTGACGTATCATCCAACAGAGGATGATATTCTTTCGTTGAGCATCTACAACGGTACCGATAATTTAGACAATGGACAGAAGCCAGAGTTACCTTCGTTTGGAGGCAGCAACCGCATCTCAGGAGTAAATTTTGAGATAAACGATTTGACAAATTATGGAAATTTCGGAAGCGGTTTAAAATGGAGTAGGAAGTGGACACCGGGACTGTATGGAACAACGGTGATAAGTTTTTCAAATTACTACAGTGACAGGGATAGATCAAACAATGGAACAGTAATAACCCCGGATGGCTCTACTCGAGAAATAAAAACGGGAACATTAGAAAATAATGATTTGTATGATTACAGTTTCAAGACCGATTTTCAATATGATATTTCCCAAAACAGCCAATTAGGATTTGGCGGCTTCGCAACCTCGTATGATATTGCTTATTCGTTCGCGCAAAACGATACGATAAAAATTCTTGACAGAAAAAATACAGGAATCATTACAGGAGGATATCTTCAAAGCACTTTAAAATATTTTGACGAGGTTCTGCACTTCATGCCTGGCATTCGCGCAACATGGTTTGATGGAACGGAAGATATTTACCTTGAGCCAAGATTCTCCGCCCACTATCATTCCACCGATGAAATTACATTCCGGTTCGCCTCAGGATTATATTACCAATTTGCCAACAGAATAACCCGTGAAGATATACTCTCCGGCAGCAGAGATTTTTGGATTCTTGCTGACGGCAAAAGGGTTCCGGTAAGTTCTGCAATCCACTACATTGTTGGAACATCTTATGAAACTAGCGGATATTTGTTCAGCGCAGAAGCATATTATAAGATTATGGATAATCTTTCTGAATATTCGCTTCGCTACACGCCAAGCATTCAGCAGCAGGCACTGACATACGAAGAAAATTTCTTCACAGGTTCAGGTTATGCTCGTGGAATAGAGTTTCTTGCACAGAAAAAATACGGGAAGATTAGCGGGTGGATGAGTTATACATTAGGACAAGCGAGAAATCATTTCAATGTGTATTCGAGTAGCGATTATCCTGCCAATCACGATGTGACACACGAATTCAAAATTGTTTCCATGTATTCGTGGAAACAGTGGGATTTATCAGCAACTTGGATTTTCGCAACAGGACGCCCGTACACAGCACCGCTCGGCGCTTATACTGTAACGTTACTGGATGGGACAACAAAAGATTATTATACGGTTGGCGAGAAAAATAGTTTTCGGTTCCAAAACTACCATCGCTTTGACGTAGCGGTGAATTATAAGTTCATTGATGAAGATGACAAGCGAGAAATAGGGTCCATCGGAGTTTCGCTGTTCAATCTTTATGACAGAAAGAATGGATGGTACAAAGAGTTCCAAATTGTGGAAGGTGAGATCATTGAGACAAACATAAACTATCTCGGGTTTACACCGAATATCACACTGAGTCTATCGTTTTAGAAAATAAATTCAAAATGTTATGAAAAACTTTTTCTTCATCCTTACGGTTTCCTTGATTCTGGTTTCTGCGTGCGATGATAGTTCAACAGAATCACTTTCCACAGATATTCCTATTGTAGAAGCATATTTGAAAGTCGGACAGCCGGTGAGTGTCAAAATCAGCACCATCATTCCGTACGGTTCTGACGATGCGACCGGTACAGATGTTAATTCGTTATTTGTTACGGTAACAACGGACAATATTACTCATCAACTTGCACCACTTGGCGATGGAATGTATGTGGACAGTTCGCTTTTGGTCGGTGAAAATAAGGAATATTTATTAACGGTGAATTTTAATGGAGTTTACCTAACTGCTTACACTATTGTCCCTGCTAAACCGGAAAACTTCTCGCAAACAGTCACCGAAATTGTGGTACCGGTATTTGAATTTGGTAGCGGAACCCGTCCGGAATTTCCGGACCCTGTGAAACTAACATGGACAAACGTGGACGGTTCGTATTATGTGGTTGTTATTGAAAATATGGAAGAAAACCCGGTTGCTGTTAATGAGCAATCAAATACGAACCGACCGGCGCGGACGTTCCGCAATCAACCGTCGCAAAATTCTTCGTATGATATCCAAGCGCTGCAATTTCAGTACTTTGGGAGGCACCGGCTAATTCTTCATCACTTGCAGCCAGAATATGCGGCATTGTTCGAAGAAAATGGCGACAATTCTTTGAATCTGAAAGAACCGACAACGAATATTCAGAATGGTCTAGGCATTTTCACTGCGGTGAATAGCGATACGCTGTTCATCAATGTGAAACAACAATGACACCTTCCCAACTATTTCAAGCAAGGAAGATTATTTCTATAAATTCATATAAAACAGAAGAAAGTACAATGCCATGTTGAAATTATTATTAGAACTGTAGAATATACTCTGCGCCAGAATCTTGACCTGCCTCCAAAAGATGATCCAATTAGATACACCGAATAATTATTATTCAATTAACTAACGCTATTAAATTGCATTCATTAATATGTTATGAATTTATTGAAAATGAATTCCGTATAATTTATATTATTAGAAAATATGCGCCCATCCACAAAATGCAAAGGGTCATATTATGCGATCTCTCCGAAAACTACTCCAATCTGCAATAAAAAAACGGAATGTTGATCTATTCCGATTCTCTACTCAGTCACGCGTTTCAATTAATGTGTATAAAAGGTTCATTGCTGGCAAAGGCATTAAACCGTTATAATTAATGCGCATAAAGCATTGGATCGTGGAGGGAGAATCATCAGAACAAAAAAGGTATTCACGGAAAATATTTGTGCTCGCAATTTCGAGAATTCAGAGAAAAATGCGAAACATTGAATCGGTGTGATCGATGAAAGCAGCGGAATTAATTCGAATTTCATATTAACTGATTTCTTGAGAAAATGAATGACTCTATATTATATGTTTCCGACGAAGTATTATTATAATTACTTGTAGTGAATTGAATCTTTTCAGCACATTCAAAATGGAATAGAAGTAGTATAAGAAATGACACTAATCGGTTTCCAGGAATGCAAATATTCAAATTCGGCATCCGTTTATTGTTGCAATTCCCCTACCTGCACTTTATATTGCTTTAGTAATTTTTACTACCCACAATATTCCGCGCCCAAATTGGACATTGTAATTTGAGAGTGTCAATTCGAATTACTTTGTACCGTTTCGTATTCCCTTAATAAGCAAATTCATTCATGATTGCTTTCATTACATTTTGTTCTAGAACCTTAACGTTTAATTCGTCAACCATAGGTTTTTCTACGAAATCGTTTTAATTACCGGAGTTTCATTTATTCAATAGTGCTGAACACCGTTGTATGCCGGATATTTATTCATCTATGACGAGGTATTCGTATGGAGATCAAGATCGAAGAATGGACGGGAGATCACTATCGACGCCTGTTGGATAACCTCTTGGAGGGATTTCAGATTATCGACAGGCAATGGCGGTACGTGTATTTGAATAAGGCCGCCATTACACACAGCCGACAGACACCGGAAGATCTCATCGGGAAGACAATGATGGAGTGCTATCCGGATATCGAAAACACAGATCTTTTTCTAATGCTTCAGACATGCATCGAAGAACAATCGGCTCGAACGATAGAGAACAATTTTAAGTATCCAGACGGATCTTCCGGATGGTTCGAACTTCACATTGAGCCGTTTCCGGAAGGCCTGGTTATCCTTTCGTTCGATATTACCGAGAGAAAACATCTTGAAGAACAAAACCTTCGCCTGCAACGAATGGAAACTGTGGGTTCGCTTGCCGGCGGGATTGTTCATGATATGAATAATATCCTCGGTCCGATCATGCTGTCGCTTGCAGTGTTGCGAAGGAGGTTAGCAGATACCGGCGATCAGAAGTTTATAGACGTGTTAGAGACGAATTCTAAGCGAGCGGCAGATCTGGTCAAACAAATTCTCACATTTGCCCGGGGCGCTACACAAAACCGGTCACCTGTTCGCCCATCCCTTATGATCGATGAGGTTATGAAGCTGCTGAAGCCGACATTCCCATCAAATATTGCCTTCAGGGTATCCATACAACCGAACCTCTGGATGATTTCAGCCGATGCCGTGCAAATCCATCAGGTGCTGACCAATTTAGCAGTTAATGCAAGAGATGCAATGGTTGGTGGAGGAACCTTATCAATTGAAGTTGAAAACGTAACGCTAGACGAACGCCATGCCCGCATGTTTCCGGGAAAACCGGGTATTTATGTCCTGTTCCGTATATCCGATACAGGGTCAGGAATACCTCCTGAGAACTTGAAAAAAATATTCGATCCATTTTTCACAACCAAAGAACTTGGTAAGGGGACAGGATTAGGGCTTTCAACCGTTGCATCCATAGTAAAAGGACACCAGGGGATCATCGACGTGTCTAGCGACGTCGGCACCGGAACACAATTTCGATTTTATATTCCGGCAATCACTTCCGAAAAAGAATTGATGACACATCATGACATCATTAAAGCAATTCACGGAAATGGAGAACTAATCCTGGTGGTAGATGACGATGCGATCATCCGCGAAATTGCATCGGTCACATTGGAGACCGGCGGTTATAGTGTTATTAATGCCGCCGACGGCACCGAAGCTCTTGCATTATATACAAATCGACAAAATGACATTAAGTTAGTCCTCACCGATATGGATATGCCGGTGATGGATGGCGCTACACTGGCAAGGTTTTTACGAAAGCTCAATTCCAGCGTGTCAATAGTTGGATCCAGCGGAACCTCCGTTCGACCAACGTTGAAGGAGTTGGAATCATTTGGTATGAATGCTTTTCTTCCAAAACCTTATACATCTGAGATTCTACTGCGGATGATTTATGATACACTCAATCGGAAGTGATATCATTTAATCCGAAAATATTCATTCAATGGCAAGAGAGCAAATGGAATGGTCATAGAGAATATTTGCAAAAAGAGAATGGGATAATATTGTCCTAAATCAACAAATTTATCTATTACATGAGGTAAAATAGACCACCGGCACCAGAATCATTTTTTCATCTTCGGCTTGCCAACCTGCCTGCCAGCAAACACGTGCCTGAAGCAGGAAAAATAAAGTAAGCATTGGCACATAACATGGGGGTCGGTCACAGGTTATTTTGAAGAAAAAATATTTTATATTAATAATCGTGTCCGCCAGGGGCAATTTTAGGGTATATATAAGGTATAAAGGCGAATCAGGCTAATTTGTAAGTGGATGGAACTGTCCTTTTTGAACGGATTAATGGTTGATGATACAATAGAAATCCGATACATTCCAATACATCTTAGGCTGTCTGACACAGCCTATCACTCTTATAACTCACATATTCCGGACTTACACAGTCTAATAACTAGTTAGGTGGTTGTAAATTATGTGGAAGGATAATTAAAATGTCTAAATATATAGTAATAGTAGTCATTTTATTTGGTTCAGAATTGTTTTCACAAGAACAATACAAATCCGGATCTCCTGAATGGGTAACTCAACAAAATTATATTGCATTGAAGACTAAAAATTATGAAGCAATATGTAATTATACGCCTAAAGATGAAATGGATAAATACAAAGAAGCTTTTATAGAAGCATTTAAAGATGACTCGATAAACGATCTTTATAAAGGAATATTTCCATCAGTTATGGATTATGATAGTTTTGTTAATTTACCATCGATTGAAATCTATAAATTATGGATAAAGTATTTTCTTAACCAAGATGCTGATGTTATAAAGACCATGCTTAATTCGAATTATAAAGTCCTGGGTCATGTTCAAGAAGGAGACTCGCTAGCTCATGTTGTAGTAAGAGTTGAAATGTTTTCACCTTACTTTGGTAATGAAAGTATTGTGAGTGTATTAACATTAAAAAAGGAAGACAATAGATGGAAGCCAGAGACTCAAAATGATATAAAATCTAGTGTCTTTCGTGCCATTGACATGCTGAAGTACCAATACAGATCAGACCATAATTGAATTTTATTTAAACAACCACCTGACACGTCACTCAAGCGGACGTGAAGGGACGGGCGGCGAATCAAGCGCGCGAAACGAGTGTAGCGAAAAGTCTAAATTGCAACGCAGTCACATAAAATAAATCAATAGTTCAGCACGCGCGACGGCAGACGGGAACTGAAAGATTCTACCGCACGCCGCTTAGTTCCAGTCCGTTAGGGTGTGAAAAATAGCATATGCAAAAGTCAAAATACATTCATATTTGTTTGCTCTTCCTTATTTCTTGTGATCAACAGTGTCCTCGGCAATATATTTATGAAGAATATCTAATTTATTCACTATTGATTGATTCATTGTATTCTAATTCGTCCACGAAAGTATTTGTTTTAATGGACAGCACATTTGATTATTCTCCGATAGCATTAAATGGATTATACAAAAAGAAGGATGGTTCATTTGTGGCGTATGATGAGTTATATAAATTAAATGGTTCTTGCGTTGAATGGGATTCATCAGAAACAGACGAGATGCGCAATAACTTTTGGGAAAAAAATAAAATTAAATGCAGAATATTTAAAGATTCAATTAAATGTTCTCTGAAACCTATCCAACTAAGAACGGATTCTCTAAAATCAGTATTTAAAACCGGCTGGCAATTATTTTATGAATTATTCCCTACTTCAAATGGGTTTATTGAATTATCAAGAGTTGGTTTTAACAAAAACAAAAATCAGGCAATAGTTTATGTAGGGAAGTCAACTGGTCAACTTAATGGAGTAGGACTATTCGTGTTTTTATGCAAAGAAAAAGGTTTCTGGGTGATAAAGAGTAAAACGGAAGTTTGGGTTTCATAATCTCACACCCTAACCAGCAGCTCAAACTGACGTGCGAACCGCGCCGCGCTTATACTGGAATTGTTGTGTTCTCAACTTACAACTTACGATCCGAAACATCATTTTAAATCTAACAACGAAATCCAGCGCGCTGGAGCGTTTGCACGCAGGTTAGTTCCAGTCCGTTAGGCGGCTTGATTTTGAAACCACAATGATATGAATAGACAGACAGCATTGACATTAATGCTCTTTCGAATATTATTTATCGAATTCTCATTATCACAAAATGATACGTTGGTTTCTTATGATGTGAGAACAAAAATAATTGAAGATGTAAAAAATATCCAATTCGACACCACAAAAAAATTCGAAAATACGATGTGGAATGTCGGAACCTTAAATGGATATAGTGAGCTAAGTTTAATAAAACCAACTGAAGTATTTCCGGGTTCGGGATTTACCGATTATAGACCAGCTCAACAACTGTTTTCAGTATCAAATTACCCGATTCGAACAGTAGTAAAACTCTTCAAATATAGAAACGGTATAATAAAACAAGAGGGTTCCGGAGTCATGGTCTCAAAAGATTTAGTATTAACTGCAATGCATTGCGTTTACTTCTATAACGATTCAGACACCGTTGCAACTTTTAATGATAGCATGTTAGTCAAACCAGCATATGATAATGGAAAAGAAAATACATTGTGTGAGAAAAGTATTAGTGCTATGTACTATTTTCCCAAATCAAATTTTAAAAATATATTATCTCAGGACGTTGCCATAATTAAGTTACGAGAGCCAATTGGATTTAAAACTGGTTGGGTGGGAATATCATTTTATGAAGAAGATAGCAGCTTAAGAAATAAAGTGTTTCACAAATTTAGTTACCCTGGGACTGTTGATCCTTCTGATTCAACTCGTGTATTTAATGGAGATACCCTGTATTACAATTATGGCATCCTTGATGTGATCGAGCAAGATGCATTCGGGTATAACATTAGTGGCATACCCGGTCAAAGTGGAAGTTCTCTTATTTATACAGACAATTTCTCATATTATTCCATTGGTGTTCAAAATTGGTCATTTCAATCAAGGCACTATCGATTTAGCAAGGGAATGTATTATGCCTTTAGAGGAATAATAGAAAGCTCAACGAATTCAATCAAAGTACTTAATAATTCTTCTGTTGATTATTCGTTGTCGAATGCGTATCCGAATCCATTTAATCCGACAGCAACAATTCAATTTTCTGTTAGCAAGGATTCTTACGTAAATATCGAAGTCTTTGACATACTTGGTCGTAAAATTGAAACACTGTTAAGTGAAACAAAGATTAAAGGAAACTACAAAATAATGGTAAATGGGTTAGGATTGCCAAGCGGAATCTATTTTGTAAGAATGCAAGCTGGCGGTTTTAAGAAAACAATTAAAATTCTTCTATCAAAATGAGAGCCGCCTATCCAGTCGCTCAAGCTGATCCCGCCAAAAAACGGTGGGACAGGCAGTGCAAACCGCCAACGCGCCGAGTTTGCGATTGTCAAGGAACGAACATGCAACCCCTTTTATGAGGCAGGATATTAAAATTAAAAAGTAAACCCAACGCGCTGGAACGCCTGCCTGCCGACAGGAAGGTTGCAACGCAAATTATCTCCAGTCCGTTAGTGTACCTTCAAAATAAGTGGAGGGATAATGGAAATAGATGAAGAAAAATTGGACGAGGTTGTTTTGGCATTGTTGTACGTAACAAAATTCAAAGATGGTCCAAACACGAGATCGTGGAAATCTTATGCATGGTCGATACTCAATAGACTGCATGAAAAGGGATTCATCGATAATCCAAAGAGTAAATCAAAATCTGTTGTGTTGTTTGAATCGACTGAAGTTGATGGCGAAAAACTGATCAAAAGATACTTTGCAAAGTCACAATAACAGGTTGCTCCAGCTGACGTGAACCATCGCAGCACTAACAAAGTCAACGAACTAACTAAAAACAGACTGCAAATGCGCTGAGCGGTTCATGCCGCTAAGATCCATGGTCGTTAGGCGTATTAGCACACGAAGTAAAAAAATAACGGCACGTCATATCATTAATTGACTACGAGTATTTATGCCATTAAGAAGAATCCTTTGCCTATTCATGATTGGGTGCAGCAGTCTTTTTTCGCAATCATCTCATGTTGACTTATACGTGAATCCTGACATTGACACTTCTAATGCCGAGATCGCTCAAGTCATTCACCTTTGGACAAATTATTTAAACTCGAATCCCGATAGCATACCGGACAACCCTTACTGGCTTTCTGCGGAAAAACAACGGTACAAAAAATATGATTTCCTCAATAGTGTTTATTTCAATCCTAGCCTGTACTACTTCCTTGCTTACTACAAACCCACTGTCATGAGTGTGTCGCAGATAGACAGCGAATATGTTATTCGTACATTGTTTGCCAAGCAAACGGACTCTCATTTTTCTCGTCCGTTCTGTATTGTCTGCATCAGGGCAACTAAGGAGAACGAGATGTTCCGACTTGGCAACGTCTTATCTGTCAACACGAAGTCCTGGGAAAAGGAAACTGTCGGTAGTATAACATTCATATTTCCCGCCAGCCATCATTTTAACAAGGATCTGGCAGAACGTATGAACTCATTTGTCGATTCCCTCACTACACTTTGGGACATGAAGGTTTTTCCGACTGAATTCTATCTTACAGACGATTTGAGCGATATTATGGAAATACTGGGTTTCGACTACTACGTTGGAGAAAGTTACAATCGTGGTAAGGGAGGATTAACTGATGTCGCGAACCGTATCGTGTATGGTGCTGGACAGGATGAGTGGTATCCACACGAATTCGTCCATGTTTACATCAATCCACTTTTCCCTATGGCACACTATTATTTCCTCGAAGGTTATGCTGCTTTGCTCGGGGGATCTAAGGGTCATGATCTTTCATGGCATATGAAAAGAATGCAAAAACATCTTGAAGTTCATCCGAACATCGATTTGGATAGTCTCTTAACGTTTTCACGCTTCGATCCTTACACTGATCCCAAGTACGTTTTTGGCGGTTTACTTTGCAGATTGGCTCTTGAAAAAGGTGGACTGCCAACTCTCAAGCAACTCTTCTCTTTTGGAACTAACGACAATGATTTCTATAACGCTATTCAAACTGTTCTCGGCATAAAGCAGCAGGAACTCAACCAAGTCATCCGACAAAAGTTGGCTGAATATGACAAACAATGAACTTGGTGAGTAAACGTTTTTCAACGTTTGAGTTCTTTTATTCTTTGTTCTCCAGGCCTCGGGCGAGTTTTCGGGAATCGATCGGATCACTCTTGTTTGTTTTTTCCTTATCGGAAGTAGGAACATCTGCCGGGTTGGCAATGATGAAATCGATATTATGTTCTTTGAATACCCTTAATGCCCAGAATCCGCAGAATCCTGCTTCATACACAATATGGTAGATTCCGCAGGGATAATTCTTGTGGAGTTAGGCGAGCAATTCCAATGGAGCGGGGTTCATTGAAAAAGTTTTCAATTCAATGCCGCCGGTGCGAATCGTCACTTTCCAATTCTTTAGATGCGTATCGACACCGATAAAGAAGTGATCGTTAGAGAATGATAGTTCGCGCGAATTATCCATTGAAAAGTCTCCTTATGTTTTAATATTGGAAATGTAGACTTTTTAAACATAACTTCTGACGATGCAACCGTCGACGCTCTTAAGTTTTTAAGTTTCGTTTCATCAAAATACAACATACATTACGAAAGCAAAATTTAAATCTAAAAACTTTATCCCGCGCTCTGGAACGTTGCAACGCAGTTTAGTTCCAGTCCGTTAGGCGGCGCAAAAAGGAGGATCCAATATGACAAAAACTTTCAATCTGTTTCTGTGTTTCAGCGCCTGCTTGCTAATTGGATGTTCGAGGAAACAATCAATCTCTCCCGTTACTCCGGAACGACACAACTCTTCGCCTCAGATAAGATGGATCGACATTTCTCCATCATCACCAACACCGGGTAGTGAAGTTCAGCTCACGTGTTACGCCACAGATCCTGACAATGATTCCTTATCTTACACTTGGTCGGTCTCAATTGGGACAATCACAAATCCCAATTCTAACACGACGAAGTGGCAAATTCCGTCCGATGCCGTTCCAAACCAGCATTACAGCGTCAAACTTATCGTCTCTGATTCAAGATTGGCGACAGATTCCTCCCGTCAGATTGTGATCGCTTTCGCTCAAGGATATGACCCAAGATTAAAATGGAAGTATAATACGGGTAAATTCGTTTATTATTCATCACCAGCTATTGGAAGTGATGGAACAATATATGTTGGAAACGGAATTTCAGGAGGGGGCACAGGTTTATTTGCGATAAATCCAGATGGAAATCAAAAATGGATATTCCCTATGTCCAATCCAGTATTCACACCTTCAATCGCTTCAGATGGGATAATTTATGTTCAAGATTTTACGAGTACTCTATATGCAATAAATTCTAATGGTACAGAAAGATGGAAATACATACTAAACAGTACCACTGGTATTGGACAGACTTCTCCAGCCATTGACCTTGATGGCACTATATATATCTGCGCCTCTGGAATATATGCGATAAAACCTGATGGTTCTCTTAAGTGGCACTACAATGATCCATTTATGCCTGCTGCAAATATAAGAACTTCTCCGTCGTTAAGCCCAGATAGTTGTATTATTATTGCCACCAGTGATAGACCTATCTCCATTTGGAAACTAAATTCCAATGGCAGCCGTGTATGGAAATGCAATTTACCTGAAGGAGATTTTATATTTTCCTCACCTGGTATTGCTTCTGACGGAACTATTTATGTAGGTGCTGAAACTCAGGCGGGCGGAGATAAAAGTTTTCTTTACGCAATCAGACCTGATTCAACATTAAAATGGAAATACACAATTACTGGAGGTCGCCCAATTCGCTCTTCTCCTTCAATTGATGCAAACGGCACAATATACATTGGAACAAAAGCGGGTTCTTCTCCAAGCGCTCAACTTCTTGCGTTGAATCCTGATGGTACTTTAAAGTGGAGTTATACCATTCAACAGATTCACGGGGCCGATGATATTTATTGTTCTCCAACAATAGGAAGTGATTGGGTAATATATTTTGGTGCAGAGAATGGATTGCTGCACGCTTTAAACCCAGATGGTACTTTAAATTGGACTTTCGACACAAACAACGGAATGAATTGGTCATCACCAGCTATTGCAAATGATGGTACAATATACTTTGGATGCGGTGATGGCAATCTATATGCTTTGAAGTCAAACAGTCTAGGATTAGGAAATTCTCATTGGCCAAAGTTTAGATACAATAACCAGAATACTGGCAGAACATATTAAGAACATTATGCCAGCTACGAACTTTATGTTTACAACAATATTGTTTTGCCGGATGACCATGTTTATAAAACTAGTGTGCACTTTATTTACGTTCGTGCAATCCGACTGGCAATGCAAGTGCAATATACTTTTATCGTCTTCAAACAATGGATTATGTCTCAACTAAGAAATGTGTATTCAAATGGAGCGGGGTTCATTGAAAATGTTTTCAATTCAATGCCGCTGATGCGAATCGTCACTTTCCAATTCTTAAGATGAGTATCGACACCGATATATAAGTGATCATTAGAGAATGATAGTGCGCGCGAAGTATCCATTGAAAAGTCTTCTTGTGTTGTGATGTTGGAAAGGTAGACTTATTAAACATAACTTCTGACGGAACTAGCCGAGCATGAATTTCGCGCGCGATAGAAGAGTATCAAATAACAAACCAACAACATCGTACCACTTTCACCAACACATCAGGCCTCGCGCGCCGCGCTACAAGATCCAAATTCACGTCGCCGCAGCTTAGCTCGGTTCGTTAGAATACACAAAATGCTATAGTGTAATATCTAAGAATAGGGTGTAATTTTTAAGCACAAAGTGAAAGGGATTCAGATCATGAAAACAAAAATATCTCTCTCTTTATTTCTTGCTTGCATTATTCCATTCTTGTTGATGTCTCAAAATTCGGATTCTCTTATTGAAGGACCAACAATATATATAAACCCGAATAGTTCGCTCCCTATTTCTGTAAATAGCCCGACTGGTTACCGAGTAGTCACAGGTGGATGGAAAGAAGAAGCAGGTAATGACGTTGATCTTTCCGTCCGACGTTCCTATCCAACAAATAGTAACCTTAATCAATGGCGTTTCGATTTTGTAAATCATGGGACGGCGACAGACACTGTTAGAACATTTATCATCTGTAGGCGCGAGAGTCTTGATTCTCTCATAGAAGGAACCACAGTTTACATAGGCCCGAACAGTTCGCTCCCTATTTCTGTAAATAGCCCGACTGGTTACCGAGTAGTCACAGGTGGATGGAAAGAAGAAGCAGGTAATGACGTTGATCTTTCCGTCCGTCGTTCCTATCCAACAAATAGTAACCTTAATCAATGGCGTTTCGATTTTGTAAATAGTGGGACGGCGACAGACACGGTTAGAACGTTTATCATCTGTGCTCGCAATCTTACTACTGACGTGGAAGATATCTTGACTGAAATTCCAAAAGAATATTCATTACTTCAAAATTATCCTAACCCGTTTAATCCAACAACGACTATTTCTTTTAATCTTCCTTCTAAATCATTTATATCATTAAAAATATTTGATTTGATAGGTCGTGAACAAGCAACAATAGTGTCAGAAGAAATGTCACAGGGTAATTACTCGCGGCAATGGAATGCAGAAAGATTTCCAAGCGGTATTTATTTTTATCGTTTACAGACGGGAATATTTAGTGAGACTAAGAAATTATTATTGTTGCGATAGAGATAAAACATTTTAATTAAATATTCTACCGTGTGCGTTCTACCCGAGTCACTCAAGCGACGTTGCAACCGCCGACACGCGCGAAACTTGAGTGATGAGTTTTCAAAATACAACTTACGATTCAACAAGTTTTCGGCAAATTAAAAGCCAATTTCAACGCGCTGGAACGTTGCACGCCGCTTAGTTACAGTCTGTTAGAACGCACGAAGTGCTAATGGTGTTATTACAGAAGCAATGTTCAATAACTCTTCCGAGAAAGGAAGACATTAACATGAGATTGTCAATAGCAATGGTTATTATTGTCATCATCCAAATCGGATGTAGCTCCTCATTTATTGTATCTCCAATTCTACCCGATGAGGATGCTTTGTTATTTTCCGAGTTCAACACTGAAGCGAAAGGCAAGAACGCCACTATTGTCTTTAAAGATAGTACAATGTTCAACGGCCAAGATATTTTCTCTCAACCAGATTCCACCTCGTTCACAAATTTGTCGACGGGCTTTCGCACAACGATTTCAACGCACAAAATCAAAAAGATTATTTTTACTAATCGACTGTATGGGACTCTTGAGGGTGCTGGAATTGGGCTTTTATCAGGTGGTGGTGTCGGGCTTTTGGTAGGTATAGCACTTGAGAAACCGAATTCCGACTTCCCAGGATTAGCAATGCTAGTTTGTTCTGTACTTGGTGGTGGAATAGGACTCCTCGGTGGCACTTTAAGCGGTACCGTCACGGGGCATACAAACAAGTACGAATTTGCAGACCAAACTGTCAACCTTCCATCATTGACTGAAAAGACAGAACCGGTTGAATTGGATGATGCACAAAAAATTGCGTTGTATGAGAGATCAAAGAAGAGTTCCGGTACGTCTATTCCACTCTCGTTGATTATGCCGAGTGCTGGACACGCTTATACTCACAATTGGGGACGAGGACTGCTCTTTGCTGCTGGCAGAGTCGGCGGAGTTGTCCTTGCATTCACAGCGGGCACTAAAGATGTCTATCAATCGACTCCACTAGGATCCGGATATGGCTACGTTTACAATCAACAAACTGAATATACCGGTTGGTTTTATATCGGTATTGCATCGACCATTGGGTTAACAATCTGGGAAGCTATTGACGCTTCAACCGAAGTAGACAGATACAATGAACGTCTCTCGAAGAGGATAATAGGTGAGAAGTCTATCGGTGTGAATATTGTGCCAAGCAAGGTTGGTCCCCGTGTTCAATTTTCATATTCTTTTTGAAATAAGATAATATTTCGCCGCGTGCGTTCTAACCATATTAAAAAGGAACCCGCCATAAAGCATGGCGGGCAGGCTAGTCCCGCCAGAGGCGGATGTCGCAAACAACGCTCCACAAGAGAAAAAGATTCCCTGGTCGCATCATAAATTTAAATGATGCGAGTAAACGTTCTTTTGAGCCACAGTCGCATACCCGCCTGCGGCGGTCGGGCGTCTTTGGCGAAGAAACAACGAGTTACATTGTAACGCACGGCCAACGTATCTATCGTATTAGTCTTATACAAAGGCGACCACACCAGATTACGGGCTTGTCGGCACGTTAAGTGCGTGTTGTTTGACGATTGCGCAGCCATCATCAACCGTAGTGATATATCAATTATCGCGGTGCAGGTCGATTCCTGAATAGAACATGATAAGCCTCCTTTCGAATTATTACTCTGAAATACTATTTTCGAAAGATCCTTGTTGGAAATAACCAGTTGCTAAATATGAAGTGCAAATCGCTCTACGAGTCGACGACTCGTAGAGTCGTAGACCGATGCGCCTGATTCTTGAATGATAAGTCCTCAAAATACAACGTATGTTACGGAAAGTTATTGGTGAATTAAAAAACAATTTTTCTGCGCTGGAACGTTCACACGCAGCTTAACTCCAGTCCGGTAGGCTGGCACACAACACCATGAACAGAAAAACACATACTCTCGCAACGATCCTCATTCTCTGCATTCTTGGCCACCAGAAGAGTTACCCCCAAGTGCGGGATCGTACGACCGCTGCCTACGGGATTGTGGACACTATGGTGGCAAATCACTACACTCGACTCAGAGAATTACCTCATCGTGCACTTCGCGTTAACTCCAAGGATAATGTTCTGGGCATTTTTATTGACTACAATTTCCCGAACCTCTTTTCTCCACTGCTTATTCTACCGTCGGGAGATAGTATAGACGGATCACAGTTCGTTCGATTTGATGCGATGAATCGACACATCCTCGAAGATGCCCAGAGATCTCCGGGAGCATATCGCCCATACGATGGCGATAACAGACACCTCCGCAAACATGTTGGTATTGAGCTCCATCGAAGCTACCGTAACTATCTCATCTGCCTCACGGCTTCAAACCGGGGGAGGGATATTCTTTTCTGGAAGATGACTGACGGTGCATTCAATCTCATTTCCATTCACCCATGCGAGACGTATGGAGATTTCATTGATCCGGTTACCGACACATTTGCGATTGGAGGAATATCCGAAGACGAAGGCAGTCTCGGAGGAGGTCAACGGTACTTCGCTATCATATCCGATACTCTTCGACTTATCAAAGATTTGAATGTCCAAGGCAACAAACCAGTTCATGGCGAGAGTAATCCAGTTGACAATGCAACGACGATCCGTTACCTTCTTCGCTTTTTCGATAATTCCGGGAAGATGGTTCGGGACACCGTTTGGTTTGATTGCCGCGATGCCGATGGCAATATCATCTATGCCCATGCGGCCGGTGACTCAATCAGTTTGTACAAGGATGGCAATTGGGGTCGAGAATATGTCAATGTCCGTCCCGACAACAGAAGATTTCGGATAGGCCTGTCAGCGTTTCTTGGAGGTGTATCTTATATCGAAGTCGAATATCGTGGTCGATGGTATCTGACTCCACGCTCGCAGATAGTTATCGAGCAATGACGGCATACACCTGCACTCTTGGCGCGTGCCTGCCAAACCAGGTACTGTGTTAAAAGTCAAGAGTAAGAGCGTACTTATTTCCCTACGGGTCGTAGACAAAGAACACGACAACAGATTAGCGAAGACCAAAATCACCATCATGAGGGACGTTATTTTTCCAAAGAGTATAAATCAATAGCAATAATTTCCCGGCAACAGCAAGTTGAAAACCGCGTCATTGCCTGTATAACTGGCAAGTTGTTTTTGTTTCGTTACGTGTTTGAATCATTGAGTCAATACAAGGATCGAAACGACATAGAGTGATCGTACAAATTATGTTTGTACATTTGACTTAGAAAAGAGAATTGCTTACAATTAATATATCAATGGTGTTACGGCATTACTTTTTTATAACTAATTGACATTTTCTTCAACATTCGGCTTCCAGTAATTTTGTCAGAAGGGAACACAGAAAACCGTTGAATTGAAAATCGAAAGCCACGAAATTTGTAAATAATAGAAGAATTCTTTTTGTCGCGGTGTTTCGTAATCAGCAGGTCACGAGTTCAAGTCTCGTCGCTAGCTCAAAAAATCCCGGTCCAGGACCGGGATTTTGAATTTATGCAGCAGACGATAAATTGCTGAACCGACTGCAGGACAAGATATCGACGGCAGTCACATTTCCGGGAAATATTTTTCCCGGCAATCCGGACAAATGCCGTGCGAAAATTTTGCTTCCGTGTGGTGTGAAATATATCCTTCCAATTGCTGCCAGTAGCCCTCATCATCCCGAATTTTCTTGCAATGGGCACATATTGGCAGCAATCCGCTGAGTGTTTTGATTTCGTTCAGGCGATCATGAAGTTCCTTATTAAGGCTCTCCATTTTCGAAAAATTGTTCTCCAGTTCCAATTTATTCCTTTTCATGTTTCTGATATTCAGGTACAGGAGGGCAACAATCATTATCAGGACGAAAATACCTCCTCCCAACAGAAGCGATCGAAAATACTGTTTCTCGAGAATCGCATCATTGATGAGTTTTTCTGATTTTAATTCCTGTATTTCCTGCCGGCTTCGTGCATTCTGAAGATTGACGGTCAATTCGGCAATTTCGTTTCGCTCCCTTGAATTGTCCAACGAATCCTTTGCCCCAGAAAAGAGTCGGTAATAGTAGTATGATTTTTCGATTGGCCCGACGACATCGTACACTTTATACAAAGTCTCATATGATGATTTCAATTGATCTGGAGATCGAATGTTTTTTGCCAGGTGAACCGAACGGAGGAGTGTTTTGATCGCTGTAGGATAATCTTTCAACTTGTAGTGTGCCAAACCCATGGCATTAAGAACTTGCAATACGCCGTGTTTTTGTCCGAGTGATTCATAATGTTTCAATGATTCATTCAATTCATTAATTGCATCACGTAATTTCCCCCGCTGCATGCTGAGTAAACCGATATTATAATATGAGTATGCTATTCCGCTGATGTATTTGACGTTTTTTGCGAGAGTTAATGCTTTGTCGAGATATACTTGCGACGTGTCAATGTTGCCGCGCATATATTCCGCAAAACCGACATTGTGGTAAAAGCGAATTGCAGCCAATGTATCGACTGTCTTACCTCTCTTGCGCATTACTTCCTGATAGAATTCTATCGCCTTTGCGTAATTTCCTATGTTATGATAGACAACGCCGATATTATTTAGAGTGCGAATCGCCTGTTCGGTCAGACCTAATTTTTCCCTAATCCGTAGAGCTTCCTGATGGTGACGCAATGCGGTGCTGTATTGTCCGACATATACATGAATAATTCCCAACGTGCTGTGTGCCGTAGCAATCTGAGTTTGCTCTCCGGAATGAGTTGCATTATCGAGAGCGCGAAATGCATATTGTAATCCATTGGCAAATTCACCCAATAGGGTGTAGCAATAACCGGCAGTTGCATACAATATTGAAACCGAATCTTTCACATCTAATGTATCTGCCAATTGTATTGCTTCTAACGCATATTGTAGGGCTTCTTTGGGATTGGTATCCTCCAATTCATCCGATAGGATAAAGAGTGCGTTGTAGCGATCTATCCCGTGGAGAGAAGAAAGGTTTTCTTTGAGTGAATCAATAGGAGGCGTTTGTGCATCACCAAAAAGGAAAAAGAAAAATAGAAATATTGAAATTTTTCGCATTTTCCGCTCACATTGTAATTACTTCATTAAAGTAACAAAATATTTCTATCATAAAAATTGAATGTTTTCTGCATTATTTGATACCCACTTCCACTCTCAATACATAATCAGACTTTTTTCTCTTTAGTATTATTTCCACTTTTGAGTGGATTCAGAATGCAAAAGCTCACTTTTTTTGCTTGAATACAATTCATTCTGTTTCTTAGAAACCTCTAATTTTGCCTTAAAAAGGTCTATATATTGTTTTATTGCTAGTGAATGTGTTCGTGGATACATTGATACCAAGATAAAGGCAGTATATTAGCAACAGAATAAACGCAGCACACAGGTAAGAAGAGGTTCACATGGGTACATCGAAAGTCATACTTCTCTCGGGCATCTACCTGATCCTTGGATTCTATACCGTCAGTTTCACGGCAGCCGATGAGGCGAATTTTTCGTCCGCATTGACCGTTGCTACTGAGACACAGGCGGAGCAGTTGGCCAAGACCGGCGTATCGTTGGCGCTGCAGCGTTTCAGCAATAACCTGTCCTTGTATACGATCGGCAGCACGACAGTGACGACAATGGGCGGAACGGTATCGTATTCGGCGAGCCGGCCGGCATCGTTTCCGTTGACGCAGACACAGGTGATTGCTACCGGAACCTACAACGGCGTGCAGGTGCAGACCACGGCAGTGTTCCACCAGTACGGCGGACGCTGGAAACTCCTGCGGGTCATGTCGCAGACTGTGTAATTCCTCTCTTACAATATCTTTCATCTTAACGGGATGCCCAAAAGAGCGTCCCGTTTGCATTTTAAAAAGAAAGAAGACAGAAGACGGAATACAGAATACGGAAGTCTGATATCTGGAATCTGATATCTTGCATTCACGCAAAGACGCGAAGAAAGCAGAAGACAAAATATTGAATACAGAATACGGAAGTTTGGTAAATCATTTTTAAGTAATCCGACCTACCACGATTGAGTTTTCGAAATGGCTTTAATTGATTTCTGCTTGCGTCAATTTGTATGATCTGCCGAAAATAGGGGGGCATTGTTGCATTCGATTGATATCTAATCCAAAATATGCTACCTTTACCTACTCCAAAACCGATTCGATTCTGCAACATTCGATGAAATATTATTATGGCGCAACGTGAACAGGATCAAACAATCCGGGTAAAATGCCCAAACTGTAAACAAACCCGGGAACCGGATTTTAACGAAACGACAAATCGGTACGTTTGTTCTCTGTGCGCGGCACCTGTAGACGTGCAGGTAATTATCGAAAAAAAGAAGCGGGGACTGCGCTGACCTCGCAGTGCACCGGAAACCCACAAATTTATAGGAGTGATGCAATGGAAAATGTTATAGATCTGATTCTCTCGAATGAAATCTACTTGTTTATCACGATTGGCGTGATCATCGCCTTGATTTTTTTTATAGTGAAAAAAATGATAAAACTTATCATCTATGCAGCGATTATTCTGATGGCTTTTCTTGCTTATGTGTATTATACCGGTGACTCTATGGACACCGCGGTTGAACCGGCAAAAGAAGCGATAGAAAAAGCGGAAAAGAATCTAGAGGAAAACAGGGGAACACAGGAAGTAAAAAAGAAAATTGAAAAGGAATTAAAAAAGTAACACTGGGGAGAAGGTGCGGAATTCGATCCTTCCTAGGACAACTTAGATGGAACTTACATAATGGAACTAACATATACCGCTCCTGCAATCCTCTTTCCGGCATTATCGTTGTTATTATTGGCATATACTAACCGCTTTCTGGCTTTGGCGCGACTTATCAGGGAATTGTATGGTCAGTATCAAGTGAGCAATGATGTTCATGTCAAAGAACAGATCGACAGCCTGCAATACCGAATTAGAGTCATTAAAACGACACAGGTGTTCGGTGTGGCGAGTTTCTTTGCAGGCGTCTTATGTGTATTTCTCTTATTTGCGGGGTGGGTGACAGTTGCGCAGTGGATTTTCGGTTTGAGTCTTGTCTTGATGCTCGTGTCTCTTGGACTATCGCTTCGTGAGGTCTACATGTCGCTCGATACACTCTCTCTGCTGCTTCGTGATATGAAGGAAAGCCGCCGTCTATGAGGCGTTCGTCACACTGCGGCATCGATGAATTGCGTATATTGATGTCACTCATACCGTAAATTATGATACAACGAAATTTAAAGGAATCAATGAATCAGCGTTCACTCCATAAAACAATTGAAAGTTTTGCCGATCATCAATTCTCTTCCAACGAAGAGCTTCTGACGCATGTCCTCCATCAAATTATCATTAATGACCGGATCGAGATCAAGGGAGGACGGTTGTGGAAATTGGATGCGCAGAAATACTCGTATGAGCTGATAGCGCAGTTCGGTGCGATAGAAAAAATAAAACCGAAATTCGTCGTTAAAGTGGATGAATATCGAATGTTCAAACAGTTGGCGTCGCACCGGACAATTGTCGCCAAGGAAACGAATGCCTATTTGCAAAGCAAAGGGATTAAAAAATATTCGGCAACGGGCGTCGGTGATGTAGTGACCGTCCGGAGCTCAGAATTGTACCAATATGTGCTCTCGTTCAACACTGATCTGGACCATAATCAGATTTCACCGACGCTCAATATCATCGGATTCGCCGTCTCCTCACTCTTAAAAAGCAGAAGCATCGAACGGAAGACGACGATGCTGCAAAAGGACCTCGATAAAGCGCGTGAGATCCAACGAAGCATTCTGCCGGAGCATGAACTGCAATTCCATAATTACGAAATGTTCGGTATTTCGCTTGCGGACAGGGTCGTCGGTGGAGACTTTTTCGACTATATCGTCAGTGAAGAAAAGGACCGCGTCGGCATTGTCATCGGCGATGCTGCAAGCAAGGGAATCTCCGCCGCTGTGCAGGCATTGTATGTTTCCGGTGCGCTTCGCATGGGCGCGACATATCAAACAAAGATCAGCAACCTCATCCATAACATTAACGATCTGGTCCATCACACATTTACCGATGACCGGTTCCTGACATTATTCTATGCCGAACTGACGAACGATCTGAAGGGACTGTGCGTGTATGTGAACGCCGGCCATAGCAGTCCGATCGTCTATCGATCTGCCACTCAAACAACGGAATTACTGGAAGCGACCGGCAACATTATCGGTCCGTTCCCGAATCAGATGTACCGCAGCGAAGGGATGATTCTGGGGAAAGGAGATATTCTTCTTTTATTTACCGACGGTGTCTCCGAAGCGATGGATTCCGTCGGGAATCAGTATTCCGAAAAGCGTTTGATCGAAAAATTAATAGCTTTCAAGAATGAGAAAGCGCAAAATATTGCCCGGTTGATCGTTGAGGATGTCCAAAAATTCAGCGCAAAAAGCAAATACTCCGATGATAAAACAATTGTTGTCGTCAAACGGATAAAATAATTTCCCATAATTTCTTTTTACACATGCCCGTTGATGTTTTGACGGGCATTTATTTTGCGGGTATACCCAATCTGCCGACATCTGCTGCATGATATATATTCCCGGCGACACTCTGAACTATTACGATTGTCAATATAATTCGGATAAAGTACTCTTTTCTTGTGTATTGTAATAAACCGTTGGTCAGCTGCTGCGTAACATACTCGTTAATTTCCACTGATCCCATCACCGACCATAGGAGACTGTATGCAGCGGACCATGCAATGGAGTGTAGTACTGTTGTTCGTCATCACCGTTATCATACCTGCCTCGATTCTTTCTGCCTCCACAATCACCGCAGTAAAAACAACTGAAAGAATAAAAGTCGATGGACTATTGAACGAATCAATCTGGCAGCGACCCGGCTTTAGCGATTTTAAACAACGGGAACCGGACCAGGGAGCACCGGGGACTGAAAAAAGCGAAACGTGGATCGCTTATGATGATGAAGCGCTCTACATCGCAGCGAAATTATACGACTCCAATGCCGATTCAATCGTTGCACGGCTGGTTCGCAGAGACTTTGTCTATGGCGATCCATCCGACGGATTTCTTGTTTATCTCGATCCGTATCATGATAAGATGACCGGCAATCTCTTTTACGTCTCAGCCGCAGGAACCAAAGCGGATGGACTTGTTGAAAATGACGGACGGTTTGAGCTGTCTTGGGATGCCGTATGGGAAGGGGTATCGAAAATCCACGACGACGGATATGTTGTCGAGATGAAAATACCGTTTTCGCAATTGCGGTTCACTGAAAAGGATGTACAAACGTGGGGAATAAATTTCGAACGGTATATCGGAAGAAAAAATGAAACAGCTATGGTCGTGTATACGCCTCGCAATGAGAACGGATTCGTATCGCGATTTCCCGAACTGACGGGATTGGAAGGGATAGCACCTTCGTCTCGCGTTGAAATCCTTCCGTATGTGACCGGGAAAGCAGAATACATCGGCAATACACCCGGCGATCCGTTTAATCCGGGACATAAATATTTTCCGGGTGCGGGATTGGATATGAAAGTCGGTCTCGGGACAAGCCTCACGCTCGATGCGACTGTCAATCCCGATTTCGGACAAGTGGAAGTCGATCCAGCAGTTGTGAACCTTTCCGATGTTGAGGTGTCCTTCCAGGAAAAGAGGCCGTTTTTTACCGAAGGGGTAAGCATCTTTCGATTTGGACAGGGCGGAACAAATAATAATTGGAATTTTAATTTCAATAATCCAAGTCTATTATACAGCCGGCGAATTGGACGCACACCCCAACGGCCGCAATTCAGCCTTCCGGCCTATGATTATGCAGACCTGCCGCAAGGGACAAAAATTTTGGGTGCCGGCAAGATCTCCGGCAGGATCGGTGACGACTGGAAAATCGGTACGATTCATGCAGTTACCAATCGCGAAATGGCAGAGATAGACTCTGCCGGTACGCGGTCGAGCGTAGAAATGGAACCGCAGACATATTACGGCGTTTTCCGTGCACAGCGTGATTTCGACAGAGGACAGCAAGGACTTGGATTTCTGGCCACATACGCCAAGCGATCGTTTGACGATGCAGTATTAGAGGATTATGTCAATAACGATGCGTTGGTTGGAGCGATGGACGGGTGGACCTTCTTCGATCAAGAACGTACATACGTTCTGTCCGGCTGGGCCGCCGTCTCTCGTGTCAGCGCAAATACAAACAGAATGGTTGCACTGCAGAGAAGTCCCGGACATTATTTCCAGCGGCCGGATGTCGGATATGTACAAGTGGATAGCGCCGCAACATCGATGACCGGTTTTGCCGGACGGTTGATGTTAAATAAAAACCGGGGGAAATGGACATTGAATGCAGCGGTCGGTATGATCGATCCGTACTTTGAATCGAATGATCTTGGATTCATGTCGTTTGCCGACATCATCAATTCCCACCTTGTGACCGGTTACCGATGGAGCGACCCGACTGATTATTACCGGTTTGCCGGGTTCGATGTTGCGACATATATGAATTATGATTTTGGCGGAAATAAAACTGCGCATGGCTTCTGGAGCGGTTGGTACGTGAACCTCCTGAACTATTATGGCGGCCAGATTCGGTTTAATTATAATCTTGAATCGCAGAGTTCGCGCCGGACGAGAGGAGGTCCGTTAACACTGAATCCCGAGTCGTGGTCTTCGAACTTCAATCTGTACAGTGACAGCAGGAAATGGTGGGTCGCATATGTCGGCGGTGGTATCACGGGCGGCGATGCCGGGGAAAATACGTTTGCGTATGTGGAAGTGGAAATGAAACTGACACCGACTTTTACGTTATCGGTGAGTCCTGAGGTGTATTATGATCGAATAAATGCACAATATGTCCGCACCGTTGCGGACCCACTGGCTGCCGCAACGTATGAGCGCCGCTACATTTTTGCCGAAGTGAATCAGACCACGGTCGCATCTACCATCCGTTTAAACTGGATACTGACACCGGAATTGAGTTTCCAGGTGTATGCACAACCTTTCATGTCGTCGGGAGTGTACTGTAACTATAAGGAATTGCTCCGGCCGAAAACATTCGACTTTCGTTCCTTTGGAAGCGACGGATCGTCCATCGACAACATCGTCGCATCGGACGGATCTCTGGTCGGGTACTCACTTGATCCGGACGGCGCCGGTCCGGCGAACGCTTTCGGTGTCGGGAGGCCGGATTTCGATTACCGGTCATTGCGTGGAAATGCGGTGTTGCGGTGGGAATATATGCCGGGATCGGTTCTGTTTCTCGTGTGGACTCAAAGCAGAGAAGATTTCGAACCGGTAGGTGATTTCCAATTTGGACGATCGATCGACCGAATTGTCAATGTAAAACCGGACAATATATTTATGCTGAAACTGAGCTATTGGTTCGGTATGTGATCGCAGTGTATCTCTGTGCCTATGGAATGCAAAGGCCATAGGCACAGAAAAAGGGGAGAGAACTTCAATTCGATTTGATCGTTTCCAGTTCATGCCATCGGGCATAGAGCCGTTCGACGGACTCCTTGGCTTCACTCAATTCTTTTGTCAGCCGATCTACCTGATCACTATACCGGGCATAGAAATCTGCTGACGCAAAGATCGTTTCTATCCGCTGCACCTCATCTTCCGCGAGCAAAATATCCGCTTCTATTGTCTCCAATTCCTTCGTTTCTTTGAATGTTAATTTTCTCCCGTTTCCTTTTTTGGAAGCGGGAAGATTTTTTTGTTCGACAGATTTTTTTTCTGCGTCGGCAATCCGGTTGAGTCGTTTTTCAAGATAGTAGTCGTAATCGCCTTCGCTGAAATGGACCTGTCCATTTCCCTCGAATGCTAGGATGCCGTTACAAACACGGTTGAGGAAATACCGGTCATGGCTGACGGCAATGACACAGCCGTCGAAATTTGCCAGCGCTTCTTCCAAAACCCGCAATGTGGGAAGATCAAGGTCGTTGGTCGGTTCGTCGAGTATCAGAAAGTTTCCGCCGTTTTTCAGGATTTTTGCAAGAAGCAGTCTGCTGCGTTCGCCGCCCGACAGTTTTTCCACTTTTGTATTGATCCTATCGTCGGTAAAAAGAAATCGTTTAAGATATTTCCACACGGTCATCCGTTCCGAACCGAACATGATCCAATCGTTTCCCTCGCCGATCTCGTTCAGCACGGTCTTTTCATCATCGAGTGCAATACGCGACTGATCGATGTAATTCATCACAGTCCGGTCGCCGACCTCGATAGTTCCCTCGGCCGGTTGAAGTTCTCCGAGTATCAATTTTAGGAGCGTTGTCTTGCCAAGGCCATTCCTGCCGATGATCCCGAGTTTCCGTTTTTTATTAAACAGGAGGTCAATATCGGTGAAAAGACGGCGGCCGCCGAGTACAATGCCGACATGTTTTAAATTCAAAATGGTCGACCCAAGTCCGGGTGGAGGAGGAATCAACAAGTCAACTTCCCGTTCCGCCTGGAATCCTTCTTTGTCGGCGATTTCAAAATATTGTTTCAGCCGGCTTTTGGATTTTGTCGTGCGGGCACGGGGTCCGCGACGTACCCATTCGAGTTCACGGCGCAGGAAATTTGTCCGTTTCTTTTCCTCGGTTTCTAATTGCGTCTGACGTTCCGCTTTGTCGATGAGAAAATCGGTATAATTACCGGTGTGCGGATAACAAAGGCCGTTAGAAAGTTCGATAATACGGTTGGCGATCGAATCCAAAAAATACCGGTCGTGCGTCACGAATAGACATGCGCCGGAATAATTCGATAGAAAATTTTCCACCCATTCTATCGATTGCGTATCGAGATGATTCGTCGGTTCATCCAATATGAGGAGATCCGGACGGGCAATAATCGAACGGCAGAGCGCCACGCGGCGTTTTTCTCCGCCGGAAAGCGATGCAATATCGCGTTCCTTCGCCGGAACATTCAACGACTGCATGGCAGTTTCAATTCGATTTTCGATATTCCATCCGTCCAATTGGTGAATATGTTCCTCAAGTGTATGCCGACGTTCTGAGTCGTACGGCAACGATTCGTATTCACGGAGAATATCGATCACATCATGAGCTCCGTCCAGTATGTTCTCATAGACCGATTTTGTTTCATCTAAAGTAAAATCTTGTGAGAGATATCCGATAACGAGTTCACGCCGGCGGGAAACAATACCGGAATCCGGTTGAAGAATACCGGCGATGATCTTGATGAGTGTCGATTTTCCGGATCCGTTTGTTCCAATCAAGCCGATCCTGTCTGTCTGATGGATGCTGATCAAAGTATTGTTCAGTACTATTTGTTCGCCAAAACGGATAGAAATATCCTGTGCTGCTATGAGAACCGGGCCGGCTTGTTTTGCCATAAATACTTCATCGCTGGTAGAAGAAAATCATTCCATTGAAAATACGAAAAACTTTCATGCCGTCAGAGTGTATTTCCGCCTCTCTTTCATTATATTTCGTGCAGCTCTCAACCAACGTCGAAAGGACACTCCGATGAAAAAAAATTCATTACCGCTTATTCTATTGTTTTCATTTGTCATTACACTCTCCGCGCAGCCGTTGCCGAAAGATTTCAATGCGTATGTGGAAAATGTCCTCAAAACATTCAACGTACCCGGTGTTTCTGTGGCCGTTGTCAAGGACGGGAAAGTAATTCTCACGAAAGGTTTCGGTGTAAAGACAATCGGCACGACCGAGAAGGTTGACAGCAAAACAAACTTCAGCATTGCGTCGAATACCAAAGCGTTCATCGGTACCTCGCTCGGCATTCTGGTTGAAGAGGGTAAAATCTCCTGGAACGATCGAGTTATTGACCATCTTCCGTGGTTTCAGCTCTCCGATCCGTATGTTACACGGGAAATGAGGATCATCGATCTGCTGGTGCATCGCAGCGGTCTTGGCCTCGGCGCGGGAGATCTGCTGATTTGGCCGACGAACACTTACAATCAAAAGGATGTGGTCAAGCGATTCCGCAATGTCCCGCTTGCCACCAGTTTTCGGAGTACGTATGCCTATGATAATATCCTGTATCTTATTGCCGGAGAAGTGATAGAGGCGGTCAGCGGCAAGACGTGGGACCAATTTGTTCGGGCACGTATTTTTGAGCCTCTGGGAATGAACAACAGCGCTTTAACATTTACCGAAGCAATAACAAGGGGAAATGTTGCAACTCCTCATGCAGAGATAAACGGAATTGTCCGTCCGGTGGCTGCCTCCGATAGTGATAAAACCAATCCGGCTGCGAGCATCAATGCCAATGCCGATGATATCGCACAATGGATGATTTGTCAACTCGATTCCGGTAAAGGAGCAAACGGTGCGGTCATATTCAAACCAAGCACGGCGCGCCAGATCTGGTCTGTCGTAACACCGATTCCTGTCGCGAAGGTTGCCAAAGAACTTTCGCCGATGCAGTCGAATTTTTACGGATACGGCGGCGGATTTTCATTACGTGATTATCGCGGTAAAAAATTGGTTTCCCACACCGGTGGCTTAAGCGGATTCGTTTCGTTCATTGCTATGATTCCCGAACTTCGCGTCGGCGTCGCGGTTTTCACAAACCAGGAAGTTGGCGGAGCATTTTATTCGATCGGTTACCGTGTGCTGGATCATTACCTCGGAGAAAAGTATGATTGGACGTCGGCGTACAAACGGGTAAAGGAACGAAGTGATTCGACCAGTAAAACAACGGAAAAAAAGACGATGACGTCACGGGATTCGCTTTCGAAGCCTTCATTGGCGTTACAAAAATATGAAGGCACATTCGTCGATGTGTGGTATGGTGATGTAACAATAGTGTTGAAGGACGGAAAATTATTCATGCAAATGGTGCCGACTCCGTCGCTGGGCGGGTTTCTGGAACATTATCAACATAATACATTTATTGCCCGGTGGAGCGATCCCGAAATGCGGGCGGATGCCTTCGTTACATTTTCGTTGAATCCGGACGGAACCATTGAACATATTAAAATGAAGGCGGTATCACCGGCAACGGATTTTAGTTTCGATTTTCACGACTTGTTGTTGAAACCGGCAAAATTGCCTCAGCGGAAGTAATAGCATCGATGACAGACGGACGGAAACAACAGAATAATCCGCTGCATGGCGTTACCCTGGAGATGATATTACAGTATCTTGTTGATCGTATCGGGTGGCAGGAGATGGGGAAAAGGATACGGATCCGATGTTTCAATGAAAATCCGAGCATCGGATCCAGTCTAAAATTCCTGCGAACAACGTCGTGGGCGAGAAAGAAAGTGGAAGATTTGTATCTCGAAGAAGTGGAAAATGAAACCCCGGACTCCGAATGAATCCGGGGTGTAGTGCTGTTACGCTTCTAAAAACATCTGACCCAACACACCGTCCCAGTCAGCATCTGGAAAATGTTTATGGAAACCGGGTGCCAATTGCCCTCCGTCGGCGAGTGTTGCGCCGACGCCGCTGGTGGCAAATGAGATTTGCAGCCGCTCCATCTCCCGCATGATCCAATTTGGAACCTCCTCACCCTTCAGGAGGTGGGTATTGACACTTTCGCTATTATCGGCTCTAACCTTTAAATACCATCCCTTTTCGGCATCGCCATGTTCAATGACTTCGCCGTCAATCGGCGAAAGAAGTCTGATGTTCACATCCGGTTTTTTCACCAGCATGCCTTTTCCGTTGACTGCCAATCTGCTGCCGATGGGTGGAAGTTCCACGGTGTACGGCTTTCCGATGATCCGTGTTCCGAAATCGTCGATGCCGACCTTATACGTTCCGTCGTCTTCCTGCTGCACCCAAGTGTGACCGCGATGATATAAACGGTACGGGGGCATAGTAAATCCGTACGCTTCGAATTGGAGTGTCGGTGTTGATGTCCGCCGTTCCATGAGCAATGCGTGAACCGCGCAATGGCGGCAGTCAAATTCATTGTCACACACACGATGTTTTATCTCGCCGTTCAAAACATGCCGGCAAATCTTGGCAGCGGGAGGGAGATCTTCGAAATCGGAATGCCATTGAATGGCGTCCATTTTCTTTGACCGATCCGCCTGCAGTGTCCTCAGATACGCCAGCACCACTGTTGCCCCTACTGTGACGAACACCGAAAAGAAAATAGTGAGGAAAATGATGTGAAATGCGCTCCACTGAAATTCATAAACCCATGGTATCATGACCGATCTCCTTCGTCAGAATTTTGATAGTGATAATTTTTTGATTGCATCGGCGATAAACTGCGGTGTGCGGGATGACGCATTCCTGTTCCGCGCCGCGACTTCGCGTGCAAGATCTTCTCCGGTAACATAATTGAGTTCGCGTTCCTGCGGAAATATAGTTGAATAGCGATAAGTGAAAGAATATAAAATGACGCCGTAGGCAATGACGAATAAAAATGTGGCGACTTCCTCCCAGCTGGGTGTGTAGGAAAGAAAATTATCGAACGGCAATGTCGGCAGTGCAAGTGTTTGTATCGTCATCACGAACCTGTTGAGCATTATCCCCGAGCAGACCATCAATCCGGCGCCGAAGAGGAGTTTTCTGTTCTCCCGCAATCGTTTGCTCAGCAGAACGAGAGCAGGCAGGAGGCCGAGCACCACAATCTCTGTAAAGAGAATCCACGAACCGAAAGATCGGGTGGCGTAGAATTCAAATGCCGGGAATCCTGTTGACGGCGATGTGCTGTTGATCCAGATCAGCGTATCGATCGATTTCAGCATGACATAAACAATGAGCATGGTGCCGGAGACTTTGCCGAGAAATTTGTATACATCGGGCTTTACCAGCCGTTTCTGTGTCACTTTTTCTACCAGCCACGTCGTCAACATTATAAAGCTCGGTCCCGCAGCAGCCGCGGAGATGACAAAGAGGAAAAACGTCGACGGCCAAATACCAAGTTCCTCGCGGAATGCGAATGGCCGTCCGCGCAGCACGCCGAACAATCCTCCGAGCGAACCTTGATGGAAGAACGACAGGAATGTTCCGATCCCCGCCAGCACCGGCATTAATTTATGAAGTTGGAATTCGAACACCAGGAATTTTGGTATCTGCCGCAACTGCCTGTTCTTTAATACGATCGGAACGTATTCGATCAGCAAGACAATTAAATAGCAGGTGAGACAGAAGGTCACTTCCGTTAACATGGAATGGGTGTTCGGATGCCAGAATGTAAACCATGCCCGCAACGGTTGCCCGACATCCACCATCAATACCAACACCGCTCCGCTGTAGCAGATCAGTCCGATTACAACAGCGCTGTTGATCACCGCCTTTAATTCCTTACGGCGTAAAATATACAGGAGGAATCCGGTAAAGAATGCACCGGCACCGAGCGCAATAATCGTGAGGTCGAGGTAGATCCACAGACCGAATGCAAACCGGTTGTCCATGTTTGTATGGAACAAACCCTCCGCAAGACAAAGATAAATGGCATAGAGTCCAACCGAGAGTAATGCAAACCAGGGGAGAATCCATGCAATGAACTTACCAAATGATGTTCGTTGAATGCCTCGTGGCTGCAAGATTTTATCGAAGTTATCCACGGAATTCCTCCTGTTGCGAACGAGTCAATGCCTTTTCCGCCATCGCCTGAACCCATTTCTTTTGTGAGTGGTAATATACTTTCGGTTCCGTTCCGAGCCGTGACAGGAATCTGAACGTTCCCTCGGCTTTTGAAAGGATGGCAACACTGCTCGATTCATCGTTCAGATCGCCGAACGTGATGGCGCCGTTCGGGCACGATTCGACGCAGGCGGGAACGTAATCTGCCGGATCGATTTCGGTCTTGCCGTTGGAGGCGGCTTTTTCCTGCGCGGCGTGCAATCTGCCATGGCAGAAATTGCATTTCTCCACAACTCCGCGCATACGGGGAGAAACATCGGGATTGAGTTGCTGTTTCATGCCGTCGGTCCATTCCGGATCGCGCCAATTAAAATACCGCGCATGATACGGACAGGCGGTCATGCAATACCGGCAACCGAGACACCGTTGAGGAATCTGTCCGACAATACCGGTTGTCGGATCGATGTCCACTGCATTTTGCGGACAGACGGTGATGCAGGGTGTTTCATTCTCACATTGTTGGCACATGATGGGAATAAAGACCGAATCATTCTTCGGGAATTGAGCGTTGTTCGACACTTCGGTGACGTTCATCCATGTGATGCCGTTTCGCTTTGTCGCAGTGGGGTGAGCGGGAGGGACATTATTCTCGACCGCACACGCCACTGCGCAGGCGCCGCAGCCGTTGCATTTGTCGAGGTCAATCACCATTCCGAATTTTGATATCTTTTTAGTTCTGGTTTCCATCGTTTATGCTTTCAGAAATTGTGCCGGGGTGGTTCTCCATGTTCCGTCGTTGTGTAATACACACAGGTTCATTATCGTTTCGACGGAAGGATGTTGGGAAGTTTGTATTCCATTGCGCATCGGTCCCACAACCGCTTCGATGACACCGGGACGGACTGAGGTGGCAATTTTCACCATGACTGTCATCGAGCCGGCGGGAGTCGTGAGTGTGACCGGAATTTCCGGCGAAAGACCGTTTTCCTTTGCCGTAACCGGATTAATGAGAATCGTTCCGTGATCGGCGCGCAATTCCGTTTCCTGAAAAATCTTACTCAGTATCGGAGAAATCTGCGATGCGGAAGTTGCACCACGCCAACCGAACGGAACAAGTTGAAGTCCATCAATCGGTTGAGTCGTTGTTTGAGCGGATCGGAGTCCGACCGTGAACGATTTCGGTCCGGATACATTTTTCGGATCACCGTACCATACTGCACCCTCCTTTAAAGCCATCCAGAAACTTTCTTCATCGGAGATGTCGGAAATCGATTTATGGCTGCGATCAGCATACGTCAACACATTTCCTTTACGATGACGGAATATTGCCGCAGCTTTTGCCTTAACAAGATCGTCCGTTGTCGGCACATTCATGGCAACACCCATGTGCTGTGCTAACCGGCGAACGACGTCAATCGGTTCGATTGTACCTTCCGGCTGTGACAATAACGGTGTTGAGAGTGCGAATGTCGGGAAAACACTGCCGGAAGCCGTGGGGATATCGGACAGTGATTCAAAGCATGTCGGTCCGGGAATAAGATAATCTGCATGGGCGGCGATGTCGTTCAGCATTGGGGAGAGCGACACGACCATACTCTTTTCCGGATGAAGTTTTTTTGCGATAATGTGCCACGGAACAGCGTATCCTGATTCAGCTCCGTCAACGATCAATACTTCGACCGATCCGTCGGGAATCTCATTCCAACGGGTGTCGGAAATCTGCGATGCATCATAACCGGGCGTATCGATCCGTTCGATGATGCCACCCTGAATGCCGATGCTGCCAACCAGCAGATTCAATGAAGCGATAATCTTTTCCGCTTCTGCATCGAGTGGTCCGCCACCCGGATCGGAGCCGCTGAATACGATCGTTGATCGTGATCGCAACATTTGACTTGCCAAGTTCCGCACAGTGGCGGCATCGATTCCTGTTTGTGCAGCGGTCGATTCCGGCGTATATCCTCTGACGGAATTTTTGTATGCAGCAAAATCGGTGATCGTACTTTTCGCACGGCCGATGTTCGGATGTTTTTCAAGAAGTACCCCGGCAAGAGTAAGCGCCAATGTTTTTTCCGTACCGGGATTAACAGCGATCCATTGATCAGCCTGCATGGCGGTGCGGGAATACCGTTGTTCTATCTGAACGATATGCAAACCGGAATGCTTTCGCATTTCGGAAATGGATGCCATTCGTCCGGGTATACCCCAGTTGTCGAGCATCGGTGTGCCAAAACTTACGATGAGTTGTGCATGTTCAAAATCGTACCCCAATGGAACCTGATGGCCGTTCATCATTGCATGAAGAGCGGGAATGGTGCTGTCGGCAACGGCAGGAGACGTAACATAGAGGCCATTGCGAACGAGTCCGGCAAATTGTTGGTAGACTTCAGAAATCGCTCTTCCCGGTTGACGATCGAGTATGGCTATTGTCCCTTCGGCGTTCGAGCACCGATCGGTGATTTCCGCCATTGCATCGGGCAGCGAAACAGCAGTGATGACACTTGTTTCGGATTTTCCTGAATATCGGCATGGATGATCAATTCGTAACGGATGATTGGCCATGTGGTGGGCGGCGATACCCAGCGGACACAGGACGTTGTTCTTGACAGGGAGGTTTTCAGTACTTCCGGTACCGCTAAGGTAATACGGAATCCCTGATACACAATGTGCCTTTACCGCGCACCCAGCGCTGCAAAGAGTACAGTGGGAATAAAGAGTGGTGATTGGACCTCGCGGAAGCGGCGGGGTCAGCGACCAATTTTGAGTCCATATTGCGGAGTCATCCAGGAGTTTCCATGGCAGTGGCGATAAAAACACTCCTAGGACTCCACCGCCGGCAAATTTCAGTATATCTCTACGGGTAATTGATTTTGACATGACTGTTATTGGATTAGAATATCGATGGTGATTTGTATCTGTCGTTAAGAAATGGATAACCGGAAGCGTACCGGACTGTTGTGTGCCGCACTGCTATTTGTGACATGTGATGCAACCGTCACGCCGTCCATTGTCTCCATGACACCGGACGCATTTGTCCATCTTCATTCCGACCCACGATTCGGTCGAAATGCCGGAGATGTTTGCTCCCCAGACATCTCTGCTGTATCCGGAAATTCGGTTCGCGTAATGAGGACGTAACACATCGGATGACCCGTGTGGACCGTGGCACGATTCACAGGTTATCTTACCCAAAACAACATGCGGCGCATGGGAGAAATAGGCGTTGTCCGGCTGCCGTGCATACACACGCCAGGGAATTTCCTTTTTTACAGAAATATATTCATCAACCAACTTTTTTTCGCTCTCCGTTTCGCCTAACGGTGCTTCATGACATTCCGCGCATTTTGCAACGGCGGGGATTCCCTGAAATCTGCCGCTCTCTAGAGTGGAATGACAATCCTCGCACGCCATTCCGGCTTTTTCGCCGGTGTGCGTCAAATGACTGAAGTGCAACGGTTGTTCATCGGCGGAGTACAATGCAATAGGAAAGGCATACCATCCCAGAAATAATCCGAATGCTATGCCTGCAATAAAAAGGATTTTCGATTTCATGTGTGTACAGTCCAGACTGCTAAAGGTGAAAAGAATTCATTGAAGAGCCGCAACAGTTCCTCTTTCATCAATTGCTGTGCGATTCCGGTCTGAAAATGCCCTCCGTCTGCCATCAAAACTGCTCCCCGCATATCGGGTTGTGCGGAAAGGTTGTGTGCCAGCGTGGTCATCCGATCCAATTCGCCCTTCATCCACACTGCCGCATCGGCGCCGGAGAGCATCCCGTTTCGGCCGGCCACGCTATTTTTCGTCTTATCGTCCGTTGCTTCAAAGAGCCAGCCGACAGTATACGGGTCTGAAAAAAGCTTTCCCGGATTGGTGCGTAAATAGGTATTTGCCTTGGTGATGTTGACATGGAACGGAAATACAAATTGCAGATCGGCGCCCCGTACTGAGAATGAGACGGTGGGCCGTTGATATCCCTTTGTTGTTACAAATGTGATGTTATCGACCGAGCCGAGCACTTTCGCAAGAAATGCATCAACACCGATATGCAGAACACCGTCGTCTCCCACATCCATCCACATGTGATTCGGTGTGTAGAAAAGTTTCGACGGTACCGGAATATCCTCAACCATTTGTGCGTGAACGGCGCTGGAGGAGCCGTTCGTGACTGTCATATCGGAATGTTCCTGTGGTTGTGCGAGTGCAAGATACAAATCACAATATTTGTGATTGTCGGTTCCGCAGCGGGAAAGGATCGATTCACTGTACGGAATATACTTTGTCACAGCGGCTGCAGTGCAATATTGAACGAGTGATTCATGAAGAAAAGGACAATGATCGATACTCGGATGATCTTCCGTATGCTGTTTTGCCATCGGACAATGGATGTATTCCGGTGATGAGCATCGTTCATTCTCAGGCTGCTCGGCGAGCCGGACGATCATTTTTCTGTACGCCGAAGCGCGACAGAATTTGACCTGAGCCTCTCGTAAAAACGGACATCGCATGGCAATCCTCTCTCTCTTCTTTGAAGAATGTTAATTCTCAGAACGTTGAATATTCTTTTCGTCGTCTTGCGACCGTTGAATAATCTCATGTTCATCGATGCGTTTTCCACCGTCTGCCATCGTGATGCCAAGATCTGCGAGCATAAAGGAATGATCGTCCTGCAAGTGCGGTACTTTTACGGTGCTGCGGGCTTCTGAAAACACCTCTTTAATGATTACCATGCCGACTGCAGCAATGCATATTACAGTGACAACGCCCAGACCAATGTTGGTGATGGTCAGGAACAAAGTTTCGGAATCCATTGATTCAAACATGATGTTTCTCCTTTGTATTGTGTGTTGTAATCTTTTGTAAACGTTGGTGTATCATCACGAATTGCAATTTGCATGCCTCGATTTTTTTTAACAGGATAACTCATTGAAAACAAACACGATACGGTCAAATTATTACAATATTCGGACTCGATTATCCTATTCTCATGTGTAGGAATTCCCTCCACGAAAAGTAGGGAAATTCAACACAAAGGATTTTTAGGATATATCTCAATTGATACCGTTTCCATTGAAGATTCGTTGTCTGCTCCGACAATTGTTTTTATGAAGATTTTTTACCGTTGAATTATTCACCATCCGAAATGAACCGAATGGGGAAATGCGGATTTTCATGATTTGAATTCACTTGATTTGAACAGAAAAGAGCAAATCCGGAAAGGGCATCCCCGATTTTTTGTGGCACGAATGATGCATTATTCAACAACAGAAAATATCGGGGTCCAATGAAAATCAAACAAATGATTTTAAACTTACCGCCGAAGAAACTATCACAAAAATTGATTCTTTCTTTCACGGTGATAATGACAGTTGTTGGCATCGTTTCTTCCTACATGCATGTGAAGATTCAAGAGCAACAATTACTGGATTCGATGATGCTCGGTGCCGACCAGCTGTCCGGCAGCATTTCGAGTGCAACGTGGCATGCTATGCTGCTCGATCAACGTGAAAGTGCGTATGAAACGATGGAAACAATTGCACAAAAGCAAGGGATACGCAGGATTCGTATTTTCAATAAAGAGGGGCGGATCATGTTTTCCACCGTTGACGCAGATACCGGAATTGTTGACAAAGATGCGGAAGCCTGTTTCATGTGCCACTCGGCACAACAGCCCCTTGTAAAAGTCGACGTCCCGACACGTGCGCGGGTGTACCGAACGGCCGACCAACTGCGAACCCTTTCTATGATCACGCCCATCTATAACGAACCATCCTGTACCGATGCATCGTGTCATGCCCATCCGACATCGCAAAGCGTATTAGGCGTATTGGATGTTTCCATGTCGCTCGATACCGTTGACAACGAAATGGCACAATTGCAGATTCGGGTGGTGGCAATATCGTTCTCCATTGTAATCATCATGAGTTTGTTTATCATGTATTTCACGAAGCATTTCATCGACAAACCGATCCAGCAGCTCATCGTCGGCACGCATGCGGTGAGCGAGATGCAACTCGACAAGTCGATCGTCATCGAATCAAGCGAAGAACTCGGCGAACTTGCACAGTCGTTCGATCAGATGCGTATCCGTCTCCGACAGGCACTCGAGGAAATCAACCAATTCACCGAAAGCCTTGAAATGAAGATCCGCGAACGGACCGATCAACTGAAGGTCGCACATCAAAAACTGTTGCATAGCGACCGTCTCTCCTCGTTAGGACAACTGTCGGCAAGCGTGGCGCATGAGATCAATAATCCTCTGTCCGGTGTGCTAAATCTTACCATGCTGATGCAGCGAATTATGAAGGAAGGGGGAGTACCGAAAGAGCGGGTGGAAGAATTCAGGAAATATCTTGCCCAGGTCGTTCACGAAACCGCACGGGTCGGCCGCATTGTTCAAGATTTGCTCGCTTTCTCCCGCCGATCGAAACCACTTCGTTCCAAGGTGGATATCAATGCCATCGTCCGTTCCACGGTGAACCTCTTGGACCATAAATTGAAACTTCTTGGTGTTCAAATCGATCTGCAACTTCAGGCGGATCTTCCGACCGTTCATTCGGACAGTTCGCAAATGCAGCAGGTGGTGGTAAATCTGATTATGAATGCCGCTGAAGCAGCACAAAATAAACCGGACGGGAAAGTGACGGTAACAACATCTATCGATGAAACGAACCACCAAATGAAGTTTCAGGTGATCGATAACGGCGAAGGGATCAGCGATGAGAACCTTTCCAAAATTTTCAGTCCCTTTTTTACTACCAAGGGAGAAGGAAAGGGAGTGGGTCTCGGTCTGGCGGTTGTCTTCGGTATCATCGAAGCACACAAGGGAGATATCGACGTACAAAGCACGATGCATGTCGGAACGACCTTCACCGTAAAACTGCCGTTTGAAGATACCAGTGACAAAGATCGAAAGCCTGAGGACCAAAAGGGAATAATTGCGTGAAGGCGATCTATCTTGCTCCACTGGGTACGATTGAAGATATCGTTCTCGAGACATTGGAAGTGTGTCTCTGGCAGGTCTTTGGATTTGAAATACGCCGAATGAATCCGCTTCCTGACCCGCAGTATGCTTTTGACGGTACTGTTCAGCAATATAGTTCGACGCTCATTTTGAAATCGATGCTTCGATCCGTTCCAAAGGATTCTATACGCATGCTCGGCATTACTCAACACGATCTCTTTATTCCCATGCTTAGTTTTGTCTTCGGGCATGCCCAGGTGAACGGATCAGCGGCCGTTATTTCGCTGGAACGGCTGCGGCAGGAATTTTATCACTTGCCAAAAAACGATACCGTTTTTCTTCACCGCGTCATGAAAGAGGCGGTTCACGAAATCGGACATACGTTCGGACTTATACATTGCCCGGACACACGGTGTGCAATGTCTCTGTCGAATGCGATTCAACACGTAGACAAAAAAAGCGAAGAGTTATGCATTAATTGCTCGATACTTTTTAATGATATCACACAACATATACGCCGTGACAACGGCATGGAGATACGACGATGAAAAAATTATGGAATATCATGGTAGTGGATGACGAAGAAGTGATGCGCGAATCGCTGGCAGCGTGGCTGCGTGAAGACGGATATTCCGTCGACACTGCGGAATCGGGGAAGGAAGCGATCGAAAAAACAAAATTGAAGGAATATGCGATCTACTTCATCGATCTTAAAATGCCGGGCGGGTATGACGGCATCGAAACCATGATGGAGATCAGGAAGATTCAGCCGGATGCATCAATCATCATTGTGACCGCGTATGCGACCGTCGATACGGCTATTACCGCCATGAAGGAGGGGGCACAGGAATACATCGTCAAACCATGCAATCCCGAAGAGATCTCGTTGCTGGTAAGTCGAATCATCAAGATCAAGAATCTGCAAAGGGAAAATTCCATTTTGCGCAAAAAATTATCGAAGCAATATAATTTCTATGATATCATCAGCAAGAATCCGAAAATGACGGAGATATTTGGATTGATCAAAGAGGTGGCGAGTTTGCGCAGTACCGTCATGATTCAGGGAGAGAGCGGCACGGGAAAAGAATTGATTGCTCGGTCGATCCATTTTTCCGGCGACCGTTCGGCCAGGCCGTTTGTCGGCGTATCGTGCGCGGCTTTGACGGAATCGCTGCTCGAATCGGAATTGTTCGGTCACGAAAAAGGCTCGTTTACCGGCGCTACCGGACAAAAGAAAGGGAAATTTGAGATTGCCGAGGGAGGAACAATATTTCTGGACGAGATCGGCGACATATCGCCGAAACTCCAATTGAATTTGCTGCGCATTCTGCAGGAGAGAAATTTTTACCGTGTCGGCGGAACGGAACAGATCAATGTTGATGTACGGGTCATAGCCGCCACCAACAGAAATCTTGAAGAGGCAGTACACGAAGGAAAATTCCGTGATGATCTCTATTATCGATTAAATGTGATCAATATTAATATTCCGCCGCTGCGGGACCGGAGGGAAGATATTCCCCTGCTCGTTCACAATTTTATCGAACGCATATCGCCCGAATTGGGACGGGATGTGAATGACATTTCCGAAGGTGCATTAAAAATTTTATTGAATCATAACTGGCCGGGAAATGTACGGGAATTAGAAAATGCCGTGGAACGTGCCATTGTCACGTGCAAAGCAAAAGTGTTGACGGAGGATGATTTTACTTTCCTAGCAAATCACGGAAACGAACGAAAAGGGTGGGCAATTCCCACGGACATGACGTTGGACGAGATCGAAAATCAGGCCATTACAGCAACACTGCAACGAACTCACGGCAATATTAAGGAATCGGCGTCAATCCTCGGAGTTGATCGCTCGACATTGTATGACAGGATAAAAAAATATAACCTTCCCAGAGGGTGAATCGTCGTTATCCCTTTATGTAAAGTTTTCCGGTTCGTGTCTTCACAGTCTCTACAGACTATTATGGTGTGAATAAACATCTCGCGGTGGGATGATTTCTTATCTCCTTGTCAATGATTACCATCATAAACACAATCAAATAACTATCACAGTCATACCGTCGCGGTAATTCCTCTGCTCTTATTCATTCGACTACTCCATTCGCCGGAGAAGTACGATTCTCAAGTTTTTCGTTGATTATATGGCGAAATCTCACTAAATTTATAGACATTTTTGAATTATCCACCCATCCGTATTTGTAGAGGATCTCAATGAACAAAGGTAAAATTGTCCAAGTCATCGGACCTGTTGTTGATATTGACTTTTCTGAAGGGAATCTCCCCGAAATATTGAATGCAATCAAAATCCCGAGAACAAATGTCGAAGGGACGCAAGAAGAACTGATCGTTGAAGTGCAGCAGCATCTTGGCGAGAATCGTGTGCGTACAGTTTCGATGGACTCGACGGACGGTTTGGTGCGTGGGATGGAAGCGATCGATACCGGAGCACCGATCTCGATTCCGGTCGGTCCAAATACGCTTGGCCGTTTGATCAATGTAACCGGTAAAGGCATTGACGGACTCGGCGAAATCGTCGGTGTAAAGGAATACCCCATACACCGGCCTGCGCCGAAATTCGACACTTTGTCGACACAAAAAGAAATGTTCGAAACCGGCATTAAAGTAATCGACCTTCTGGAACCATATACCAAAGGAGGAAAAACCGGACTGTTCGGCGGTGCAGGTGTTGGAAAAACTGTGTTGATCCAGGAATTGATCCGCAATATTGCAGCGGAACACGGCGGATACTCCGTGTTCGCCGGCGTGGGTGAACGTACACGCGAAGGAAATGATCTGTGGCTCGAAATGAAAGAGTCCGGCGTGCTTGCAAAAACAGCCCTGGTATTCGGTCAAATGAACGAACCCCCCGGTGCCCGGTTGCGCGTTGCGTTGACAGGTCTGACAATATCCGAGTATTTCCGCGATGATGAAGGGAAAGATGTGCTGTTGTTCATCGACAATATTTTCCGGTTTACCCAGGCTGGTTCAGAAGTCTCTGCGCTGCTCGGACGTATGCCGTCCGCAGTAGGATACCAACCGACACTGGCAACCGAAATGGGTGCACTGCAGGAGCGTATCACATCGACGAATAAAGGTTCGATCACGTCCGTACAGGCGATCTACGTTCCCGCGGACGATCTTACCGATCCGGCTCCGGCGACAACATTTTCTCACCTCGACGCAACCACAGTATTGAGCCGTCAGATTTCGGAACTCGGCATTTACCCCGCCGTTGATCCGCTTGATTCAACATCGCGCATTATGGATCCGTTAATACTGAGTACCGAACACTACGCTGTTGCAAAGCAGGTGAAACAGATTTTGCAATCGTACAAAGATCTGCAGGATATCATCAACATCCTCGGTATGGATGAACTTTCCGATGAAGACAAATTAACGGTTGCCCGCGCCCGCCGCATTCAGCGGTTCTTGTCGCAGCCCTTCCACGTTGCGGAGCAATTTACCGGTATTCCGGGACGGTACGTGAAATTGGAAGATACCATCAAGGGATTCACGATGATTATCAACGGCGAATGCGATCATATTCCCGAACAGGCATTCTTGATGTGCGGCGGTATTGAAGATGTGTTTGAAAAAGCAAAACAACTCCAAGCAGCATAACAATGGCAAGCAAGAATTTTCAATTAGATATCGTTTCACCGAGCCGCACGGTCTATTCGGGAACAGTGCAAAGTTTCTCGGCACCGGGTGTTGTCGGTAATTTCCAGGTATTATTCAATCATGCACCGTTACTCTCATCCATCGGGATCGGCGAAATAAAGGTCATCGAAGCCGACGGGAAGAAACTGCTCTTCGCAACCGGCGGAGGATTTGTAGAAGTGAAATCCAACAAAGTGATTCTTCTGGCAGAATCCGCCGAACGCTCCGACGAAATTGATGTGGTGCGGGCGGAGAAAGCGAAGATGCGCGCACAGGAACGTCTCGCTATGAAGAGTGCCGAGATAGATCTCGATCGGGCGAGAGTCGCGTTGCTTCGTTCACTGAATCGGTTGAAAACGTCACCGAAGATGTGAGGTTGTTGTGTCTCTTTTAATCGCCCACAGGAAGGATTCTTCGGTGGGCTTTTTTATTTTTGCATCTTCATCAAGTTCCAATTACATTATCCCCGTGTGAACCATGCGACCAACATTTGCTGAAATCGATCTGCGCGCCGTTAATGCCAATCTCAGAAATATCCGCAAGAGAATCGGCAGGCATCCGCTTATTATGGCGGTGGTCAAGGCCAATGCCTATGGACACGGTTCGACCGAAGTGGTCTCTTCCATCGTGAAAAACAATACCGCTCAATATTTCGGTGTCGCGATCGTCGAAGAGGGAATTGCGTTGCGAAAAGTGTTTCCCACCATACCGATCCATGTTTTCACTGCACCTCTGCCGGAACAGCTTGACCTATTCGTGGAATATGATCTGGAACCGACTCTTTGCGACCGCATCATTGCTCGGCAATTGAATAGTATTGGCCGGAAGCGGAAAAAAAATATTTCTGTGCATCTCAAAATCGATACCGGCATGGGCAGAATCGGTATTCCCGTTTCGGGCGCCGGTGCTTTCATTCGATCTCTTGCATCGTTGTCGAATGTTTACATGAAGGGGATATGGACGCATTTTGCAAGTTCGGATGAAGCAGATCTTTCGTTTGCCCGTAAGCAACTTTCCGAATTCCGTACATTGGTGACGCAACTGGAAATCGACGGTATTCACATCCCATTGGTGCATTGTGCCAACAGCGGTGCCATTATGCAGTTGCCCGATTCGTATTTCGATATGGTAAGACCGGGCATTATGATGTACGGATATGCGCCGTCCCACGAGACACGAAAAACCGTTTCCCTTCTTCCTGCAATGTCGATAAAAGGGAAAATAGGATTTGTGAAAACAGTGAAAAAAGGGACCAGCATCAGTTACAGCCGGCGGTATATTGCGAAACGGGAAACGACCATTGCGAGCGTGACGATCGGTTATGCCGACGGATATTTCCGCACGATGACGAACAAAGCCTTTGCGTTGATTCGTGGCAAGCGATTTCCGGTAGTCGGAACGATTTGTATGGATCAGATCATGATCGATGTCGGACAAGAGAAGGTCACCAGAGGAGATGAAGTGGTGTTAATCGGAAAACAAAAATCAAAATCAATCACCGGCTGGGATGTCGCCGATGCGGCAGGAACGATACCGTATGAAGTGACGTGTGCGGTTTCCCAACGGGTACCCAGAAAATACATCAATGGATAATTACGAAGACTATATCTTACGGGTTTTGCACCGTACCAGCAATGATCTGCAGGACAGTCTGACGCCGGCGCATGGAACGAAATTGAAGAAACTCGTCAATCAATTCGAACAAACTCCGTCCGTTGTCGCAGAGGTTCAGGCGTTGATGGGAGTGCACGGATTTTCTAAAGTGGCGCTGGTAATGGAATGGTTGACGGAGCGAATAAAAAGACCGGAGGAGGACTTCACTCCCGAACAATTTGAAAGCGACGTACTTTTGCTGAACGAGAAAATATTTGAAGCGTTCTTAAACCAGCCTTTTGATATGCCGGATTACGGCACGCCGACAATCGAAACATCTTCGCATCGATCTATTCAGCAGGAATTCCAGGTCTCCGCCGACGAATTTATCGGTACGACATACCCGTCCGGTAATTTGCAGCACACCGAGGTGCACGATCCCGCTGATGATGAAATACCGTCGGATAGTCCCGTCGAACTTCCCGCGGACCAATCTCCATCCGGCTCGCACTTTACGTCGCTGGAATCATCGTTGCAACATGCTGCGGAGGGTTCGTACACCGATGAACCATCGCCGTCGCTGCAGGATGTCATGGATGCGGAGTTGTTGGAAATAACGGAAAGAATTGCATCAAATGCCGTTGAACTAATTGAGAAAATGCCGAGTGAACGGGTGGTGGCAACGGCAGTATTACGGGTCAATGCCCGGGCAGGATTGGACAATGCCAAGGGAACCTCCAATGTTGTCGTGCAGGATTTCTTCGCTGCATTGATGAAATTGATCAGCACCGCCGACGAGATGGGAAAAATTAAAAGCGACGCCTTTGCAGACATTTGTCGGGATATCGGCGACCGATTGTCTATCGCACGGAATCAATCGGCCAACGGCGTTACTATGTTAAAAAGTATTATGAATTTCATCAACGATCCGAAAGAATTACTGGGAAAGAAATAATATGAGCGACCAAATTCAGAAATATGCAGTGATCATGGCAGGAGGCGTCGGTTCACGTTTTTGGCCCAGGAGCAGGGAGAAAAATCCGAAACAATTGCTCGAAATTGTCGGCGAAGGGACGATGATCCAAAACACCGTTCGTCGATTGAAGGGATTCATCGATGAAAAAAATATCTTTATCGTTACCAATAAGGCACAACGCGCCCTTGTCATCAAACAGCTGCCGAACATTCCGATTGATAATATCATTATTGAACCGGTCGGAAGAAACACCGCGCCGTGCATCGGCTTATCGGCATTGTTTATTCACCGCCTCGACCCCAAAGGCGTGATGATTGTGCTTCCGGCGGATCATATCATCGCAAAAGAACAGGAGTTTCTTTCTGTCCTCGAAACTGCCTCAACGGTTGCCTACCAAAGTTCCGCTCTCGTTACCATTGGAATTCATCCGACACATCCTGAAACCGGATATGGGTATATACAGGTGAAGGATCGATCGGAAGAGAATGCCCCGATTGGTATCGACGGAGTGCACGAGGTGAAAACATTCGCAGAAAAACCGAATTATGCAACGGCGATTAAGTTTTTGGAAAGCGGTGATTTCTATTGGAACAGCGGAATGTTTATCTGGAGGGTGGATGTGATCCTGACTGAAATCCAGCACTCTCTGCCAGAATTACATCATCAGTTGATGAATTTACAGCCTTCTATCGGGACGCCGTTGTTCGAACAAAATCTTGAAACGGTGTATGGATTGATCCGCGGGATCTCCATCGATTACGGCGTTATGGAAAAGGCGAACCGTGTCTATGTGGTGAAAGGAGATTTCGGCTGGAACGATCTCGGTTCCTGGGATGAAGTCAACAGGATCACGGCAAAGGATGACCACGGGAATTACATCGCGGGTAAAGTCATTTCGGTCAAAAGCAGCAATACGTATATCCATACGTCCGACAAATTAGTCGCTGCTGTCGGGGTTGAAGACCTGATCATCATCAATACACCGGATGCCATTCTGATCTGTAAAAAAGGTTCGTCACAGGATGTGAAGGAGATTGTGGACCATCTCCGGCGGAAACAAATGAATGAATATTTGTAATCGACGATTGCAGTGACATTCATTCGCACATATATGCGTTTCATAATCGCCGTCGCGATGACAGTGTTGGTCGGACTGGGATGTGCTTCATCGCCCCGGTTTGTCAAAAATCGGAGTTCTCAAAACTCTTCGGGATCCGTTTCTGCACCGTCATCAACAACTTCATCGCGCCCCACCGTCTCGGAAGGGATCGCGTCCTATTATGCCCATGATTTTCACGGAAAAAAAACCGCCAATGGTGAGATATTCAATATGCGTGCATTAACTGCCGCGCATCGGTCGTATCCGTTTAATACAAAAATGCGGGTGACGAATCTCGATAATGGACGAACGGTGGTCGTCCGGGTAAACGACCGCGGCCCGTTTAAATTGGAACGTATCACTGACCTATCGCTCGGTGCCGCAGAAGCCTTGGATATGACGAAATCCGGTACGGCAAAAGTACGGTTGGAAGTATTGGAGTGGGGAAAAGAGTGACGGCAAAGATTGCCGGTGGTGATTACTTCTTTCGTGCAGCCTGTTCGTATGCGTTAATATGCGCCGGATCGACGGAGATCAGCAACTGATACGCACTTAAATCCGGATATCCCCGGAATACTTCGGCAAGTTCTTCATACTTCGTCTCAAAAAACGTCCGGAAAATAATTGCCCGCGGATTGGCGGTTTTTTTTAGCACGCTGATATTTTTCACGAGCGTCAACATGTTTTCATACGCAATTTCCGGTTTTGTTGCGAGAAGGTCTAACCCTTTGTAGTGGTAGAGGAAGTATCCTTCTCTAAACGGACGGTTCTTTGGGTTGTTCATTTCGTCGGCAATGCTGAATTTGCTATAGGTTGATGCCGTTCCTCGTTCCCAGCCTTTGCCTGATGCCGGAGCCTGATTGATCAGCGTCAATGCCTTTTGAAAATATGGTGATCCGCCGAGCAGGTCGTAGGAATCGAAATCAAATCCAACGATCATATACATGTAAAAATCCAGGAAATCGGTCAATGCATCGAATTGGGAATCGTTCCGCTGAAGCGTCTGTCCCTTGTCATAGGTGAATTCCCATTTGTCGTCGAACACCCGCAGCATTATAGATTGCCTGTCGGACCGTTTACTTCCGATGAAGATCGGACGTGTGCTGGCGATAAATGCCTGCGCTTGGTACGAATTTTCACTTGACGCTGCGACAAAAAATATATTTATTGTACACGCAATCTTTTCCCCGCCCAAATCTTCAGACGTCCACCTGTTAGAATTGATGTAATTCTCAATATCCTGTTCGAACGACTGAAGCCGATCCTGTATCTTCGAGACATTATCAAAATTGACCGTTACGTCACAATCTATTTGTGCAACAGCCGCAGAGCTGATGACTAGAATGAGGGTGAATATGCGTATCATAGAATCCCTTTGCGATCGTGGAATAGTACAATATAAACTATTCAACGTGTTCATTCAAGCGGTACTTCTCTGCAACACGGGTATCGCCGGATTTGAACGAATCGTTCAGCCGACCGCAGTATTTGCCAAAGCAGGCAGTGGAGTTGCCATGGCTGCGCATGATAATCTATGGCTCAATCCGGCCTCTTCGGCGTCTCTATCCTCATTTCGCGCGACTCTGTTTTACGTGCCATCGCCGTTTCAATTGTCTCAGCTCTCTCACTATGGATTGATCGTAGCACAACCGTTGACAGTAGGAACAATATCATTAGGTGTGCATACCCTGGGATTCCCGTTGTATCGTGAATCGAACGGTTCGGTTACCTTTGCCCGTGTCATAACGGACGATTTTTTTGCCGGAATTACATTGCATGCTTTTCACCTCGCTATTCAGGGATATGGTTCCACGACAAAATTCGGTACGGATATCGGCGGTATCTTTAACCTTTCTAAAGAATTGTCAGTTGGAATTTCTCTGGGAAATGTCAATGGAGCGGATATCGGCGATGGGGAGGAAATTCCGCGAACAGTGACATTCGGAGCGGTATTCCGGCCCGTCGGGTCGGCAGTCATTGTGTTCGATCTCATCAAAGATATTCGTTTCCCGGAAACATACAGAGTAGGGTTAGAATTCTTACCGCTTGATGTGTTGTCACTTCACGCCGGTATTCAGGGTGAACCTTCCCGATTATTCGGCGGAATTGGCGTTACCATCTCACCGTTTACAGTGCACTATGGGATCGGAACACATGCCGATCTCGGTTCTACTCATTCGATCGGTGTAATGTACGCGCCATGAGATTCACTGCCGTAATATTGTTCCTTGCATCGTGCACCACATTTGTATTCGCGCAAATTCCATCGGTTGATGAAACGGAAGATGCCATGGAAGAGTTGCTTCAGTATGTCGATGAGGAGCAAGATCTTACCCAGCGTGGTGAAGAACTGGAATATAAGACGCAGCATCCCGTCAATATTGCCACTGCTCACTATGGTGAACTGTTGCAGATACCGAATTTTTCACCGATGGTAGCGTTGGATTTCTTGCTTATGCGGGATTCAGTCGAAGTGTCATCAACCGAGCAACTATTGAATTTGTCGGTGATGACTCCGGAATTATATACAACAATTCTACCGTTTATCATTGCCGAACCGCAACAGAACGGTGGCTCGGCGTTTTATCTTATACCGACGAAGGTACAGAGTCGGACCAGAGTTGAACAACGCCTTCACCTGCCCAAGGGTGTGGTTGAAGATAAATTTTTGGGAGACAGAAATTCTACATACCAACGGATCCGGATTGGTAACGACCGGCTGGAAGTCGCAGGGATATTTGAAAAGGATGGCGGAGAATCGTACATCGATGGACATAGCGCCGGGTATGGCGTTGTGAATGGAATCGGCCTGCTTCGCACTCTGGTTGTCGGCACGTTTGCAGTATCCTCTGCGCAGGGATTGGTCTTTGCAAAAAGTATGTCGCCGTCCAAAGGGAGTAATACCGTCACTCAGATGAAGATCCGCAGTTCAGGTATTTCGCCGATCGCATCGGCGGATGAGTTTCGGTATTTCAGTGGTATTGCCGGAAAAATCAACTTCGAACAGATCGCGATCACCGGCTTCAATTCACGCAGGCGACTGCACGCCACTGTCGATTCAAACGGTATGGTCAGCAGTTTTTACACATCGGGGATGTTTCGCACGGAAAATGATCGGAATAAAATGAATGTTCTCTTTGAATCGGTGACGGGGGGAATCTTTGATTATTCAATTGATGAAACATCACTCCTTTCAGTCAATATGTTCCGGCTTTCAAACGATAGATTGTTATATCCAACACTGTTCGACTATTCCGGACAGAAACATATCTCCGCTGTGAGCATATCCGGTAATATGTCGTTGTTTAATAACGATATTATTGCCGAAATGGCTACCAATGACGGCGATCGTTTTAGCAAAGTAATCGGTGTCATATTCCCGGTTGCCCGCAACTTTCAGCTGAGCATGCATTATCGTTCGTTTTCCAGGGGATACGTCAATCCGCTTGCCCGGCCGTTCGGTGAGCGGTTAAACATTGCCGACGGTGAAACAGGATTGTATTATGGAGTTCAATTCCAATTTGCTCACTGGAGCATTAAAACATACTTCGATACATACACACTTCCTGCGACGACATCCACTTTCGGAACTTCCGGAACCGACGTTCTTATCTATAGTATGTATCCATTCTCAAAACGTCTAAAACTCATCGTACAGGTTAAAAATAAAATCAAGAAACAAAATGGCATCCATTTCACCGACGACGAACGCTCTCAGACGAATGTACGCACGGAATATTCGTATGCATGTAATTCATTCATTCAATTTCGGCACCGGATTGAATTTGTATCGACTCGGTATCTGCCTTCGAAGTATTCGGAAAAAGGGTTTCTCACTTTTTTGGAGACGCGTTTACAATTGAATGATACAAGACTGAAAATCCGTTCACGCATTATTTTTTATGACACTGATTCGTTTGACTCCAGAGTCTACCAATATGAATCCGATGTTGAAGGGAATTTCTCGAATCCCCCGTTGTTTGGGAAGGGGATTCGGTGGTACCTCGTCGCAAAGTATACGTTGACCGACGGATTTCACTTCTCCCTCAAATATGCGGAAACCAAAAAGCTGTTCATAAGTGTTATAGGAAGCGGTGACGATGAAATTCGCGGATCGCTGGACAACTCCGTGGCATTCCAAATCGATTTCAAATTGTGAGCAAATATCCGTACATTACCAATATGAAGAGCGAAAATAATCAAAAAACAGTGGTTCTCGGCATGAGCGGAGGTGTTGATTCGTCCGTGTGTGCTGCATTGCTCATTGAGCAGGGGTATACTGTTATCGGAATTACGATCAAGACCTTTAATTATGATGATGTCGGCGGAACGATCGAAGGAGATAAGAGTTGCTGTTCTTTGGACGGTATTAATGATGCACGGTTGATTGCGGCAAAGTTCGGATTCCCGCATTATGTGATGGATTTTTCTGAAGTGTTCGGTAAGAATGTGATAGACAATTTTGTCGACGAATATATGCACGGTCGAACGCCGAATCCTTGCGTTATCTGTAATCGCAAAATTAAGTGGGAGGAATTGCTGCGGAAAGGCCGCCAGATCGGTGCCGAATATGTGGCGATGGGACATTATGCGAAATTGCGGTTTGATGAAACAACACAGCGGTATGTCGTTTCCCGCGGGAAAGACCTGCGCAAGGATCAATCGTACATGCTGTGGAATGTAACACAGGATTCACTCAGCAGGACGATCTTTCCATTGGCGGATCTGACAAAAGAAGAGGTTCGTGCCATTGGGCACAAGCATGGAGTGCGCACCGCGGACAAGGGAGAAAGTTTTGAAATCTGTTTTATTACCGATAACAATTATGAGCGCTTCCTCAAGCATAAAAAGCCGGATCTTGAGAAGGAAGTCACCGGCGGTTCGATAGTTCTCAACAATAAGACTATTGGTGAGCATCAAGGGTTTCCCTTCTATACGATCGGTCAACGGAAAGGACTTGGTATCGCACATCCGGATCCGCTGTATGTAACGGAGATCGACTACAAAAATAATGCGATCCGGGTCGGTTATGAACAGGAGTTGTATCATAAGGGATTGATCGCGTCAAAATTAAATTTGATTAAGTATAGTGATCTCATGGTAGGGAAGGAACTCACCGTAAAGATCCGTTACAAAGATGCCGACGAACCGGCATTCGTTCAACAGATGGACGGTTCCGGTGACGGTGAGGGGCGCGTACGCATTGAATTTGGTAAGCCGAAGCGGGCCATTACGCCGGGTCAATCGGTTGTCTTTTATGAAGGGGATGATCTTGTCGGCGGTGCAATTATTGATGAGTATTTTCAATGACCGGCGTAAGAATAAAAATATCCCTCCGGTAATCGTCGTACTTTTTGTAGTAACTGCTGTTGCACATCACGGTTCTGTCGGTATTGGTTAGACAACGTGGGACAATCTTGTCTCATCGGAATATATCGATGTATTGCAATGAGAATATCCCGTCGGACCGATTGCGGTCATCGATTAATTTTTTGGTGCGGACGAGATTCGAATTTCCGATAAAATATGGTGAGTCTCCGCCTGGTCCCTGGATGCGAGAAGGCGTTGATAGACCGAATCGTTATTGATATTAACAGCGATCATTCGGAGAGCGTTCAAGTATTCTTTATCATTGGTTCCCGTGGAAACCATGAATACCATTTTTACGGTTTCCGATGTCTCGGTATTATAAACAATTTCCTTTTTTAAGCGGGCGAATAATACGACGACATTTTTCCCTTCGCTTCCGACTCTTCCGTGTGGAACGGCCACTTTTTTCCCTATGATGGTAGGAATCTGCTCTTCCCGCTCGATGAGACTTTGCAGGAATTCAGATTTATTCGATACGACTTTCGCTTTATATGCCTGAACCGCCATTTTTGCAAACAGTTCATTCTTTGACGTTACATCGAGTTCGAGCATAATGAGATTTTCCGGAATAAAGGAGGCAAGATGCAGGTGCTCGATCTTTCCGCGGGTTATATCCACGGCATAAGAAATTGCTTCGTTCATTGTCGGAATAAAATTACCGATCCCGATCTTTTGTGTCACCCCAAGGTCATATAATGTTTTTCGCACTCTCGGACGCAAACCGACGATTAAAAGTCGTTTTTTATCATGATAGAGCCGGTCGACGATGTTTTCCAGTGCAACGGCTCCGGTGGTGTCAATGATCGGAACATTCTCGATATCAAGGATTACAACCGATACATCGAAATTCTTCTCCAGCCTGTCGATAAACGATTTTGCAGCACCGAAGAAGAGCGGTCCCTCAATGTCGAAGATGACAATCTTGTTTTTGTCGAGTAATTCCCTGGTTGCCTCATCGAGATGTACACTCGCAGAGCCAAAATCGTTTTGTGTCACCATTCCTAATTCACTCATTCGATGAACAAACAGGAATGCCGCCATGACCATACCTACCTCGACGGCAGTGATCAGATCGACAAAGATAGTAATTGCGATTGTCGTCAGCATCACGGCTGAATCCGGTAATGGTGTTTTTGGGATAAGCCGTATCGGCTCAGTCTCGAACATACCGATTGCCGTCATCATTAGCACACCGGCAAGCGCTGCAAGAGGAATATGAGCGGCAAGGCCTCCCAGATAGAGCATGACAAAAATTAATATGACGCCGTGGATGATACCGGATAATTTTGTTTTTGCACCGCTGCGGATATTGACCATCGTCCTCACAATTGCCCCGGTTCCGGCTACGCCGCCAAAAAATGGTGCCGTGAAGTTTGCCACTCCCTGACCGATCAGTTCCCGATTGCTGTTGTGGCGGGTGTTTGTCGCATTATCGGCAACAACAGATGCAAGCAATGTTTCGATCGCTCCCAAAAGTGAAATGGTGAATCCTGCCGGCACACATTTTTGCCAGGTTTCCCACGAAATTGCAGGAAGATTCGGCATCTGAAACGATGACGGAATCGATCCGATCGTGCGGATCGTTTCGGCAATGGAAAACGATTGCGTTGTCGTATTAAATTGCAGGCCGATGAAATCAACTGATGAAAGGAAATACGCAATCGACGTTCCGACCATTAGTCCGATCAATGAACGGGGAAGATTTTTATTGATTTTTGGAGCAATGTAAATTACGGCCATGGTAATGACGGCAATGACCGGTGCGGTGCTAAAGGTGCTGTATTGTTGAAAGAAGATTAATACTGCAATACCGTTCGTGAATCCGACAATCACCGGATAGGGGACAAGGGAGACGTACTTACCTAACTTCAATAATCCGAACCCGATCTGAAATATCCCGGCAATAATACAGGCGGCGAGTAATGCGTCGATTCCGCCGTATTGAATATACACATGAGTCAGCACCACCGTCATTCCGCCGGTCGGGCCGGTAATTTGCTGACGTGTTCCCCCGAACAGCGATGCGAGAATCCCGGTAAAAATCGCACCGTACAATCCGGCAACCGCGCCTTGAGGATTTCCGTTGAACGACAGAAGTCCGAAACCAAGCGCCAGAGGAAGTGCGACGATAGCGGAAGTCATTCCGCCGATGAGATCATTTTTGAGATGAGAAAAATCAAATTCGAGGATAGATCGGAATTCAAATTCTTTGAAGTATTGAGAGACAAAAGACTGCGACGGAGTGTCCATGGTTCCTTTATTATTGAAAATTCGGTAATAATATACAAAAAATTGTGCATTTGAAAAAGGTGAGTGCGAAAACCGCAGGTCTGATCGTCAAGCACATCGACTGATTTTAGGTGCAACTCATCGAATATTTACCGTTATTTGGAAAAATGAAGACAAACCAGCCTAAGTTAAAACAAGAAACGAACTCGTGCCAAAACTGCGGAGAAATTCTGTTCGGTGAGTTCTGTTCCCACTGCGGTCAGCGCGATAAGGACATTCACATTCCTGTGGCCGAACTTGCATCGGAATTCATCGACATTCTGCCTCCGTTTGACCGGAAATTACTCCGGACGGTGAAACTGTTCATCCTGCACCCGGGGATACTGACGAATGAATATCTCGCCGGCAAACGGAAATCGTTTTTGTCGCCGTTTAAGTTCTATTTTTTTATCAGTTTTCTCTTCTTTTTCGTCGGCTCACTGAATGTCACGGGACAAAAAAAGGAACTCCGCGATGAATTGATGCAAAACAACTCCCTGCACGATCCATCGCAACGCGATACAACGTTGATCACCATACGGAAACCGGATTCTGGCATCATGTTTTCCATCACCTCCATGGATCCATTGCGAAAAGTCTTTGGCGACGCATTCATCGATGGTTTCAAATCGGGGAGCAAGAATCCGCAGGAATTTTTCCAGCGCATTCGCGAACATCTTCCGAAGATCCTTTTTCTTCTGCTTCCGGTCTTCGCCTTGCTTTTAAAAGCGATCAATTTTCGTTCTCACCATCTCTACATTCGACATCTCATATTCTCCTTTCATTTCCATTCGTTTATATTTTTCATTCTTTTGATCGACGTTCTGTACGAGATCGTTACGCCGGATAAATATCATCTGGCCGGGAATCTCATTCTCCTGTCAGTTCCAGTCTATTTGTTTTTGGGATTGCGAACCGTTTATGGACAATCCCGTTGGAAAACCCTGGCGAAATTTGTCATTCTATCTGTCAGTCACGGTGTTGTCTTTATTTTTACGGTGAGTATTTTCGTCGTGCTGACTGTTTTCATTTATTTTACGTGAGAGGCTATGAAAAATAAATTCGAGGAACTCAGGAAAAAAAGAGAAGAAGCGCTTCTTGGTGGCGGTGAGACGCGTATCATGGATCAGCACAAGAAGGGAAAATTAACTGCACGCGAACGCATCGCGCTGCTGGTAGACGACGGAACATTCGAGGAGATCGGAATGCTGGTCACTCACCGATCGTATGATTTCGGGATGGAGAAGCAAAAATATCCCGGCGACGGCGTCGTCACCGGTCACGGAAAGATCGACGGCAGGGAAGTGTTTGTCGTCAGTCAGGATTTTACCGTGTTCGGCGGATCGTTATCTGAAGCGCACGCAGAAAAAATTTGCAAGGTTCTCGACATGGCAATGAAAGTCGGTGTACCGGTTATCGGCCTGAATGATTCGGGAGGAGCACGCATTCAGGAAGGGGTGGTATCCCTCGGCGGTTATGCCGATATCTTTCTCCGTAATACGCTCGCCTCCGGTGTCATCCCTCAGATTTCGGCAATTATGGGACCGTGTGCAGGCGGGGCAGTCTATTCTCCTGCAATCACCGATTTCGTGCTCATGGTAAAGAACACCAGTTACATGTTCGTCACAGGGCCGAATGTGGTGAAAACGGTAACGCACGAAGAGGTGACAAGCGAAGATCTCGGCGGTGCGATAACGCATGCAACAAAAAGCGGTGTCGCACATTTTGCTTGCGAAAACGAAATTGAATGTATCGAACATATAAAAAAGTTGTTATCCTTTCTGCCGCAGAACAACATCGACGACCCGCCGCGATTTGAATGCACCGATCCGGTAGAGAGAAAAGATGCTGCGTTGAATTCCATTATCCCGGATTCTTCGACGAAACCCTATGACATGAAAGTAGTCATACATTCTGTCGTTGACGGCGGTGATTTTTTGGAAATTCACAAGGAGTATGCGCAAAATATCATTGTCGGATTTGCACGGATGAACGGTATGTCCGTCGGTATCGTTGCAAACCAGCCGGCGGTTCTTGCCGGTGTGCTCGACAGTGATGCATCGATCAAGGCGGCACGATTTATCCGGTTCTGCGATGCGTTCAATATACCGCTGATTACCTTTGAGGATGTTCCCGGTTTTATGCCCGGAACCGACCAGGAATGGCACGGTATCATTCGGCACGGTGCAAAACTATTGTATGCATATTGTGAAGCGACGGTCCCGAAGATTACCGTCATCACCCGCAAAGCATACGGCGGCGCTTATGATGTCATGAACTCCAAACATATCCGCGGAGATATGAATTTCGCCTGGCCAACGGCAGAAATTGCCGTGATGGGAGCAAAGGGTGCGGTAGAAATTATCTTCAAGAAGGAAATTGATAAAGCAGAGGACAAAGAGGCGGCGCTGGCACAAAAAGTGCAGGAATATACCGACAAGTTTGCAAACCCGTACAGTGCGGCAGAACGTGGATATATCGATGATGTCATTCTGCCGGATGAAACCCGTCCGCGGATTATCCGGGCATTGGAAATGCTTGAGACGAAAGTGGATAAGAATCCGAAGAAAAAACACGGAAATATTCCGTTATAAACTTACGTCAAGGTGCAGCCATTACGGTCAACACCCTGACAGAAGTGTATATTACGATACCGGTGTGGTCGCTTTCTTTGCAAAGATCAATGCGAGGATTATCCCTCCGATGACGTATTCTATAATACCGTAGACAAACCATTGTATGGCCATGGAATACGGAATTGCAATCATTCCGTACGTTCCGTACGCCATTCCCGTACTCATCCAAATACCGATATAAAGACCATATCGCGCTCCTTCGGCAATCCCTTTCCCTTCATATCCTTTCGAAAAAATGAAGGAAAAGAAGAACGAACCGATCAAACCAATCACTTGGTAGACCCACATCAACGATTCCATATCCGGCCGCCAGAGGCTGGCAGTTTCTTGATATGCCTTCGCCAATAGTAATCCATGAATGACAAAATCCATCGCCATCAAAGCGACAAACACAACCACCCAGCCGATGAGCACTTTCTTCATATCACCCTCCGTAGTAATGTTGTGAAAATGAGAGACGACACAGATTCACCGACGCACGAATCGCCTCCTGAAATTCAAGCGAAAGTAGGTAACTTCGAGGAAATGTGCAACAGCACCCTAAAGTGTATCGGAATAATCGACGTATGGATACACTGCTTATCTCTTTGTTTTTAAAGCTTTGAACCGTTACATTAAAAATAGTTTTACAATTGTTGCTTGAAATACTCGGTGCAATTGTCTAAATAGAGATGCTGAAATTTCTGCATTATCATTCGTCGTTTCGTAAAAAGGAGATTGATGAAAAAAATCCTTGTAATTCTCTTCGGACTTGGTGGATACATGTTCGGTCAGATTCCTTCCACCTACCATTCGTATGACAATCTTACCACCACACTGAAACACCTTTCATCGCAGCATTCAAACCTGGTCACTCTGACGTCGATTGCAAAAACAGAAAAAGGGAGGGATTTGTGGGTTGTGACCATTGGAAAAGGAGAGCCGAAAAAAGGAATTCTCATTGTTGGCGGCATTGATGCGAAACAAATTGTCGGCAGCGAATATGCGCTGCGCAGTTTAGAATATCTTGCACAATCGTATGGAAAAGTCGACAGCATCACGTCGTTATTGGATAACGTGACGGTGTATGTTATACCGCGAGCAAACCCGGATGCCGGTGAATCATTTTTCGAAAATCCGGTTGTCGAAAGAGAGACGAATTATTCTCCGTATGATGACGATCGGGACGGCGCAGAGGATGAAGATTCCCGTGAAGACATTAATAAAGACGGATATATCACATGGATGCGAATAAAAGATCCGCGCGGTGAATGGATCGTCAACCCGGACGAACCGCGCGTAATGAGAAAAGCCGATCCTCTAAAAGGTGAAAAAGGGGAATACCGGTTGTTTACGGAGGGTGTGGATAATGATAACGATGAACAATGGAATGAGGATGAAGTCGGCGGCACTGATTTGAATCGGAATTTCACACACAATTATCAATTCTTCGGAGCGAATAGCGGTGTTCATCAGATGTCGGAAATTGAATCAAAAGCGATCGCAGATTTTGTATTTGACCGTCAGAATATAGCGATAGTCTTTTCTTATTCTTCCAATGATAATCTCATGACGCCATGGAAGAGTGAACCTCCGCGGGCTGAATCACGATTTATCACTTCCGTGGTTAAAGAAGACGAGGATTTCTTTGCGGCATTCAGTAAACAATTTTCCACAATGACGAGATTGAAGAATGCTCCCAAACCGGAAAAGGGCGAAGGGGCGTTCAGTGATTGGGCGTACTATCATGCCGGACGATGGTCGTTTTCCGTCCGTCCATGGTGGCCGGGTGAGTTGACAACAGGCAATGATTCTTCCGGCAGTACCGATGCGGCAAAAAAGCCTGCTGATTCAAAAAAGGACGGGAAAGAGAAATCGGAAGATCCGTCTGTACGCATGCTTCAATGGTACGATGCCGCCGGAATAAAGGATGCCTCATTGCCTTGGAAGAAATTTCCTCATCCCGATTTTCCGGGACAGGAAGTGGAAGTTGGCGGAGTAAAACCTTTCATCGCATCAAATCCTCCGGCAGAGAGTATCAACGGATATTCAAAAGCCTACTCTGAGTTTTTTATACACCTGATGCAGCAACTTCCGAAAGTCGGAATCAGGAATCAGAAAATTGAAAAAGTCGGCGGGAACGTGTTTCGCGTTTCGGTTGACGTAGTCAATACCGGTTTTCTTCCGACCAATAGTGAACTGGGAGTGAAAACACGGTGGGTGCGGAATGTTCGTGTTCTGCTCGAAACGGGAAAAGGAGTTTCCGTCTCTGCCGGTAAAAGTAAACAAACAATCGGGCCGATTGCCGGCAATGGAGGATATAAAACCGTTTCCTGGCTCGTTGTCGGAAAAGGAACAGTAAAGATCACCGCAGAAAGTCCGACAACAGGAAATGCCGAATTGAAATTGGACCTGAAATAAAAGATTTCTAAACAGAAATGAGTTTCGTAACCCCGTCAACGTATATCGTTTCTACAGAACGGATATTCAGAAATTTGGAGAAGTAATGAACAAAAAATTGCAATTCCTAATAGTCGTTACTGCCGCAGTACTCTTCCTTCAGTGCGCATCCGCCCAGCAATCCAAAGACTTCACCGCCAGCGCATTAAAAGCGATGGGTGCGCCGAATAATCCAAAAGTCGAAATTGCATGGAATCGATATTATGATTCGAAACAATTATACGAAATCATGAAACGGATCGAACGGGCATATCCGGATCTTGTAAAAGTCACCAGCATCGGAAAGTCGGTTGAGGGGAACGATATCTGGGCGATGACTGTCTCAAATTTTACCAATGGGAATCCAGACAAAAAACCGGCAATGTACATTGACGGTAATATTCATTCCAACGAAGTGCAGGGTGCCGAAGTCGTTCTGTACACAGCGTGGTATGTTACAGAATTGTATTCATCCGTACAATGGATTAGAAATTTACTCGATGAAAAGACACTGTATATAATTCCGACTATCAATCCTGACGCGCGGGATTATTACATCCACAAACCGAATAATCCGCATTCGCCGCGGAGCGGCTTGGGCAAACGTGATGATGACGGCGACGGTGAATATGACGAAGATCGATATGACGACCTGAATAACGACGGTCACATCACTTTTATGCGGATCAAAGATCCGAACGGACGGTGGAAGATCGATCCGACTGATGCCCGGTTGATGGTACAGGCCGGCACCGATGAGAGGGGAGAATACACGTTGCTTGGTTGGGAAGGAATTGATAACGACGGTGATGGATTTGTGAATGAAGATAATCCGGGCTTCTATGATCCGAACAGGGATTGGGCATGGAATTGGGCGCCGCGATACGTGCAATACGGATCGGACAAATATCCATTTACGCATCCCGAAAACAATGCTGTCAAAAATTTCTTTTTGCAGAGAACAAATATTGCCGCTGCGCAATCATTCCATAACAATGGCGGCATGATCCTGCGCGGTCCCGGCTCTAAATCGGATGAAGGGACGTACAGCCGGCAGGATATTCAAACGTATGATTTTCTCGGTACATTGGGCGAAGAGCAACTCCCGGGATATAAGTATATGGTTTTATGGAAGGATCTTTACACCGTTTATGGCGGTGAGATTGAATGGTTCTACGGCGGAAGGGGTGTTCTGGCATTTACGAATGAGCTGTGGAGTGAGTTTGATTATTTCCGACGTGCAAAAGATTCAACGCGCGATGTTTCTCAGCAGGATGTGTACCGCTTTGACAGAATTCTGTTGTTCAGCGAAGGCATTGTACCCTGGACCGCTGTGCAGCATCCGCAGTACGGCAGTATTGAAGTCGGTGGGATAAAAAAGCAATGGACCCGGACGGCACCGTCATTTCTCATTGAAGATATGTGCCATCGCAACATGGCGTTTACATTGTTCCATGCGTATCACACTCCGAAAGTATCCGTCGATTCGATTATCGTAAAAGATCTCTCCGGCGGCCTCAAAGAAGTCACCGCACTTATTTCGAACCAACGTGTGATTCCGACACATACGTTTCAGGATATTAAGAACAAGATTTCGAGGCCGGATTGGATTTCATTATCCGGCGGTACCATTATCGCCGGTGGTGAATTAGAGAATCGATTCCTAGGTGTTTTAAAGGAACAAAAGATCTCTCCAGCTCGTCTGAATATCGATAACATCCCGGGCATGGGCACCGTTGCCGTTCGTTGGATTGTTTCTGGCGGAAATTCGTTTACCGTGACCGTCGATTCGGAAAAAGGCGGGAGAGCGATGAAAAAATCCAAATAGGATCCTCTTAAACTATTAATAACTGAACTTTTAATATTTTCCCTATTACCAACTTACTTATTACCACATCGAGGTTCTCATGAAAAAACTGCTCACATTCATTATGCTCGTCGCAACCTTTTCGTTTGCGCAAACATCCGGAGCCGCCGACGCGCAGGAAACACGATTATTGCGGTTTCCCGCGATCCATGGCGACAATGTCGTTTTCACCTATGCCGGCGATCTCTATACTGTTTCTGCTTCCGGTGGAGTTGCACGGAAATTGACCACCGATATCGGTATGGAGTTATTCCCGCGTTTTTCTCCCGATGGAAAATATATTGCATTCACCGGACAGTATGACGGTAACTCTGAGGTGTACGTAATTCCGTTTGAAGGAGGAGTACCGAAACGAATAACGTTCACGGCGACGCTTGACCGGGACGATGTATCTGATCGAATGGGACCGAACAATCTTGTAATGACCTGGAAGGACAATTCCACGATTGCCTACCGATCGCGCCGGATTGAATTCAACGACTTTAAAGGACAGATGTTTCTCGCGTCAATCAATGGCGGCATACCGGAACAGATTCCTGTCCCGCGGGGCGGATGGATATCATATTCTCCTGATGGAAAGAAGTTTGCATATAACAGAGTCTTTCGGGAGTTCCGGACATGGAAACGATATCGCGGCGGGCAGGCGGATGATATTTCAGTCTACGACATGACGACAAAAAAATCGGAGAATATCACCAACAATCCCGCACAGGATGTCTTCCCGATGTGGACCGGAAATAAAATTTATTTTGTTTCCGACAGAGACGGCAGGGATAACAATCGGCGAATGAACCTTTATTCATACGACTTGAGCACGAAACAAACAGCACAGCACACCTTCTTTAAAGATTTTGATGTGAAGTATCCTTCGTTGGGAAATAATGCCATAGTATTTGAAAACGGCGGCTACCTCTATCGGTTCGATCTTGCGTCCGAAAAAGAGTCCAAAATTCCTGTCCGCATCAAAGATGATTTTGAATCCGGCCGCGGCGGAATTATCGATGTCAGCAAGAAAATCACAAACTACGAAATTTCACCGGACGGCAACAGAGCGCTGTTCGGCGCTCGTGGCGAAATCTTTACCGTTCCCGCAAAAAATGGAAACACACGAAATCTGACTAACACTTCCGGTGTCCATGAACGGAATTCCAAATGGTCTCCCGACGGTAAATGGATTTCCTATGTCTCCGATAAAACGGGTGAGGATGAAATTTGGATCCGGTCGCAGGACGGTCTTGGTGAACCGGTACAGGTAACAAAAAATTCCGATAATTATAAATATCAACCGCTCTGGTCACCGGACAGCAAGAAGCTTCTTTGGGCAGACAGGGCGCAACATCTGCAATTTGTTGACGTCGAATCAAAGTCTGTCACTCTGGTGGCGGAATCAAAAGTATGGGAGTACAGTGATTACTCATGGTCGCCTGATTCTAAATGGATTACATTCACAAATCCGGAACAGGATGTCATGAATAAAGTGATGCTTTATTCTGTTGATTCAAAAAAATCGACCGAATTAACCGACGGATGGTTTGATTCGGGAAATCCGGTATTTAGTTCAGACGGTAAATACCTTTTCTTCATATCGAACCGGTCATTCAGTCCGTCGTACAGCTGGACGGAATGGAACCATGCCTATTTCGACATGGCAAAGATCTATTTTATCACATTGTCGAAGGATACCCCGTCGCCCTTTGCACCGAAAAGCGACGAAGTGACTGTTAAAAAAGAAGAAAAGAAAAACGACGAAAAGGGAGGGAAAAAAGACGAGAAGAAAAAGGACGAACCGAAGGATGTTGTTGTTAAAGTTGATCTCGAAGGAATTCAGCAGCGTGTAGCATCACTGCCGGTTGCCGCTGCAGCGTATCGGAATCTTAATATCGTCGGTGATAAGGTCTATTACATCCGCCAGGGGATGAAGGATCCGAAGTCAAGTCTCTATGTGTATGAACTCGACAAACAGAAAGAAACAGAACTCGGTGATGTCAACGGATACGAAATCTCGGCCGATAACAAAAAAATGCTTATAGGAATGAGCGGAACATTTTCCATCATCGATCTGCCGTCGGGAAAAATCGATCCGAAGGAAAAACTCAATCTTTCGGATATGAAAATGAATCTCGATCGTCGGGCTGAGTGGGCGCAGATTTTCAACGAATCCTGGCGTCAAATGCGCGACTTCTTTTTCGCACCGAATATGCATGGCGTGAACTGGAAAAAGATGCGGGAAAATTATTCCCAGCTTATTCCGCACGTCAATCACCGCGTCGATTTGACCTATGTAATTGGCGAAATGATCGGTGAACTCAATATCGGTCATGCGTACGTCGGCGGCGGCGATTACCCCAAGGCGGAACGTGTTACACTGGGACTTCTTGGTGCAGTGATCGAACGTGATGCTTCGTCGAAATATTACCGCATAGCACGGATATTAAAAGGACAGAATTGGGATTCAAAACTGCGTTCTCCGTTGACGGAGATAGGTGTTGATGTTAATGAAGGAGATTTCATTATCGCTGTGAACGGCAAGCCGACCAATGAAATGAATGATATCTATGAAGCGCTGGTCGGTACGGTTGGTACACAGGTAACGCTGAAAGTCAATGCTTCTGCAAAGGAATCCGGCAGCCGCGAAACCACCGTTATCCCGATCGCGAATGAAGCTCCGTTATACTATTATAACTGGGTCCAGAAAAACATCGAAACGGTCTCCAAAGCGACAGACGGTAAAGTCGGATACATTCATATACCCGATATGGGAGCAAACGGATTGAATGAATTCGTCAAACACTTTTATCCGCAGTTGCGCAAGGAGGCATTGATCATTGATGACCGCGGTAACGGCGGAGGAAATGTGTCTCCGATGATCGCTGAAAGGTTATCACGGCAATTGGCCATGATCGGATATCAGCGGAACGGCATGCCTTCAGCTAATCCGGATGGAATGCATCTCGGTCCCAAAGTGCTGTTGCTGGATGAATTCTCCGCATCGGACGGTGACATATTCCCCTATCGTTTCAAAAAGTATAACCTCGGGAAATTGATCGGAAAACGGTCGTGGGGTGGTGTTGTCGGCATCCGTGGATCGCTGCCAATCGTGGATGGCGGATCATTAAACCGTCCGGAATTTTCGCGGTATGATGTGGACGGCAAGGAATGGATCATGGAAGGCTATGGCGTCGATCCTGATATCGTTGTGGACAACGATCCTGCGAAAGAATTCCAGGGCATCGACGAACAGCTCCTGAAAGCGATTGAAGTGATAAAGGAAGAGATGAAAAATTACAAATATCGTATTCCGAATCCTCCGCCGTTCCCGGATAAAAGCAAATAACGGCAGAAAATACAGGATCAATGATTCTGAACGTTTCCCTACGACAGGTCAGGCAGAAATGCTTGACCTGTCGTATTTTCGAGGGTATGATTTCATTTCGTCAAAGGGCGAATTTTCGCTATATTAAAAGCATGAAAGAAGAAAAGCCGGCATTATTTGATCTTCGAAAAGATTTTAAGCGGGGTTCGCTCGACGAACACGATGTGGATACGAATCCGTTCGATCAATTTAACAAGTGGTTCAAGGAAGCCATTGCGTCCGAAATTCCCGAAGTCAACGCCATGGCCATAGCGACCGCGTCGAAGGCAGGTCGTCCTTCCGTCCGGACGGTGTTGTTGAAACAATACGATGAAAAAGGTTTTGTCTTTTTCACCAATTATAGCAGCAAGAAAGCACACGATCTTACCGAAAATCCGAATGCCGCATTGTTGTTTTTTTGGGAACCGCTCGAACGTCAGGTACGCATTACCGGACGAGTCGAAAAAACAACCGCTGGAGAATCGTTCGAATATTTTCGCACACGGCCGATCGATTCTCAATTGGGAGCATGGGCTTCTCAGCAAAGCAGTGAGATATCGGCTCGTGCATTGCTTGAAAAGGCTTTTGGTGAAATGCTGGAGAAATTCAAAAATGGTGAGATCCCGCTCCCGCCGTTCTGGGGCGGATACAGAGTAATACCGGATGAATTTGAATTCTGGCAGGGAAGACTGAACAGACTGCACGACAGGATTCAATATACAAAACAGCATGACGGCACTTGGAAAATCGTTCGTTTATCTCCGTAATCTCTCTGCGTTGAATTCGCCGGTAACTTTTCGTATCTTTCAGCAGTGAAGTTTACCGTTGTTCATACCGAATCATCAGCCCGCGCAGGTGTCCTGGAAACCGATCATGGTATGATCGAAACTCCGATCTTTATGCCGGTCGGAACGCAGGGGACGGTGAAAGCGGTGGAGCAGCGTGAACTGGTCGAACTTGGTGCGCAGATCATTCTTGGGAATACGTATCATCTGTATCTGCGGCCGGGGATGGAAGTGATGCGGGCGATGGGCGGTCTGCATACATTTATGAATTGGCACAAACCGATTCTGACGGATAGCGGTGGATATCAGGTCTTCAGTTTGAGCGAGTTCAGAAAAATCTCCCATGACGGCGTGACATTTAAATCGCACCTCGATGGTTCGTCCCACTTCTTTACACCGCACAGGGTAATAGAGATACAGCGTGCGATCGGATCGGACATTGTGATGGTGCTGGACGAATGTCCTCCTTTTCCGTGCGAGGAAGAATATGCACGCGATTCGAATGAACTGACATTGCGATGGGCAAAAGAATGTCAGACAGCGTTACGAGAATCGGAACCGCTTTACGGACATCAGCAATCGCTTTTTGCTATAGTGCAGGGGAGCGTATACAAGAATATCCGTGAACAAAGTGCAAAAAGTCTGGTCGACCTGGATTTCGAGGGATACGCGATCGGCGGTCTTGCGGTAGGTGAACCCGCAGAGACGATGTATGATCTGACTGAATTCACCACCCGGTTCCTGCCGCGCGAAAAACCGCGATATTTAATGGGAGTCGGGACACCGGAAAATTTGCTGGAAAGTATCGAACGCGGTGTCGATATGTTCGATTGTGTCATGCCGACACGAAACGGAAGAAACGGGATGCTCTTCACGCGGAACGGCAGGATCAATATCCGCAATGCCCAATGGAAGATGGACGATTCGCCGATCGACGACGGATTTGATAGTTACACCAACAAAAATTTTTCACGTGGGTATTTGAGGCATTTGTTCCAGGTCGATGAGATTCTCGGTTTACAATTGGCGTCGATCCACAATCTCTCGTTTTATCTCTGGCTCATGCGCGAAGCGCGTACTAATATTTTGTCCGGCACGTTTGCCCCGTGGAAACGAGCAATGCTGGATCAATTAACAGTGCAACACTAGTATTTTTTATCACCAAACGGAGTACCATAATGTTCAATTCAATCATCGCGATGGCGCCGTCACAGGGAGGCCAGGGAGGCGGAGAAATTTACAGCACACTGATTATGTTCGGTGCGATCATCGCCATATTTTATTTCATGATTATTCGCCCGCAGCAAAAGAAACAGAAAGAACGGGAACGACTCCTGTCGGCAATTAAAAAAGGAGACAAAGTAATCACTGCGGGAGGCATGCATGGTGAGATCGTTGGACTCGACGAGAAAACGGTGCTGCTGGAAGTTGCCGAAAAAGTCAAAATTAAACTCGAACGTGCATCCATTGCTGTGGTCAACAAGCAGGGCGAAGTGGAAGGCGTCTCTCAATAATGCCGCACAAGATACACACAGTCGATGAAGCGCTCGACGATCTGCGTTCCGGTAAAGTGATCATCGTTATTGATGATGAAGACCGCGAGAATGAAGGGGATTTCGTCGTTGCCGCCGAAAAAATCACTCCGGAGATCATAAACTTCTTCGTGAAACACGGCAGGGGAATTCTCTGTGCCTCATTGACTGCGCGACGTTCCGATGAACTCCATTTGGAACCTATCGTGGAGAATAATACCTCTCTCCATCAGACACCCTTTACAGTGCCGATCGATTATCTGCATGGAACGACGACCGGAGTTTCTGCCCTGGATCGCTCACTGACAATTAAAGCGATTACCGATCCGTCTGCCAAGGCAAACGACTTCGGTCGTCCGGGACACATTTTTCCGTTACGCGCCGTCGAAGGTGGAGTACTGCAGCGGGCAGGACATACAGAAGCCGTCGTAGACCTCTGCACGCTTGCGGGATTATACCCGGCAGGGGCGTTGATTGAGATCATGAATGACGACGGTACGATGGCACGATTACCGGAATTGACAAAACTCGCCGAGCACCATCATCTAAAGATTGTTACTATCAAGGATATTGTGGAATACCGACAACATAGGGAGAAATTGGTCCAGAAAATTGTCTCGACTTCACTTCCCACGCCGAATGGGAAGTTTGATGTTCATTTGTATAAATCGTCTGTCGACGATAAAGAACATATTGCCCTTGTCAAGGGTTCGCTGGATGCCGAAACACCGATTCTTGTCCGCGTTCATTCGGAGTGCCTGACCGGGGATGTCTTCGGATCACAACGGTGTGACTGCAACGAACAATTGCATACGTCGATGTCGATCATTGAAAAAGAGGGGAAAGGAATCGTGCTGTACATGCGCCAGGAAGGGCGAGGGATCGGATTGTTGAATAAAATCAAAGCATATAAACTGCAGGACGAAGGTAAGGACACCGTTGAAGCCAATGAAGCACTCGGGTTTCATGCCGATGTCCGGGATTACAGTCTCGCAGCACAAATCCTTTTGGATCTCGGAGTCCGCAAAGTCCGACTGCTCACCAATAATCCGAAAAAGATCGTCGGATTAAAAGGGTACGGCATTGAAGTGACAGAACGTGTACCGATTGAAGTAAAAGCCAATAGCACCAATGAGCGATATCTCAAGACCAAAAGGGATAAACTCGGACATTTGATCATGTCCGGAGTGAAGTAATTTCTTCCGGTCAATATTTTGCTTGCTTCTGCGCGATAATTCACATAAATTTATCATAGTAAGAAACAGCCATTGTCCCAACGGACGATGGCTTTTGTTTTTCATATCACCAACCGAGCACCGACGGATTATGAGTGAAGTAGTCTATCTGACAAAAGAGAAGTTCATCGAATTGGAGAATGAACTTCGCGACATGATGATCAACGGCCGTTCTTTGATTGCACAAAAGATTGCCGAAGCACGCGGTCACGGAGATCTGAGCGAGAATGCCGAATACGAGGCGGCGAAAGAAGAACAGCGTCATTTGGAATATCGCATTGCAAAAATTGAGGAGACGTTGTCAAAATCACGGATCATCGACAGCAAAGATCTGCCGACGGATAAGGTATATATACTTTCAAAAGTAACGATCAAAGAGTCAAAAAACGGTAAAAAGATTCAATATCAATTGGTCTCCCCTGAAGAAGCGGATTTTGACCAAAACAAGATCTCGACCACGTCGCCGATCGGCAAGGGATTAATGGGGGCAAAGGTAGGCGACGTCGTGAATATTAAAGTTCCGGCAGGTGAATTGCGGTACGAGATTGTGGAAATTTCACGATAAATGGTAAGTATTCTTGACTTACGAGTAAAGGTTTTTTATATTTGATACGATTTGCGGGAGTATCTCAGTTGGTAGAGCGCAATCCCGACTCCGTCGGGATTGATGTCGCAGGTTCATCTGAAGAAATACTTAAAATCTGCAAAAAATTAATGCGGGAGTAGCTCAGTTGGTAGAGCGCAACCTTGCCAAGGTTGATGTCGCGGGTTCGAGTC
>CAYJMS010000002.1:0-112956 GCA_964371615.1 uncultured Chitinophagaceae bacterium
CTACGGTCCACAAAAATTTTATATGCGGTCAGCGGTTCTGCGCCGAAGGCGCATCCGCCTCAGGCGGAGATCCCGCTACGGTCCACAAAAATTTTATATGCGGTCAGCGGTTCTGCGCCGAAGGCGCATCTGCCTCAGGCGGAGATCCCGCTACGGTCCACACCTACCTCCATTTTTGCTGCACAGTACGGATCAAAGTCATTTTGATTACCACCACCATTACAGGGCATCCTATCATGAAAAAAAACTTACTCCTCTTGCTCTTTTTCCCTTTGACAGTTTTCGCGGCATGGCCGGACACCGTTTCAACCGAAATAGTCACCCCCGGAGTTGTTCTTACGCAATATACGCTTCCAGGACCGTTTACGCTGGATGTTCTCGAAGTCGATATCACAAATCCCCATCTGACGCTTGAAAGTTATCGTCCTTCCGGATTGACAAAAACTACAATTCAATCCGCTGCCAACGATAAAGTCGGACATCGGGTGATCGGCGCTATCAACGGCGGATTTTTCAGTTTTGAAACCGGATGGCCGGTCCACAACCAACTGGTAAACGGAAAGCCGGTGTATGGAATTCCGACATCCAAATCGAGTTTCGCGATGACCGAAGACAAGAAAGTGTTCATCGAACGTTTTAATTTTTCCGGAAAAATATTTTCGAAAGGCGGCTCACCGTTGACTATCAACAAAAGCAATACGAGCCGGGGTGCGGGTGAGACAGTATTGTTTTCTTCTTTCAAAGGTGGAACGACTGGAACCGACGCCACTGGCGCCGAGGCGACATTACTCATTGTTTCACAACCTCTCGCAACAAACGATACGCTCGTTGCGGTGGTCACACACAAAGGTGCCGGCAATAACTCCATCCCAGTAGATGGTTTTGTCCTTTCCGGCGGCAGCGGAGCCCCGGCAACATTTATTACATCCGATCTTGCCGTAAACGATACGGTAAAACTTCTCCTTTCGTATAATCCATTCAATCCCGCGAATGTACACCGATTGACGCAGTTGATCTCCGGAAACGGACATTTAATAAAAAACGGTGTTCCCTATCCAACGTTGGGCGATTACGATCAATCGGGTACAAGTTTTAACGAAGCGCGCCACCCGAGAACATTTGTCGGCATCAATGCCGATACTTCAAAAGTATATTTGTGTACCGTGGATGGACGTCAAACGACGAGTCTTGGCATGAACTTCACGGAAATGGCGAATTTCCTTGTTGCCATCGGTGTCAACAATGCTTTCAATCTTGACGGCGGCGGATCGACCACCATGGTTGTACGCGGCAAAGTAGTCAATTCTCCCTCCGATCCCGGCGGAGAACGTTCCGTTGCAAATACTCTCCATGTAGTCAGCACAGCACCGGTCGGGACTCTGTATAAGTTAAATATTCTGGAAGATCGTAAAGACATTTTTCAAGGTAGAACGTATTTATTTCATGCCGAAGGGAAAGATGAATTTTATAATCCCCTGGCGTTGCCCGTTGCAACCACCTGGAGCGCCGATACTTCCATAGGAACCATCGACTCGACAGGGCTTTTCACGGCAAAAAATACAAATGACAGCGGATGGGTACGGATACAGCACAATACAATCTCCGATTCAGTTAAGGTTTATGTCCGCGTCATCAACAACTTACGGGTATACCCAACGTCACTCGTCATGACTCCCGGTGAGCAGGTAACGATAAAAATCTTCGGTATTGATTCCGGCAATAACGAATTGGCAATCGAGGGAACGCAGATCATTTCCACCGTAGTCGGACAAGGATTAAATTTTTCGCCAACCGATAATGTCGTCACAGCAACAGCATTCGGTAAAGGAACTTTTCAGGTATCGCTGGATACCGTGAAAATAATTCTGAATTATGATTTCAACGGAAAGGATACAACGGTCATTTCGGAAAATTTTAACGACCGGTTTCTTTGGACAGAGGATGTCACCGGCACCGATCCTGATAATGTTTTTTTTGGTCTGAGTTCCGATACTGTCTTTTCCGCTCCCAATTCATATCGCATTTTTTACAGCTTTCCGACAGCGGACGTTACAACCGCTATCATGTTCACCGCCATGCCGCTTGCCAGCCGCCCGGATAGTATCTACCTTAAAGTATACGGTAATGGCGGCGGCCATACTCTGAAATTGATCTTCGAGGATAAAAACGGTGAACAATTTTATATTACTTCTCCGACAATCGTAAACTGGACGGGTGCCTGGCAAAACATCGGTTTCAAAATGGTGAATGCCAAGCCGGTCGCCGGCGGGACACTCGATTTTCCCATCACTTTGACACAGATACAAATTCTCGTAGGCGAAAATAATGCCGCCGGAGGAAAAGCGGTTGGAACAATTTTCGTCGACGATATTACGGTGCACTATCCGAATAGAACCGTTGCACCTTCGGTACTGTTTAATTTTAATTCAGGAATTACCGGTTGGCTGCAACCGTCGCAGGGAAACACCGCGCAACTGGTTGGAATCGTTATTGCTTCATCGAATATCGTGTGGAGCAATGAACATCCGTATGAAGGGTCCCATAGCGGTAAATTCACCTACGTCGATGATGCAGCTACGGCGCTGGATTGGAACGTGAGGATCACACGGGCAACCAATGCTGAATTGGGATCGATGCTTCGAGGCAGTTATATCGGAGCATGGGTGTGGGCGAACGAAAAAATGGACATCACATTGCGAACGGTGATACGAGATGCCAACGGACAAATATGCTCCGGCCCTGCATTTCCGGTCAATCACATCGGTTGGAAATTGATCGGCACCAAACTTGACGAGAATCTCTTTACTCCCTACCTGACCGCGGGAAAGATCACCGACACCGACAACAAATTTAACGGATTCCGGCTGCAGGCGCTTCATGCAGATATCAACGGTAAGACGAAAGTATTTTACATTGACAAAATGGTCACCAGTGCGCTCACCGTCCCGACCGGATTTATTGATTTTGGCGCGACCTGGGATTCGTCAGGCAACCAAGTAAAAGTAACATGGGGTGTCAACTCGGAAATCAGCATCAACCGATATGGGATCGAAAGAAGTCTCGACGGAATTCAATTTGAAGAAGTCGGGTTGGTCACTGCTATAGGAAATACCGATACGACCCAGCGGTATTCGTACTACGACAATATCGGTGCATTGGTAACGGTACAATACCGAATCCGCCAGTACACCAATGACGGCGCTCAAGAGACAACCCCGAATATCAATTTCACTTTATTGGGGGTCGGCAACGATCATTTTTCTCCCTGGTCGTTTCGTCTGCAGCAAAATTATCCCAATCCCTTTAACCCGACAACCACCATCATGTTCCAGATTCCCGTCGCGCAACGAACGACATTGAAGGTGTTCGACATACTCGGGAGGGAAATCTCCACTCTTATCGATGACGAATTATCCGCCGGCGATCATATCGTTACATGGGATTCTTCCATCGTTGCTACCGGTGTGTATTTTTACCGATTGCAATCCGGAAATTTCTCCGGTACAAAAAAAATGATCGTGGCAAAATAGAACTTTGTTCTTGCACGGCGAGGTCAAGTTTCGTATTTTTGTATGTTCAAAAGTCGAAATTGTCCCGGAGAGGTGGGTGAGTGGCTTAAACCAGCGGTTTGCTAACTCGGTGAGACGATAAAAATAATCCTTTCTTTTCAATACTTTTAATACAGGTAGTACCAAAATTGGCACTCCCTTTTTGTTTACACAGAAAGGGAGTTTTTTTATGTTCCTCACCAAGGTCGGTAACTACTACCATCTCATGTATCGTGATGCAAGCGGTAAGCGTATCAAAGTCACGACAAAATGCAAGTCGAAATCGGATGCCAATTCGTTCCTGAGATCATTCAAAATCCGTCAAGCCAATCCCCTCGCCTCTACGACCATATCGGAATTTGGAAATGATTACTTCCGGTATGCTTCCGGTGTTCTCACAAAACATACTTTACGGACATATAAATCGGCGTTCAATGAACTGCGGCGCAATATGGGAGATGTTCCCATAGCATCAATCGGAATAAGAGAGATTGAACAGTTCATCAGTGCCAAGTGTAACCAGTCATCTGCTTGGTCCGCACGAAGGATCTTCATCTCACTGTCGGCAGCATTTCAGAAGGCGATGGATTGGAAAATCATCAACGATAACCCATTCAAAAGGATCAAGAAACCAAAAACGCCGGAAGTGCTCCCGGCATTCCTCTCCCCTACCGACTTCAAGAATCTGTTCAGTATAATCCCTGACGTAGAATACCAGGATCTATTTTACACTGCTTTATTTACCGGACTCAGGCTCAGTGAATTACGGTATCTCAAGTGGGAACATATCAAGTTTGATGAGCAGTGTATCATCATCAAAAACAGTGACCAATTTACAACGAAAAGTAAAAAGATCAGGATTATTCCGATGAATCCGGAATTATACGAGAGGTTATTGGAGCGAAAACAACGAGTTAAATTCGAATGCGATTGGGTATTTTACAATCGGAAAGGGATGCAATTCGACAATTATTTTGTTTCTAAAGTGTTTAAGAGGTATGTAAGACAGGCCGGGATCGATCCAAAGATCCACTTCCACAGTCTCAGACATTCATTTGCATCTGCTTTAGTTAGGGAAGGTGTTTCGTTATATGCAGTACAAAAACTTTTGGGACACAGTTCGATAAAAACAACAGAAATATATAGCCACTTGTCGCCAGCACAACTCCATCATGAAGTAAATATCGGACTCAATGCATTCACTCAGAAAACTGTAAACAATTAAAAAATCGTGAACCCTATAAATTGCAGTTTATTCAGAGGAAATTGATACTTTTTTCACCACGTCAATGACTGTTCCATCAACCCATTGCACAACTGCAATGACATCGTCATTTGATACCTTCGGCGGTTCCGGTTTCCCGCCGCATATATCGTACACCTCCCGTTGTATGTCTTCGATCGTGCGAAGAGGCAGCCTACTTCTCGACAGTTTCCTTATCAAATCTTTACGTATTGGATTGATCGCAATACCGCGTTCTGTAATAACGACATCAACCATTTCACCCGTCCCGCATAATGTCGTGACCCGATCGACGATGATCGGCACCCTGTCACGGAATGAAGGGATCGCGAGAATGACACACTTCCCAAAGAGACAATCCTGCCAACCGCCGATACCATGCAATAAATATCCGTCGGAATGAGTGACGACATTGGCATTAAAATTGAGATCAACCTCCGTCGCACCAAGAACAACAGCATCAAGCATTGAAGCGAAATTCCCTTTCCCATGAAAATTGTAACTTGTAAAGGGGCTTGTGTTCACATGCCGTGGATTCTCCCGCAGCGAACGGATACCCGCCATATCGAAAGCTTGGCCATCGAGTATGTAATCGGTCAATCCTTCTTCAAGCATTTCAGTAAGGTACTGGGTGCTACCGCCACGGATGAAACGTGCTTTCACCCCTTGCGATCTCATTCGTTCCTTCAGGAGCAATAAGAATGCAAGGTTGATCCCTCCCGCACCCGCCTGGAACGAAAAGCCGTTTTGCATAATCCCCGATTCTTCTACGAACTGAGTGATGTATTCAGCGATGAGTATCCTGTCGGGGCTTTTAGTCACCTGTGTTGTGCCTGAAACAATCTTTGACGGGTCTCCCAGTGAATCGACTTCAACGACATAGTCAATATTGTTTCCCTGAATGTGCCACGGCACGCAAGGGAAATCCACCAGCGTATCAGTAACGACGATCACTCTGTCAGCATATTCGGAATCTCCAAGCGCAAAGCCAAGGGGGCCGCAGGCAGATTTCCCCGCCACACCGTTTGCATTTCCGAACGGATCAGCGCACGGTGCGGCAATGACCGCAATGTCTATATGGACTTCGCCATCCTGAATCGCACGATACCGACCGCCGTGCGAACGCAATACGCCGGTTCCGTTCATCTTCCCCTCTGATGCAAAACGCCCCAACGGTCCGTTCATGCTTCCTTCGATATGATGAATTGTCCCGTCTTCCAGGTACTTGATTAAATATTCATGGACAGGAAACGAGGCGCTTGGATACCACCGGATATTCTTTACTCCCATTTCCTTGATCGTTTCGAATAGCATATTCGTCACAGCATCGCCGTTGCGCAAGTGATGGTGTGTGGAGATCGTCATTCCACTTTTCAATCCGGATTTTTTCAGCGCCTCTTTCAGATTTTTAACGACTTTATTCCCGCTGGAAGGATAATCGGCGCAACTGCGAACGGGAGGTGCAGCAATTTTCCCTTGAGGGATATATTTGTTGATTCCTTTGAATGGAATCACCCTGACGCCGTTTATCATTTCCGGGACAAGTCGTCCCGCGGCATTCTTAATAAATTTAGATTGCGTTGCTTTTGTCATAACACGATTATTTTTCTGAATCCAATTGTGCCAATATAACAATGCGATGCGCGCATTTCACAACAGGCGCATCGATCATTTTTGAATCAAGCGCGACCACTCCCGATCCTGTCTTTTGGGCTTCATTGTACGTATCAATCACGCGGCGGGCATATTCCACATCTGCCGGTGACGGGGCAAATGCCTGGTGGATTATTTTGATCTGCCGTGGATGTATGCAACCTTTTCCATCAAAACCAAGCCCTTTTGCTTCTTCCACACTTTGCCGTAATCCTTCATCATCATTTACATCGGAAAAAACAGAATCAAGAGCCTGAATTCCGGCCGCTTTTGCTCCATTGACGATTGCGCTACGGGCAAACAGACTTTCAGTTCCCACTTTCGTTCGCACGACACCGATATCAGCAGTATAATCTTCCAATCCGATTGCCAATGCACAATTCCATCGGCTGGCAGAGGCGATCTCGAACGCCCGTTCGATCCCAAGTGCACTTTCAATGATCGGGATCAGGAACAGGTTCCGTTTTATATTATGCTTCGAAAGTATTGAATCAATTTCTGCATCGACATCATTTATCTGCTTGGATGATTCACATTTCGGGATAAGGATTGTCTGCACATTACCAGGAACGATTTGCTTAATATCTTCGAGTCCGAGCGGGAATGGATTGATCCTCACCATTCTTTCTGCACTTCCAAAATTGACATTCCTGAGGGCGTTCCTCACGAGGATGCGAGCCGCATCTTTCTCGGCAGGTACGACGCTATCTTCAAGATCAAGGATGATGCAATCCGGCTTGTGCAACCCTGCATTTAGAAAAAAGTGCGGTTCATTTCCCGGAAGATATAACCGCGTACGCCGTATACGATCACGTTTCCCACTATCAGTGTACCGGACACTTCTCAATTGGAAATCGCCTTGCTGAAGCGGATTGGATCTTTTTATTGCGGTTTCTACTCGTGTGGCAATGACAAACGGTACTGCGCCACGATCATCCAATGTTACCGCTGCATTTTTTATTTCATAATGTTTAAGGATGGCAATAATTTGGGTACGGATGGCATTGCCGTATAATTTTTCGACTTTGCTGTTAAGATCGATTGTGATCCCCCCTTTAGAGGTGACCTTGAATTGAACATAACAATCCGATCGAATACTTTCACCGGTTCGGCCGGCAGAACCTGTTTTATTTTTCACTTGAGTCTTCATGTGTTCCCATATTACCAGGCGTATGCTTCCGGCGCTTCGCCGCCAGGACCAGGCCAGATAGTTTCAATCTTTGTGATCTCTTCATCGTTCAACGTTGTTTCTACAGCATCGATCATGCCTTGCAAATGGATGATAGTACGCGGACCAATAATGACGGAACTGATGACAGGATTATGCAACAGCCATGCTATCGCGACTGCTTCCGGGTTTTTTCCCGTCGACGCACAGAATACTTCGTACTCTTCCACTTTGTGCCGGTGTTGTTCAAGTGCTTTTTGAACTGCATCGGTCTTTTTTCTCACGCCGTCGTTTGTGCCAAAAATTCCGGCAAGTATCCCTTCAGCCAAGGGACTCCATGGAACTATCCCGATTCCGAATTTCCTGCAGGCCGGAATAACTTCCAATTCGATCATCCGATTCGTCAAATTATACAAACTTTGTTCGGAGATGAGTCCATTATGATTTCTGTGCCGAGCGCTCAGTTGGGCTTCAACAATATGCCAACCGGCAAAATTACTGCTGCCATTGTAAATAACCTTCCCTTCCGCGATGAGTACTTCCATCGCCTGCCATATCTCATCCCACGGGACTGTACGATCGATATGATGCATCTGGTACAGATCGATGTGATCCGTTTTCAATCGACGCAGACTATCCTCACAGGCAGTACGGATGTGGTACGCGGAAAGTCCCCGTTCATTGATCCCTTCTCCCATCTTCCCGTATACTTTCGTCGCCAGTACAATTTTTTGACGTCGGCCTCCTCCTTGCGACAACCATTTCCCGATGATCTCCTCTGTCCGTCCGCGATGTCCAACACCGCCGTACACATCTGCCGTATCAATGAAATTAATGCCTGCATCGATTGCGGCATCAAGAATCGCAAAACTGGTCTGTTCGTCCACTAATTTGCCGAGATTCATCGTGCCGAGACACAATCTGCTAACTGACAATCCGGACCGGCCAAGTGAAGAGTATTTCATTTGTAGTGAATTAATTCAGATAATTGATCTGCAACGACAAACAAATCCATCCCTTTTGTGAACGGAAGACAAACACCGGTCGTCAAACGGACCTTCTCCACCCACGCAGGAGGAATGTGATCCATTCCGTTCATCGCACCGCTAAGCGCTCCGACAATGGCAGAAATGGTATCGGCATCACGGCCGAAGTTCCCGCTGTAGATAATCCCCCGTTTAAAATCTCCATTCGTCAGTTTAAAAATTGCAAATGCCGATGCGACTGCTTCGGGCGATACGGATTTATACTCGGTCCATAGCGCGTCATGCAGCGGTTTCCACGAATCCTCAAGTGTTTTTCTTTCTTCGATGATCTTCATTGCTTTCGTGAATGTGAATCGCATCCATGAATCGTGCGGAATAACGTTGATTGCAGTTTGAATAATCTCGTCGACTGAAGCCCCGATCATGGCAACGGCGACAGCCGCGGCAATGGCCTGTGCACTCCATAATCCATCTCGCGAATGACTGATGCGTGATTCGATATCCGCAAGAATCGCGGCGCGATCCGGATCACCGGCGCAAGCAATACCGATGGGTGTAACGCGCATTGCTGCACCATCGCTCATATAATGAGAATTATATATGCCGGATAAAGGGGGCAAAACTCCTCTGCGAATATTTGCCGCAGCCTCTCTTTCGCTTGCCCCTCCCCTTTTAAGTTCAGAAAGCGGAAGAATGTGCGTTCGCCACGCATCAAGTACGTCAGCATCCGTTAAATTCCCTTTTGTTTTGATCAACGTCTGCGCCGTAAGCAGTGCAAATTCAGTGTCGTCGGTTCCGGGTGCAGGCTTTTCCGTAAAATCCATCGTTATTCCAAATTGCAAATGGTAATCAGGAGAGCGGGCAATATCGCCGAACGAATCGCCGATCGCGTGTCCGACAAGTGATGCTCTGGCACGATCCTGGATTAACGGTTTATTTTTCAACTGTTCATTTTTCGTATTCATAGAATTCTATCGTTATTGAGAAAAGAGTGAAATTTTTGCAGTCCTGATAGAAAGATCGCTCAGCAAAGATTTATCGAATCCTTTCAGACTGCTTCTTATTTTGTTCTTTAACGGCATAATCCATTTGGAAGGAAGTTTCTTTGCACCGAGCATTGTTCCCATTAAGGATCCGACCGTTGCACCGTTGCTATCTGTATCCCAGCCACCCATTACAACATTGCAAATTGCCTTTTCAAAATCCCCTTTTGCCGACAACAGCGCCGCAACGACAAGAGCTGCATTATTGATTGTGTGTACCCAGTGATATGTGCCGAATTTTTTATACAGGTCGTCGACAGTTGCATCCCACGATTGTCGCTCGATCGGCAATGTTAATACAAAACGAATTGCCTCTGCGAACCTGGATTTGGAAGGGATAAAATCCAATGCTTCCTCAATAACAGATTGAACAGTATCATTCCTGAATGATGAGGCAATCGCAGCCGCAAAAAAGATCTCGCCGTACATGCCATTGCGAACATGGCTTAATCTCGCATCACGCCATGCGAACTGTGCAGCACGAGCAGGTTGTGCAGGAGAGATCCACCCCCACAGATCGGCCCTTATTTGCGCACCGATCCATTCACGGTACGGATTCCTGACAAGCGCCGTTGTTGGTGGGGCAATGCCGTTCAATGCATTCATATAGGCAACACGCTCAGCCGTAAATGTTGACAGTACCGGCGCCGTTTTCATCCAGGTTTGGATGATATTCTCTGTCGTGAACGTATCTCCGTATTCTTCAACCGTCGACAAATTGAGCATCGGATAATTCATATCATCATCTTCGGTCATGCATTCGATATTTTCTTTCAGGCTTTCTTTCCCATAATGCTTGTTCCATGGATATTTTTGACGTAGCACATCAGGTATTCCATTTCCCGTGATGTAATCTGAGATCGGCCACGTTCCATTTGATGAAAGTAATTCGATGATTCCGCTTCTATTTATTTTTTCGATCGGTTTGCCAAGCAGGCAACCGGCACTTCGTCCGAGCCAACCGCCGAGAATCCGGTCTTCAATTAAGGATAACTGAAATGAAGGAACCGGTTCCACCTTGATATTACATAACCGTTCAATTTCCTTCCAATCAGACGGTTCTTTAGAATTGTTTTGTACAACGGACTGTGCCGCTTCAATTTTGGTGTAAAGTAATTCCGATTTTATCCTCAACAGTTCTTCATTCAAATGAAGTTTTTCAATCTCAAGCCACTCGGCACTAAGTTGAGCGAGGTGGTCCCCTTCCTCTTCACGCTGCTGAAGCTCATGCTTGACCCGTTCAGAAATGTCCAACCAGGATATTCTCATAATGATAGTTTTTGTCCTGATATATTCGCGATCTGCTCGCTGAGTTCGAGATAATTTTTCCCGGCGAATGAAGGAATACAAATTCCCTTCAGAGTTCCGATAGCATCCAGCCAGCTCTCGCTGCCAATCGGTACGGAATGGGAGGCGCCGACCAATGCTCCGACCATTGAAGGAAGTGTTTCGCCGTTTTTCGCAAAACCTGTTGCCATCGTAACGGCAGATTGAAAATCATTCCCGTGCACCTGAGCGATAACAAGTGTGAGCGCCAGTGTTTCAGGCGCAACGTTGCCATAGCTGTATTCACGATTCACAATTGAGTTGTGAAGAAGCGGCAGTACAGAAATAATGGATGTGCTTTGTCCGACTATATCCATCGCTTCCCGAACGATCCGATTGATCCAGGATGTCTCGGGAAGATATTTCCGTGCATCTTGAATTGCTTCTTTAATGCTCATCCCGCTGCTCACCAGTGCAATCGCAACTGCCATTGACTGTGCAGCCCAAACGCCATCCTCACTATTCGTGATTGATGCATCGATCGCTGCTATACGGGCTGCTTCTTCCGGATTTCCGGAACAGACAACACCAATCGGAACTGACCGGGACATTGCACCGTCATCAAAATAATGCGGATTTTCTTTTCCTGTCTGTGGAGGTATTATCCCATTTCTTAAATTATGCAGCGCTGCTTGAGTACCCACTCCACCGCGGATAGGTTCTTTTGAATTGGCAAGTACAGTCCATTGTTGAAGCACAGCGTCTTTATAAGAAATATTTCTAAAATTATTCAATAGAATATCAGCTGTAAATGCTCCCCACTCGGTTTCATCAGAGGGACCAATATTGAAATATTCCGCCGGTTGGTTGAGGGAGAATGGCATCGGTGTTGCGATAACATGTGTCGTTTCCGATGCCGCATCCATCTCGCGGCGTATCCTTCGAGTCCAAGCGGGGAGGAGATAACTGCGATGGAACAACGATGTCCAACTGATCGCATCGCCGATGGCAAGTCCGATCATCGCATTACGCGCCCGTTGCTTCATCTCGCTCATGATTTTGTGTTCCATGTTTGCGCAAGAAGAGAGAGGTCATCCGCTGTCGAAATTATGTCCATATTTTTTACCGCGCTGATACAGATTCCGCGTGATATTGATATTCGCTTTGTCCATCGCTCTGGAATCGCCCGGATACCGTGTGACGCACCGCAGATTGCCCCAGCGATAGCGGCGATAGTATCCGTGTCCCGGCCGATATTTACCGCACCGAGGACAGCATCGTCAAACTTCCCTCGCGCGGCAGCAATGATTCCGAATGCCAGTCCGACAGCTTCAGGCGCAACATCAGGCCAAAAATAGTAGGAACATGCTATCGCTTTGTGAAGTGGAACCAAAGCACTCCATACATCTTTGGAATCATTTCCAATCTTCACGCCGCGCGTAATTGACGAATGGGTCCACGAATCTTTTGGAATAACATCCAAAGCCGATTGGACGATCTTCTCAAACGAATCTCCTGTCATTGCTATTGATACAGCCGCAGCGATCGCTTGTCCGGAAAATATTCCTTCGCCGGCGTTTGCAACAACTCCATCAGCACGGGCAAGTTCCGCCGCCATTGTAGGATTTCCGGCTGAAACAATTCCATACGGCGTTACGCGCATCGCCAAACCATCGCTCCAACTGTGCGCATGTTGGCCTGACTCAGGAGGATGTAATCCGTTCGTCAGATTATGGATAGCGATAATCTCGCTGAAACCTGCACCCTTATATGAGTTGAATGAATTAATAATATGATCTCGATACGCTTTTTCAATTTCCTTTGATGTAAAGGGTCGCCGTTGTTCCAGCAAAAGCCGTGTAGAGAACAACGCGTATTCGGTGTCGTCGCTTCCCCCTTGATCGTCGGAAAGGAAGTCCGTCACGCGTCCCCATTTTGCAAATATTTCTTCAGGAGTTTTCCCTTCTGTCGGACTGCCGAGCGCATCACCGACGGCGAGTCCGATAAAAGCACCGCGTGCTCTCTCTTGCATTGAAATCACCACACCTGCCCCCGCTTTTTATATCGGGAAAGGACGATATTACTTTCGTGCTCAATGCGCCGGGCCGCCTCATCGACCGACAAACGACCGGCAAACAATTCTTGAAGGACAGGATTTGCTACCCGGCTTTTCCATTCCTCATATCCAGGTGCACCGAGCCAGGAACCGACACTCAGCGTTGATACGGCTGAACAGACAACATCCCATCCGCTGTCCGCATCTTGAAATTCACGCATTGACAAACATGATCTTCTTGTCGGTATCATCCAATCACCGAGTGCAAGGCGCGCCATGTTTTTTGAGCTTAGCATGAAATCGATGAATTCCATCGCCTCCTTCGCCCGGTTCGATTGTTTAGGGACACTCAATGTTTGTGTGCTTGCTCCATATGTTTGTGTTTTTGCTTTCAGCGGGGGCATGACGCCCCAACTGAATTCTTTCGGCCCGTTCTCTACAATCTGTTGCCTTCCCCACGATCCTATACCGATCAGCATTGCATATCTGCCGCTAAAAAATCCAGGGATCATTCCCGCACCAGATTCACCGATACTGGAAGGTGAAGCAGTTTTGTCCTTATAAAGCATATCGACGATCGTTCCGAGTAATTTTTTTTCGCCGTCACGCACTGATACTACGAAGTGTCCCTCTTCTTTCCTAAAGAAAGAACCGCCGAAACTGATCGACGTATTCATAATAATATTTGCTGAACTGCGCAGCCCGAATGCCGCTCCATATTGATCTATCACACCGTCGTTGTCAAAATCTTTTGTCAATTTTTTGGCTGCCATTTGCACGTCGTCCCAACTCCACGGATGCGCAACCGTGGGAGGAACTATTCCCTCTTTCTCAAACATCGACCTGTTGTATAAGACAACAATTGATTCAATAAGAAAAGGAATCCCTCCTACTTCGCCGCTCGGTCTCGTGACCGTTGCCCACGCCACATCGAGAATGTCTTTCTTCATCTCAGCTGAAATATACGGAGAAAGATCGGTAAGATACCCCCGCATCGCATAGTCGATGATCACCGACGATTCATAGTGAAAGATATCAGGAACGTCGCCGGTTTCAAATGATGTAATAAGGTAATCATGAGCTGAATTCCACGTCCCTTGAATGTACTCCACTTGCAGCTCTGGATGCGCGGCATTCCATTCAGCGACGATCGACTTATTCGCAGCAATCGTTCCCTCCTGCCATGCAAGACTCACAAACCGCATCGGCAGATCCTGTTCCGTCCTCGTATCCCGCATCATCCAAAAGGCAATGATTGAAACAACCAAAACACTCAGTATAATGACGGCATTTTTTCTCATTATCCCTTCAGCGCTCCCGAGATCAATCCTGTGGTAAACCATTTGCGCATGAACACAAACAAAAGAACTGACGGTATTGTGGCAATCACGCTTGCCGCGGCGAGAGGACCGGTGCGCGCCTGTCCCTCCATCCCTGTATATCTCGCTAATTCCACCTGTAATGTTGCCAATGTCGGACTTTTCATCAATACGAGTGCAAAGAAAAATTCGTTCCACGCAGAGATAAATGAAAATAACGCCGCGGCGCCGATAGCCGGAAGAAGCAACGGGGTCAATACTTTGAATATGACTTGCATTCTGGTCGCACCGTCCATCACCGCTGCCTCTTCCAGCTCCAACGGAATGCTCTTTACATATCCATGCATCATCCACAAAACAAATGGGAGCGACCACACGACGTAGATCAATGTGAGTCCTGTAAGGGTGTCAGTCAAACCGATATGCCGCAACAATACATACAACGGGATCATCACCAGGATGACAGGAAAGATCTGCGATACCAAAATCCACCCTAAGATGCCGTTATTCAGGATCGATTTGTATCGGACCATTGCATATGCGGATGGAACGGCGAGGAATATCACAAGGATCGTTGATATCCCTCCGACAACAACGCTGTTCCACATGCTGCGAAAAATCTGTTGACCATCGATCACCGTTTGATAATGATCAAGCGTCACGTGTTGCGGCAGGATTGTCGGGGAACCGGAATAGATTTCTTGCGTCGGTTTTAGAGAACTGGCTACCACCCACAGCAACGGGAATAACAAAAAGATGAGGTATAGAATGATCATTCCATGAGTCAGCACCTTGGTGAGTGTTTTTTTCTTTATCATGCTTCGTTCCGTTCGCGAAGTTGGACACGGATATACAAGAACAACATAACCGAGAGGACGATGATCATGACATTGCCGATCGCCGCCGCATATCCGATGTACCCGTACCGGAATCCTTCTTCGTATGCTGCAAGCATCGGTAACCGGGTCATTCCACCGGGACCGCCCTGTGTCAACACCCATATTATACCGAAGGTATTGAAGTTCCACATGAATGTGAGTGAAACGATCGCGGCCAGGACCGGCTTGAGCATCGGTAGCGTAATATGCATGAATTGATCCCACATTCCTGCACCGTCGATCCTTCCCGCTTCGTACAAATCATGGGAAATCGTCTGTAAACCAGCCAGGAGAAATATCGCCGCCTTCGATACTTCCCCCCACACACCTGCAACGATCACCGCCGGTATTACGTACTCAAAACTCGACAACCAATTAATCGGTGCACTAATTAAGCCGAAATCGCTTAAAATAATATTGACTGCTCCTGCATTCGGTTCATACATCTGCCTCCACAATATTCCACGAATGATTGGCGGAGTAGCCCAGGGAAGTAGGATAAGTATGGTATAGAACGATACAAATCGAATTTTTGTATTAAGTAATAGTGCAAGTCCAAGTCCAAGGGATACCTGTAGAGCAGTCACCACCAACGTCCATACCATGCCAATCTTGAATGAATTCCAGAAATATTCGTCATTGAACAACTGTATGTAATTTTCTATGCCGTTGAACGAGATAGGATCCCCGAGACGATAATCGGTAAAACCGAGGTAGATGCCCCGTAAAAGCGGGAAAAGTGAGAACACGGAAACAAGAAGAATCACTGGCAGCATCAGCTGTATCTGTCCAAATTCCTTCTTGGAGTAAAGAGAATGTTTTCTTTTCACCGATGTCGTCACAAATGATTCAGTTTTGTTGGATTAACGATACAACAGATTCGATGAATTGTTTTTCGAATTCCCGATGGGATTTACCTTCAGCATTTCTTGCCGATATAATCACTAATTCGTTGTGGGGATCAATGCAAAAGACCGTTCCTGACGCGGCCCCGTGTCCAAACGCTGATTCGCTCAAACCGTATTTGTTCATCGGCGAAGTTCCGATCCCCCATTTGCGATTGCTGCCGGGAAGTTTTGCCGGAAGCATTTTTTCAAACGACCGGGGTGTGAAAAAACTGAAACCGTTGTATTCCCCTTTGTTCAACAACATCTGTCCGAATCGTGCGAGATCGAATGTCGTGCAATACAAACCGCCGTATGTATTGTCAGAGTATGCAGACGCCATCCCAATCGGTTGAAAGAGATATTCCTGAAATAAGAGTGGTACAGCACGCCCGGTTATTTGTTCCATGATCTTTCCCGCAATTGCATATCCTACTTTATGGTAGGAGAAAGAATTCCCAACCTTTACTGTCGGCAAAACGTGTGCTACTTGATTGTCAAGAGCAACATTCCAATCTGAAGCCCATTCGCCGGCAAATTGTAATCCTGTCGTATGAGTGAACAAATGTCGGACGGTAAGATTGTCATTCGTTTTTCCGATTAATTCAGGCAGATACCGGGCAACGGGAGAGTCGAGTTCAATGATCCCCTGATCCACAAATTGCATCATCAGCGTTCCGGTAAGAAGCTTTGTTATCGACGCCATCCACATCGACGAATTGATATCCATTGGCGTACCGTTATTTTCGCTTCCGAATGCTTCATGAAAGATGATCTTCCCTTTGTGAGCAATCAATGTGACGTGAGGGACGCTCCCTTTCTTAGCCCATTCATTGCATACCGACCTGACTTTTTCAATTTTTGCATTGTCGTATCCGGAAGACACAATTTTTAGTTCGTTCAAAATGGCTGCGGATGATTTTCTAACTTTCCGAGGGACAGTCAAAGGATTTATTATTTCAAACCGTCCTTCAAGTTTTCTCTTCAGCGTAATCCACCATTGGCGATCTTTAACACGCGGTGTGTCATAATTGTTAGGGATAGTATCCAACTCGCTTAATCCGGCCAGAAAGATCGCTGCATCTGCATCGCGCCTGGGAAAATACTTCAAACTCCCGAATGAGAACCGTTCAATATTTTGGCCGTATCTCTTCCAAAGTCCATCCGCAATGCCGTATTCATTCAACCAGTTCATGATGACGGGAACATTCTTGCTGTAATCATCGAACTCAACCGCCGAACTGAACAGTGTGACGTATCGTTTTATCTTAAATCCTGCGGGTGTCACCCCTTCTAAAATCGCACCATATCTTCCGGGCTTTCCCGTATGGGTAACTTGTCTGAATTCATTGTCGAAGTATGTCACTGCGAGCGGAAATTTACCCACTTCGTTCTCGACTTGATGTTCATTCTTCCATCGAAACTTCGGGAGGTCTCCCGGCCAAAAGACATATCGATCGCACTCAATCTCCTCACTCATAAAGGAACGGAGATTTTCGTTTTCTTGGCTGTACGCAATGGTAAGAAAGAATACAACCGCACAGAGGCAGGAATATTTCAATGAGGAGTGATAATACTTGCTGATTGAGTATCGACCGTTCATTGTTTTGTCTTTGTCAGAAGCCAGTCATAAACCGCAGGATTGTTATACGTTCTTGTCCACGCATCATGAAAGAGATCCGAATAGGTAGTAAAAGTCGGATTTGCTCCGCATACGATCAATGCATTGATCACAGCATATGCTTTGGAAATCGGTATAATATCATCTTTTTCTCCATGAAATGCCCACATCGGAATATCCTTGATTTTACACAAATCCCAACCTTCCTCGATGCGAAAAGCAATCGGCATTAGCGCGGCAAATCGGTTCGGATACCGGATCGCCATATCCAGAGTTCCAATTCCGCCCATACTGAGACCGGTCAAAAAAATACGGTTCGTATCGACGGGATAGCGTGCAATAAGACTATCGATCAAAGAGTTCATTTTTTGCTGTATACCGCCGTTATAATACCATTCAGTCGTTGAAGGGCATTGCGGAGAAACGACAATGAATGGAAACGTATTCTTACCGTCCAATATTTTCGGAAGTCCCTCCCCTTTTACCTTCCACAAATCACTCCCTCTTTCTCCGATCCCGTGGAGTGAAATGATCAACGGATATTTACCGTTGACTACTGCGGTGGTTTCGCGCGGCATAAAGAAGAGATAATTCAACGTCGATGCATCATACACTTCCTGTTGAATGATAGGGTCGCTTCCAAAATCTGGTTGACCGAGCACAATGTCGGCAAATGCTCCGTTCGGTTTGTTTGCAGCATGTTCAAATACCAGAATACGATGATTTGATTCATCGACCAGATAGATCCTTCCTGCCTCATCGCCGTACACGCCGCGAAGATTGCTGACGCCATTGCGGGAAAAGTTTTTTGTATTCGTTGTGAAATCCGGCTGTCCCAAGACTCCGTTCGCTGCGGCGCCGTTCATTTTTGCGAACGCTGAATCAAAACGAACAACACGATTGTTGTCATCCTCACAAATCCAAAGATGACCGTCTGCATCTGCATACACACCCATCGGCCGGTTCATTGTCGTTGCAGAAAGCCCGTACGTTCCAGTGGTGAAATCCGGTTGACCCAAAACTCCGTCGGCACTTGCGCCGTTCGATTTTGCTGCAGCCTGATCAAAACGAAGCACCCGGTGATTAAGACGATCGGTGACCCAGAGCCTTCCATTCGCATCGACAAAAACTCCGACGGGACCTTTCATTTTCCCTGCCGATGTAGCGCCGCTGTTCGTCGTAAAATCCGGCTGTCCCAATACGCCGTCAGCCGGTGCGCCGGTTTGTTTGGACGATGCGTTGTCAAATCGCAATACCCTATTGTTGAGGTAATCACTAATCCACAGCCTTCCAGCACTATCGACGTACGCTCTGAGCGGATCGTTAAATTTCATCGCCGTCAATCCACTCGTGGCAGTGGTAAAATCCGGCTGACCAAGCACCGCTTCTGCCGGTGAACCGTTCGACATTTTTGCCGAGGAACTCCATCGCAATACACGATTATTATACCGATCGACAACGAATATTTTTCCCGAAGTAGGATCGACGGCAACTCCTGAAGGAGAATTCAGAGTGGTTGATGTTGTGCCCGAGAGATTGGACGTAAAACTTGATTGGCCTAACACTCCGTTCGCAGGCATATTGTTGAACAACGGAGATTGAGAAATAACCGTAGTGCATATTAAAATCTCAAAGACGCTGAGTTGTAGTAAGAATTTCATGTAAGGATATTCCTCATTCGCTATATTATTTCAACAAAATCATACGCTTTGTTTCAACAAATGTCCCGGAACGTATTGTGTAAAAGTATATGCCGCTCGGCAGACGGGAAGCGTCGAATGTAACTGTATGGATACCCGCTTCCTTTGCGTGGTCTACCAGGGTTGCGACCTCTTTCCCGAGCAGATTAAATACTTTCAACGACGTAAATCCCGAATTAAACAGTGTGAAACCAATGCGTGTCACTGGATTGAATGGATTCGGATAATTCTGTGCCAGAACATACTGTTCCGGTGGAGATATAGAATGCATTTTTGAAACTGTTGTCAGCGTTGAAACGTCAAACCGCAAGACCCGATGATTATCGAAATCGGCCACCCAAACATGTCCATTTTGTGAATCGATGAACAGAGATTGGGGATAAGTGAAATTATTCGCGGTCGGCGTAGCGGCAACAGAATTTGTTTGCGCAGCAAGATTTGCGCCGGTTGTCATGATCACCATTATCGACACGATTGTTTTAAGTATGAAATGCATAGACCTTTCGTGATATATAAATATTACGGAATGGTATATAAAACCCTTGAAAGGTAATGGGACTACGTCCTCGTCAAGCAACCTTTCAAGGGTTTATGGTATCGTTTCTTTCTTACTTCTGCAAGACCAGTTTCTTTACCTGTACGTAACCTTGTTGTGAATTTCCTTTGGAACCAACCGCAGTGATCCGATAGATATATACTCCGCTTGATAATGCTGATGCGTTCCAATGGTAATTATAGTATCCTGCTGTCAGTTCTTCGTTGACGACTGTCGCGACCTCTCTCCCAATCACATCATAGATCTTCAAGGTGACCATACTTGCTTCCGGCAACCCGAATTTTATCGTCGTGATAGGATTGAATGGATTTGGATAATTCTGCGACAGTGAATAGACGGTCGGCAATGTGTTGCCATCGCTTTCGACACCCGTCGTCGATGGAGTTGCATTCACTTCGTTGCTGTATCCGCTTTCCATACCATAAAGGTTCACTGCCGTAACACGGAAATAATATTTCGTTCCGTTCGTCAATTCAGATAACAACTTCGTTGTATCGATAATTCCACCGGTCGTAGAGTCGATCTTTGTGGTGGGATTGGCAGCAGTTCCTCCATAAATTCGATAGCGGACGAAATCCCCTTCTGAATTCTTGTCCCATTTCAACGTTACCTGTGCATTGCCGTTGACGATTGCGAGGTTCTGAGGGATTGCAGGCGCTGTCAGGTTGATCGTCGGTCCGTTATATCGGAGTATGCGATGATTATAGACGTCCGGGATCCATACAGTGCTCATTTTGTTGTCCACAAATACCGACAATGGATAATTCAAGCTGCTTGCTGTCGGCGGTGAAGGTGCTTCATCCGAAACAAAGTCGAATTGTCCGTAAACGTTATCAGCATTGGCGCCGTTCGCCTTTGTCCCGGCGTTGTCGTACACCATCACTCTTGTGTTCCCTTCATCGGCAACGTACAACCGTCCTGATGCATCGACAAACACTCCGCGCGGTTCGCCGAGGCCTGACTGCGTTCTTGCATACGTCGAAGAAGTGAAGTTCAACTGACCCAGCACTCCATTGGCATCAGCACCGTTCGCTTTCGCTGCAGCATTGTCAAATCGTAGCACACGGCTGTTCGATCTGTCGGCAACCCACAATCTGCCGTTCACGTCCATGTACACTCCCCACGGCCCGTTCATGGTCGATGCCGTCGTACCGGTTGTGGATGATGAGTAACTGTCCTGACCAAGCACGCCATTCGGTGTTGCTCCGTTTGCTTTGGTTGCAGCAATATCATACCGCAACACGCGGTTATTTGCCCTGTCCGCCACCCACAACCTGCCGTTTGCATCGGCGTGAACAGAGGCCGGTGCGTTCATCTTTCCGCCGGACGTACCGGTCGAGTTGGTGACAAAATCAGGTTGCCCCAACACACCGTCGGCTGCAGCTGAACTTGCCTTCGTCGATGCGTTGTCAAATCTCAGCACACGGTGGTTATCCCGATCGGCGACCCATAATCTGCCTTCTGCGTCAACCGAAACGCCGTTTGGATTGTTCATTGTTGATGCTGAAATTCCCCCGGTGTTTGCCGTACGGGTCGTAAAATTGGGTTGACCGAACACCGCTTCCGCTTTTGCACCGTTGACTAACTTTGCGGAGGAACTATAACGCAATACTCTGCGATTGTCGCGATCTGCGACAAATAATTTTCCGGAGATCGGATCGATCGCAACACTTGAAGGCTCCGCAAATGTTGAATCTGTCGGCAGAGTCCAGTTCGTATTTGTAACAAAATCGGTTGTTCCCAACACTCCGACCGCAGAACCAAACGTCGACGGTGTGGCATCCACTTCATTACTGTATCCGCTCTCCATTACATAGATGTTGACCGCTGTTATCCTGACATAATATTTTGTATCGTTTGTCAAGCCGGTAACGATCTTTACTGTATCAGCTGGACCGCCTGTCGTTGAATCAACCAGTGCAGTCGGATTTGTCGTGATACCGACATATATTCTGTACCGAAGTAAATCGCCTTCGTCATTCTTGTTCCATTTCAACAATATTAATCCCGCCCCTCTATAGGCAACAAGATTTTGCGGTGCAGCCGGTGCGGTGAGATTAATGGTGGGACCTTTGAAACGCAAAACGCGATGGTTGTATGCATCGGGAATTAATATGTCACTGGTTTGATTGTTCACAAAGACCGATATCGGATAATTAAGACTATTGGCTAACGGTGGATTTGGCGCAGCATCCGATACAAAATCGATCTGTCCGTACACGTTATCCGCATTCGTACCGTTCGCTTTGGCTGCTGCATCGTCATACACCATTACACGCGTGTTCCCTTCATCGGAAACGTACAATCGGCCGGTTGCATCAACAGTAACGCCGCGCGGTTCGCCAAGCCCAGATTGGGTTTTAGCGTATGTCGATGAGGTAAAGTCCACTTGACCAAGAACTCCATTCGCATCTGCGCCGTTTGTCTTTCCGGCAGCGTTGTCAAATCGCAACACGCGGCTATTCGATCTGTCGGCAACCCACAATCTTCCGTTGACATCCATGAACACTCCCCATGGTCCGTTCATTGTTGCCGCTGTTGTTCCAGTCGTTGCGGATGAATAGCTGTCCTGTCCGAGAACACCATTCGGTACACCGCCGTTTTCCTTTACGGCAGCGTTATCATACCGCAGCACACGATTGTTTGCTCTGTCTGCAACCCATAATCGTCCCGCAGCATCGGCGTGAATACTTGCTGGCGCATTCATTTTTCCTCCTGCCGTGCCGGTAGTGTTGGTAACAAAATCAGGCTGACCCAACACACCATCCGCTGCCGCTGAACTAACTTTCGCTGATGCATCATCAAATCTCAATACTCTATGATTATCTCTATCTGCCACCCACAATCGTCCATTCCCGTCTACCGAAACTCCGTTGGGATTATTCATTGTCGAAGCAGAAATTCCGCCGGTATTGACTGTTCGTGTTACAAAATCCGGCTGCCCGAACACCGCTTCGGCTTTCGAACCGTTCGTCATTGCTGCTGTTGACGAAAATCGCAATACACGACGATTGTCTCGATCGGCAACAAATAATTTTCCTGTGGTGGGATCGACCGCCACACTCACCGGTTCGGCAAATGTCGAATCTGATGCTGAAGTCCAATTTGTATTTGTGACGAAATCAGTTGTTCCGAGTACGCCGACTGCGGCCGGCGGGCCAATATCGAATCGCAACACACGATGATTGAATGCATCGGGCACCCATACATGATTTGTCGAATTATCTATGAAGACGGAAATAGGATATGATAAACTTGTCGCTGTGGGAGGATTTGGCGACGCATCAGAAATAAAATCTGCCTGTCCAATGACATGATCCGCATCCGCTCCGTCCGCTTTAGATGCAGCACTATTGTACACCATAATGCGCGTATTCCCTTCATCTGCAACATAGAGTCTGCCCCATCCGTCCACAATGACACCGCGCGGTTCTCCCAGTCCTGCTTGTGTCTTTGCATAGGTTGAGGTCGTAAACAACGCCTGTCCAAGCACTCCATTTGCCGAAGCACCATTTGTTTTTGTTGCGGCGCTGTCAAACCTCAGAACACGGCTATTGGAACGATCTGCAACCCATAGGCGACCCTCACCGTCAACGGCAATACCCCACGGTGCATTTAACGTTGTGGCGGTGGTTCCTGACGTTTTTGTCACAAAATCTGGTTGTCCAAGAACACCATCGGCCGCAGCACCGTCCGCTTTTGCCGCTGCATCGTCAAATCTGAGCACACGGTTGTTCGCTCGATCTGCCACCCACAATCGTCCGCTTGCATCGACATAGACACTTGCCGGTGCGTTCATACTATCGGCAGCAATTCCAGAAGTATTCGTCGTAAAAAGATCCTGGCCGAGAACACCGTCTGCAGCAGAAGAACTTGCCTTTGAGGATGCATTATCAAATCGCAGAATTCGATGATTATCCCGATCCGCTACCCATAATCGTCCGTTTCCATCGACATACACTGCGTTAGGATTATTCATCGATGAAGCTGAAATACCTCCTGTATTGACCGTACGTGTAACAAAATCTGGCTGCCCGAACACTGCTTCGGCAGAAGCGCCATTAGTCAATTTTGCCGTTGCACTGAAACGCAGTACCCGACGGTTGTCACGGTCGGCGACAAAAAGCTTTCCGGTGGTCGGATCGATCGCAACTCCGATTGGTTCCGCAAATGTTGAAATTGAAGCTGGTGCATAATTGGTATTTGTGACCAAATCATTTGCACCGAGTACGCCAACCGCCGGCATCGTGTTCACAAGCGGATTCTGCGCAATCAATGGCGCCGACATCATCAACGCCATGATACATATTGTAACAATTATACTCTTGTGTCTCATAAATCCCCCTTCAGTGAGAGGTGTTAAATAAGTGAATTATGTATATCACATCTGTTATTTTATCAACATCATTTTCTTTGTCATGGTCACTCCATTTGTCTGGAGTCGGTATAAGTAAATGCCTGTTGAAAGTGTGGTACCGTCAAACGGTACCGTATATGAACCAGGCACCAACTGTGCATTTAATAAATGAGCGACACGCTGACCAATGGCATTAAAGATCTCAAGAGAAACAAATGATCTCTCATGGAGATCAACGACAATTTTCGTTGTCGGGTTGAACGGATTCGGATAATTTTGATGGAGTGTGATCTCATCTGGAAATACACCTTCGCTCCGCCGGACGGTCGTTACAAGATCATTTGAATAGACTGACAATCCGTCTGTTTTCTCGGTGACGTAGATATATTTTCCATCCGCAACAACACCGCGAGATTGAGGAACATCGTCGTAGTATCCGTCTTCAACCGGTGACGCGGGTGTGGAAATATTTATAGCACGTACTCCGGTCGCTTCCGATGCAACATAACAGTAATCCCCTGCAACTGCAGCGACATATCCGTATCCGCCGGTTTTGATTTTTGCGATAAGAGACGGTGAATTCAAATTCGATATATTGTATATGCGCATACTATCACCGTCCGGGACATACGCAACGTTGCCCGAGATAGCGAATCCCTCATTACCAACTTTCAGTGATCCCGTTGATCCTTTCTTTACAGGTGCAGCGGGATTCGTCACATCGTAAAATGTTATTTGCCCATAATCGGTAATGCCTGCTACGGATCCGTCAACTTCCACATTTTCTGCATAGACACTGCTCCCGGAATACTTCAATACCGATACTTCTGGAGCCGCAGATGCATCGATGTATCCCATTCCACTATCACTTGCCGCAACATAGATCGTATTCCCGCTTATCGCTATACCTCGTGCTCTCGGAGTTTTTAGTGTTTTCACTTTTACGGGAGATACAGGATTCGAAACGTCGACGATATACACGCCAGAATCCCTTGCGGCAACATAGGCATAATTCCCGTTTACAACGACCTCTCGTGAATCGCCGCCAAGGTCTGCAGTGCCAAGAAGTGCCGGACTTCCCGGATTTGATACATCAATGATGCGTAATCCTGCAGTTCCGTACGCGACATATACTTTCCCATTCAAATAAAATGGCAAGTATGCTGAGCCTGATGGCGCAGCTTGTGCTGCTAAAAATGATGCTGTCGTCGGGGTTGGGGGATTTGAAACATTGATAGCACTGATCCCCGGTGCAGGATTGCGGTTTGCGACAAATATATGACCCGTCGGAATGCTTGCAATATTAACCGCTCCATAATACAATGAAGCAGCCCGTCCGGTAGTTTTAATCTTGCTTGTAAATACCGGTGCGGCAGGATTTACAACATTATAAATCGATACACCGGAATCTCCGACCGCAACGTAACCGTAATTTCCGTCGAAAATGATCCTCGCAGTTCTAAACCCTGTCGGGATTTCCATTACGTTCACTGGCGCCGCCGGATTTGTGACATTGACAACTGCCAATCCAGCATCATAGTTGCATACAAAGGCATATCCGGACCGTACATTGAGATATTGATGATACCCTCCATATGCATCGATCCTGCCCACATACAATGGAACTGCAGGATTTGTAATATCCAAAATATGACTTCGGGAGCCGGCTGCAACATAAGCGTATTGTCCAGAAATGACTACGCTCTCGCAGTATTCCAGGCTGTCAATTGAAATGACGAGTGACGGATTCGCCGGAACTGCAATATTGTATACTTTAAATCCAGCACCTCCGCCGGCGACATAGGCATATGTCCCGCTTGTCGCAATTCCCTCAATTGTAGTCCCCGACGCCACTTCGACGGTCGAAGTCAACGACGGAGTTGTAGGATTCTGGACATTGATCAACCACATTTTGGAACCGCCTGTAACTACCAAATATTGTGTCCCGCCGATCGACGTTCGGACCAAATCTTCGACAACGTCAGATAATATTACACTTCCGATTTTGACCGGTGATGCTGGATCCGAAAAACTCGCAATCTGAATTTTATTCCCTAAACCATAATAGACTATCGATCCTGCAGCAAAGACGCCTTTCGATTCGCCTTCCCCTCTACCATAATTTCCTAATAAAGTTATATTCTTTGAATCTTGTGCATTCATGATACCACCCATCATGAACATGCATACAAGAAATATCCTAACCTGTATAAAATTTTTCATCTGTACCTCCATTGAAAATATTTGTTGGATAGTTGTAAACACTTTACTTGATTTCTTCTGCTTCACTTGCAACGTGCAACGCAATGTAACTTTCGATTTCTTTCCTCGTCGGCGCAGACATTTGGGCTCCCATCCGGGTCACTGAAATCGATGCTGATGCATTTGCCATTTTTGCTGCGTCTTCAATAGGCATACCTTCAGACAGAAATGCAGCCAACGAACCGCTAAAGACATCTCCTGCACCCGTCGAATCGACCGACGAGACTTTAAATGCAGGGATTAAAAACATGTCGTTCGAAGTCCCAATAAACACTCCTTTTTGCCCGAGAGTGAGCAGTACTGTTTTTATACCGTATTCGAAAAATTTTTTGACGATCGATTCATAGCTTGCTCCATCCGTAACTTTGATTCCGGTAAGTTCTTCCGCTTCCACTTTATTCGGTGTAATGATATCAATTTCTTTGAGCAAATCCGGACTCAATGGCTGAGCAGGGGCTGGATTCATTATTACCAAGGACCCATTCGAGTGCGCCTGTCGGATCGCCTCACGCACGGTATCAATTGGCGATTCAAGTTGGACAAGCAGTACGGCTGCGGATGAAATCGCATCATGCGCATTTTCAATGTCCGGGCCGTGTAATTGCGCATTGGCACCGGAGGCAACGACGATACTGTTTTCTCCGCGCTCATCGACGACGATAAAAGCAACACCGGTCGGGAAATCTGCATCCCGAAATATGTAGCGTGTGTCGATCCCCTCCTCCGACAACCGTTGAATGCCTTCTTTCCCTAATGCATCACTTCCGACCTTTGCAACAAAACATACGCTTGCTCCGGCGCGAACAGCTGCAACAGCCTGATTTGCGCCTTTGCCTCCTCCTCCTTCGGAAAAAATACCGCCGATGATGGTTTCCCCGGGACGCGGTATCTTTTTCGTTTTGATCCTGAGATCCGTATTATAACTTCCAACAACAACGACTTTATTTTTCATTTGGATTAAATCCGTCTTCGGACTGTTAGAATATCATTAGAAAGAAAATCCGATCGAAAACATATGCACCTGAGTCAATTCGCCAAAATCGACATAGGCATAATTAATTGAACAAAGAGTCTTGTCAAGGTAATAGTGCAAGCCGCCTCCGAATGTAAATCTCTGCACGTCATAATTAAATTTATATCCGGCGCGTACGAAAATCATTGTATCGAATGAATAACTCGCCCCGATATGAAATTTTTCTTTGCCGTCATTCGGATGATCGCCTTCAATAACGGCTGTCACCATATGCGGGCCACCGTCATCGTTCAGGAAATCCATCGCCAATCCGGCACGGAAATCAAGAGGCATACGGATGTTATCCGATTCGGTCTGATATTCATCGCTCCATCCCCCGAATCTTGAATCGGGACCGAAATTTCTTGCGGTGATCGCAATGCGCAAGCTTTTGAAACCGGTGTAATACATGGTTCCAAAGTCCAATGACCAATTGTGCATCGATAGATCTGCAATCTTTTGTTGAACCCACCGGATGTTTCCGCCGACGGAAAGATTGTCGGTGATCTTACGGGCATACGAAATACCCGCTGCTATATCATTCGCCGTAAACGTACTTCCGGTTAACATGGGAGTGGTTCCGGATGCACCAGACGGAGCGTTAATTGTCTCAACGATATCACCGTAATCAAGCATGGCAATGCTTGCACCAACAATCCCGATATCGCCGAGATTTATCGCCGCAGCTGCGGATTGATGATTGATGTCTGCAATCCATGAAAGAGCATTAAACCGGACATCGTAATTCTGCACATCGGATAAGGCTGCAGGATTCCCAAATATGGCGCTCGCATCCCCTTTTGAAATTGCTGTGAATGCCCCTCCCATTGCTGCCTGCCGCGGATCTCCGTTGATTTTCAAAAATTGCCAGCCGGATTGTCCCACCCGTTCTATATCGGTCGGAGAAATTCCTGATTGTGCTCTGATGGACACATTCAGAAATAGTATAAGAATACTTGCCGCACTGAATAATTTTTTAATCAAGCACATTGATTGTATTCTCCGTTACTTTATTATGGCAAGTTTCCCGATATACGATTCACCGATATGGCCTGGGACGAGAGATTCTACGCGATATATATAAATTCCGGGAGCGATACCGAGCGTCCACTTATTCAATTGATAATCCAGCCGCTTTATGCTCCCCCACGCTTCACTACCGCTGCCGTCGTCATGATTGATCTCCTGGACAACGTCACCGGTTAATGTATAGATCTTGATTTTACACTTGGCAGGAATGCCGATGAATTCCATCCGGTAACGTTCTCCCGTACCGCTCAGGTTGCTGTGTTGGCGGAAGGGATTTGGTACTACGTAAACATTTTTTGGAAATTCATCATTTGGTCCGCGCAACGGATAGACAGGAAACCGAGTATTATTCACTTTACCGCTTTCGTTTCCGTCGGTATCATAACTTGTCACGCAGTAATAATTGCCGACGCCAAAAGGTAAATCTTTGTCAATAAACCGGACCTTTCCATTGAATAGCGTGACCGAATCTTTCTTAATATCACTGACAAGCGTCCACGGACCGATAGTATAGTATGTGGATCGATACACCCGGTAACCGGCAAAATCATTCGTATTCGTGATGGGATCTTTGTAGGTGGAGGGTATTGGAGGCCATTCACAAATAATCTGTCCCGGCTCAGTCAATATGGTGAGACTGTTTTCCCCGTCTGTCGGTGTTGGCGGCGGATGTACTGTAGGAAGATAATTATTTGAGAACAATTTTCGGGCTGAACGGAGATTCGCAAGCATCGAATCCCGAGATGCGGTCGCCATCAAATCGATATTGTCGACGCCACCTTCAACAATTTTTGCCCGATCCATTTCCCCCATTACTTCGGCAAACACAATCCGAACCGACGCAAATGGCGTCAGAGATAGTGGCCCGACACTGATCAAAAATTCAGGACGACGTTCAAATTTATTTCCGCCTTCTCCGCCCAAGGCGCGCGCTGAATCCCACGATATCCGGGGCTGTTGGTGTGTCATCACTTCCTTGACTCGGGCATGAGAAGACGATCCTTGAATGAACATTTGATCCGCTGTGCCGGCGCCTTCGGTCAATCCTTGTCCTGTATGTTCAAGGATATTTTGGAAAATGTTTGAGCCGGCAGAATCCAATACTGCCGCTGTAAAATAGCCGGGTGCATCAAGTTCATGTTCTCGAATACCTTGTTGATAGATATCCCGCGCATCGCCGATATCCCCGCGTAACGGCCCGACGCCAAAATTATAAACAATCGGTACTTCATCCTGGAATCGAAATCTTTGATGGTCATAGAAATAGAAAATCTTTTCGACCGGATCCCACCCATATTTCTCGTCTCCTCGACTACCTGACCGTTGGGTCATTCGCAATCCATAACGCATCCCGAAATACATGGAATCCACAGACGATAATTCATTATTCGTGATTGTCACTTCATGGATAATAAAGTCACTCAGTCCCGGATAGCTCCACACCATACTGCGGCGGAATATGTCTACATTCAGATAATTGTTGTGATGCGCGCCGGTCACAATTTCTTCCCCTGCGATGCCTATATTTTGAAGATTGTAATTCTTCGTGAGGATGGTTTCTTCGGTAGGGAATACGTCCTGTCCTGAGGGGAAGAACCTTGAATTGATTGTATATGACGTAGCAATACCGTTACGGACTCCATAAATTGCATAACCGACAGCTTCAGCATAATTCAGCGCATCGTTGACATTTGTGCCTTTGGAATATCCCGGATAATCCAAAGTGTGGAACGCGTTTTGGGTTTCTGTCGGATCGCCATACTGAAGAGAATTCCACACTGTAGCCCAGAGCTTTCCCCGCTTCAATGTCTGCTTCCCCCATGTAACTTGCGCATCGGCAGTTCCGGTCGTTGATAGTATCAAAAGGATTAAATAATATTTTTTCATATTCATTTTTTCTTTACACAATCCTAAAATTTCAATGACACCTGAAAATATATTCTCCGGGGCGGAACTTCATAGGAATACCATTCCCATATATTCGGTTCGGAGAAATCGTATGTTTTTGGCAATCGTTCACTGTCCGGCAAATTCGGATTTTCCAAATACCGCGCCAAATCATCATCATAGAGCAATCGCAGGAACCGTAAGTCGAACAAATTCTTAATGTCGAGACTAAACTCCGTCTGCAATCCTAAAACATCAAATGCCTTCGATACTTTGAGATCGATTTGATAATAATTAAACCAGCGCATATTGTTCGGTTCGGTCGATTGATCTCCGGGCGGATGGTACGTGTATTGGTCGCCGCTTCGCCACCAGAAATTTGAATAGATATTCACGTCACTCAATGGCATGATCCCGAAAATCTCAGGACCTTCATCTTTGCCGATCGATATATTCCACCAGCCTTTAATACGTTGATAATTGCCCCATGCTCCTCTTCCCTGTCGTAATCCCTTGGGCACATTGAGACTTGTTGAACCGGATTCATACAACCGGCTGTATCCCACTTCTCCTTCGAACGACCAGTACACCTCATGACTCAATCCAAAATTAAAAATTCCGGCAAATCGCGAGTCAATTTTTGTTTCGATACCACGCACGTCGGAATATCCTGCATTACTGACCATCAGCGCTTTTGTCGCAGAATACGTTGCAGCATACACACCGGTAACGACGTCTGCTTCACGAGACGCATCCTTGTAATAGCCCGTCAAATCCAGTTTCACAACATTAGCAATATTATAATCGACGCCAAGTTCATATTGGATAGTCCGTTCGTATCCCAACTGTGGATTGCCGTAATATCCTTGCCACTCATCCATATATGTCGTTTGCTTCGCGTATGGATTCAAAACGCTGTCCCATGCTGTCGTATAGTTCACAAATGGGAATCCGAACATCTTTGTCCACGACGGACGCTGATAAAAATGTCCATACACAAAATGCAATACTGAATTTTCACTCATGGGATGTGAGATACCAAGCCGGGGTGCGATCGCAACCTGCAACTTAGTCCGTTCCCGTTCCGGTGTACCGGGGATACCCAATGGTGCACCCGGATCATGGCCCGGTGTTGCAATTTGGAATGCAAGCGGGTCGTGCATATTCTTTGGCGCATTTCTGTTTTGGTCAAAGAAGTCGCCCCGAACCCCGATATTCACGATCAATCCCGGAAACTCGATCTTGTCCTGGATATAGATATTCCCTTCATAGGGATTTCCGTCGAAGACGTTCATTTCATTCACACGGTTACTCTTGGATTCTGCAGAGTAGTTTTCATAATAGAAATCATGCGTTTTGAAAGTAAAGCCTGTTTTGACGTTATGTGCTGTTGTGATCTGATTTGTGTAATCGCCTTTGATCTGATATGATTGGGAAAAGTTTTTGGTCCAGGTGTGATAATACGCCTGGAGTGTATAACGCGGGTGCATCGAAACGACATCTGCCGTCCACACGGTGTCCGGAATTCTTCCCTCCCTATCCGAACGGTCCATGCGGTCATTCAAATAACTGACCGTCACTTCATACAACGATCTGTCATTCAGTACATGCGTTACTTTTCCGTATAATTGCGACCATCGTCGCAATTCAGGCCACTGACGAAAGGGAGCGCCGAACAAATTGTACTTTGCCCTGGCATATTGTTCATCGATTCTCATGGGTGCCAGCCACCCCGCTTCTTGTCCCATCTCCGATGTGTTAAAGTTCGAAGTAGTGTAATCGGCGCTTTCATATCCGCCGATAAATCCGCCGATGCGTAATTTGAATTCGGGAGTAAATTTATAGCTCAAATACCCTTGGACGTTAAAATCAGGATTGTACGGTATTGCCTGCGGAAATATCCCCACTCCCTGCTTGAATCGTCCTGACGCAAGAAAGCTCAATTCTTCCGTCACACTTCCAACAAACGTCCCTTCATATTCGTACTCCGGTCGATTTGCATAATTTGCCAACACATCATTCGGCGTCGTTTGCTGCCGCCATGCCTGTAATAGAGAATCAGGATTTGAATTGTAATAGCGGCTATTCTCATCCTGCGATTCCTGCGTCCAATACTCTATTCCGGTGCTGATATAGTCATTGTTTTCCTTACTGTAGATATTTCTTCCAAAATGATAGACACCTGCCGGGCGCATACGAGCGAGAAGCGTGCCATGAATTCCCTCCTGCGCCTCTTTGGAAACTATATTGACAACCGCTGAGCGTCCTTCACCATATTCCGCATTGTAACCTCCCGTCAGGACGGAAATTTGTTCTATGGTTGATGTGTTAAACCCTGAGTAATTATCCGATACTAATCCACTGTTGACAGAAAGATTATCGATCATATAGACTGCCTGTACGATCGAACTACCGCGTATATACGCACGAGTTGTACCGCGCTGCCAGGCGAGATTGGAGTTGTCACTGAAAATACCTGCCTGTGTTTCCAACACGTCTTTTATCGTGCGCACACCGGAATTATCAAGCACTTTGCTTGTCACGATCTGTTCGCTGGCAGTGAGGTCTTTATCGACAATAGGACGTTCTGCAATAATATTTACTTCATCACCTACAATCAATGAAGAGATCATTTCGTAATTCTTTGTTGTTGTCCTATCTATAATGACGGAAACATTGCTGCTGTTGATTGTTTCATATCCAAGAAGTGATGCGGTAACGGTGTATGTACCGGGTGGAATACCCAGGATGAAGTAGTCACCATTCACATCTGTCGACGCGCCTAACTTCAGTCCCTTTAACACAACATTTGCCCCGATCAACGGTTCCCCCGTCTCTCTATCTATTACTTTCCCTGCTATCTTCCCCGTATTTCCCGCCTCATTGATATTTGAAAACAATACTATCAATGCAATGCAAGTGATAAATCTTTTTATTATCAATGACAACGTAGAGTTCATACTTTGATCTCAATCATTAGACTGTCTTAAGATTTTTTTGAGATATGGGTTATATTCGATAACGAAGAAAGACGCGCTACCGAATTACGGATGTTTAATTTGGGTTCCAACAAGACCTTTCTTCGTTCGTCATCCGGATTCCTCATGCGTCGGTACAGCATTGCCACTGCCATCTCCGACATCTTGGTGATCGGTTGTTCAATTGCCGTCAATGCAGGCGACAAATAAGACGTGAAGACCGGATCGTCGAATGTTACCAGAGAGATGTCCTTCGGAATGCGGATCCCATTTTCTCTGCACGCTTCAAGCGTTCCAAGTGCGATAAGATCACCGGCAGTGAAGATCGCGGTAGGAGGCGATGATAATTTCAGTAAATGTTTTGTTTCAAGATAGCCATTGAGTGACCGGAAATCGTCGCCAACAATAAGGTGTTCATCGATTTTGATTCCCACTTTATCCAATGCTTCTTTATACCCCTGAAGACGCGTTTCGTTTGCATATGTCCCGGGCAAGCCTTGGATGAAGGCAATCCGTGTGTGGCCTTCCTTGATTAAATGGTTCACAGCATACAACGATCCTTTTACGTTATCGACACTCACAGAATCGATGTCGAGGAAATCAAAACAACGGTCGATCATGACCAGCGGTATATTCGCCTCCCGCACTTTCCGGATATGGGAAAACTCTTGACCGACAGAGGCGATAATCAATCCATCAACCCTCTTTTCTAAAAGACTTTTTATTGCGGACCGTTCAATTGAAATATCTTCGTCGGTATCATACACAATGAAATTATACCCGCCTTTTCGAAGCTCCGTGGCCAGACTTTTTACGACAGCGGAAAAAAATGGATTTGCAATATCCGGAACAATAACTCCTATCTCGAATGTTTTTTGCAATCGCAAACCGCGAGCCAATGTGTTGATTCTGTACCCCATTTCTTTTGCGACAGTCCTTACCTTTTCCTGGGTCTCTTCGCTAATCTTATACTTCTTGGTATTGTCGTGCAAGACACGGGAGACTGTCGACACCGAGAAGCCAGTTTTCTCTGCAATATCTTTTAATGTTGAGGACATAATAGTTTTGGAAATTGGAGTTAATAAATGGCAAAAATGTCTGATTTTAACGTGTAATGCAATCGTTTGTATTCAAATTCGCTATATTTTGCTATTCGCCATATATTATCAATGCAATCGTTTGCATTAACGTATGGAAATATACTTTCTGTGTCAAGGGAAAAGTGCCATTAACAAAAAATAAATTGGACGATAAAGGGATTAATTCTTTGATGAGCAGTAATTAATAAAAATGAAGGCTGCTTTATTTGAAAATCTATATTAATTGCTGGACAAGTATCAACAAAAAGCAACGTATCAGAATAGTTCCCTCGATTCCAGAATTGCATTTGGAATTGTTAAATTGATAAAAGAGGATCAACTTGGAAAGAATTCGGGGATTTTGCAATCACAAAAGGAGTAATTTATTGAATATCTTGCATCGGAAGTTTTTAAGAGGCATTTGCGTCAGGCACACATCATTCCAAGAACTCACTTCCAAATTCGCGATATACATTTGCATCTGCGATTGCAAGGGTTGGTTTTTCGTAACATGATGTTAAGAATTAGCGTATGGGCTTGTTAAATTGATGAATATAGTGTCAATGCAATTATCTATGATAAAATCCATTTAATCAAAATTCAAATAAAATAATTCTGCAATTACATATATTTCTAATTACTATTAATTATGATGATATTTTTTTTATTTGGATCTTCAAAAGGGTAATGATACTCTATCTGAAAACGATTTCCAATCTCAGTTGCAAGTCTTCGTGTAAGTTGAATCCCTAACTTATTAAAACCATCCCAGTCGAAGTTGGTATTATTCAAACATGCATCGAAAGTATTTATCCATTCTAAAAAATCTCGTTTTAACTCCGTTGAAATACCACCTTCAATATCAAAAATGTCTCCATCGCCAATACACTCATCGTTAAACCAGGCATAAGCCCCTACGAAATCAGCCATTATATATATTTTTTCCATAGACAAAACTACAACCATTAAGGATTCATAACACAGGGTGTCATGTCTTTCGGGTTTATATCCAGTGTTATATGATTCAATCCACACGCCCACGCGGGGCGCGACAAACGCAACCGGTGCAATGGGACGATATCGAAGGTTTCAATCCACGCGCCCACGAGGGGCGCGACCCACACAACAGCAATCCGCCGAAATCGAAGCGTTGTTTCAATCCACGCGCCCACGTGGGGTGCGACAATCGCAGCAGATCGATCTGAAGGACTACGTCAAGTTTCAATCCACGCGCCCACGCGGGGCGCGACGACTTTGACCGGCATATACTGACTGTGCGCAAAACGTTTCAATCCACGCGCCCATGCGGGGCGCGACCGGAAGAGCGTGCAACGATAACCTGGCGGATGGTGTTTCAATCCACGCACCCACGCGGGGCGCGACGTCTGCAGCCGAAGGACCAGGAACGGGTGATGGAGTTTCAATCCACGCGCCCATGCGGGGCGCTACCCACATAACAGCAATCAGCCGAAATCGAAGCGTTGTTTCAATCCACGCGCCCACGAGGGGCGCGACTAAATTCCGAACTCACACGAATAAAAGATGGGGTGTTTCAATCCACGCGCCTTCGTAAGGCGCGACACTGCATCAACGCTACACGTCCGCACGGGACGCTGCTTCAATTTACTTTTGCTAAGACATAGAAGCAAGAGTTTGAATCTACCACGCACTCACGCGGGACGCGATTTATCATGCCTGAACAAATAGCAATACCAGTACCGTTACAAACTACGCGCCAACGAGGGGCGCGACTCCTACATCTCTTGCTGGCGACCTATTTCTTTGTAGTTTCAATCCACGCGCCTTCTTAGGGCGAGACACTGCATCAATACTCAACGCAACGCGGGATGCTGTTTCATTTTACTTATGCTTGGGCATAGAAACTTGAGTCTGAAAGGATGCACCGATACTGACCGCGATGATTCAGTGCTGGGTTTGGATGCAAGAATATCAGTTGCTATCCACGCGGGGCGACATGTATACCGGTCATCAGCAAGTAAAACCTTTGCAAGAATTTCACCCCACGGGTAGTGGGCTACTTTAAATTCTATTGAGACCTTTATAAAAATGAAAGAATAGGATGTACATAACGAAAATCAAATTAAAAAAATAAACGACTACAAAATCTTAATGTTCCAGATCTGCACCAACCTTAAAAAGCAAGACGCAGTTCGTTTTTTCAATTACCTTAGTATGGATCAAAAACGTTACTTCGTTAAGATTTTCCCAGAGAATCGCACGTTGCAAAGTAGGTGAATGTCGTGGCAGTAAGTTCACCTCGATGCTATGAGACTAAAATGGATGTTATACTTAATTCCGTGGTTGAAATGAATTAATTGAAGAAAATTAATGCAAACGCTCAAAAACCACGAAAATATAGTGTTTTTTTACTGAAAAATCTCTGGAATATTTGAAACAAATTTTGTGATTTTATGTATTTAATTTATAAAATGTATCGTCATGGATTTGCACTTGACTTATATAAGATATTACTCTATATTTTTGTCAGTTCTACTTGGGGTTGGATGTTGAGTCTTCCAGACTCGACCATAGGTCAAAAGCCGTCCAACCCCTTCTTATTTATCTCCCCTAATAACCTTTAAACTGCTCCCAATGTAACCCTCGCCTCCATCCCAAGTATAGAATGCATTTTTCAGTTTCTTCCAGAAGGGATCAATTCTTGTATCGCCGGAAAATCTCGACCCAATAATATAATTAACAAAATCACTGAGTTGAAGACCAATATTTTGGGCTTGTGATATTGCAAATAACGGTGTTTTTATAACACTTGTCAATGCCAATCCAGCGGGGCTTCTTACAAAATAATTTGTTATCGCCTCGGAGTTTGTATTATTAATTTGAAAACCTCTATCATCAAAAACTAATTTAGCAAAACGATCTGGATGCTCTCGTTTCATAAAAACATCTACTCTCTCAAAGAGAAAAACAAATGTCTTGTCGAGCGAGCGGACATCTTCACATTTGAAAGAATGAAGTTCTTCCTCAAAACAAACACACCCAAGTACTATTAATTTCTTATGAGAAATATAATCAAGCACATCAGAGGCAAATGCTAAATTTTTTGATTTTATCCCTCGTTGTTCGAGCTTAAAAGCAAAACTCTTAAAAATTTCTGAACCCTTAATTTCCATTCTTGTCGCTATTTCTGCTCCAAAATGCTTCACCTTTAGAGTAAATAAGTCAACGACAATTTGGCTCAGAGATTCTTCTGGAATTGCTATCCCGACCAAAAGACCAAGTGGTTTGTCGGTTACTGTTCGTGATTTGCGGAATGATTCATCAAAGAATATTAACATTATATTTCTCTTCTATTATTTCTTATGGCTTTTCACTGTTAATTCCCCGTCACATTTTTCCCGTTTTAATCAAAATTATGTTTCAATCTACGCGGGGCACGACTATTGTAACTGGTCTTCCACCAATTGAAATGCTGTTTCATTCCACGAACCCACAACGTGTACGACGTTCGTCTTACCGCTATATCGCAAATTTACGTTGTTTCAACCTTCGCGCCTTCGTAGGGTTCGATACAGCATCAATGCTACACACCCACGTAGTACACTGTTTCAATGTACTTATGCTTAGGCTTTGAAACAAGAGTTTGAATCTTCGCACAAATGCGGGTCGCGATGATTCAGTCCATGATCAAAATGCAAGAAATATAAGTTAAAATCCATGCGGGTCGAGACGTATCCCAGTATTCGGCAAGTGCACACATTACAAGAGTTTCAATCCACACGCCCATGCGGGGCGCGACCCTTACCGAAATTGGGGTAATAACAAAGGGTGGTGTTTCAATCCACGCGCCCACGCGGGGCGCGACTTATCTTTCAAAAAAAGATCTTCCATCGTTTAAGTTTCAATCCACGCGCCCACGCGGGGCGCGACTGCTGTTGTAATGTCTGCAGCTGAATAAGAAGTTGTTTCAATCCACGCGCCCACGCGGGGCGCGACAGGTGCAGCCCATCCGGTTCACCAATCCGAAAACGTTTCAATCCACGCGCCCACGCGGGGCGCGACCTATGGCGATATATTCACCCGATAATTTTCTTTAAGTTTCAATCCACGCGCCCACGCGGGGCGCGACTGAAGAACGGTGTTCTGATGGTTCGTGGAAAGAGTTTCAATCCACGCGCCCACGCGGGGCGCGACTTCAGGCGAAGATCGATAAGGACGAACAGCTGACGGTTTCAATCCACGCGCCCACGCGGGGCGCGACTTCGCATCGACAATTTTATCCCGGTGTTCAGAGGTGTTTCAATCCACGCGCCCACGCGGGGCGCGACTCCATATCCTCCACGGCCTTGCCGCTCATTGTCTTGTTTCAATCCACGCGCCCACGCGGGGCGCGACTTCGAAGTCAGCAACGGCACCATAGAAGTGCTGGTGTTTCAATCCACGCGCCCACGCGGGGCGCGACATTCGTCTCCGACAAAATCGCCAACGATAAAATCGTTTCAATCCACGCGCCCACGCGGGGCGCGACGACGCAAGTTCAATCGGCTGGCCCGGTGTTGTTGTTTCAATCCACGCGCCCACGCGGGGCGCGACCCGAAATGCGGAACATGACCGCATCCGATTCTCTGTTTCAATCCACGCGCCCACGCGGGGCGCGACAATTACCGATGCGGATGCCGGCGATCGTTAAGCCGTTTCAATCCACGCGCCCACGCGGGGCGCGACGGACACGTGGCGCAAAACAACAATCTCTGCAGAAGTTTCAATCCACGCGCCCACGCGGGGCGCGACAGATCAGTTCCATTGCCGTGTCCACGCCGACGATGTTTCAATCCACGCGCCCACGCGGGGCGCGACTCCTGCAGCAGATCTCGTGCGGTCTGTGATTTTGTTTCAATCCACGCGCCCACGCGGGGCGCGACGTGTAAAAGGCAATTCAATGGAGCCGGAGATTAAAGTTTCAATCCACGCGCCCACGCGGGGCGCGACTGAGTTGCGCGCTTTCGTGCGCGACCTGGGCGATGTTTCAATCCACGCGCCCACGCGGGGCGCGACGTTCACTATCTCAAAGCAAAAGGGAAAGAGGAAGGTTTCAATCCACGCGCCCACGCGGGGCGCGACCGATATGCTGCACTGACTGATTGCTAACCTTCACGTTTCAATCCACGCGCCCACGCGGGGCGCGACGATGTTTGAGCGATGAGGTCTCGGTGATTCCCCCGTTTCAATCCACGCGCCCACGCGGGGCGCGACTGCGTCGATCCAGGAGCCGAACATGCGACCTTTGTTTCAATCCACGCGCCCACGCGGGGCGCGACAACAGCCAGAAAACTTATTGCGGAGAAAGAACCCGTTTCAATCCACGCGCCCACGCGGGGCGCGACAAGAGCGCATTGGGTAAATACTTCCGGGATAGTCTGGTTTCAATCCACGCGCCCACGCGGGGCGCGACGTAAATAATCCCATTAGCGTTCGTTTCCGGTGAATGTTTCAATCCACGCGCCCACGCGGGGCGCGACTTTGGTGGAATAATGGCAGACAGTACCGGCATTGTTTCAATCCACGCGCCCACGCGGGGCGCGACGCTTTTTTTTGAGGGGCTTTTTAGATATAATATGTGTTTCAATCCACGCGCCCACGCGGGGCGCGACCCGACGCCAATGTCGGATCCATCGTATTCGGCACGTTTCAATCCACGCGCCCACGCGGGGCGCGACCTTTATGATCTGACCTTTCCCGCCTGCCACGCTGTTTCAATCCACGCGCCCACGCGGGGCGCGACTGATCGTTCGGCGAAAGGTCGTCAAGCCTCGACTGTTTCAATCCACGCGCCCACGCGGGGCGCGACTTGCAACGATTGAACAAACGAATCCGGTTATTGCCGTTTCAATCCACGCGCCCACGCGGGGCGCGACCACGACACCGTAGTGATTCTTGCCAACCACGTTGTTTCAATCCACGCGCCCACGCGGGGCGCGACTTGGTCAGCAACGGCATCGAGGAAATCATACTCATGTTTCAATCCACGCGCCCACGCGGGGCGCGACTCTGTTGACCATGACAATAATTACTATACATCTGTTTCAATCCACGCGCCCACGCGGGGCGCGACGCAAGATTTTCTTTGATGTCCTCAACGTCCTGCGTGTTTCAATCCACGCGCCCACGCGGGGCGCGACGTCCGGCGATACATTTTTATTTGCATCTTCAACGGTTTCAATCCACGCGCCCACGCGGGGCGCGACTCACCGGAAACAACAAGATCAAGTTAAACGGTAAAGTTTCAATCCACGCGCCCACGCGGGGCGCGACAATTCTACCAACTCAAAGACATTAAGGATGAGCAGTTTCAATCCACGCGCCCACGCGGGGCGCGACGTCAAAAGAGGATATGCACGACTACCTGAAAACCGTTTCAATCCACGCGCCCACGCGGGGCGCGACAATCGTTCCAGCATGGGTTTTAATTACTCTTTTTTTGTTTCAATCCACGCGCCCACGCGGGGCGCGACTGCCACTTCATTTTTTACATCTATATTTTAAGTATTACTCGGTATTTCGCTATCCAATCATGTGTCAATGAACAATAGAATAGTACAACTAACAATCGCAATATTTTCTTAAATTTCAGTGCGCTAACCTGCCGGGATTTGTGTGTTTGCTTCGATTAGCGCCATTATATAATCATGGTGTCGGTAATATCCTGTATCTTTTTACTGCCATAATGCTCAACACGACGCTTCCAGTTTGATCCCAAAAAATAGAACCTCAAGCTGTCTTCTTGCTTATTGTATTTAGAAAGGAGTTTGTCTTTCAATACCTCCCACTGCGCCGGATCAACATTACACTCAAATACTGAGTTCTGAACACGAAAGCCAAAGTCGAGACAAATTTCCGATATATGACGCAATCGCTTTATACCGGTATCTGATTTTGTCGAAACATCGTAACTGACCAATACCATCATAGTACATTTTCCTCGAAATCTATGATATTTATTGAATCATTTCATATAAAACGGAGGATATTCAGAGATATCTCCCCGAATACAGCGCGCCAATATTTGTGCCTGCACGTGCGGCAAAAGACCGATTGTCATTTTTTCATCCAAAAACGGATGTGTGATCTCTTCTTGTTTCCGCTGTTGATATGCATTGAGTAATGTCTTTCGCGCATCATCGGTCATCCGAACTTCACCCGATTCCCTGACTTCAAAATCTTTGATGGTCACTTGTTTGAGATTGATAAGATTCAACATGATTCTATCACCAAGGTAAGCACGAAACTCTTCCATGAGATCAAGCGCTAAACTTGGTCTCCCAGACCGAAGCTGATGAAGAAATCCGACCTGCGGATCCAGTCCCGTTGTTTCCAATGCAGATCGTATATCGTTTGCAAGGATAGAATAAAGAAACGACAATATCGCATTAGCGGGATCGAGCGGGGGCCTTTTACTTCGCTGTGTAAATACAAAATCATCTTTTTGTGATGTGATTAATGACGACAATACACTAAAATACATTGCTGCGCACTCTCCTTCGTGTCCTCTCAATTCGTCCAATGATTGAGACCGGTGAATATCACTCAGCCGATTTCCCATTACCATGATAACGGTATTGATTTTTTCAGTAGTGATTTCGGGATGATTTCGCTGATGTCTTTGGAGTAAACTGCGAAAATTAGACACCTTTGCAGCAATGATCGGCCGAGCAATTTTCAGAGATTCGTATTCATTATCCGCCAGGGCATATTGTGCTTTGCGGAGAAACACGTTGCCTTTTTGTGCACCATATACTTTTGCGAGAAACTTCCCGTTCTCTGTCAGATAACTGATTCCGACATTATTTTCCGCACAAAATGCCATGAGCGGCGGTGATAGAGCTTTGAAACCGAAACAGACGATATTCTCGATTGAATGTACCGGCGCTTGAAACACTTTTTTGTTTTCTCTTTCAACAACAAATGTTTCGCGTTCTTTACGGACATATGCGTCATCCGATGTGATATATAATGTATTGAGGTGTTTCTTCATAGCACAGTGATTATCTGTTTGTCATTTCGTTCTCGATCGATATTCCGTTTCTTATGATTTCTGCGTTCGCCGACTTGAAAATATATCACTTATGGACTATACAGGTCATTCATATATTTATTCAGTTTTTTACGGTTCATTGCTTTGGGTTGACAGATCGAATAAAGAGAACAATTTCTACATTTTGCCGCGTATTCTGCCACCGGTACGGCTTTCTTTGATATAATATCCCGCACAGCGTCGATGATTTCTTCGGTTTGTGACCGTAATTTTTTGTCAATCTCAATAATATCTCTCCGACGTATTTTCCCATAAAAAAAGGTGCCGCGTGTTATTGTAGTATTGAGCATCTCTTCCAAACATAACGCCTGGGCACACAACTGCACTTTGTCGCTAATGTTTTCTTTCGGTTCGCCGGATTTAAATTCTACAGGTAATACTTCCTCACCTGCTTTTGTTTCTCTAAACTCTACTACATCGCACCGACCGACAATACCATATTTAAACGAATGGATACGCAACCCCCGAACAGTTTTTTTAGTGCCCCGGGTTTCGTACGTATCCGTATCGACCTTTTCGTGGAGGATGTCACCCCGAACGGTAAAAACATTCTCGTGCCACACATCCTCCACATGTATAAGCGCGCATTGCCGTGGGCAATAGACATAATGCTGCAGTGCGCTGATCATTATGAGATCTTCTTCAGTGAACATATTTTTCAGAAAGTCACAAGGCATACGCCGGAATACAGCTTACCTTATTCGACGTTAACAATATGAAATGTTTTATCGCAAATAGACTTCCCATCTAATGAAATATCGTAATCTGTAAACTCCCTTGCCGGTTTGGTTTCATCATTTTTACGTTTCCATGTTACTCGCTCAAACAGTTCATGTGCTGGTTTATTGCCAAGTGCAGTTGCGTGTTCAAACACAACCAACTTTCTTGTACACATCAAACCGCGCGCTGCAGAATGGTCATGCTCAAACATTTCTTGTAATGCTTTCCAAAATATGTCGAGGTCTTCGATGGAGAATTTTGTTTGCTCCGCGAGATGTGCGGAGACAAAGCCATGAGCGCGATATAGCCCATAAGGGACTGTGTATTTGCGTCCCATAGTTCGATTATCTCCGCTCTGTTTTTCAGAATCTGCATCTGTTGTTACTGCCATTCTTGTAATACTGTGTTCTAATGCAATAATTGGTTCTACTGATCTACCAAAAGTTAACTGAACAGGACCTCTAACTTGACCTGCATTCTTTCCGGTACTTAATACTGCGCCAAAAGTTCGAATATCGTAATATTTTTTACACATCCATTGACGAGCTGCTTCTGTTTTTTCACCCTTTTCTTTTTTCCCTACTTCTTTATCCGCATGTGCTTCGTCAATTAGATTGTTGAGTATTGCTTTTTCTTTTATAAAAATATCAAAAGGACGATTGAATTTTTTAATAATTGAAACATAATTTCTTACTTTTCTCTTTATGCATACATCTGTTACCAATCCCATTCCTGTTTCTGCATCAACACGTGGCAAATTTCCGGCATCGGGATCGCCATTGGGATTTCCATCTTTTACATCAAAGAAGAGAACAAAGTCATAACGTTTAGTAATCGCACTCATGATAAGACTCCTTTTCTTAATAATGAATATTTGTGTTCAGATTCAATTTATTTTCTTACTGTTAAATAAATCTTGTCGCTGATGATAATAGCCAATAGTAAAATATGTCTGTTGATTTAACGGCAAATGGGCAGGAATATTCTGTGTGTTTAACTTAATACAAATCTCACTTTTTAAGTCTTCATAAAATTTCTTCGAATTTTTTGTTTTAGCAAGGTGGTGACCATATAATTTTTCCAATAATGGCAAAACAGTAGTTGGGGAAGTTGAAAATGCTCCGTAGAATCTGTCTCGAATACCAGAGTTAAGTTCTTTGAAGTCGTTTGCATGTAATTGTACTTGTTCGAGAAGTGCAAAAAGCCTTCCCAATAGATAACCAGGATTTGTATTAGATTTATCCAAAGCCATAAGAATCTCCTTTTCTGTTAATTTATAAATACGATTAAACCGATTTAGGTATGCTTTGAGAATTGCTGCGCGTGAACGATTGACTTGACGTTCTGCTCTTATTCGCCTCATACATTGTTGCATCAATGTTACAGGGTAAGGCGTGCCATCCAATATGCTTTCAATTACTTTTCCAGTTAAATTCGGTGGAATATTTTCCATTTTATATTGTAATGCGGTAGAAGAAAGGATTTGATAGAGTGACAAATGTTCTGGTTCTTTCGGTCCATGAGCAATTTTAAAATCCTCAAAATGTTGGTATATTCTTTTGCCGAATTCTTCCACCGTTCCTGTTCTCCAAAAACGAACTGAAATTCTCGCAGCATTTGGGGCAAGTGCCAATACATAAAAGCGACTGTCTTTTTCTTGCGATAATCTTCCAGTGAAAACAGAGTCATACAATGCTTTTACGACTTGGATTCTTGAATCAGGATTTTCTTCATTGGTTGTTTGTGTCGCAACAACCCACGAAATAATTTCTTCAAGATTTATGGCTTTCGGAGTGTTTTCTGACCAAAAAACAATTGTTGAATCGCTAATAATAATTTTATTTGTCGATGTACTAAGAAGGTATTTTAAAGCAGTACTATACGCTGCTTCTGTCTTTAACGAAATTGGTGCATTAAATGCCTGCTTTTTTCCATAAGAATCAAAGCCGGAATTTTTTTGGAATGCAACAACCTTTGCATTGCTTTTTGAACCAAGAATAGGTGTTGCCGTATGAAGTCGGGCGATTATCCCTTTTTCGCCTGTAACAAGGCAATTACCAATCAATGGTTTTATATCTTCATTGTCTTCAATTTCATTATTCTCTGATGTCGTAGATATTTGGTATTTAACAATTACATTTCTTTGTGGTATAAGTTCCGTTTCACCATCCAACCGGAATGTTAAGTTACATCCTGGAATTTCAATACAATCTTTCCAATTAGTATGTTTTTTTACTTCCGCTATTTGCTTTTTTCCATAAAATGAAAGAATCGCTTGTACACCGACATCATTTTTTACATCTTGTGGAAGCTTCTTTATCTTTTCTAAAAAGGCACGGTGTTGTTTTTTTGCCATCTCCCTCGCTTCTTTTTCTGTACCTTTGGGATAACCGAGAACATAACCATAGTGATCCCATAGCAAATAAGTTGTTTGCCAAGAATTTGCGCCCGAACGTCCTATAGATTTTGGTAAAATGTATTGTTTCCCTTTCTTCTTTTCCCGTTGATCAACAAGGTCTTTAAACTCACCTTTTCTGTTAATGACTATTATGAATTTTAATTCTCTTAATTCGAATCCTTCTGCCGGAAGAGTGTCTTTTTTCCTCTGATAGTAATCATACAATGCTTGTAATATCATCGACGTATTTCCTCACTTTCTAACGGGGGCACGTTTACAACTCCATTATTGATCTTTGCTTTGAAAAACAATGGCTGAGGGTCATTCAAGTCCGTAAAATCCATATCATAAAGCATAAAACCTAAATCACGAGTTTCATTTACTGTTTGTACTGGTTCTTTTTCTGGGTTTTTTATGAACTTGAATTGACAACTAAATTCTCTGCATCCAAGATAGGGTTGATTGAAGCATTGTCCTTTTATTGCTCTCCGTTCAAAGATGGCAAGATATTTGCCAGGGGTTTCATCTTTTCGCTCTGTTTCATGGTTTTCTTCCGACGCATTAATCTCATCTTTCATGAATTCCCTTTCTTCATTTTCCCAAAGATATTCTGGTACAATGACGTGTTTATTATTTTTTCTCTCAGAAACGGGAATATAATTGAGCACGGCAAAAAACCGGTACTTAACATCACGCAAAAATAAACTCGCCCTCTGTTGACGATTATCTTCAATCAAAATGCCATTGCTTCGTTCACTCATTACTGTGCCAACTTCATTCCGTCTAACAGAAATCCATTTTATGGGATTGAGTATTTCAATCTTTGTTACTTCCCATCGTATCGCGGGTTTCCAAAATATGGATTCAAAGACCGCCCGTACTGCCGAAGGTGTAGGAACATCGTAACTCACACGCTCCACTTTCATTTCGGGTCTGGTAAAACAAGCATAATCTCCTTCTACCTCAAGACAGAAAGAATTAAATGTACTTTTTGGCATTACATTTCCTCCTTATATTGTTTCAATTGTTGTGGAGAAGGTATTTAATGTTGTCATCACATTGTAATCTGCTTGGCGATTTATTATTGTCAGACAAGAAGACCTGACTGACCCTGAATGCTTTATGCGACCCCATTGCCGATAATCCAATCAGTATCATTTCCCAACAATCCCAATCCTGGTTTATAAAGAGCAGGATCACACTGAACCCAGTACTCGTGAATAGGTTTGATATAATGCATTGCAAGTATTCGATCAAATATTCTGGTCGGCACATTTACAATGAATCGTTGCAATTTTCTATTCATTTTTTTTGATGGGCCTGCATATCTTAATTCATTGATCCATTTCTCGCTATTGTTTCCCGTTTTCTCACTTTCAAATAATACCACAATACTTTTTTGCCCTTCTGAATCTATCATATTGAAATTTTGTGCATACGTACGGAACTGAAATGTGAAGTCTGCCGCATCTTTAACTAATCGCTCATAATACAAGGATTCATCGAATGTATTGAGGTTACTATATAAATACTTAAAATAATTTGTGTAAAGAGCGGGGGTTAATTCCAATGTTGAATGAGAGCGCAGAATTGATTTACACGCATCTTCACCTTTACGCAACAAACCTACCGGTGCGGGTTTTGGCGGGTTGAAGACAACAACCTTTCCTAATTTCCCTTCTTCGGCAAGTTTATTTTCTCTGTTGCATCTTCCGGCAGCTTGTGCAATTGAATCAAGTCCGGCAAGCGCACGATAGACGACAGGAAAATCTATATCAACACCTGCTTCAACAAGTTGCGTACTAATAACACGAATTGGCTTTCTGTCCTTTAATTTCTGTTTAATATCAGAGATCACTTCACTTCGCTCTTCTCCACACATAAATGCAGATAGATGAACTGTCCCGTAGGGCATTAAAGAATGAAGTTTTCTGCAATCAGATCGCGTATTAACAATACAAAGTACTTGTTCATACTTTAACAATTCAGATGCAATGTCTTCCCATTCCGAGCGGACGGTAAAATCCTTTGGCAATGATATTTTGACACGTTTAAATTTCTCCGACAGTAATTCGGGATTATCAATTATTGGTGTTACATTTGAGATACCTTCAAACTTATTTGCATCTGAACCGATTGTTCCTTCTAATGCTGGTTGTGTTGCAGTCATAAAAACAACGGAAACGCCAAAATGTTCAGTCAAACCTTTGAGAACGGCAAGAATGGGTTTCAAATATTCCGGCGGAAGCATTTGCGCTTCATCAAGAATAATGATGCTGTTTACAAGATTATGAAGTTTTCTGCATGACGATGTCTTGCTTGCAAACAATGATTCGAACAATTGCACATTGGTTGTTACAATAATTGGAGCATCCCAATTTTCAGATGCAAGTCGGTTTTTATAGTTTTCCTTTTCTGGATCAAGGTTGGTGTGGTGTTCTATAACCTGATCATCTCCAAACAGACATTTCCCCGTTTTCTTTCGTTCTTCAATTTCTTCATCGTTATCAGTTCCATACTTAAATACTTTCGATGTTTGTTCAATAATGCTTGTATATGGAATTGCCATAATGATTCTTTGCTTACCATACATTAATGCGTGTTCCAATGCAAACGCCATCGAAGAAAGCGTTTTACCTCCGCCGGTTGGAACGGTCAAAGAAAAGAACCCTGAAGGAGATTTTGCTTTGCTTCTGCATTGTTCAAGAATTTCATTTCGCACTTTATTGATTTCCGAATTTGATTTCTTCTCATACATATATGAATCGAATCGTTTTTTCAACTCGAGAATTGACAAATAATTCCCTCTTCCATCAAATCGTTCAGGGTTCATATATCGTTCTGTATCAAGAAAATCTGCATCCACGAGGGAAGAAAAAAGCATTCTTACCCATAAATGGATGTTTTCCGATGCCTTATGATATTTTTCATTTGAATCAGCATTTAAAAATATTGTCGGAACAGTTTGTGGTATAGGTTTGTCGATAAATTGCTTTGCCTCATCAATTTTTTGTATCACATCAATATCATCGGTATTAAGTTTTCCAGACTCATTATATAAACGATTGGAAAGATCACCACCAGCCTTATCCGGATACCAATCAGCCAATCCTGCATGATGTCCGGCAATTGCATAAGTAAGTAATCTTGCTCCTTCTTTTGTTAATTTTGAAGTTAAACGCCTGATTGTCAGCACAGCCCCTGCCGTACTATGATTAGGTCTATTGCCAACATTTTCAATATGCGCGTCAAGATTATAGCCTGTTTCTTTGCTTAAATATTTTTGCCATGCTGGATGATATTTCCCAAGATCATGCCAATAACCAATAATTTCACCCCAATCTTTGTTTCCAAACAACGAAGCAAATTCACCTGTCTTTTTTGCTGTATCGCTGAGATGATTTTCCAATAAATGTGGTTCAGCCCAGGAACCATCTTTGTTCTTTTTTATATGCGCTATAATCTTTTTCTTCATTTTCTATATTTAAAAAACAAAAAAGCCTGCGTTTTAAGCATGTTACAAAAAAAACATGATCCAAACCGAAGGCCCAAAATAAATATATATTTATTGTCTCAGAAATCTTTTATAAAACATTCACATTTTAAAGTCCTGTTTCACTCGATCATGATTGTTTTTATGGACAGATTCGTTTTCACCTTCGTTTTAGGTGGAGTTCAAACATTCCCCAGAGAATGGTAAATAAGTCGATCCTGCGGAGTAAATCATGCAGAAATGTAGTATTTTTATTTACCTTGTGCAATGCACGGTAGATTGTAAAATCATAAAGTACTAAGTTTAATTAAGTATTCTTAAGTCTAATCCTTTTTTGTCCCACCAAGTAGAACCAAAATATGTCCTATAATATTCAAGAATATCAGGATCCAAATGATCATATTTAGCGATATTTCATAAAAAGTTACATTATTTTATACCCTTTCAATACCCCATCCGTACAATCACTAACAATTCCTCCGGGTTTTTTAAGCATATCAAAGACAAAGGCGATTGGCTTATGGATCCGCTTTTTTGCTGATAGTCGTACAGAAATCATTATTGCGAGTTCAATGTAATTTGCCCATATCAATTTTCCATCAAGGATATTACATGCTTCTCTGAGCAGCCGTTTTTTGTCATCATCCCCAAATCGATTAAAAAGAAATCTCCATTCGTCTTTAGGAATTGTTCCTTCTGATGACCATATAAATTTATTATTAATTCTTGCTTCATTCTCTCGGTTTATTAAGGATTGAATTTTACTGCACCAATGTGAATATTCTTCTTCAGACAGTCGTAAAACAAATGCATCATCTGAAATGACTGAATGATTAAAGTCGGCTCCATTAATGCCATGCAATGCATTGGACTGAAATACATTGTCTTGCGCTGCCTTGCCTTGCATTGGAAGCACATGATGTGTCCGTGATAAATTACTTGAGGACTCACTTGTAGTATTACTTGATGAAGATTCATCCGGGCGAAGTTGGTCCGTACTTAAGATGTTATCCACATCTTCATGTTTAATCTTTTCCAAACGTCTTTTTGTCATTTTTCTTGACTTTATTTGGTAGGCGATTATGTGTGCCGCGTGATCTGCCCACTCATGAACTGCATAGCCTGCATCGATGACATCTAAAAAACCAACTTCAACCATGGCATTAATACACTTACCCCTCTCACCCCTCCAATCCATTACATCTTCAAGCGCTTTATCGGAATAGACCTTTAATAGTCCATCCATCTTATGGAATTTGGCCGTATAACACCAAAGTCTCACAGGATAAATATCGGCACCGTCTCCCAGTATACCAATCAATCTGACTGTTTTGGGATGACCGAAATAGTCGGGATCAATGTTTATTGAAGCCATTTTTACCATCTCCTCATTTTTGGTTATTGAAAAACAAAAAAAATTATTTATCACTCTCATATATAGTTGGAAGAACATTTGCTGTTTGAATTAATAAATGTACCGGCGCATGTGAATATCGCTCCGTCGTTTGAAGACGTTGATGACCGAGATGCTTTTGGACTGCAAATGCCGGTGCTCCCATTGCAAGCATCAAAGACGCCCCACTATGGCGCAATGAATGCCATCGTAACCGTGGATCAAGATTTGCTATTCGGATATATTTTTTGAATTCTTTAGTTACCCAGTTGCCATTTAGCGCCTGACCATTGCCATTGGTAAAAACCAATTCGGTTTTGCCGTCTGCTTTCTCTTTTCGCCTGGAAAGTATGACGTGAAGACCGCTACATACACCAATTGTCCTATTGCGACCAGTTTTTGTCGTGAAAAGACCACTGTTGCGGATTTGAATAACACCTTGGGTCAAGTCTATGTCCCGCCATCTTAGCGAAAGCAATTCCCCTCGCCGAAGTGATGAATAAAATGCGACTAAGACCAATTCACGAAACTCATCATCCTTGATCAATAAAAGAAGATTTTGAAGTTCATGTTGCTTAAAATAAGCGACCTCAACCTCCGGCACCTTTGGCTGCCTGATTTTCCGAAACGGATTACCGTCGATCAATCCCCATACTACGGCTCGTTCAAATATTGATTTGAGGGAAATGTAATGCCGGCGAGCGGTGTATGGCGAAACGAGTCGTTTATGAGAAAGAAATCTCTCGATAAGCATGATATTAATTTCCTTCAGAGGTATATCTCCTGCAAAAAGAATTAATTCATTTAAACAGCTTTTGTATGTGCGAATTGTGGCGGGTGTGTGAATTCCAGTCGAATATTTTAAGTATTCGCCGGCAAATAATCTCAATTGATTGCTTGGACTCTTTTTATTTGAAGCAACAATATGCGGTAAATAATAAGTATTAAACTCCCCAGGTTTCGACCGGGTAATTTTGATGTATCCATGACTCTGTAAATTTTTTGTATACCGGCAGACTCTATCCATGTCGGAAATCAGCGCGATTTGCTTTTTGGCAGCAATGCATTGATTTAGTCCGGCGGCGATTTTGACAAGCGCGCAATACACCTTAATATCGCCTAATGTAAGGCGACTATCGAAAATGATAGAATCAGGTATTGTGATTGGTAATTGCATTTTTGTGCTTAGAACATCTGCACAATAATACAATGATTATTCAGGTGTGTCTATAAATGATTGTCTTGTAAATGTCTTACGGTTGGAATGTAATGGTGGAATTCTATCGATTATTTCCTTTTTTGTATGGAAGTATTTGCAAATCCTCCACGTTGTAATGTTTTACGAACACTTGCTTCAGTAGTATCGATTTCATGAAAATTCTTCAAGAACCTAATGATGGTCAAGACCTCCTCTTTACTCGGTGTTTTTAATTTTTTGAGATCAAAATCGACGGCGAGCTGTAATATTAATGATTTGAGTTGTCCATACGATGTTTTGTTCTTTTTATTTGGCATACTTTTCGAGTTTACCTTTATTTGAATTAATTCGTCATTTTTTGCTCTATATTTCATCAATATTTTGTTTATGCAATTTATCGAGTTACGATCTTTTACAAGGTCTGGTCTTATCACAACACAATAATCCAATAATGTCTTAAAATATTTTTTGTTTTTCGCCGTATCTAAGCCGTAATCTTCCAAGTAATCATCAAGCATTCCGATTATTATTTTGGGAGTGTATGACGGATTATCTATCGTGTGACACAAAAATTGAAAACTATCATCAGAAAAATATTGTTCTATTTTGCCAGTTTTTTTAAAAAATAGATTATCAATAACGGTTTTAGGTACTATGCCAAGTGTTTTTAATTTTGCAAGGGTGATTTTTTTGTGCTCGCCAAATATACTTGCGTATTCAATAACATATGACCTTCCCTTAATATATTTTTCCCTAAACACACCTTCTATCATATTCGTCACGCCGATAGGAGATGCAATCACTTTGTTTTGTCGCTTATTATGGGCGATAACTGTCCTTTTAGTTAAATTTGTCTTTTTAGGAAAGACGCGTGATTTAACCCTAATTAATCCGGTATTAGTTTTCATATTTTTCGACACATTTAAATTACAATAAGGTATTATGCCAGTTCATTTCCTAAAGCCGTGAAATTTATTACTTGAATGAAAATTCAATTGCACCGTCGGTGAAAATTTACTACCTTTATTACGCAATTAAAAAATTGGTACCAAATCAGGCACTCCGGTGACATTTTTGGCACCATTTCATAACATTTTAAGTGTACACAAAAAGTCGAAGTGTTGTAATTTAAGGAAATTTCTCGAGTTTTACTAAGGAGAGGTGGGTGAGTGGCTTAAACCAGCGGTTTGCTAAACCGCCGTACGTGTTAAAGCGTACCGGGGGTTCGAATCCCCCCTTCTCCGCTCCCGATATATTTCGATGAACATATTTGTCACGGGGTGTGGCTCAGCCCGGTTAGAGCGCTTGGTTCGGGACCAAGAGGTCGGAGGTTCGAATCCTCTCACCCCGACAAAAATTCTGAAAATACTATTCATCAATTGATGATATTGTAATCCAAAGTATCGGTACGTGCTTGGCGGCTTCACCGTCAAGGTCGGAGGTTCTCCCAAAGGGACTCCTTTGGAGGAATCCTCTCACCCCGACAAATTAAACAGGGGACGTTTATGACGTCCTCTTTTATTTTTGAAAATATCATATTCCTCCCGTCCTCTTCATTTCACAAGAAAGGAAGAAACATGAAAAACACGAACGTTCTTATACTCCTCTCGCTTCCATTTATTCTCTCTGCCTGTGTTTCACTCGGGAAATTCGAGGAGATGCAGACACATCGGGATGCACTGCAAATTTCTGTCGATTCATTAAAAAATGTGGTCGCCGAAATGGATGTCCGGATTAATCACCTGCGGTCGGATACGGCATCGCTGCATGCAACGCTGCAGGAAAAGGATGCGCGTATCGCCGGTCTTGAGCAGATGTCGGATACACTCTCCGACCGCGTTCAGGCGCTGCAAAACGAACTGGATATTCTCAAACAAAATTACGACCAATCAAAATCAAAGAATTCCGCCGAGATTAAAAAGCTGTTGAATAATCTTGAAGCACTGCAACGGGATGTGGCAGCCCGCGAAATGAAACTCAAAGAATATGAGGATGCGCTGGCAGTGCGCGATTCATCTTTAGCCGAACTCCAGAAAGATCTTGTCGGACGCGAACAGAAAGTTGTCGATCTCCAGCGGCGACTTGCAGCGCGGGATTCCGCATTGAACGGATTAAAAACACGATTGAACGCCGCTCTGCTGGGATTCACCAACAGCGGCCTTTCAATTAATATCGTCAACGGCCGGGTGTATGTCTCCTTGTCGAACCAATTACTCTTCTCTTCCGGAAAGACCGATATCGACAAACGCGGCAAGGAAGCGTTGAAGGAATTGGCAACGGTATTAAATCAACAGACTGATATTTCCATACTCGTCGAAGGACACACCGACAACCAGGCGGTAAAAAATCTCGGTGCGATTAAAGACAACTGGGATCTGAGTGTTCTACGCGCCACAGAGGTGATCCGCTTTCTCACTTTTGACGGGAAAATGGATCCGCAGAGGATTACGGCATCCGGCCGCAGTGAATACCTCCCCATCGATTCGGCTAATACGCCGGAAGCACTGGCGAAGAATCGCAGGACCGAAATCATTCTTATCCCGCGTCTGTCGGAACTTTTCGAAATATTGGAGAATTAATCTTTGCATATCCGTCTGTGCATCGTTAAAAGCGTAACAGCATTCTGTTGCGCTTTTTTGTTTTTGAATTCTTGTTCCGTGCTCACATCGCCGACTCCCGCCGAACGAATTGATTATTTTTCATTCGATCCCGGTGTCCGCGTAGCGGTCAATGCTCCCGTTCATCCCGATCATGACAAACAGACAACACTCATTCTCTACGCACTCCCGAACGGAAATACTATCGAGATGACCGCCGGCAGACAAATGTCTCCCGGTCTTGACTGGCATTACGACATTCAACATATTGCCGCTCAGACACGGTTTCTTCGAACAATAATGACGAACACGAATGTTATTGTCGCATATCTCGAAACAAAGGAAAAGAGCTGGCCGGCATGGCGACAAAAACGGGCGGACAACGCTTCCGATATCGCCCGGATAGTAGAATTTATTCGATTCGAGACCGGAAATCCGAACTCCCTCATTCTTTCAGGCCATAGCGGCGGTGGAAGTTTTATTACCGGTTTCATCAATGCTTTTGATACCATCCCTTCCATTATCAACAGAATCTGTTATCTCGATGCAAATTACAGTTACACCGATTCATCGGATCACGGCAAAAAATTACACCAATGGCTCAGTAACGACAGATCCCGGGTCCTAACGGTTCTTGCTTACGATGACAGGGAAATATCCTTCAACGGGAAAAAAATTATAGGGCCGACGGGAGGCACGTACCGCGCGACGCAACGGATGCTCCATTCGTTTACACTGTACGATTCTGTGGCAACGAAACAAGATTCCACGATTATTCAGTATACTGCGATGCAGAATCAAGTACGAATGTATGTGCATATGAATCCCGATACCGCTATTTTGCACACGATTCTCGTTGAGCGGAACGGTTTCATTCATTCCATTCTTTCATCGACGGTGAACGAAGAAATACGGTACCGATTTTTTGGCGATCGCGCATACCAACAATACATTCGCGAGGAGTAATGGCTCAGGATACGCTCAAACGGGAACTTTCCCTGACACAGGCGGTTGCTCTGAACATGATTGATATGGTCGGCATCGGACCATTCGTGGTGCTGCCTATCGTGATTGGAATTATGGGGGGACCGCAGCATATTTCCGCATGGATCGCCGGCGCAGTGCTCGCTTCGATCGACGGACTCATCTGGGCGGAATATGGCGCCGCACTTCCCCGTGCCGGCGGCAGTTACGTATTCCTCAAAGAAGCGTACGGCAAGCATTGGGGCAGGCTGATGTCCTTCCTTTTCATCTGGCAGACGATGATTCAGGCACCGTTGGTGATTGCGTCGGGATCGATCGGCTTCGCACAATATCTTTCGTATATTGTTCCATTGGATGAAGTAACCCGCCGTATCGCTTCAGGTTCACTCGTCATCATCCTGACGATATTGTTATACAGAAAGATTTCCACCGTGGGAAAGATTTCGGTCGCGTTATGGATCGGGGTGCTCGCTACTATGGCTTGGTTCATTATCGGCGGTCTTGCCCACTTCGATGCAGATCTGGCTTTCGATTATCCGGAGGGTGCATGGGATTTCACGTGGGCATTTTGGGTTGCGTTAGGACAGGCAACCGTGCAAACGATGTATTCCTATCTCGGTTACTATAATGTCAATCACCTCGGGTCCGAAATTAAGAATCCGGAAAAGAATATTCCCCGGGCGATTATCATCTCCATCATTGGGATTGCCGTTCTTTATCTGGCGATGCAATTTGCGGTAATCGGCGTGATCCCCTGGCAGGAGGCGCAGCATTCACAATTCATCGTCAGCACACTCATTGAACGTTTATATGGCACAACGGCAGCGACGGTGGCCACCGTTTTGGTGCTCTGGATTGCCTTTTCATCACTCTTCGCCGTGATGGTAGGATATTCACGGATTCCCTATGCGGCGGCACTCGATGGAAACTTTTTTTCGGTCATGGCAAAAACCCATCCGACAAAAAATTTTCCTCACATCGCTCTCCTCTGGCTGGGCGGAGCGGCCTTTGTCTTCAGCATGATGTTTAAGATGGCCGATGTCATTCGGGCAATTCTTGCTATGAGAATCATCGTCCAATTCATCGCCGGAGCAGTCGGCATTATGATGCTCCGGCGTGCAATCGGTGAAGCGAATATTCCTTTTAAAATGTGGCTCTATCCGCTTCCCGCCCTCGTCGCAATCATCTTGTGGGCGTCGATTATGCTTTCGACAGGGCCGTGGTTTGCATTGTCCGGCGTGGGAATGATGGTGATGGGAATAGTCGTATTTCTTGTGCGGGCACGGATCATCGGCGAATGGCCGTTTACTCGTTCTGGCGGGTAATACGAAATTCCGGTTCATCGGCAGGACGCCGCGCATCATACATTCGTTGCAACGATGCATACGCGCTTCTGCTTCCCCGCTGCAGTGCAAGGCGATATAATTTTACCGCCTCCGATAATTTTTTCGGAGATCCGATTCCTGTTTCAAGGGAAAAAGCGACCGCCATTTGTGCGGTGATCGATCCTTCCGCCATTGCAGTATACAATACCCGCCGTGCTGAATCGACCGGAATTTCTCCGTAACCGGTTACAATTTTTGCCGATGCAATTTTCACCAGTGCTTCATGGGAGCCGAGAATTTGCGCTCTGTGCCAGAGGTCGATGGCTTTCTTTTTTTCCTGCGATACGATCTGCCCGCTGAAATACACCGTCCCCAATTCGGTCACCGCCGGAGCAAACGACTGCTGGGCTGATTGTTGAAGGAACTTCAGAATATCGTCATGCTGCTGTGCCGGATAGATGTCCGTGAGGGAAAAGCAGGAGATGATATATTGTGCTGCCGGATCCCCTTTACGTGCCTGTGACTGTATTTTTTTAATCAACGATTCATTATCCAAAAGACGAATTAACATTGCCGGAGCACGGCGCGATTCAAGACGAACTGCCCGAAGATATGCGAGTATTGCTCGTACGGAATCTGGCGGAACACCGATCCCTTGCTCATAACATCGGCCTATGATTGTAAACTCTTCCGGGATACCCCATTCCGCATGCTTGCTCACATATTCGAAAAGGAGTGAATCGGTGACCGGAACAATTTCTTTCAGCTTTGTTTGCCATGGTTCGCCAAGGGCAATGAGGATTTCTTTTAACGAGAATGTACTATCGGTGTGTAAATTTGCATCGTCAATTGTATCGAACAAGAGAGGCATTAATTGCGGTTGGCCGGAAGCGGTCTGAGGAGTAGTAAGCACTATTACCGAATCGCGAACCTGCTGATCTCTGTACCGTTCGATTTCCGGCAATAGTTCTTTTGCCGGCGGATATCCCATGTCTGCAGATACTTTCATCCATGCATACGCCTTTTGCAGATCTCTGTCGACGGTTAAATTATCTGTATAGAAAAGAGAATAAGCGAATGCTCCCTCACGAGTCCCTTTTTCCGCAGGTAACCGAAAATATTTGTATGCTTTAAACGGATCCCATTCCACGCCCCATCCGTTATGGAAAAAGACACCGAGGTTAAATAGCGCCAGAAGATGACCATTGTCCGATGCTCTCAGAAGCAATTCAAAGGCCTTTACCGTATCGGGAGCGAAGCCCTGTCCCGTAAGATATCGAATGCCGAGTTCATGTTGTGCTTCAGGATCTCCGGAATTTGCTTTTCTCATCAGGGAGAATCCCTCCCACAGATGATACGCAACCTCGGAGGGCCGCACTATGGAAAAAGAATTCGAATATTTGAACGGTTGCTTAAATACGCTGCTGTGAGTAGAATCACCGGCAAGCGCTATCGTGCAGATAAAAAATGATGCAATAAATTTCATTCTTATTCGTCTTTGTATTACAGATTCCTGACCGGAGTACGGGATATAATCCGGTCCGTTTGCATCCCGTCGCATTTGGGACCGGAATTATGTAGATTGATCACCGAATCATTGAGCGGAGCGCATATTATGAAATTACTCTTTTCATATCTTAAAAACTACTGGGGATTGGTGCTCTTTGCGCTTTTTCTTGCGACAATCAACCAGACCTTTTCTCTTCTTGACCCGCTGATCTTTCGGTATGTGATTGATAATTATGCATTGAAATTCAAGGAATATTCGACGGAACAATTCATTTCCGGTGTGGTGATGCTGCTTTTTGCCTCGATGGGAGTCGCATTTGTGTCACGCGTCGCAAAGAATTTCCAGGATTATTACATAAATGTCATCGTTCAGAAACTCGGAGCACAGATCTACGCCGATGGCATCAAGCATTCATTGGACCTTCCTTATTCTGTTTTTGAAGATCAGCGAAGCGGCGAAACGCTGGGGAAATTGCAAAAGGTACGAACCGATGTTGAGCGGCTGATTTCATCGTCGATCAACATCGTATTCACTTCCATCGTCGGCATCACCTTTGTCATGATCTACGCAATCAGCGTCCACTGGTTAATTGCCCCCGCATATTTTCTCACTGTACCGATTCTCGGACTTGTCAGCTCTGCGCTCAGTAAAAAGATAAAGGTTATACAAAAGAAAATCGTCGGTGAAACGACCGCATTGGCCGGTTCGACTACCGAATCGCTGCGAAACATCGAGCTGGTGAAAAGCCTCGGGCTTGCCGATCAGGAAATCGAACGACTGAACGGTACGACGCAAAAGATACTGGGACTTGAATTAAATAAAGTGAAGTATATAAGAGGATTGAGCTTTATCCAGGGGACTTCCGTAAATTTTTTACGGACGACCATCCTTTTTCTGATGATGTATTTAATATTCCATCAGGAGATTTCGGTCGGACAGTTCTTTTCACTCTGGATATATTCTTTCTTCATTTTCGGTCCGCTGCAGGAACTGGGAAATATTATCAATATCTACCGTGAAGCAGAAGTATCATTGAATACTTTTGAAGAAATTCTCAATACTCCAAAAGAACCGAAACCCGAATCACCGGTCCGGCTGAACTCAATTACGACGTTGGCATTTTCCTCTGTTGTCTTTAAACACCAATCGGCCAGCGCTCATGCATTGAACGACATTACCTTCTCGGCTAAATTAGGACAAACAATCGCTTTTGTGGGCCCTTCGGGATCGGGAAAAACGACTCTGGTAAAATTATTGGTGGGACTGTACCGTCCGCAGCGCGGGAAGATTCTCTATAACGGCGTTCGCCATGATGCTGTGGACATTAATTCACTCCGCGAACGTATCGGTTTTGTCACTCAGGATACGCAACTATTTTCCGGAACCATACGGGAAAATCTCCTTTTTGTTAATCCAAAAGCCTCTGATCAGGATTGCATCACGGTATTAAATAAAGCAGCCTGTCAATCGTTATTAACCCGTGCGGATAAAGGCCTGGATACGCTGATCGGTGAGGGGGGAGTAAAAGTCTCCGGCGGCGAAAAACAACGCCTTTCCATCGCCAGAGCCCTGCTGCGGAATCCTGATTTGCTCGTGTTTGATGAAGCGACATCGTCATTGGATTCATTGACCGAAGAAGAAATCAGCGAAACGATACGTAAAATATCGCTTCGAAAAGATCTCATAACAATCCTCATCGCTCACCGGCTTTCAACCGTACTTCATGCCGATACGATCTTCGTTCTCGAAAAAGGAAAGATTGTTGAATCGGGACGCCACGACGCTTTGGTTCGGAAAAAGGGACTGTATTTTGCCATGTGGCGGCAGCAGATCGGTGAACAGGTGAATGGACGTATTCGAACTTCGCTGAAAAGAATTCCAAAGCAGGTTTTAAAGAAGCGGACAAAAAAACAGGCAGCGGCGCATTGATCGTCTCGAATTCCGTGACGACATTGTACCGCTGCCTTCCTATCTCTCATTCGGCAGAATATATTATTATGTCTGCCTATACTGACAAGATTTAATCAATCGAAATACAAAAGCGAGGGGATTCTTTTCTTGGAGAATTCCTTCAATTCATCAGACCATGAAGAGACAATCGCCTCGACAGATGTACCATTCAAAATCGCTTCTCGAACCATTGGTGTACCCGCAAGCCGGTCAAATCCACGGTCCCTGAATTTGAGTGAATCGGGATACAATGCATGGATTGCGGCTACAACGGCAATTCCGGTTTTAACAGGATTGAACCTCGTCCTATCGCTCACCTTGACATAGATTCCTCCGCACGTGATTCCCTTATATTTCGGATTGGCTGCAACGTTGGCAATTTCCTTTGGCGTGAAATCAATCGATTCAAAAATGACTCCGGGAAGATTGTACCGTTGTAACTTTTCCGTTAATTTTTTCCCGTTGATCCAGGGAGCGCCGATATATTCGAACGGTTTTTCGGTCCCCCGTCCCTCCGAGACATTGATTCCTTCAATCAGGCAGAGACCGGGATAGACGATTGCCGTGGTCAATGTTGCCATGTTTGGAGATGGTTTGATCCATCGGAGCGACGTTTCATCGTACCACATCGATCTCTTCCAATTCTCCATTTTTACCACCGTCAGGTTAGCGGTCATCTTGTCTTTCAGCCATCCCTCTTTATTTGCCATAAGAGCGAGCTCACCGACGGTCATCCCATGGGCATTGGGCACGGGAACCCAGCCGACAAACGTCTTTAACGAATCCACTCTCATCGGTCCGCCTATCAGATTTCCGGTGATCGGATTCGGCCGGTCGAGGACGATGAACGGTATGTTATTCTCGGCAGCTGCTTCCATGCATAAAAACATCGTGCTGATGAATGTATAAAACCGGGCGCCGACATCCTGAATATCGAAAATCAACACATCGACATTGTTCAGCATTTCCGGCGTCGGCTTATTGATTTTGCCGTACAGCGAATAGACCGGAACGCCAGTTTTCGAATCGACGGTATCGCGAATCGTCCGTCCGTCGGGAGCGTCGCCCCGAACTCCGTGTTCAGGGCCAAATAATGCCACAAGCGATACATTTTTTGTTGCATGCAAGGCATCGGCAAGATGGTTGCCGTTGGATAATACCGCGGTGTGGTTTGTGACAAGGCCAATGTTCTTCCCGTTAATGACTTCCATTCGAGATTCGAACAATACATCGGCGCCAACTTTCACTGCCGATCGTTGTCCGAATGCAATTGAAATAAAAAACAAGGCAGTAATGATCCTTTTCATGACAGTATTCCTTTCAGAGTTTATTTTTCCCAAGCGACCATGCGGCAAGCGTCATTCCATCCCATATTCGGTTCGATGCAATCATTGAATCTATTTCATCGGAAGAACAATACAATAATTCGAATTCCTCGGTGACATCCGGCCGGGGTTGAGTTTTAATCAGCGATCGGGCAATAAATACGTGGCACATTTCATTCGTAACACCGTTGAATGGATTGAATTCACCGCACTTCCGTATTTCGCCGGCGCGAAATCCTGTCTCTTCCTCCAACTCAATCGCAGCCATCGAGGCATGTGATTCCCCTTTCCTGACCCCGCCGCACGGAAATTCGATGCTCTCTTTATTGCACAGAAACCGGTACTGGTTGACAAGAATGATCATCCCATCATCCGTGACCGGTATAATCATGCTCGAACCGGGAGTATGCACATAGTGATATTCGCCGTCGATTCCGTCAGGAATACGGAAACGGTCCAGCATATACGTCCACCATGGATTTTCATGTACCAATTTCGAAGAGAGTTTTTCCCAGCGTTTCAGCATATTTCATTCCGATGGACGGAAAACAACAACGGCCAGCACCAGTGCTGACCGTTATTGAAGTACGTTGTATGGATACGTATGTTCATCAGACCAATTCGGATTCCGCAAAGAAGAATGCCACTTCGTTCCTGCCGTTTTCGACCGAGTCGGAACCGTGAACAATATTTTCGCCTTTATTGTCGGCGTATAGTTTTCTGATCGTTCCCTCTGCCGCCTCATTGGGATCGGTTGCACCGATTAATGTTCGGTAGTCAACAACAGCATTGACTTTTTCCAATGCCACAGGAACAACGGGGCCGGAGGTCATAAATTCGACCAATGAGAGATAAAACGGACGTTCTTTATGTACGGCATAGAATGCTCCCGCTTCCTCTTTTGTCAACCGTACCTGCTTCATTCCCAGAACTTTAAAACCTGATTTTTGAATGCGGGACAGAACTTCTCCCTGTAAACCTTTTCGGACGCAGTCCGGTTTCATGATGCACAATGTTCTTTCTACAGCCACAATAGTACTCCTTTATCTTTTCTTTTTAGAATTAGTTGATTTTTTCTTTTTCGTTGTTGATTTCGTCCGGACTTTTTTCTTCTTGGCGGATTTTTTACGCGCTTTAATCGTTGACGTTGCCTTATATTTTTTGGTCAACGCTTTCTTCATAGTCTCGCCCATCATTGCAGGAGAATCGACAACCATAATACCGGCCGCACGCATCGCATCCATTTTTTCTTTGGCTGTTCCCTTACCGCCGGAAATGATCGCTCCGGCATGGCCCATTCTGCGTCCCGGAGGGGCAGTCCGGCCGGCGATAAAGCCGACAACCGGTTTGGAGACATACTTTTTGATGTAGTGGGCCGCTTCTTCTTCCGCACTGCCGCCGATTTCGCCGATCATAATAATACCGTCGGTTTTCGGATCGTCGTTGAACAATTGAATCGCATCGATAAATCGAGTTCCGATAATCGGATCGCCGCCAATACCGATGCAGGTGGATTGACCGATGCCGCGTTCCGTTAATTGCCAGACCGATTCGTACGTCAATGTTCCGCTGCGCGAGACAACGCCGATGCGCCCCGGTTTGTGAATGAATGCCGGCATGATACCGACCTTACACTCGCCCGGCGTAATAATGCCCGGGCAGTTCGGACCGATGAGCCGCACACCCTTTTTCGAAATGTATTCGTACACTTTCACCATATCCTTCACTGGAATTCCTTCGGTGATACAGACGACCAACTTGATTCCGGCATCGGCGGCTTCCAAAATTGCATCACCCGCAAAGCCGGCCGGCACGTAAATAATTGACGTATCGGCTCCCTGTTGCTTCACCGCGTCTGCGACGGTATCGTACACCGGAACGGCCCGATGGAAGTGATCTTTATCGTTTCCTTTGTACTTCAGTCCCCCTTTTCCCGGGGTAACTCCGGCTACAACGTTGGTGCCGTAGGCAAGCATTTGTGAAGTGTGGAAAGTTCCTTCGCCGCCGGTGATGCCCTGTACGACGAGTCGAGTTTTTTTATTGACAAGTATGCTCATAGATGCTCATGAATGATGTGGTAAATAAAAAATAATTAATTCTGACTTTCGAGATAATCTCCCGCTTTCAGGATGGTCACTTCATCGAAATGTTTGCCCAGCAACTGCAATCCGATCGGCAGTCCGTTCATGTCTCTTCCGGCGTCAATACTGAGTCCCGGAATGCCGGCAAGGTTCGCCGAAACCGTGTAGATGTCGCTCAAATACATTGTCATCGGATCATTGACCTTCTCACCGAGTTTGAAGGCAGTCGTAGGAACGGTGGGGGTGAGTATGCAATCCACCTGTTTGAATGCTTCCGTAAAATCATTCCGAATCAGCCGTCGCACCTGTTGGGCTTTGCGATAGTATGCGTCATAGTATCCTGAAGACAAAACGTATGTACCGAGCATAATCCGGCGTTTTACTTCCGCACCGAAACCTTCAATGCGCGAACGGACATACATTTCGTCGATGCCGCGTGGGAGTTCGGTGCGGTGACCGTACCGTGCGCCGTCAAAACGTGCGAGGTTCGACGATGCTTCGGCTGTTGCAAGTATGTAATACGCTGCGATCGTATACTCCGTATGCGGTAATGATATTGACGAAATCACTGCTCCGGCACTGCGCAGCTGTTCAATCCTCTTCTCTATCACCGCCCGAATTCCGCTGTCGAGCGCGTCGGAAAAATATTCCTTGGGTAATCCGATCCGTATGCCGCTTATTTTCCGATCCATTGCGGTGAGATAGTGCGGCACAGGGATATTCACTGACGTAGAATCCTGCGGATCAAATCCCGCAATTACTTGCAATATACGTGCGGCATCTCGCGTACTATTTGCAAGCGGACCAATCTGATCGAACGATGACGCGAATGCGACGAGTCCGTATCTCGATACACGCCCGTACGTCGGTTTGAGTCCAACGATACCGCACAATGCTGCCGGTTGACGAATGGAGCCGCCGGTGTCGGTGCCGAGCGCCGCTGTCGCCATTCCGGCGGATACAGCAACGGCTGAACCGCCGCTCGAACCGCCGGGGACGCGCGATTCATCCATGGGATGCAATACCGGTCCGAATGCAGAGTTTTCGTTGGAGGATCCCATGGCAAACTCATCCATGTTTGTCCTGCCGATGAAAATTGCATCTTCATCACGGAGTTTTCGAATCACCGTCGCATCGTAGAGAGATTCGAACGGATCAAGAATCTTCGAACCGCAGGTCGTCGGTTTCCCCTTCATGCACAGCACATCTTTCACTGCAACCACCATTCCCGCCAACGATCCCTGCGTTCCCTTCCGGAACTTTTCGTCTGCGACTTTTGCGACAACAGCAGATTCTGCATCAAAAACATCCAGAAATGCATTGAGATTTTTACGCCGTGCAATAATGGAGAGATGCTCCCGAAGCCGCTGCTCACAGGAAGACGTTCCGTGCGATAAAGCGTTCACGTACGAATCGTATGGTTCTCTGCTATCCAGAACTGATGTCATGCAAATATTGTTTTTCGTCGGGGAAACGGGCGGCATCGATCGCATGCAATCGCTTATAACGATGCACCGTTCGGCAGACGTTTACGCTTTTTTATCGGGGGAATTGGAGTCGGTCGTATCTTTGTTCAATTCGTTTTGAACTTCGTTCATTCCCTTTTTGAACTCACTGACTCCCTTGCCAAGACCCTTCATCAATTCGGGAATTTTCTTTGCGCCAAAAAATATGAGCACCACGAGAACAATGAGAATAATTTCTTGCGTCCCTATACCCATGTCGACTTCTTCCTTTCTTACACTGATTGGAGTACAAAATTGTTTATTATTGAATTGAAAATCATTGTGCCGTCCGATGACCCTAGGTGCCGTTCACAGGCACGTTCGGGATGCGGCATCATGCCCATCACATTGCCGCCGGCGTTCATGATACCGGCGATATTATTAATCGATCCGTTCGGATTCGACTCCGCCGTGATATTTCCGGATTCATCACAATACCGAAACAGAACTTGTCCGCCGTCTTCCAGCCCCTTCACGACATCCGGTTCGGCAAAATAATTTCCTTCGCCGTGTGCAATGGGAATATTCAACACTGCCGACTCCGGAATTGACGATGTGAACCGAGTCGATCCATTCGCCGTCGTGAGGCGGACATATTTACAGGAGAATAATAACGATTGATTCCGCAGCAGCACTCCCGGCAATAAACCGGATTCGCACAGGATCTGAAATCCGTTGCAGATTCCGATCACAGTTCCGCCATTTCCGGCAAACCGGATTACTTCATTCATTATCGGGGAAAACCGCGCAATCGCGCCGGTCCGGAGATAATCACCGTATGAAAATCCGCCGGGAAGAATAATGACGTCGGCACCCTTGAGGTCCGTTTCTTTATGCCAGAGGAAATCGGCATCCTGTTGCATCACATGCTTCACCGCATGATAGGCATCGTGATCGCAGTTCGATCCCGGAAAAACGACGATGCCGAATTTCAGCTTTGAACTCATATCGTCGTCACCGTAAATGTATAATCCTCCATAACAGGATTGGCGAGTAATTTTTTGCATGCTTCGTCGGTAATGCGATGTGCTTCCGCTTCCGTGGACGCGTCAATAGTCATCGTTACAGATTTACCGATTCTGACATTCTGTACTTCCTTCAAACCGAGGGTGTGTATTCCCAATTCGACCGCTTTCCCCTGCACGTCGAGGATTGAAGGTCGCAGAACAATAGTAATCGTAGAACGGAACATGATGTAAAGTATTTAATGATTAAATGTCGTAATTCGGCGCCTCGTCCAGATCGGTTTCAGACCGGTCGTGGTGTCTGAACAACGCCACAATGTGACGGATAATGCCGTAGATAACAAATGCCGATATCAGATAAAATATCGCGCCGCCTTTGGTAAAGATAGCGATCAAAAATCCAAAAAAATACGATATTAACCGAACGGGATGCTTCTTGAATTCTTTCCGGTTGATCTTCGGCATGGTATCGTACTTGATGGTACTGACCATGATGAACGACATCGCCACCACAAGAAACGGGAGAAACGCCGCCGCTGTGCCACCCAGCCGTGACCCATCGACGATGAATGTCAAAACAAACGAGACAATCGCGAATGCACTGGCCGGGATCGGCAGTCCGCTGAAATAATCCTTGTCGAATCCGACGAGCTGAACATTAAACCGTGCCAGGCGAATGCCGCCGAGAATCATCAGTAACGAACTGATAATAATTCCCCATGCATCCATTTGATACAAGTGGAGTTTATAGACGAGAAATGCCGGCGCTGCCCCGAACGATACGATATCCGACAATGAATCTATTTCAACGCCGAATTCGCTGCTCGATTTTGTCAGTCGCGCCATCACGCCGTCGAGGGAGTCGAACACACCGGCGAGCAGGATCAGATACGATGCCTCGATGAATTTTCCATCGCTTGAGTGAACGATGGATAAAAATCCGCAAAACATGTTCAGCACCGTAAACAACGTCGGCACAACTGCCCGCGTCAGCATCATTTCATCACCGCCAGAATGGTTTCGCCTGCGGCTGTCTTTTGATTCATAACCGCTTTGATGTCGGATCCTACCGGCACATACACATCCACTCTCGAGCCGAATTTAATCATACCGAACCGCTTGCCGATTTCCGCAGAGTCGCCGACGTTTACCCGTGCAACAATGCGCCGGGCAATGAATCCGGCGATCTGTTTGAAGAATACTTTTCCTTTCGTATTCTCAATGCCGATGTGAGTCTGTTCATTCTTTAATGACGCTTTGTCTTCCCACGCAGCAAAAAATTCCCCGGGGATATGTTCAAAATATCCTATGGTGCCTGAGACGGGGTGCCGGTTGACATGAACATTCACCGGCGACATGAAGATGCTGATCATCATCGCTTCCGATTTCATATACCGTTCTTCATGCACCTTCTCGATCTTAATCACCGTTCCGTCGGCGGGTGAGATGACCAGGCCGTCGCCGCTGGGTGTTTTCCGATCGGGATCCTGAAAAAAATTCAATGTAAAGATGAAGAGAATGATCGCAACGGAGATGAGTATTGTTTTGAGAATTGCAGTTTCAATGAAAAAATATGACCCGAGTGCGATGATTAGACAAAGTGCGGTGACCGTGAAGAAAACGTCATACCCGTATTCAGTGACCAATGTGCTATGCCCCGATTAGTAAAGAATCTTGTGAAGTAACGCCGCAATTCCGTTCATTTTGCTCTTAACTTACCGAAAAAATGAGGGAAAGTCAATCTTGCATTATTGCCGGACTTTCACTATTTTGTAATATCAATGATACAATCAGCATCACATTCAAGACAATATTCGCAGAAGAAAAAAGAACGCACCATACCATCAATTTTATCGTAATCGTCCCGAAAATTCAACGGGACTTTTTTTTTGTTCTATACGTAACAGAGTGACAATACAAGAATTCCAACACATCTTTGAACGAATGACTCCCCCGGAGGTTGCCTGGAAAGGCGACAATGTCGGCCTCCAGATCGGCAACGAACAATCGACGATTGCCAACGTCATTGTTTCACTCGATCCGACCATGGATGCGGCACGAAAGGCGGTCCAGCATAACGCCAATCTCATTGTCACTCATCATCCGTTGTTCTTCCATCCGATAAAAAAAATATCTTCCACTTCCCGCATTGGTGAACTGACGTTGTTTCTGGCACAGCATAAGATTAATCTGTATTCCGCCCATACCAATCTGGACAGCGTTCAGTGGGGCGTAAACTTTGTTCTGGCAAAGACGATCGGACTCCAGAAAATAAAAATTCTCTCTCCTATCAGCGGCAGCCTCAACAAAATCACGGTGTTTGTACCGCACAGTCACTGCCAGAAGGTTGCAGACGCGATGCATGCTGCAGGAGCGGGTACATTCTCAAAATACGACCATTGCAGCTTCCGTAGCGACGGTACCGGAACATTTCGCGGCAAGACCGGCGCACGTCCACACATCGGAACGGTCGGGACATTGGAAAAGGTGCAGGAATGCCGATTGGAAATGTTGTGCGAGACATGGAAGATCGACGGCGTCGTCTCCGCCATGAAGCGCGTCCACCCTTATGAAGAAATTGCGTACGACCTCTATCCGCTCTCCAATACTAATACGGAATACGGTCTTGGTGCCGTCGGTGAATTAAAGACACCGATGACGACGAAAAAATTTCTCGATCACATCCGCACTGCACTGCACACTCCGTTTCTCCGGTACACGCTGGGCGCGTCTCAGAAGATCAAAACGATCGCGGTGTGCGGTGGATCGGGAAGCGAATTTATTGACGAGGCGTTGCACCATCGAGCCGACGCAATGATCACGGCGGATATCAAATATCATACATTTCAAGAATATGAAGGCAGAATACTGCTGGTCGATGCAGGGCATTTTGAAACAGAACATCTGGTACTCCCTCCCCTCGCATCAACGATCCGATCGATCGTCCGGCAGAATTCCGCATCAAAAAAAATTACAATCACCACACACTCAAGTAATCCGGTACATTATTTTACTCGTCTGACGTAAGGAGAACACTTTGAAAGATACACTTCGTTTATTATATCAATTGCAGCTGATCGACAGCAATTTGGATGATGTTGAGGAACTCAAGGGAGATTTACCGGCTACGGTCCGCGACCTGGACACACGGGTCAACGAACTCAATGCTAAAGTTCAAACAAAACAATCGTTTATCGATTCATTTGTCGAGGCACGCAATAAAGCCGACAATGATGTCAAAGACTATGAAGAGAAATTAAAAAAATATAAAACTCAGCAATATAAAGTTCGCAACAACAAGGAATACGATGCTATCACGAAAGAGATCGAATTTGCCGAAGAATCCATCCGGACGCTCACCAAAGAATTCGAGGATTTCGAGAATAAGATGAGCATTGCGAAAACCGAATTGGGCGAGTTACAGGTCCAATTAGATGCGCTCAACGCGGAATTGACGGAGAAAAAGAAGGAACTCTCTGAGGTATCGAAAGAGACCGAAGACGAGGAACTAAAGTACAAGCACGAAAGAGAAAAATTACTCGTTCGGATCAGTAAGGACAATTTATACAAATACGAGAAAATCAGATCCGCGCGAGGCAAAGCGGTCGTTCCCTTCCGGAAGCATTCGTGCGGCGGGTGCGGCAACAGGATTCCGCCTCAGCATATCATCGAAATACGACGTGACGATAAATTGTATGTTTGCCAGCATTGCGGCAGGATTGTCGTTTCCGACGAACTGGCCAAAGAGGTCGTCACGAAGTGACCATCAGTGTCTTTACCGATGGTGCTGCCCGCGGTAACCCGGGCAAGGCGGGTATCGGTATTGTAATAAAGGATGACCGTGGTGCGGTACTTGCCGAATTGAAGGAATATATCGGCACTTCCACCAATAATAATGCAGAATATTCCGCATTATTGCGTGCATTGGAATACATCCTGGAATCGGAAACTTTGCGCTGCAGCGGTGTTGTTGTTTATACGGACAGCGAATTGATGGCCCGGCAAATCCGTGGAGAATACAAAGTGAAGGAACCGGGCTTGAAACTAATGTACCAAAAAGTGATATTACTGTTGAAATCCGCCCCGTTCTCATTCACCATACGCCATATTCCGCGGACACAAAATGCGGAAGCGGATGCGTTGGCAAACGAGGCGATCGATGCACCGACGTTATGACCGACATTGTTTTCATCATTCTTATGATGATTTGCGCCCTTCGCTCGATCGAATTGGCGCCCAAAATTTTTAATTCATCATCTATTCATTCTTATCAGCGGATCGTCGCGCAATCTCTGCGGGAACAGAAGATTTGCCAGGCAATCGCTGTAATTCGTTCACGAATTATGGAGGAAAGTCCGAACTCTTTTCCGGTGTGTCGTTGATACATCGGAATGGGCACAGCACCGGATAACGTCCGGGGTCCCGGTCGCACGGGATACGGAAAGTGTCACAGAAAATATACTTTCCCGATGGCAACATCGGGATAAAGGTGAAAAGGTGCGGGATGCGATCAAGCGTCCTTAATGTAAGAGCGCACCGCGTCGGTAGTAATACCGGCGGTCCCTCACGGGATGGCGTTTCGACGTCACACGACAAACCCTGCTGAGAGCAAGACCATGTAGGTTTCGTTTTCCGGTAACACGGATAAAGAGATGCCCGCTCAATTCTCATTGAGAGACGAAACGGGTAGGTCGCTGGAGTATTGCAGCAATGCAATACCAAGAGAAATGATTGCCTCTTCCGTTGACGCGGAAAAGACAGAATTCGGCTTATCGACAGATCCTTTTCTTGCAGAGTGCGCGCCGCTCTAAGAATGAGAGATGCATTTTCTCACAACGGTCACCACCGGAAGGGTGTGATCATTCTGGAGAAGTGCATTGACAACGAAAAAAGAATACCGCTGGAGCATCGCTCCTTCCCCTCCCGATGAGCTCGTCAAACGGTTATCCGACGAGCTGAACATTCCCGCCACACTCGCGACGGTGCTGATCAACCGCGGCGTCGATTCTTTCGACAAAGCCAAACTCTATTTCCGGCCGACGATCGAACAACTTCACGATCCGTTTCTGATGGACGGCATGTACATTGCCGTGGATCGGCTGCTGCGTGCCAGGGATCAGAAGGAAAAGATTCTTGTGTACGGCGACTATGATGTCGACGGTACCAATGGTGCCGGCATGCTGTATATGTATTTCCGTGAAATCGGCTGCGACGCATCGTATTACATTCCCGATCGGCTCACCGAAGGATACGGCATTTCGCAAACCGGCGTTGAGTTTGCAAAAAAGGAAGGCTATACGCTGCTGGTCGCCATCGACTGCGGCATTACCGCTCTCGGGCAGGTAGAATACGCCCGCCAGCTCGGTATTGATGTGCTTATCTGCGATCACCATGAGCCGGCGGAGGAAATTCCCAATGCCGTCGCCGTACTCGATCCACTCAAACCAAATTGCCGATATCCTTTTAAATCCCTTTGCGGCACCGGCGTGGGATACAAATTTATTCAGGCCATTGCCCGTACGCTCGGACATGAACAGCTCGTCGAACAATACCTCGATTTTGTTTCTCTCGCCACAACGGCGGATATCGTTCCATTGATCGACGAAAACCGCGTGTTCGTCCGTCTTGGACTCGAACGCATTACGACCAATACACGTCCCGGAATCAGGGCATTGTTGGAAAGCGCCGGTTTGAAGATCGGGTCCGTCACGACCGGTCAGGTTGTCTTCGCCATGGCCCCGCGCATCAATGCCGTCGGCCGTCTCGGCGATGCCAAGCGCGCGGTTGAACTTCTGGTGAGCAACGATTATGCAAGTTCCATCGGATTTGCACGCGTCCTCGAACAGGAAAATCTCAACCGGCGAAAGATCGATGAAGGGGTTTTTGAACACGCACAAAATCTTGTCGAAGAGTATTTCAATAAATACGGCGACGGCGCAATTGTTATGCACCAGGAAGAATGGCACCCCGGCGTTGTCGGGATCGTTGCATCGCGCATGGTGGAAAAATATTATCGCCCCGCCGTCATGATGACAACGGTGGAAGGTGTCGCCAAAGGGTCGGCCAGAAGCATTTCCGGCGTCAATATTCACCAGGCGCTGAAAAAAGTTGAGGATAAACTGCTGCAATTCGGCGGACACAAGTATGCCGCCGGCGTCAGCGTGGACCTGGACCGGATCGACGAATTCCGGACGGCGTTCAATTCCGTTGTGAAAGAAATGTTGACGGAAGATCTCCTTACACCGGAGATCCATATCGATACGGAAATCGATCTGACAGAATTAACGCCAAAATATCTCCGGATCCTTAAACAATTCGCACCGTTCGGCCCGCAGAACATGCGTCCGATGTTTCTCTCGAAACAAGTGCAGGTGATCGGACTGCCGCGAATTGTTGGAAAAGATCATCTCCGGTTTAAAGTAAAAAAGAACGGCGTGACATTCGACTGTATCGGGTTCGGACTCGGCAGCCATATGGAAAAAGTGCGGCAAAATATGAACGGATTAGATATTGTTTTTTCGATCGATGAGAGCGATTTTACCGGAGTGCCTCTCACACAGCTTAAGATAAAAGACCTAAAATAGCCGGCACATCCGGCAAGGCGTACTGAATGTCGCACACCACGAATAGACAGAAAGAATGATCATTCTCGGTATCGATCCTGGAACTCTCATCGCTGGATACGGCGTAATCGAACGGCGGAATAATTCCATCTCGTTACTCGATGTCGGTATCATCAAGAACGATTCATCCGCATCGATGCCGCTCCGTCTGAAAAAAATCTATTCCGTTATTGTTTCCGTTATCGAACGATTCCATCCGGATGAATTTGCAATTGAAACGGCGTTTTATTCCAAAAATGCCCAATCGGCTCTTAAGATAGGTCAGGCACGCGGAGTCTCTATTCTTGCCGGTGTCAACTTTGAGATTCCCGTGTCGGAATATTCTCCCCGGGAGATAAAAAAAGCAGTAACGGGAAAAGGAGGTGCGTCAAAAGAGCAGGTGCAATATATGATGATGGCGCTGCTCAAAATCGACAGCAAGCCAAAGTATTTTGATTCCACGGATGCCCTTGCCGTCGCCGTCTGTCATGCGTTCAAAATATCGGCTCCCCGTGCAGGATTCAAGGATTGGAAATCGTATATTGAAGCGCACCCGGAAAAAGTCCTCCGGCCAAAAAAACCATTGAAATAAATACGGCATGCATTCATCGCATCGACGATTGTACGAAGAACAATGATCACCTATTTACACGGTACACTGACAAAGAAATCGCCCACGGATATTGTTGTCGACCTCCATGGCATTGGTTATTCCGTTCATATTTCCCTTTCGACATATGAGTTGTTACCTGAACTACAAACCGATTTGCACATCTTCACTCACCACCACATCCGCGAGGATGCACAGGTATTGTACGGATTTATGCAGGAGAGCGAACGGGAGATGTTCCGGCTGTTGATCGGCGTTTCAGGAATCGGACCGAAAATGGCGCAAACCATTCTTTCCGGCATCCGCCCCGCCGAATTGGTTCGTACGATCTCCGCCGGAGCGATTGCATCGCTTCAGGCAATACCCGGTATCGGAAAAAAAACCGCCGAACGAATGATTGTAGAATTGAAGGATAAGATCGGCAAAATGGATGCCGCAGGAGCCGGCATCGGGCTTCCGGCATCAATGACTTCCGTGCGCAGTGAAGCTCTCACGGCTCTGATATCGCTCGGGTTATCGAGAGAAAAAGCGGAACAATCCATCCGAAATATTTTAAACGAAAACCATGGAGAGAATCTCTCCGTGGAAGAATTAATCAAACACGCGCTGCAGCAATCCGGCAAATAGCATTCGCCGACAGAACATTATCTTTTGTCAATAGACATTGTCCGCAATCGAAGCGAATTTGTCACCACACTCACCGAACTGAACGCCATCGCACCTGCCGCAAATGTGGGACTCAGCATACCCACCGCCGATAACGGAATGCCAATCAGATTATAAATAAAAGCCCAGAAGAGGTTTTGTTTTATTGTACGGATCGTGCGCCGTGAAAGCATAATCGCCCGCACGACCGCCATGAGATCGTGTCGCATAAGTGCTATATCGGCTGTTTCCAACGCGACATCGGTTCCTGACGCCATGGCAAGGCTGACATTCGCCTGAGCAAGAGCCGGAGAATCATTGATTCCGTCCCCGACCATCGCAACGATCTCTCCTTGTGCCTGCAATTTTTTGATATGCTCCGCTTTATCTTTCGGCAGCACATTGGCCACGATCGTTTCGATTCCAACTTCGCGGGCGATTGCCTCCGCGGTAGATCTGTTATCTCCGGTAAGGAGCGTTACGTGTATGTCCATTGCACGAAGAGCCGAAATTGCATCCTTCGATGTCGGCCGGACGGTATCGGCAATTGAAATAATTCCCGCCAGTTTTTTCTGAATACCCACAAAAACAACCGTCTTCCCTTCCGCCTGAAGATCGGCTGCTGTCTGATCTCCTATCGTTGTTTGTATCAGCGACTCACGCATGAATTCCTCTTTGCCGATGACGACGGACTTTCCGTTCACTTTTCCGGTAATGCCAAAGCCGGGATTGGCAAGGAAGGATTCCGTTGCCCCCAATGGATATCCATTTTTTTGTGCATACTCAACAATCGCTTTTGACAACGGATGCTCTGAATGCCGTTCCACAGAGGCAGCGGCACTCATAAGTTCTTCCTGAGTGAATTCATTGAACGTTTGTACCGTTATGACGGATGGTTTCCCCTCGGTGATCGTTCCGGTCTTATCAAACACCACCGACGTCACCGAACCGGCACGTTCAAGACTTTCCGCATTCTTGATAAGAATTCCGAGCGATGCACCTCGTCCCGTTCCGACCATAATGGCAGTCGGCGTAGCCAATCCGAGAGCGCACGGGCAGGCAATGATGAGCACGGCAATGGCGTTGATCATAGCATGAGTAAATTCCAGATCCCAAATAAACATCCCTGCAATGAATGTTACGGCAGCTATTCCGATGACAACAGGTACAAACACTGCAGCAATTTTATCTGCCAACGACTGTATGGGAGCCTTCGATCCTTGTGCATCCTCCACCATCCTGGCAATTTGCGACAGCATCGTTTCACCTCCGACGGCGGTTGTCAGAAATTCAATGCTCCCGGTCGTATTGATCGTCCCGCCGATCACCATATCGCCTGTTTTTTTGAACACCGGCATGCTTTCGCCCGTCATCATCGATTCATCAATCGACGTTTCACCGGATTCTATTAATCCATCGACCGGGATTCTTTCACCCGGCCGGACAAAAATGACATCATTGTGAACGACGTTTTCCACCGGAATATCTTGAAATTGACCATCACGCTTTACATGCGCGGTTTTCGGCTGGACGGACAGCAATTTTTTCATCGCGTCGGAAGCCCGTTGTTTTGCTTTTGCTTCAAGCATTTTTCCGAGCAGGATCAATGTTATGATTGTTGCCGCTGTATCGAAATAGATATCCATAGGGTTTACCGACGCCGGTAGTACTTCCGGAAATAACGTCACTACGGAACTGTACAGATAGGCCACACCCGTCCCGACTGCAACAAGTGTATTCATATCCGCTTCAAAATGTTTGGCCAATTTCCAGGCAATGCGGAAGAACCGTTTTCCGGAAACTACCATTACAATTGTTGTTCCGATGAACAGAAGCATATTGACGCCTTCCATTGATATCGGAGAAATTTTCATGAACCATTCGGTCATGGCAATCATACTTAGAATCATCACCGGCAGTGTAAAGGCCGCACTGATGATAAATTCTCTTTTGAGTTTTGTATATGCATCGACCGGTTCCGTGTACTCCGTTTTCGACCGAGTCTCCGGAAGGACTAATGTATATCCCGCCTCCGCAACAACGGCTGCCATCTGTTCCTCTGTGGCGTGCGATGCATCAAATTTTATGGTTGCCTTTTCTGTCGCTAAATTGACCGTTGCCTTCTCTACCCCTTCAACACGGTTCAATACTTTTTCTACGCGGGAGACGCAACTAGCGCAGGTCATCCCTTCGACAGGCAATGTCAGTGTTTTAATTTTAGTCGTCATAGTATCCCTTATTGTGTACGCAATTACAAATTGTCTTTATGCATTTTTATCGGATCGCAACGATGTTGTATCCGGCCGCTTCTACCGCTTCATGGAGTTGTTGAAAAGACACTTGTGTTTCATCTCTCACGATGGTTGCCGAACCTATTTTTACTTCATTTACGGACAGTCCCACAAGTTTGTTCAATTCCTTTTTGACGTTCATGACACAATGACCGCAGGTCATTCCGCTTATCTCAATTTGTTCGTTTTTCATAATTTTTCCTCTTTGCTAATGTTGTTAGTAGTAATAAGAATATACGCACTGCATGGTGATTACGTATTACAAAAATAGTAGTTCTTATTACATAATTATTATTGCAATTGCAGGTACATTTGATACGATACTGGATTTTTCCCATATAATGTCTCAAGAAAAGCCGATACTACGGAGAGCGTTCCCTGCACTCCTGCCCGTAGGGTGTGATTGCCATACGATGCAATTCGATAATTGATCCCCGCATTGATCTGGTGCACTAGTTCTATCCGTTTTTTATCGACCATTATACCGAGATCGGACCGTAGCTTTTCTATTGATTCATGTCTGCCGTACAAACCAATGTTGCCTAATCGATATGTTAATTCCAGTAAATAACTATGCACTGTCGTGTGATGTTCATTGTTTTGTCCAAACAATGCTGAAGCATGGACCGATTCAGATTCATCAATCATTGCAGAATACATGATTGACGCTGATACCCGATTTACATTATCACCGTGACCTTCAGGATTTCTCAGGAATCCATACGACATTTGAAGAGAAATTATTTCACTCGGATTATACGTCACTCGGCTGCTATATGAATCAAACCGTGGGGAGTCGAAGTTATATCGATTTTCATCCGGTTCTCTTCCGTTAAATACTGATCCCTCCAATTTCATCGGACCTATGACAAAGCCTGCAGACGCAACACCGAAGGAAATATGGGTTGCATCCTGCCAATGATGTCCGATTGGCGCGTCAGGATTGAATTGTGCTGCTGGCCGGTGCATAAATGCCGGTGGTCCCAGGGCCGGTTCGCCGGGATATGCCAGGTAGATCGTCGCATCGGTTTTCTCGTCGAGCGAATATTGATATGTTGTGGATACTTCTGCAAATAGATCATGCGGGTGCTGTCGATCCACTAGAGGTTTGCCATTCCACGTTTCTCCGCTTTGGAGCAGCAACGGATAACCGTTTCCTCCCATCAAGAGTCGGTCAAAGCTCAGCATCCCACGAAAAGTGACACTGTGATTCTCAAAGAAATCCCTTTGTGCAGATGCCATTAACCAATTGGGAATACTCAATTGATCGCTTCCGCGTTTGCCTCCCTGATTTGTATATCGGATAAAGATATTTCCGTGAGCCATGATCATCCAACGATCTGAATGTGTTATTGTCATGCCCGACGTGTTATGGTTCGTCGGCAGGACTGCCTCGGATGTATCAACGGCTATAATTTGTTGTTGCGATATATTACCTTCGGCCTTCATACCGCGTTCCGTATGATCGTGATGTGACATGGTATCCTGCGAAACGGATATGCGAAAGAATAATAACGCCATTGCCAGCATTTTAGCGGACATTGTACCTCCTTTGTATGTTAATGATACTACAACATACAAAGACGATACTGTTGCATCTTTATAATTTAATGGAAAAGATGTGCAAAATTTATACACGGCAATTCCGGTGCAGAATTGCTAATGGACTTTATCAAGTGGTTGGCGATGGTGATGGGTCCGAGAAAGTTTTTTGAATTGTCCGGGCGTAAATCCCGTAACAGACTTGAATTGATTGGACAGATGTTGAACACTGCTGTAATTCATCATATACGCAATTTCGCTGAAAGAGCGATCATCATATTTTATCAATTCTTTCACACGTTCTATCTTTTGTTTTATGATATACTGTTCAATCGTTGTATTTTCTACCGAGGAGAATAATACACTTAAAGAATGATACTCCTTACCGACCTTTTTTGAAATATACTCTGAATATTTCATTTTTAGCGGTTCGGTGTCGTGGTTGTGATGCACCAATTCTATGATAGCGGTTTTTATCGATTCGATGATTTTGGCATTTTTATCTTCGATAAGTTCAAAGCCGTTGTGATGAAGCACCTTCTTTATTTTATCTGACATTCCATCATGCAGTCGGCCAGCGATTTCTACCTCGCCCAAGGACACACGTCGAACATCCAATCCGAGATGTTCCAATTCCTCTTTGACAACACGGATACAACGGTCGCAAACCATATTTTTTATATAGATGCGTTGCACCATTGGTGAATTCTTTTTCGTGCTTTTCATGATATATGCTCAATTACTACCGAATGTGAAATACTCCGGTAATATAATAAAATTTGTATTCTTCCAAAATTTGGATTGATTGAAGCGTAATCTTTCCTTATGATTATTATACACAAAGATTGGACAGCATAATGATACGAATATATTCTTTTTTTATTTTATTTTTTTCCCCACTCGTTTCCGCACAGATCACCGTTATCGATGATTCACTATTTTCCCCGTCTTTAAATTCAACGACAAAATATACTATTATGCTTCCCGCTGGGTATGCAGAAAGTACGGAGCGGTTTCCGGTACTCTATCTGTTGCACGGATACTCCGGAGACCATACTAATTGGGTAAAACTCACCCGGCTGGCCAAATATGCAGAACACTATAAGTATATTATCGTTTCACCGGACGGGAAAAACGGGTGGTATACAAATTCATACACTGCATCAAACTCCAAATTTGAAAGTGCCATCATTGAGGACCTTATTCCCCATATCGATACGCACTATAAGACCGATACATCCAGGAATTCCAGATCCATAGCCGGCCTTTCGATGGGCGGATATGGTGCAATAAAATTCGCATTGAAATATCCCTCAATGTTCTTTTTTGCCGGGGGGATCAGTCCTGCCATACAGGTTCCGTACAGTCTCGAAGATTCTCTTTTTTATGCAACACGATCAAAAGGACTCGTTAAAAGTGTACAAGATGCATTCGGTAATGTCCGCAACGAAACGTGGAACCGGAATGATGTATTTTATCTTGCAGAGGAAGCACAACAAGATAACGCACCGTACATTTACCTGGCAGTCGGATCACAGGATGGGCTTACCGAAATCATCGGTGAAACTCACCGCATGGCCGATACGCTGCGTAAGACCGGAATTCCGTTTGAGATGCACGAAACTGCCGGCGGTCATAATTGGAAGTTCTGGGATAAGGAAATACAGATCGTATTGCAGCGCATCCGGGAATTATCGGCAATGAAACAATGAACCGACGATCTGTCCATCATTCCTCCGCAGGTGAACCGCAACTTAGGGCGGCCGTTCGTTTCCTTGGGAATATGCTCGGCGATGTCATCCGCAGTCAGGAAGGTGTTTCATTCCTGCGCACGGTCGAATCCATCCGTCTGAAAACAAAAGAATTCCGAACTTCGCATCAGTCTGTTGTTCGTCACGCATTGACGCGAACGATCGCCGGGTATGATCTGCCAAAACTCAGGAAGATCATCCGGGCCTTCTCGATCTATTTTCAATTGGTGAATATTGCCGAACAGCACCATCGCACACAGCGGCTGCGCAGCCTAAAACAGCAATCGCCGCGTCAGTTCCCGCCGGGATCGCTTCACCATACATTGATGACCGCCAAAAATAAAAACGTTACGACAGCAGAGATGGAGCGATTCCTGCGGCAAATCTTCCTCTCTCCCGTCTTTACCGCTCATCCAACCGAAGCGATGCGGAGGACCGTTCTCGAGAAACATTCCCGCATCTGGCAGAATCTCGAACAATGGACCCGGTCCGATCTGATCGACGAGGAACGAACCGACATTGTCGATTCGATAAGGAGGAATATTACGAGCCTCTGGCAAACCGAAGAGACGAGATCGTACGAAGTGACTCCGATGGATGAGGTGACGAACGGCCTCTACTATTTCACGCACACTCTGCAGTATGCCATTCCCTCGTTTTATCGCGAATTGGAACGTTCTCTTGTTGATACATATCCGTCTTTGGTCAATGCCGTCCCATCGTTTATCCGGTTCGGCACATGGATCGGCGGGGATAGAGATGGAAATCCGTACGTCACTGCCGACGTTACCTGGAACGCATTGAAGAAACAAGCCACTGCGGCAATCGACATGTATCTGACAATGCTGGATGATTTATTCGTCGTACGCAGCGAATCATCGAGTATGGTTTCCGTAGATTCCTCGATGCTTCGGTCGATTGAATCGGAATTGAACGAACATCGGGAACTGATTCCCACAGTCGTTCGGAACGGCAACGAGAAGTACAGGATCACAATCGCATTGATGTACAGAAAATTGGTACGGTACAAGAATAAATTGGAAGGAATACTTTCTCCCCACGAACGGACGTATGGAACATCCGGCGATTTTCTCGAGGACCTCCATGCGATCAGAAACAGCCTCGTTGCCAACAATGGCCGCATCCTCGCAGAGGGCACACTGTACAATCTCATCCGAAACGTAGAAACATTCGGCTTTCATCTCGCTGTGATGGACATACGACAACACAAAAACGTACATCATAAAGCGGTGAACGAAATCTGTGCAGGGTTCGGAATTACGTACGGAACCATGACTTTCCCTGAAAGGATAGAATGGCTGACAGACGCCATTCTTAATGATAACACTATCGAACTCACGCCGCAATCATACTCACCGCAGACCGCCGAGTGCCTTGCGACGTTTTCCACGATCCACAAAGCGATGGTCGAAATCGATATCCGCGCTATTCGGTCATACATTATCAGCATGACCGAATCGCCCGTCGACGCGCTTGAAGTGTTGTTTCTCATGAGACTGACCGATCTGTTTTCTCCCCGTCAGAAAAGAAGCATGATAAACATCGTTCCGTTGTTCGAAACGATTGACGACCTTCGCAGATCCGTCGATATTATGGAATCGTTGTACACGAATGCGGCGTACCGTTCCCATCTCTCCAGTCGCTCGTACCATCAGGAAATCATGCTCGGATATTCCGACAGCAGCAAGGACGGCGGCATCCTGACCTCCAATTGGGAATTATACAAGGCCCAGCGGGCGCTGGCAAAGTGTTCACAACGGCATTCCATCGATTGGATGTTCTTCCACGGCAGAGGCGGAACGGTCGGCCGGGGAGGCGGTCCGGAATTTCAGGCGATCACCGCGTTGAACGGTCACTCCATCAATGGGAAAATAAAGATCACCGAGCAGGGCGAAGTCATTTCACTGAAATATTCGCACAAAGAGATCGCCCAGCGAACGCTTGAGTTGACCACATCGGCAATGTTGTTGAAGTATTTCGATAAAACCAATGCGACAAAGATCAAAGTGGCAAAACATCCCCAATGGTTCGATGCAATGGAAGAAGCCTCGCACCGGAGTTATGCCTCGTACAGATCCGTTGTCTATGATGCCGACACAGTGAATCGATATTTCTTTCAGGCAACCCCGCTCAAAGAGATCACACGGATGAAGATCGGTTCACGTCCGGCGAAAAGAATCGATACGGAACGGATCGAAGATCTTCGCGCCATTCCGTGGGTGTTCGCATGGATGCAGAGCCGTCACAACATCCCCGGCTGGTTGGGCGTCGATGCCGGACTTACGATGAGTTCTAAGTCGGCCGGCAGGTTGTCCAAGCAAATGTACAACCATTGGGAATTTTTTAAAGCAATGGTCGATAATATCCAGATGATCATCGCCAAATCGGATTTTGATATCGCACGGTTGTATTCCCAACTGGTTGAACCGCCGCACCTTGGCACAGAGGTATTCCACCTGCTCAATGACAGGTTTACTCAAACCACACGAGCGATTTCAGACGTCACCGGCCAAAAGTATCTTCTCGACAACAATCCGTTACTGCAACGATCGATCTCGCTTCGCAATCCGTATGTCGATCCCCTGAGCATTATCCAGGTTGAATTGCTGAAGCGGTTGAGACACAATGATTGCTCCGAAGACAGGAGGAAAGAACTTGAGGAGGTGATGTTTCTCTGCATTAACGGGATTGCGGCAGGATTAAGAAACACAGGGTAATGACGGTATACTCAGGGATCGTTTCCGTATGGAATACCCATACGATCATAAGAGCGAGGAAACCAAACGAGGCATTTGTTCACTGGCGCTCCCCTTCAGCACCGTAAATCCGCTTAACAACTCGTAGTTGGGATGGGGGTCAATAAAATATTTTCCCTTTGTTCTTCTGAATAGCGGAAGCAAACCCGCCGCGGGATATACCTGCGCCGAAGTACCGACACCGATAAATATATCGGCAGACACAACCAGTTCATCCAATAATTCCTGCCGCATATCCACCGGTTCGCCGAACCATACAATATCAGGACGCAGCTGCCCACCGCATCGCGGACAACAATCTCCCAAAGTGATGGGATTTTCTATCCTCTCCCGGAAATCGCAGGAATATGTGTCGTCGTCGTCAAATGCTAATGAACGATGATATTCGCATTTCTGCATGTCAATTCTGCCGTGAAGATGCCACACCTGTTCGTTCCCTGCTCTTTCGAGCAGCGTATCGATATTTTGCGTTATATTTGTTACGTGGAAATGTTTGGAGAGCTCCGCAATGGCATAATGCGCAGGATTTGGAATACATTCCTGTTGTTTGCGAAAACGCATGCCGTAAAAATCGAGCACCAATTGCTTGTTCCGTGTCCATCCCTCCGGCGAAGCGACATCCTCAATGCGATGCTGCTCCCAGAGCCCGCCGGAATCCCTGAATGTGGGAATGCCGCTTTCGGCTGACAAGCCGGCACCGCTAAATACGACAATGTTCATTGTGTGGATACCATTCACTTCATAATAAAATCACAACGGACAAATTCCTTTTTTCCCGGTAAACCATACTTCTTTTCACCGAGTAACACACAGCGATGTTCTTTCATCGATGCAATAAATTCATCTCTATCGATATCATTGTGAAACCGTACAAGATCGTTAAGAGTCGGAATATTTGTTTTAGAGACAAACGATTCTCCGTTATTCTGTTGAATCGTCACTGAAATAATCGTACCTGCATATCCAAATCGATGTATAACAGAAAGGAATTTTTTTCTATCCACATATTCCAGGAATAGGTTCGCAATGAACATATCGGCAGGACTCATGGCAATGGTCCCGTTATTCACGTCCGCCTCAATCAGATGGAGATTGAAACCCCGGTTCAAGTATCGATCGGCACATTGCTTAAGATAATCGCCGTTAACGTCAATACCGGTTACTGTTTTGGTCACCGCCGGATCAATGACTTCCATGCCATCCCCCGCACCGATGCCAAAGATAGTGACGCTGGCAGGATGGTACGCGGCGATTTGGTCTCGAAATATTTGCTGCAATACTACGGATTGACCGACCGACGGATCCGACATATGTCGTTCATAATCCGAGAGCGGAATGTACTTCCATGGATTGTCCATGTGTAAGGTATGGTTGGAGTTTTGGAGGTACCGCGATACTGCCGGACCGTGATCGGTAAGGTCTATTTAATATCGGTGGATAATTTATACCGGACGATGCGGTTATTTCCCGCATCGGCAATCAACAACACTCTGTCCGGTTGATAATAGGCAACACCCATCGGATCGTTGAATTGTCTGAATCCGCTTCCGGTACCGCCGAACGAGACAATGACATTCTTGCGGTCCGTGGAAAATGTCGGGGGCAGGATCCCCTCGATGCCGGTGGACGTGAACTGATATACGCTGTCGGTTCCAGAATCGACAACAAAAATGTAGCCCCGATCGGCTGCATAAGTCACATCTTCCGGGCTCTTGAAGATCGACTGAAGAATCCCGTCCGTAGGATCGGCATCATACAAAAACCGACGACCGATGGTCGTATCGCTGAACTCCAGTTCCGGATCGGCAGTATAGGCAACATCTTCCCGTCCGCTCGAATACCGCATTCCCTGAACACGGAAACTGTTCTCCCCTTTCAGCGTCGTAATAAAATGCCGGCGGGCATCGACGTTTGCACGCTGCGGCGGCACGGCATATGTTGTTATGCCCGTCAACGTATTCGCAGATGCTTTTCCTGTTCCGGTCGCGGTAAGGTACGCTGTGAGCGGAGACTGCAACTGGTCGTTGGAACCGAATGACAAAATGTTATTATCCGGTCCGCCGGGCTGCGTAATATCCGAATTGAACGGACCGGTCCGTGTGATGTAGTAGGAATTATCCGCCATTGTAGCCACCCCGGTAAAATATATCGACGAGTCGCTCGCCCGCAGAGTGCGGCCGAGTATGTAACCCGGATGGATGACTGCCGGAACTGCAACGGCATCTGCAATGCGGTTATTAGCAGGGTACAACTTTATTCTATACAGACAGGCAAGACTGAGTGCATTGGCGCCGACAACAGTATCCTTTCGGCCAACGACCAACAGATCGAGCCGCCGGTCCTGAGCAATTGCCACGGGATGCGGAATGGAGATTGAACCTAATACGGTTCCGTTCACATCCAATTGTACAACACGGTCATTATCGGTATCCGCCACATAAATTAATTCGTCATATCCGACCATCACATCTTCGGGATGATTGAAACCGTACCATATCGGAGCCAATTGAATGAATTCAATCGGTTTCACATCAGTCGCCGGTACGATCGGAAAATCCTCGCCGATATTCGGTTCTTTCTCTCCGAAGATCGTTTCGTTGCATCCCATTGAAAATGCGAATGCAAGAATAGCCGATAGTATGATCAGTGAATGTCTTTTCATAATGTCATTGCAATGGAAAACCGATGCGCCGTACCGAGAACACCGTAGCTCGATGATGCATAGTCGAACGAAATGTTTGTCAAATCAGACGGAATTTTAAACCCGATGCCGAACGACGGCACCTGCTGTTCTTCGACGTTTAATTTATATCCCCCGCGCAAAAATACTGTTTCCGTCCATGCATACTCAATGCCGAATGCGAGGTTTTCGGCATTATCATTGGGATGATTCAGCTGTATTGCCGTTGTCAGCCGATGTTCTTCTGTTTGCCACGGTTCGATGGCAAACGAGAGGCGAAAAATCGTTGGAGGCGAAAATTCCTGGAAATTGGTCACGTTCCCAATACCGTACACAGATGCTGTTCCCGTCGGTTTTGCCGTTCCGCCGAAATTCGTCAGGACAAAAGCGAAACGTGAATTGGCATAACCGGTGTAATAATACGCGCCGATATCGATGAGAAATGTATGCATCGTCAGTTCTGCCAGCGTTTCGTGGACATACTTTCCCGTGATACCGAAACTGAACTGATCGGTCATTGCCCGTGAGTAGGTCAATCCGATCGCGAGATCCCGATAACTGAAATATGATCCGTCTCCATGCGGCTGCAGTACTGTCGTTCGTTCCATATCGTTCGTCGTCACGGCGGTAACGCTGGCACCGACGGCGTCCGATTCCGAAATGTGATGCACATACGCGCCGAAACTGTGCTGAACATCGGCAAACCACAATGTATGGGCGAACATTACTTCGTTGTTTTTTGTGCGGACACTGGCTGCGGGATTCCAATACAAGGATGATGCATCATCGGCGATGGCGATAAACGATTCACCCATCGCTGCTGCGCGCGGATTCACACCGATTTTGAGAAACGGAAATCCGGAAATGCCGGCCCGTTGTGCTCCAAGTCCCGGGAATATTCTTTGCGCCGGAACGACGTTCGCAATCACAAAAAGAAACAGCGTTATGGTCAGGATCTTTTTCATAAATCGACCGATACTCCTGCCAGGATATGCCGCTGTTCGAGATATCGCGCCGGATCGAACGGTGGAAATCCACGATCCTGCGGATGCGGGAATGTCGGATCGCGGAATGGCGTCAGATCTCCCAGCTCATAAGCACGGCCGGTCAATGGATTGATGATCGTGGAGTTGATATTGTCAAAAATGTTTTTCACTTCAACGAACAGGGTAAATTTTACTTTATCAATGAAGAACCAGTGTTGAATATTCAGATCGCCCCACCACCAATTTTCTCCGATCGACTGATATTCGTTAGTGAGATCTTCTTTATAAACGGGACGCTGAGTACTGGCGTCGATGCCGGAATACAGATACGGCGTATAGCGTTTTCCTGATTGAAAATTCCATTGGATGAAAATATTGGTTTGATTCAGGAAGCCGAGTCCGAGAAACGGTTCGTTGTCATCGTCAAGAAGGAAATTCGTACTGATACGGAACTGCAGCGGACGGTCCCAGGCAAGAAATTTTTCTTTGGTAGTCTGCTCTTCGGTAAACCGGAAGAAGGATGCTTCGGCGGAATTGCTCTTCCCTTTTGCAACCTGGAATGAACCGCTGACGTCCCCGCGGAAGAATTTTCCGATACGTTTGGTGTACGAGACTTCCAATCCGTTGATGCGGGCATAGTCCTCGTTCACATATGTCGTTTTATCCAATTCCGGAATAAACCGGCGGACGACATAATCGTATTTGTCCTTGCTGTATGCAGAGATCGTAAAGACATCGTCCGTTGTGAATTGATTGCGAAGACCGATCTCATATTCAACTGTCGTTTCCGGATCGAGCGCCGGATTGCCGACGCGTGACAGCGGTGACCGGTCGGGACGCGATATATCCATACCGGAATATACCTGATAGGCATTGGGCCAATCGACCGCATGGCCGTAATTGAAATACAGCACCTGGTTGTCGCTGACCGGGAACGAGACGCGCAATCTGGGCAGGAATCTCCCCTTCCACCGATGTCCGAAGAGATTATAGGTCTGCGATTCGTACTCTTCCTTCGCCGTAGCACTGATTAATTTTGCCGAAACCGCCGCCTGGTTATTGACGATAGCATCCACAACATTACCCGGGAACCAATACTGGAACCGCAGTCCCAGCGTTGCAATCAATCCTTTAAATGCAATTTGATCGGAGACATACAAACCACCCTGCGCCGGCCAAACATGCCAGATATCAAACGATTCGCCGAGCGTTCGTGACTGGTCGCCGTACCGTATGGGTGCGCCGATCCACGGTTTGTTAATGTCGATCCATTGATATTCCTGGAATTTGGATTCAAAACCGAACCTGATTTTATTCTCCTGGTTCGGATTATAGTTGAAATCGAATTTCACCGTATACTCTTCGGCAAAATGATCGTGCCACAACGTTGCAATACCGCCGTTGTTATATAATCCGGCAGTATAGGGATCTCCCTGAATGACGTAAATCAGACTGTCAAAATCAGAAAATTGCCAATAATTAATCGGATACGTGATGATGCTTTTCGGGTCCAGGTCCTGCGTGATCGAATCGGGACGGTACGGCCTTCCGTTCGCATCGGCGCGAAGTCGCGTGAATAAGCGGCCGACCTGCACTTCGTAATACGCTTGAGGGCTGATCGTGTTTGTATATTTTATTGTGGCAAGATTTCCGTCATGGGTATAGGTATTTGCATTATCGGGCTGCAGCGAAAATTCATATTGATAACCCGGCCCCAATACAACATCATTGCCGCCGATCTGCAGCATTCTGGTATTCTGGTTTATCTTGACGGATCTATTATATGATGCTTCCAGTTTTTGTGTCGCATCCGGTTTGTATGTCAACTTCATTGTACCATTCCACCGGTTATCGTTCCGCGGCGCATACGATGATCCTCCGAAGATTGAGGAATTGACCTGATTGGCAGGACGACGCGTATACTCATCGGAGATGTATCCGGAAAATGCACCGAAAATATATAAATGCCCGGGAATGATCGGACCGCTGATATTGGCCTCGACCATATCCGTATTAAAATTGGACGCGGCATCGGTATTGAAACCGAGATTATCCCTTTTGTACGAAACATATGCATCGATATTGTCCGAACCGGCCTGCGTTGTAACATTCACAATGCCCGCGGTGGCGCCGTACTCTGCACCGATTCCGCCGGTGGTGACTTCGATTTCTTTCATTGATTTCGTACTGACCTCAACGCCGAATCCCGTTCCGGCAAGAGGATCCTTTGCCGAAACACCATCGACGTAATAAGCAGTTTCATACGACCGGCCCCCACGGATATACAACCCTTCCGAAGTTTGCGTGACGCCTACTTGTTTCGAAACAATATCAGTCACGCCAAGCACCGGAGCTGAACGAATTTGGTCCGACGAAATCAATTGAGCAGAAGAAGATTGCTCAATATCAAAAAGCGGTTTTTCACCGATGATAAGGACTTCCTGATCGAGTGTTACCACGGACTCATTTAATTGCGCATTTAATGTGGTAACGCCCTCCCCGATCTTGATTCCCGTGAATTGCGATTTCGTATATCCGATCAACGAAATCTCAACGGTATATTCTCCGACACTTATCCCCTTGATAACGTAGTTGCCGTCGATATCCGTATTCATGCCATAGTACGTCCCTTTGATCTTAACAATCACGCCGGGAAGCGGTTCTCCGCTCTTTTCATCCGTCACTCGGCCCGACAGCGTTCCCCGCTCCTGTGCCATCACGGCCGTCGAAAATGCCAGCATGACAACCCATATGATCAATGTCGATCGTGTCATACTATTCACCAAAGTCTCCCTTAAAAATCCGTTCGAAGAGTTTGATTAACCGCGATTTGTTATTATCCAACGGATCGTACGTGCGCATCAGGTGTAATGGTACTGTAAAAAAGATCAATCGCCCGTTGTTTGACTGTATGCCGACCGCCGGATTACCCACCCATAATTCCTGCGAATTTGCAGGTTTCGGCAGATCCAACCGATACAAAACTTTGTCAAGTGAACCTTCCTGTGCGGCATACGTTCCGAAGATTGCAGTCCTGTCGAAAAGCAACACCGGATGCGGATTCGCATCGTTACTGTCCACCGGAAGTACTTTCGAATTCAGATATACCCGCGGTATATAACCGCCATTGATTGTTGAATCGTTAACCTTGTAAGAGGTTAACAGACTGTCTACCGGAGCAAAATCTATCGCCAGTTCATCAGACGAAGTAATAAAATTATCAAATCCTGTGGTAAAAATTGCTTTGCCGTTATTGAGCAGATATTGAGGAATGGTTTCCTGGGCGTACCGAAGATTTGCGATCTTGCTGTACCAAAACACCATAGGATAGAGTTTCATGGTTTCGAGAATCATCGGTGCGGCAACGTTCACGCTGATCGGCTGGCCGTTGATATCAAGCACGTCGTAATCCTTGTACGACACACCTTGAGAATTTAATGTCGAATCGAAAACGTCTTTATAAATGAGATCCGGATTCGGGTTTGCAGTGCCGTAATCGTCCACCAACAGAAGTTTTCTTCTTCCCCGGGGCTTCTGAACGAACCATGTTTTTGTCGTGTCCGGCATCCGTACAATTTTGCTCTTTGCACCTGTTATATCCACGGCATACAGATACATGGCATTATTGCTGTTCAATTTCAGATTATTCACCGAAATGCCGATATCGTCCGCCGCGATCCCCGATTTTAATACCGCAGGCACGGTCGTAGCGGAGGTATCGGTTAGATCACCCACCAACGTCAGCATCGAAACAGTATTCGGAATTTTTGTCCACGATGTATCGGCAGTATCATTCATCGCAATAAAATATTCCCGAATAGTGCTGTTGCCGTCGATATCCGTACCGGTAAATAGCACGGTTGCTACCGGCAAAGTTTTAGAGGGGACGGTGGACAGTGCATCGAATGTTACAACCGGCGGAGTATTTTTCACTAATACACTGATGCGTGCCGGCGTCGGATCGATCGCACCGTAATCGACATACGGCTCACCGACGGTATAGACGCCATTCGAATCATTGTCCTCAAATGCTTCACCGCCGAATGAGATTCCGTTGTGCACCACCACATGATCATATCCGCCGTTTCCCTCCTGATCGACGGCTGCAATCTGAATCCTCGCCGTGTCGAGAATATTGCTGCCGACGCTGATGACGAACGTGCTTTCGTTGGCAGCGGTAAATCCCCAGGAGATGCCGTCGACGGTAATCAAATATCCGCGGATAAATCCATCGGGATCGTCTCCCCACCAGTGTAACGTCACCTGGCTTGTTTGGACGCTGCCAATCGTATCGACCCACAGGTGTGTTTCGGGAGATTGGTTGGGCCGGGATGATGTGCTTGGAGTTTCCTGGCAGCCGGAGAAAATATTTCCCGCAACAATCACACCGGTGATTGCTATGAGGAGGGCACTATGGATAAGATTTTTTTTCACACTCGAGTAGAAATTTCCGGGACCATCACGATCCCGGAAACTGAGACGCCATTATTTTATCAACATCATTTTTTTGACTGAAGTAAACGATCCGGTCTGGAGTTTATACAGATACACTCCCGATGCCAGCCGCGATGCGTCAAAGGACACCGAATAATTTCCGGCGGATTGTACCGCATTGACAACGGTGGCAACTTCCTGTCCGACGATGTTATATACTTTCAACACGACCGGCGAAGCGGTCGGGAGAGAATATTTAATCGTGGTTGCAGGGTTGAACGGATTCGGGTAATTTTGGCCGAGCACAAAGTGTGACGGTACTCGATTATCCGAACGCCGGACATTGGTTACCATTTTATAACCGACGAAGTCAGCGGAATCACGCGGCAGCATTTTGAAACTGTTGAACGAATAATCCAACGGACCAATGACGCTGCTGAAATAATCCTTCAATCTCAGTTGGATAATCGGCCGGCGCCCCGTCCGAACGGTGTCATTGGTAAAGGGAATTTTGTTGCTGAAATCATCCACGCGCAATCCCGATGTCTTGGAACTATCTTCCAGCAAACCGAATTCGCCGAAATTGCTGTTGCTGACTGCATCTTCGTTCAGATTGACGACATAGACGCTGTCGACTTTAATCAGAACGGATTCATAGGCTTCGGCCAGCGATCCACCGGTCTTGACATCCCCGGCTTTTACCTTCGACGCTGCCGGCAGCGTATTATTGCTGCTGTTCACGGTAAATGAAATCGTATCGAGCACCGTTAGATCGAATTGCTCTCGGACAAATCCTCTCACCGTCAATGCGTCACCGCGGCGTAGGACGGTATCCTTTGAATCGCGGGAGATAATACGGATGGCGCTCCATGGGCCGGTGCCGTTTTGAAGATAGATTGCACCATAGTCCAGACGGTCAGCCGTAATGATACCGTTGAGCGTCACGTAATTTGCATTGTATGACGATCCTTTTTTGAACGGTGAGAATTGAACGTCCTGAATCGTCACTGGTCGATTTAACGTGACGTAAAAATGACGGTCATTAATTGTATCCGCAGGGCTGACGGAGACTTTTGCGTCTCCATTTTCCGCACGGATATAATATGTGACAAGAGCACTGTCTTTTCCGGTTGCGGGGATCACGACGCTATAAATGGAATCCGACGTTGTCATCGTCAATTTCCCGGCAAACACACCGTCAACATTATAATAGAGGTCGGCGGAGGTTATCGTCGACGATTTAGTCGTAATCTTTGCATTCAGCGTTACTGATGCCGATGAGGTTGGAAATGTATCTTGCCGAACAATATTGGTGATCGAAGGAGCGAATGCAACCGAGAAATCGGCGCCGGTCCTGGGGCTGATTGTCCATGAACTGGCAGAATTGGTAAACATATATCCCTGAACGAAACTGATCTGTGAGCCCGGAGGCGGAGGCGTCAGACTGAATATCTGGTTCGACTGGTCATCGACCGTAATCTGATTGCCGTTCGCATCCGCAACGGTGAACTCCTGTCCAGCGACTCCGATCACCGTAAGATTGGTGAACCGGATGAATCCGCTTTCAAATTTTTCCGCCGGATTTCTGGTCGTGACCGTTCCATTGACAAAATCTGTCAGCGGTTTTGTTTCCGCGGAGAGATCGGCAGTCGACGTTCCGAGCAGACTGTAGCAATCGTCCACTTTCAGCACCTCAAATTGTGTCAACGAACGGTATTCCGTAATTTTTCCTTTCACTTCAATACTGTCCCCTTCGACCAACAAATCCATACCCAGTGTTGTAAAATATGCGGAATCCACTGCCACAACAGTAATATGATTAAAGATCGAATCGGACGGATCTTTCAGCACAAAGCGCAGTCTATCACCGGTGTACCATAGGTGCGGTCCGCCGTTATACCGTACAGAAGTTGCCACAACACCACGCACGACCACGGTGTCTCCGAGCAACGGGCTTTCATCGGCCGGCGGCGGCGAATCGAGATCAGTCACTTCTTGAATTTCGCGTACAGTCTTTAACGGAAATTGTGCAAACGTTTCACCGGCCCACACGAGCGTCAAAACGGCAATAAGAAAAAATTTTCGTTTCATCCTCTCTTCTCCTTTTTATTGTTGAGTATTTATTTGATAATGACGAATTTTCCAACCTGTACGGAACCAGATTCAAGGTCCTTGACACTGAACAGATAAAGACCGGAAGCGAGCGACTGATCGTTGTTCGAGATCATGTCCCAGGCATGCTCACCGCCGGCAAGTTTCACATCGCCACCGCTGAAGGTCTGAAACCACCGGACGTCGTTACCGCTATAGGAATCGGCATCATGGTGGATGACATCGACTGTTTCACCGGAAAGTGTATAGATTTTTATCTCGCACTTTCCGGGAAGGTTATAAAAATATATTTTTTTATCCCGTTCGCTCGTTCCATCCCACAATGATGCACCATAGTAAGGATTCGGGTAGACCGAAACCGAACCGTTCGCAAATTTAGTATTCGGCGTTGTTCCCGGTATCACCCGCACGACGTTCTGTGAACGGCTCGATTCCAGCGGCTGAATGTTTCTCTCGGAATCCCCTTCGTCGAATGACGTTACACTGAAAAGGTACTGCCATCCGTTCAGAAGATTATTGACGGTATATCTATAATAGTATTGCGTCGTGTCATGAGGAAAAGTTGCGGGTGTGGCAAGTTTTTCATAGGTGCCGCGCGATTCAAATCCTCCGTTGGATCCGCTCTCATTTCCGAGTGAATCGAATTCAGCCATGAGCACCAGCGCATCCGACGAACCGCGCGACGACGTCAGTTCATTACCGGAGTTGGTGCGGTACAACCGGTATCCTTCAAAATCCCTGTTTCGCGAGATGGGATCGACGGATTCTTCGGCTCGCGTATCCCAGTAAATGGACACCGAACGGTCCGACGGTACAACATTGATTTTCGGAGGGACGGGAGGTTCGGGCAATCGGTATCGGTCCAATGTGCCGTTGATGTTGATATCTTCGCCCTCATCAAGAATTCCGTTGCCGTTTGCGTCTTCCCCGTTATACGCGCGGAGCGCCCATCCGATATTATCGATCAGGTTTTTGCGGGATGAAGAATCGTTCACAATATATCCCGGCGGTACAATCCATTGCGGATTATTGAACTTTGCGGTAACAACGGCAAAAACAATGGAGAACGATTCTCCCGGTTTCACTTCCGGTATTGGTCCGACCGACAACAAACTCAAGAAATTAGTTTTTTGATCACGGTACACCGCGTCGAACCTGTCCCGTTTCAGAAATTGCGACATCTTCGCATACCGTTCGTTGTCGTTCAGCGGTCTGTCGAAGTCCAATTCTAACGTTGCGAATCCGAAAAATTGGACAAACGATTGCAGTGTTTTGGTCGTATCGCGATTCGGAGAGTAATAATATGCTTTCAGGCTATCGGGAAGATTTCCAAACGCTCGGGGATGCAGCAGAGCGCCGCGCCATTCCCCGCCCACCACCACCGGAGAAACGTAACTTTCCGTAAATCCCACCGGTCCGGAATCATAATCATACGCGTACAGCATGTGCAACGAATCGATGTATCCGTAAGCGGAATGGCTGAACCGGTCGGTACCGCTGGAGGGATTCACTTTCATATTCCGAACGATATAATCTCCGTAGTTGGAAACGTAGACTTCGTTCCAGGTATTTGTGCTGGCGTTGGTGATCGTATAATTGAGCAGAACAAAATATTCGGCAAACGGAAAATCCCACGCGTACGATTCCAATCGCACGTTTGCACGGAGCGGCTGCGTATGTTCGTTGATGACCGGACCGCCGTTCGGAATTCTGGTGGAACTATCGGAAAACTCGGCGACAAAATCCTGATGACTGACTGCAAAAGGCGAGAAAAACTTCGCATCTTCTTTGGTCGATCGCTCGACCAGAGGCACTGTTGACGTAAATTCATATCCGGAAAAACCGGGTGAGTATCCGCTCGCCGACCGTTCTGCGGCGGTCGAGACAAGACGCTGTCCATTGACTATCGCTCCGACCCACAATCCGCCGTCAAAAAGATGTTCCACTCCCGATCCGATCGGATATTCGCAGGATGGCTCGTTCTCAGTTACAAACGGACCACGGAACGAATTTCCTAAAACACCCATGCTCGTGACTGTCAGGCCAAGACGTCCGACGTTCGTCGCCTTTTGATCTTTTTCACCGTACGTTTGGGCGAAGAGGAAAGAAAAACTGATGGCGAAAATCGAAACAATGGTTAGTATTGTGCGAAGGATTTTCAAATCAAAAATTTTAGTTATTGATGACTGGCAATAATATAATTGGATTTACACGGAAAAACAAGGTAGGAATTAATTCGTAACAATTTGATATCACACGCTCTGAGGAAGTATGCCTATACTTCCTCACCGTCGGTATGGACAATCAACTTCTGGCCGATCAAGATCCTTGATCCGGACAACTTGTTCCATTTTTTGAGATTCGTAATTGTCACGCTGTATTTTTCCGCAATCTTCTCCAATGTCTCACCCCGTTTCACGACATGGGTGACTTCCAGACTATTGATCGTGTTTGTATGAATGGAATTTGCGGAGCGTGGTGCCTGGTCGATTCTCCCATTACTGCCATACCCCTGTTTTTCGGATGTTGATTGTATGGAAAGTCGTTGTCCCGCATAGATTCTGCTACTGCGCAGATTATTCCATCGCCGGAGATCGGTAATCGAAACATCGTACATTTTGGAAATCAATTCCAACGATTCACCACGTTGAACCATGTGCGTGGAACCCGATCGAACCGATTTCAAAGCCGTATTCCTGCTGTTGTTCTCCGAATGGCCGTTTCCGTTATCTCCATTTGTCTGTGTTTTCTCGCCGGAAAATATTTCAAGCACCTGCCCCGCATAAATCAGGCTGGAGCGTAATTTATTCCAACTTTTAATATCGGCAATTGCAACATCGTACGTTTTGGCTATCTTTTCTAACGACTCACCCCGTTGTACTTTGTGCTGCGTCCACATATCCATATTCTTCCGCGGTTCGGAAGACCGCTGAGCGGTGCTTTTTGAAGAGATAGTTTTTTGTTTTTCTGAGAACGAAAGAGAAGCAATCTTTTTGTATTCATCTCTACGCTCTTCCGGTACCCAGACTTTTAATTTTTGTCCGGGATAAATATACCGGCCGTACGGTATGTTATTCCAGTTGCGGATATTGCTGGCACGGACATGAAACCATTCGGCAATGTGTCCGATGGTCTCCCCTTTCTTTACGGTATAGAGGAGTCTCGATCTGCCCGACGGCACATATTCGCTGGTGCGGTTTCGCGGCGAGGAGACGGTTGATCGGGAAGCAAGAGTCCGTTGTTGTGCGCGGATTTCCGCCGCCCGTTTGCGGTCTTCCAATTCTTTTTTCCGTTGTGCATCGACGAGCGCTGCGATCGAATTTGATTGAATCGGAATTACGAGCGTGGCACCGACACGCAGGAGTGTTTTTCTGGAAATTTTATTTACTTCAAAAATAGCGGACTGAGCGATGCCGTATTTTTTTGCGATTGCACTGACGGATTCGCCCCGCCGTACGGTATGTGTGGCAAAATCAAATTTTTTCTCGTCTGGAATCTGTGCGTACTTTTCAGCAAATACTGCCGATGATCCGAACGGCACCCGCAACTGATATCCTTTGTAGTTCGGCGGTGTGCACCATTGTATAAGTTCGGGATTGAGTTCCTGTATCGTTGCCAGATCAGTCGACGCGCACTCTGCCAATAGTTCCAGCGATACACAATCATCGACGGTGACATATTCATACGCCAGGGAATCCGCTTTGGCAATATTCTCAAATCCGAACGATTCCGGTTTCATCAGAATCAAAGTGACGGCAATATATTGCGGGACATAATTTCTTGTTTCGCGCGGAAGCCGGTGCCGCAGTTCCCAGAAGTCCTTCGAACCTGCACGGCGACTCGCTTTTCGCACCCAGCCCGGTCCGGCATTGTACGCTGCAAAAACCAGATGCCAATCATTCAGCGAGGCAAATAGATCTTTCATGTGCCGCGCCGCTGCTCGGGTAGATTTTTCGAAATCCCGCCTCTCGTCATACCAGTAGTTCGACCGTAAACCGTATAACGATCCGGTCGATTTCATGAACTGCCACAAACCCACCGCTTTCGCCCAGGAGCGCGCCGTCGGATTTAGTCCGCTTTCCGTCATCGCGAGAAAAACCAATTCCTGCGGCAATCCCTCCTCGGCAAAGATTCTCGTCATCATTGGAAAATATTTCCCCGAACGATAGATCCAATTTTCGATATGGACTCTCCCCTTCCCCATAAAAAATGCGATCGTCCGCTTGGTGTACTCGTTGATATGCAGCGGTACATCGGTTTTGGGAATAAAGGAAAATGGAATTTGGATATCCGTGATATCGATTTTTTCAATTTCAAGACTCAGTTTTTCACGCAACGCAAATATCGAACTCTGAAGGCCAAGGCTGTCTACCGTCGCAATATAATTTTCATAATCTTCAATAACGCTTCGGGTAAGATCATTAAAATCGGAGTTTGACTCGATGTCCGGATAATAACTTGCTTCATTCAGGTGCTTGATCGCTTCTTCAAATTCCAGCGTCGAGGTCGATGAATCACCTTCTGCCTGCGCCTGCATTGCAGCGAGATAATGTCCGCGGGCAATCTCCAGAAGATCCATGATGTTTTTCTCATCAACACTCATTGCTGTATCTATTGCCGCAAGAATGGTATCCGGTTCGGCTGGGATTGTTTCTTTCCCGGTAGATTGAATTGCGGTGTCCTGGGAAAAAGCATAAAGATAAAAATGAGGATCATTTGAAGCCAACAGCAACTCCTCCCGCTCTTTACTATCAGTCTTGCCGGAATAATTCCCCGCCGGATACGCCATGTTCTGGTTAATCGGTTTCTCCGAACACCCTATGATTGCTAGTATAGTAAAAACAGTCCAAATCAGCTTCTGCACGATACTTTCCTTCAAATGTTTTATATAAGTCCTTTCGTTTCAATATAAAATTTCTTTTATTAATTTCAATACAATTTATAAGAATATTCCCGACTCACTATTTTGGATTAAATTGCACTATTTTGTCTGTGATAACAAGTAATTGACTTTTCGAAAATACACCATCAAATTGCGGAGTGAAATATGAACAGGGGTTTTGCCACGATACTTCTGAATCCATCTTCCAGATTACTCATAATAAACCGAGGTATTCTATCTATCACCTGATTTTAATACATATCGTCCAATTTTTATGAGTACATTACACCGAAAATCATCAAGACGTAATTTCTGTAATAAGTGCGGCAAACCATCGACATGTAATTGCACTGATGACAGAGTTCCTTTTTATGCAATGCCCTTATCAATGATACTGAATTAACGATGGCAGAAAAACAACCCATATCAAAAGAGAAATCCACCGGAAATTTCATCTCCTCACTGTTCGGCTCAAGCCAGTCCGGAAGCAATAAGTCATCTGCTCCGCTCAGGCGGAAAAAAACATTCAATTACCGGGTGCGTCGGGGTTCAAGAGTGGTCGAAGGTTATCAGACCGCGTATTCAAAAAGCGACGTACAACAACATTTGAAGCGGTTAGGATTCGAGATTGTCTTTGTCCGCCGTCATTTTGATATTCAGTTTAAGGCGGCAAGCAGCGAAATAGTCAGTTTCGTCAGTACCAGTGCCCGCCTATTGGAACAAAAGATGACGTACACCGAAGTGCTGAACATTATGGTCAATAACACCAAAGATAAAGCACTGAAGAATGCCATCCGGAATATCATTCTCGATTTAAAAAGCGGAATTGATTCTAAGGATGCTTTTATGAAGCAATCCAAAGTCTTCGGGGAACATGTCGCTTTGATGCTCGGCATCGCATCGAAAAGCGGTGAAATGACGTCGATCTTTAAAAGCGTCGCATTGCTTGTCGAACGGCAGACAGAGTTTAAGAAAAGCCTCGTGAGCTCTCTCGTAATGCCCATGGTCACATCGCTGACGGTATTCGGCGCTATAATTTTCTATGCCGTGTATCTGGTTCCGCGAATGATGGAAATGCTCGGCCCCATGATGGCAGAAACGCCTCCACTGACGAAAATGACCATGGATTTTAACGAATTTCTCAGCGGCAATATTACCTGGATGAGCATCGTCGGCATAACCTCGTTGGTTGGTTTTTACGGTTACCTTCTGACGGAAAAGGGAAAACTGATGCGCGACAAGGTCTTGATCAGTATTCCCTACGTCGGAAATATCTTTCGTAACACCAGTACCGAAATTTTTTGCCGGGTCCTGGGCATCATGTACACTTCATCACGCGAGAATATTGAGGCAATTCAGGTCGCTTCCGAGGCGAGCGGGAATTTATACCTTGCTCACCGTATAAAGACGGTCGCCATTCCCAGCATGTTGAAATACGGCACTGAACTAAGCCGCGCACTGGATGCAGCGGGTTTTTTCCCGGATATTTTTATTTCACGATTCAATACCGCATCCGAAACCGGTGCCGTGAAGGATACGGCGATTCAGGTCGCAGATTATTATCAACTGGAAAATCAATTTTCACTGAAAAATTTGATGAGTGTCATCGAAATTTCCATTACATTAGTGATAATGATCGCGCTTATTTTCCTGACAATCCTATCGACGGAAACGGCATCGATCAATATCGAACCGACCATGTAAGCACAACGGCTGACTATCGATTATGGCAGATCAACAAATTTTATCGAAACGATCGTTAACCTCAGTACTCCTTGAAAAAGGGATTGTCAGCGATAAAACGCTGGCCAAGGCAGAAGAGGAATTGGCAAAAAGCGGCATGAAGTCCCGCAACGAGATCCTGACGATACTCGTCGGTCAATTCAACGTCGATCGCGATGCCCTCTTTGCGGAAGTGGCGAAGTTTTACACGTTCCGAACGCTGGACATTTCCAAAGAATCAACCGACGATGGATTGCTGGGATTCGTGCGGAAAGAATTACAGACTCTCCCCCTTTACATTCGCGAACTGGCTATCGAGAACAAGGTGCTGCCGTACAAACTCGACCAGGAACGCGAAGGACGATTGCTGATCATCACGCCCGATCCGACGAATACCGGTATTTATAACATCGCCCGGGCGTTTTCACATAAAAAGTTCGAAATTTGTTATACTCCGCTCTCCCAATGGGAAGATCTCTGGAACCGCGTCAGTATCGATAAAGCGATTTACAAGGACAAGGAATCCGAACTGCGCGATCAGGGATTTGTCAATGACGACGAGGAAGACGATAAATTCGAACAGGCGATTGAAGAGGAAATTAACCGCAGCGGATTGGTAAACCTGGTCGAAAGTATTTTTGTCGATGCCGTGCGTGTCGGCGCGAGCGATATTCATGTTATTCCCCGCGGAGATAAAACGACAGAGTTTTATTTCCGCGTGGACGGCCGTCTCTCCCGATGGTATACGCATACGGAAACCCGCGCCGAAGCGGTCGCTGCCGTGGTGAAGGACCGGGCGAAGAACCTCGACCGATTTGAACGCAATACCGCGCAAGACGGATTTGCTCAACTGATGATCGAAAAAAAGACCATCCGTTTCCGCGTTTCGGTCATTCCGCTGGTGGGACACGAACTGAAAAATAAGTTCGAGTCGATCGTCATCCGTATCCTGCGTGAAACCTCCATTGAACTGAGACTGGAACAACTCGGATTCGATGCCTATGCCGAGGAACGGATGCATAAGGCGATCACGAAACCGCACGGCATTGTGATTGTCACCGGACCGACAGGAAGCGGTAAAAGTACGACATTGGTGGCCGCACTCCGTACGATCATGGATCCGTCTTTAAATATTCTCACCGTTGAAGACCCCGTGGAATATTTTATCGACGGTGCTCGACAGGTGAAATTAAATCCCAAACTGGATTTTGAAGGAGCGCTGAGGGCTATTCTGCGACACGATCCCGACATCGTTATGGTCGGCGAAATCCGCGATAAGATCACGGCCGAGATCGCCATCAAATTGGCAAATACCGGTCACCTGACGTTGTCGACCCTGCATACCAACGATGCACCCAGCGCCATTTCCCGTCTGTTCAAAATGGGCGTGGAACCGTTCCTGATCGCCTATAGCGTCAACATTGTTGTTGCACAGCGATTGCTGCGAAAACTCTGTCCCCGATGCAAAGCAAAAATCCGTGATCTCGACGTGCCTCTGATGAAAAAACTCGGCCTGAGCGAGGAAGATATTCATTCGCATACCTACTATCGTCCGGTGGGATGTATCGATTGCCTCAAAGGGTATAAAGGGCGTACGGCGATCCATGAAGCGCTCTACTTTACCAAAGATATACGCCAGTTGATTCTTGATGCCGGCGACACGGTCAACGAAGAACTTGTCCGTCAGGCAGGGGTCAAAAACGGCATGATCACATTGCGCGAACGCGCGCTGGAACTTCTCAGACAAGGCATAACGTCGATTGATGAGGTGACCAGTGCAACGAGCGAAGATTAATTTGTGAGGTAACTGTATGGGGATGGGACAAACAATGCTAACCTCCGCATTTCTGGTACTGCTGACCATTGCAGTAATGAATGCAAACAAAATGATCGTCGATCGCGACGTAAATTATTATGAACAGGAAGCGTTCAAGCAGGCGGGAGTCCTGGCCAATTCGCTCCTCGATGAAATTGTCAGAAAAAAATATGATTCGAAAGCAGATACTGCAGGATCATATCAGAACTGGTGGGTTTTTGATTATGCAATGGGAGCCGGAGCAACGGCAGTTAATTATGTTAATCCTGGCGGAGCACCTGATACCTTTCCGTATAAATCAATCAGAGGTGACAACGGAAATTACTTCGATGATGTCGATGACTATCATGGGTATATCCGTTCTGCCGATGCCGGAAATATCAATGGCTTCATTCTGAAGGTGAAGGTTTATTATGTCGATCCTAACAATCCAGATGTCAAGGTTTTAACCCAACAGTATCTCAAAAAGATCGACATCACTGTATCACATCCTACCTATCTCAAGAAAGAACTCACCTTTAATAGAATCGTCTCTTATTAATGGGCGTCATATTCGACATACTTGGTTCGTTCATCGTTCGTGCAGCCATTATCATAATTGTTCTCCACCTTATGCTCACGCTTCACGAAACACTCTATTCGAATACCGACCGAATCTATTTAAATGAAGTAATGAAGGCGCCTTCAGAAACGATGTCCTATGACCTGAAATTGGCGGGATACAATGCGTTAAAAACATTTAGTATAGCACAAAAAAATCTAATGCTTTTTTACGCCGATATAGATAATGACGGATCTCAGGAATCGATTCGATATTCCATATTTGGTGGAATATTATACAGAAGGGTGAATTTCCTTCCTGCAATGGAAATAGCCCGTAATGTAAAAGAACTTGAATTCAAGTATTTTGATATATCAGGGAATTTATTAGCATATACCAACCCTAGAAATGATGTAAAATCTATAAAAGTGACTCTAGTTTTACAATCGACAAATACGGTGACATCAGCGATTTCCGGTACATCGGATGCAATCCCAAAAACGGCAAAATGGGAAATCCAAATATTCCCCCTAAATTTGTGATTTTGGGCTATTTTATTATTGTAATTATTATAAGGTTCTAATAATTAATTAGTTGCACATCACTTTGTTAAGAGTTATATTTGCAGTGAGTTAAAAAGGTCAATTTTAAGGTCTAACACAAGAAAATGGGTTCATCCAAAATCATAGTTCTCTCCGGCGTGTATCTGATGCTTGGTTTTTATACCGTCAGCTTTAATGCTGCCGATGAAGCCAATTTCTCCACGGCATTGACTGTCGCGACTGAGATGCAGGCAGAACAACTTGCCAAGACCGGTGTCTCCCTTGCATTACAGAAATTTGCCGACTATAATTGGATGTCATCCATCTCCCCTACTTCAGTCTCAACGATGGGTGGATCGATAACGTATTCAGCAAGTCGTCCGGCTTCATTTCCATTGACTCAGGTTGAGGTTATATCAACGGGATACTATAACGACAAAATCGTAAAATCGACAGCAGTGTTTCATTATTACGGCGGACGATGGAAGATGCTGCGGGTAATTTCAGAGAATGCGTAAGTCGTAATCTCTTTTTTCACTTTCAATGACGGGATGCAGAATGTATCCCGTTTGCATTTTAAATACGATTGTTCGTACTCTTACTCATTCTTTCTTTCCGGACCATATTGCAATTATACCGCCTTTTTGATACCTTCATCCATACATTTTGGGGTTCACGTTTACCTGCCAATCATTTGTGTTCGCGAAGTTATGAAATTAATCGATAATCGTCTCAACGCACTGCACAATAGTTCATTCCGAACGGCCCGTACGGTAATCTTGATGATACTGCTGCCGTTACTTTTATGTATCGGTATACCATCGTTGCTGACCGCACAACAATCTTCCATTCTCCCTAAAAATGCCAAGGAGATAAAACAGGAGCAGGACCGAAACGACAAAGAACGGCGCCGGATCACGTCGACGTCCATCGCCTCCGTTACGAAAAAACACCATCGCTACCGTTTCGGTAAAATCGAAAATACCGGTACGACGGAATCGGTGACGCGATACGACCGTTCCGGCAATGTCGTCGAAGAAGTATTGCATAACATCATCGACGGATCGGTGCAGCAACGGACGACATATCGATACGAGTCCAGAAAAAACCTTGTTGAAGAAAATCTTTTTAAGGATGACAATATTTTTAAGACAGTCCATCGATATACCGGAGCCGGCAAAAGAAGAGAGACGGTCCATTACAATAATGACGGGTCGATCGAAAAGAAAATATCGTACATCCTCGATGCCAATGGCACGCTGCTTGAAACAATCGGATATTTGAATGACGGCCGTTTATTCCTTCGGGAATCTTTTTTATACGACCGGCGCGGCAATATTGCCGAATTCAAGAACAGCCTGAATACCATCACCTACCGGTATGACGACAATAATAACATTCGAACGATTCTTAAGTTGACGCGATTATTTGCCGTTGCCGACAGCGCACGCTATGTACTTTCGGATCGCTACGAAATAACGCACGATCGGTATGACAATCTCCTGAGCATGTCTCATTTCACGCCGGATAGTACGTTGCGGATAAAGATCGTCTATTACTATAATAACGACGGACATCTGTCCGAGGAAAAAGAATACAATCGCGATGGCGCCGTCGTCTATCTTCGAAAAATCACCTACGATGCGAACGGCAATCCGACCGAAGAAACGGGTTCCGATCGCGGCCGGAAATTCCGCTATACACATAAATACGATACACGGGGCAATAAGATTGAAATGACCGAATTCGATCAGATCAATGAACCGAAATACACCATAAAATATTCTTACGGGAGGTACGGTTCTTCGAGACCGCAACGTACACCGGATACCGGTGAAAAATCCGATTCGCTTTTCGCCGACGTACACGAACCGATGGACAGTGAAGAATTTGAAGAATTACTCGGCGGCAGATTGGTGGCACCGGATGGCGCGTTCCTCGGATTGATTATCGCCGATACGTCGAGTTCTCAATCCATTGTCAATTCCTGGGGACAATATGGCTTCGGCGATTCCCCGACCAGCATCTTCAATACGGCAATTCCGTACGGCGGTAAAGACGGTGTCTTCAGCCCTTTCAATCCTTCGAGTCCAAGTCCGCCATCGATTTATAAAGAAGGAAAGTTTTACGCTTACTTTACCGAAAATCCGAACTTTCGTCCGCGATCATCGCCAAAACGAATGATCGCCTTCCTGCGATTTCTTGCGAGAAGTCAATAAAATCCCAACGGAGATTGAACACAAAAAAAACCTCAGAAATTACTCCTGAGGTTTTTTTTGTGTACCGCTTACAATTGATTCTTATACAGGTAGCGAATTTCGGAAAGGTTGTTCTCAATAAAGAATGGTACTGATTCTCCGTACGAATGCAGAATGATGATGGCATTGATATTCGCATCCTTTTTCGATGCATTGGAAATTCTTCGGGATATCCCCCGGTTCACCACTGAAATTTTTGAATAAATTTCGATCAATCCATCGAGTGACCAATCCGGTGCACCCCCTTCTTTCTGTACGAAATATTGACGCAACAGATACGATGAAACCGATCGGACCAATGTTTCCTGTGTGGTGGCAAACGGAAGGTGGAAACGGGTCAACGGACGTAATTCATCCATAATCGGACAATTGCTGGTTACCATGCAAATACCGATGATGGAACTCAGTCCTTTCTGTACAGTGGTCGCATGGGAATAGGTCCGCTCAAGAGTTTCAACGGTGACCGTTGCCGGCTCATGGGATACGGTATCACGGAATTCGGAGACGATGGTTGCCAGATTTACCGCTACGGGACAGTGTGTCACTGAACCGACCAGCGGACAATCATCACACGGGAAGTATCCGATCTCCGTCCACTCAGGCGGCGGGTCCGATCCCTTGCCGGTCAAAGCCAGCGTGTCCGGATCCAGCATGAGGTCGAACTTTTTTTGCCTTCCATCTCCGAGAAGGAATGTATACCGAAAATATACTTCCGGACGGATGTTATTGGTTTTCATACGGCAATCCGTCCATTACTGCAGCGGTAATACAACACTGAACGTGCTCCCTTTTCCGGGTTCTGATGTAACGGTAATGGTACCGCCGTGTGCTTCCACGATATGTTTGGCTATCGCCAGGCTAAATGCCGTGATCTTTTGATCCGGAGTATTTGCATCGCCTTTCTTGAATTTGCTGAACAACGACTCCACATCATCCGGTGCGATTCCGCGGCCGGAATCCTTGACGGCAATATCAATTCCTTGAAACGACAGTCCGTTTGCCTGATACGTCCCTTGAGCCACAGTGATCGCCACCGTCCCGCCCGCATCGGTAAATTTCATCGCATTATCCAACAGACAATTGACCACCGTATCGAAACGGTCAAAATCCAGCGAGACCGGCGGTATCCCTTTTTGTATATTCTTTTGGAACGTCACCTTTTTCTTCCGGGCAATAATCTCATACCGAAGACATACCGTCTGCACGAACATCTCGATATCGTGAGGATGACGGTCAAGTACAATCTTTCCCTCTTCGAAGAGTGTCAGGTCAATGGCATTCTTTACCCGCTTTACCAAACGGTCCGAAAGGTCACCGACATACGCCAGCAGAACATTCTGATCGTCAGTCAACGAACCGACCGATTCCTCTTTTACCTGCTCTACGGTGGAACCGATCGTCTTCAACGGATTCAGCATATCGTGCAGAAATGTGGACATGAATGCAACCTGCAAGTCGTGCAGGGCTTTTTCGGATGATCGTGCCCTCAATGCGGTCCTCACCCGGGTGATCAACTCCGTGACTTCGATTGGTTTTACCAGATAATCCTTTGCCCCTTTTTTGAGACATTCGATCGCCGTGGAGAAATCGGCAAATCCGGTCAGCATCATCACGTCAACGCCGGGATACATCTCGGTGATATGTCCCAACGCTTCAATGCCGTCCATTCTGGGCATGTTAATATCCAGCAAGATGAGATCAACCGAATTATTCTTCAGTTGCTCCAGCGCTGCTTCACCGTCCTCGGCTTCGAGAACAGTGAATCCTTGCGCCGACAGGCGTAACCGCAATGTCAGTCGCAGCGAATCTTCATCGTCCACGATCAGTATTGTATTGTTCATATGGGATCCTTTGTATGTTGAAAAAATTCTATGTTCGTACGGCCGGAAGTGTAAAATGAAACGTCGTATTTTTCCCGAGTTCGCTTTCGGCATAAATCGATCCGCCGTGCGCTTCGACAATAAGTTTGCACACTGCCAATCCGAGCCCTGTGCCTTTCACTTTCGTTTTTTTTGCCGTGGAAGCCTGCTTGTACCGGTCAAAAATAAACGGCAATTCTTCAGACGGAATGCCCATTCCGGAATCCCGTACACTCACTTTCAGAAATTGATCCATATCTTTTGTTACCGGATTATGATCTTCTTGCAGCGCTACCGATACTTTGACATTCCCTCCCTTAGGAATGAATTTCAATGCATTGCTGAGCAGATTCATCAGAACCTGACCGATACGATTGATATCGATCTTTACGGCTGGCAGATTCGTTGGAAGGTCGACATCGATCGTCGCATCCTTCTTTTTATACTGCATGCGGAAGTCGCGCGTAATCATATCCACCACAAGATGCAGGTCCACATCCTGCACGTCCAAACTGATGTTGCCGGATTCCAATTTCGAAAGATCGAGAATATCATTAATGAGACCCAGCATCCGTTCGGCTGAATCATTGACGGAATCGAACAGCATCCCCTGTTCCTGGCTTAGCGTATTGTTCTGATCGAGTGTTTCCTTGAAATATTCGAGTACGCTTTTAATTCCGCTGAGCGGACTCCGCAGATCGTGCACCAGCATTGCGGTAAAATCGGCTTTTGTCCGTTCGAGTTCCATTTCAAGTTTCTTCACCCGTAAAAGCATTCGGACACGCACCAACAATTCCTCCGTATCGATCGGTTTGGTCAGGAACTCGTTCGCTCCAAGCGCCAATCCCCTTTCAATGCTTTGCGGATCTTTCCGTTGTGCCGTCAGAAATATAACGGGTATTTGCGACGTCGAAGGATCCGCTTTAAGAATTTCGAGCGTTTGAAAACCATCCATCTCCGGCATTTGAATGTCGAGCAGAATGATATCCGGCTTGTTCCGCTTTGCGAGAGCGATACATTCCTTACCGCTGATAGCGCGGATCATTTTGAACGGTTTTCTCTTCAATGCGAATTCGAGGAAATCGAGATTGTCCTCGGTATCGTCTACCACCAATATGGTCGGGTATTCTTCTTCCATGGGCTCATGTTTTGTTTAATATTCGCTTCAATGCGGACGTCAGAGTCTCAGGAGAAAACTCGCTCTTTTTGAGATAATCACTGATCCGCGTGTTCAATATTTCCTTTTCTCTGTCCGAAAGGTCCTTTCCGGAAAGTACGCCGATGGGAATATTTCTCCACCGATCATTGTTCTGAAGACGCTGGACAAGCTGAAATCCGTCCATCTCCGGCATCACCAGATCGGTAAAGATCAATGCCGGTACAGAGTGTTGCAGAATTTCGAGCGCTTTAATTCCGCTGGTGGCGGTTCGAACCTGGTATCCTTCTGCCTTTACAATTCTTTCCAGCGCGAGCAAAAAATCTTCGTTATCGTCGACGAGCAGGATAAAATTTTCCTTGGAATTTACTTCTCTCTTGAGAATACTCAGCAACTCCCCCGAATCAGTCGGTTTGGTCAATACGCCCACCGCACCGAGAGAAAATGCCAGCGGCCTGTTTTCAATTATCGAATGGATCACGACGGGAATATGATGAGTTTTTGGATCCTTTTTCAATTCGCGGAGTGTCTGCCATCCGTCCTTATTCGGCATCATGATATCGAGAGTAATAATGGCAGGCGAAATCTCCGCTGCTTTGGCAATTCCTTCGTCGCCGGAATTGGCTTCCGCGACCGAAAATCCTTCAGGAATAAGATAGTTCTTCAGCAATTCAATCACTTCAGGATCGTCATCAATACACAGCACCAATGGTCCCTTGCCGGCGTTCGTTTGTTTCGTCCGAATTTCCGGCGTTTCTTTCATCGTCAGTGCAATCGTTTTCGCAGCATGCAGTTTTGTTCGTTCACCGTTCGGTGCCGGTGCAATTTCCGCAGCCGTCTGCGGTTGATCCGGATCCTTGTAGATAATGGGAATCATCAGAATGAACGTCGATCCCTGGCCGTAGACGCTTTCCACTACAAGGTCACCGCCCAACAATCGTGCAAGACGCCGGGAGATCGGCAGGCCGAGACCGGTTCCCTTGTACTTTCGCGTATTACTATTGTCGATCTGTTGAAATTCTTCGAAGATTTTATTGTAATCTTTCGGATCAATCCCAATGCCGGAGTCTTTTACCGCAAATACAATGCGATCGGATTTTTGTGCAACCGATACCGTGATGTCTCCGGATTCCGTGAACTTCACTGCATTGCTCAACAAATTCACCAGAATCTGTTTGATTTTCAGAATGTCGGTTTGAAGAACCGGCAATCCTTCCGGAACTTTTTGTATGATAGCGAGATTTTTTGATTTTGCCAGCGATTCGACCGTCATCAATGAATTGCCGACAACGTTGCTCGCCTCGTCCACCTCGACGTTGACCGTCATCCTTCCGGATTCGAGCTTCGAGAAATCGAGTATGTCATTGATCAATTGAAGAAGGTGTTTTCCGTTCTTCAAGACTTTTTCCAAAGCTTTGTGTTGGTCTTCGGTCAGCGGATCACCATTCGGGCTGAGCAGAACCGAACTGAATCCGATGATGGAATTCAACGGCGTGCGGAGCTCATGCGACATGCTTGCCAGGAATTCGGATTTCACCCTGTACGCTTTTTCCAGTTCCTCGTTCTTTGTGTTCAATTCCGTATTCTTGGTGAATATCTCCCGCGACAGTTTCTGCGTTTCTTCATAGTTCTTTGCATTGGCAATGGCAATACCGAGCTGCGGCAGCGAATTGACGATAATTTCCTTGTCCAACTCACTGAATTTATATAACGACCCCACCACTAATACTCCCAGCACTTTATCGCTGTAGAAAATCGGCGATGCGATGATTTGCTGCGGGATAATGGTGGCGATGCCGGTATCAACGACAAAATCGACACCGGCTTGTATTTCAGAGATTTCGATAGATTTTTTTTCCAGTGCACACTGTCCCGGCAACCCTTCTCCAAGCGCAATTTTTTTGGAATAGACCGAACGCTGTAAGGCGTGTCCGGCAACCAGCGACAGGCATTTCCCTTCATCATCCATTAGATACAAAGCGCCCACCGCAGCGTTGACATGGTAGCAGAGCAGGTTAAGGCTATTTGATTCGATCTCCGACATGCGCGCCCGTGAATTCAACGCGGTGACCAGTTCGGAGTATGCCTTTAACCGGGTATAATTATTCCCCAGCATAAGAGACATCTTATTAAAGTCGGAAGCGAGGTCTCCTATTTCGTCATTCCTGTTCAATTCAATCGGGGTGAAATCCCCGGACATGATTCCCTTCGTACTCTCCTTCAGCAATTGAATTGGATTGGTGATCGATCGGGTGAGAACAAATCCGAGTACGATGGCAAACAACGCAAACAACAGATTTACACTGACAATGAAAGTTCCAAGATCCTTGGCAAGATTCTTCGCCAATTGAATCGTTGCCGGCTGCGAACTTAAAATATCGGTGATCAAAAAATGAAGATGCTGACGGGCGGTCGCGAGATATGCTGTTTTCGCATCCAATTTGACCAGTGAGTCGAGTTGCGGTTGGATAGAACGGCCCTGCAGTAGCCGTTCCCGCAGCAACATCTTCCGTTCACCGACTTCGGCGATCCATTGATAATATGCCTTGTGTACAATCTCTAATGAATTCGACACTGCCGTATCCTGGATCTGTCTCTGAATTTCCACAACGAGTCCGTCAAATTCCTTCCATCCCTGGTCATAAATAGCACGGACGGAATCATTGCCGGTAAAAAGATACTCCTCGGTAATCGCCGGCATTTCCGAAACGTATTTGCTCAGATCCTGCAACATTATCAATTGTTCAGAATTTGAACTGGCCTCGCTAAAATGGCTTTCGATCTGGGACATGACCCGCAGAGTCAGGAATGTTACCGCAGTCAGTACTCCCAGCAGGAGTGCAAAATATCCCAAGACTTTCAGAAAAAGACGTGCTTTAATCATTCCGTCACCATCCTATTATTTTCATTCACAATATGAATTGTTCGAAGTGCCCGCATCAGAGATATCTCCTTACGATGGTCAACAGATCTTCCGGATCCATCGGTTTCGAACAATGTTCGACGCAGCCGGCTTCCAGCGTCCTTTTTTTATCTTCAGGCTTCGCTTGTGCGGTTAAGGCGATGACAGGGATGTGCGATGTTCCGGCATTTTGCTTCAGGAGCCGTGTTGCCTCCAAGCCATCCATGACCGGCATTTGCATGTCCATGAGGATGAGATCGGGAATATTCTGCTTCGCCAATTCGACTGCCGTTTTACCGTTTTCCGCAATCAATAATTTAATATCCAATCCGCTTCGTTTCAATACGAACGTTACCAGGTCCCGATTATCTTCATCGTCTTCTGCAAGGAGGATCTGTTTCCCCATGTGGAATCCTTTCAATCTACAATGCTAATATACAAACTTTTTTATTGACTGAGCGACATAACATATTCTTTGAACCACAATAATTTGCCGTTGATCATCGCCGATAGTTCCTCATCGTCCACCGGTTTCACTAAAAATCCTTCATTCGGCTTTAATTCTGCAGCGGTTAATACTGCATGATCTTCTACCGTGCTTAACAGTATGAACGGGACAAAATTATATTTTGAGTTTGTCCGGAGGATATGGAGGAACCTGATCCCGGAAATAGAACCCGGGCCAAACGATGATTCACACAGTATAAGGTTCGGATTTAATTGGTCAATCTTTTCCAGTGCATCTTCCGGCGAACGTGAAAATATGACGGCAAAACCGGCCGATTTGAGTTTGGCGGTAATATGTACTCTCGTTTCTTCATCCGACGATATTTGCAGAATGATCCCTTTATACTGGTCGGCAACCAGATCGAGCAGGAATTTCGATTCGTATTCGACATATTCTTCCATCGTGATCTGATAGACTTTTCGCAACCAATCCAACGTCGAAGAAGAATGACGGATCACACGACGTTTGGCAATCACTTCTTTCACCGCTTTCCCGTACATCTCGATCTTCACTTCCCGCTGCAGCGAATTAAACAATGCATCCGGTATAGCCATGGATCGGGCGAGCTGCATCAATTCTGTCTTCTTTAAATCCGACGGCGCCCCGTCGATCCATGCATTGTGCAGTGTTGCTCGAAAGAGCGGGATATTCTGCTGCACTTTTTGTTGATGCATCTCCTCCCTGGCAATTTTCTCCTGTTCCAGCGCAAGAGATAATTTTTCGATCTGTTTCTTCATCGCTGCCAATTGCTGTGCCGTGATCTGTTTTTCTGCCGATTGATCGTATATATTCGACGATGCGGTATTGATGACCGGACTATCGGCCAAAGGTTCTTTGCTCTGCAGGATACTCGATTTTTCGGTCGTCGAAACGGTGACCGCAGCTTCAGCGGGTTTAGCAGTAAGCGTCGACGGTTTGGGAGTAACCAATTCCTGCGGCGGTCGAATTTTTGCAGCAACCGGGGGAATGGCGGGAGAAATTGATCCTGTTTCAGCCGGAGTTTTCGATTTTGCCGAAATAATTTCTTTCTCCGGCGAAACAATAGATGCCGCTTTTGGCACAGCGGGTTTCACGTTCGCCGGAGAGCTTTCTGGTATTGGCGTCACTTTTGACGGCGGCGGTGGTGCTGTAATTTTTTGCGACGGTACCGCTGCGGGGATTTTGGTCGTTGGTGTTTCAATTTTCGGGGTTGACGGAACCGGCGGTTTTGGCTGAACTTTTTCCCTTTCAGCAGCCACGATTTTCTCCCGAGTCGCTTCAGCAGATTGCGATCGAGCAACCGGAACGTGCAGTGGTGCAACCGGCGGTTTTGGTGATGCTGCCGGAGGCTGCGATGGTACAACCGGCGGTTTTTGTGGTGCAACCGGAGATTGTGGAACTTTCTTTATTGGTGGCGATGCAATGGTATTCGCCGGAGTTACCTTTTCTGACGCTGCAGTTGGTTTTTGCGTTAGGACTTGCTTTTCTGATTTTTGTTCGACCGTCCCGCGTATGACGGATGTACTGACAGTATCTCCTGCTCTATTTTGCTGTGAAGCGCCTGTGGTATCACTTGTTTGTACAGCAGAATCTCGTTTACTCGTTTCTTTGACATCGGTATCAGGAGGCAATTCCTTTTCTTTTTTAGCATACTCCGCCCTTTTTTGCTCCTCGAAATAATTGATTCTGTCGATAAATGCATTGATATACATATTGGAAGGATCGAATGCCTTTGCTTTTTGGACTTCTGCTTTCGCCTCTGCAAAACGAGATTCCTTTATGAATTGATCTGCTTTTATCATGCATTGTTTAGCAGAATTCTTATTCTTCGATATTTGTTCTTCAGAAAGAGGCATGCTTTTGCAACAAGTGAAAATTGTCCTTTATTTTTTGAACGGATGTGTCCGATGAACAGGATTCTACAAAATCCCATAGAATGCCATTATATTACATTCAGTGGTTACCAAACACTGAGCATAACTTGTTGAATATATCAATAAATAACTATGACAACAAGAATACGCGCTATTAGAATTCGATAAGAGGGATCGCAAAAACGGTTTGAAATCACAGGTAATTACAGATTTTTAGAACGGTATGCACTGGGAGTAAAAATTTATCACTATGGTAAAAAAGAGGTATGCCGCAGTACAATGCGATGAGCGTCGGATTGAGAAATCGTATATTGAAATTGCGGTGAGTCTTGGAATCGCCCTAAGGATCAAAGGACTCCTTCGGCGGATGCCGTAGGCAGAACCTACAAGTTCTTACGGACGATTTACCGGAAGAAATATTAGGTAAATTATTACCTGGTATGGCGG
>CAYJMS010000002.1:113056-746499 GCA_964371615.1 uncultured Chitinophagaceae bacterium
CTACGGCGCAGAACCTACAAGTCCTTACGGACGATTTACCGGAAGAAATATTAGGTAAATTATTACCTGGTATGGCGGAGAGCGTAGGATTCTCCGCCGAAGGCGGATGCGCCTACGGCGCAGAACCTACAAGTCCTTACGGACGATTTACCGGAAGAAATATTAGGGAAATTATTACCTGGTATGGCGGAGAGCGTAGGATTCGAACCTACAAGTCCTTACGGACGCCAGTTTTCAAGACTGGTGCAATAGCCGTTCTGCCAGCTCTCCAATCATTCGCGATATAATGTGCCTATGGACGATCACCGAAATTGATACCCAACACCGCAATTAATTCCCTGCCAGAGTCAAATAATAAGTAAATGTACAGAAAATTATTTTATCTTCCAAAGTGGGCTTTTCAATTTTTATAATTTCGAAACGGATTTTGGATTCAGAAATATTCTAAATATATTCATTCCATGGAAAGCCTCTTAGAATATTCTGATTTATCCCGGGTTCTTACCGCTTCAGGCCTTGCGATTGCGTCGATGATCTCAATGGTTCTTGGCGCTGTGATTGGTCTCTATTTCCGTCCTTCCCAACGTATCAGTGCAATTATTATGGCTTTCGGAACAGGGGCATTGATTCAGGCATTGTCCATAGAGTTAGCACTTGAAGGGGCTCACCGTTTAATTACCAGCGGCGAATACAGTGGAATGCTCGCATGGTTGTGGGTTGCCGGAGGTTTTGTGACCGGCGGATTGATTTATTATCTCGTTAATAAATGGCTCGATAAAAAAGGAGCGGCAATACGCCATCCTGCACTTGCGAAATTTTATTATCTCAAGAAAAAACAGGAAGAATCGAACCAGATACTCGGCCAACTTTCCAAAATTGATATCGTCCGTTCTTTACCGCCCGAAGAAATGGAGGGAGTGCTTACCTGTGTCGAACCGATTACCATTAGGCGCGGAGAGACGGTTTTCCAACAGGGAGAACCCGGCAATGCGTTGTATCTCATCAACGACGGAACCATCGATATCGTCAGCGGCAGCAATGGCAATGCAACAACGATCGCCACATTGGGCGCCGGTCAATCTTTTGGTGAAATGGCGCTATTGAACGGCGATCCGCGATCTGCCGCTGCTATCGCAAAATCGGACTCACATTTGCTTCGGTTGGGAAAAGATCAGTTTGATGCACTGATGGAAGTCTCCTCCACCCTGCGAAAAGCAGTGGAGCAATTGAACTCCCAGCGAATATTACACAACGTGCAGCATTTTCAGGAACCGATGGATGCAGACCATTGGAGAAAAATCGCGGCATCCAATATCCGCCGGCTCAGCAAAGTCGAAGAGATGAGTTATTTAAAGAAGCATGCCTCCACCGGAAATCCGCTGGCGCTCTTTCTCGGTGCCATGATGGATACTATTCCGGAATCGATCATTATCGGCGCCAGCTTTCTCACGCTTGAGTCCTACACGTTTACCTTCATGATGGCGGTATTTCTGTCGAATCTGCCGGAAGCGATGGGAAGTTCGGCGAATATGCTGGATGCGGGTTACAGCAAAGTGAAAATTTTTTCGTTGTGGGTATTGTTGATCGTTGCAGGATCTATCGCCGCGGCACTGGGAAACATTTTTTTAATCGACGCTCCGCATGCGGTGATCACGGTTGTCGAGGCTCTGGCAGGTGGCGGAATATTGGCGATGGTGGCATCCGTGATGATGCCCGAAGCGTATGAAGACGGCGGTGCCGAAGTGGGACTGGCAACGATCGCAGGATTTCTTGCCGCATTCTTCTTTACGTTGATCTGATTATTCGTAACGGAGCGAGACGACCGGATCGACATTCGCCGCTTTTCGCGCCGGGAAATAACCGGACAACAATCCAATCAGCGCCAGAATCCCCGTCGTCAGCATCATGATCGCGTTGGAAATAACCGGACGCCCCAAAAACTGCATCGGGCCGCTGTCGGCGGGAAACAGCCGGACGCCGAACACAATTCCCCAGGTAATCAGCATACCGATAACGCCCCCGAGGAACGCGATCAACAACGCTTCAAAGATGAACTGAAATAATATATAATTCTTCCGTGCACCGATAGCCATTTTTATACCGATCTCCCTTGTTCTCTCTTTCACAACGGCATACATGACATTTGCCACACCAACACCGGCAATCAGCAACGTGAGAAAACCGACAGAGCCAAGGAAAATCGAAACACCGGTATTTACTCTGTTATTCATCTCTTCCGCCTTGAGAAAATCCCAAATAAATAATGCACGCTCATCATCCGGATGAAAGTGATATTTTCTGCCTAAAATCCTGAACAATTCATTTTTTACCGCGGCATTGTGCGTGGGATCGGACGGACGAACCACAATTGAATTGACATACACGTTGCCGTACATTGTTCGAAACGTCGTGTAGGGAATAATCGCCCGCCAGGTATCCGGGCCGTTATTCATCGATGTCTGGATTTTCTTTTGCATCACTCCGATAACGGTAAACGGAATACCATCCACCATTGTCATCTTTCCGATCGGATCTTCGCTCCCAAACAGTTCTTTTGCAAGGTCGACTCCGATAAACAACACCCTTCTTTGCAAGCGGACATCTTTATTGTTCAAAAACCTTCCTCCCGCGGCAGGATACATTCTGCGCATTTCTTCAAATGCGGGATTCACGCCTTCGCATTCCTGAGTGGTATATACTTTTCCGACTGACAGCGTTACCGATTTTCGATACTGTGGGCTGATCATCGATATGGCGGGGATGGTTGTCCGGATAATTTCCGCATCGTCTTCTGTGAACCTGATTCGTCTCCCTTTCGGCAATCCTTCGAACACTATACCCGTCTCCCCTCCGTATATAATCATGATCCTGTTCCCTGCGTTCATTAGGCCATTGGTGAGTTGTCGCCCCAATCCTTCGCCAAAAGATAGCAGCAGCATGACCGACACGGTCCCCCACGTTACGGCAATAAGCGTCAGGAAAGACCGCGTGCGCTGTGCTTTCAGATCATACAGAAATTCTTTTATGAGTTCCAGGAACATATGTTTACCGTAAACATTCGATAACGTCGAGATTCGCCGCTCTTCGTGCAGGCATCAAACCGGCAGCAAATCCGACAATTGCGAGAATACCTGCAGCAGCCAAGGCAACTTCAATGGATAATACCGGAGTACCGACAAAATCCTTTATGGGGATCAGATGCATAACTTGAATGATGCCATACGCAATGGCAAAACCGAAAAACGACCCGATCGCAATGATGAATAATGTTTCCATGAAGAACTGGAACATGATATTGCTTTTCTTTGCTCCGACGGCGCGCTTGATCCCGATCTCCTTGACCCTTTCCTGCACGACGATATACATAATATTGGCGACACCAATACCCCCTACGCCAAGAGTGAAGCTTCCGATTAATCCCATAAAGATGTTAAATGCCAAAAAGAAGTAGAAAATGAACTTATCAAATTCGTTCGTATCCCAGATCCAGACAGCATCCTGATCTGCCGGATCGAATTTGTATTTTTTGCTGAGTGCTTCGCGAACATCCGTCGTGGTCTGCTCGGCTATCGACGGATCCGCAACCTGAAAGATGATATTGCTGAGGTACACCTCCCCGAAAACCGATGCAAACGTCGATGCGGGAATAAATATCCTATCCTGATCCCGTGAATTATACGACGAATTTTGCGTCTTCTTTTGCATGACGCCGATCACCGTAAACGGAGTCTGACCGACATAAACCAACCGGCCGACCGCATCTCCCTCACCGTATAATAGCCGCTTCACTTCATCGCCAATGACTACAACCCGCTTTCTGTCCCGCAGATCGAGATCATTGATAAATCGTCCTCCCTGCTCCGGAATGATATTCCTCATATCGCTGTAATTGGGATAAACACCGGTGATCGTCGGATTCAAAATATTCTCACCGACCCGTGCCGGTACGCCGTACGTTGAATATTCCGGACTGATGGCAGAAATATTTCCGACCTGAGATGCAATCAGTTTCGTATCTTCCTCGACGAATGAGATTCTTCGTCCGATGCCGAAGCCCAGGTACGCTTTTGTCGTTTTTCCGGGAAACATAATCGCTATGTGCTCGCCGATACCGTGCATGTTCACCGCCAGTTGTTTCTTAAAACCGACGCCGAAGGCTACGAGAACGATGACCGCGACGGTACCCCATGTAATACCGAAGACCGTCATGAATACGCGGAGCTTTTGGGCGCGCATATCCGACAGGAATTCCGAAAAGATGGTCGCGAGATGATTCATGGAACTCAGTCGATTTTCTTTACCGGTTTTTCGAATACTTCGTCACTGTCATTCAAACCGCTTTTTACTTCAATGCTGATGGCATCGCTCAATCCGGTTTCTATATATTGCTCTTCTTGCTGCTTCAACACTGACCGCATCACGAATGCCGAATCATTCCGGAATGTGACGACCCGTTCAGGGATCATGATGACGTCGCTCTTTTTTTGTATAATGATATTTGCGTTGGCCGAATATCCCGCACGCAACAACGCTTTGTTTGATTTCGGGATAGTAATCTCGATCGGAAACACCGTGGCGTTTTCTTTTTTATCCGCCTTAAGCGAGATCGTTTTAAGTGTTCCGCGGATCGTATCGTTCGGCAGCGCACCGACCTTGATCTCGACATCCATTCCTTCTTTCAATTTGCCGACATCAATCTCATCCACCGTGCCTTTAAACAACAGATTTTCCATTGCCGCCATTTTCATCAACACCGTCCCTTCCTGAAACGACGTCAACGGAATCACCGGATCGCCGACTTCTACCGCCTTGTTCAGCAGAAAACCGCTGATGGGAGCTTTAATGATGGATTCGATTTCCGTTTTACCGATCGCGACTTTCCCGCTTTCAATCAACGCAAGTCTTTCCTTCGCAATCTTGACCCGCAGGTCTCTGTCATTGTATTGGCGTATAAATTCTTCGTATTCTTTTTCCGAGGTCAACCCTTTTTCCTTCAAGGACACCTGGCGTACTTTCTCCTGTTGCAACGCTTTAAATTGCACTTCTTCCAACTCCACCTGACGCTTTGCATCGGCAAGTTCGAGCGGTGTCGGATCCGGTTTCACTTCCAGCAGCGGATCGCCGGCGTGAACAAACGTGCCGGGTTCTACAAAGATTATTTTCACCACACCGGATATTTTCGATTTCACCGATATTTCATTTTCCGGTTCTATCGTTCCGACTGCCAGCGCTTTGTCGGTAATGGTTCCGCGGGTTACTTTTATGCTGGGAAGGGATTGTTCGTCGTCTCCGTTTGTACGGAATGCGAAGAACCACACAGCGGCGAAGACAAGGAGTGTCGTAAGTGCAATAAACAGGTATTTTTTCTTCATCAGATTTCCTCTATATCATATATGACAATCATGCTTTACGTCAAAGAAATTCAATAGTTACAGCATTTTCTTAAACAATACCGTATCGAACGGTATCTTCCTACCGGCCATATTGTGTCACCGAATTCTTTGGGAGGGAAATTGCGGAGATGTCACGTAAAATCGAATCCAACGATGAATTCACACGACTGCAGCTATTGTGCTTCATTCAATCACAAAGGACTTTTAAACTTTCAATAGCGGAGATTACTCAAAAAAGGGGATTTTGAAGCTGCCACCGGCGTGTCCGGGCTGGGACAACGGTAATTTAAATAACTTGATTGCGTTTTCGTACATCATCTTGTTCTTATCCCGCTGGGGGATTCCGAGGCTGTCCATAAATTCGACATACGATTCCATCGATGAAATCGGCCAGTCGGTACCGAACAGGCATTTATCCGGTTCCGCACCGTAGGTAAGCATTTCCTGAAGTTGTTTGTGCATGAATTTTTCGAACCGATCCGAAAAATCACCCAATACCAATCCGGAAATATCGGTATAGACATTGGCGTTTTTATAAATGACTTCCATGGTATCGCGTATCCACGGATTACCGAGATGACAGATAAGGAAATTGACATCGGGATTGTCCACGGCGACTTCATCGATATTAAGCGGATGAGAGAATTTTATTTTTCCTTTTGCCGTAAACGTATCGCCGCAGTGGATCATTACCGGAACTCCCGTTTCCGCTGCCAGGCGATAAACCGGTTGAAGTTTTTCGTCCGACGGGTAGAACGGTTCATATCCGGGATATAATTTCAAGCCGACGACTGTACCTTCTTTTATCATGATGCGGATTTCGTCAATATCCTGTTGAGAAAAATTCAAATAGCTGATCCCCGCCACGACAAAGAGATTTTTGGATCCCCGGACCGCATCCACCACCGCCCGTGTCGACGGCCTTCCGGGCACAACTTTATAGGAAGTGAGGATCAGCGACACATCGACCCTGTTCTTCCTCATTTCAGATTTTAACAACGAGAGATTTGCCGATAATTGGTCTGCAGATTCATCTGCGTAATTATTGACATGCACATGACAATCGATAATCATTCTTCAACCTTAATTTGATTTCCACAACCGTTCGATGATTTTAGATGCCCATTCCTTACCGCCCAATCCGAATGCGAGCGCCAATGCAAAACAGAGCGCACCGAAAGCGATCTGGAATCCGGAGACCAGAATCTGTCCACCGATATTCAATTGTTCGAGTACCATGGAAGCGACAAAAATCAGTATCGCATACTTAATAACGAGGCTCATCCCTTCTGCCCCGGTCATCCCGATATTATTCAAATAGGCATTCGATGCGGTGTGGGCAAATTTGGCAAACAGTGTTCCGAACAATAATACAATAAACGCCACGATGAGATTTGGGATATACAGGACCATTTTATTGAACAAGTCCGCTGCCGACTGCAGTCCTAAGCTGTTCAACACTGCCAGCGTAAAGGTAAACATGATAAACCAATAGACCAATTTGGCAAGAAGTGTGGATGTGGTGAATTTTACACCACCTCGATAGAGGAAATTTTCAATTCCTGCTTTTTCGGCGATTTCTTCCAGTCTGATAAGCCGGAAAAACTTGACAAACGACTTCTCAATCAAGCGTGCAATGATCCATCCCAACAAAAGCAGCAATGCCGCCGCGATAAATTTCGGAATCTGTTCACGGAAGTACATCCAGAATTGCTGTATCGACGCGTAAAAGGCTTGCAGTAGTTCCATATGATGTCACTTTCCTAAGATCGTGAGTTTATTTTGATTTCCAAACCGGATTTCTTTTTTCAATAAATGCCTTGAGTGCTTCGGCACGATCTTCCGTCCCGATCAATGGCCTGTATAACGTTAGTTCATGTTCAAATCCGTCCAGCAGCCAATCCATATACGATGTTTCTATTGCTTTCTTTGCCTGCCGTAGTGCCAACGGCGCGTTGGAGGCGACCTGGCGGACAATGTTCTCGAATTCTTCCGAAAAGATATCGTCCGCAAATAAGAAATCAACAACTCCGTCCTCTTTCGCCTCCTGAGCCGAAAAATGACGTGCCGTCAGAATCCATTTTCTCGCCACTGCAGCCGAAGCGCGCTGCGCTAAGCGCTGTGTACCACCGGCGGCGGGAATGATGCCAAGTCCGGTTTCCGGCAAACCAAACTTTGCCGATGAGTTTGCAACAATGATATCGCCAGCCAGTGCAAATTCCAATCCCCCGCCCAGAGCCGCGGCATGAACGCCCATGATAACCGGTTGTGGAAGTTCGCACCACGTTGATACGACTGTTTGAATGCCTTTAACGATCGTGATCACCTGATCCTGAGGAATGCCGCTGCGCTCCTTCAAATCCGCACCGGCACAAAAGGCTTTCCCTTCCGCTCTTACAGCGATGACCCAAACATCATCCCGCACTTTGAGATCCCGCGCTATTGTTGTCAATTCTGCGACAAGATCACTGTTGAAAGCATTCACCGGAGGTCGATTGAGCGTGATCCGTGCAATGTTATTTTCTACTGTCGTGGTAACATACCGGTATGACATATGAATGACCGTTGGTTGAAAAGTGTGTTGCCGGTTGTTATGCCTGACCCGCCTGTTTCGCCACCATCGTCAACAATGTGTACAGTGCAACTTGTTCATTATTTTGGTTAAAAACAATAACGTCCCATTCCACGATACCGTGCTGTTCTCCCTCTTTGGGACGGGTGGATTTTACGGTCAATCGCACCTGAATAGAATCGCCGGGATATACCGGTTGTACGAACCGCAATCCTTCGAGGCCGTAATTTGCCATTACCGGAACGAATCCCGGTTCGACAAACAGTCCGGCTGCGGCCGAAAGGACAAAATATCCGTGCGCAACCCTGCGATCGAAGATGGATTTTTTTGCCAGATCGTCATCCATATGCGCATAAAAATGATCGCCGCTCAGATCGGCAAATTTTTCAATATCCTCAAGTGTGATTGTCCGGGTCGCGGTCAATAGGGAGTCGCCGATGACTAGATCGTCGAAATATTTTTTAAATGGATGAACTCCGTCGGAATGTGTGTGCGCCCCGACAGTAAATTCACGATAGATCTTACCGAGCGTTGTCGGACTTCCTTGCAATGCCGTCCGCTGCATATAATGCATTACACTCCGGATCCCGCCCAATTCCTCTCCTCCGCCGGCACGGCCGGGACCGCCATGGACCATTTGCGGCATTGGAGAGCCATGTCCGGTGGATTCCTTTGCACAATACCGGTTCATCAAAAATATCCGTCCGTGAAAGGGTGCAATGCCGATTGCGAATTTTTTCATTTCATCGTCGTTATTCGAAAAGAATGAACCGACGAGACTCCCTCTTCCTTTCTTCACCAATTCAATCGCTTCATCCATATTTTTGTAACCCATGACCGTGCTGACCGGGCCGAATGCTTCAATGGAATGCGGTTCGGATGACGAGAATGGCGCATGGCAGTGCAAAACGGTCGGACGGAAAAATGCTCCGCGATCGATCGACCGGCCGTTAGAGCGAAGTGTGTTCGAATATTCATACACTTTCTCGCTTGATCGGCCCAATTCTGCGACGCGAGAAGAGACTTCAGCCATTTGGTCCATTCCGACCAACGGACCCATTTTCACATCATCCATCGCGGGATCACCTATGACGATCCGGGATAATTTTTCGTCCAATGCCCGGATGACATCGCTGACACGAATCTCCGGTATTATGATCCTTCGAATTGAGGTGCAGCGCTGACCGGCTTTGACCGTCATTTCTCTCGCAATCTCCTTAATGAACAACGAGAACTCTTCTGTCGAAGGATCGGCGTGTTCACCGAGGACGGAGCAATTTAACGAGTCTGCCTCCATATTGAAGCGGATGGAATGCTCTAAAACATTTCGGTGCTGTTTAAGTTTTACGCCCGTGGAATGAGAACCGGTGAATGTAACAGCATCCTGTTCCGACAAGTGGTCAAAAAGATTGCCGACACTGCCGCAGATCAATTGCAGCGATCCTTCGGGTAGTATTCCCGAATGCACGATTTCTTCAACCGCCTTTTGGGCTACATAACAGGTGGAACTTGCCGGTTTGACGATGGACGGCATTCCTGCCAGAAACGACGGAGCAAATTTTTCCAGCATGCCCCACACCGGAAAATTAAATGCATTGATATGGACGGCAACTCCCTCCAACGGAACGCAAATATGCCTTCCCACAAACGTCCCACCTTTGGAGAGCATTTCAGTCCCGCCGTCTATATAAACGGTTTGATTCGGAAGCTCCTTCCGACCTTTACTGGCAAAGGCAAAGAGCGTTCCAATGCCGCCGTCGATATCGAACCATGAATCGTTCCTGGTCGCACCGGTGAACGACGACAATTGGTAGAGATCGTCTTTCCGTTCATTGAGATATTTTGCCAATTCTTTCAACATCAGTGCGCGTTGATGGAAAGTGTACCGGCGAATCGAAGCGCCTCCAACCGTACGGGCGAACGTGGTCATGCGAGAAAAATCGAGACCGGTACTGTCGGTATCAAAGATATGCTCTCCAGTCACCGCGCTGTACAGCGGCGATGGTGAACCGGATCCTTCGATCCATTGACCGTGTGCAAATGATTTTACTGTCATAGATGTACGAAAAGATCGTTTATAAATGATCGATATCCTTTTGCGTCTCTTTCCACGTCCGGTATATCTTTTCCTGATCTTTCCGGCGTTTCGGGATTTTCCTGAGCGGTTTCACACGCTTCATCGATTTTTTCATTTCGGTCGGGAGATTCTGATATAATGCGGTCCCTTCGGATTTCCATTGGCTCATCTTATCTGATACCTGTTTCACAATCCTGGCGGGATTACCGACGACAACAGACCGGGGAGGAATAATCATTTTAGACGGAACGAAAGTCAACGCGCCGATGATCGAATCGGCGCCAACCTCTGCCATATCCATGACTACGGCATTCATACCGACCAGAACATTCGGTCCGATTGATGCTCCATGGATAATTGCGCCGTGTCCGATGTGTGCATTTTGCTTTAAGGATATCGACGTACCCGGAAAGACGTGGATAACGCAGGTCTCCTGAATATTGCATCCATCTTCGATCACAATCCCTCCCCAATCTCCCCGTATCACCGCCGAAGGTCCGACATACACATCTTTTCCGATAATGACATTGCCGATGATAGTTGCCTGAGGATGGATAAATGCGGATTTGTGAATAACAGGGATGAATCCGTCGAACGAATAGATGGATTGATTTTTCATTGTACCGGTATGATCTCTTTTCGATGTTGCAGTATTTAACACAATACCTGTAACATTTGGTTATGATTTCGTTTATACGTTTTCAATTATTATTGCCATCCCTTGACCCACACCGATGCACATGGTGCAGAGAGCATATCGTTCTTTTCTCTCTTTCAATTCATATGCCGCCGTCGTAACCAATCGCGCGCCGGACATTCCGAGAGGATGGCCGAGGGCGATCGCTCCGCCATTCGGATTCACTCTCGGATCATTATCCTTGAGATCCAATCCCCTCATGGCGGCAAGACATTGCGAAGCAAATGCTTCGTTCATTTCTATCACGGACATATCATCCATTGCCAATCCGGTTTTCTTCAGCACTGCCTGCGACGCCGGCAACAGTCCGATCCCCATGATCCGTGGTTCCACACCGACCACGGCCGAAGCGGTATATCGTGCCAAAGGAGTCAAGTGATAGCGCTTTACCGCTTCTTCAGAGGCAAGAATCAACGCACACGCTCCGTCATTGATACCGGACGAATTTCCCGCCGTCACTGTTCCTTTTCCATCCGTGCGAAATGCAGGGCGTAACGTCGATAATTTTTCCACCGTTGTTTCCGGTTTGGGAAATTCATCATCCCCGAAGATGATAATATCCTTTTTAGCATGAATTTCGATCGGTACATTTTCCTTAAAAAATCGTTGACGGGTAATTGCCTTTTTCGCCTTTTGTTGAGACCAGAAGGCAAATGCGTCCTGATCTTCTCTTGAAATCTTGAATTGTTCTGCCACATTTTCCGCCGTCATTCCCATGGAATCAACTCCGTACCGTTCTTTCATCTTCGGATTAACGAAGCGCCAGCCGAGCGCTGTGTCGAAGATCTCCGGCGTGCGGGAGAATGCTTCGGATGGTTTTTTCATGACATACGGTGCGCGGGACATGCTTTCAACACCGCCGGCAATGTAGAGATCCCCATCGCCGATCAATATTTTATTCGCAGCGTTGACAACGGCGCTCATACCGGATGCGCAGAGCCGGTTGACTGTTTCGGCCGGGACGGATTCCGGAAGTCCTGCGAGCAATGATGCCATTCTCGCCACATTGCGATTATCTTCACCTGCCTGATTTGCACAGCCGAATATTACCTCAGCGTATGCAGATTTTTCTATTTGCGGATAGCGATTGGTAATTGCTGCGATGACAAATGCGGCAAGGTCATCCGGACGAATTGACGACAACGCTCCGCCGTATTTGCCGATCGGCGTCCGCAGCGCATCGACGATATATACCGTTTTCATATTATTCCATCTTCTCTTTTTTGGTAATGTACACAATACCGCGAAAATCTCCGACGGGTGTCCCATCATCCTTCGAAATCGTCACCGTATAGATGCCGATCCGTTCCGTGCGACTCACCTCATTAGAAACAGCCACAAGCCGATCCCCTTCATAGACCGGATTCGGGTAAGCGATGCTCGCTTCGATGCTGACAGCGACCTTACCGTAGGTATTGGAAGCAAATGCCAGAACACTGTCCGCAAGCGAAAAAGTGATACCGCCGTGACACACATTAAATCCGTTCAGCATCTCTTTCCGCACGATCATGCGAGCGGTTACTTCACCGGGACCGTGCACTGTTACTTCCATCCCGAGCCACTGACTAAACGGATCATGATCCAACATCTGTTGAATAGTGCGCTCTAAAACGTTTTGAGAATCCATCATAAGGGTTTTAGATATTCAAATGGTTGACGGCACGAGACGCACACATAGTACGATTTACACGGCGTTGAGCCAAACTCGCTGGTCAACCGTGTATCGGATGAATTGCACAATGGGCAGGAAACTCTCGGCAATTCGATTTGAAGTACCGGTGATGAGCCGCATGACACCGGCGGTGCAATTCCGTACTGACGCAATTTTTCCTTTGCCGATTCAGATAGCCAATCGGTGGTCCAAGCCGGCGAAAATACTTTTTCTATGGCAATGTCGACACATCCGTTGCTCTCCAGCACTTTCCGAATCTCTTCTTCAATGACGTACATCGCCGGACACCCGGAATACGTCGGTGTGATTTTCACACATACGGTAGTATCGTTTATCGTGACTTCGCGAACTATACCAAGATCGACGATAGAAATGACCGGTATCTCGGGATCCGGCACCGATGCAAGTAATGCCAGAACCGATGTTCGCAGCGGATGTTCTTCCACAATTGGCGATGACGTATCAATTGCAGGTCTTACCATTGTATCTCCGGATACGAACGTGCGACAATCTGCATTTCGGCCAGAAGGTGCCCCAAATGTTCCGTATGTTTCCCCGCTCTTCCGCCCGACTGTTGAAATTCATCTTCTCCCGGCACGGTCAACGTTGCGGCTGTAAGTATACCGGTCACACTCCGACGCCATTCGTCTTTCAGAGATCCGGATAGAACGGCAATTCCTTCTCCGGCTAATTCTTTCTCAGCGGCATCAGTAATAAACATCTCATCCGTAAACCGCCACAGAGCATCGACAGCGGATTGCATCCGGTGATGACTCTCATCCGTGCCATCACCCAACCGCATCACCCATTGACTGCTGTGGCGGAAGTGGTAGCGAATTTCTTTCACTGTTTTTTGAGCGATTCCGGCGAGTGGGCTCAATGTGCTGTTCTGAAGATTATCGTACAACAGAAGCCCATATGCATCATAGAAAAATTGCCGTGCAATGGTGTGCGCAAAATCCCGGTTCGGTTGTTCCGCCAACAAAAGATTTTTGTATTCCACCGCTTCCCGAAAATAGACGAGTGTATCGGCCGTCCGGTTTTTCCCTTCCATGCGAGCGGCCGTTGAATAAATATTTCCAGCCTGGCCGATACAATCCAGTGCAATGTTGGCGAGCGCAATATCTTCCTCCAACACCGGCGCATGCCCGCACCATTCCGATAGCCGGTGGCCCAGAATCAACCGGTCATCGGCAAGACGGAGAAGGTATTCAACAGCCATCGATGGATTCGTCACGGTTTTTTCCACAGTTCGTCATCGAGCGTATGTTTGTAGAATTGCGGATGGCGGTACACTTTGTCGCCGGTCGGCTCAAAAAAAGAGGCGTGATCTTCCGGAACGGTTGAGATGATATGACGGGATAGGACGACCCAGAGGTTTCGGATCTTTCCTCTGCGCGCAAATACATCGCGCGCATTCTGCAGCGCCATTTCCGCACCGGTGGCCCGGATGCTTCCGGCGTGACTGTACGGCGCGTTGTCAGTTTCCTGCAGGAATACTTCCCACAGGTCTCCTTCTTCTTTATTGTGGCTGTCGGTCATACGGTGTAATGCGATTACTGTTCATCTCATAACAGTGTCGACGATGATTTTGATATATATCCGATCCGTTTTTCCTCATATGCCAGCATCGCCTCACGCACCCATCTGCCATTATCGTATGCAGAGCGGCGGGCATCCAACCGTTCGCGATTGCACGGTCCGCTTCCGTTGATAACCCGATTGAATTCCTCCCAATCGATGTCGCCGGTTTCCCAACTGCGGGTTTTGTCGTTGAACGTTAATTGCGGATCAGGAATATTCAGTCCCCATTCGCGCGCCTGATCGACGGTCAGATCGACAAACCGCTGGCGGAGTTCATCATTGCTTTTCAACTTTATCTTCCACTTCATCATCTCACCGCTGTTCGGGGAATGTGCATCGTGCGGACCGAACATCATTAACGTCGGCCACCAGAACCGGTTCAACGATTCCTGCACCATGGCTTTCCCTTTTTCGCCGGACGATATCAGCGCGGCAATAATTTCCATCCCCTGCTTTTTATGGAAGTTCTCTTCTTTACAGATCCGCAACAAGGCGCGCGAATACGGCCCGTATGAACATTTCGCCATCGTGGTTTGATTAATGATCGCAGCACCGTCCACCAGCCAGCCGATCATTCCCATATCGGCCCACGACAATGACGGATAATTGAAAATAGAAGAATATTTCGCCTTCCCCTGCAGAAGTTGATCCGACATTTCCTCGCGCGTAATGCCCAACGTTTCTGCCGCGCTGTATAAATAATGTCCGTGACCGGCTTCGTCCTGTACTTTTGCGAGCAATGCCAATTTTCGCCGTAATGAGGGTGCACGCGTAATCCAATTCCCTTCGGGGAGCATACCGATGATTTCGGAGTGCGCATGCTGGGAGATGAGACGTATCAGTTGCCGGCGGTATTTCTCCGGCATCCAGTCGTTCGATTCGATCGTTTCCCCGCTGTCGATACGGCGTTCGAACTCTTCGTCTCGTCTGTCGATGTTTTCGCTCATTGTTCTCCCGATGAAATCGGATAAATTTATCTTAATTGTATTTATGAATATACGAAAGTGAGTCCGGCATTTCAACTCCTGAGTTGTACGGACCGGTGCAACACGGCATACCGCATCTCATCCAGCGCGTTACCGTCGTACCACTGGATCCTCTCTTCTTTTCTGAACCAGGTCATCTGACGTTTTGCAAATCGTCGTGTGTTTTGCTTCATTCTATCGATCATTTGCTCATGTGAACATTCATTTCGGAGGAATTGAAATGCTTCTTTGTATCCAACGGTCTGTAATGCCTGAAGCCGGTCGTCAAATCCCATCGATTGCAGTTGCCGCACTTCGTCAAGAAATCCAGACTCTATCATTCCATCGACACGGGCGTTGATGCGGCTGTACAATTCCTGTCGATCCCAATGGAGGCCGATCCACAGTGCATCGTACATATCATCTTTTCTATGACCTGCATGAAATTGCGAAATTGGAATTCCGGTCTCGTGAAACACTTCCAAGGCACGGATGACACGGCGGAATTTTGTTGCGTCCATTGTTGCAGCAGAAACAGGATCGATTCGTTTCAATTCCTGATACAACGCTTCTTTCCCTTCGTTCTTGATGCGATCTTCCAGCATTTTTCGGATATCGCCCGTGAATTCCGGTTGTTCAAAAAAACCATCGACCAACGCACGGACATATAAGCCCGTTCCCCCGCAAACAATCGGCATTTTATTTCTGACTGCGATAGACGCAATCGCTTCCCGCGCAATCGACTGGAAATCGCCGGCATTACACGATTGGTCCGGATCGCGTATATCTATACAATGATGAGGGACTGACCGTAATTCTTCCGGGGTGGGTTTTGCCGTACCGATGTTTAAACGCCGGTACACCTGCCGAGAATCCGCCGAAATAATCTCGGACGGAATAGTTCGCGCTATTTCCAAAGCAAGCGACGTTTTTCCCGACGCCGTCGGGCCGACAATAATGATTATTTTTGTCTTTTCAGAGGCAGCCATTTACGGATTGGGCGGTAGTGTAAACCGTTGAGTCTTACGTGACATCATACCGACAACTCCATATCCATTGGATACATTCGTGAAATCCGGTTCATCGAGCCGAATGGATGATCCGCCGGGAAAATTGTTGGCGATGCTGTAATAGGTGAATATATTTTCGTCGAATTGCTGATAATCAATCACGACACCTGAGAATCGTACGGTATCGGCGGGATGAGAACGAATTCTAGTAATGACTTCCTTATACACCGCGTTTTTATACGTCTTCGTAATTACTCTTGACGGGTCAACCACTTCGACCCCCGGCAGGACCTGATCGTCGCCGCTCAATCCCAAAGGAACCTCCATAACTTCGCGCTGCCAGCTTCCTGCGACTCGTTTATCGTATTCCACCAGCAGCCGAACAAGGAAAGCATACGCCCCCTTTCCGGCACTAAACTCCAATTCGATATCCTTTGTATTCGAATAATTTGAAATCACTTGTGTGTTCAGAGGACTGATGTATCCTTCAGCCATTGCCGTACAACTCACCCGTGCAGTAGGATAATCGCTCTGCTCGACTGTCAGCTCATACGTGCCATTCGGAACGATATTGACGCCATAGTGGACATACAAATGCTGAGAGCGAAGTGCACCTTTTTCCAGGACATTCATTACCGTATCATGAAAGATGAAGAGTGTCGTATCCCTTTTCAACGTCACCGACGCGCCAAGCACTTCATTGACGGGCAATTGATCCGATAATGCATGCATTGCCGGATCGTAAGTGCTATAGACCTTTACGTATTGTGTATCGACGCTGACATTCATTAACGAATACACTATTAACGACTGCCAATACGGTCCATTCGGGGAAAACGATTCATTGCACCCCGACGAGAGCACCATCATCCCGATGGCCGCCATGATCACTCTCATATTACAACTCCACCCGAACGAATGCTGCCGGAAAGAATGGAAGCATGGTAATTGTTTGAGACGTTTTTCTGTCATAATACAAAATGTTCCGGTTGTCGTACGCATTAATGATGCTGACGCCGGTTTCACCCTTCAGCACCGAGGTAAGAAATCGATAGGTCATGGTGATATCCATTCTGTGATATGCCGGCATTCGTGCGGCGTTTTTATCGCCAATTATCAAATATCCGGAACCCGATTCGTCCACAAATGAATCGCGGCCAAGACCGGAGAATGTCAGCCGCTGGTAGAGGCCGATCGTTTGACTATAGGCATATCCGCTTCCCAGCTCCCACTGTACGGAACACTCAATATTATCCCAAATTCTGACAATGCCGAGAAGATGCAGATTATGCCTCCGATCATATCTCGGCGGATACGTATATGATCCGATTGATACTTCGGTTTTTCCCCACGTATATGCGAGGTACAGATCCACAGTCGAAAAACTGTACCGCACCATTGTTTCTATGCCGTATGCCGTTCCCGTTCCCCGAGTATAATCCGGATCGGATGCAAATTTTTTGTCCCTATTATACAAAGCCAGAGAGGAATAATTCTTTAAATAATATTGCACTGAAGCAGAAAGTTCCGAGTAGATATTCCCTTCCAGCCCAATAGTATAGTGGTACGCCTTCTGAGGCTCATCTTCTTTCGGCACCATGATCCACGCTTCAAAGAGTGAGACTATGTCGTCTTCATTGGTCAGCGTCATATGGCGCTGGGTGAATATTCCGAAGGATCCCTTCAACCGCCACTCATTGTCGAACATATAGCTCATATTCATCCGTGGCTGAAAAGCAGTCGTCAACGCCGATGCGCTCACCAGACCGATCATGTCAGAATGAAGACCGATATCGAGACCAATCTTTCCGATGCGCGTCTGATACCGGAACCAGCTCCAGAACTCGCCGTTCGATTCATCCACCGCAATACGTTTCTGTGACGTCGTCGTATATTCGAACAGATGCCTGATACCGCTCACTTCAAATCCGAGAAAAAAAAGATCTTCCGATTCCGTGTATATCGTCAGATCGGTTCTGATGCTGATATCCCGAATTGAGGAACGCGCCGGTTGGATCAACAAAGAATTTTTTGCGTTGCGGGAAATCGAGAAATTATTCACCGAGATGATTGTTTCGTAATAGACTCGGTCCTGCAGGAGGTCGGATATTTTCAACGATGCCGCAGTGGTGTTCCAAAAGTGGTCCGGTTCATCGACGGACGTCGACACAATATCATCCTGACTGACAAAGATATTTGCAGAATAATTCCCATAATCACCTCCGCCGAATTTCGCTTTGGCAAACAGATCATAAAATGATATGGGAGGCGGATTCCGGAGAAATTTATTATAGGAATCGTCGAACAGAGAGCGTCTCATCGATACGATCCAGCTGTTGTTATTCGGCAACGGACCCTCGAGTTGCAGCGAACCGGAGAGAAAATTCAGACCCGCTTTTCCTTCAAACTTTGTATTGTTTCCATCTTCCGTAATTATATTGACGACCGACGACAGCCGCCCGCCAAATCCCGCGGGGAATCCACCGGTATAGACCTCGGTCGATTTTACGATGTCCGGATCAATAACGCTGAAAAGACCGAATGCATGAAAGGGATTGTAAATCTTTAAGCCGTCCAGCAAAATCAGGTTTTGATCTCCGGCGCCGCCGCGAACAAAGAATTTCGACGAGACATCGGCGGTGGAAACCACACCGGGAATAATTTGTATGGAACGGAAGAGATCTCCCTGACCGATCACCGGAACCTGGCTGAGGTCTGCCTGGCTTAAAACATGAGTGCTTGTGCTGATATCCGAAATTTCGGATTTTCTTCCGCCGATGACATCGACACCCATGACTTCGACCGGAGCGGATGATAAACCGAAATTGACGGTCACCGGTCCGCCTCCTCGAATTGTCACCTGTTTGGATTGATTCGGGTAGCCGATAGAATGTGCGGAGACCGTATATGTTCCGGCGGGAATTCCGGCGATCAGATAAAATCCGTTATTGTTGGTGACGGATCCGCGCGCCAATTCCACAATCCTGACCGTCGCATACGGTATCTTCTCGCCGCTCGCACTATCGGTGACGACACCCCGAAGATCAGATTTCTGCCCCATCACAATCGACACAATACAGAACAGAGCGAAGAGGAAGGTTTTCTTCATTTTACTTCCACGCATTTTTGCCGATGAGCGGAACGAACTTAAATCCCGCCACCACTTCGATGTTCAACACATCGTTCATCCTCGTTCCGATGTGCAGATCCTGCGTTTCCATCGATCCGACCGGAATAACGATTCTGCCGCCGTCGCTCAGTTGATTCACCAACGAATCTGGTATTGATGGAGAACCGGCGGTGACGATAATTCCGTCATATGGCGCATGCTCGCTCCAACCGATGGAACCATCGCCGGCTTTTGAAAGAATATGCAGTGTAAGTCTGTCAAACAGTTTTCTGGTGTTCAGGAGCAAACTCAGATGACGTTCGATAGTGAAGACTCTGCATCCGATTGCCGACAACACGGCGGCCTGATACCCCGATCCGGTGCCGATCTCGAGAATTTTCATTCCCTTTTCCGGACGCAGCGCCTGTGTCATAACGGCAACCGTGTACGGCTGCGATATGGTTTGTTCGCTGGCGATCGGCAATGCACTGTCCTCGTACGCGCGGTTGATGTGAACGGGATCGACAAACAGATGCCGTTCCACCCTCCCCATCGCATCCAGGACCTTTTCGTTCGTGATCCCTTTTTCTTTCAGGATTGCGATCATTTCATTTCGTTCTGTATCAAATCTTCCCATAGTCAATAGTGCCTGAATAATGTTCTTATAAAGTGTACGGTTGTTTCAAAGTGTTTCATGTGGCTTTTTTCACCTGCATAAATCGTATCGATAGGAATCGCGTCTACGGTGAATCCTTTGAGCGCCGCTTTAATCAATAATTCCGTCTCTGCTTCATAGCCGGCGGAATCGAGTCGGGCGGACTTCAACACAGCCGCAGAAATAAAGCGGAATCCGGACTGGCTGTCGGCGACATGCACGCCCGTCCTGGCCCGGACAAGAAACGTGGTGATGGTGTTCGACAGGATACGATGGACCGGCATTCCTTTCAATTGATGGAGTCGGCTGCCGATAATGATATCGCGGTGCAGCAGACGGTGTCGTTCGATAAAGCGCGGAATATCTTCCGGCCGATGCTGAAGGTCCGCATCCATGGTGATGACGGCGTCGTACTGCCTCTCCAGACAGTAATCAAAACCCGTCTGCAATGCCGCTCCTTTTCCACGATTGGCGGAATGGCGGAGAAGATGTACGTGATACATTGCGGCGATCTGCGACGTTGAATCGGTCGAGCCGTCGTCGATGACGATGATGTTATCGGTAGAGATGACGGGAACGGTTCTGGAGAGCAACTCTCCGAGTGTGTGCGAAGCATTGTACGCAGGGATGAGAACTGCACATTTCATTGTTGAGGTCTGATCGCCTCCCGGACATTTTGCCACGAACGCTGCACTGATGCCACCAGCCGTTCGCGCAATTCCTTCCGTAATTCCTTTACCGAAATTTTATAGGTCAATTCGCCATTCTCTGCAATTGAAATGGCGCCGGTCTCTTCCGAAATGATCACCGCAACGGCATCGGTTTGTTCCGTCACGCCCAGTCCCGCACGGTGCCGCGTGCCCAGCGCCATGTCGCCGAACCGGGAATTGGCGGAGAGAGGAAGCGTGCATCGCGCGGCTTCGATTGTTCTGTCATTCACGATCACTGCACCGTCGTGCAGCGGTGAGCGTGGATTGAAAATCGAGAGAAGGAGCGCGCGGCTGATCTGTGCGTGGAGCAGCACGCCGGTTTCATTGAACGATTTCATTCCGGTTCCGCGCGCAATGATGATGAGCGCACCCTGTTTTTTCTTCGCCAATTCCAGCGCAGCGGCGGTAATTTCTTCGATGGACTCATCCACATTCAGCCGGATGAACATCCGCACCATCTTGTTGCGCGCCAATGTCGAAAGCATACGCCGGATTTCCGGCTGAAAGATAATAATGAAGGCGATCACCCAGATATCGGTCAGCGTTCTCAGTATCCATCCGATCGCTTTCAGGTTGACTACCTGTGCGATGATGGAGAGGACGATAATGATGATCAATCCGATAAAAATCTGTGCTGCCACCGTACCGCGCATGCCGCGGTACAGATTGTAGAATACGACGGATACCAGGAGGATGTCGAACAGGTCGACGATGGTAACGGTTAAAAATCCGATTTTAAATAGTTCCATTATGTGTTCTTCATTATTGCATCCGTAACAACAGCAACTCGTTTCATTTCCCTGACGTCATGGACCCGGATGATATGTGCTCCGTTCATGATCGAAACCGCAACCGTGGCGGCGGTTCCTTCGATCCGCTGATCGACGGGCAGATTCAGCAGCGTGCCGATAAATCCTTTTCGCGACGTGCCGATCAGGATCGGATATCCGAGTTCCCGAAACGACGCAAGGTGTTTCACCAACGAAAGATTATGCTCGAGATTCTTGCCGAAGCCGATTCCGGGATCGATCACAATACTGCGAACCCCTTCCGACTGCGCTTTGTCTGCCGACCGTCGAAGTTCTTCCTTTACTTCACGGACAACATCCTGATACACCGGATGCTGCTGCATCGTTTCCGGCGTACCCTGAATATGCATCACCACCAACGCGGCGCGATGCTGTGCCGCTACGCGGGCAATGTGCGCATCGAATCGGAGTCCGCTGATGTCGTTCACCATGGACGCCCCTGCGTTCAACGCTTCCTGTGCGACCTCAGACTTATAGGTGTCGATGGAAATTATGGTATCCATCGTTTGCGCAATCTGCTCAATGACAGGAATGACGCGATCCAATTCTTCCTGTACGGAGATCTTTTTTGCTCCGTCGCCGTACATTCCTTTCGGCCGGGTCGATTCCCCACCAACATCGATGATGTCCGCTCCTTCTTCCACCATCATCCGTGCACGCTGCAGGGCGGATTCCGGATTCAGATAATCACCGCCGTCAGAGAACGAATCCGGGGTGACGTTCAGAATGCCCATAATCGCTGTTCGTCGTGAAAGATCCAGCGTACGCTCTTTGCATTGCAGATTCATCGGAATTTCCATCACGGCTTTCATGTCCCTAAAATATCGAATCGTTCCAGCATAAGCAAAAAAGAAAAGAGATTCTGCATCATATTGTGAGTGCAGAAATGACAAACCCCGCTCGTGCGGGGCTTGCGTTTACTGTGCCTTTTTCTTCGACCGTAAAACACGTGCTTTTTCTTTCGTCTTTGCACGTTTCTTTCGGTGTTTTCTGGTCACTCGGTAACCTTTCTTATTCACGGAGAGCTCCTTTAATTATGGTTCACTACAGTTATGATAAAATCCACACTTTGGGCAAAATAATTTACATTTCCGGCTGTCAAGTGGCGTTCCGCAATTGACGCAATAATTCCAATAATGCGCGGGACTGTCGTTCTCGATCGGCAAAACATCGACCTTCAATAACGACGGAATTTCCTTCACCTCGTTCTTCTTCTGTTCCATGCCGGTGACAACTTACTGAAGAGTGACGATTGTTGCAAGTTTATTCTTGACTATACCCGTCATTCTTTGCCAATTCTTCGATTTTCTGTTTCGACTCCAGGGCGGGTATCATCGACTCAAGGTGACGGATAAGATAATTCAACCTGTTGTTTTCCGAGTTCATACCCAAAAACATCTGCCGTTGATGCAGGTCTAATCCCGATTTTTGGACAAGATGAAAAGAGCGGGTTGTGCGAACATCGGTTCCGAGGACCGGCCGGACAGATCCGTTAAATACTTTTTGCACAAATTCATTGTGTAATGCCACTGCCCTGTCACGCAACGCACCATCGACTTGCTCGGGAATATCATCAAACCACGAGATTCTTCCGCACAAATACGGCGACGGCATGTCGACAAGATTTTGCAGCGTGAATCGTTTTCTCCCTACAACATTAATGTCCATGCGGCCGTCGTCATAACGACGGTTGACATCATTGACTACCGCTGTGCAACCGATCGGACGAATGTCCTGATCCTGAATCAATAGTATGCCGAATTCAGAATCACGGGTGATGCTCTCGGAAATGAGAATACGATAGCGCTCTTCAAAAATGTGCAGCGGCAACCGCGATTGGGGAAACAGAACAACATTCAACGGAAACAGCGGAATAATTTCGGAGGGTGTTTCGGGAGTCATACACAAACACGTGTCGGGCCATTCCGACCCGACACGCGCTCAATGGAATTATTATAATGCTTTTTCGTACCGCGAGACGACATCGTCCCAGTTGACGACGCTCCACACCGCAGCAAGATAATCAGCGCGACGGTTCTGATATTTCAGGTAATATGCATGTTCCCATACATCGACACCGAATATCGGCGTCTTCCCGTCCATAATCGGACTGTCCTGATTCGGAGTGGAAGTGATCACCAGTTTTCCGCCGTCGACAATCAGCCATGCCCACCCGGAACCGAAGCGGCCGAGACCGGCCTTGTTGAATTGTTCTTTAAAAGTATCCAGCGATCCGAATGCCGATGTTACTGCGGCGCCGAATTTGCTCGATGCCGGAAACGCGATATCCTTTTTCAATTGCTGCCAGAACATCGTATGGTTGACATGTCCGCCGGCGTTGTTCCGCACGGCGGTGCGGATCGATTCGGGAACTGCGTTCAAATTCGAAATCAATTCGACGGCAGATTTTCCCTGCAGACCGGCATGCTCTTTCAAGGCGTTATTTAAATTCGTGACATATGCCGCGTGGTGTTTGCCATGATGGATCTCCATGGTCTTTGCATCGATGTACGGTTCGAGAGCGTCGAATGCGTACGGTAACGGGGCGAGTTCGTGTGCCATTGTGGTGTTCTCCTTTATTGATTGGTGAAAGCCATTCGCCGTCAGGGGAAATGACGCGGCGATTGAACCGGCAACGAAAGCAGCCGATGTCGATATAAAATTTCTTCTGTCAACGTTCATAGTCGTTCCATACATTCGGTTACGCACTGCGGCTACATACCCAGGGTCAGCCGTGCTTCTTCGGACATCATGCTGGGATCCCAGCGAGGTTCCCATACAATGTTGACGTTTACTTCTGTGACTCCTTTGACCATTTCCGATTTCTGTTTCACTTCGACCGGAATAACCTGCGCCGCAGGACACGCGGGTGAGGTCAACGTCATTGCGATATCAACCAGGCCTCTGTCGGAAACGTCGATGGAATACACCAATCCCAATTCGTAGATATTCACCGGTATTTCCGGATCGTACACGGTCCGGATTTGTTCGGTCACTTGTTCCTTGACGATCATTTTTTCCAGCGCACTCAATTGCTGCGGATCGGCGGACTGCGGAAGATGTTGTGGTTCCATACTCATGTCGTTGATTCTGTGGAAATATTTTTTTCTTTTTGCTCCAACGCGGCATTCAATGCATGCCACGCCAAACTTGCACACTTGATCCGGGCGGGAAACTCCCTGACACCGGCCAAAGCGCCTAGGCTCCCCAGTTCTTCGATCTTTTCTTCGGGGATGGCATCGCCGATCTTTGTCATAATGACCGTATGGAATTTCGTAAAGAGCACTCTCGCCTCTTCGATGGTCCCGCCCTTGACGGCGGAGGTCATCATGGAGGCGGATGATTTCGAAATCGCACATCCGCTACCCTGAAATCCAATATCGACGATTTTGTTACCGTCCACCTGGAGCCAAATATGGTAATGATCGCCGCACAACGGGTTATAACCGTCGGCGTCATGCGTCGGCGATTCCAACTTTTTGAAATTCCTCGGTGATTTGTTATGCTCGAGTATCAATTGCTGATACAGTTCACTGAGATCGTTCATCCGAAGATCTCCCTGACCTTTTTGATCCCGCGGACAAGAATATCGATCTCTTCCCTCGTATTGTATAAAGAGACGGAGGCACGTGCCGTTGCCGGAATACCGAAGCGCTGCATCACCGGTTGCGTACAATGATGTCCGGTCCTGATGGCAATCCCTTCCCTGTCCAAAATCGTCCCAATATCATGCGGATGAGCTTTGTCCAGCGTAAAGGACATAACGCTTGCCTTCTGCCGGGCTGTGCCAATCATCGTCAGACCTTCAATCTGCATCAATTGATTGGTCCCATATTCCAAAAGATCCTGTTCATGGACGGCAATGGCATCGAGACCGATATGCTGGACGAAATCGATCGCCGCGCCGAGTCCGATGCCGCCGGAGATATTCGGTGTTCCCGCCTCGAATTTATACGGAAGATCATTATACGTTGTCTTTTCAAAAGTAACGGAACGGATCATATCCCCGCCACCCTGATACGGCTGCATTCTTTCCAGCCATTCCATCTTACCGTAGAGAATGCCGACACCGGTCGGTGCAAAGAGTTTATGCCCGGAAAAAGCAAAAAAGTCGCAATCAAGAGCGCGCACATCAACGTTTATGTGAGCCACCGCCTGTGCACCGTCGATCATAACGGGAACACCGCGCTGATGGGCACGAGCGATGATTGTGCTGATCGGATTAATTGTACCGAGAGAATTTGAAATGAAGACAACGGAAACTAATTTTGTTTTCGGCGACAACAACCGGTCGAATTCGTCGATCAATAGTTCGCCGGAATCATTCATCGGAATCACCAACAGCTTCGCTCCCCGTTCCTCGCACATCATCTGCCACGGTACTATATTGGAGTGATGTTCCATTGCGGAAATAACCACTTCATCGCCGGAAGAGATAAACGCCCTGCCGAAACTCTGCGCCACAAGATTGATACTGTCGGTGGTCCCTTTGGTGAATATGATTTCCTTGTTGTCCGCCGCATTAATAAAATTCTTAATCTTCCCGCGTGATTTTTCATATTCAAACGTCGCCACTTCGCTCAAATAATGAACGCCGCGATGCACATTTGCGTTTTGCGACCGGTAGTACTGATCGACGCTTTCTATCACCGAGCGGGGTTTCTGCGTGGTAGCAGCATTATCCAGATAGACCAGCGGTTTCCCGTGGACTGTCGATGCGAGAATCGGGAATTGTTCCCGGACCGCCGGAAGATCAAACGTTGTTATTTTTTCTGTGGTCATCATGATGGCGATACACCGGCATTCCCGTGAATGATTTCCGGAACATCGGCATTATGGAGTATTTCCTTTAAATGATCGACGACAAGAATATCCACATGGCGGCGGATTGCCTCGTCCCTGATCTTGCCTGTCACCTCTGCGGCAAAACCGACCGTCAGCATGGTCCTGGTCGCCTGGTCGGAGATGCCCCGGCTCTTCAGATAAAATTTATGCGATTCGTTCAAACCGCCGACCGCCGCACCGTGCGTGCACTTCACATCGTCCGCAAAGATCTCCAGTTCCGGTTTGGTATCGACAATCGCCGTATCCGACAACAGCAGGTTACGGTTGGTTTGCTTCGAGTCGGTTTTTTGTGCTTCGGGTTCGACGTAGACTTTTCCGTTGAAGACCGCACGCGAATCATCCGTCAATATTCCCTTGAACAGCTCATGGCTGGGGCAGTTCGGATGGATATGATGCATAAATGTGTGATGATCAATCAATTGATCGCCGGACGTGATATACAATCCGTTCAAATTACATTCCGCGCGTTCACCGTCGATAATTACGCTCATGTCGTTCCGGGCGATAGCGCCGCCGAGCGCGAGCGAAAAGAGGTGCACCATGCTCGTCCGATGCTGGTGTGCGTGTACGTTCTCGATGTGATAGGATGACAGGCTTTCCTTCTGGATTTTTACCAACTCTACGGAACTGTTTTTGTGAGCGACGACCTCGGTTACCGCATTCGTGAGATTCTGATCGTTCTCCATCGAATGGAAACTGTGCAGGATGGTGACGGCTGATTCCTCACCCACCACAATCAGGTTCCGAATGTGCGATGCAACCGGCTCATTTTTTCCGACAGACAAGAACAACAGATGAATCGGTTTGTCCACGACAACCTTATCCGGAACGATGATGCATGCACCGTCGTTCAGAAATGCGGTATTCAATGCCGTGAACGGTTTATCCTTCACCGCGGCATGCCGGCCGAGATAATTTTTGATTTTGTTTTCGTTCTTCGCCCAGGCATTGCGCAGGTTCATGGCAATGATCGGCATCGGCATGCCGTCAAGTTTCGACAGTTCCTTCGAGAAGTGACCGTTGACGAAAGCCATCACATAATGATCGGCGCCCGGTACAAGAAATTCCTCGATCCGTTCCGCCGGAATAGTCTCCGGAGCGGAAGAATATTTGAAGATCGATTCGGCGATCGGAGTGATGTTGGTATATTTCCACTCTTCCAGTCCGGTAGTCGGGAATCCCGTGCTGGTAAATGCCGTCAACGCATTTTTGCGGATATCGTGCACCCATGACGGCGACTTCGACGCACCGTTCTTTTCGAACTGATTAAATTCCGTGATATAATGTTTTGTTGCTTCCATCGACATGCGTTCGTTCTCCGGGATTACGCCGTTTGTAAAAGTTCTTCTTTAATAAAATCATAGCCGTTCGCCTCGAGTTCCAGCGCCAATTCCTTGCCGCCGGATTTTACGATGCGGCCGTTGACCAGCACATGAACAAAATCGGGAACGATGTAATTCAATAATCGCTGATAGTGTGTCACGACAATCGTTGCATTCGAAGGTGATTTTAACTTGTTCACGCCGTGAGCAACGATCTTCAGGGCATCGATGTCGAGGCCGGAATCGGTTTCATCAAGAATTGCCAGTTTCGGTTCCAGCACGGCCATTTGTAGAATCTCATTCCGTTTTTTTTCGCCGCCGGAAAATCCTTCGTTCACGGGCCGGTTGATAAAACTTTGATCCATTTCCACTACTTTCATCTTTTCCTTCAGGAGTTTCAGGAACTGCATCGAATCCAGTTCTTCCTGGCCGCGCGATTTGCGGATTTCGTTCAATCCCGCCTTCAGGAAGTAGCTGTTGCTGACACCGGGGATTTCAACCGGATACTGGAACGCCAAAAACAGACCCGCATGTGCGCGCTTTTCCGGTTCGAGTTCGAGTAGGTCCTGTCCTTCGAAGTTCACCGATCCGTCGGTTACTTCGTATGAAGGATGTCCTGCTAGAATCTGCGCCAGCGTGCTTTTGCCCGAACCGTTCGGGCCCATGATCGCATGGACTTCGCCGGCATTTACTTTTAAGTTGATCCCTTTGAGAATTTCACGTCCGTTGACACTCGCATGAAGATTTTTTATCTCAATCATTGCTCTTTACCCTTTGTTCCTTAAATGAATAATATGTTAACCGACACTGCCTTCGAGGGAGATGCCGAGAAGCTTTTGCGCTTCGACGGCGAATTCCATCGGAAGGTTCTTGAACACTTCCTTTGCAAATCCGTTGATGATCATCGAGATCGCATTCTCCGTGTTGATTCCCCGCTGCTTGCAGTAAAAGATCTGATCCTCGCCGATCTTGGAGGTGGACGCTTCGTGTTCAACGCTCGACGATGAATTTTTCACTTCGATATACGGGAATGTATTGGCGCTGCATTTATTGCCGATGAGCATGGAATCGCACTGCGTGTAATTTCTGGCGTTGACGGCGTTCCGTCCGATGTTGACCAGGCCGCGGTAGGTATTGTTCCCCCGTCCTGCCGAAATGCCTTTGGACACGATGGTGCTGCGGGTGTTCTTGCCGAGATGAATCATCTTCGTTCCTGTGTCGGCATCCTGGCGATTGTTGACGACAGCAACAGAGTAAAACTCGCCGATGGAATTGTCTCCCTGAAGAATAACAGAAGGATATTTCCATGTGATCGCGGAACCTGTTTCCACCTGCGTCCAGGAAATTTTGGACGACTCGCCCGCACACTTCCCCCGTTTCGTTACGAAATTGAAGATGCCCCCTTTGCCATTCTTGTCGCCGGCATACCAGTTCTGCACGGTGGAATATTTGATCTCCGCTTTTTCGAGCGCGACCAGTTCCACGACTGCGGCATGCAATTGATTCTCATCCCGCATCGGCGCAGTACAGCCTTCAAGATAGCTCACGTACGCCCCTTCGTCGGCAACGATCAACGTCCGTTCGAATTGCCCGGTGTTCGACGCGTTGATGCGAAAATACGTCGACAGTTCCATCGGGCACCGTACGCCTTTGGGGATGTAACAGAATGAACCGTCGCTGAACACCGCCGAGTTCAACGCAGCAAAGAAATTATCGGAATACGGAACGACGGAACCGAGATATTTCCGGACGAGTTCGGGATGTTCCTTGACGGCATCGGAAAATGAGCAAAAAATGATCCCTTTTTCTTTCAACGTCTCTTTGAATGTCGTTGCCACGGAAACGGAATCGAACACCGCATCGACCGCAACGCCGCTCAACCGCTTTTGTTCCGTCAGGGAGATGCCGAGTTTTTCGTATGTCTCCAAAAGAATCGGGTCCACTTCGTCGAGATTGTTCAGCTTTTTTGCCTGTTTGGGAGCGGAATAATAACTAATGGATTGATAATCGACCGGCGTGTACGTCACGTTCGGCCAATGCGGCTCGGTCATTTTCAACCATGCGCGGTAAGACTTTAAACGCCATTCCGTCAGCCATTCCGGTTCTCCTTTTTTTGCCGAGATTGTCCTGACGACATCTTCATTCAGTCCCGGCGGAATGGTATCCGATTGAATATCGGTGGTGAATCCGTACTTATACTCTTGTGATACTAATTCTTCAATTGTTTCTGACATGAGTCTCTCGTAAAATGATGAATTACACTCCGAATGAACTGCCGCAGCCGCACGTTTTTGCGGCCTGCGGATTGTTAAAGACAAATCCCCGTCCGTTCAGTCCGTCGCTGAAATCGAGCGTGGTGCCGGAGAGATAGAACATACTCTTCTGATCAATCACAATCTTGACGCCGTGTTTTTCGAGAATAATGTCCTTGTCCTTCACCGCATCGTCAAACGCAAGAATGTAGGACAGGCCGGAACATCCCCCTCCTTTTACACCGAGACGAAGCGCATGTGTATCGGGAATACTATTCTTCTCTTTGATCGAAAACACTTCACTGGCTGCCCGTTCCGTCAGGACGATATCGTCATCGATTGCCGTCGGCGGTTGTGTGATTACTTCCGTCATATACTGCTCTCCTTGCCGTTGTTCAAAAATATTATGTAGATTTTTTCAATGAGAACTCAGCATACATCAACATCCATGTATTGGCATTGAGTTTCTTCAATATGTTTTTCTTTTCAAATTGCAGACCGATTTCACGCGCAATCTGTTCCGCTTCCGTATGCCGGACGGTGATTTTTTTGGTCATCAGAAATTCCAATACGGCATAGTGAAGGTCGCGGAAAAAAAGGTTCGACAGATGAAAGAGGGGCGACCGGGACCGCATGAACCGGAGAAATTCCACCTGGTTACCGAGAATAAATTGAGATTTTTTATAATTGCCGTTCATACTGTGCCTGCCGGGATAAGTGTCCGTAGTGAGTGAATCGTTTCAGAAAATTTTTTTGCAACGTAATCGATCTCCTCTTCCGTCGTAAACCTGCCGAGACTTATCCGAACCGTGGAACGTGCCGCCTGCTCGTCCAAACCGATTGCTTTCAACACATGGGAATACGAAATATTTCCCGTCTCTTCCGACAGGCATGCCGAACCGGCGGAGACCGCGATATCCGCCATTTCCGTCATCATCCTGTCCGCCGTAACACCCTGAACGGTGACGCTCAAATTATTTACCAGACGGCTGCCGGGATGCCCGTTGACCGTCACATCGCCGACAGCCATCAACTTCTGCTGCAGTGCATCGCGCAAACCGCCGATGCGCAAAGATTCCGCCTGCATTTCCTCCGCTGCAATCTGCACCGCCGTACCGAATCCGACGATACCCGCCGTGTTCAGTGTACCGGATCGAATTCCGTGTTCATGCCCGGCACCATCCATCTGCGGTTCGAGTACTACCCGCGGATTACGGGAACGAATATACAGTGCACCGACTCCCTTTGGGCCATACAACTTATGAGAAGAAAAAGACAATAAGTGAATATGCATTGCATTCACATCAACCGGAATCTTTCCTACCGCCTGTGTTGCATCGGTGTGCATCACTATCCCGCGTTCCTCGCACAGTGCGCCAATTTCGGCAATCGGCTGAATGGTGCCAATCTCGTTATTGGCCATCATCACCGAGACAAGAATTGTTTCCGGCCGCATACTCTTCCGTACATCGTTAACAGTCACCACGCCGGATGAATCGACGGGAAGGTAGGTGACTGAAAATCCTTCCCGCTCCAATGATGTGCACGATTCAAGCACACACGCGTGCTCCGTCTGCACGGTGATGATGTGATTTCCTTTTGACCGATTGCGGCGGGCAAATCCTTTTATTGCAAGATTATTCGACTCTGTGGCGCCGCTGGTGAAAATAATCTCCCGCGGTTGTGCTGCGATGGCTGAAGAAATTTTTGTCCGGGCAATATCCACCGCTTCCTTTGCAATCCATCCGAACCGGTGCTGCACACTCGCTGCATTTCCGAAATGTTCCGTGAAAAACGGTTTCATCGCATCCACCACACGACGGTCGACCGGTGTTGTAGAGTGATAGTCCATATAGACAGGAGTTGTTCGCACAGTGCCGTTAAATGATCTCCGATACTTTCATTGAAGCAAAAACATGTTCAAGGTTATGCTGAATTTTTCCGAGCGGATTTTTGATCGTGCAATTCTGGAAGATGGAACAATTTTCGGGTGCTTCGGAAAAACATTGGGCGATTCCGACCTGGGACCCCTCCACCACTCCGATGACATCCATGACCGAAATTTCGTCCGCACTTCGCGCCAGCGTATAGCCTCCCATCGCACCCTGATGCGATGCGATCAATTTGCCGCGGGTCAGTTTTTGCATCACTTTCGCCAGGACTTCGCCGGGGAGATGATACCGATCCGCGATCTCTTTGACCGTAGAGATTTGATTGTTCACCGAGGCGATGTGCCGCATCGCGATCAATCCATATTCCACTTTTTTCGATAACTTGAGCATATGTTAAATACGACTTCTACAGTCCTATTTCATTCCAAAAAAAGAGAAGAACTCGAATTCTTTAACAACTATGACAATGAATTAGTTTCGAATGCTCTTCTATTAAGTTAAATATAACCGAAAATCATTAAAATTAAAAGAATTATTTTCTCTACAATTAAAGAATCTTGGCGTAGAATTTGCGATATTTCATACAATTAGCCTCATACTTTTGACTTTCCATTCTAATTGAAATAAATCGACACTAAGGACACCATGAACGACACTCATTTTCAGGATATTTTAGGAGATATTCAGCTGACCAAAAAGGATTCCGACGGAATCCACACGATTGCCGTGATCGGCCTGGGAGTTATGGGACAAGGCATTGCGCAGACCATTGCCACCGCAGGGATAGAGGTCATTGCAGTGGAAAAATCTGAAAAACGTTTATCCCATCAATTTAAATCCCTCGATGAGTCGCTGGATAACGAGATCCATCGCTGGACGATGACCAAAAGCGAAAAGCGAGCGATCCTTTCCCGGATCAAAGGAAAAACAGATCTTACGGATATCTCCGCTATACCGGTCGTTATAGAAGCAGTGGATGAAAACTTCGAACTCAAAAAGAAACTGTTCCACGATCTCGATACAATGTGCGGCCCCAATACCATTCTTGTCTCAAACACTTCGACTCTCAACCTGTCAAAGCTTGCCGCCTCGACCAAACGAGCGGACAAGGTCATCGGAATGCATTTCCTGAATCCCGTTCCGAAGGTTCCGCTGGTCGAACTCGTCCGGGGCATGAAGACGTCGGACGAGACGTTCAACGCCGTTAAAAAACTGGCGCAGCGACTCGGCAAGACGCCGATTGAAGTATTCGAGTACCCCGGATTCGTCACCACGCGGATCATCATTCCGCTGTTGAACGAAGCGATGTATATTCTGATGGAAGGAGTCGCCACCGCCGAAAGCATCGACACCGCAATGCGACTGGGATATGAATTCCGTTACGGCCCTCTGGAACTTGCGGATATTATGGGCCTGGACGAAGTGCTCGCGTGGATGGATTCGCTCTTCCATGAACTCGGCGACGCCAAGTACCGGCCCTGCCCCCTCCTCCGGCAGATGGTCCGGAAAGGAAAGATCGGCAAAAAAATGGGAGAGGGATTCTTTAAATACGATGATCACGGTAAACGGATCATCGAATAACCGAACGGCACACGATGCGGCAACGGGACACATCCGTTGCGGTACGACGACATGCCGAAACATTCCAATGAAAGTACACACATGAATATTTTAGTTTTAAATTGCGGCAGTTCGTCCGTAAAATACCAGCTGATCGACGTCGATAAGAAATTGTTTCTGGCCAAAGGCATTGTCGACCGGATCGGCATGAGCGGAGCGGTCCTCACCAACATCCGTGCGGACGGCGACGAGATCAAGATTTCCGGCGACATCCTCGACCATACCATTGCGATCGAATATATTCTTGCCGTTCTGTTGAGCAAGAATCACGGTGTCATCACCTCCAAGAGCGAAATCCATGCCGTCGGACACCGCGTTGTTCACGGTGCGGAGACGTTCACCGGTTCCGTACTGATCACGGATGAAGTGATCAAAGGGATCCGCGATAATTTCGAAATCGCGCCGCTCCATAATCCCCACAATCTGCGCGGCATCAACGCCTGTCAGACACATCTTCCGAATATTCCGCAGGCCGGCATTTTCGACACCGCTTTCCATCACGAGATACCGGCGTATGCGTATATTTACGGCATACCGTATTCGCTCTACACGCAATACAAGATCCGCCGGTACGGTTTTCACGGTACCAGCCATGCGTACGTCGCACAACGCGCGTCCGAACTGCTGCGCAAGGATCTGAAGAAACTCAAGATCATCACCTGCCATCTCGGCAACGGCTGCAGCATCACGGCGATCGATAAGGGAATTTCCGTCGACACATCGATGGGATTCACTCCGCTGGAAGGATTACTGATGGGAACGCGCAGCGGCGATATCGATCCTTCCATCATACTGTACGTAATGGCCAAAGAGGGATTGAACTATTCCGAAGCGAACACCCTGTTGAACAAACACAGCGGATTGCAGGGAATTTCCGGCGTGAGCAGCGATATGCGCGAGGTTATTTCGGAAATGAACGAAGGAAATAAAAAAGCGAAGCTCGCATTCGATGTTTTCTGCTATCGCGTCAAAAAATATATCGGTTCCTACGTGGCAGCGCTCAACGGTCTGGATGCGCTTGTCTTTACGGGCGGTATCGGCGAGAACAGCGCTGATGTGCGGAAAGCAATCTGCGATAATCTCGAGTATCTCGGTATCGAGATCGAGAAGGGATTGAACACATCCAAAGAGAAGGAAAAACATATCCATTCGGCAAAATCAAAAGCGGGAGTCTATGTTATACCGACGAACGAAGAACTGATGATTGCGATGGAAACCAAAGAAGTAGTGAAGAACATCAAGAAGAAATAGACAGTCGTCCTTGCGGAGGCGACGGGCCTTCGCAAGGATTCCGCTACACGTACCGCGTGATTAACCGAAGCGCTGCAATGATAATCAACACCGCCAACGCGCGCACAAGCCATTCACTTCTTATTTTCTTTGACAGTTTACTGCCAATCTGAGCGCCGATCACGGCACCGATTCCCAGAAACGGTACGAATGTCCATGCAATCTTGCCGACCAACGCATGACTGGCAACGCTGAATGTGGAGGAGATAGAGAGTATGAATATGGAAGTCGGAATGGCGAAAAATATAGGAAAGTGAAAAAGGTAGACCATCGCCGGCACGTGAATCAATCCGCCGCCGACTCCGGCCATGCTGGAAAAGAATCCCACCCCGAAGCTGATCGCAATCCCCAGGAATATATTATACTTCGGACGGATAAATTCCGAAGGGACATCTCCGCTCCTGCCGTCGTTCTTTTTCTGTTTCACGATCATCGAAACAGCGATCGCAAGCAAGAACACTCCAAACCCGATCTCGAACGCCTGACGAGCGACCAATTGCAGCAGATATGCACCGAGAAATGCACCGGGGAACATCGAGATTGAAAAGATGATGCCGGTCCGGTAATCGATCCTTGCCTGGCGTGCGTAGGCAACTGCACCGGAAATCGAATTCATCGCCACGATACACATCGAGGTCCCCACCGCCGATTGCGGCGAAAGATTGTACACCAAAGTTAAAAACGGAACGACAATAAATCCGCCTCCGACACCGACAACAGTGCCGATGAACCCGACAACGATGCCGACAATGAATAAGATCAGCGAATCAATCATGGCGTCGTCTCTGTCCGTGTGCCGCCAATTGTCATCTGCGCCGATCCTCGTGTCGCATTGACGATCCTGTTTTTCATCGCATCAATCTCCGACGACGGCATCAGCAGGGTCACCGTTGTACCGTCAGCGCTGAAGTGTTGCTCCGCAACGGAAAGTTTATTCGCGTGAATGATGTTCATGACGGGATTTGTTTCGGTAAAGGGGAATTGCACATGCAATTCCCTTAGGAGTGTTTTCGTGACGATCGTTGCTGCCCGTATTCCTTCCAGTGCAGATTCGTGATACGCCCTCCCCAATCCGCCGACGCCCAATTTGGTGCCGCCGAAATAGCGCGTGACCACGCAGAGTAGGTCCGAGAGGTTGCGGGATTGCACAGCGGTGTAGATCTTGACTCCGGCGGTACCGGAAGGTTCACCGTCATCGGAGTAGCGAAATGTTTTCTCTGCTCCGATGACGTGTGCATAACAATGATGCGTCGCATCATAATACTTTTTTCGGATCGATTCGAGCGCCGCGGCCGCTTCCTGTTCTGTCCGAACCGGGAAGAGGTCGGCAATGAACCGGGATCCTTCTATCTTCAATTGCGCCGATACAGCGGCCTGAATGGAAGAATAGCGGTCATCCATTATCTCAATGACGCAAGGGCCACCGCCGCAGTCAACCGCACAATAATGACATCGGCATTCACCGCCGTGCTCCCTTTCTTCAGTTGTTTGCCGTAGACAATATTCGGGATGAGATGGACATCCGGTGTCGGCAGATAATCAATTCCTGCATTGACATACACATCGCGGTAACCGACGTTGGAATTACTCAAATCGTTGTCCATCACATCGATCCGTGCTACTGCCCGTACATTCCTGTCCAATTCGAACCACGAAAACAGCGAACCGCCGGCTGGTGTTACGTCATTTGTTCCGGCAAATTTCCTGTTCATCCGGTAAAATCCCTCGACGCCGAATGCATATGTCGGCGTGACCATGCCGTACAGCGCTTTTCCGGTAATTGTGCTTCTGCCCATGCCGACATTCTCGTAATCTGCATACACCTCAAGGACTGTCGCCCGGTCAAACCAATTGCCGAGTGAAATTCCGAATTTCTTCAACTTGTCGGTTTCCGCACCGCCGGAACCGTTATACACAGCCAGGCGGGCATAACTTGCACCGGCCGCGTCGGTCCTGCCCGTAAAGACAACACCATTATCAAATTCATCCGTTACGCCGGTTCTATCGAGCATTGTTTGCTCCAAAGAACGATACTGCCACACTTTTTCCACGGTCTCCGTCCCGATCGTCAGCATTTTTCCCATCTTCATATCCAGCTGTGTTACAAGATTTTTGACCGAAACATGAGCCTGCTGTAGAGCCGCGGTTCCTGCATCATATGTCACAAGCACGGAAACATCCTTTGTAAACAAATGTTCATATCCGATCACTGCTCTCCGGATCAATACTTCATTCCTTCCGTCTGTTCCTTTCGACGGAATCGCAGTTTGCGGTTCTTGCAACACATAGAGAAAATCACTGAATGTATTTACAATTATCTTACCCGTTGGTCGTTGAACCACAGGTTTGGCCACCGGTGAAGTTCGTGTCGGTTTGCTCTGGGCAAAAACAAGACAGGGCAGCAACAAAAGAAGTAGTATGGAACTTTTTTTCATGACACATCCTTTCAAAGGTGATTGTGTAGCAAAAAAGTAGTCTTTTTTCTGCTGTCAAGCAACTGGATAATCACTTGGTTCTTCGGGCGATAAATTGTATGTTTAATAGGATTTTTAAGGAATTTTTATGAATATCGGCATTACGTGTTACCCTACCTACGGCGGCAGCGGGGTCGTCGCCACCGAACTCGGAAAGGCATTGGCAAAAAGAGGTCATCAGATCCACTTCATCAGTTATGCCATGCCGATGCGGCTGGACGGATTTATCGACAATATTTTTTATCATGAAGTGGAGATCTCTTCCTACCCGATTTTCGAATTCCCCCTGTACACTCCGGCATTAGCAAGCAAGATGATTGAAGTGGCGAATTTCGAAAAACTGGATCTGTTGCATGTCCATTATGCGGTTCCGCACGCCACCAGCGCCTACATCGCAAAAAAAGTAATCACGAATCCCGATTTTCGCGTCATTACAACACTGCACGGCACGGATATTACACTGGTCGGCCTCGAGCCGAGTTTTCTTCCTGTCGTAAAATTCAGCATTGAAAAAAGCGACGGTGTGACTGCGGTGTCCCGGCATCTGCGCGAAAAGACGAAGACCAATTACGGCATTGAAAAAGAGATACAGGTCATCAATAATTTCATCGATCCCGACGAATACCGCCGGCTGCCGGATCCGGCGGCAAAACACCGTCTGGCGCCGAACGGCGAGAAGATTTTAATCCACGTCTCAAATTTCCGCGCGGTAAAACGGGTTGCCGATGTCATCGAAACATTCAACATCGTCCGAAAAAAAATTCCTGCACTGTTATTGCTGGTCGGTGACGGTCCGGACCGATCGAGCTGCGAAAATCTTGCACGGGATCTCGGCATCCATCCTTTCGTAAAATTTTTGGGGAAGCAATCGGACCTCGTGGAGATCCTCTCCTGCGGGGATTTGTTTTTAATGCCAAGTCAATCGGAAAGTTTCGGCCTCTCCGCATTGGAAGCGATGGCGTGCGAAGTCCCGGTCATTTCATCCAGCGTCGGCGGTTTGCCCGAATTGGTGCTCCACAATCAGACCGGATACATCGCCGAGATCGGCGATATCGATCGGATGGCGAAATATGCGATCGATCTGCTGACCAATGAAGGGAAACGACAGAAGTTTGCCCTCGAGGGACGGAAACGAGCCGTGGAAGTGTTCCACGTCAACAAAATCGTCGACCAATACGAACAGTACTATCTGAAAGTGCTGCAATCACCTAAAGTGGATTAACACGAGATGTTTCAGGGAAGCGGGATAGAAGGTTTTTCCCAATATCGGATCCAGCCGGTCTGAGGAACGACAAATGGGACGGCAAACATTCTTCCGCCGAATCCGAGATACCGGAAGACCATTGAGGGAGTCGTTGTTACCGTAAGTTTTTTAAAATTCTCTTCGTAAATACGGATCGGGGTAGCATTGGCCATCGTCCCTACGATCCTGTCGACAAATGAGTTCGACGTCACTTCGAATGCTTTTTCCCGCGCTTTATCGTCATTCATAACGATCGACGTATCGGAACTGAATATCCGCCGGATCTCTTCGATTGTTTCACGCGAAATAACGACCGTATCATTAATCTTGCTCCGGACAATCTGCGCACGATAGGCATCGCGCCATACTTTCATATCGTTCCGAACCGCGTTCGACTGATGCAATCCTCGGGCAAACCCGATCTCCGCGAGAAATTCCTGGTCAATAATTTCTCTCAGTCGTTGTTCGACATCCATGCGTATCCGCTGCAACGTCGGCCGGAGCGTCGCGAGATTGGTTTCGCGAATTCGGTCCAGCATCTGTTCAACGGTCCAGACGGTATGCGGCATCACCACCGCCGGTGCGGCCATCGAATCGCTCATTTGTTGCCGGAGAAATTCTACCGACTGATAATCCACGAAGTACGTCACGGTGTCCGCACGGCCGATATTCCGTTCCTGTGCATCGGCCCAGAGATGTTCGATAATGCTTTTCAATAACCGGGCGTTCACGTCCGCTCGTTTTGTCCGCAATTCTGTCCGCATAAATTCTTCCATGCGGTGCAGCTCTTTCCGCTTCCGCAGTGTGGATTCCACACGTTCCCGCAGCGCCGCACGCTCCTTTTCACCGGCAATGATGGTGACGGTTTTTCCCATACTCTTGACGATATACCATCCCTCTTCCAATGCAACCGGTGCGGATGTCTCTCCGATATTCAGACCGTAAATCACTTCTTCCATGCGTTCATCGGCGTCACCCCACCGTACCATGACGGAATCAGGACCGGAAAATTCGCCGGATGTATTTCCCGATAAATTGAACGACTCCAGCGGCTTTCCTTTTTGTATCTGGTCATACAGTGATTTCGCCCCCCGCTCCGTTGCTGCATATAAAAAATAGACTTTCATATCATTACGCGCATACCGCATGGCGGCCTTCATCTCTTCGCCGGTGATCGAGATCGTGCCGCTCACCTCCCTGCGGTACAATTCGTCGCGGACCAACAACCGCTCGACCTCCATGACGCTCCCCATCAGCGCCGTATCGCGATCCCATCCCTTGTTCACTGCGTCCAGCACCAATAATTTTTCGGCGATCAATGAAAGCAAAAAATCGCTTTTGTCTTTTTCAACACGGTTCTTGGTGCGGTACAGTCCGGGAGTCAATTCATACCGCGATTGGAATTCCTTGTCCGTGATGGTGATATTCCCGACGGTGGCGATCGGGACGTCACCGGTGCTCTGTGCACCGTACAGGACGGAGAGGGAAAAAAATACAATGAGGAATTTCTTCATGAGAATACCAGTCGATGGACAATGGAGGCGAACAGCGGAAATCCGAAAAAGAATGCCTGGCCGAGCATCGGCGTGATGAGACTGCCGGTCTTCCAATAAACAATTCCGCAATAGAGTGCGAGTGTGAATGTTGCGACCATCGCAACTGCACCGCCGCCGGATGGAAGTCCTGTGGCCATGACGGTATAGAGAATAGACGACACGAGAACGATCAACGGTACAGTCACGGTTTTGTTTCCGGAACGGATTGTTTTGATCATCAAGGTCTGCGCAAAACCGAAAAAGAGAATCTGATTGGCAACGGGAGAAGACATCCACTGTATCAGCATCATGAACACCGCATCGTCGATTCGTTCCGACGGCTCGACGAAGGCAGACGGAATCAGTTCGACGCCGCCGAAGAGTGCCAGGGCAGACAGAACAATCGTCACGATGGTCAACGCACCCAGCCATTGCATGGAACTTTTGAGATTAGTGGAATTGATACCGTAACTCCATAAATGGCCGCGGGAGAGATAGCCGATAGCCGTAAAGGACAGGATAAATTGCCACAGGTGCCGTTCGAATACACCGCTCAATTGCGGCGAGATTCCGGAAGGGAAAAATTCGCGAAGCAGGCCGGCACCGGTCAATGCTGTCGCTCCATAACAGAAGAGCACTATCGCCGCAACGATGGCAATTTCTTTCAGTGTCTGGAGAAATGAATTCCTGTTCATTGTTTTCCGAGTACGCGCAGCCGCGCAAATTTTATCATCAGATTTTTCGGGCCAACCGAGTGGAACTGTACCACCGCTTTCGCCGAGTCCCCCCGCCCGCTCAGGTGCGTCACTTTGCCCTTGCCGAACACGTCGTGCTGCACATAGACACCGACGGAAAGACGGATCTCTTCCTGCGATTCGTTCTCATAATCCACTTCATGATCCGGAACAAAACCGTCGGTTTTCGCCGCCGGTTTTTGTTTGACGGCCGCCGAATACCGCTGGCGGACATTTTTTAAATTTGAGATTGTCTCCGCTCCAAAGGAGGAGTTGCGTGCCGACTCCCGGTGGATGTACGACTCATCGATCTCCGTAATGAACCGGGAAGCGACCGGATAGGTCACATCGCCAAAACGATACCGGATGCGGGCATAGGTAAGATAGAGGTGTTTCATCGCCCGGGTAATGCCGACATAACACAATCGCCGTTCTTCCTCCAGTTCTGCCGCATCGGGGGTAATTTGATACAACGGGAACAGTCCTTCTTCCAAGCCGGAAATGAACACAACCGGGAATTCCAATCCTTTCGCCGCATGCAGCGTCATCAATGTGACGGAATTCCGTTCGTCCACCATCGAATCGACGGCGGAAACAAGCGCCACTTCTTCCAGGAAATTTTCCAGCGACGCCTTCTCCTTATTTGCATCGACAAACTCGGTGATTGCCGAGAGCAATTCCTGAACGTTTTCCCACCGGCCAAGCGATTCCGGCGTCTGTTCGTCCTTATACATGCGCAGAATGCCGAGTTCATCCACCACCGAGCGAGCGAGTTCACTGGCGGACATCTCCGATTTCAATTCGGAATATTTCGTCACAAGAATCCCGAATGCGCCGACGGAATTTTTTGCGCGATCGGAGAGAAGCGGCACACCGGAGACATTTTTAATGACGTCGAACAGCGAAAGATTGTTCTTCGTGGCATGTTCGATCAGTTTATCGATCGTGGTATCGCCGATTCCCCGCGCGGGAAAATTGATCACGCGCATGAGGCTCTCTTCGTCTTTAGGATTGACGATCAACCGGAGATACGCAAGGACATCCTTAATTTCTTTCCGTTGATAGAACGCAACTCCGCCGATGATGACATACGGTATGCCGGAACGGCGCATCGCATCTTCGATGGAACGTGATTGCGCGTTCGTCCGGTACAGTACCGCGCACTGTTTCAGATCGAACTTGTCGCGGGAGATGTGCTGCTGAATCCGGTGGGCAATCTGCAGTCCCTCCGCTTTGTCGTCCTCCGTTTCGATGACGGTGATCTTCTCTCCCTTGGGATTGTCCGTCCACAACGTTTTTTGCAACTGGTTACGGTTGTTTTTGATGACGGAGTCGGCGGCAGCGAGAATCGTTTTTGTGGAACGGTAATTCTGTTCCAACCGGAAGACCTTTGCGTCGGGATAATCCCGTTCGAAATCCAGGATGTTCTTGATGTCCGCACCGCGAAACGCGTAGATGCTCTGCGCATCGTCCCCGACGACGCAAATATTTTTGAATTTGTCCGCAATCATGTTGATCAGCACATACTGGGCGCGGTTGGTATCCTGATATTCATCCACCAGAAGGTATTTGAAACGGTACTGATATTTCTCCAGCACGCGTTCGTGTTTCTTAAAGAGTTCGATCGGTTTCAAGAGCAGATCGTCGAAATCCATGGCATTGCTCTTGTGCAATTTTTTCACATACTCCGGATAGATCTCCGCCACTTTTTGGTCAAAGAGATCGTGCGCCAGTTCTTCATATTCCCGCGGCGAGATCATCTGGTTCTTTGCGCCGCTGATACGCGAGAGAACACCGCGCGGATTGATCTGCTGCAGGGAGATATTCATCCCGTTCATGATGTTCTTGATGACACCGATGGAATCGTCGGTATCGTAGATGGTGAACGACCGGGTATATCCAAGCGGTTCGCATTCCTGACGAAGGATACGGGCAAAGATCGAATGGAATGTTCCTGCCCAGACTGAATGGGCATGATGCCCGATCAACCGTTCGATACGTTCCTTCATCTCCTTTGCCGCTTTGTTCGTAAATGTGAGCGCCAGGATTTCGTACGGAGGAATGCCTGCATTCAGGAGATGAGCGATACGGTAGGTGAGAACGCGCGTTTTTCCGGAGCCGGCGCCGGCAATGATCATTTCCGGACCGTTAATAACGGAAGCCGCATCGCGTTGGACTGGATTGAGTTGGTCGAGCAAAGACACTATGGTTGTTCGGTTACGTGTGTACGGGAACGGATGAATTACGTCGAGGATAAAATAAGAAAAATGCGAGGGATTAACAACGACGGATCAGATGAGGATCGCCCCTTCGGCGCGGAGCAAAAATTCTTTGGTCTTGATCCCCGCAGCATACCCGGTCAGCGATCCGTCCGTGCCGATGACGCGGTGACACGGAATGATGATCGGAACGGGATTTTCTCCGTTGGCGCGGCCGACCGCCTGAAATCCCCGCGGCACTCCGGCGCGGCGCGCCAATTGTTTGTACGAAATCGTCGTCCCGTACGGGATGTTTCGGAGTTCTTTCCAGACACGCAGCTGAAACGACGTGCCGAGCAGATCGATCGGAAGAGTAAACTTCGCCAACTTGCCGTTAAAATATCGGGTCAACTGATCGATCACTTCTTTGTTGCGGCTTTTATTGTCCACCACATCATCCTCATCAAAATTGCTCGCCAGCCACGAAAAGAAATCCCTTTTCGTCTCTTTGGGAATACAGATCTTGCACACACCCTTCTCGGTTGAAGCAATGTAGATTGTTCCGATCTTCGAGTCGAATGATGTGCAGTAGATTTTGGGCATTGGATTGAATGCGATGATGAGAAACGGCTGGAAATATAGAAAACATCGCTCTGGAGTGCAAGAAGGAAAAAAATAAAACGGGATGTTGCTCCTTCCCCGAAAATGACTTCGGACAACATCCCGCTCTGTTACTTGGAAGTGTCGCACGATTTCCCACCTCCCCAGATGGATCTCATGGCGACAACTCCAAATTTGATTTTAATTGAGACTTAAAGAACTGTATTAAGTGATTGCATTATGAGTTTGTTATGGTGTCATCTATCATACCGCCGGAAATATGTAAATTTCTCTCCGGATCCACAGTGTAAATTCTTGCGCCGTATCTCCTCGTTCGCCCGATTTTCAAATGAATACCGTGAATTCCGGATCAAAGTATTTCCAATGACCTGTAATAATTAAACGCCCCCATTTTCGACGTTATGATAAGAGAATAATTTGGGTACCAAATCGCTCTATATTAGGAGTCATCTCAAAAACACTATTCAACATCATTGTCCCGAATGGGCCCCAATGGAGTATGCCACTTCGTGGCTTTGACAATCATTTGTGAGAAGATTTCGAGAATTAATGACTGTATCGCTATTTACCATATGCATTCAACACACAGCCATAATTCTCTCATTACCGGAAACCAATTCCCGCTTCCCGGTGTTTTTGAATGTAGTAAATTTTATATTATTACCAAATTTCGGAATAATAAACTTCACTCACTATTTCACCATCAGGAGAAACAATGAAATCAACTCTCATCCTCTTTACCGTAGTTTTTTCACTCACGCTTTTTGCCGGTGAAAAGTCTAAGAATGTGACATTAAACGTAAGCGGTATGACCTGTGAGTCGTGCGTCAGCACCGTCGAAAAAACCCTGAAGAAAATCAGCGGCGTCGAAACAGTGAAGGTCGATCTTCAGCAGAAACAGGCAACGGTGACATTGTCCGGAAAGAGCAAGACCACGGCGGTGATGCTTGCCAAAGCAGTGAGTGATGCGGGATTTACCGCCACAGAACAGACGAAACCGGTGCAAAAGACCTCCACAATGAAAAGTAAAACTGACGACGGCTGCGGAGAGGGATGCTGCGGCGATGAATGCGACACCGAAGTGAAACCGGCAAAAACTAAAAAAACAGAAACAAAGAAATCGTGATCTACAGACACTTCCGGAGTCCGTGGACTTCGGAAGTGTCATTTTTATTTCAATCCTGTCTCTCTCGCCCGCATCATTCCATAATTTCTGCACGGTGTATCCGGCTACAAAAAATTCGATCGGCCGGCCTCTTCTCTTGCAATAGTCAATTCTCTTCACTAATATTCCAAATCTTCACATCATAAAGTACGTTCATATTCATTTACTAACGGAGTGAGTTTCAATGAAGGACGAAAAACCGATCGGGCAAAATCCAGCACAAGAAGAGTTGTATCACCCCTCGCCGGAGATTATCGCGCAGGCGAATGTTCCCGACCCGGAAAAGACACGGGCGGAAGCGGCCAAAGATATTCAGGCGTACTGGGGAAAACGAGCCGAGGAACTGGAGTGGTACAAGAAATGGGACACCGTGCTGGACGATTCGAACAAACCGTTCTATCAATGGTATGTGGGCGGAAAAACAAACATCGTATTGAATGCGCTCGACCGTCATGTCCGTACCTGGCGCAGAAATAAACTGGCGCTTATCTGGGAAGGCGAAAAGGGAGATCTGCGGACGTTATCGTATCACGCACTGAACCGTGAAGTATGCAAATTCGCAAACGTACTCAAGAGCATGGGCGTGGTGAAGGGCGACCGGGTCACCATCTACATGCCGCGCATACCGGAGACGGTGATCGCCATGCTGGCGACGGCAAAGATCGGCGCGATTCATTCCGTAGTGTACGGCGGATTCTCCGTCGAAGCGCTTCACGGCAGAATCGAAGACAGCGAATCGAAAGTGATCATCACCGCCGACGGCGGAAATATGAACGGCAAGAAAGTTGAGTTGAAGAAGATCGTCGATGAAGCGTTACAGCGGAGCGGCGCTCCGGAGCATGTTGTCGTCGTCCGTCATCTCGGCATCGACATTCCGATGGAACCGGGGCGCGATTTCTGGTACCATGAATTGATGGCGCTGCCGTTGACAAAAAATTCCATGCGGTGCGAAACCGAAGTGATGGATGCGGAAGATCCCCTCTTCATTCTCTACACTTCCGGTACGACCGGAAAACCGAAGGCCATTCTTCACACCCACGGCGGTTACTCGGTCGGAGTTCATGCCACATTAAAAGATGTATTCGATCTTAAAGAAGAAGACCGCTGGTGGTGTACAGCCGATCCCGGATGGATCACCGGCCACTCCTATATCGTGTATGCACCGCTGATTGCCGGGGCGACGTCGTTTATGTACGAAGGTGCGCCGACATTCCCCTATCCCGACCGCTGGTGGTCGATGATCGAGAAATACGGCATCACGATCTTTTATTCCACCCCGACGGCGATACGCGGACTGATGCGCTTCGGCACTTCATGGCCGAATCGTCACGATCTTTCCTCTCTGCGCCTGCTCGGCAGCGTCGGCGAACCGATTAATCCCGAAGCATGGCGATGGTTCCATAAGAACATCGGAAAAGAAAAATGTCCCATTATGGATACCTGGTGGCAGACGGAAACCGGTGCGTTCATGATTGCACCGATGCCCGCCATGCCTCTCAAACCCGGATCCGGCACAAAACCGCTCCCCGGCATCACCGCGGAAGTTGTGAACGAGGAAGGAAAACCGGTCGCCGACGGTGAAGAAGGATTTTTGGTACTGAAAAATCCCTGGCCCGCAATGATGCGGACAATCTTCCGTGATCCGGAACGGTACGTTCAAACGTACTGGAGCAAGTTCAAGGATTTCTATTTTGTCGGCGATTCCGCCCGCAGGGATAAGGACGGATACTTCTGGATTATCGGCCGGGTGGATGATGTCATTAAAGTGAGCGGCTACCGCCTCGGCACGGCAGAACTCGAATCCGCGTTCATCACGCATCATTCCGTCGCAGAAGCGGCGGTGATCGGCCTGCCGCACGAAGTAAAGGGGGTTGCCATCCACGCATATCTGATTTTGAAAGCGGGAATAGATGCGAACGACGAACTGGCAGACGATATCAGGAAGCATATCGCCCACGAGATGGGACCGATTGCGAAACCGGAAAAGATCGAATTCGTGAAATCGCTCCCGAAAACACGCAGCGGCAAGATCATGCGACGCGTCTTAAAGGCGCGGGCACAGGGAATGAGCGAGGGGGATATTTCGACACTGGAAGAATAACTGCAATTGCAGCCTTGCGGAGGGCTTGGCTCCTTCGCAGGGCGGTTATTTCAGGAGATCGGTCACCAAATTCCATCCTAACACAAGACTGATGATCAGCATCAGAATACCGAAAAACCGGGAGACTTTCTGAATCCGTTCGTGTTCAAACTTCACTTTTTGTCTCTCCACCAACTCCACCAACGTAATAAACCAGAACGTAACGCCGACACCGGTACCGATTGAGAACAAGAGATTGTCGTAGAGTGTCGGTTCAATAATACGGTACCCGTGCACGATACCGCCGATCGTCACCCAATAGGCGATGAATGAGGGATTGGAAAAATACATCGCCATGCCGAGCAGAAAGAAACGCTTGAATCCGGGCGCATCTTCCTCTTTTTGCTGCAGATGCGGTTCGGGAATTTTAAAAAATGTGGTTTTAACGCCGAAGAAAAAAAAGATTGCGAAAGTGGCAATGCGGAAGACCAGTTCGAGATCGGCATTTGTGATCAGGGAAGAAATGCCGAAGACAGCAGCTGAGCAATACACGATGTCCATCAACGCCGATCCGGTTCCGATCATCATCGCCTGACCGGTCCGGTTGTGCAGTGCCTTCATCATCACCGCAAGATTAATCGGGCCGACAGGGATGGTCGTCAGATAGCCGATGATAAAACCGACGATAAAAGCGATCATTCACTCTCTTTTTATTGTTAACTGACGGATATAGATAATGAAGATTATGCCAAAGTGCAAGCCGGAAAACCTTTTCCGGAAATTTTTCGTGTCACACTGCGAGGATCTCTTCCGGTTCCTCTCTGGAGTACAGCGAAGGATCGATGTGTCCGCGTTCTTTCACCGATAAAAGGATCTCTTCAATCGGTGCGACTTCAACAAATTGCATGAGATGATTGCGAAGTTTCGACGCATTCGGTGTTCCGCGTAAATATCCGATGTAGAATTTCCGCATCTCGACCACGCCGCGATGTTCGCCCTTAAATGCAGCGGAGGCTTTCAGTAATTCAAGACAGATATCAATTTTCTCTGCCAGCGTCCGCGGCTGTACGATTTCGCCGGTCGCAAAAAAATGTTTCACCTCCGAAAAGATCCACGGATTGTCGATTGCAGCACGGCCGATCATCACGCCGTCGCATCCTGTCTCATCGTACACATCGCGAATCTGCTGCGGTTCGGTCAAACTTCCGTTGACAATAATCGGGATAGTGACCGCTTCTTTCACTTTCGGAATCCATTGATAGTCGGGCGAGCCGTTGTGTCCCTGCGATCTGGTGCGGCAGTGGATCGTTAATGCCTGCACGCCGATCCCTTCGAGCATCTTTGCCACTTCCACAATCCTGATCGACGATTCATCCCAGCCGAGCCGTGTTTTTACAGTGACCGGTAATTTTGTTGCCTTGATGACATTCAAAACGATCCGTTCCATCTGGCCGAGATCTTTCAATAGACCGGCACCGGCGCCGCGGCCGGCAACTTTTTTCACCCAGCATCCGGCGTTGATATCGATCAGATCCGGGTTGAGGGAATCCGCCATTCGTGCCGCCCCTTCCATCGCATTCTCATCGCCGCCGTATAATTGAATGCCGAACGGACGTTCTTCTTCCTTGAACAACATTTTTTTGAATGTCTTATCGTTCTTCCGCACCAATCCGTCGGAATTGACAAACTCCGTGTACATAATATCCGCGCCAAGTCGTTTGCAGATCAACCGGAACGGTTGATCTGTAACATCCTCCATCGGTGCGAGGATCAGCGGTTTTTCAATATCGTATTTTCCTATTTTCATGCTGCGTTGCCGTTAGAATGAGTTGCACTCTTTCCCGCGGCTTTTTGAATTACCTGTTGTAATTTTTTAATTGGATTTAATGTGCTGTACAATAAACTCCGCAAATTGCTTTGTACCGACTTTTGAATTCGGATTAAGGTCTCTTGTTACTTCGTGCGGATTCCGTACTGTCTCCCGGATGGCTTTGTAGATCTTCTCCGCCGCTGTTTTCTCTCCCAGGTGATCCAGCATCATTGCGCCGCCCAGAATCAATGCCGAAGGATTGGCAATATCTTTTCCGGCGATATCCGGTGCGCTGCCGTGAACCGCTTCAAAGATTGCCGTCTCTTTGCCGATATTTGCACCGGGCGCGACACCCAGTCCGCCGACAAGACCGGAACAGAGATCCGAAAGGATGTCGCCAAACAGATTTGTCGTCACAATCACGTCGTATTGATTGGGATTCAGAACCAGTTGCATTGCCATATTGTCGATGATGACGTCGTTGGTCTGGATTTCGGGATACTCTTCCGCCACCTTTTTCCCCACTTCAAGAAAAAGGCCGCCGGTAAATTTCATAATATTGGCTTTGTGTACGATTGAAACTTTTTTCCGGTTGTGTGTTCGCGCATATTCGAAAGCGGCACGAACGATCCGCTCGGATCCATACCGGGTAATAATACCGATCGTTTCTGCAGCACTTTTCTGGGCATCGATGTAATGTTCAATTCCCGAGTAAAATTCCTCGATATTCTCACGGAATATCACCAAATCAACTCCGCTGTATCGCGACGGCACTCCTTCAAATGATTTTGCAGGACGAAGATTAATATACAGGTCAAATTCCTTGCGTAATGCCACGTTGACGCTGCGAAAACCCTTCCCCAATTGTGTCGTTAACGGACCCTTTAACGCTACTTTATTCTGCGAAATGGAGGCGATTGTCTGTTCCGGAATCGGATCCTTGAATTTTTCTACCCCTGCAAGTCCTGCCTGTTGTTCATCCCACTGAATATTGACCCCGGTGGCTTCAATAACCCGTACCGCCGCTTCGGTGATACTGGGTCCTATGCCGTCGCCGGGTATTAAAGTAACTCTGTGCATCGGTCTCCTTTGTCTGAATTTGTAAAATATACGAAAAATTGAAGAGTTACCAAAGTCCCCGGAAAATTCATCTTTGTAAAACGCCAATTTTTCGGTACCTTGAAGTCTCATAACACAACAAAATTATCCGAATTGAAAAAATATCTCAATTTTATCAAGATAGAGCACACGCTTTTCTCACTTCCTATGATCTACAGCGGCGTGTTTCTCGCTTCAAAAGAAACACCATCGGCGGTACTTCTTGTTCTGGTATTGACTGCCGCAGTCGGGGCGCGTCTTGTGGCAATGACGCTGAATCGTATCATAGACCGGGAGATCGACCGGCATAATCCGCGGACACTCAGCAGGGAATTGCCGAGCGGTGCCATGCACATCGGTGAAAGCTTTGGGATTCTTCTTTTCGGACTCGCATTGTACCTCGTCTCCGCAAAACTGATCTCCGATTTTTGTTTTTATCTGTCCCCTATTCCTCTTATTGTCTTCGCCATATATCCATACTTGAAGCGATTTACTCCGTTGGCACATTTCGGAGTAGGCATGGGACTGGCGATGGGGCCGCTGGGCGGATTCTTCGCCGTGGTCGGTTCGTTGGACCGGTTCGGGGAAGCATTGCTTCTTCCCCTCTTCAATCTCTTTTGGGCGACAGGATTCGACATTATCTACTCAACGCTTGATGAAGAATTCGATAAAAAGGCGGGGCTGTTTTCATTCCCCTCCCGGTTCGGAAAGAAAAGAGCGTTGCAAATATCTGCCGCGCTTCATTTCCTTGCATTTGTAGTACTTGCCGCGCTGGTGTTGATATCATTAAAAGCGCTGATCGCTCTCCCGTTTCTTTTTCTCAGCGGGTTTCTTCTCTGGTTAGAACAACACAAAGCGGAAGATGTCGAGCTGGCGTTCTTTAAGATTAATATCGTTGTCGGATTCAGCATTCTGGTCATGATCATTGTCAGTATATAACTAAAAAGGAACCGGGTATAGACAGTTTTGTCTATGCATCCCGGTGGTTCACAATGAAAATAGTCGTCGGCATTACAGGAAGTTCCGGAGCGGTGTACGCATTTGATTTTCTGAAAAAATCAACCTCCGATAAATATCTCGTCGTCAGCAAATGGGGAAAGGTGTTGCTGAAAGACGAGTTGAAGATGAACGAAGAGGATCTTCATCCGTACGTCAAGAAACAATTCGATGACAAAGACCTGACGGCGCCGATCGCCTCCGGTTCGAATCATTTTGACGCCTTTGTGATCCTTCCCTGCTCGACATCGACGCTCGGGAAGATCGCTTCCGGCATCGGCGATACGCTGATCACCCGCACCGCACAGGTAGCGTTGAAAGAGCGGTACAAACTCGTTATTTGCGTTCGTGAGACGCCGATGTCCACGCTCGCGTTGGAACAGTGCGCAAAACTTTCATCCTACGGTGCGATTATCATGCCGATCTCTCCGCCGCTGTATTTCGTTCCGGAGAATGTTGCGGAATACATCGGCGCTTTTACGGATAAAGTACTCGGAGTGGTAGGTGAACGACGCGGTAAAGGATGGAGAGCGGAAGAGTTGGAGTGACTTGGGAATTAGTAATTGGTAATTGGTAATTGGTCAATGTTCATTGGGAATTGGTTAATGGTTGCAAGAAACAGTATTTAGGAAAACGACAGCATGTTCGATAACCTACAAGACTTCGTTAAGCATCTCGAAAAGGAAGGCGAACTTCACCGCGTCAAGGTTGAGGTCGATCCGGAATTGGAGATTACCGAGATTGCTACGCGCGCATTGAATCTCGGAAAGCCGGCGTTGCTTTTCGAGAATGTCAAAGGGGCGGATTTCCCACTGGTGATCAACATCCTTGCGAGCGAGCGGCGGATTGAGTTGGCGCTTGGCCGGCATCCGGATGAAATCGGCGAACAATTGATCAATTTTGCAGAAAAACTCATGCCTCCTTCGCCGAAGATTCTATTCCAGGAATCGGCGATGGTAAAACGTTTCCTCTCTTCCCGTCCAAAAAATATCACCGTGGGACGGTCGCAGGCGGTGATCGAAAAACCGAATCTCTCCTCCCTGCCGATTCTGAAAACCTGGCCGGAAGACGGAGGACGATTCGTTACTCTTCCGCAAGTAGTCACGTACGACCCAAAGAGCGGTAAACGGAACATCGGTATGTACCGTATCCAGAAATACGACGATCAGACAGCCGGCATGCATTGGCAGATCGGCAAAGGGGGCGGATATCATTATCACACCGCGGAAAAGATGAACCAACCGCTTGAAGTAGCGCTGGTCATCGGCTCCGATCCCGCTCTGTTGCTGGCTACCGTCGCGGCGCTTCCGGAAGGAATCGACGAGGCGATGTTTGCCGGATTCCTGCGCGGCAAACCGACGGAGTTCGTCAGCGGACGTTCCATCAGCATTCCGGTCCCGGCGAATGCGGAATTTATCCTTGAGGGAATTGTGAAACCGCATGAACGACGGCTGGAAGGGCCGTTCGGAGATCATTTCGGACATTATTCCCATGCGGCGAATTTCCCCGTGTTCCATATTCACACAATGACCCGCCGGAAAGATCCGATTTATCCCGCGACCATCGTCGGCATTCCGCCGATGGAGGATAAATTTATCGGCGATGCCACGCAGCAGATTCTCGCTCCTCTAGCACGATTGATCCACCATGAAGTGAAGAATGTGTGGGCGTATTACGAAGCAGGATTCCACAATCTTCTCGTCGTCTCCGTCAACGAACGATATCAAAAAGAGGCGATGAAGGCGGCTCTCGGACTGATGGGAACGGGACAACTATCGCTGACAAAATGCCTCATCACCGTTTCCGAACAGGTGGATGTCCGCAATTTCCACGAGGTGATGAAAGCGGTACGGGATAATTTCGATCCGCATTTCGATTTTGTGATGATCCCGAAGGTTCCTCTCGATACGCTCGATTTCACCTCCTTTACGATGAATCTCGGCAGCAAGATGATCATCGACGCGACGGAGAAAAAACGGCCGAAGCATCGTGTGAACGTAAAAAAACTAACCGAAGTTGTGAAATCGCTCACAACGTACGACCGGCGTATCGTAGACGCCCGGCTGGTCGAAGGGGCGCTGCTGCTGGTGAAGGTGAAAAAAGAGGGAGACGCGGTGATCAAAAAGATCGTCAAGCATCCCGAACTTGAAGGGGTGAAGATGGCCGCTACGGTGAGCTTCGATGTGGATATCAATGAGCAGGAAAGTTATATCTGGGGATTGTTCACACGGTTCGATTGCGAACGGGATGTGATCTTCAGCGAACAAAAATTGATCGGCATCTCCCCCATATATAAAGGTATTCTCGGCATCGACGCCACATGGAAGACCGGCTATCCGAATCCATTGGTGATGGACGAAGCGATCGTCAAAAAAGTTGATGAGCGGTGGGACAGCTATTGGCGATAAAAAGCAATGATGAATGCGAGATGAGAAAATAGGAATTAGGTATTAGGTAATAGGTATTAGGTATTAGGTAAAAGGAACTAGGAATTGGTAATTGCTTGCCCGCCGTGCGCTGTTCACCCTGAGCGACACCGCGCTTTTTGCGGTGGAGTCGAAGGGTGGCGGGGGAATTAGTAATTGGAAATTGGTAATTAGTAATTGGTATAAGGAAATATGAATACGATAATACATTTTAGAGATAAGAATTTACATCCGATTTGGGATAAAGTGCAGAGCGGGCAACGGCTTTCGCTGCAGGACGGATTGACAATGTTTGGATCGCAGGATGTCATTTCCATCGGCAAAATGGCCCATGCCGTGCAACAGATGAAGAGCGGCGATGCGGTCTATTATGTCGTGAATCAAAAAATAGAACCGACGAATATCTGCGTCCTCTCCTGCAAATTCTGCGATTTCGCGGTGAAGCAGAATTCTCCCGAAGCGTATGAGATGACTATCGAGGAGATCATCGGAAAACTCAATTCCGATGTTCACGAGGTCCACATCACCGGCGGCCTGCATCCCGATTGGCCGTGGGAATATTACGTGGGCATGGTGCGCGACATTAAAAAAGCGTTCCCGCAGGTCGACGTGAAGGCATTCACTGCCGTGGAGATCGATTTCTTCCATAAAAAGTTTAAGATGTCAATTGAAGAAGTGCTGCGTCAATTATTTGATGCAGGATTGCGGACGATGCCCGGCGGCGGCGCCGAAGTCTTTTCCGAACGGGTCCGGAAACTTCTTTTCAATCAAAAAATCGGAGCAAAGACCTGGTTCGACGTTCACACCACTGCGCACAAACTCGGAATCCCCTCTAATGCCACATTGCTGTACGGCCACATCGAGACGTACGAGGAGCGGGTCGGTCACATGATACGATTGCGCGAGGCGCAGGACCAGACGAACGGTTTTCTCTCGTTCATTCCCCTCGCCTTCCAGCCCGGCGATACCGGCATCAAACCGAAAAACGAGTTCACTTCCGCGATCGAGGATCTGAAAACGATCGCCGTATCGCGATTGATGCTCGACAATTTTCCGCACATCAAGGCATACTGGGTGATGCTGACGGAGGAAGTGGCATCCGTGGCGCTTAATTTCGGTGCGGATGACATGGACGGAACGGTGGGCGGAGAAAAGATTGCGCATGATGCCGGCGCGGTCAGTCCCATGGCAATGGCGAAGGATAAATTGATCAAGATCATCAACGACGCCGGCAAGATACCGGTGGAGCGGGATGTCTATTATAATGCGCTGGACATCAACTCCGACAATGTGATCGGAAAAATTCCCTATTTGAATTCCGTTCCGTACTACCATCATTTTGAACAGCGGCAATTTAAAATGCTTCCGGTGGCGCCGCGGCGGATGGGCACCCTGTCGCGGAACGGAAAGATCGATGCCGGACTCTATTCGCTGATGGATTATTTTTCGCAGGAAGAGAATCTCGAATTGATGGAGTATTGCATCGCATCCCGCGATCAGGTAAAGAGCGTCATCCTTCTCTCCACCGAAGGATGGCAGGGACTGGAAGGTAAAACCATCGGCATCATCGACGATACCGCCACATCGGTCAGACTTCTTCAGGTGCTGCTGGAGAAAAAATACGGCGTCAAAGCGCAGTTCCGCCGCATGCATGCCGGTGTTAACGACTATTCCCATTTCGAAGCAATACTGTTGATCGGCGACGAAGCGCTGAAGACGGTCAAAGCCGGCGCCCCGGGATTTGACCTCGTCTACGACCTTGCAAAAGAATGGTATGAATGGATGAAAATGCCGTTCGTCTTCGCCGTCTGGGCGCACAAGAAAAATTTGTCGGAGGAGAAAAAACACGATCTGGGTGAGATCATCCGAATTTCGCTCGAACTTGGAACATCACAGCTGGATTCGATCGGCACCAGGCACGGTGCGTCCATCGGGCTGACACCGGAAGAGACGACGGATTTTCTGCGGGGCTTTCAATACCATATCGGTGAACGGGAAAAAGAGGCAATCCACACATTCAAAAAACTCGTTGAAGAAGTGGAAGTAAGTTTGTAAATTGTTGTACACTTAACGCGGATAATCGACTACATGGAACAACAGCTCTTATCACGATTTCAGGAATTGATCCAGCAAGGCGAAAAACTGGTCCCCGAAGGGGGATTGGAATTCTCCGGTTATAACGCAAAAATGCAGAGTCAGTATCTTCTTTGGCGCAAAAACTGCCTCGATGTCCTTTCGAAAGCCGGTGACAAAGCGGCACCGCTGCGCGAGAAACTCACCAAAGACGAGAACGGCGCGTATTTTTACCAGAATTCCGCACAGTTGATCCTTGATACTATCCGGCAATCGCTGCCGATGGTCGAATCCGCTGCGAAAAAGAGCGCCGCTTCGGCGCCTGCTCCTGCAAAAACAGCCGCGGCACCGCCCAAGGCAGATCCGCCGCAGCCGAAAGCAGCACCGCCGTCGCCCGCACCAAAGCATGAAGCGCCAAAACAATCTCAGTCAGCGGCAGCAGCTCCGGTTTCGGTATCGAAACAAGTGTTTGTACTGTCTTCTTCCGAAACCGAACTGCAATCACAGCTCACAGGATTTTTAAAAGAGATCAACATCGAACCGGTTGTCTTTAAGCGAAGCGCTGCAGCGGATGCGATCATCACGTTTTTCGAACAATATCCGGCCGTCAAATTCGCTTATTATCTTTTCTCCGCCGACGATAATCACAACGTCATGTTCGAATTGGGATATCTGGTCGGCAGAATCGGTCCGAACAGAATCGTCTGCATCCATAAGAAAGAAGATACTCCCCCAAAAGGAGTCCCCGGCATTGCCTACAAAGAAATCGTTGTCAAACTGGAAGAGATCAGTTTCGGATTGATTAAAGACCTTAAAGCGGCGGGATTTTCCGTCTCCATATAATTGACGAATTAACGACCTTGTCGGGTTTACCTCACCGACAAGGTTTTTTCTGTACTTTTGTATATGACACTTTCAGAACTTTATACGAAGATTCGCGACGGGCACAGAATCACACGTGAAGAAGGACTATTCCTTCTCCGCAATGCGCAACTGCTCGATCTGGGAGATCTCGCCAATGAGATCCGCTTCCGTAAAAATCCCGATCCTGCCGTAACGTTTGTGCTCGATTCGAATCCAAACTACACCAACGTCTGCACGATCGACTGCATCTTCTGTGCGTTCTACCGTCATCCCGGCGAAGAAGGAGTCTACACGCACACGGTGGATGAGATGATCGCCAACTTCAAGCAATCCGCCGCAAAGGGTATTACCACCATTTTGCTGCAAGGCGGCGTGAATCCGGAACTGCCGTTTGACTATTATCTGGAAATGGTGCGACGGACAATTCAAGAAGTACCGGAAATTCATCCGCATTTCTATTCCACCTCCGAGATTCTGGAAATGGCACGCGTTTCGGGCCTCTCACTTCCCGATGTATTGAAAAAATTATGGGATGCGGGACTTCGTTCCATTCCCGGCGGCGGTGCGGAGATCCTTTCCGACCGTGTGAAGAAAAAAATCAGCAGCAAAAAAGGGACATCGGCCGACTGGCTGAATGTGATGCGAGAAGCGCACAAAATCGGATACAAAACCACAGCCACCATGATGTACGGCCATCTCGAAAAAGATGAAGACATCGTCGAACATCTGGAAGTAGTCCGTCAGCTGCAAGACGAATATCACGGTTTCACCGCATTCGTTCCATGGAGTTTCAAACCGGGAAATACTCCTCTTGAGAAAATCATTCCCACCTACGCCACACCGAAACGGTATCTGGAAATGATCGCCTTTTCACGGATCTATCTCGACAATTTCAATCACATCCAGGCATCGTGGTTCAGTGAGGGAAAAAAGACGGGGCAAATCGCGCTACATTTCGGCGCGGACGATTTCGGCGGCACGCTGCTCGAAGAGAATGTCCACGCCGCGGCGAATTTTGTGAACAAGACGAACACCGAAGAATGCATCTCCTTAATCCACGAATCTGGTTTTGATGCAGCACAGCGAGGCACGCTGTATGAAATCAAAAAAGTCATCTCACGGACTAAAGCGGCGTAACGTTGCACCGCTTCTCATAGTCATTCTTCTTTATCCTTACATTGTCGGATATTCTTCCGATTCCACCGATTCGTACACCGAATTACTCATCGGCGCCGGAGGGGGCCAGTACGCCCATTATGATTGTTCCGGCGCTCATAAACAAGGTTTCAGCGATGCCGGTGTGTATATCGGCAGAAAATTTCAATCCCCATTTCGGATGGGACTGTCACTCGGCGGAATTTATACGGGACCGAACGGCGGTGGCGGATTCGTCTATCCTGATCTCGGTTTGGAATGGGAATACTTCGCTTTCGGCACAACCGGTGTGCGCATAGGTTCCACACATGATTTGTTTCTCGAAGGGAAATTATTGGACCGTCCTCCGTTCTTTTCCGGTACGGGTATGGCAAGAGTCGGTGTGGGAAAATATTTTCCGGATCTGGATTCCCGGCTCTGGATCGGGATGAACAATTATCCGTATGTATCGAACGGTGCCGCAATCGGATGGGAAATGCCGATTGGAGAAACGAAGTATTTGTATCTCAACGGAAGGTACGGAAAAGACGCAAGCAGCGGTATAGATGAATTCGGCGTGTCGGTGGGAGTGAGAATACTCTCGCCCTAATTTTTTATTCCCTGCAATAGAACGTGAGCATCCTTCCCCCGAAGGGGTCCCATCGGGAGACGCGTCCCGAATAAAAAACTTTCGGGACTTGCTCAGGATGAACAATTCTTAATAGAATCATATTAAAAACTAAAAAATTGTCACCCCGAGCGTAGACGAGGGGTGACAATGTAAGATAATCATGCCTCGACTCCGCTCGGCATGACATTGATTTGGTATTTCTGAGAAGGACTCTATTATTACTCCAAAGCATCAATATTAAATCCCGACCAACGATCTCCCCTGCTGCAACAATTTTTCGACTTCATATTGTTTTTGCCCTTCCGCATAGATCCTCACCAGCGGTTCGGTCTGCGATGTGCGGATGAGCAGCCATCGGGAATTTCCCAATATGAATTTCACTCCTGTCAGCAACGGACCTTCGCGGAATGTACGGACGGATTGAATCGGAAATCCGCCGACCGATTCGCCGGCGGACATTTTTGCAAGACGCAGCAGAATCTCGCTTCTATCAGGTTTGTCGTATCGTGCATCGATGCGGTCGTAGTGCATCTCCCCGACGACGTGATATATTTCTTCCATGATGGCATACAGCGACCGTCCGCTCTGTGCGATCATTTCGCAGAACATCAGTCCGGTGAGGATACCGTCCCTCTCCGGCAAATGATATTTGTAGCCGAATCCGCCGCTCTCTTCCGCGCCGAACATCCATTCCTTTGCGAGCATCACTTCCGTGATATATTTGAAGCCGACGTTGACGTCGTACACTTCTTCTTCCCACCGCTGCGCCAGCATTCTTACCTTATCCGACACCGAAGCGGATTTGATGACCGCTCCCTTCCATTGCTTATTGACGTGAAGATGCCAGAGCAAAGCCAGTATGTTCTCCTGCGCGGTCATCCACCTTCCGTCTTCGTACACGATACTGCACCGGTCGGCATCGCCGTCCGTTGCGATTCCCAGAAGCGCATCCGTCACGGAAGTATTATAGATGAGCGGATCGAGATTCTTTGCGATCGGTTCGGGAAGGCGATCATAAAAGTTCGGATCCGGCGAACCAAAAATCGTTTGTGCGCGCCATCCGAGCGGCACAAGAAAATCCTCCAAAATCGTCCCTCCCGCACCTCCCATGGAATCGATCAGCACGCTGGCTTGATTCGACGGGACGGAGGCAAATTTTCTGAGCAGTTCCAGATCGATCAGGGTTGAGATGTGACGGATGTAATCCGGTAAAAAGTCGACTTCCTGAATCGACGAATCGCTCAATCTGCTTTCCACTCGCTCCGAAAGAAGTTCTTCCACTTCCCGCGTTTGTTCGGACATAAACGGACCGCCGTAAGCACCTTTGAATTTAATGCCGTTGTCGGTCGGCGGATTGTGGCTGGCAGTGATCATCACGCCGGCGGCGCATTTGTGATGTTTGACGGAGAATGATAGGATAGGTGTCGGTATTATTGCTGTGGAAAGAAGAACAGAGAAATTATTGGCAGACAACACACGGGCAAAGAGCCGTGCAAATTCTTGGGAGTTTTTTCTGCCGTCAAAACCGACGGCGATGCGGTCGGAAGTACGGGTGGACTTTTGCAAAAAACGGACAAATGCTTCCGCTATCCGGATAATATTCTCTTCGGTGAAGAGCGTCTCCAGGGGAGCACGCCAGCCGTCGGTTCCGAATGTGATTGCGCTATAGGACATCGTTGGAAAAATCCTGGTTGACGACTTCAACCGCTTCGAAATATTTCTCCAGCGGAACAAAAACCTTTACCGGATATTTGAATATCGTCCGGCCGAGCGGATTGTCGATAAATCCGTCCGCAAGCGTGGAGATATTTCCGACGTTGCGCGGATTGACGGGAATGCCGGCGCTTTCCAATTTTCCGCGGATGATCTCTGCTTCAATAAAATCCGCCGTCTTAAAAACCAGCGCCCATCCTTCGGAGACCTCGATTGTTGCATGATCGCGGCAGAGATGCTTACCGTTCTTGACCGTAATGCATTCTTTGCAGAACAGTTGCTGACAGATTACACAGACTCCCGTCGCCACGGCGATGGGATGATTTGCACAGGAATATTGATCCTCGGCGAAAAGCGTTCCGCAAAACGGACAGTAATCCGAATCCAAACCAATATCCGCGCCGCATTTGTCGCAGACATCCATTGGCTCCGCTACAGGGAGTTTATCAACAAGCGGAATGCCGCAATCGGCGCACAAATCCGCTTCGTCGGTGTATTCGGTTTTACAATTTGGACAGAACTGCATGAGATGATCGGTTCATTGGTTCAATTAAGAATCGGATCATTGAATCATCGGTTCATTGGCCCATTGATACACTTTCCAATGATTCAATGAGTCAATGGATCAATGAATAAATTCTTTTTAGACGTTGAATCTGAAATGGCATATATCGCCATCTTCCAAAACATAATCACGACCTTCTACGTGGAGCAATCCGTTTTCTTTTACGGCCGCTTCTGTCTTTAGTCTGAACAGGTCGTCGCACTTCATGATTTCGGCGCGGATGAATCCTTTTTCAAAATCGGTATGGATGACACCGGCCGCTTCGGGTGCCGTGGCTCCTTTGCGCAGTGTCCAAGCATGTACTTCCTTTGGACCGGCGGTAAAGAAGGTGATCAGTCCGAGAAGATCCATTCCCTCGCGGACAACCTGCTGCAAACCGGATTCCTTCAATCCCAATCCCTGCAAAAATTCTCCCCGTTCTTCCTTCGGCAATTCCGCTACTTCCGCTTCCACCGCGGCACTGACGATCACCACTTTCGCCCCTTCAATAGCGGCGATCTCCTTTACCTGGTCCACGTAATTGTTTCCCTGGGATATTTCTTTCTCGTGAACATTGCAGACATACATCACCGGTTTGTTTGTGAGCAGATGCATATCGCGCAGCCAGATCTTTTCCTCGTCGTTGTGCACGGCAACATAGCGTGCAAGCCGTCCGGTGGCGAGGTGATCTTTTACTTTCATATAAAAATCGGCTTCCGGTTTGGACTTTTTGTCGCTCTTTGCACGGCGTTCGGCATCCTGAATCTTTTTATCGATTGTTTCGAGGTCCTTCAGGATCAATTCCGTTTCGATCACTTCGATGTCCCGCTTTGGATTAATGCTCCCGTCCACATGAACCACATTCGGATCGTCGAAACAGCGGACGACATGCGCAATGGCGTCAACATCGCGAATATGGGAGAGGAATTGATTCCCGAGTCCCTCACCTTTGCTCGCTCCCTTCACCAGTCCCGCTATATCGACAAACTCAATGGACGACGGTACGATCTTAGGAGAATTATAGATGGCGACCAGTTTATCGATTCGTTCATCGGCTACGAGTACGACGCCGACATTCGGTTCGATGGTGCAAAAGGGATAATTTGCCGCTTCTGCCCCGGCGGCAGTAATGGCATTGAATAATGTCGATTTACCGACGTTTGGAAGTCCGACGATACCGCAGTTAAAACCCATGTTTTTTAAAAAATATAAAGGATGAAGGATGAATTATAAAGGATGAATTATGGCGTAAGATACGGAAAATTGCAGAGGCTTCCAAAGAGAGTTCGAACGGGAAAATTTAAATCGCAGTGTATTTCTGCTTGCATAATTATACAGTATCTTGTATATTTATGCATTATGAAAAAAGAGATATCCATCATCGGTGCTTCGGGATATTCCGGCGCGGAATTGCTGTCGATACTGCTGAACCATCCCAACGTACACGTATCGAATGTGTTTGCCAATGCCTCGGCGGGGAAACGGGTCGACGAAGTCTATCCGAAATTCCGCTCCCGAATGTCGCTGATCTATGAAGAATATTCTCTCGATAAGGTGAAGCACAGTGATCTCGTCTTAATCGCACTCCCCTCCGGCGAGGCGATGAAGTATGTTCCGGAACTGATCGATGCGGGAAAAAAAGTGATCGATCTAGGCGGTGATTTTCGCCTGCAGGATCAATCACTATATCGTCAATATTATAAACACGAACACACTGCTGCGGCGTATCTCGCAAAAGCAGTGTACGGTCTCCCTGAGTGGAATGCAGAGGCCGTTAAAGCCGCTCAATTGATCGCCAATCCCGGTTGTTACGTTACAAGTGCGGTGCTTCCCCTATTGCCTCTTTTGGCAGCAGATGTGATTGAACCGAACGGGATCACCATCAGTTCGCTTTCCGGTGTTTCCGGTGCGGGAAGGAGTTCGTCGGTCGATCTATCGTTTACCGAAGTGAATGAATCGGTAAAGGCATATAAAGTGGGAGTGCATCAGCACACGCCGGAGATAGAACATGTCCTTCGCCTGTTCGGCGGAGCATCATCTGCCGTGACATTCGTTCCGCACTTGATTCCCATTACTCGAGGAATTTATTCGTCGATCTATGTAACGCCGAAAGTGAAAACCACAAAAGAAATGATCGACAACGCTTTCAAGAAATATTATTCCGGCGCTCCGTTTGTTCGTTTATTGGGAGATGCGGTTCCGGAGATCAAACATGTGCAGTATACCAATTATATCGACATCGGCTGGAAATGGTACGAACGGAACAACCAACTGATCGTTTTTTCCGTGATTGACAATCTTGTCAAAGGGGCCGCCGGTCAGGCGGTGCAGAATATGAATCTCGTCTTCGGTTTGGAACAGACCGTTGGGCTTATATAATTTTAGGAGATCTTAAAAATACTTTTTTGTCACCCCGAGCGGAGACGAGGGGTGACAAATCGCTGATAATCATGCCTCGACGCAGTTTATCCGCCGAAGGCGGACTCGGCATGACAAATGTTATAGATTGTCACCCAGAGAGCCCGCCAAAATACGCGGCGGGCAGGAAGACAAGGCATGATTCTTAAATAATTGTCACACTTCGACTCCGCTCAGTGTGACAATTTTTCGATTTTGAGACCACAACACATCAATTGAGCATGAAATCACACAATAAAAATAAAATACGAACAATCACCGGCGGTATTTGCGCGCCTCAGGGATTTGTAGCTTCGGGCGTTTTCGCGGGAATAAAAAAACGAAAAAAGGATATCGCCCTCATCTACTCCGATGTGCCTGCATTCTCCGCCGGAGTCTTTACACAGAGCGCCACGGTGGCGGCGTGTGTCACGCTGGACAAGCAGCAATTAAAAAAATCGAAAACGGCGCAGGCGATACTCATCAACAGCGGAAATGCGAACGCCTGCACCGGCGAACGGGGAATGATGAACGCCCGCCAGACGCTCGCCACCACGGCAGCGGCGCTCGGCATCAAGGAATCGCAGGTCCTCGTCTCCTCCACCGGTGTGATCGGGCAATTTCTGCCGATGGACAAATTGACGCTCGGTATTTACGATGCCGTGCAGCACCTCAGCGTGGACGGAAACGCCAATGCCGCTGAAGGGATCTGCACGACGGATACATTCACCAAAGAATATGCGGTGGAGATCATGCTCTCAGGTGTGCCGGTCCGTATCGGCGGCATGGCAAAGGGATCCGGTATGATCGCCCCCAACATGGCGACGATGCTCGCATTTGTTACAACGGATGCAAAAATAACCCATCCGATGCTGCGGAAATCGCTCTCTCTTGCCAATGCTGTCTCATTCAACCGCATTACGGTGGACGGAGACACAAGCACAAATGATATGGCGATTGTGCTCGCCAACGGGAAAGCAGAAAACACAGCAATCGCCAAAGAAGAGGGCGACTTCAAAAAATTCACTGCCGCGCTGGAGCATGTGCTTATTGTTCTGTCCAAAATGATCGTTCTGGATGGCGAAGGAGCGACAAAATTCGTCGAAGTGACAGTCACCGGAGCAAAAACGGAGCGCGATGCCGAGCAGGCGTGCCGGACAATCTGCAATTCATCCCTTGTTAAAACGGCAATCCACGGCGAAGATGCCAACTGGGGACGAATACTTGCCGCCGTCGGACGGTCCGGAATATCATTCAAACCGGAAAAAACAGAAATCTATTTCGGCGATCTGCGGATTCTCGGACCGCAATACGATATCAACTTCTCCGAAGCAAGAGCGAAGAAAATTCTCGAACAAAAAGAGATAACGATTACGGTCGATCTTCATGGAGGCAAACATGCGGCAACATTTTGGACGTGTGATCTTTCGGGAGAGTATGTTAGAATTAATGCTAGTTACAGGTCATAAATTGCAAGATTACAAGATTGCAAAATTGCAAAATTGTAAAATTTATCAAGCCAACGGGAAAACATTAAACTCCCAATCTTGTAATTTGAGACCTCTGAAAAGTCATTGCGAGGGATCCCGACGACCTGTCCGCCGCGCGTTTCTCACCCTGAGCGACCGAGCGTTTTTTGCGAGGGAGTCGAAGGGTGGCGGAAGTCGGGAGACCGAAGCAATCTTTTCGCTAATATAATGAAAAACGAGATTGCTTCGGCAATCCTTCGACTTCGCTCAGGATTGCCTCGCAATGACGTTGACCAGGGTTTTTGAGATGACTTCTAAATAAAAGTCTTTAACCTTGATGATCTTTTAATCTTGTAATTTTGCAATCTTGCAATTATGTAATTATAAATTCCTCAATAAACCATGATTCAATCTAAAGAAGAAATTCTTATCGAAGTCCTTCCTTATATACAGAAGTATGAAGGAAAAACATTTGTCGTAAAATACGGCGGTGCGGCGCAGACGGACGACGATCTGAAGAAGACATTTGCCAAGGATGTGACGCTGCTGAAGAAGATCGGCATCAACATCATTATCGTTCATGGGGGCGGTAAGGAGATCACGCAGACCGCATCCGCACTCGGGATTGAGACGACATTCGTGAACGGGCACCGGTACACTGACGAAAAGATGGTTGACGTCGTAAAGATGGTCCTTGCCGGCAAGGTCAATACCGACATTGTCGCTACGATCAATCAAAACGACGGCGAGGCGGTGGGGATCAGCGGCGTGGATAACAATCTGTTTATCGCAGAACGGTATAAAGACAACGGCGAAGATATTGGGCTGGTCGGAACTATCACCTCCGTCAACATTTCGCTCATCACCATGCTATTGAACAACAAACTGATGCCGGTCATCGCACCGATCGGCGTCGGTACGGACGGAACGATCTATAACGTGAATGCCGACCTCGCTGCGGCGGCTGTTGCCACTGCCGTGAATGCAGAAAAGCTGGTTTATCTCAGCGATGTGGAAGGGGTCTTTGCCCAAAAGGAATTGGTCTCCTCCCTAACCGAAGCGCATGCGCAGGAATTATTGTCGCAGGGAATTATCAGCGGCGGAATGATTCCGAAGATCACCTCCGCCTTTTCCACACTCCATGCCGGAGTGAATAAAGTCCATATGATCGACGGACGGAAAAAGCATTCGTTATTGCTTGAGATCTTTACCGATGAGGGCATCGGTACCGAATTAATTCGTTAAAAATTAGACCTCTAAAGGACTTATGAACAAACCACAAAGACTCTTTACGATCAAGGAAATCATACTCCATCAATCAGTCGGCAGCCAGGATGAACTCGCTTCCATGCTGAAAAAACGGGGATACGATGTTACACAAGCGACACTCTCCCGCGATCTTGCGGAACTCGGCGTCGTCCGGACGCATACCGACAACGGCATGCGCTACCAATTGAGCGACGCGCAGGATGAACAGCAGTTTATGCCGATCATTTCCCGCGAAGTAATCTCGATCGAACGGAACGAGATGATGATCGTCATCCGCACGCTTCCCGGCAGAGCGCCGGGGGTTGCATCGTTCCTGGATTCGCAGCGGAATCAGCTCATTCTCGGAACGCTTGCCGGCGACGATACCGTGTTCGTCACCCCATCATCGGTAAAGAAGATATCAGGCGTCGAGACATTCATCAAAGACCTTTTTTTATCATAACCATCATTCAAAGGAAAACTACAGTGAAAAAAATGAAAATTGCCGTTGCATACTCGGGCGGACTGGACACGTCGGTCATCGTTAAATGGCTGAAGGATAAATACAATGCAGAGATCATTACCGTTACCGGCAATCTCGGCCAGAAGAAGGAATTGATCGGCGTCCCCGAAAAAGCGTATGCCTCCGGCGCCAAGAAGGTGTTCATGCAGAATCTTGAACAGGAATTTGTCTACGACTACATCTTTCCCGCATTAAAAGCAGGCGCGTTGTACGAACATAATTATCCCATGGCAACATCCCTCGGCAGGCCGCTGCTGGCAAAAGCGCTGGTGGAAGTGGCTAAGCGGGAACATTGCACGCATGTTGCGCACGGCTGCACGGGAAAAGGAAACGATCAGGTCCGTTTCGAAGTCTCCGTTATGGCGCTTGCGCCGGAGATGAAAGTGCTGGCGCCGCTGCGCGAGTGGGAATTTAAGTCGCGCGAAGAAGAGGTGGAATATTGCATGAAGCACAACATTCCCGTTAAAGCCACCAAAGATAGTCCATATTCGATTGACGAGAATATCTGGGGAACAAGCATCGAATGCGGCATACTCGAAGATCCGATGGAAGTGGCGCCGCAGGATGCGTATCAGCGGACGGTTTCTCCCGAAAACGCGCCGGACAAACCGACGTATGTGACGATTGAATTTAAAGAGGGAGTTCCGGTCGGGTTGAACGGAAAGAAAATGGACGGCGTCACGCTGATCCATGCGTTGAACGAGATCGCCGGCGCGAACGGCGTCGGGCGGCTGGATCTCGTCGAGAACCGATTGGTCGGTATAAAATCCCGAGAGATTTACGAAGCCCCCGCCGCAATGACGCTGCACTTTGCCCATCGCGAACTGGAACGGCTGACGCTCGACAAAGAGGTAATGCATTACAAGGCAAAACTCTCCAACGATTATGCCGACATTATTTACAACGGTACATGGTTCTCTCCCCTTCGCAAAGCGCTGGAAGCATTCGTGAACGTAACGCAGAAGAACGTGACCGGTATTGTGAAGTTGAAGTTGTATAAAGGCAATATCGAAATCGCCGGCAGGACTTCTCCCTATTCATTATATGACATAAAACTTGCGACATACACTGCGGAGGATACATTCGATCACACTGCGGCGCAAGGATTCATCTCTATCTATGGACTTCCGCTCAAAACATACAACAAAGTAAACAAAGAGAAATTTGTCAGAGTAAAAAAGGCATTGAAAAGAAAAAAGAAATAACAGACTAAAACATCTCTTACACGAAAAGAGTCCGATCGCACCATGCGAAAGGACTCTTTCTGTTTTATAGACCCCCTTTATGCTCTTCGGAGTAGTCTCAATTTCAATTAATATTGAGGTGTCAAGAAAAAAGTATTGGCGATTCTGGTATTTGGGGGAATTGAGGTTGATGATTAGTGCGAAATACTCTACATTCTTGGCATTATGTATAGGCGATATTAGGCAGTCTATCACGCTAATAACTCACATATTTCTAACTTACACAGTTTAGAAACTAGTTAGGCGTTTCCACTTTGATCAATTCCTAAGGACTTTTAGCATGCCTAAAAATATCGACAATATTCCGGTTGACTTAAATAAAATGTTTGAAATTGTTGCCAATGAGTTGTGCGACACTTTTACAACGGCGGATGTTTTAAGAATTTATTCTGGTGGGTTTCATAGTAATATTGGAGTTCCGGCAACAAGATCATTTAATGCATTATTTGGGAAAATCCTCAAAAGACATGAAAAGTTTCTCAACATTAGAGAAATTCGTGCTGGAGTCAGTGTTAAAGACGACGATGGTAGGCAAACCAGTGCGTCGATGTGGAAACGCCTTACGAGACGCTCAACCTAACGTTGCAATCGCGGGCGCGCCTAAACTGAAATTGTTGAGTAATCTAACCAAATATTACGATACGAAACAGCATATTAAACTTAATAAACGGCAGTAGCCCGCTGGGACATTGCAACGCAGGTTAGATCCAGTCCGTTAGGCAGGCGGAATAATTAATTCGAGGTTTTATGGAATTAGCAAAAATAGTATTGGAATATATTCAAGCGATTCTGACAGCTCAAGTAGTTATTGGAATTGTTGTGATTCTGTTTTACAGAAAGTTTAATGTTGAACTCAAGAATTTAATTGACCGGATAGCTAGTGTAAAATTCCCTGGAGGCGAAATATCTACCCCTCAACAGGCGAAGTCAATTATTGAAAATAATGATCCCAAAAATATACCTAGCGTTCCTTCAACAGATAAGACTATTGCTACAGAAGGATTTAGTCTGACCCCTGAACAGGCCAAACAAATTAAAGATTTATTTGATGCCGAACGTGCAAAGGCTTATCTCTGGGAGTATAGATATCTTAATTATTACTTAGTGCTTAAATCTCAGCGAGTATTAGATTGGCTTTCTGCTCTACAATCAAATACAACAATATCGTTTTACGATAGTTTTTGGCAACCAATTATTCCCGAATCTAATGAAAGAAAAGCCATTATTGATGCTCTTCAGCAACACCACCTTATCGTTTTAAATGGAGAATTAATCGAAGTATCTCCTAAGGGTAAAGAATACATCCAATGGCGCGGTCCTCTACCTAAATTGCCCGCCTAACCAGCGGAAAGAATTAATGGGAAATGTCCCCAAAATACTAACAGATGCTTTTTATGAAAACGATCATAATTCTCTGTTTTCATTTTTTGTCAACGATATAGTTATTGTTAAATCGGGTGACAATTCGGGGAAACGGGCGTGGGTTATTTCACTAGAAGAATATGAACCAGAACAACATTATCTCGTGGAATTCGAAGATGGCGGAGACGCAATTCTCCCGGTTTCGATATTATCCCGATTTGACACCAACAATCAAGGTCAGTCCGCTGGCTAACATACGAGTCGCTCAAGTTGACGCCCAAACCTCCGGCGCGTCCGAAACTCGAGTGACGAGAAATCTAAACACATCTTACGGCAGGACAAGTAATCGGCGAATTTAAAAACAGTTGCACAGCTCTGGAGCATTTGCACGCCGCTTAGTTCCGGTCCGTTAGGCAGCAAATAGGAATATCCAACCAATGCTTACACGATTCTCTATATTTATTATTCTTTCTCTTTGCATTAGCTGTCGATCCGTGGACACTCATAAACGCAATCGAATGGATAGTTTTTCAAAATATTTACCTATCGTTATTTTTAATGACACGGTAATTGACACCTCAGCCGATTTGTCACATGCACCACAATTAGGAACAACACTTAATCCAACAAATAAACCTGAATGGATAGAACCCGTTGGAGCGATATATCCTGAAACTGCACGAAGTAGCGGTATTGAATGTGATGTGTGGATGAATGTTTTAATCAATCCAGAAGGAAGGGTGTTAAAAGCAATAATATTCAAAAGTGATGATGCAAGGTTTAATTATAACAGTCTTCACGCAATTGTTCAATGGAGGTTTTCTCCAGCGATGTATGGTAATTCAGCAGGATATTACTGGATGCAAATGCCATTGAAATTTAGATTACATGAGTGATAAAATTATTGTTTGCTGCCTAACCATATTAAAAAGGAACTAGTCCCGCCATAGGCGGGTGTCGCAAAGAACGCTCCACAAGAGAGAAAGTAACACTCTTCGAATAACGAAATAAAATGATGCGGTCAAATGTTTTTTTGCGCCACAGGCGCATCCCTCCTGCCCTATTGCGGAGGGTTAAACGTCAGGCTGGTTGCCACGCGGCTTACATTCCCGCCGCGTTGTTAGCGTCCGCTGTTTGCTGGCGGATTGGTGGAGTTCCAGTCCGTTAGGCTGCAAATAGAAAGGGCTTCTATGAAATTACATATTTTCGTTTCAATAATGTTTTTCTTCTTAATAATAGGTTGTCAAAAGCAGGAAGACTCCTTTTGCATTTCGGTTACAGATGATGGAATTGTAGATTCAATAACCATTGCGAAGTATGATTCAATTTACACACAATTGGGTAATATGAAATTTCAAGATTCACTCATAATATCCAATTCCTGGTATCGTAATTTTGCTCCTGCGTTTATAAAGCATATCATAAATGCAAATATACCATGGGATAAAACAGTATCTATTTGGATTGATTTGTGTTGTTCCTCTGATGGCAACATTGAACGGGTTTTATATGGATCCAGAGATCTGACAGATTCGAATCTTGAAGAACAATTTTGTAAAAGTGTGGAATCATTTGCATCAACGTATACATTCCCGGTAAAGATAAATAAACGTTATAGCCAATGTGGTTCGTTTAGATTTGGCCCAACCAATTAAATATCCTTTTAAATATTTGTTACCTGACAATATTAAAAAGGAACCCGCCAGAGGCGGGTGCCACAAATCGCATCAAGAAATAAAATGATGCAGTCAAATGTTCTTTTGCGATACAGGCGCATCCCTCCTGCCCTATTGCGGAGGGTAACCGGCAGGAAGGTTGTCGCGCGCAGTTTAGCTCCAGTCCGTTAGGCCACTTCAAAAACCATTTATGAAATATATCTTATTATTATTTTGTCTTTTGTTTTCGAATGAAGCAACTGCTCAAGAAAAAGATTCTGCTTTATATCGATACGGTTTTATTCTTGATTTTAAAAATGAGTTTATAGATCAATTTGGTTTTAAATATAAAGCATCAAATGATTTATCGTATTTTATTCGCGCAATGATATTCTATGACAATTCGACAATTACTTCTCCGCAATCGGATGATGTCATTAACAAACAGAATGGGTTTACAATTAATATTGGATTTGAATACGTAATAACAAGAGTAAATGATCTCTCTTTTTTTGTGATCGTTGGCGGTGGTGTTAAAACCTACAATTCCGGCCAACCATATTACTATAATCCTGAATATTCTACCTACAAGAATGATGCAATAATGTATTATTCCTTTATTTCCGGAGCTGGGGTTGAATATTATTTTACCAAACAATTCTCACTCTCTGGCTACCAAACAATTGCTTTTGAATATTCGAGGCAAAATGTAACTTCCGGCGATCCTGTAATAACTAATTCCATAAGTAGCGCAACATTAACACAATTAAAATTATTAAGTACTAAAATTGCAATCACTTTTTATTTATAACAAATACGTCGACACACCAATCGCTCATTCTGACGGTGTAACCTCTTGTGCTCCATACTTGCGAGAGTTGAGAAATGAACTTATATCAAACGATATAGATAGTTTTTGATATTTTAAAACACAATCCAACGCGCTTGAACGCCTGCCTGCCATGCCTAAGGCAGGTACATCGGCAGGCAGGTTTGCGCGATAATTAATTCCGTCCGTTAGACAGTTAAAATGATTTCTAAAATATTTACATACAGTTTTCTTGCTGTCGCTGTTACATATCTGTTTTTGACTATGCACTATAAAAGCGCGCACCCAATTGATCAGTATTATTTCTTAATAAACAAACCCATAAATTATGATACATTGGTATTTATCAAGCATTATAATATACGTGAGATGTATGATGAAAATAATTGGCGATATTACGAATCCGACAAACAACGATTGCCTAATACGTATTTAGATACAAATTGGGGGTATTTTTTTGAAGGAATTTGCAGGAACAATTTATCGCAGCCATTGTATTTATCTGGAGTCCAGGTATTTTATGGACCAAAAAACAGTGAATATCCTTGGAAGATGTCGGTAAGAATCAATGCACGAAAGAATAAAACGCACGTGAATAATTTAATAGAAAGTCACGCACCATTTGATATTACAATTACTCCCCAACCTCGTTATCGAGGTGATAATAACATATTGAAAGATTCTATCAATAATAATATTATGGAGTCAGGCAAATATCATATTATTCTCACTACAACCATGGGTAAATTTGATATATATCCGACTGAGTATAGAATTGAAAATTTATTGGATCTCTTAAAGAGATGGTATCCTAAGTAAGCCGCCTAACAAAGCAAGCCATCGTGACGGGACGGGCGGCGAATCGAGCGCGCGAAACAAGTATAGCGATACACCTAATTGCATCGCAGTCATATATCACAAATAAACAGTTTAGCACGCGCGGCGGCAGGAGTAAACTGAAATATTCTACCGCACGCAGATTACCTATCCCCGCCCGCCTGTGGCGTTCGGGCGGGCGCCGCGCTATGTGGCGGAGAGCCAGTCCAAAATGCAGATATTTTGTTTATCTATCCTTTATGATATACCAATCATATTGAGGAAACATTGAACAGTTTATATTTCTATTTATTATATTCACAGTACTATTTGAATGTTTTCATGACAGGAGTATGAATTATTCAAAGGAATATTATTTATGAAAAATATTCTGTTATCAGTGATAAGTATAATGATAGTACTATCATTTTCATGTACGAGAAATACATTAAATGAACCTCAATTTGATATTCCTGTATTAACGGTAACTACAGATTCATCAACCAATATTACGGCATATGGTGCGATAGTCCATGGAACTATTAATTCCAATGGAATTGCTTGTATGTGTTACTTTGAATATGGGACAACTACTGCCTATGGAAACCAAAGTATACATAAAAATCTTGATTCTGGGTTGGCAATAATCGCGGTCAGCGATACGTTGCTCCATTTGCAGCCATCGACTCTCTATCATTACTGCCTGGTGTGTTCTAACAAATACGGTATAAGCAGAGGTGACGACCAATCATTTACAACAGTGATAGATGATTATTTCCCTCACACAACCGGCAGTCAATGGAAATATTCCTTCTACGATGCTGTAAATCTCAGATCTGATACCGTTACAGTTACTATTACTCGTTCCGGAAACTGGGAATATGCCGCCTCCTCAGGTGCTTCTGGCTACCCTTCATACACGGAAGGAGTTACAGTGACTCCAACTATGGTTCAAATGAGTTCCAACTCTACAGAGAGCCGCATTTATAATATTCCATTCATTGCAGGCAATACTTGGCACGGACCACCACCTCAATATTCTTTTGTAAATTATTCGGTTTCAAAACTAGATAGCATAACAACTCAAGCAGGGAAATTTTTCGGAGCCTTTCGCATTCAAATGGCAGCTTTTAATGGTGGAAATACCACCTATATTGATGATCGGATCTTCGTACCAAAGATTGGTTTTGTAAAAAGGAGCGAATCTGTAAGCGGCGCGGCTATAGGAACTGTATCATCTTATAGTTGGAGTCTTATTTCGTTCAAGATCGTCCCTTAAAATGCCATGTAACCACTTTAAAAAGGAAAGAATCAATAAAATAACAGCTCACCGAAAGCACAATTGGAAGAGCGAGAACAAGTGATGATATACAGTTTGGATGTGTTGACTACCTGGTTCTGTATTAAAAGTCAATAGTATAACGTAACTATTTCAAAAGACACAACAACAGATTATCGGACACCTAACTCAGAATCGCAAGAGAAGAGATTATTTCTACCGCACACGGATCACCTGCCCCCGCCCGACTGTGGCGTTCGGGTGGGCGATGTGCTGTTTGGCAGGGTTCCCATCCGTTAGGCAGTTGACTTAATCATACACAAACATCAAAAGAATTATGAAAAATCTACTAATCCCATTTTGCTTTATATTTATTTTAGTAATCGGTTGTAACTCAACGAAAAATGATGATCCAGCTGAAAGTGTTCGAATTATGAAGTACAGTGGTCTGGGACCGCCTCCCGGGTTAAATAGTATGTCTATGGCCGCTGCAGGCACTGGGAAAAATTCAATTGCTAATTTCCAGTCCCAAAGGCTTATCATTAAAACAGGGACTATTTCTATAGAGGTAATTAATTATGATACTGCTGCAATAATACTGCAAACAATCGTTAACAAACTTAATGGTTATACCGTTTCCTCAAGTACGGATTTCGAGGACAATTATAGGAAAACAGGTAGGATCGTAGTTAGAATTCCATCAAACACTTTTGAGGATATTCTTTCTGAAATATCTGCCTTATCTTCGAAAGTATTGAGTACATCTGTGCAAGGAAATGATGTAACTGAAGAATATTACGATTTATCGGCTCGTTTGGAGAATAAGAAAAGAATAGAGATGCGCTATAGAGAAATATTAAAATCAGCAAAATCTGTGGAAGATATTTTGTCGGTAGAGAAATATTTAGGTGAAACAAGAGAAGAAATTGAAAGTCTTGAGGGGCGAAAACGTTTCTTAAATGATCGAATTACACTCTCTACGATTACTATAAATTTGCGTGAACCGCAACCAACTGTAGAAAATGAAGAAGAGAGTTTTTGGGGTAAAATCGGAAGAGGATTCCGTCGAGGTTTGTATGGCTTTGGAGATGTGTTTGCTTACAGCATCACAATTATCATTTCTTCAATTCCCGCGATTGTCTTGTTATACGGAATGATATTTGCGACGATATTAATAATAAAAAGATACCGGACACGAAAAAGTAAACAATCATAGTCGCTGCAACCGCCTAACACGTTACTGCGCCCGCCGAAGGTCTACGACTCGTAGGGCGAGCAAGAACCCACGTGGAGGGACGCGCGGCGAAACGAGTGCGCGAAACAAGTTTTCACAAAGAATAAGTTGCAACGCTGTCACTAAAATAAATCAACAGTTCAGCACGCGCAGAGCAAACGGAAACTGTGAGATTCTACCACACGCGGCTTACCTGTCCCCGCCCGCCTGTGGCGTTCGGGCGGGCGCCGCGCTGTTTGGCGGAGATTCAGTCCTTAAGCCAGCGTATCAATAAACACAATACTCTCAAGGAGTTGTATGAACAAATTTATTATGTTCGCATTATTGGTTACTATCTCGTTTTGTTATACTCAAAATAAAGACCGAGACAGTTTAAAAGTCAAAAATATTCAACCATTACCATTAAATGATACTGAAAACACTGCTAAATATATTAAGAATGATAAAAGTGACAAAGAAATAACTTCAACCAAGAATGTATCAAATCTAATCCCAAAACAATGGGTGTATACAATTGGTCGAATATACGATTCACAGGATAATTTTGATGACCTAAATCAAAAAGGTGAAAAAGGATGGGAATTAGTCTCTGCAGTATATTATGCTGAGAATAAATATCTTTTATGTATCTATAAAAAACCTATTTATTAAATATTAGCACTGGTTAACAGAAACTGAAATATTCTCCACCACGCGGTTTACCTGTCCCTGCCCGCCTGTGGCGTTCGAGCGGGCGCCGCGCTGTTTGGGGGAGTTCCAGTCCATTAGTCAACTCAAATTGTATGAATCCAAATATTTCTTATATACCGGCAATTATAATTATATGGTCATTAACTTTAAGCAGTTGTTCTAACAACTCTAAAAGTGATCATACAATACCCCATAAAGACACACTCAATATCGTTTCGGATAATCACGTTGCAACCTTACCGAATGGCTTAACTTATTTTGATGCCGAAACAGAAGATCTTTTTATCGGTATAATCTCCTCCAATGAATTACTTTTTCCGCTTGCGAGACTTCATTCTGACTCAATATTGATGAACCCCTGGACAGAAATGTGGATTTATGGAGACCATCATATACTGGATAAAAGCATACCGAAAGAGTGGTATTTTTATTCTCACACTAATGACTCCGGCGGTGCGATAATAAGTGTAAACGGAGTAAAAATTGCTGAGTTTGCTTGCTTGATGAATTGGGTTGTCACCTTTACCGAAGTACCATCCTCGGATTCAGATAGCACATTTTTTGGATCAGACATTGGTTTTGCGTTTAATCGTCCCATGAAGCAATTATCAGATTCAGAAATGACGGCAAATAAACACCGGTTTGCTAAAGTCAAAACCTCGCTTCGGTTAATTGATAATGATGTCGATGGCGAATCTCGCATACACTATACAGACAAAATGTATTTTCATTGGCACCAGTCTATTATCGGTATAATTGAAGTTCGTGGATATGAAAGCATGTCATTGCTCCTATTTCAGCTTGATTCAAATGGTATCAACCAGTCACTCAAAGTTGGGCTTGGTGGTTGTTAATTCATAGTAAGAAAGCGAGCACGAATCATAATGAAATTATTTCTGCTTCTGTTCTTTATATTGAACGTACCGCTCAACTCTCAGACATTTACTGAACGCTATAATGTTCATTTACAGCGAATCGAATATTATGATGTATCGGGAATTCTCACCGGATATTCTAAAGAAGATTTAAAGTACAATCGCGTTATCTATTATGACAGCAGCGGTGTTGTGATCAAAACCTATCCGCAAACCGAGCTACTATTCGTTAAATCCGGGCTTGAAGACGAACTAAAACGACCCAATATCAGACGATGGAATTATTTGCATCAACGATACGAAGTGTTTGACAGTCTCGGTCACGTCGTTGGTTATTACAAGTTCGACGGACTTTCACGATCGTGGGATTATTATAGGGAATGATGGATAGAAGTATATGAGTATATGAGTATATGAGTAGTTGAGCAAATACGTAGGGCGGGCAATCTTGCCCGCCAAACATCTACACCCACCATTGAGTAGTTGAGCATGTTAAACAAATATATCGTTGCAATATTACAAGATTGCAAGATTACAAGATTGAAGAAACTGAACACAGAAGACTGAAGACGGAATACAGAAGTCAGAATAATGAAGAAATTTTGTAACTGAGAAATCTCGTAGGGCGGGCATTCTTGCCCGCCAAACATCTACACCCACCATTGAGTAGTTGAGCATGATAAACAAATATATCGTTGCAATATTACAAGATTGAAGAAACTGAACACAGAAGACTGAAGACGGAATACAGAAGTCAGAATAATGAAGAAATTTTGTAACTGAGAAATCTCGTAGGGCGGGCATTCTTGCCCGCCAAACATCCCCACCCCCATTGAGTAGTTGAGCATGATAAACAAATATATCGTTGCAATATTACAAGATTTAAGTGTAAGGATGAATTATTAATGATGAATGATAAATGCATAATGAGTAACGATTAACAATTAATGGTTAAAATAAAGCGACAGAAAACAGATGTCAGACGACAGATGGTAGATGAAAATAAGTCCAACGTTCGGGGGTGCGTGCTTACTGCAGGCGGGAGTGTACTTCCACCCTGTTTTTGGCGAGCCTTAGACCGGCAGCGGAGTTTTGGTCCTTTAAGTATTTTATAGGAGGAATTATTAAACATATTACGATAGTATTTTCTTTACTTATTTTTGCCTGTTCCTCACAACAAAGCAAATATCCCAATGTTACAACCGAACAACTATTATCGGACTTGACATGGGGGCTCGACTCCGCGACAGTCTGTAATATTTTGACAAATAATTATAAACTGCAATATTTGCGGGAAGAAAATCAAGGTGTACCTAGAAAGGTGTTCGTATTTTCCGGCGGTAAATTTAATGATGTAGAAACACAATGGTGGAAAGTATTATTCGTGCATGATAGTCTCTTCTTTGTGCAAATGACGGTTGCCAATGACGATCAGAAGCAGGTAAAACAGTCATTCAAAAAACTTTGTGAATTGAATGATGAGTTATTAGAGAAAGATAGTATTTCCACTTTGATCGAGCATCGATGGTATTATCAAAAAGAGGGAAAAAGAATAAGCAATATATTGCTTTCCGATTTTACCGATCATAATGCGTTTCCAATATTAATTTCCCGGGGAAGTTGGTAGATTTAATCATCGTCGACACAGGTTAGTAATGAATCTGCCCCCCCCTCTTACGTTTCGTTGAAGCACAAATACAAACGGAGGTGTTATGAAAACATTCACAGTGCTTTCTATTGCAATAGCATTCATCGTTTCTGCATGCGATTTGACAAGCGACAATGCTATAGAACCGTTTTTCGACTCGAGCGTTGACAAAGTCGATATAACAATATCAGGAACTATTTCACACTTTACCATCGAAGGGGGCGGATATGCGATTAAGGGAGATTCCAGTCGGATGTATGAAGCAATAAACCTACCGGAACGCTTTCATAAAGATGGATTGAAGGTGCTTGTTGAAGCAAAATACAGAAATGATCTTGGAAGTTATATAATGATTGGACCGATAATACAGATCCGAAGTATAAAACAACGATAGATAATTTGGGAAGACAGAAAAATGATGAATGCATAACGAGTGACGAGTAATGGTTAAAAGTTGTCAGATACCAGATGACAGATAACAGATGCAATGTATATATAATGCCGCTGGTCAGGAATCAAGTGCTACATACATTAGTATGATTTGGTTCCATGCTGGATGGTTTTCTTTTTTAATGTCAGGGCAGCCAAACAGAGTTTAGGTGCAAGAAGTTGTGGAAAGGATTTGACTCACTTTTTTGAATATAAAGCAAATACTGACGGTGCTTTCGATCAAACGGCAATCGTTGCATCGTCCATTGAAAACGGCCACCATGCGCTTTTGCTCGACAGCACGACGTTGCCGCGGGAGTTCTTCGATCTTAGCAGCGGTGTACTGGGTGCATTAGTCCATCGTCTTACACTCTATGACATCCGTATGGCAGTCGTCATTCCGGATACCACCGTGTACTCGCGACCGTTTCAGGATTTTATTAAAGAAGCAAACCGGGGCAAGCAGTTCTATTTTGCGCCAACGCGAGAGAAAGCGGTTAACCGGCTGGAGAAAGCCTAATAAATATATCAATAATTTTATATTTTAATAATATGATCAAACCTGCTATGATGAATAGAATCAAAATTACAGGCATCATTTCAATTTTATTTATTCAATTAAATCCATTATTTGCTCAATGGATTCCGGCCAACGGATTGGATGGACATACAATTACCTCGTTTACTCATTCGGGAGAAGTGCTTTTTGCCGGTTCCTCAGGCGGCGGCGTTTATCGTTCCACCGACGACGGGGCGAATTGGGAACCGGTAAATAACGGATTACCAGGGTTAATTGTTTGGGCGCTTGCCGGCAATGATTCTCTGGTATTTGCCGGTACACATGAAAATGGATTATTTATTTCTTCCAATGCGGGTACGAGCTGGGCGCCAACCGGATTGATTGATACAACGGTATTAGCACTGGCACTTTCCGATTCTAATCTTTTTGCTGGAAATATAGGCGGGATTTTTCATTCCACCGATTTTGGCAATACATGGAGTTCCGTCAATCAGGGATTAGACAGTTTTCGTGTCGGATCATTGGCAATCGTTGACACAAACGTCTTTGCGGGAGGATTGGACGGAGGGGTGTATCTCTCAACGGATAACGGCAAACAATGGATAAAAAGAAGTAACGGATTACCGGATGATGAAGGGATCTATTCTTTTGCCGTTTTCACGGACAGTATGGACAATATAAATCTTTATGCCGGTGTGCACGATGTGTACCATACTTCAAATAACGGCGAAAGTTGGAGTGCAGACAATACCGGATTACCAAGTACTATAATGGCAGCTTTGGCGGTATACGATACACTCCTTTTTGTCGGAACCGGAAATGGTGTTTTTCTTTCGACAGACGGAACACATTGGATCAATCGGAATAAAGGAATGGAGCAAACCTATATTTCATCCCTCATCGTTTCCGGCAGCAACATCGTTGCCGGGGCTTCCGGATCTAACATTTTCATACGGTCACTATCGAATATCGCATCAGTCGGAATAACAAATACAGGACTATTGCCGCAATTCGAGCTTCATCAAAACTATCCCAATCCGTTCAATCCGATAACGAACATCTCCTATTCCCTCTCCAAACGGTCATTTGTTTCTTTACGAATTTACGATATCCTCGGCAATGAAATTGCTGCACTGCTCACCGGGGAACGCGCTCCGGGAAGGTACACACAGCAATGGGATGCATCGGTATTTCCCACAGGCGTATATTATTATCGCCTGCAGGTTGAAAATACATTTGAAACAAAAAAATTGTTGCTGTTGAAATAAAATAAACATATTTCGTTGCACGATTACAAGATTTGGGTGTAAGGAAGAATTGTGAATGATGAATGATGAATGGAAGTAGTTGAGTAGTTGAGTAGTTGAGTAGTTGAGTAGTTGAGAGTTATATACAAATATATCGTTGCAAAATTACAAGATTGCAAGATTTTGGGTAAGGATGATTTATAAAAGATGAATTATGAATGATGAATGCGTAACGAGTAACGATTAATGGTTAAAATGAAGCGACAGACAACAGATTCCAGATAACAGTAGTCAGAGGTCAGACGACAGATTTCAGATTGTCAATACCAAAAAACCAATAACCAATTACCAATTACCCCGCCAAAAGGTGGAGCACGGCGGGCAAGCAATTACTAATTACCAATCCCATTGTGTGAGAACCTATTACTGAAAGGATATAACGAATGAGAAAAGACCTGTTTATTGTTGGTGCACGATTATTAGGACTATGGGTGTTAATCAGCGCCATGAATCCATTCTTCTCTTTGGCAGCAACATTTTTCATTAAAGCGCAGGCCCCGTCATACTTTCAAATAACCAATATATTAAATGGACTATTGCATGCTGCTGTCGGTCTGTTATTTCTATTTAGAACGAATAATTTATACAATTATTTAGAGCGGATCTTGAATAAAGATGAAGTGCGTCGTGAGGAGAAAACTGGAGAGTAATTAAATCATAATTTTGTGATTTGTTGATTTTTTGATTTTCTGATTTGTTCCAAGAAAGCGTAAACCGCAAAGGGCGCAAAGATGTTGCAAAGGGCGCAATGATAAATGATTGCAAATTATAAGAATGCAAGATTTCAAGATTTATATGTAAGGATGATTTATGAATTATGAATGATGAATGCGTAATGAGTAACGATAAACGATTAATGGTCAAAATAAAACGACTGAAAATAGAGAACAGATGTCAGTTATAAAATGACAGATTTCAGATGACAAACAACAGATTACCAATGACCAATGACTTATGACCAATTCCTAATTCCCAATTCCTAATTCCTTTTCCCCTATCCTTTTGTGTTTTTGTGGCAGCTTTTGTTTTTGGACGGATCTGAAGATCCGGGCTCTTGAATATAGACCAACAATCTTCTACATTACCTATACACTGCTGTGTGAGGAGAATTACCGGCATTGTATAATCCTTCAATCCTCAAAGAGTTAGCGCCTGTGGTATAAACCGCCTCTTCACATGATTGAGATTTTCGATCGGTTATTTCCCAAATTTTGGAAAACAGGACCTTATCAGGATAAAAAACTCGGGAATTTGGGCTTTTTTAGAATTGGCTCGGCTTTTGCAGTGTAATGGATAGTTATTGAAACGGTGAAATGCGGGCATTTGCATTCCCGGAACGGTGTTGCAGAGGATACGGATGTCAATCCTTCGACCTCGAGACTGACGACATTCAATCTGCTCTTTTTATTGTTTAATCATCCCTGACGGATTTCCGCAGGAACAATACATAAAGGTACTTACTATGGCAATGGAGAAAAAAACACGAACGCTGGATGAAGTCACCATCCGTTTTGCCGGGGATTCCGGTGACGGTATGCAGCTGACCGGCGGGCAATTTACGAACACCTCCGCCGCGATGGGGAACGATCTCAGCACACTGCCGGATTATCCCGCAGAGATCCGCGCACCGAAAGATACCACATACGGTGTGAGCGGATTCCAGATCCATTTCGGCGCAACAGAGATCAACACCCCCGGCGACCATTGCGACGTTCTTGTAGCGATGAACGCAGCATCTTTAAAAGTCAACCTTCGTTCGTTGATCGACGGCGGTATCATCATCGTCAACACCGACGGATTCGCCGACAAGAATCTTAAACTTGCGGGATATGCCCAAAGTCCCTTGAGCGACGATTCACTCTCCAAATATCAGGTCTTCCAGGTCGATATCACGAAATTGACGAATCTCGCACTGGCAGACATGAACCTCTCTCCCAAGGTGGTGGAAAAGACAAAGAACTTTTTTGCTCTGGGAATGATGTACTGGATGTTCAACCGTACGCCGGACAACACGAACACCTGGATACAGGAAAAGTTCGAAAAGAAACCGGAACTGATTGAAGCGAACACCCGCGTAATGAAAGCCGGATGGAATTTTGCGGAAACGACCGACATCTTCGCCGTGAAATATGAAGTAAAACCTGCCCCCCTCACACCCGGAAAATACCGGAACATCAGCGGCAATCAGGCGACCGCATTGGGCCTGGTGGCAGCGGCGGACAAAGCAAATCTCGAATTATTCCTCGGCACTTACCCAATCACTCCCGCCAGCGATATTCTGCACGATCTTTCCAATTTCAAAAATTTCGGTGTGAGAACATTCCAGGCGGAAGATGAAATTGCCGGCATCACCAGCGCCATCGGTGCGGCATTCGGCGGAGCGCTTGCGGCGACAACCACCAGCGGACCTGGTGTTGCTTTAAAGACCGAAGGAATCGGCCTTGCAGTGATGGTTGAATTGCCTCTCGTGATCGTGAACGTGCAGCGCGGCGGACCGAGCACCGGTTTGCCGACAAAGACGGAACAAGCGGATCTTTTGCAGGCGGTGTACGGCCGGAACGGCGAAGCGCCGATTCCCGTGATCGCCGCAATGACGCCGAGCGATTGTTTCCATGCCGCATTCGAAGCGTCGCGCATCGCCTTAAAGTTTATGACACCGGTCATGCTCCTCACGGACGGGTATCTCGGCAACGGTTCCGAACCGTGGCTGATCCCCACCGTCAAAGATCTCCCGGACATCTCGCCGAAGTTCCGCAAAGATCCGGTCGATTACATGCCGTATCGAAGAGATGAAAAAACACTCTCCCGCGAATGGGCGATTCCCGGAACGCCGGGACTGGAACACCGCATCGGCGGACTGGAAAAACAGGACGGATCCGGCAACATCAATTACGAACCGGAAAATCACGACCGCATGGTCAAATTGCGCAGCGACAAAGTGCAGCGCGTTGCGGATGATATTCCCCTCGCAACAGTAGACGGAGACGACAAAGGAGAAATTCTCGTCGTCGGCTGGGGCGGCACGTACGGTACGATCAAAACAGCGGTCGAACGGAAGCGAAAAGAAGGAAAATCGGTCTCCCATCTTCATCTGAAATACATTCACCCGCTGCAGAAGAATGTCGGCGAGATCCTCTCCCATTACAAATACATCCTTGTTCCCGAAATCAATCTCGGCCAACTGTCAAAGATCCTGAGGGAGAAATTCCTCGTCCCGACGATCGGGTTGAACAAAGTACAGGGATTACCGTTCCGTTCCATTGAAATCGAACAAAAGATCGACGAAATTTTAGGAGGCAAAAAGTAATGAGCACACTAGTCAATGATGTCGTAACACAAGAGACGGTTTCGAAAATAAAATACACGTCGAAAGATTTTTCCTCCGATCAGGATGTCCGCTGGTGTCCGGGGTGCGGTGACTATTCCGTCCTTGCCCAGGTCCAACGCGTTATGCCGGATCTGAATGTTCCTAAGGAGAAGACGGTATTCATCTCCGGTATCGGCTGTTCCAGCCGGTTCCCCTACTATATGAGCACATATGGATTCCACGGGATCCACGGCCGTGCGACGGCAATCGCCACCGGATTGAAGATCGCCCGTCCCGACCTGAGCGTCTGGGTCGCCACCGGCGACGGCGACGGACTTTCCATCGGCGGAAATCATATGATCCATACACTCCGCCGGAACGTCGATCTGAACATCATGCTTTTCAACAATCAGATCTACGGACTGACCAAGGGACAATACTCCCCCACGTCCGAGTTCGGTAAGGTGACGAAGTCGACGCCGTACGGTTCGGTCGATATGCCGTTCAATCCCGTCTCTCTGGCGCTCGGCGCCGCGGGAACATTCGTTGCACGCTCCATGGACCGCGATCCGAAACATATGCAGGTTGTCATTAAACGCGCCGCGGAGCATAAGGGAACGTCGTTCATCGAGATCTATCAGAACTGCAACGTGTTCAACGACGGTGCATTCTTCCAGTTCACGGAAAAAGAGACGAAGTCCGACAGCGTGGTGTTCCTGGAACACGGCAAACCGTTGATCTTCGGCAAAGAGAACGATAAAGGAATTAAATTGGACGGATTCTCCCCCGTGGTAGTGTCATTAAAGGATGGAATACATTCGGCGAACGACCTGCTCATCCATAACGAGAAGGATTCGACGCTGGCATTCATCCTTGCCAACATGACTTACCATCACGAACTCCCCCGTCCGTTCGGCATCTTTCTGGCAATCGACCGTCCGCGGTACGAGGATGAGATATCGAAGCAGATCGATTCTGCCATCTCCAAACGGGGCAAAGGATCGCTCGATAAGTTGCTGAACAGCGGCGATACCTGGGTCATTCAATAATCAATTCATTTGTTACAGAAAAAGGCGGTGCTTCTTTGAAGCATCGCCTTTTTTCTTTATTTTAAGGGATGCAGACAGAATTCAATCGATTCCAGGAAATTATAGGGACGAAACAGACGTTCGTCCTGACCACACACATTAATCCGGACGGCGATGCCATCGGAAGCGAAACAGCTCTCGCGCGGTTTCTTGCCGATAAGGGAAAAACCGTTCACATACTGAACGAAAGCGAAACTCCGGAGAATCTCCGGTTCCTCACAGAGATTTTCCCCGTCCTTCAGTATCAATCCGATCTTCACGGCACATTGCTCCGCGACGCGGAGTGTTGCATTGTGATCGACACGAATTCGCGGAAACGGTTTCCGTCGCTGCAAGAGGCGTTCGATGCCAATCGCGGTACCAAAGTGATCATCGATCACCATCTCGATCCCGAGCAATTTGCGGAACTGAACATTATCGATACCAACCTCCCTGCAACGTGTCAGTTGTTATATTCTCTTTTGAGCAGTATCGATGCCGCAGCCATTACCTCTCCGGTAGCGCTTGCACTCTATACCGGCATCATGACCGACACGCAATCGTTCCGCCTGCCGTTGACCGATCCCGAAACGCATACGATCGCCGCCGAACTTTTGCGCAAAGGAGTTAAACCGCAGGAGGTGTACCAGCATGTGTATGAAAGCGGCGCACACGATACGCTGCGACTGCTGGGGATGGCGTTGAATTCAATTTCGCTTCATCAGGATGGACGCGTTGCCGTCATGACGCTCCCCCGTCAGGTGTTTATCGACACCGGAACGAAGGAATCCGACGTGGATAATCTAACGCAATACGTGCTGAGTATTCGCGGCGTAAAAATCGGCGTCGTGATAACGGAATTGGAAGAAGGAATCAAAGTCAGTTTCAGATCCAAGGGAGACATACCCATTAATAAAGTGGCAAATCATTTCGGCGGAGGGGGACATAAGAATGCTGCCGGTGCACGGATAAAGAATTCTACCATACCGGCAGTCACACGCGATGTCCTGGAACAAATCACCCGCTATCTCTAAGTGAAGGAGCACCAATGAAGTGTACGGCATTACGACACGGAAAACAGGCAGTTCCTGCAGATCTTTCTGCAGTTTTCGTTTTTCAGGGGAAAGATTCCCTCAGTTCGTCGATCAAACAGATTGTGCAGCAATTTGAGATTGCAGGCAAAGAAGAGATTCTCAAAAAGGATATCACCGGAAAAGAAGGCGAAACTCTCGTTGTCTATACCGGTGTTAATAAGAATCCGCGTCTTTTGATAATCGGTGTGGGCGAACAAAAGGCGTTCTCCATAGAGAAGCTCCGGCGTGCCGCTGCATCTGCTGCAAAAAAAGCCAGATCGTTGAAATCAGGCTCTCTCTCCTTTTCTATCGGAACCGTGACGAAAGAAATTGAAGCATCATCCGATGCCGTCGGAATGGCGGTTGCCGAAGGAATCCTACTGTCGCTATACAAATTTGACAAGTATCTCTCCTCCGCAAAGAACAATACGCCGCTTAAAGATGTATTTCTGATCGCCGGTCAGGAGACAAATCTTTCCGCATTGCGAAATGGATTTGAGAAAGGATTACTGATTTCATCCGCAACAATCCATGCCCGCGATCTCGCCAATGCACCCGGCAATGAAATCTACCCCGAAACACTGGCGGCAGATGCAAGGAAAACCGGAAAGAAATACGGATTTTCTGTCGCGGTGCTCGACAGGAAGAAAATCGAAAAACTGAAGTTGGGCGGAGTTTTGACCGTCAACAGCGGCAGCGATAAAGAACCGCGGTTCATTATTATGGAGCACGGCAAGAAATATAAAAATCGCGGGACGGTCGTTCTTGTGGGCAAAGGAGTCACATTCGATACCGGCGGTATCTCGATAAAGCCCGCAGCCGGTATGGCTGAAATGAAAATGGATATGAGCGGCGCCGCGGCGGTTATCGGCACATTCCATGCGGCAGCACAATTAAAAATGAAACGCCACATAATCGGATTGATCCCTGCGGTGGAAAATATGCTGGGAGGTTCCGCAGTAAAACCGGGAGATATCGTCCGTCATCACAACGGTAAGACATCCGAAGTAGATAATACTGACGCCGAAGGGCGTTTGATTCTTGCGGACGCTCTCTCCTACGCATCCAAATACAAGCCCGATCTTGTCATCGATCTCGCAACGTTGACCGGCGCAGTCGTGGTGGCGCTCGGTCATCACGCCACCGGCATGATGGGAACCGATCAGAAAGCGATGGATGCATTGCGGAATGCGGGAGAAAAAACCTATGAACGGGTCTGGCAACTGCCGATGTTCGACGAATATGAAAAACAGATAAAAAGCGATATTGCCGACGTCAAAAATGTCGGCGGCCGGTGGGCCGGGGCGATTACAGCGGGATTCTTCCTGAAAAAGTTCATCGGTGATTATCCCTGGGTGCATCTGGACATCGCGGGCACGGCAATTCTCGAAGCGGACCAGGAGTATATACCAAAGGGAGGATCCGGTGTGGGGGTGAGGTTACTAGTAGAGTTTCTAGAGCAGTGGGGAAAGAAGCAATGATGAATGATGAATGATGAATGATGGATGATGGGCGATAAGTAGTTGAGTAGTTGAGTCGTTGAGTGGTTGAATGATTGAGTAGTAATAACCGCGAACCGAAGATTCGCCAATAAAGTCATTGAGTCGATGAGTATTTGAGTATTTGAGATATAAAATCCGCGAACCGAAGGTTCGCCATTTTATTCTCCCTGCCTGCCGGCAGGCAGGTGTGTCTCCGTGCCTCGGTGGTGAATCTTTTGCTTTTGTTTTTGCTTTTTTTGTGCCCACCGAAGGTGGGGCATTAATTTTTGTGATTTTGTGATTTCGTGGCTGCATTTATTACCTCCTTTTCTTTCCGAGAAAGAAAAGGAACAAAAGTCCCGCTGTGCGGGATGCCGCTCAGTTCTTAACATAAGGCGGCAAAATCTTTACGTTATTTCAATACGCGCGATGAATCCCGTTAGCTCTTGGCCGTTGTGGCGCCTGGCGCGCCACAATATACGCTTCGATCGATCCTTTCCCGGCGCACACCGCCGTCGATTTCGGGCCATCGCACTATCTTTATCAGATTACCTCTATTCCGCGAACCGTAGGTTCGCAACACACTTTGGTGACTTTGTGATTTGGTGGTAGATTTTGTTTTTTTCACTTCCTTTTGTGATTTGGTGATTTTGTGGCGGCTTTTGTTTTTTAGAAAGATAAATGATTATGGCATATTCAGTTTTTGAGACAGAAGTCACCATCCGTCCCGACGATATCGACATGAACAACCATGTCCATAATTCCCGGTATCTGGATCTTGTGCTCGCCGCCCGGTTTCATCAAATGAAACACAATTACGGCATGACGATGGAAGAATTTATCGCCCGCGGCTTGGGTTGGGTTGTGAGCGCCTGTTTCATCCAATTTAAAAGACCGCTGGTATTGGGAGATATTGCAATTGTAAAGACCGGTATCGAAAGTGTTGGAACTACCGGCGCCAAAGTACGGTTTGAGATACTACGGAAGGAAACGATGAAGATCGCCGCCGACGGTTATTTTGATTATACGATGATCAATCTCCAAACCGGCCGTGCGGAAAAACTTCCGGAAGACATCATAACAATTTACAGCATCTAATTTCCAACAGGAGGAATACATGATGAGGTCAGTCTCCATGCTTGCCGTTGTAGTTTTTGTTGCATTCAGTATTGCTTTTGCCGGCGCGCCGAAGAAAGTCGATAATTTTTCGTTAAACGATTATAACGGAAAATCGGTCTCCCTTTCGGACTTCAAAAACACTAAAGCAATCGTTCTGATGTTTGTCGCGACGGAATGCCCCGTATCCAACGCTTACAATGAGCGTTACGCCGCGTTATACGACGATTATAAGGGGAAGAACGTCGCCATCATCGGCATCAATTCAAATAAAGCAGAACCGGCAGATGATGTGAAAGAACACGCAAAAGAGAACAACCTCGCATTTCCGATCCTGAAAGACATCAACAATGTCGTCGCCGATACATTCGATGCACAGCGCACGCCGGAAGTGTACGTACTCCACCCGACGACCCTTGAGGTTCTGTATCACGGACGGATCGACGATTCTCAGCGGCAAGCCAATATCTCGTCGCACGATCTTCGCGCTGCATTGGATGAGATTCTCGCCGGCAAGACGGTCACCACCAAAGAAACGAAAGCATTCGGATGCTCCATCAAACGTGTACAGAAATGATGAATTTCTTTACATCCCAACGCCGAACACTGTTCGGCGTTTTGTTTTCCTTCTTTATTATCTTCACGACAACCGCTTCCGCACAGACGGTCCGCCCCATCGATGAAAAGGGACTGATCGATTTAGTGAAAAACCGGAATGGCAAGATATTGGTCCTGAACATCTGGGCAACCTGGTGCATACCGTGCAAGGAAGAATTCCCCGACCTGGCGCAGTTGTCCGATTCGCTGAAAAATTCCGGCGTTGAAGTGGCCGCCGTATCGGTCGATTATCCCGATGAGATTTCGTCACGGATCGTACCGTTCCTCAAATCCATGTATGTTCCATTCCGCGTTTTTGTTTCCGACGTACCTTCGCAGGACAAATTCTTTGCTCTTTTCGACAAAGAGTGGAGCGGCGCCGTTCCCGCAACATTCATCTATGATGAAAAAGGAAACCAGCGCGCGGCGCTGATCGGGAAACGGAACTATCGCGAATTCAAAAACGCCATCGATACCATACAGACGAAGTAGTGAAATGAAGTCATGATTACATTCCTCCCTCTCGGCGGCGCCAACGATATCGGCGCATCCTGTTATTATCTGAACATCGAAGGGACGGGAATTATTCTCGATTGCGGCACCCATCCCCGTAAAGTCGGCATCGATTCACTTCCCCGTTTTGAACTGATCAAAGACCTGCCGGTCGATGCGGCGTTGATCTCACACGCCCATCAGGATCATATCGATGCGCTGCCGTTTCTGGTGCAGCATCATCCGTACATCCGTATCGTCACAACACCGCAAACCCGAGCCGTTTCAGAGATCACGTTGCACAATTCCGTACATATCCTGAAAGCAGAACTGGCTGACTCCACCGATATCCGTGCGTACACACACGAAGAGATCGATCTGTTAATTCAAAGCATCGAATGGCGGCCATACGGCGAACAGTTTACTGTCAACGGATACCGGCACCACGGCAGCGATCCGGTCACCGCGTCGTTTCACGATGCGGGACACATCATCGGCGCGGGCGGCATTCTTATAGAACATGGGGGACAAAGGATTTACTATACCGGCGATATCAATACGTCACGGCAAGCGGTTCTTCCCGGCGCACAACTGCCGGACCGTCCGGTCGATGTTTTGATACTTGAGTGCACCCACGGCGCCACGGACGATGCAGATCTGCCGGACCGCGGGGCTGAAGAGAATCGACTTGCAGTCACTGCGAATAAAGTGCTTGAACGGGGCGGGTCGGTGCTGATTCCGGTCTTTGCACTGGGAAAATTGCAGGAGATGCTCACGATATTGTGGCGACAGATGGAGAAAGGAGCGTTGCCGAAAAGCGTATTGTACACCGGCGGTGTCGGGAAAAAAATAAACCGGGTGTACGACAAAAACAGGTTTGTCGTACCGTATAACGATACCGATCTGGTACTGGAGGATATTCCCCAGCAAGATCTGTATGACGTCGAACAATTGAACGATCTCGCCGGCAACCGGAGCATTGTACTTGCCGCCAGCGGTATGGTTGTGGAACATACGATGTCGTTCACCCTCGCACGTCAATGGTTGAATCACACCAAGAACGCCATCTTTACGGTCGGATACATGGATCCCCAAACGCCGGGGTACCGGCTGCGTACGGCAAAAAAGACCGACCTGCTCCAACTGACGAATACCTCGGAACCGCAGTCCGTCCGGTGCGACATCGACCGGTACAGTTTTTCTGCACACAGCACGAGAGCGGAACTTCTTTCCATTGTGGACCGGCTGAAGCCTCACACCGTCATACTCGTTCACGGAGAACATACCTCCGTTGACTGGATGGGATATTCGATACTGAAACGCCACCCAAAAATGAAAGTCCATAGTGCAGAGGTCGGAAAACAGGTCACCATCACACCACGGGAAAAGAATTAACGGGCTGCTTCTCCCTTTCCCTCCTTTTTTGTATCTTTAAACGATTGTTCACGGCAGCAGGGAAATCTTCACTATGATCAAAAAAGCGATAACGACATTGTTGTTGTTTACTGCCGTTTGGGCACAAGAACCGGTCCTCCGCGACAGGACTGCCGGCGAGAAAATTTTCTTCGAAACGGAAAGCGTGCACGGTGCCAATGGTCACTCACTTTTTGCGTTATACCGCATCCGCTACGACAACCTGATTTTTACACTGACAAACGGGAATAACGAATCGACGTATTCCGCTGCGGCTGACGTGTCGGTGGAGATAATCGATTCAACCGGTGAATCCATTTCGCGTCAAATTTCCGAGATTCGCCTTGCTGCATCGTCGAATCTGATGAACGATCTCCGGAAACAATATTATCAAGGGGCGATGACATTTTCGCTGCCGCCGGGCAGATATTCTGTGTTGCTGAGATTGGATGATAGAGAATCCGACAATCGGATTCCCGATAGTAAACGTCCGGTCACACTCCCTGCTGCCGCGGGACCACTTCTTTCCACATTCATCCCCGTGCAGGATCAGAATGCGGCAACCGGCGAATTCATCAGTTACAATCTCGGCGGGGATGTCATATTCTCGCAAAATTTCGGATTTGTCGCAGTACACACGGCGCCGGGAATGAATTCCGCACGCTACATTATTTCGCTCAGAGACGAAGAAGAAGAGAGCACATCTATTATCGCCGACACAGTTGTTCGACTACGCACCTTTTCCAACACCACGCTGCAATTGGAATATGACACGGCGAATGTACGATTTGTAACAAAACCGGAGACCGCATCGACGGTCTACTACATTCCCGTCACTGGAAATATGATCCGTCAGGGCAGGTATGACGTTTCGATTCGATTTGAGGATTCGTCAAAGACACACCTTTCGTTTGGTGCACGGTGGCCGGATATGCCGTTATCCCTGTCGGATCTGGATATAGCGACCCTGCCGTTGCAGCATCTTATGACCAGAGATGAATATTCCGACCTCCGTAGCGGCGGTAGAGAGACGCGCATTGGCACGTTTGACGAATTCTGGACACGCAAAGATCCAACTCCCGGAACTGCGTACAATGAATTGATGGCGGAATTCTACCGCCGTGTCGACTATACCGTCGGTGCATTCCGTACATTGAAAGAACCGAACGGATCGATCACGGACCGCGGCAGGATCTACATCCTTTACGGCAAGCCCACTTCAACGGATCGTGTATTACGACCGGAAGCGATACCGCAGGAGATCTGGCATTATACCAATCTCGGGAAGAAATTTATATTTAATGACCAGAGCAGACAAGGCAACTATACACTGACAGAAAGTCAATGAAAACAACGATCGCAATCACCATCGGAGATTTTAACGGAATCGGACCTGAGGTGACGCTGAAAAGTCTCATGCATCCGTCAATCAAAAAAACAGTGGATCCGGTATTGATCGGTCCGCTGAATATCTTTGAACATTATGCGAAGAAGTTTAAGATCGGCCTTCATTTTGAGAAGGTCGAATCCGTGCCGTCGAAATTCCCCAAGGGAGCGATTCCGGTGATTGAAACGACTGCGGTGTCGTTAAAGCAACTGCAGATCGGCACCATCGCTCCGGATGCAGGAGTCGCCGCCGGCAGCGCCATCGAAAAGGCGATCGCGCTCTGCCTCCGGAAAGAAGCGGATGCAATGGTCACCGCACCGGTGTCGAAAGAGGCGATGCATAATGCTGGGTACAATTTTCCGGGACAGACCGAAATGCTTGCATTGTTGACCCGTTCCGACAGGGTCACGATGATGCTCCTTTCCAAAACGATGCGGGTCGCACTGGCAACGGTGCATCTGCCGATAAAGCAGGTGCCGGAAAATATTTCGATTGACCGCCTTGTTGAGAAGTTGAAGACCGTCGATCAATCGTTGAAAAACGATATGGGAATCCGGTCGCCGCGGATCGCCGTGCTCGGGCTCAATCCCCACGCCGGTGAAAATGGCGCAATCGGAACGGAAGAAAAATTGATTATTGCACCGGCCATTGCGGCGGCACAACAGAAAGGGATCGGCGCCGAAGGCCCGTTCGCTGCCGACGGATTCTTTGCTTCGGGCAACGACAAAACATTCGATGCCATACTGGCAATGTATCACGATCAGGGATTGATTCCGCTGAAGATGAGCGGATTCGATGAGGGAGTGAATTTTTCGGCGGGACTGAAGATTATCCGTACATCCCCCGATCACGGGACGGCTTTCAATATTGCGGGAAAAGGGATCGCAAATCCCGGCAGCATGATCGCCGCCCTCCACCTTGCCACATCAATCGCACAACGACGGAAACCATAATGCTCGTCCACCTCGACAATGTCAGCATCCGATTCGATCACAGCACGATTCTGAAGGATATCAATCTCACGCTCAACCGCGGAGAATTCGTCTATCTTGTCGGCGAATCCGGTTCCGGAAAAAGCAGCCTGCTGCGAACGCTGTATATGGATTTGAAACCGTTCGCCGGCACTGTCACCATCGGAGAATATTCATCCAAATCGATCACGCAGACGGAGATACCGTTTCTGCGGAGGAAACTCGGTGTGATTTTTCAGGATTTCAAACTGCTGGAAGACCGTTCCGCCTATGAAAACATCGCGTTTGCGCTGCATGTTACCGGCGCAACATCGGACGAGATCAAAAAGAAAGTGCTGACCGTCCTTACTCATGTAGGCTTGGGCCACAAACGGAATGCAATGCCGCACCAACTTTCCGGCGGCGAACAACAACGCGTCTGCATTGCCCGGGCGCTGGTGAACGAACCGTTCCTGATCCTCGCGGATGAACCGACCGGCAATCTCGATCCCGGTACATCACTGGAGATTCTGAAACTCCTGCTGGATATCAATCATAAGGGGACGGCGGTATTAATGACGACACACAACTACGATCTGGTAAGAAAAGCGCAGGGAAGAATTTTGCAGATTAAAGACAGGAATGTGCGGGAAGTGCAGTTAAAACAATAACATTTCGAACAGCACTGGAACCGTCCTATTTGCCATTACATCACCTGTTCCACTCGTTTTACTTCAGGAATATCCCTCAACAACCGCCGTTCGATTCCCGCGCGGAGCGTCATACGCGACATCGGGCAGGAAAGACACGCGCCGGTGAGTTTCACCATCACGAATCCGTCGTCCGTTACACGGACAAGTTCCACATCTCCGCCGTCCGCCTGCAGAAAGGGACGAACATCGTCGAGGGATTTTTGCACACGCTCTGTTATGTCGGCGCTCATGGTTGAATGATCGGAGCCATCCGTTTGGGGACGGCTCCATGGTTAAAGGTATTATTATGATCCGATCGAAATTTCGATCGGTGCAGACTGTCCCGCCGCATTGTTGATGCTTATTTGCGCGGCAAGGTTGCGCGCAATTGTCCGGAAGATCTTTGCCGGTTCGCTGTCCGGTTCGCCGTCCACCACCGGGCGGCCGGTGTCGCTGCCGATTCGGATTTTTGTATAGATGGGAATTTCGCCGATAAACGGAACTTTGAACTGTTCCGCCACTTTTTTCCCTCCGCCGGTATCGAAAATATTTTCCCGTTCGCCGCTTGCGCTGACGAAGTAACTCATGTTTTCGATAACACCGAGGATCGGAACGTTCACTTTCTGGAACATCGCCATTCCCCTGCGGGCATCGGTCAGGGACATTTCCTGCGGCGTCGTCACAATCACTGCGCCGGAGAGGGGAATCTGCTGAACGATCGTCAATTGGATATCCCCGGTACCGGGGGGAAGATCGAAGACGAGATAATCGAGTTCGCCCCAGCTGACATCCGTCAGAAATTGCTTGACGGCGCCGCTGGCCATCGGCCCCCGCCAGATCACTGCCTGTGTGGAATCGACCAGAAAACCGATCGACATCACTTTCACACCGTATTTTTCCAGCGGAACGAGCTTCTGATTGTGCAGCATCGGTTTCTCGTTGATGTTGAACATGAGCGGTACGCTCGGCCCGTAGATATCGCAGTCGATCAAACCGACACTGGCCCCTTCCATCGCCAGCGCCACGGCGAGATTCGCCGCCACGGTCGATTTTCCCACTCCCCCTTTACCGCTCGCAACGGCGATAGTGTTTTTAACACCGGTCAGAATCGGCGCCTGCTGCACGGAGGCACGCTGTGTGACGCTGGAGGTCATCGTGACGGCAACATTTTTCACATCCGGAAATGTGCTCCGCACGATCTGTTCCGCCTGCTTCTTGAAATCGTCCTTTACCGGGCAAGCCGGTGTCGTCAGTTCGATAGTGAACGCAACGTTTGATCCGTCGATCTTGATATCTTTCACAAAATTCAATGTGACAATGTCGCGGTGGAGATCGGGATCTTTGATTACCCGCAGTGCATTGAGAATATTTTCCGATGTTACATTCATCATTTCAGTCCTGTCCGTCGTTCGTGAGTAAATACATTTTCTTATTGGTTGAGTTGTTCCTGCCGGCGCCATTCATAGATCCATTCCGATAATTTCTGCACCTGCGGTACGGCGACGATCCTTCCGCCGAAACCGATATGCCGCCATGTAAACATGCTGTGATTGGTGGTCGGCACCCGCGTTAACGCCCCTTCGTCTATGGTAACACCGTACTTCTTTGCGAGAGTTCCGACATACCGGTCAATCGTCTGTTGCTTCTTCACCCGCAGGAGCTTTTGTTCGATTCTCTGTCTGGTTTCTCCGAAATTCGCACGGAGTGAATCGTCCAGAATTTTCCGTTCGATGACCGAGAAGATCGTCAATCCGTCCTTTATTCTCCATGGCCCTTCAACCTCGCCGATTGTCGCCGTGGCGGCGTAGAGTCCGAGGTCTCCCATTTTTTTAACGTCGATATAGTCAGATTCTCCGCCGCGCACCGCCCATTCTTTCCGTGTGGAGTACTGCCGCGCCAGTGCGGCAAAATCCTCTCCCCGGTTGATCCGTTCACGCAGCTGTTTGGCAAGAGCGACGCTGTCAACAAGAATTTCGCGCAATTTGACCAGAACGGTTGCACCGTAGAGTCCGGGATCCTTCAGATACTCTGCTTCGATCTCCATACTGTCCACCGCAACAGAATCGGCCACCCGATGCAAGAGCAGAAGCCCCTTCCGATTGTCCATCCATGTGGAAACATCGCGGCGGACGTTCTCCGACTGCTGGAGATTTTTTTTGAAACCTTCCCTCGTCAGCAATTCGTTCTGTATCACCGTCTTAATATTGTTGTTCAGCACCCACTCGATATATTCTTTCCGGAGGTTCGGGAAGACGATATAATTGTTCCGCAGGCCGAGCAGTACCTGTCCCAGCGTCATCGGTTCCCCGGAATCGAACGTGACGAAGACTTCATTCTTGCGCGCGGCAAACGACCGTTCAATTTTATCCAGCAACGCAACCGGCAGATAATAGACATTCTTCGTGCGGTATTCGAGCGAATCCGCCTCGAGATATTTTCTAACCGTGTCTGCGAAGGGATAGAATAATTCCCACTTCGCTTCGGCGCGGTGCGGCGATGTGACGGCGGAGAATGTCTTTGTTGCCAGCGTATCTTCCTTCCGCTGCGTGATGATCGTACGGACCTTGTGCATCTGATCCGATCCCGAAAGCCGTGCGAATTGCGGATTGGTGTATTTCTTCAGAAGGCGCGCCATCACCCAGCCGTAGACTTTCGATTCGACCGGCTTCGAGAGGCTGTCTTTGTCGATCTCATACGCGGCGTTTTCGAGCGCCGCATCGGCAGATCCGTAACTCAGTTGGACGGTATCGATCGGAATGTAGAGCGAATCTCTGAACTGCCGGAGCGCCGCCTGCTTATTCTTGCTCTTTTTGTATTTCGAGTAGAACAAATCCCCTTCCGATTTGGAAAGGATCCCCAGCACTTCCAGTTCCAATTCGTTTGCGAACCGGCCGACGCCGGTCCGAATCTCCTTATCCGATATCTTTACGTTCGGAATGACTTCCTGTTTATAGAGCTCGTCCCGGACAAAAATCCGTTCCAGATTGTACTGAATCCCCGCCGAAACGGAATCGTTGCCGATTTGCTGTGCAACCGCTTCCTGCGCCAGCAATTTTTCCGCCACCAGAGAATAGAGGAATTCCCGTTTGGTGACCTCCTGGCGTGCGGTGTTTTCTTTTTGAGGCCACGGCATCAACTCAAACCGCTCGAGAAAATCCCGTCCGGTGAGCACCCGCGTGCCGATCGTCGCCAGCGTATCCTGCGGCAGTCCTTCGTTCCTGAAATTTAATTGTGCAACCGACACCTGCAGTACTGCAGCCATCACACAGAACATCACTCTCATTGTACTTCTTTCCCCGTTAATTGCAGCAGCGCCTGTTGATACAGTGCGGTGGTTTTTTCGATGACGTCGTCCGGCATGACCGGTCCCGGCGGTTTTTTATTGAATTTGATGGAGAGGAGATAATCGCGAACATATTGCTTGTCGTAACTGTTCTGTGCTTTCCCCGGTACATACGTATTCCGCGGCCAGAAACGGGATGAATCGGGCGTGAGCAGTTCGTCGATCAGGATCAGTTGTCCGTCACAGATGCCGAATTCCATCTTTGTGTCGGCGATAATGATTCCTTTTTCTTCCGCGATGCGCGAAGCCTTTGTATAGATCGCAATGGCGGCATCGCGCACTTTCTCGCTGATCTCTTTCCCTTCGCGCTGCACCATCTCGTCAAACGTGATGTTTTCGTCATGCACGCCGATTTCCGCCTTCGTGGAGGGGGTGAAGATCGGTGCGGGAAGAATTTCGCTTTCGACCAATCCTTTGGGAAGCGGAATGCCGGAGACCGATCCTGTCGCGCAATAATCCAGCCAGCCGGAGCCGGAGAGATAACCGCGCACGATGCACTCGACCGAGAGCGGTGTGGATTTTTTCACCAGCATGCTGCGACCGCGTAATTGTTCCCTATACGGCGCGCAGGCGGCAGGAAACGAATCGACATCGGTGGATACGACATGATTCGGTATGATCTCCCGCATCCGGTCGAACCAGAACGAGGAGATTTGCGTTAATATCTTCCCCTTGTTCGGAATCCCCTGCGGCATGACGACGTCGAACGCCGACAGCCTGTCCGTTGCGACAAACAGGAGATGATCGCCAAGGTCGTAGAGGTCCCTTACCTTTCCTTTTTTCAGGAAGGTCAGAGCCGGGAAATTTGTTTCGGTGATGACGTTCATAGGTGTTAGTCGAATGTGCACTCTTTGTGGAGCGCGATGTTCAGTCGAGTATGATATTCCTGCTTTGTGATCTCTGTGCAGCCCAATGTTGCCAGATGCGGTGTAACGAACTGCGTATCGAGCAGAAGATATCCCCGGGTTTTCAATCGTTCAATCAGATGCACGAGAGCGACTTTTGACGCATCCGTTTTTCTGCTGAACATCGATTCTCCGAAGAATGCTCCGTTGATTGCTACGCCGTACAATCCTCCGGCCAGTTCCCCGTCGGACCAGCACTCCACCGAGTGAGCGAATCCTAATTCACGGAGACGGAGATAACTTTGCACGATGGTCTCCGAGATCCAGACATCCTCCCGTGCGCCGCACGCCCGTATGACGGATTCGAATGACGCGTTAATGCGGATTGTGAAGATCCTTTTTCTGATCGTCTGCCGGAGGGAGCGTGAGACAATCAAACCGTCCAGCGGAATGATTCCGCGCCTGTCGGGCGAAAACCAATGGATCTCCCCATCCCGTCCGTCCGCCATCGGAAACAGACCCTGGCAATAGGCATTCAACAGAAATTCACTGTCGATATATTTTGTGCCGCCGGATGTTGTGCCGAATATTCTCACGGAGTATAAAATTCGATGCCGAGAGTCCACATGGTGTGAGCACCTCGGCATTTAAGAATCATCCTTGCGCCGTCACGGTATCACTCGTCGCCAAAACTTGTTCCGACATGGCGCGCAGTATGGACGATCTCACCGTCCACCGGGATCAACCGCTGCTTCGAGATGGCATCCTTGATTAATACACTGGTCACATGGATTCCTCTCAGGCTGACCATCTTTCCAAAATCGCCTTTGACGGCAAGTTCCACCGCTTTTGTTCCGTAGCGTGTGGCGAGCACACGGTCATACGCCGTCGGGCTTCCGCCGCGCTGCAAATGTCCGAGGATGGTGGTTCTTGTTTCGAGACCCGTCTCCTCCGTTATGCGCCGGCTGACATGCTCACCGATTCCGCCGAAACGGATCGGATCGGTGCGCTTGATGTCGGTCTCTTTGACGACAACCTCTTCATGCGCCGCTTTTGCACCTTCGGCTACGCAAACGATGCTGTACCGGCTGCCGCGCGTGCTCCGTTCAATCACCCGCCGCATAACACTTTCCCATTTAAAGGGAATTTCCGGAATGAGAATGACATCGGCGCCTCCGGCAAGTCCTGCCTGAAGTGCGATCCATCCTGCATAGCGTCCCATCACTTCGATCACCATCACACGATGGTGCGCCGATGCGGTGGTGTGCAGACGGTCGATTGCTTCCGTCGCAATGGAGAGCGCCGTATCGAAACCGAAAGTCTGATCGGTTGCGTCCAGATCGTTGTCGATCGTTTTCGGAACGCCGATAATGTTCAGACCGAGTTCCGCCAGTTTATTGGAGATATGCATCGTGCCGTCGCCGCCGATGGCGATGATGCAGTCGAGACCCCACCCTTTATAATGTTTTAACACGCGGGATGAGGCATCGACGATCTCGATTCCTTTCAGTCCTTCAAGAGGATAATGATATGGGTCCCCTTTGTTGGACGTACCGAGTATCGTGCCTCCCAATCCGATGATACCTGCGGTATCATCGCGTGTGAGTTCTCTCATCCGTCCTTCGACAAAACCTTCGAATCCGTCCTGTATTCCCACCACTGTCAGTCCAAAATCACTCATCCCCGGTTTTGCGACTCCGCGGATCACCGCATTCAGGCCGGGACAATCGCCGCCACCTGTCAATATCCCGATCCTTTTTACTTTTTTAGAATTCATTGTTGTTCATGTTAATTGGTATGATGCACCATTATGCGGGTATAATGTAAGAAAATATGATAAATTGTGAAAGCGTTATTACAGGCTATTTTTGAGAGATAATTCGAGTATCTCCTGATTATGCAGCGAGCTTTCGGAGCTGATCAATGGATTGAGATTCTTCACTATGCAGTCGGAAAAATGCGAGATCTCAAGTTCGTACAGATCCGGAATCAGAAATTCTTCCTGCGCGACGCTTTCCATCCTTCCCTCTTTACCCATCTTCAATTCCAGCGAGGCGGTGACATTGCTTGGAGTGAAATTCTGTGCCGAAACGGAACCGGCGGTGCCGATGCATTCGATAAACGTCTGACGATACGGCGCTTCAAAAGATGTATAGACCGTGGCGATTGTCCCTTTTGTGAATCTCATAGATACAATATTCGACTGCTCAACGATATTCTCATCCCCGCCGGTTCTCATGACGCTGTGCGCGCCCGTCACCGTATCATCCAGCACAAAACGGAGCGCGTCGATGCAGTGAATCGCAATATCGAACAGCGGACCTCCGCCGGCAACTTTTTTATCCCACAGCCAAGCACGCTGCGAATTCGACGCGTCGTAAATAAATTCCGACCGGGCGAACGTGATTTCACCGATCGTTCCTGACCGGATGATTTCTTTCATACGCCGCAGCATCGGCGAAAACCGGAGCATATGGCCGACCATGAACTTGACGCCGTTGCGGGCGCAGTGTTCAATCATCTCCTCCGCCTCCTTCAGATCCATCGCCATCGGCTTTTCGACGATCACATGTTTTTTTGCCGCCGCTGCCGCCAGCGTTTCGGGATGATGGCGTGAATTCGCGGAGACGATGAAGACGGCATCGACCTGCGGCGATGCGACGAGTTCCTCTGCCGAAGTGAAATAGAGCGGAATGCCGTGTTCCTGCGCTTTCCATTTTGCCATGTCCGGCGATCGTTTTTGTATCGCCGTCAATTCCGAGTTATGCGATTTTCGTATCGCCGGCATGATTGCCTTTTCGGCAAACGCGCCGAATCCGATGATACCATATCTGATTTTTTTCATGGAAAATTTCCGAAGGAGGTTCGAGGGACTGAATTATCCGAATATCAATAAAAAAGCAAGGCATTGCAAGCCTTGCTTTGTGGGATCATTGTAGAACCCATCTCAAAATAAATTGTCACCCCGATCGCTTGCCTGTCGGCTGGCTGGTAGACTCCCAAGGGGATGCATTCGGCAGAGGGATTACCCAACGCTCACATGGCTCGACGCAGTATATCCGCCGAAGGCGGACTCGCCATGGCATCGCACTTTTTGTCACACCGAGCGAAGACGAGGTGTGACAATTTATGAAAGAACATGCCTCGGCTCCCTGCCCGTCCGGCAGACAGGCGCTCGGCATGACATTGATATGATATTTTTGAGATAGTATCATATAAAAATGGATCATTTCACCGCGGTAAATTTCTCCACTTTATTTGAGACCGGCGGGACCGTTTTCAAAAAGCGGAAGATGGCTTTCAAATCGCCGTCCTTCATTCCCGCATACAGCAACCACGGCATGGCGGTATTGAACTCCCCTTTCTTCACATCCTTTGAATGCCATGACGAATCACGATAGGCTGTGAACCGTCCGAGGAAGACATCTTCCGTCCAGAGTCCGATACCAGTTTCATGATCCTGCGTAATGTTTGCCGAACGAACGATATCGCCGGTCAACGGGGAACGGAATTCAAATCCGCCCGCAAGATGTTTGCCGGGAATCGGCGTCCCTTTTTCCATCGGCGTATGGCAGTCGCCGCAGCCGGAGATGGTAAACATATATTCGCCGTACGTCAACGTGTCGGCAGGATCGGGCCGTTCCATCGGCGTCGCTTCCTTGGGAATCGTCTTCACGATCAGGTTCAATGGAAAATTCAGCACCGCCGCGGGATAGACTCCTTCTTTCGGCGTCAGCGTGCGGATGTAGGCGATGATCGCTTTGACGTCGTCCGGATCCATTTTTCCGTACGCCTGATACGGCATCATCGGAAATAATGCACGTCCATCTTTCGTAACGCCGGTGGTGATCAACCGGTAGAGTTCTCCGTCGGAATAATTCTTCAGGTATGTGGGAGTGATGTTTTGGGCATACAACACTCCCGGCATTCCGGCGGTTTCTTCGTCGAATTTTTCTCCCCCCTGTCCCTCCGTGCCGCTCTTCACCGGACCGGCAAATTTCGACCAATCTCGTGACGAGTGGCAATCAATACAACCGGCAACGTGATGCGCAAGATACTTGCCGTGTTCCAGCATTTCGGGAGTCGCCTGGACGGTCAGATCCTGCGGAGGGCCGACATCGGGAAACGCCGTCGTCAGATATACCACACCGAGAATCACCACCGCAGCAATGCCGCCGACGATGATACCGGCGATTTTAATACTTTTTTTCATCCTACCTCCTTTATGTATTGGTGAAAGCACTCTAAAATAAAAATATTCTCTTGATTGTCAAACCATTTGAGAGGTATCTTACAGCATGAGGATATCGTTCTACATACTCAAAGCGCACATCGCTCCGTTCTTCGGTTCGTTCTTTATCCTGATGTTTTTGTTCGTGCTTCAATTCATTATGAAGTTCATGGATCAGCTGGTGGGCAAAGGATTAAGCGGTGCCGTGATCGCCGAATTGATGCTGCTTAATCTCGCATGGATGGTGGTGCTGGCGGTACCGATGGCCGTCCTGGTGGCAACGCTGATGGCATTCGGCGGCATGGCCTCCTCCAACGAAGTCATCGCCATGAAGGCGGGGGGTGTGAGCCTTTTTCGGATGATGTTTCCGGTGATCGTCGTTGCAACGCTCGTGACATACGCCATGATCGAGTTCAACAATACGGTCCTCCCCGAAGCAAATCACCGCTCCAAAACATTGACGATCGATATCCGCAGAAAAAAACCGACGCTGACGCTGATACCGGGATTGTTCAATCAGGACATGCCCGGATACAGTATGCTGGTGCGAAAGACATTTGAATCATCCAATAATATCGAAGGAGTGACGATCTACGACCACTCCGATCCGAACAAGAATACCGTCATTACGGCGAAGCATGGTTCACTCTCCTTCTCCGGGGATTATCAAAAACTGATCATGGATCTGTACGACGGCGAAATTCATGAAGTGGACCATACAAAACCAAACCTGTACCGGATCGTCAAATTCGAACGGCAACGTCTCACCACCCGTGCGGAAGGATTTGATTTTGAACGGTCGGCGGTCAATGCGTTTACCCGCGGCGATCGCGAACTAAGTTCCGGTGAAATGCGCTATATGGTGGACAGCCTCACTGCCATTACCGACGGCATCCGGCAGCGGATCGACGAGTATACGGCGGGGCTGCAGGATAAATTGTTTACCGGGACGATTCCGGACGACGCGCCGCAAAAAGGATTCTGGAGGAATGTGGAACAATACACCTCCATGAGCAGCCAGATGATGTTCTATCGGAACAATATCGAGTCGGAAATCTCCAACATGACGTATCAGAACAAACAAATCCGCGAATACCTTGTGGAGATTCATAAAAAGTATTCCATTCCGTTCGCCTGTTTTGTCTTCATTCTTGTCGGCGCACCGCTGGGAGTGATGGCAAAGCGAGGGGGATTCGGCATCGCGGCGTCATTGAGTCTCGGTTTCTTCCTGGTCTACTGGTCGTCGCTGATCGGCGGGGAAAAACTCGCCGACCGGCAAATCATTGAACCATGGCTCGGCATGTGGTTTGCCAATATGCTCATCGGCGTGCTGGGATTGTACCTGACATACAGAATCGGCAAGGAGAATATAGAGATCAACTTCACCGGATGGAAACAAATGCTTCCGTACAAGGTCCGGAAGTTCCTGTTCTCCGAGGAGAACCCGTCGTGAAAATACTCGACCGGTACATCTTAAAACAGTTTATTCTTACGACCATATTCGGATTGTTCGCCTTCACGGCAATCTTTGTCATTATCGACGCAATGGAAAATCTCGACGACTTCATCGATAACAACGTCGAGAATATCATCATCGTGCAGTATTATATCGCTTTTATACCGGAAATCGTGAAACTGATGACCCCGGTAGCGATACTCCTATCCAGCCTCTTCACGACGGGGAAATTATCATCCAATAATGAATTGACCGCAATGAAAGCGGGAGGCATGAGCATATACCGGTATATGACCCCGCTGATGATCGTTGCCCTGTTGGTGAGCGTGGTCTCAGTCTATTTTAACGGATGGGTGGTGCCGTATGCGAACCAGCACAAATTCGGCATCGAACGGAACTATCTCCGGAAAGGGCTCGGCAGCATCGCCCGAACGAATATCTACCTGCAGGACGGACCGCAGAAAATCGTTTATATCTCTTTCTTTGAAGGCCAGTCGAACATCGGTACGCGTCCTTCCATACAGGAATTCAGCGATACCAGTCTCATCACCGTAGTGCAGCGGTGGGATGCGGTGCAGATCAATTGGGACAGCACATCGAACCACTGGATAATGAAAAACGGAAGGCACAGAATTCTTCGCGCCGACGGCGAACAGATTATTCCGTTCAAAGAACTGGTCATGACACATCTGACGTTCTCTCCCAAAGACTTGATCAAGAAAGTGGAGAAACCGGCGGAGATGAATTACGACGAACTGTATGCATTTATCGAGAGACAGAAACAGAGCGGCAACGATGTTGCGCGGTGGCTGGTGGATTATTACGCCAAGGTGGCATTCCCGTTTGCCAGTTTTATTGTTGTGCTGTTCGGCGTCCCCTTTTCATTCGGCAAGAGACGGAGCGGACTGGCGCTGCAATTCGGAATTTCCGTGGCGATCTGTTTTGTGTATCTGGCGTTTATGAAAATCAGCGAGGTGTTCGGATACAACGGCGATCTGAATCCGCTGCTGACCGCATGGCTGGCAAACATCATCTTCTTTACCGGCGGAGTGGTGAATATATTGCGGGTTGAAAAATAAATTTATAGATACGGTTTCAAAAACACCTCATTATTGTCATGCCGAGTCCACCTTCGGTGGATAAACTGCGTCGATCTACGATCCCGTAGGGAGGCATGATTCGTTATGAATCGTCACCCCTCGGCTCCGCTCGGGGTGACAAATTTTCATTTTTGAGACCACTTCTAGTTATAAGCCTACGCTGATCCTCAGTTCGGACATCAATCGTTTCCCTTCCGCTGCATCGACCTGCTTCACTCCGACGGAAGCAGAGATTTCGCGGTTGTACGCAAACGTCGAAAGGTACCCGTCCACGGCGCTGACGATGTGATTGATCACCAGTGCGCTTGCCGCAAAACTTGCCGCGTAGTAATAATCGTTCGCTTTCCCCCGCTCCGCTGCATAGTCCTTCAATTGCTGCGGCACAAGCGCATCCACAATTCCATGATCGGAAACCGGCACTCCGTTGTTCTGCGGATAGGTGTCCCAGCCGTATTTGAACTGATGATATTTTCCGATCAACTCAAAATATTGTTGTTCGCCGTACGGCGGCAATGTATGGGAAATGCCGGACTGGTGCGGTCCCCGTTCCCATTCGTTGATCTTGCTGAAATCCTTTGAATTGACAATCGCGTCATAATCCGCCTGCGTAAACGAGATATTCGGACCGTAATCCGTCACGCCGTGAGTGTTGATCCAGTACGCATAGCGCAAGGGACTCCAATGCAGATCGGCATACTGTTGGTATTCGCGCGTCTTATCGTCCCCTTTTTTATCATTCACAATCGCATAGACAATCAGCGCCGCTTCCGCAGCAATAAAGATTGCCGCTTTGGTGTATCGCTCGGAACGGAACTGTCCCGCACCGGGAATAGCCAGTGAAAAAAGTGCATTGATAGCCGGTGTTTGCGTGCGGGAATCAACACTATACGATACATCCTGCTGGAACATGGATGAAACAGAATTGCCGAGTGCAAAATCCCATTCACTTCGCCCGGTCACTGTACTGTCCGCTGCCGATGCCGCCGCGGCACAGAAAGAGAGAAGGAGCATTACTTTACTGTACATTGGGATCCCTTAACATTCGTTGGAGATCGTTACTGAAATCGAAACCGAAGAGAATGCCGAAATAGAACCGCCATTCTTTTCCGTACGGCACGGTGGCGCTGTTCTTCGTTAAAGTAAAAGCATCGAGCCCGTACGTGCCGTTAAAGAAGATACGAGTCGGGTATGCATACCAGGAAAACGCTTCCAGACGGATTTCAAATCCGACGTCTCTTTTAAAATCCCTGATCGCCGGCGTTCCGGTCCATGCATTGCCAAAATCCGCATGAAATTCTCCATATAACCGGTCGAAATAAAATTGAAACACACGGATATCGATATTCTCCCAGACCGGAAACCGGTACGCCGCATTGAGTGTTGCAATCTCGTTACCGCCGATCGAATAGAACGGATATCCCTTCATTCCGACCAAACCGCCGGCGTAGAAATCGAAGAAATCAGGGACCGGCGGACCGAAGATTGTTCCGCCCCGCAGCGTGAACGAGAGCGTATGCGTCCATGCAGGCAATTGAATATGTTCCGTATGCCGTACTTCCAGACGATGGAAATAAAACGGATCCAATTTCGGAAGCAGTCCCGTCTCCGTCGCAATATATTCGCCGGAGGCGTTGAACTTGTTCATATCGTAATCGTACCGAAATGCAAAGACCCTTCCGGTCGGATTAATCTCACGCACCCGCGACGGCACGATGCCGTCGATGCGCCATTGCAGCGAGAGATTGGTGCCGGTAAAGTACGATTCGCTCGAACCGGGAACATTGATCGGCGGATTGGTCGCATCCCCCGGAATAACAAATGAGCCGATATCGGTGGAATAACGGCTGAGTGTAACACCGAGCGTCAACAGATCGATTTCGCTGAACAAATGACTCTTGATGAACAGATCGAACTCCAGCAGCGAGTACGTGACATCCAGCGTATATTTACTGAGTCCAAGTTCCAGATCGCCGGTACTTTTACGCGTGATGTTGTACAATTCCAATGAGAATGTCGGATGCCAGCCCATTTGATGGAATCCGAGCACACGGTCCCGGTAATCGAAGATCAAAAAGAGATCCCGTTCGAGAATGTGATTGATCGCCGCCCCGCCGAACATGCTGTACTTTTCGATCACATCCGACGAGAAGAAATAGAATCCCGGCTTCAGGAAGTCGAGTCCCGCACTTTTAATGTTGTAATTGTCGATGCGGAGAAACGGAATGACTGCGAGGGACGAAAATATATTCCGGTACGACCGGCTCTCGCTGCCGAAGAGTTTTGTGTCATCGTATTTTCTCAACTGCATCCAATTGAACGGCTCCGTTGTCGTCGTGTCGGCATACTTTGCCAGAGCGGGACGACGAATCCGATCCGGTTCCAGATATCGGGGAGTGTAAAAGTCGAGCGGCGCCGGACTCCGGAGCAGATTGATCTTATAACCGGTGGATGTATATGACGCGTACGCGATATCCCCGCTGTCCGACACCGACGGCATGAAAGCGCCGCCGACCACATTGGTCATCTGTTCCGCGATGCGGGACATCACGTTAAAACGAAAGATGTTAAAGATGCCGTACACATCGCTCGAAAAATAGATATGCAGTCCGTCTTCGCTGTAAAACGGATTCCGTTCATCCGCTTCGGTTTCCAGGACAAACCAGTGACGTCCGGATTCCACATCCACAACAGCAATATCCTGTCCGTCTTTTTCGGAGTATCCGAAAGTAATCGTCCTTCCGTAGGGAGACCATTTGGGCAGAAACACCTGTTCGCCGTTCGCGAACATCGTCACCTGACGGATCTCTTTCCCGAGCGTATCCGAAACGGCGATGTTCATCGTTCCGTCGTGCGAGACCGTAAAACAGAGCCGTTTTCCGTCGAGCGAAACGGAAGGATTCTGTGCGCGCGCTCCGTAGGTTAACCGCGTCTCTTCCTTCGTTGCGACATCAACCACATACAGATCGGAAAGTTGAGAGCCGTAGGGATTATAATGCGTGATCTTGGAGTAATATATTTTTGATCCGTCGGGCGACCATGCTACTGTCGATTTGACTCCGTCGATGATCATCATTTCCGTTTGGGATTCCCGATCGTAAACGTAGAGAGACGACAGGCCGAAATAGTCCGCTTGTTTATTCGAGACATAGGCGATTTTTTTTCCGTCCGGCGAGAATGCGGGATGGAAATTCCCGAATCCTACCTCTGCGATCGGCTCCCCTTCCACCCTGTTTTCCAGTATCGGCGCAACGCGGCGCGTATAGTCCGCCGTCACTGTATCCTTCCATTCCTGATACAATTCCTTGCCGTCTTTGCCGATGCTCATCTCGATCGCCTTGTCGATCGTCACCATCTCTACGCGGGAAAGATTTTTTGCAATCGACGGAATTGCGTCGGGTCCGTACGTTTCCGAAATATATTTTGTCAGGGCAAATCCGGCGTTGTAGGCGGATTCATTCCCGAGCGACGTTTTGCCGAAATGACTCATCTCATTCCACGACAGCATCCGTCCGTCCAGCGCATACATGCGAAGAATCATGTCGCGGTGCGAATCCCAGAAATCGTAACTCAGTTCCGGACGGTTGTACTGCGACACCCCTTCCGCAAACCAGCTCGGGATAATGAAACCGGAAATGGGATACGAGACCACGGAATTCGGATAACCGTACAGCACATCCTGCCGGCGTTCTTCTTCATAGTTCAGCCATTGCAGATACATGCCGGGAAAACGCCTGCCGAACTTCATCGATGTCTGGATCTGGACAATGTGGGTAAATTCGTGGGTGATGACGTTGCGCAGCCAGTTATGCGTACCGCGCAGATCAAAATCCAATGCGGGAGCCCAGATCTCTATCTTATTGTCGTAAAAATACGCGGCGCCGTTGGAGTAGTCGTCATGGTCCTTAATGATAAAACTGACTTTATGATCCGGTTCGTGTTGGTACAATGTCGTGACCGGGCCGTATATATCCTCAGCGACGTTGGCAATGACACGGGCGGTCCGTTCCGCACCGTTGTGGAAATGGACAAAGAAATGTTCCGTCTCGAGAGTTTCCCATGTCAGCTCGCCGTGGTTGTAATGATTTTCCTGAGCAGGCGCAGCGGAGATGCCGACAAGAAGCAGGCAGATGCCGAATGAGAAGAACCGGAAGATCGATTGTCTCATTATTTCACCACTGCTATCTTGATGATCTGGCTCTGTTCTCCGGCGCTTCCCGAGGCCGTCACGTGCGCATAGTAAATGCCGCTTTGGATCTTCGACACATCCCATTGCACTTCATTATCCAGTCCGGCATAACCGGTCCCTTTGATCTCGTCCACCAATTCTCCCGCCATGTTTATGATTGTGATCGTTACCGTCGCTTCCCGGCCGAGAAAATAGCGGATATTCGTTACGCCGCCGTAGACCGGATTGGGCCAGTTATAGGCGAATTTTTTCGGGAGCATTTCGGCCGATTTTACCGTTGCGTTTCCCGTTGTCGTAACCCGGGCAGAATGAGAAAGCGATCCGAGATAGGTATTCCAAACCGAATTTCCGGCAGTAATAATCGATGTGTGCGTGCGAATTGAGAGAGAAGAATCGACCGACGCGGAGAGTAAATATTTCTCGCTGATAAACGGTGCGGAAGCCATCGGTCCCGATTGCAGCGGGAATCCGTCCACGACGCGACCCTCCCGCGACACGGCATAAAGCAAGCCATTCGACGTTCCGAAGAAAATAATTCCCTCTGCGGACATCACACCGCCGGCGACCGCATCACCCGCGGGAACATTGAACGGGAAGTTTTCCAGTACTGCACCGTTGATATTGTATGCATACACCGAGGCGCCGACTCCGAGGATGATATCCGGTCTGTTGTCGGTATTGATGTCGGCGATTGTCATCAGTGCCGTTGATTCGGCCGGAAGGCGGATATCGCGCACGACGTCCGCCGTGGCGCTGTCATACACCGTAATGTATTTTGTCGTCTGCACAACGATCATATTGTCCAACGCTGCGGCGGTACGGAACGGTGCGGGGAGCGCTCTTTTTACTCCGGAGATGGAAATGGAATCGACGGTGGCGATTGCACCGGAATGAACCGAGACGATCGGAGAAGAGAATATTTTTGTATTGTTCGCCAGAATATCCGCCCGAACCACTGCGCCGCTCTGTGTGCCCGCAACAAATTGTCCCGCCGGAAAGACGATAAAAGCGGTGATCGGCGTGGTGATCCGGTCGCCGACATCCACCGTACGCGCAACGTCGGCGATGCCGTCGTTGTTGCCGTCCAACGCACTGATCAGGAAAATAGTGCTGTCATGGGCAACCGCCAATGACTGTGTCGGTGAGTCTGAAAAAACCGCGGGATGAAATGTTCCCCCCTGCGGATAAAATAACCCAGTTGCATTGTTCAAGAACGGTGTAAAATCATTCTTAAGCACGTAGATCGAATCGCCGGATGTATAGATGATCTCTGCTATTCCGTCATTGTTCAAATCGGCGGAAAACGGAGCGTCGTCGTTGTTCTTTTTGACATGGATCCCGCGAATCACTCGCTCCAGTTTGATCTCCGCACTGCCGACCGCCGCCTCAAACGACATGCGGGGAGACGAAAGTGAAAAATCCTTCATCGTGATATGCGACCGGGCGAATGCATTCGTGAGGGAATTCGGCGTTGTCTTCTCCGAGAATTGATTTTTATAGACAGGTGCAATATTGCCGTTGAACCAGTAGTCGAGCGGTGAACCGTCTTCGCTTCCCGATCCGGGACTCAGCAGGTCGTAACTCTGTCCGATATCCTGCGATCCGTCCGCCTCTTCGACGTCGATGCCCCGTTTCAACGGATCCGCATTGATGGTATTCGTTGCGCGATTCTTCTCGATAATCGTTTCATCCACGTGCCAGATGACAATTCCGCCGCGATAATTGTTGTTGGGGTTGATGAGGCCGGGAATGCCCCAGTCCAGTTCATCCACATCCAGCACAACGCCGTAGACCGAGTCGATGCTGCCGTTGGAGAAATATTCCTCGTCCTGATTAAATGTTTTGGTAATAATCTGCCCGTTCCATTTCATCGTAATCGTCTGGCCGTTCTGCTTCGCATCCCTCTGTCGGTTTTCGACGAGATAATATTCCTTCGCGCTGATCGGTATCCGGTAGACCGTATCGGAACCGGTTTCGTACAGGCTGGACGCAGGCACCGAGACGATGGATGTGCCGTAGAGATCGATCGGCACCGTCCAGCCCATTTGTATCTTCTCCCATGCGCTCGGCTCCGGAGGAGCGATACCGGAATACGTGAAGATCGACTGCCCGTCCATCAATCCGAATCTGCCGATTGCGGTCCGTCCGGTTTTTGTATCGAACAGATCGGGAAGGCCGAGATGACTGGCGATGCTCGCCGCCAACAGTCCGTTGATGCTCAATTTCAATGTGATGTCGTCGCCGATGGAGGGAATCTGCCGCACTTCCGTTTCGGGAAGCACGATGGAGTTTTTGATAAAATACGACGAGCCCTGCACCGGAATTCCGGTGTAGGATGCGCCGAACACATTCTTCAATCCATCCTCACTAAAATAGAGCGACGGCAGGTCGAACGGCGTCGGATCATATCCCAATGCACCGCGCAGATCAACATCCTTACCGACACCGGCATGGAAGACAACAAACAGGTCGTAGGAAGCGAACGGAAATCCCGGATTGAGCGAATCGGCTTTTTTCCATGTCTCTTCGATCATTTGCGCCAACGGAAGATATCCGTCGATCGGTGCATACTCGCTCATCCGCTTCGGCAATGTGACGACCGATCCCAGCACCGTCGCATCGATCTGTTGTTTTCCGTTGGACGCTTTCCGGAAATAATTCTTTGCAAAGATGAAATGATCGGCAAAATACGCCGAGTCATGCGGCGGCGCGTCGATAATCGGTTCCGGTGCAGCGCCAAGGTCGAACTGTCCGTCCCCCGACGTCCTGATATCCTCGTCCGTCCGGAACTGCACCATCACGGCAAGGATCTTCAGCGTATCATTCAGCGCGGCGGAGCGCGTTGCGGTGCCGACCGATAACGGATGCGGTATCCGTCCGGCGACTGCCAGTGTAACACCAATGAGAATGAGCAGGAATGTTTTTTTCATGAGTATAGGAATGCGGGGATGCGTTGCCGCACCCCCGCGAATAATGTTCCGGTCGAAGTGATCAGAGACGAAGACGGAATGTGTTTTCCGGACTCCGACGTACCGAAGGGACAATTACAGCAATCCTCCCCAGATAATGAGGAATGTGAATCGCAGTGTGTCGGACAGCGGGTGATTCTCTTCCGTCGCCGAAATGTAGCTGAAATCCAGTCCGTAAATATCGTACCGCAATCCCGCGCCGAATGTCATGAAGTTCCTGTTTCCGTTGATCGGATCCTCAAAGAAGTGTCCCCACCGGATCGCCACTTTTTTGTCGTACCAATATTCAAGTCCAATAGAGGTGTTCGTCAATTTAATGTTCCGCTCCATCGAATTGTTGGTAAACGACGTGACCAGCGATTTCGGGAGTTCGTGCGATGCGCCGTTCGGTTCTTTATAGATCAGGAGCTTGCTGAAATCCACCGAGATGGTCAGGCTGTTGAATTCGTCCTTCATCGGAATAATGCCGAATCCGAGCCGCAGCTGCGTCGGCAGCGGATCTGCCTGTGCCGCATCGATATAGGTGACTTTCGGACCGAGGTTGGTGACGCTCACGCCGACGCTGAAATGCCCGCCGATATCCTCGTCGACCAGCGGAACCACGAGCGATTTCGGTTTGTAGAGCATTCCGACGTCAAAACTGAATGTGTTGGCGACACCGGAACCTTTTTCCTGCGCCGTTCCGAACGGCGACAGAGAGCTGTTGATATACCGCAGATTTGTCCCAATGGCAAAGTCTTCCGAGATCGCGGTTCCGAAACCGATCGTCACGGCAAATTCAAAACCCTTAAATCGTCCGATCTCCGTCGGATCGGTTTCGGAGGTACGGATGAACTCGCCAAGGTTCAGATAGGTAACGCTGGCGCCGAGTGTTCCGCCGTATTCCGGAAGTTCCTGTTTGATGTTGAAGTAGTCGTAGAAAAGATCTGACAGGCCGAATTGCGGCAGCCAGTTTGCATGGGTCACGCTGATTTCACCGCCGGTCTGGAAACCGAGGCCGGCGGGATTCCAGAAAATGGCGGACGCATCATCGGCAATGCCGGTGCCCCCTTCTCCCATTCCGCTGGAACGGGAATTCGGAGAGATCATCAGGAACGGAACGGCGGAACCGCCCGCCTGTGCTTGAACGGACTGAAACAATCCCAGCAATGCCACCATCAATCCCGCAACACCAAAAGCTTTTTTCATTGAAGCGTACTCCTTCAGGTTAATCAATTAATAAATATAGGTAATAAACTCTTCGATTACCAGATGTGCGTTACCGCACGATCGCCATTTTGCCGATCGATTCGCTGGTAAAGCGGCCGTCGATGGTTTTGGCGATCACTTTATAAAAGTAAATACCGTTGCCGACTTCGTCGCCGTCCGTATCCCGCCGGTCCCACGGTATCCGGACAAAACGGTCACCGACACCGAACCGCTCGATTTTATGTATCATTCTTCCCGTCACGGTATAGATATTGATGGTCACGTCGATCGGCAGCATCTGATTATGCTGGAACGTAAATGCCGTCGTCGTCGAAACGGGATTGGGGAAATTGTAGAGCTGCCGGATGGATAATCCCTCGCCGGATGCAACGGAGAAATAGACTTCCGCCATGCTGGAATTGTTGTACACATCCCACGCCTTCACTTTCATGGTATGGTTTCCGTCGGCTAGACCGGACATCGGATACTGCACGGTGCCGGATTGATAACTGTCGATCTGTCCTTTGTACGATTCGGTCAGGTCGATGCTCTTCGAACTGCTGTTGAGCCACGCTTCGATGCGGTGGCCGATCGCGCTGCCGGAGGAATTGATGCCGCTGCTGTCGCGCAGATCGACATACAGCACCGGGTCATCGCCGACAAGATCCCCCGACCGGAATGTCGGCGAATCGAAATAGATGCTGATCGACGGACCGACGGAATCCGCCGCCGCATCGGCGTTGGTGCCGCCGACGATAAAGTTTGTCGTATAGCCGCGTCCGTCCGAAGCCGAATTGGAGAAGTAGACCGAGATCCGTCCGTTTTTATTTTCGTAGGAGATATCTTTCGGCACAATAAACGTTGCCGTCATGACGCCGTTTGCAATCGTCGCCTCTCCTTTATAAATCACCGCGCCGGGCTGCCGGTACGAGAAGTTGAACACCGCAGGGATAACGCGGATCACCTCGGAATCGAAAACCGTTACCAGCGCCGTTCCGTTATAATTCGAATTGACGGTGCTGTCCGCATTGCGTACCGTGGCGGAGATGGTAACCTTCTGCAGCGCCTTCATCGTATCCGACGACGACGTCGCCATATTATTGATGGAATCGACGACGATCCGTCCGGACGGAACCGCCAGACGCATGGTCGGATCTCCGAGCAGAAAATATTTTTGTTTGTTTTCAATGTGCGACAGGACGTTCTTGGTCAGCAGCAGCGCATCGCCCAGGCGCATCACCGGCGTCGTTGAAAAGAGGAACGAATAAAACCGCCGGTTCAATTCGGCGTTGGAATGGGAATAGACCGCCCGCGTTGCACTGAGCACGCCGATCGAACCGCCGCTCTTGTTCACCATCACCTCTTCTGCGGAACTCTGCTCGTTCCCCTCTTCGAAGCGCCCCCAGTCGCAGGTGGCGGCAACGATGAATGTCAGTTTATCCGGATTGGCGAACTGCGTCTTCACATCGTCTATCGATAGAATGGATTCATGCGCCCAGACCCTTGGATTACCATGTCCGATGTAATTGAGTATCAACGTTCCGCGATTTACCTGCTCGAGCAGCGTCGTGCGCGCTTCGGGTTTCCGCCTGCCGGAGGAAGTGAATGTGGTTTGATATTCCTCAAGATAGATCCGTTTCACCTCAAAATCCTTCGGCGTATAGGTTGAAATCAGCGATTCGGATTGTATGATATGATCACTCTCCAATTGGGTATCGGGAGTAACCATGTCGTCCGCAACGACCGTGATAAGATTCTTCCAGGAAGATCGGTCCGCGCCGGTTTCATAGTCAATAATCCGATCGACCAGAAAAGACGCTTCCTCCGCACTGCGGGGACAGAGCCGTCCGTGCGCGATCGATACTTGCAACTGATTGTTCGGATTGAGATAGGCAAAAAAGTCCTCAATATTATAGGTATAAATCTTCTGGTTCGATTCTTCCGTCTGAATTGTCGGAACCCACCAGCGATCGTTTCCGAGTATGTTTCTATGGTCGAATGTTGCGTCGCCAAAAAAGAGAACATATCCGGGACGAACCGTCCATTGATCGTAGGCATGTTTAATAAAATCTCTCATTGCCGTCGGATCGGACATGCCGATGCCGAACTCGTTGAAGATGGAATCGACATCCACCACAATGGTCGAGATGGGAGCCGGGAGGGATTCTTTGTGCTGTTTGAGCCGTTCCGCTGCGGCCGTGAAGTCCTTGTGCGTGATGATGATGAATTCCGCGCCGGTTTTTCCGTGCAGATCGGAATTAACGATTGCGCTGAATGACCGGGGATACTTCATCGACGACACCGTACCGACCCAGTATTTCTTTACGATGCCGGCCGTTGCGGAATCCTTGAACGTTACCCTCCCGGCCGTTTGCATCAATTGATGTGCGAGTTTTTTCTGGCTGTTCATCGATGTGACATCGACAACGGAAATATCGTCGCTCGTAAATCCCTCGATTTCATATTCGACCACTCCCGATGTGTCGGGCGAATGGAAGATGAACTGATTTGACTGCGCCGTCAGCTGCTGGCGGAAGAAAATTCTCATCCAGTCGATGTATCCGGAAGCGACAGCACTGCCCGCTTCGTAGGTGAATTTAACATTGCTTCGCTGATCGGTGAGGGACGGCACGGCGGTTACTGCGCTTTGCACCTCCTGCGCAAAGACGGTCTCGGGAGAGTTCAGCTGGAAATCGGACATGAGAGAGAGCATCGGAGCGGCAATCTGCACACCCGACTCTTCAATCCTGAACGTCGCCGTCACGTTGGCGCGGGAATACAGATGATACACATATCGCACGGCGGTACCGGGAATAAGGCCATGCAGCCGGTTGCTGACGACACGCGAGTCGCCGGGATTGAACGGAGCGCTGACCCAGTTCTGTCCCGATAAATTAAAATTGAACTTCTCTTCTTTGAAAAAAATCTTTCCCAGCGTTTGCGTCACCGTGCCGGCGGTCGCCGCAACGACAGACTGTTCCTGCATCAGCCGCACCGGAGCGCCGGCGCCGACGGAAAGGAAATAGTAATTGCTGTTGGTGTACGGATTCGTGTAATGATGATATTCCTTCTGCACGGGATCGTAATTCCAACCGCCGGTCGTCTGACCGAAGAACATGATATAATCGTCGTTGTCGAATTTTGTATTGCCGTTGTTGTCGATATACCGGACCGCCATTTGCGGAAGATCGGCCGGTCTCGGCACCGAGAGGCTCACGTTAATCGTCCTGCCGTCCGCGCCGAAGATCTTCACGTCGAAGATGGACGCGAGCGACGACGGTTCGACGCCAAGCGTCCGGAGATACTGTGCGTCGATCTTATACATCCCCTCTTCATTCACTTCCATTTTATACCAAGACCCGCTCGATAAGACCGAACTCGCTGCGGCGGTTTTTCTCAGCGCAGCGGCATTCCATTGTTTTCCGGCAGAGTAATTTAACAACGCCGATTTCCCCCAGTCGTCGTTCCCCGCCCCACCGGTACTTCGTTCCTTTTCACCGTAGTCGATGCGGAGAATGATCCGCGTATATTTGCGAAGCGTCCGGGACGTTGATTGGTACTGCAGCGGCGTAATGAGAAGATTCGCCACGGTCCATCCTTTTACCGATCCGGGCTGCTCGAATGCTGCGATCTGCTCCGGGATGAATTTTTGCGACGGCGTAAAATCGGCCGTATAGGTTTTGCGTTCCGCTCCAAGGGAGTCGGTCAATTCCACTGATGCTACCGGTGCGAGCGCAACATTATTGACAGTCTCATAATCAGCAGAAAGAACCGTCACCGTATTTCCGCGCATTCCCGGCAGCGCGACGGAAATGACCCGTGAACGAAGATCTTCCTTCCCTTTGCGATCGTCTGCCGTGCGGTCTCCGAACATGAATTGCGGAAGCACAAAGGATTCGTTTTCCGTCCGAATGATCCGATCGTCTAAAAATCGTGGTAGAAATTCCACGGTCATCCCCCGTTCATCGGAGGAGATCACCTTCAGGTCGGGGTACAGTACGGGGGACTGTGCAACGGAAAACTGCACCAGGACCGCGACGAGAATAATATTAGCAGAGAGAGTGTTCTTCATAAAATGAAAAAACCGAACGTTGATCGATCGACATCTCGTCACGTTCGGTACATGAAAAAAGCAACCGGTATAACGTTAAAGGTGTCTGTGTATTGTGCGACAGAATCGATAACCTTTAACAACAATCTATACGAGTTGCTCCATCTATGATGATTGAATTCCTACACAAATATAGAGAAGCATGACTCTTTTGTCAACATCTTTTTTATCCCAATTCCACTTGTCCGGTTCGATATGATTTATTAGATTTAACGGAATTCATTAACAGAACGTTCACCAACAAACGTTGTTCCATGATTGTATTTATTCTACTTCTTATTGCAATGACCACCACCGTTCACAGTCAATCCCGCTCCGCCGACGCTCCGGCGGTGGAGTATTCCCTCGCAATGCCCGCTCCCTCCACCCACTTGTTCCACGTGGAGGTGAGAATCCCTGCTCCCAAAGGCTCCGTTGTCGAGTTTCATATGCCCGCATGGCGGACGGGGCGGTATGTGATACAGGATTTTTCCGGCGGCGTGCAGGAATTTTTCGCACAGGACGAGAACGGGACTCCATTGGCGTGGAAAAAGACCGATAAGGATACCTGGCGCGTCGAACGCGGATCGTCCGGCATCGTTACCGTGCGATATAAAGTGTACGCCAATGAATTCAATCAGCGCACCCGCGAATTGAACAGCGAGCATGCGTTTCTGGATCCTGCGGCTGTCTTTATGTATGTGGAAGAATTGAAAAACGCTCCGCTCCGGCTGACCGTCCTTCCGTTCGAGAACTGGCATGTGACCACAGGACTGGATGAAGTGCCGGGGGTTCCTCATACGTTCACGGCGCCGGAGTACGAATATTTTGCCGACTGTCCGCTGGAGATCGGTACACAAACCGATATCGTCTTCACCGCCGGCGGAAAGAAACACATTATCAGCATCTACGGCGAGGGAAACTGGAACCGCGATACGCTGGCCGCCGATTTTACAAAGATCGTTCTTGCTAATCTGGCTTTCTGGGGAGATCTCCCCTATGAAAAGTACGTGTTTCAGATTCACTGCCAGCCAAATGCCCGCGGCGGCACGGAACACATCAACTCCACAATTATGGGAGTGACGCCGTTCATCTTCGCCAACGCCAATTCGTACAAACGATTTCTGAATCTGGTATCGCATGAATATTTTCACACATGGAACGTGAAGCAGCTCCGTCCGAAAGCGTTCGCGCCGTACGATTTTTCAAAGGAGAGTTACTCCGAAGAATTATGGATCAGCGAAGGGGCGACATCGTACTTCGACGATCTTATCCTGCTGCGCGCCGGATTCCGCGCCGCCGACGAATATCTCGAGCTTATCGCACAGATGATCGGCAGCGACCGCGAACGGTTCGGCAATTCCATCCAGCCGCTGGCGGAGTCCAGCTTCGATGCGTGGGTCAAATACTGGAGGAACCGGCAGAACTCACGGAATGCCGAAAGCGATTATTACGGGAAAGGTCAGCATGTCAGTCTTCTGCTCGATCTCCAGATACGGCAGAGTTCCAACAATCGTTTCTCACTGAACGATGTGATGAAAGCGATGGTTCAGCGGTATCCTCGTATCGCGGGATTCACGAACAAAGACTTCATCGCCGTGTGCGAGGAATTTGCCGGTACATCCATGAAAAAGTTTTTCGACGATTATCTGTACGGCACTGCTCCGTTGGAATGGGAGCGGGTGTTGGAATATGCGGGATTGAATGTTATTGCCAAAGATCCTTCGTTGAAGAACGGCCTCGGAGCCTTTACGGTCGATGCCGGTGAGAAAATACTGGTGACCGGAGTATATCCCGGCTCCCCTGCAGCACAAGCCGGAATAGAGATTCAGGACGAAATCATCGCTCTCAACGGTTATCGGCAGCGAAGCGCCGACCTGCACGACAGGATTGCAGCAATGAAAACCGGCGAGGAGTATGTCGTGACGCTCTTCCGGAATGACAAATTGCGGGAAATCCGTCTTACTGCCGGTCCGGCCGGATCACCCCGATTCACCGTGGTCAAATCCGCCAAACCGAGCAAACTCCAACAATCGATTCTTCACTCGTGGCTGCGAATCGGCTCCTGATCCGGAGGATCCGTATTCTTCTCAACGTCAAAGATTGTAAATTCGGCAAATTTTTCGTACCTTTGTATCGTTATGGTAAACCTCTCCACTATACAAAGGTTGTATGTCAAAACCGCTTAATATCCTCTTTGTAACGAGCGAAGCAGAACCATTTGCAAAAACCGGCGGATTAGCAGACGTTTCGGGCGCACTTCCGCAAACAATCAAAGAACTGGGACACGAAATCCGGATCATGATGCCCCGCTACGGGACCATCAGTGAACGGAAATTTAAGTTGCACGATGTCATCCGTCTTCGGGAGATTTCCGTTCCCCTCGGGAACGAGACAAAAAATGGTTTTGTAAATTCCTCCTTCATTTCCAGCCTGAAAGCGAAAGTACAGGTCTATTTCCTCGCCAATCAGGAGATGTACAATCGGGCCGGTTTGTATATCAATCCGGACTCCAAAAAAGATTATCACGACAACGACGACCGCTTCATCTTCTTCTGCCGCGGCGTACTGGAAACGCTGAAGAAACTCGGCTGGCAGCCCGACATCATCCACTGCAACGACTGGCAAACCGGATTGATCCCGGCCTATCTCAAGACCATCTATAAAGACGAACCGACGTTCAAGAACATCCGAACTGTCTTTACCGTCCATAATCTGGGATATCAGGGTCAGTTCCCGAAGGAGTCCTTTGCCAAAACCGGACTTCCGGAATCGGAATTTTCCATGCACGGCGTTGAATTTTACAACAAATTGAATTTTATGAAAGCCGGCCTCGTGTACGCCGATGTGGTCACGACAGTGAGCGAGAAATATGCGAAAGAGATCACGACCACCGAAGAGTACGGCATGGGGCTGGAAGGAATACTCAAGAAGCGGAAGAAAGATCTCCACGGCATCATCAACGGCATCGATTACAATCTCTGGAATCCCGAAACCGATCCCCATATCGATCAGCGGTACGACATCAAATCCCTTGAAGGGAAAGAACAGAACAAGATCGCTCTGTGCAAGAAGTTCGGCCTTGAATACAAACCCGGCGTTCCGGTGATCGGCTGCATCACCCGTCTGGTCGATCAAAAAGGGATCGATCTGATAAAGGAGATCGCCGACGACATGCTGAAGATGAACCTGCAGTTCGTCATGATCGGCATGGGCGAAAAACGGTACCATGAATATTTTGAATCGCTGAAAAAGAAATATCCCAAAAAGGCCGGCATTGTATTCGGCATGAGCGAAGAAATTGCCCATATGATTGAAGCCGGTGCGGATATGTATCTGATGCCGTCGCGGTACGAACCGTGCGGATTGAACCAACTCTACAGCTTGAAATACGGAACGATCCCGATCGTCCGTGCGACCGGCGGACTGGACGACACTATCCAGGACGTGACGAGCGGCGGCAACGGCACCGGATTCAAATTCCAAAAATACGATAGCAAAGATCTGTTGAAGACGATCCACCGCGCCGTTAAAGTGTACGGCGACCAAAAGACCTGGCAGAAGATCATGCGGAACGGCATGGCCAAGGACTTCTCGTGGGAATCGTCCGCGAAAAAATACGTCAATCTCTATCGCAATTTGTTGAAATAACGGAGCCGCAGTGCATTCAGAGTTCGCCGTGTTTGTCGACCGGGATGGGACGATCAATGTCGATGTGGATTTTCTCTCGACCCCCGACCAGCTTCAACTCATACCCCGCAGTGCTCTTGCGATTCGCGAACTGAACCACCTCGGCATTCCCGTTATTGTGATTACCAATCAATCCGGTATTGCGCGGGGCCTGTACACGGAGGACGATCTGAGACAGATCCATGCGGCGCTCGACCGGATTCTGGCAAGCGACACGGCAACAATCACGGAGTATTTTTACTGCCCCCATCATCCCACGGACGGCGTGGCGCCCTACGTTGCCGATTGCGACTGCCGGAAACCGAAACCGGGGATGCTGATTGCGGCTCAAAAGAAATACGGCTTCGATCTGAAGCGCTCCTATTTGATCGGCGACAAGTGCGTCGATATGCAAGCGGCGCGGTCGGTCGGAGCCACGGCGATACAGGTCGCCACGGGTTACGGAACGGCGGAGAAGGATCTCTGCTCCGGCGAACGAGACCATTACGCCGCGGACCTGTTTGAAGCGGTTCAATTTATCAAGAAACATTTAACAGAACGTCGTACTCCATGAGAACACTTCCACTTTTATTCCTCGGCATTCTTCTTGTCATAACCGGCTGCGCCGAAAAACCGAAATCGATCGGCGGTGCATTGATCGATCCGAACGATGTCTTTACCATTGCGGATACCGTCGTCGTCGCGCACCAGGAATCGACTTATACGGCCCCCATCATGGGCGGATTCAGCAACAGCGCGCTGGCGGGACGGATCGCAGCAAACGAAGAGCTCATCGCGTTATATAATTTCACTGCATCCGACGCGGTCGATTCGCTGACGGGAGCCGTGATCGATACCGCGGAGTTCCGGTTGTATGTCAATTACTCCATTTCTCCCGCCGCACCGCCGATCACTCTGGAAGTGCGTGAAGCGATGCAATCGTGGTCCCAGAGCACGTTCAACACCGATTCCATGAAGACATTCCCCATTGGCGGTGTGATCGTTGGAACGTTTTCCGATTCAATGTCTGTCTCCTCGGAGGTCATCGCGCAGATCGACACCACGCTGATCCGGCGCTGGGTTGCCGCCTATAAAGATACTGCCGCACCGGACTTTTACGGCTTTGCCGTACAGGCACAACCGGGCGTGACCACCGGCGTCGTCGGATTCGTACCGTTCGGATCGTTTACTTCCTCTGTCGGGCCGCGTCTTGTGATCAAGTATACCAAGAACGGCACCCGCGACTCGATCGTTATTTCCGCGGGCGAGGATACACATGCCGCGTTCTTTACCGGAACACCCGTTCTGTCGAAATTCGAAGTGCGCGGTGCGTTCGGCATTCGCGCCAAAGTGAATTTTAATTTCTCCGCATTCACCGACAAACCGATCGTCAACAATGCCGTTATGACCGTGGTGGTCGATACCGCCAACAGCCGGCGCAGCATCTATTCCCCCGATTCGCTGATCGCACTGCTGTCGCTGTCCGCGGATTCGATCGATCAATCGTCCGATACGTATTTTGCCGTCGGATTCAAATCATTCGATTCGACGCTCGGACAAACGTATACCTTTACCGTCTCAAATATCGTTCAGCGGTGGATCAATAATCTCAGCGCGAACGAAGGGCTCTCGCTCCGGTGGGCGTACGAAACGAACACGGCGGACCGGGTCGTCCTGTATCCCGTCAGCGATGCCGTGCGGGCGCCGCGCATCTCGATCATCTATTCAAGAAAATGAGTATGAAAAAAATTCTTCTTGCAGCACTCTGTTTCTTCTCCTTCGCATTCGCCGGCAAGGGATCGGTCTATTCCCGCTTCGGCATCGGAGAAATCGGAACACTGTCCAACGGCAGAACCGCCGGCATGGGTCACGCCGGAGTGGCGACATTCAGCGGGGCGAGCATCAATTTTATGAATCCCGCTTCGACCGGCAACATCATCCGGACACTCATCTCCGCCGGGTATCAATATGAAATGTACAGTTCCGAAGATGCCTCCGGCACCAGCCTGATCGGGACAGGATCGTTCAATGAGTTTGGACTGGCATTCCCGATCTCCGCTCGTAACAACATCGTTCTTTCACTCGGCATGGTCCCGTTTTCCACCGTGGGATATGAACAACGGACCGTCCAGGCCGTCAGCGGTACAGAGGCAACACAGGTGTATGAAGGACGCGGCGGTATCACGTCGGGACAGATGAGTCTCAGTTATTCACCAATGTCGGATCTGACGCTCGGCGTGACCGGCCATTTCCTCTTCGGTTCCATTTATCGCGATCAGTCCATCTCCTTCTCCAATTCCGCATTCTACGGCGGTTCGTATAATCAAACGCTCTCCATGAGCGGCGTTGCAGCGACGATCGGCGCACTCTACTCCGGTGTCGACAAAGCGCTGGGATTTTCGGAGACAAAGAACATCGATTTCGGAATGACGCTCTTCAGCGGTTCGTCGCTGGATCTGGATAACGAGATTCTGCGCAACTACTCTTCAAATCAGGATACACTCACTCCGGCAAGCAGCACGGTCGAGATTCCGATCGGTATTTCAGCGGGATTGTCGACCATGCACAACAAAGTGTTGTATGCCACCGATCTGCATTTCCAGAATTGGGAGAATTTCACGATCAACGGCGTTCATCCGTCGGAAATTCAGAACAGCCTCCGCTTCGGCGCCGGTCTCGAATTCCTGCCGACGGATAATATTGGCGGTTCGTTCTGGCAGAAAGCATCCTTCCGGACCGGCGGATATTACCGCATGACCAATCTGAATCTGAACGGCGAATCGATCAATGAACTGTTCGTTACGGCAGGCGTCGGGCTTCCGTTCAGTTTCGAATCGCGAATCAATCTCGGCATTGAAGCAGGCATTCGCGGATCAGTCTCCTCCACGCTGATCAAGGATACGATCTTCCGGCTTACCGTGTCGGTCACCGCATCGGAAATGATGTTCATTCCACCCATCATCGATTAACAAGGAGTCCGGCAATGATAGCACTCGCCAGCGACCATGCAGGATTTTTGTATAAAGAAAAGACCAAGACGTTACTGAAGACGATGCAACTCGCGGTGAAGGATTTCGGGGCGCATTCCACCGACTCCGTCGATTATCCCGACTTTGCCCATGCCGCTGCGGAAGCGGTCTCCTCCGGTCACTGCGAATACGGCATCATCATCTGCGGCACCGGCATCGGCGTCTCTATTGTCGCCAACAAGCATAAAGGAATCCGCGCCGCCGCCTGCGAATCCGTTACCGCGGTGACACTCGCCCGGAAACACAACAACGCCAATATTCTCTGCTTCGGCGAACGGCTGGTCGGCTGGGGCGTTGCGGAAGATATGATCCACGCTTTTTTACAGACAACATTCGAAGCCGGACGTCATACGCGGAGAGTCGAAAAGATCCACTCCCTGACCGGCAGGTAATCCAAATAAAATTTTTTATCCTATGAACGCTCTCAAACAATTCGATCCGGAAGTGTTCGACGCAGTCCGCAACGAACAGCACCGGCAGAACACCAAACTGGAACTGATCGCCTCCGAGAATTTCGTCTCCCGCGCCGTGCTCGAAGCAGCCGGGACCGTCCTGACGAATAAATACGCCGAAGGATATCCGGGAAAGCGTTACTACGGCGGATGCGAATATGTTGACGTCGTCGAGGATCTTGCGCGGGACCGGGTCAAAAAACTGTTCGGAGCGGAATATGCCAACGTTCAGCCGCACTCCGGTTCGCAGGCGAACATGGCCGTTTATTTCACATTCATTAAACCGGGCGACAAGGTGCTGGGAATGAATCTTTCCCACGGCGGCCATCTGACACACGGTTCTCCGGTCAATTTCTCCGGTCAATTGTATAATTTCTCCGCGTACGGCGTGGTGAAAGAGACCGGATATATCGATTACAACGATGTGGAAGAAGCGGCAAAACGCGAACGGCCGAAACTGATCACCGTCGGCGCCAGTGCGTATTCGCGCAATATCGATTACAAAAAATTCAGGGAGATCGCAGACAGCGTCGGAGCATTTTTGTTTGCCGATATCGCTCATCCGGCAGGATTGATTGCGGCAGACCTGCTGAACGATCCGATTCCCCATTGCCACGTCGTCACTTCCACCACGCACAAGACCCTGCGCGGCCCGCGGGGCGGGATTATTCTTGTCGGCAAGGATTTTGAAAACCCGTGGGGATTAACAGCGCCGAAATCCGGCAGGACGAAGATGATCTCCGAACTGCTCGATTCCATGGTCATACCCGGCATCCAAGGTGGACCGTTGATGCACATCATCGCAGCGAAAGCGATTGCGTTTAAGGAGGCGCTGCAGCCGGAATTTACCGGCTATGCAAAGCAAGTGATACGGAATGCGCAGGCGCTGGCATCATATCTGACCGGCAAGGGATATTTCATCATCTCCGGCGGAACGGACAACCATCTGATGCTGATCGACCTCCGCAACAAGAATGTCACCGGCAAAGCGGCGCAGGAAGCGCTGGATCTTGCCGGCATCACGGTGAATAAAAACGCTGTACCGTTCGACGATAAATCCCCCCTCATCACCAGCGGCATCCGCATCGGCACGCCGGCGCTCACCACCCGCGGCATGAAGGAAAAAGAGATGGCGATCGTCGGCGAATTCATCGACGAAGTCATTACCAACATCGGCAACACCGGCGTCTATGATTCGGTAAAGAAAAAAGTCGCCGATCTGTGCGGCGGATTTCCACTCTATAGCGAAATAATCTGATGCCGAACGATCAACCGTCACAAACCGAAAAAGAGATGTCCTTTCTGGATCATCTGGAGGAATTGCGCTGGCGGATCCTGAAAGGAGTCATTGCGATCGCCATCGGCATGATCGTTGCGGCGTTCTTTGCCGATTTTCTGGTCGAGGACGTGGTGCTCGCACCGCTGCTGAAAGTGGGACTGAAGGCTCAGGTGTTGACGCCGTACGGCATCGTGCTGACATACATGCAGGTGTTTATCGTTACCGGAATCATCGGCGCCATGCCGGTGCTGTTGTATCAGATCTGGCAGTTCATCGCTCCCGGCCTGTTGCCGAACGAACGGAAATATGCCTGGTGGATCGTCTTTTTCACCTCCGTCTGTTTCCTCTCCGGCATCGCATTCGCGTATTTTATTCTCGTTCCGACCGCGCTCGCTTTCTTTTCGACATTCGGCACGGATATCTTCGAACTCAACATTGCCATCAACGAATACATCAGCTTTATTCTGAGCCTGGTCCTCGGCGCCGGCATCGTCTTTGAACTGCCGATGATCACCTATTTTCTGACGAAAATCGGCCTGCTTAATCCGGCATTCATGCGAAAATATCGCCGGCATGCCATCGTCGGTATCCTGATCATCTCCGCCATCGTTACGCCGACACCGGATATCCTGACACAATCGCTCCTCTCCGCTCCGATGATTTTGTTGTACGAGATCAGCATCTTTATCAGCAAATTTGCACAAAGGAAAACGGCGTAGACCATGGGAATTCTTGTGACCAATACACTGGATGAAATTAAAGCCCCTGTGGAACGGGAACTCTCCTCGTTCAATGCCTTTTTCAAGCAGGCAATGCGTTCGAACGTCACACTGGTCGACACAATAGCACGGTACATCGTCAAGCAAAAAGGTAAACGAATCCGCCCTATCGTGGTGTTTCTTGCCGCCAAAGCGTGCGGCGACATCAACGACAGCACCTACCGGGGAGCGACTCTGGTGGAAATTCTCCATACGGCAACATTGGTGCACGACGATGTAGTGGACGATTCCGATATGCGGCGCGGACTGGCTTCCATTAAGGCGGTCTGGAAAAACAAAGTAGCGGTGCTGATGGGAGATTATCTCCTCTCCACCGGATTGATGATCTCATTAAAGCATGACGATGTCTATTTTCTGAAGACTGTTTCGGACTCCGTCCGGCGAATGAGCGAAGGGGAAATACTGCAGATTCAGAAGAGCCGCGAACTGGACATTGACGAAGCGACCTATCTCACGATTATTTCAAACAAGACCGCTTCGCTGCTTTCCACCTGTTCCGAGATCGGCGCCGCAAGCGCTACGGAAGATCCGGCACAACGGAAACTCATGCGCGATTTCGGAGAGAATGTCGGGATGGCGTTCCAGATCCGTGATGATATACTCGATTTCACCTCCCGCAAAAGCATCCTCGGCAAACCGATCGGCGGCGATGTGAAGGAAAAGAAGATCACTCTTCCGCTGATTCACGCACTGCAGCAAACATCAAAACAGGAAGCGAAAAAAGTGCTGAAGATGATCAAGAACGGTACAAAAGGAAACGATGTGGAATACGTCGTCGATTTTGTCCGTCAGAACGGCGGCATACAATACGCCGAACAACGGGCGCTGGAATTCGGCAACGCAGCACGGGAATGCCTGAAACCGTTCCCTGAATCCGACGCTCGCCGGTCATTGGAACTGTTTGTTGATTTTGTTATGGAACGGGAAAAGTAGGGATAAAAGCAAAAGCAGCCACAAAATCACGAAAACACAAAGGGTAATAAAGAAACCAACAGCAAAAACAAAAACAGCTCACGCAAAGCCGCAAAGAGATTAAAAATAAATAAAAGCAAACGCTGCCACAAAATCACGAAATCACAAAGGGAGAAATAAAAAGTAATTGGGAATTGGTCATTAGTAATTGGTAATCTGTTGTCTGTCATCTGGAATCTGGAATCTGACATCTTTTAACCATTAATCGTTACTCATTAATCATTCATCATTCATAATTCATCCTTCATAAATCATCCTTCCACATAAATCTTGTAATCTTGCCATCTTGTAATCTTGTAATCTTGCAATCATTAACAGTCTTATCTTCATCCGCCATGTTAATTTAATTTCACCTCGCTCATCTGCGGTGACGATACAATAATTCTGCGTGCTCTCACAAACCGTTCCAGATTATATTCATTGTATAGCGGTGAATTCTTGTCGAAACTATTGATCTGCACTTTGCCGGAGGAATGAATGTATTCCCGGTTTCCGAGATAAATTGCGACGTGGCTGATTCGTTCCTTTTTCTCCTCCGTTGCTTTCCGTCCGAAGAACAGCAGGTCACCTTTTTTCAGATTGGCAAATTGTTCACCCGCATCCACCGGCGTTCCCTGCTCGGCTTGTTGACTTGCGTCCCGGTCCAGAACAATGCCGTTTAACAGATAAACCGTTTTGGTGAATCCTGAACAATCGACTCCTTTGACCGATGTTCCGCCCCAGAGATACGGAACGCCCATCATGAATTTTCCCGTCCGCTCAATATTGGCGGCGACCGGCTGCAATGTCGATCCCCAATCGGCATAATCGATAAGGTCTTTTTTCGGGATAAATCCCACTCTGCCGTCGGCCAGTCCCACGCGTGTCCATGTGCCCGACCCGCCGAGATCGCGCACCACGCAGCCGCCGGTGATATCGGTAACGGGATAGGAATTCTCTACCGGTTGCTGTAGGATCATACCGTAAAATCCGGTAAAGAATAATTTTTTCGCTTTGCTCCACTCTTCCGCCTCTTGCTCGGTCATGTGTTGCAATTGATCGCCGTCCGCCCAGCCGAGATATTTATCCGGAGTCTGAATGTAGTAATAGCCCCCTCTTTTTTTCCAGATGCGCACAATATTTCCCATCAACGCCTGTGTTCCCAATTCCGCTCCCTCGCCTGTTTTGGTCCGCATGTTCGCTACACTAACGGTGATGACACCCCAGGTTTTTTCCCCGAGCACGGAAGAGGGCAGAACTTCGATACTGTCCAGCACTTCGGAATATTGTGCGCGGAATGCAGCCAGCACCTCTTCCTTCGCCTCCGCGTTATCCACTTCCCCTTTCAGCGTGATTGTCTTTCCCTTTTCGATCATTTGCAGATCGAATATCGCAACCCGTGAGTCCGGTGCATACTTCTGCTCAAGTTCCTTAACGATGGGATGTATCTCAGCTTTTTCTTTTCCCTCATCGGGTTTTTGGCAGGAAACGAATGCGAAAATAAGAATGACGATAAAACCGTAGACGTTTTTCATAACTGTTCTTTCATTGATAATGCGAGGATCGATTTCCACTCCGCGTCGGAGACCGGCATCACCGAAAGACGCGATATTGTGACGAGGGGGAATGTATTGAATTCTTTTTTGCTTTTGATAACGGAAAGCGGAACGGTATGGTCAAGTTTCCGAATAGGGCGAATTTCTATAACCACCAACGTATCATATTTTTGCGCGGGATCGGGATACGGGTCGGAAGCAATCTGCACAATCCCGACGATCTGCTTCTCGTTTCCGGTGTGATACAGAAACGCCTCGTCCCCTTTTTTCATCGTACGGAGATGAATGAGCGCCGTCGCATTCCGTATGCCCGACCAGACAGTTGTCGTGTCACGGATGAGGTCATCGAATGAGTATTCGGAAGGCTCGGTCTTCAGAAGAAATCGTTTCATGCATCTCCGGTGGTAAACTTGATTAAAGTACTGGAATTGTAGCGGAAATGCAACGAAACGTATCAAACACTACGCTGCGGTGGGAATAATCCGGGGATAAATAATTGCGGTGTTTTTGCGGATACCGGACGGTGGTACAATCGGTTCTTGTCGGTGTTCCGTCATGCCATCCCGCATGGAGAAGAAATTGATCATGCGGATACCGTTGCCGGCAGGGACTATTGACCCGCCGCCGTTGTAGCAACGAACCAATCTGCGGGTATACGCTTCATGTCTATGGACATGACCGTGGAGTACGCCGTCGACACCGGATTGGGCGAACAGTTTCAACAACCGTTTTTTCTTCCGCAACTTTATTGTTGCTGCTTCAATTGTCGACCAAACACGCTCCAACTTTGATCGGTTTTGACTGCGTTCTGTTTTGTGAAAATGATGGTGGATGGCGATAAACAGGTGCTTCGCTTCCCGGGGAGTCTGCCGCAGATATGATTTCACCAGTTCGTATTGCTCGCCATTCACCATTCCGTTGGATCCGAGCGGATTTTTAAAGGGACTCCATTCCGCTACTGAATTCATGCCGACGATGGCACTGTTACCGGCTATCTTGACAAAGGGAAATATTGAATGCCGTGACAGAAACCGGACGCCGGTAAACAGTTCTTTTGTGGAACGGTAGAATTCCTGAACTTTCTCGTGATAACGGGTCGCTTTACAACTGGATGGAAATTCAAGCACATCCTCGGCATGATACGGGCCGCCAAATATATCATGGTTCCCGATCACAACGGTCATTCTAGGAGAATCGAGAAGATCGAATTCCCGTAGAATCGACCGAAAGTGTTCAAATTCGTTCGGCCGCGCCTGATTGGTTATATCACCGGTGATAACAATATGGTCAACACCGGACCGGAGGCATTGTTTCAGCGACGCTCGAAACCATTCTGAACGTTCGGGAAAATAATCCGGACTCAAGTGGAGGTCCGACAGTTGCGCAAGGGTCATAGTTTTTCTTGTCATACGTAGACCCAAATTACCGAAATCGCTTGACCGAATGATTATTGGTGGGTTATGGAATTGTTAAATTGTTATTTGAGTAATTGAGTATTTGAGTATTTGAGTATTCAAGACTGCGAACCGAAGGTTCGCAATACACAATCTTTTGTGTTCTTAATGCCTTATTGGTACATCTTTTAGGTTTTACTTTTTTCCTTTTCCCTTTGTGATTTTGTGATTTGGTGGCTGCTTTTGTGATCCTCCTTTTCTTTCCGAGAAAGAAAAGGAGCAAAAGAAATCCTTCGAAATCGAAAGGCGCGGATCGATCCCCAACCCACGGGCTGTTGTGGCGCCTGGCGCGCCACAAAATACGCTTCGATCGACCCTTTCCCTACGCACACCGCCGTCGATTTCGGCCCAACGCACATATTTTTAGATAAAATAAAAATGCAAACCGAAGGTTTGCAATACAATTTGGTGTCTTTGTGCCTTGGTGGTTGATTTTACTTTTGCATTTGCTTTTTCTCTTTCCTTTTGTGACTTTTTGAGTTTGTGGCTGCTTTTTTTTTGTTTTTCAACTATGCTCTAGAATTATGTAATCTTGTAATCTTGTAATCTTGTAATCTTGCAACGATACTTATTTCATTTTAACTAATTTCGATGTCGCAGTAATCTGTTTTTCCTGATGTTTTACAATAACACGATAGAAATAAACTCCATTACCAATCTCATCCCCATCCCTGTCCCTGCCGTCCCATTGAATCCTGTTGAAACCGATAATCGCCGGCGTTTGAATCTCCTGGATCAGTCTCCCCGCGACAGTGTAGATTCGTATCGTCACATCCTCCGGCAATACCGGACCGGCAAGATTGAATGTGAAGTGCGTCGACCGGTTGAATGGATTCGGAATATTGTAAACATCCAATAATTTGAACTTCGATGCGACATTCACAAAGAGCGTCAGCGTATCGGAGGAATTTCCCGTCACGTCCGCCGCATGGATCTGTATGATGTTCTCCCCGTCGGTCAGTGTCGGTGTCCAGCGTATCTCCGCCGTTCCGGGAGAGGTGAATCCGGTCAGTTCCGCCACATCCGGCGTATAATACACGGGTGAATTATTCAACCGGATCTTGAAATTCGACGTGTCGGCCTGTGAGAGCATGGAGGGATTATTATCGCTGTATCTGATCCTGATCTCGGGGAACTGGCTGATATAATCGCCGTTCACTACCTGCAAGCCGTCGATAGTAACGGCGATCAGCGGCCGTACGGAATCCGCTGAGACCGTAAATGGTAAGGTTACGCTGTTGTTTTCCTTGCTCACTTCCACTATTTCATTTCCGGGATCGATCTCCATCATGAAAGCCAGATTTCCTTTTTTCCCCTTGCTGTCGAACAGCACAGACACTGTAACGGTCTCCCGTGCAGCAATGGTCATAAACCGTGTTTCTTTCAATACCGACTCAATTCCTGAATGGAGAGTTTTGATCCGTACGAGCACACTGTCTGCGTTTTCCATGCTGACATTATAGACCGATCCGGTGAAATCAATCGATTCCCCTTCTATCACCGACGAACTGCTGATGGACGCCCCGGCGGCTGAGGTTGCCAGTTCTACCGGCTGTGCAGCGCTTATTGACCATGCGCTGATGGATGGCGATGCAAACGATGTACTTGTTGTCAGGTCGAATACGATCTGCATCATCGGATATTGCTGAACGGAAAAGGATTGCATCGGAATCGTCGATTGATTCACCGATGTGATTACCGTGTCGTTTCCCGCTGTCGGGGATATGCCGACGATGCGGGTCGTGATCTCTCCGCCAATGGCCGTTCTGGCTGCCGAACGATTCCTCACCGCACCGCGTGACGGAGGAATCTGTGATGTGATCTGCAAAGTGTTCAACAATCCGTACGACGATATTACCGGAGTCACGATTCTGCCGGTGCTCTCTTTTCGGATGATGACCGTATCGGCCGAAGCAGGGCCCGATCCCTGCGATGTGTACATTTCAGGGACGGATCCGATTGCTGCTCCTTTTCTTCCGATGATCGCCCAGGAATCGCGGAACGTCAATTGATCGATCCGTGCAGAACCGATGGTTTTCAATGCATTTCTCGCCGCGGGGGTGAGATTATTCGCGCCATCGTCTACAATCACGTTCGCAACGATGTCTCCCGCAGCAACGGCGCCGATGAAATTCACCAGCGAATCGACCTCTGCGGTATTATTTGAGACGTCGAATCGGCGAAGCGCTTTTACGGCAAATGTGACCGTGTCGATGACGGCTATATTGTGTCCCGGACCGAGTATCGGAGCGATGATGTTGATGCCGTTCAGGTCCACCGCTCCGTTCAAACCGTCGTTGAATCCCGCCGACATTGCCGAAATCTCAAACTTTGTATCGACAATTCGTGCACCGTTCACATTGTCATACGAGGTCCGTTCGAACGTATTTCCCATCCACCCCGCCGAATCGACCTGGCCTAGCGTAAACGCGGCTGTATCTCCCAGATAAAATGAACCCGTCGTCCAGTCGCGCGTGCTGTTGAGATGCTTGACACGCCAATAGTATCGTTTGTTCTTTTGCAGCGAAATGATGGAAAACTCCGTAGTAAATTGCCCCATCGGCGACGTCATTGTTACCGGAGAAGTAAATGATGCAAGCGTATCGATCTGCGCCTGTGCAATCAACGGAAGTGTCGAGTCCAACGACGTAGGATTAAGAAGGATTATCCGATCCGCCGACGAAAGACTGAATGCAGTGGGCTGTATGATTCTAAAATCGGTCGTAAAGACGGTAAAGTAGAATGTTGCATCGTTGTCGGTTTCGTTTAATTCGGTAATTAATCCGACAGGATCGAGATCCACCTGCAGCGCATGCTCGCCGGAACGCTTCAGTATCGGTACCGTCACCATGAATGTATCCGTGGTGGAGGGATATTTTCTTCTCTCCTGCCATTCCGTCGCAGGTGAACCGAGATACAGATGCTTTACGGAAATTGTAACACTGTCATTCACCAATGCGCCGGTGTTGGCATATATGACGGTAAATTTCGCCGAATCAACCTCATCCGTAATGCGTTGCAGCGGCGGCCGGATTCCCAATTGTGTGATGGCAAGATTCGGCAGCACCGGGCTGGTCTGATTCTTTTTCACCACGACTGGAAATACGAAGAAATTATTATCGCGGTACAGTTCCCTGACCGTCGTATCCGGATCGATATTCACACGGATATTCCGGCGGCCGAATCCCAGCGACGTATTATATGATGAAGTAAATTCCCTGTATGACCGGACTCCAAGAGAATCAATCGCAATTGACGAGATATCCTCAATGGTGTTGTTCTCCCACTGCGACGACAAAATCACGCCGACATTTTTGACCGGCACTCCGCCGGCATTATAGACACGGAAGACGACATCGATCTTCTCCCCCTGCAGCACGGTGTCTCCCGACTGAATTTCTTTCCGTGTTCCGCCGCTCTGCGGAACAAAACAGCGGACGGTTTGATAATTTGTTCCGAGTTCGGGAAGAGCGTCATAATTGATTTCGATCGAGGAGATTGTCGGAGAGAGTTCACCGGCGGATCGCTTCACAATCCCCTGGAGTTTGATGGAATGATGACCCGAAGCATTGACATCCGAGATATCAAGCAGTGTATCGATGAGGCTCCATTGCTTCAGTGTATCCGACTCACCAGTCGTACGTATGCCGATCAGATTCATCGAAATATTACCCTGCGATTGTTCTGTGTACTTCACACCGATATTTTTCCATTCAGCAACAGGTCCGAAAAATGGCGTCGAGAAACTGCCGATCGTATCCGGTACAGCAATTGCCGTATCGATCTGGACACGGCCCTGGAAGGGCTGAGAAACCATCTCCGGAACAGAACCGGGAGCAGCCCCTTTACGGCCGATGATTGCCCAGGAAGTCCACGTTGTAATACTATCAACATACATACTTCCCAATTGTTTGATCTTATTTTTCAAGCTTACTGACAAGTTAGAACCGCCATCATTTCCAATCGCGATAATGACAATGTCGCTGGTTTTTACAGTGTCCAATAAATTTTCATAATTGGTTATCACAGAACCTCCGCTCGACACTAAATATCTGTTATAGTATTTCAACCCAAACGTATTTCCGTCGAATATACAAACATGATGTCCGCCGAGCTCGCTTTGCGGGATAAAATTTTGGCCGTTTTTCGTTATGACTGCAGTACTTCCATCGTTTAATCCGGCAGATATTGCCGAAAAAATAATCGTACTCGAATCCAGCCTGACAGCGGTGTTGTCAATATTCCTTACACCGGCCATTTCAAGTTCACTATATCCAGTACTATCTATGATAAGAATATTAGATTGTTGACCTCGATAATAGGATTCTATCACTCCTACACCGGATCCGTCACTGTACTTTGATCGTATCCACACCCGTTTTCCGATGAATGATTGATCGAGAGCATACGAAGTGTAAAATGTATCGAACGGCAATTGTACCGATGTCGGTTGGAAGAACGAAGGATCTGTGCCAATATCGATCAAGAATGATGATTGTGTTGATCGAGCCGAGGGGCTGAGGAATGTCAAGAGACCGGCTGATTGGTTCAATATTCGAGTAAGTGCCATCGTTCGGATGGTTGTCGCGGCAACCAGGAAGGATCGGGAAAATGAATTATCGTTTTCATACAGTTCGTCGATGACGTTGTCTTTATCGAAAAGTACCGAAATCGTATGTTCTCCCGGTTTATTTTTGATCGGGACTGAAAATACAATCGAATCTGAATATGACGGCAACGGGATCTTCATATTCTTTGAATAAACGACAGATCCATTGTATTCGGTAGTGATACGTATCGCGACGGAATCAACTGTGACAGTACCAAGATTATAATACACAAAGGTTACGGTAAGACTGTCGTTGACGTCCGTCGGAATTTCAGGTGATTGGACGTAGAGTGCGTTAAGAACAGATAAATTTGGTTTCGTCGGTATCGGTAACGAGATGATCGGATCTCCGATCAATGTGTTCGTCTTCGCGAAGAGTCCGTATGTGCCGGCAGTTCCGTACTGCTTCATAAAATCGATCTTTGCCAACCGATGGATATCGCCAAGCGTCGCTGACGTATCGACAAGTAATTTCCGATAGAACAGCTGCGGAAATGTAAAAGCCGTCGACTCATAACCGAGCGAAGAATTCCCGATATAGGAAATTGCCTGTCCCTGCAACCCGTTGACCGCCAGTTCGGAAAACGAAACGACATCCGATTCGGCGAATTTCGCTGTCGAGCAACCGAAATCCGATATCATCGGGCTTCTGTTTCGGGAATTTGCAAGTTGAGAAATATCGACAATGCTGTTATCCCAGGTTTGGGTCCCGCTGTGGCCGATATATGAGATAAACATTCCTCCTTCTTCAGTCGCCTTTGAAATTTCCTCTTGCGTGTACGGACCGAAATTTGTGATTGGATTTGTCGTTTTGTAAAAATTTGCCGCACTTCCACCGACCGGAGGCGGCACGACATAATTGTTGATGATGTGCTCGTTGGCGCCTTTCGATTGCGCAATTTGGTTCGGATTATTGAAGTTTCCGCCGGAAAAGAAAATATACTTCTTGTTCCAATCGTCGAATCCTTTTGCGATATATTGTTGGTGTTTGATGAAGTACGAACTGAATTCATTGAGGTCCTTAGCGGGAATCCTCCCGATGTTCATTTGCGGGATCAAGGCTCCCGTGGTATCCCACTGCACGAACCAATTATCGCTGACAGGATTTCCGTACGGCGGGACGAAGTTCGGCGTTGGCGGTGTACCGAGATATCTCGTTTTGTTGCCGTAGAAATCATATGTCCCTTTGCCGATCAGAACGACAAATCGTGGTTTCGGGGCTTGCCAGAGCATTGATGCGGTTTGCAGGAAATCTTTTATGGGCACCGGCGAAAGGAATCCGTAATTAAATTCATCATAGATATCGTCAATCATCACCGCTTTCGCTGTGACGGCATATGTCGATGCGATGAAAGAAATGTAATTGTTGATCACCGGTCGGAAATACGGGTGAGTGATCGCGATATATTCGGCGCTATGAAGAGTGCTGCGAAGGTTTACGAATTTTTTTTTATAAAATACCAACGGTGTAGGGATTTTACTCTCTTTCAATACGTAATACTGCGTCCCGTTTTTGACGGAATCCTGGAAAAAGAGCGAGTCATTTCGGATGAAGTAATTGGTGATCTTTGTGATGGTGCTGTCGGAGATGATATATTTATATAATGATACTGCCGCCCCGGTCATTCCGCTGATAGCAATGGTCCCGGCCGGCAGACCGGAAGTGTTGGCAAAACTGAATGATAATGAATCATCTGTCGCACGAAGATACCGAGGATATTCCAACTCGTACCAATCACGGATTACTGTATTAATTGTACCAGCCGTTGCAAACGAATGAATGTCAATTGTATTTGAGCCTTCTACCAACGCGGCAGATGAAAAATTCGCCTGCAGTACTTTTACCTGGTATTTATCGATAAAACCCGAATCGTATTTTGTTGCAGTATTGTTGATCGACAACGCAAGATTATGCGCATTCGATGCGATATCCGAAGCATAGTCCTGTAGTTTGACAAATGCTCTTGCCGGTTTGTTCGGATACAGATGGGTGACCGTAAATGGAATTGATGCCGTGCCGACAGAAAGATTCCCTTCATTCCATGTTTCATTCTCAAGCAACTCCGGATCGTTCCGTCGCAATTGATCCGTCATTGCGTTGGGATTGAGTGAAAAATCCCAATAGACATTTCTTTCGGTCCTTACCAATTGGTCATAATATTGTACCGTATCAATGGGTGATCCGACTACCGTGACGACGGTATCGACCCTGGTACCCATACCGCCCTCCCAGCTCAGCCAATAGATTGTCGTATCGGAGTATCTGTTAAGGTATTCGAAATACGAACCTCCAAACGGAGACGGCTGACGGTATTCGGGATCTCCATAGTGCCTGCGTCCAACGAACTCAATGTAATCATTCTCATTAAACGTATTGTCTTGTTCACCAAATACATAAATCGGTATTTCTTTCCCTTTCAAAAACATCTTAAGTGCTTGCGGATTTAATGCATTGACAGGTACACCCAACAATTGAAGATCGGAACGGTATAAGCGATAAATACCATCGGTGACAACACCAATCTTCACATATTCATAATTGTAATTAATCCAGAAATCTGTTTGATTTTCCTGTTGCACGGGCTGCGATGAACGCCACTTCACCCCAAAGAGCGGATTGTCGATTACCGAGGAAGGATGAAATGATGGGGTAGAATTCGCCGAGAGGTCAGAAATGCTGAGGGGGATTTCTATCCGAAATTCCTCGAGCCGGTAGGTTTGACCGTCGTTCGGATCTTGATAGATTGGATAGACGGAAAGATGGGCGCAGTAATAGCCATCGATCCACATATACCCACGACCTACAAAGAGATCGATGCCGGCACGATCCGATCCATATGATATTCCTTCACTTCCTACAAGGATGCGCCGGACAGGCACAACGGATATGTCCGATTTTGACCCGGGCGGGAGCGCCAGAAATATTTCCCGTACCGGAGCCAATACTTCGCTCTTATCGGAGATAGAAATTCGTTTTGTGGTTTCGCTTGCCGAGTAGAAGCCGTCCTGATCGGTAAACACGACAGTGTACCGACCTCCCGACATTTCTTCATGTTTTACCACGAATTGAGCAGAGGCGTACGAGATGAGCAACAGCAAAGGAATAATGCTCTTTTTCATTTTCTTCCGGCAAATGGATCGGAATACAGGTTCAGTACATCACATAAAAGATAATAAAATATCTTCATATCTCTAACGATGTAGCGATAGAAAAGCCTGCGGGGATCCCGAACCAACCTGTATGCCCATTCTAATCCGGTAATTTGAAGAGCTTTGGGGGCCCGTTTTTGTGTGCCGGCCATGAAATCGAGCGTTGCACCGATACACATACAAAGATTTATTTTTTTTAAATCCGGTTTGTACCGATGGACCCATTTTTCTTGTTTCGGTGCGCCCACCCCAATGACCAAGACATTCGCCTCAGACCTGTTGATCATATCTACCAGCGAACGACATTCCATCTCTTTATTTTCGAATCCATCGCTTGGTGATACCGCACCGACAACCATTGTTCGCTGATATCGGGTGTTGAGTAATGCCTGTACCGACACAGCAACATCGTTCATTCCGCCGATTATGAATATTTTTATCGATGGATCGTTCCGGTAATATTCACAGTATTTCGGAAAGAGATCGGACCCTGATATTTTTTCTTTGAACGGTTTTCCGATAATTTTATAGATGAGATAAATGACCTGGCTGTCAAGCAGAGTGAAATCCGCCTCTCGATATGCTCGATAAAAATCGCCGTCAGACTGCAGCAGCACTAAATGATCGGCATTCGGTGTTACCACAACACCATGTGTCATTATCGGCAACAGTTCATCGACGGTAGTATCACTGATAGCAATATTGAGTACCTTTTTCGTCTGCATCGTCATATAACTTTTCAATTATTGGGACTTGGGTGAACGATAGATATGTTCTATCGCGTCAACCATTGTATCCATTGTATACCGTGAGATGAATTCACTTTTCGCATTCTGCCCCATTCGCAATGATTCTTGTGGATTGTCGATCATCGATATGATAGCAGCTGAAAGGGCAGCCGGATTTCCCGGTGCAATAACAATTCCGGTAACACCATTATTAATGAATTCGGGAATTCCGCCAACCGAAGTACCGATGTGCATTTTTCCGATGCTTGCTGCTTCGAGAATGACAATCGGGAATCCTTCGCTATCACGTGAATTCAAGATCATAAATTCCGATATATTCATTATCGCTTCGGTATTAAAATCATGCCCAACGATTTTGACCATTTCTGCCAAGTGCAGCTCTTCAATCATGTTCCGTATATCGTTTTCTTCCGCTCCATAGCCTTGGATCACAAAGATACAGTCACGAGACATTCTTGCATTGACAATCCCTGCAATAGCCCGGATTAAATTTTTCCTGTCCTTGTACGGAGCAAAAAGACCGATCGATGATATCACTCTTTTTGAACGCGGGATTCCCAAGAGATCGAACACACGATTTTTTTCTTCGTGACTATACTCTTGGAATGCTTTAATCCCATAATGAATGGTCACGCATCTATCGGCCGGACAGCCAAAACGATTGATCATTTCGTTCTGCACTGCGTCGCTGCAGCAGATGGAGAAATCGCCGAAATACGTAAATAACCGTTTATCGGTAAATGTATTATGATAATGAGTAATATGGCGGGTTACAGCCGGAAGAGGCATTGCCTTGACAAGGGTATTGGTGATTCGCTTATGTGTATGAACGATATCATACGAATGTGCAGTAATGAGGTTCAGTAAAATCCAATAGGATGCAACCGTTCCGAGTATACTCTTTTGCCGATGACCTGAATAAATTGGCAGGCGGACATGTTGAATACCGGGATCCAATCGTGTGCGGTACTCCCCTATCCCTGTTGCGACCATCACCGTGTGCCCGCGCTGGGCCATCGCATTCGACAGGTCGATGACATGCTGCGCGGCTCCTCCGGGGAAGAGATCGTCAGAGACTATGAGGATGTTCATGGTGCTCATTCATTTTTTGAAATTCCCGACGAATCGAAGAATGCATCCCGGAATAATATGTAAGGAAGTATTTAATTCGAAATCGAATCCTGGATTCATTAAAGAGAATCAATAGATATTCGGGGAGAAATGTGACGCAATAGGCCAGCATTACCCTGGGTAATCGCACAATGTGAATATTAAGTGTTTGCCAATATTTTCGTGCCATTGCTTTTTCACCGTAGAAATATTCTCTCCAACCGCGGTACATATTCTCTTCGTTCCTGTCGGTAATTCCAAAATGGCGATGCATATCGGCATAATACGGTTCCTGTATCGAATACATGACTTTATGTTTATACGTAACGTCGTTGGATAAAGAATTTGCCCGATATCGTTGATACATCAGAATCTCCGGCATGATGGCAAATTCCACACCCTCTTTTATCGCCAGCCACGTCTCATAATCCTCAAACGCCATCTCCTTATTTGATGTGACGTATCCCCCGAATTGCAGCACGGTGTTTTTTCTAAACATTACACCGGGGTGTGAAATATAACTATACAGCAGCAATCCTTTTTTAATTGCACTCGAATCGGTCGGAGGCGTGACGGTATATAATACCGAATCTTCAGAACAGATAGCGTACCAACAAGACAACAGAACATTTTCCGGCAATGACTTCAGACGCCGTATTTGTTTTTCAAATCTCAAGGGCGCCGACAGATCGTCGGCATCCATTCGGGCTATAATGTCGAACTGTGCGGCTGATAAACCATAATTCAGAGTATTGGTTAATCCCTGATGTGCCAGCGAAATAATCCTAATGCGGGCATCCGATATCATCTCAACCCGTGCGATTGTATTGTCACTTGAACCATCGTCCAACACAAGAAGTTCAAAATCCCCGAACGTTTGCTTGAGAATGCTGTTGACGGCCTGCACGACGGTGCGTTCGGAGTTATATGTAGGGAGAAGTACCGATATCATCACAGTGCTGAACGATGCAATATCTGATCCATTGTGTCATCCGTGAAGTACCCTTCACGATCTATGTTCATGGTTATAAGATAGTGAGAGATATAATTCAATGTTCTTTCATAGGTAAAATGCTCATAAAACGACTGTCCGACAAATTGATGTTCTTTCCGCTGAAGGAAGACATCGATTGCCAACGAAGTGCCGAAGAGAAACACCTTTTGTGCTTCGCGAACCAGATCCGAACCGGAATTCCGTGCAATCGTAATCGAGTGTTGTTCGGTGAATTGAACAATCTCATTCACAAAATATTGGTCATGCTCATCAGGATGGAATGAAATCACAAGTGAACAGTTATTTTCCAGTGCAAGTCGAGCACACTCCGATAATATCTTTAATAGACTTTCCATGCCCACTTTGTCTTTTTTGAACTCATAGGAATGGGACATAGGTATAAAATAGTACGGCCTGCCAGAAAGATCTATATTTTTTATCATCATTGAACTACTTTTGCGATACAACAAGGCTATTTTCTTCAACGGATTCCTTTCTCCTCGAAAAGGCAAGCGCGCTATCAACGAGTACAGCATATCGACAAGGAACAACGCATTCACACTTCGATTAACGATAGTCCGATTACCGACGTTCTGATGGTCCAGTCTATTGGATATCTCCATTGCATGATAGTCACCACCGGGGTCCAAAAGATGAAGATGATGGTAAATGAACGATTCGCGATTTGTCCCCCACGGATCCACGAATAATGTATGTGAGTAATTGCCCCTGTCAAAATAAAGTATTGTGACAGATAATTCTTTTGCGAGATCCCGTAATGCGTTCGATCCGATGGTTTTCCCCGACCAAACGAAAAATATACAATCCGAAGGGGTCTGTATCAATGATACAACAGCGGTTCGGAATGAGTCGTACAATACCTGTGCTTCTGTTACGGTCATTGCACTGGAGATCATTTCGGCTGTATCAGACAATCCAATCGAATCCATGCCGGATTCCCGTCTCGCAACAAGGTGCGCGCAACATCTGTCCCTCCATTTCGCTTTCAAATATACCGATACCTTATCGGTGACAACGACCATTACGGCATCATGATCATGCATCCATCGGCTCAAACGACGGAAAAATAACAATTGCTCATCGGATTCTACAAGAATAATAAATTTTTTCATTTAGTATTATCCGAATATGGTGAATACGCCTCAATGCATTTTTATTTTTCGCCACAACCGTGCATCGCATTTAATTGTCGGGCAATCCAACGCCAGATCGATTTCATAGTTCATTGTTGAGGCAATCTTTATATAAACGCTCGAAATTGCCGGCCATAGATTGTAATGAAAATCGCTGAACTGATGCCAGTGCATTCGAAACAATATTCGTTTTATCGAATGAGACAATCGTTTCAATCACATTCCTTTCGTTGGCAGGGTCGATCAAATATCCATTTTCTCCGTGATGGATCACTTCCTTATTCCCACCATCGTCCGAGACAATAACGGGCATTCCACATGCCAGCGCTTCCAATACCACCAAATCAAAAATAACATCGTACGACGTAAGAACAAAACACGAACTATTTTTCATAAGATTCACTATATCGGTATTGGGTACATGCCCGAGAAAAGACACCGATTGATGAAGCCCACGGTCCTGCACGAGGCTCCGCAATGGCACGGTCAACGGGCCTTTGCCGACATTGATAAGATGGACATCGATACCGCGACTCTCCCTGATCGCTGCAACGGCATTGATAAGAGCCCCAATATTTTTTTGTGGAATGTGCTCCGCTACATTCAAAATATACATCGATGCGTTTTGACGGATGCCGTATCGCCGGAATACATCACTGTCCGGGGAATGTGACGTAATCCGTTGTACATCGACACCATTGTACACAATCCGTATTTTATTGTCAGCAACCGGTATATCATTCACGGAGAAAAAGAAATCTCTGGCTGCCCTGCTCGGGAATGTTACGATATCCGCAGAAAGTACCGCATCACGTTCTTCCGACACGAGTCCCTGTAATCGTTCTGCACCATACAATGACCGTCCGATTCCGGTCTTCTGCATTTCGTGACAATAACCTCCTTTGGCGTGGATCGTCAATATTTTTTTCGACGGGTGGTTCTTAAAATATTTAAGGACGAACGGATGGTGAGCATGGACAAGATCGCATTGTATCTCGGGTACTGTCTTTCGGAAAAATTTATCTACCCTCCGACTGTACCAGGAATAATACCAAGAATTGGTTACCAGTGATTTGTACAATGGTACGGATGAGGTCACCAGATTTCCGATTCTTTTCCGCAACGGAAGCATGTCCTGTCCGATGGAGCGTATTGGCTCGATACCGAAATGTTTGTACACGGGATAGGCAATAAATCCTTTGGAATAACCATTCGCGTCAATCGAACGGAGCAAATCGTGGATGATCTTGTTTCCCCCTCCAGTATCATTTGAGGGAATACCGGTCATCGTTGCATACACTATTTCGGTTTTCATCGCTTTTCGTTCCTGATGTTTTTCACTATCAGAAGATAATAGACAAGAACGACACTTTCAGCAATCGACCAGCTGATTGCCGGACTATTGTAAGAAAAGAATGGAAATATCGCCACCATAAGTCCGACATTCACACAGAGTCCAATGACTATTCCGGTAAAAAATTGCCGTGAGAAACCGACATTGAGAAGCACATGAACACCTGCAATGTTATTCAATGCAATCAGTACGATGATCGGCGACAGTAACCGCACCGGTCCGACTGCACGAGTGAATTGTTCACCGCCGATGAAAGATACTACATACTCAGCCAGAAAAAGGACAAGGATGACCGCCACAGAATTCACGATTGCGGCAAATGAAAAGAAAGACCGGGCCTGCATCAATGCAGTTTCCCTTGACTCCGCAAAACGAGCACTGATCACGGGAAGGAACAATTGATTGATTGGAGAAACAATACTTTTAGCAAGCAGTACAATCTTCTCTGCTACAGCATAATATCCTACGGCAACCGGATCCCGCAACAGACTCATGAGGATAACGGGATTCATCTGTGTATATACCGAGGAAATACTTTGAGAGAAGAATTGGTATCGCCGATCACGAACATATGAAACGAGATCGACACTACGAGGCAGTCGAAACGCAATTCCATACCGACGAATGAATATTAAAAAGATTCCCGCAGTTATCGTTGTGGGAATTAACTGAACAAGCGGATACAACGCATAATCTTCTGCAGAGTTGACGATGGTAAAAAGCAGGAACAATCCGAATAGCTTCGACAACAGGATAAATACCGAATAGTCCCGCATCCTCTGCACGCCGTTAAAAAACCATTGGGGAAATACCGCACTCGGGAGATAGATGAAGACCGATAGAAGGATGAGCAGTGCTTGCTGTCGGAGTTCCGGAACGATGATAATGGCAAGAGAAAGCGAAATAACACAGAGGGCGAAGAGGAGCAATCGCACCGTTAAAGAGGTCCAATAGTACAGTGACAACGCTTTCGGATTTCCTGAATTGGCGGCAACGTCACGAACACCCGAAAATGTGCTGCCGTATTCGCTGATGGTCGTAATGACGGCGCTGATCGACCCGGCGACGGCGATCCACCCGAATTGTTCCGGGCCAACGACCCGAAGCAAATATGGATACGAAATCAGCGGAACAAGCAAATGAACTGATTGAACTGTTATAAACCAGGGATACTGTTTAAATGGAATTTTCCGAACGATGTTCAAATCCACACCATGTCCCTATACTGATTTAAATAACGTTCCCGCATCCAGCCCACCCTTGATTGAATCAAGGATGCCTTGAAATTTCCACGTTGCATACCGACCAATTGGATAAATATCATTTTGCCGTAACATGGAAATCATATCCTCTTTCCATCGCGAACCGGGATAGTTCCATGTATATGCTACGTCAATCCACGTCGGATCAATGACGTCGATCTCGGCAATAAATCCCAGGTCTTGCAGTTCCTTTACCGCCAATACTGCAAACGTGTCGATTTCCTGTTGACTCGGCGAAGCGCCTCCGACGAATGATTTTTCTACGTAGAGACTGACGTAATCGCCGGTTCTTTTAGATACCGGCAGGAAATTCGGATCGACATTATTATAGAATCCGATACGATGGAATCCTGATGCGGAATTCGGGAAATAGATCCAATGATCTTCGATGTCTCTCAATCCTTTTCGTGCACCAATATTCAAAACTATGACCGACGTATAAGGATCTTGTCTGGATTCGACCGAAATACCCGTCATATTTTGCATGGTATTCAACGGCAATGTGGAAATTAACCTATCATACCGTAGTGTCGAACCGTCGAAGAAGGTTAATTGTTTATTCTGGATATTAATCTGGCTTACACCGGCATTGAATCGAATATCACATGAATGTTGCATCTGTGATGTCAAAGCGTTTAATCCGTTCTTCGGATAAACAAACGAAACATTGTAACCGGCGGGAGCAACACGTGACGTTGCACCTTCCACTATCGATTGAATGTCGAGTGGCGTTTTGTATCCGTCTTGTGGCGCGATGTGCTTCCATAATCCCGCTGTATACATTTTATGGAAAGGATGAAAGAATAATGTAGAAAGTGTTGAGCCGAATTGATCTTCGCACCATTCATACATCGTTTCAACCGGCACCGGACGGCGGTGTATAATTTCCTCAATAATCGTTTTCGATACCTCCAACGGCAGATATCGTAGATTATTTTGAATTGGGTACGGAACGAGACAATCAAATTGTTTAAAATATACTGACGACTTTCGGTAGTACCGTTGCAAAGTGTCAAATTGCGACAGGAATCGATGCACGGCATCATCTTGACCAAAAATCCAATGACCGCCGCCGTATTCAAAACGGTAGTCTTCTTGATCATTTTTTCTATCCGTCATTCTCAGTGATTGTGGTGGAGCGATATAGTACGATGAGCAAATACCGCCGGAGTATAGCTGTTTCTCAAAAACTGTAAAGCCTGTGGAATATCCACAGGCTAAACCAGTAACACCGGCACCAAGAATGTATGTATTACTCTTCTCCATGTTTTGTTTTTTCGTATTCGGCGACGATCTTTTCCATGACGTCGCGCGGAACTTCGTCGTAGTACGAGAACTTCTGGCGATGGATGCCGCGTCCCTGTGTCATGGAGCGGAGCGTGGTGGAATAACGGTAGAGTTCCTTTAACGGAACGGTCGCTTTAATGATCTGGTGCGATCCGTCGGTGTCCATACCCGCAATCTTGCCGCGGCGGCTGGAGAGGTCTCCCATCACGTCTCCCATATGGTCTTCCGGGACGATTACTTCCACATCGTAGATCGGTTCGAGCAGTATCGGCTTGGCTTCCTTGAATCCTTTTTTGAACGCCTGAATGGAAGCCATCTTGAACGACATTTCGTCCGAATCCACATCGTGATACGAACCGTCGAACAGCGTCACTTTTACGTCCACCACCTGATAACCGGCGATGACGCCGCGATCCATCGCTTCGATCACTCCTTTTTCCACTGCGGGAATAAACCGGCCGGGAACCACGCCGCCGACGATCGCATTTTCGAATTCAAATCCCACGCCGCGTTGCTGCGGTGCGATCTTAAGATGCACATGGCCGTACTGTCCGCGGCCGCCGGATTGTTTCTTATGCTTGAACTCCGCGTCGTCCGCTTTACCGCGGATTGTTTCGCGGTACGGAATACGGGGCTCGATCAGATCGACCTCCACGCCGAACTTCTCTTTCAGGCGCTTGGTGATAATCGTCAGGTGCAATTCTCCCTGTCCGGCGACGACGGTCTGTTTGATCTCGGGATCGTATTTATAGACGAACGTCGGATCTTCCTCGTGCAGCGTATGCAGTCCGCTTCCCACTTTGTCCTCGTCCCCTTTGGATTTGGAGACAAGCGCGGAAGTGATGACCGGATCGGGGAATTTAATGGGAGTATAAATAACGGGGAAAGATTTCGACGAGAGCGTGTTGTTGGTATGCGTGTCTTTCAGTTTGACGACCGCTCCGAGATCGCCGGCGTGAAGTTTGGCGACCTCTTTACGGTCCCTGCCGTTCATTACGTAGACCATTCCCAGCCGTTCCGGCTTGTTGTTCGCTTCGTTCAGCATATCCTGCCCCGGCGCAACGACGCCGGTGTATACTTTAAAGAATGAAAGTTCGCCGACATGATGTTCGGATACGGTCTTGAAGACGAACAGCGACGATTCCAGTTTATCCGTAACGGAAACTTCGATCTCTTTATTCGTTACCGCGTCCATTGCCGGGACTTTGACCAGTTCGTTCGGCGGCGGACAATAGGATGCGACGAATTGCATCGTGTTCAGCACGCCGATATTCGCGGAACCGCCGGCGGCGAAAATCGGATAGATCTTCCGTTCGACCAGTCCACGGTGCAGTCCTTTGGTAATATCTTCTTCGCTCAGCGTACCGTTGCTGAAGAATTTTTCCAGCATCACTTCGTCCGATTCGGCGATCTTTTCGATCAGTTCTTCGTGCAATGCGGTGGATTTTTCCTTCAGTTCTGCCGGGATATCCTCTTCGGTATACTTTCCGTTTCCGTTCGGCGTAAAGACCAGTTTTTTCATCCGCAGCACGTCGATCACGGAGGTGCATCCGAGTCCCTGATTGAGTGGGTAAGTGATCACCACGGCGTCGTTGCTGCAGCGTTCTTTAATGGCGTGAATGGCGGAATCGAAATCCGATTTATCCCCGTCCACTTTGGTGACGACAAACATGGAGGGAATTCCGTATTCCTTCACATAGTTCCAGACAATTTCCGTACCGACTTCGACCCCTTCAAAACTTTTAACAAACGTGACGGCCGTGTCGGACACACGCAGCGCCGCGTTCACTTCTCCCGTAAAATCGGTATAGCCCGGGGTGTCGAGGATGTTGATCTTAATGCCGTCGATATCGGTCACCAGCACGGAGGTGTTGATGGAAATCTTTCGTTCAATTTCGTCGGGATGGTAATCGGAAACGGTGTTGCCGTCCTCCACTTTTCCCTGTCGATTGATCACGCCGGTGGCGTAGAGCGCCGCTTCTGAAAAGGACGTCTTGCCTGAGCCGCCGTGACCGATGAATGCAATGGTGCGGATATGGGAGGTCGGATATTCTTTATGATTGTTTTGTTGACTCACAGGTACTCCTATACATAATGGTGTAAAGAAATGTGAGGAGGATCGTCACCGGGGGAGGAACGTTCTGTGACGATGCGACCGGCATGGGTGCAGAAGAAAGAACTATTCGGAAATTGATCCGCGCGTGACGCGACCGAGGAACGCCGACACTCCCCGGATGATCCCGCCGATGGTGTTCATCACTTCCATGATCGGAGATTCGACCGCATCCTGGAGGCGCCGTTCGAATGCGGCAACATTATCGGCAATTCCTTTAATCGTCTCCACCGACTGCTTGACCGAGTCGAGCTGTTCGTCGAAGTTCACCACGATGGTCCGGAGTTTTGCGGTGATGACCTCCAGGTTGTCGAGAGTCGGAATTGCTTTGGCGGAGAATTGTTTGAGATTCTGGTCGACGGTGCCGAGCACTTCGCGCAATTTCGACAGGACAACGATCATGTAGATCGCGAGTGCGGATAACGACAGCAGAATAATGATCTGTGCGATGAGTAATAGGTCCACGACGGACTCCTTTAAAAATTATTTATGAGCGTGCTTTTCGCCCTTGGGGGTCGTTTCCGGTGCCGGCCCCTTGGTCTTCGCGTCAACGAGAATTTTCTCGGCGTCGCCCAGCAGCGATTCGGCTCGTTTCTTCGCTTCGGCAATCAATCCTTCGGAGCGCTTCTTCCCTTCGTTGATGATATCCACCGCTTTGTTCCGCGCAGCGCTCACGTACTCTTCGGTATCCTCCGCCACTTCTCCCGCTTTGGTCTTGATGTCCGCGCGGAGTTCTTTCCCCGGCTTCGGTGCGTACAACAACGCGATCACGGCGCCGATCACGCCGCCGGCAAGAAATCCGATGAGAAAACTGCTTTTGTTGTTGTCTTCATTATCTGCCATGATGAACCTCGACTGATTTTTTTTTGTGAAACTTTTACTGTGATAAAAGTGGATAAAAAATCCCGCAAATGCAAGTACGACAACAGAACCCCGTACCGCATCACGATACCGGATGCGGTACGGGAACAGTTGTTAACGGTTCTTCTTCTTATGTCTCATCTTCCGGAGACGTTTTTTCCGTTTATGCGTTGCCATTTTATGGCGTTTACGTTTTTTCCCGCTTGGCATGAAGACCTCCTTTCGTTCTGTTAATGTTGATGAAGAATTTCTTTGGCGCGCTGTCCCGCCAGCGAATTCGGGTCGATATCGATCGCTTTTTGCAGCCACTGTTTCGACTCTTCGACCTTACTGTCGCTCAGCAAAATCACACCCAGATTGAACATCGCCATCTGGTGTTTAGGATCGACAACAAGGGCTTTTTTTATCTCTTTAAGGGCTGTTTCGATATCCCCGGTTTCATAATAGCAGATCCCCAAATCGACCATCGCGTCCGTTTTTTTCGGCATCCGGCGGATATATGCCTTATACGATTCAATCGCGCGGGGAAACATCCGCGCATCGTGCAGGGCGTTTGCCAGCTGCAGCATCGCTTCGGCATTGGTGGAATCGGCCTTCACGGCGCTTTCCAGCAGCATAATTCTCTGCAGAATGTCCTTATCCGGCGCAGCCGGCTGCACATTCGTCTGTTGTTCCGTTTGCGGCGGAGCGGCAGTCGGAGCGTTCTGCGATTCGATAATGACGATAACAATGACCAGTGCGGCAAAGGCGATGACAAGCTGCATAGTCAGAGACATTTTCTTTTTCCCCTTCGCTTTCGGCTCCGCAGCGGAAGAGATGACGCGACGGGAAGGTGCCGCGGTCGGTATGGCAGGTATCAGCGCAGAACCGCAGGCAAAACATTTTTCCGATCCGGCGGTATTCGGCACACCGCACGATTGGCAGATGACTGTGGACGGAGTTGTGTGTTCCGGATGTTCGGATGCGGGAGCACCGGGTGTTTCTTCACGTTTCCGGCCGCACGAAGGACAAAATTTATCGGCAGGCTGCACAGAGGTGCCGCAATGGGGGCAGAACAATTTATCAGACATACGCGCTACAGATCATCCTAACGTTTTTTTGAGGTTTTCATTCACGACACTTTTCAGCTCTTTGGAGACTTTAAAGATCGGTACATAGTGATCTTCCACCGGCACCTGTTCGCCGGTGCGGGGATTGCGTGCCATGCGTCCTTTGCGTTTTTTCACTTTAAAACTTCCGAAGCCGCGGATTTCGATATTCTTCCCGTCGCGCAGCGACGCGATCACGGTCTGGATGAATCCGTCTACGACCGCTTCCGTTTCAACTTTCGTCAATCCGGTACCCGACGCAATAATGTCGACTATATCAGCTTTTGTCACGGCAACACTCCTCTGTTATGGTTGTACGTATCGATACTGGACGATCGACTGGTGTAACAATTCGTCGCGCCATCGCGCAACTTCCCCCCGCATTTCGCCGAACAGCATGTCTGAAAGTTTTTCCTTTTTCTTTTCTTTAATAATCTTCGGCGACCGGTCGATACCGGCAAGTTCCGCCGCGATCATAATCGCATCCTGATACGTTCCGAGCGTATCGATCAAATGAAGTTGGTACGCTTTGCGGCCCGTATACACCCTGCCGTCCGCCAATTTTCGCACCGATTCCTTCGGCAGTTTCCGTTCTTCCGCCACTGCGGAGATGAACTGATCGTGCACATCGTCGATCATCTCCTGAAAATATTTTTTATCCGCCGCATCCATCGCGCGGAACGGCGATCCGGAATCCTTCAACTTGCCGCTCTTGATGGTGGTGGACGAGACGCCGATCTTCTCCAGAAGATCGTTCACATGCATAAATTGCGAGATGACGCCGATGCTTCCGGTGATTGTTCCCGGATTTGCCACGATACGATCCGCACCGAGCGCCGCATAGTACCCGCCGCTCGCGGCTACCGATCCCATCGATACTACAACCGGCTTGCCGTACTCGCGGGTCTTCTTCACCTCTTCGTAGATCTCCTGACTGGGGGCGACGCCGCCGCCGGGGGATTCTATCCTGAACACAATGGCCCGCACGCCGACATTCTCGCGGTACCGCTTGAATTGCCGGACAATATTTTGCGAGGTGACTATCGGTTCGTTCAATTCAATGATGGCCACCGTTCCGCCGCTTCCATACTCCACATCCTCGGTGTCGCTACCCGAGAACATTGACATAAAGACGATGACGATGAAACCAAAGAATAAAAAGAGGAAGCCGAATATCCCCAAAAGCCATTTAGCAGTTTTGCTCATACTTTCTCTGAAGGTAATCTTTGTAACCTATTGAAAATTATGGAATTGTAGCCAAAATGTCAATGAGTATTAATTGACTTGCCAGCATCACTTTTTGTAGTGCTTCAAAAGGCCGTATCTAAGTGCCGAAATGGGGAATTGTAACTGGATTTTGGGGGATGATTAAGAAAAAGGATTAATTATGAACAGAGTAGTTGAGTAGTTGAGAATGATGAAACAAATATATCGTTGCAAAATTACAAGATTGCAAGATTACAAGATTGAAGAAACTGGAGACAGAAGACTGGAGACAGAAGACTGAAGACAGAAGTCAGAATAATGAAGAAATCTAGTAAGTGAGAAGTCCCGTAGGGCGGGCATTCTTGCCCGCCAAACATCCCCACCCCATTGAGTATTTGAGAATGATAAAACAAATTATATCGTTGCAAAATTACAAGATTGCAAGATTACATGATTGAGGAAACTCAATACAGAAGACTGAAGACGGAATACAGAAGTAAGTAGATTGAAGACATATCGCCCCATTCGGGGCGAAGAAATTGTGGAATTTATAAATGTGGAATTGGGAATTGAAAACAAAACACTTACGATTGCACGGTGATCCGCCATTAAGATCGGCGGACAAGGGACACCGTGCCTACATAAGATTTGCGGAATTGAAATACAAAGATTTACGGTAATTTTCGCGAACCGAAGGACTACGACTCGTAGAGTTCGCAATACACAATCCTTAGCGTCCTTGGTGCCTTAGTGGTACATCTTTGAGACTTTACTTTTGCTTTTTTTGTGCCACCCCTAAGGGGCAGGCCGCAGGCGGGAAATTAATTTCGTGATTTTGTAGCCGCTTTTGTTTTATGGTGACCGCCGAAGGCGGACTTTTACTTTGGTGATTTGGTGCCTTGGTGGTTGATTTTGCTTTTGTTTTTGCTTTTGGTCGGATCTGGAGATCCGACCTACATTTCCTTTGTGATTTGGTGATTTTGTGGCAGCTTTTGCTTTTGTCCCGACAAAGTCGGGACCCACAATACCTCTCCGCGATCTCCGCGTCCTCTGTGGTGTATCTTTTTTTTCCTTACGCTTTTTTCGGCGGGAAGAATTTTGACGCCAGCACTGAGAGAATCAGTATACCCATCACGACCAGCAAAGAGATTTCCACCGGGATCTTATACAGATCGACGATCATCATCTTCATTCCCACAAAGACGAGAATAATAGAGAGCCCGTATGTCAGGTAATGGAACAGTCCCATGATTCCCGCCAGCGCAAAATACAACGCACGAAGGCCGAGGATCGCAAAAACGTTTGACGTATAGACGATGAACGGATTGCTTGTGATCGCAAGAATTGCCGGGATCGAATCGACCGCAAAGATCAGGTCGGTAGTTTCGATAAACAGGAGCACTACGAACATCGGCGTCGCTACCATTCTGCCGTCGATCTTCTCGAAGAAATGATCTCCAAAATATTTATCCGTGACCGGGAACCACTTTCTGAACGCCTTGATGACCGGATTCTTTTCCGGCTCCAGTTTCTTGTCCTTCTGCGTGATCATTTTAATTCCAGTGAAGATCAGAATCGCCCCGAAGATGTACACGGTCCAATGAAACTTGGTGATCAGTGCAACGCCGGCAAAGATGAAGATCGCCCGCATGATTAACGCACCGAGAATGCCCCAGAAGAGGATCTTGTGCTGATAGATGCCCGGAACGTGGAAGTATGTGAAGACCATCAGAAACACGAAGACATTGTCCACGCTGAGAGATTTTTCGATCACATACCCTGTCAGGAACGCCAGCGCCGCATCTTTGTTCGTGTATTCGCTGCCCGGTGCCATCCAGTCCCAAAAATAGTATATCAATACGTTGAAGACGAGCGCCAATGTAATCCATATTGCGGACCAGGCGAGCGCTTCCTTCATCTTCACTTCGTGCGCAGTACGGTGAAAAACACCAAGATCGAGCGCCAGCATAAGGAGGACGAAAGCGTTAAAAAGAACCCACATCAATGTCGTTTGTTCCATAATCCCCTAAAAGTTAAAAATCAAAAATATCGTCCAGGAAATTCTTTCGTTTTTTTTGTTTGAAGTAGTCATCATCGCCGTAATACTTTTGCTGCGGCTGCACGTTCTGCTGTTGCGCCGGGCCCGCGGCAGCATATGAGCGCTCGATGATTTTATCAAGTTCGCCGCGGTCAAGCCAGACCCCCCGGCACGTCGGGCAATAGTCAATCTCGACACCCTGACGGTCGCTCATCACTAAATCTACCGAACAAGCAGGACATTTCATACTCTAGACTCCGTTTTCTACCAATGCCAGATACACGAAAGCCGTGATCGGTCCTTTAGAGATCGATTCACGGCTTTATATGTTTTAATTTTATCCGATTCGGCTGCCGTACACCATCGCTTCAAGACGGGCAATACGCTCTTCCATCGGCGGATGTGTGCTGAACAATTTTGCGATTCCGCCGCCGCTCAACGGATTGACGATAAACAAATGCGCTGTCGCCGGTGTGGCATGCATCGGAATGCGTTCTGCTCCCGCATGCAGGCGTCTCAGGGCGTTCGCCAATGAGAGCGGATTCCCCGACATCTGCGCGCCGGTTTCGTCCGCCAGGAATTCACGCGAGCGGGAAATCGCCATCTGCACCAGCATCGCGGCGATCGGCGCCAGGATCATCATTAAAATCGCAGAGAGCGGATTGCTTCCCTCTTCGTCGTCGGAGCTCCGTCCTCCGAAGATCATCGCCCACTGGGCCATCTGTGCTAGATAACTGATCGCACCGGCAAATGTGGCAGCAATCGTGCCGACAAGTATGTCCCGATTCTTGATATGCGCCAGCTCATGCGCAATCACTCCTCGCAACTCGTCGGCGGTGAGCAATCGGGTAATTCCTTCGGTCACCGCCACGGCGGCATGCTGAGGATCCCTGCCGGTGGCAAACGCATTCGGCTGATCTCCGGGAATCTTATACAATTTCGGCATCGGCAGGTTTGCGCGCAGCGTCAACTCTTCCGTCATACGAAACAATTCCGGTGCAGACTCCCGCGTCAGTTCGTGCGCACCGTACATTTTCAGGACGATCTTGTCGCTCCACCAGTACGAAATAAAATTCATGACGCCGGCGATGATCAATGCCATCGTCATGCCGCTCTGTCCTCCGAGGGCACCGCCGATCATAACAAACAGTACGGTGAGAACACCCATCAATAAGAATGTTTTCATCGTATTCATCGTCTTACCACTCCTTTTTAAAAGGTTATAATTTTTGCGAATGTGAATTCAACAAGATAACACTGTGCGGTATGAGTAAAGTTCCGTCCGAGCCTACCCGTAAATGTAATAGATCCAATAGATTACGGGAATCACAACCCCGATCGCTACCAGCCATTTCCCCCGTCCGCCAAGTCCTGTCTTCCCTTTCAGCACGAACATGCCGGAGATTCCCAAAAAGATCAGCGCGATTGCAAAGAGATCCGCAATGTACGTCCAGACACCTTTCACCGAATTGAGGTGAAGCTGATTCATTTCAAACAGCACCCGTCTGGGGGGATTCGATTCTTTCAGGACGGTTCCCGTCGGAAGGTCGATCGTATAAGTGATGCCGGTATAAAACAATTGTGCCGTCTCTGGATCCGGACGGAAGACATTCTTCGGTTCTTCAGTCAATCCGATCTTTGTCATCGCTTCCGCAACGATCGCCGCGGTCGAATCTGCATCGATCGGCTCGATCTCAATGATCGATTTCTCCTTTGAGTAGTTGGGATTCCAGTCCGAGACATGATTGACGGCAAGGCCGGAGATGCCGTATACAATCACCAGGGCAACGCTTATATATCCGATATCACGGTGGAGGATATTATTCCACCGGCGCCAGTTGAAACTCATTTCGTAACGACGACCGCTCCTGTTCCGTTGATCTGCAGCGCGGTCTTCGGTCCGGTCACCGTGGAGGGATCGAATTCGGTGCCATGTTCCTTCGCCTGATGTTTTCCCTGCTCGATCAATTGTTCCTTGGTCATGGTCGTATAACTGACGACTCCTTCGGCAACCACATTGTTCCCTTTCGCTTCCATCGGGAAAACGATCACGCCGTCTTCGACTTTAAAGCGGATCGATTCAAATTCCTTGTCGCCGGAGATACGGATCCAGCAGCCCCGTTTTTCGCAGACGCCGACGATGGCCCCTTCGACCTTTACTTTTTTGCCGTTATACTTTGCGGGATCGGCAAGAATGTCGGAAATCTTTGTCGTCTCTTTCACCGTCAATTTTTCGCCGTACTGTTTCTTGTCCCCGGCGGAAAGAGTGAACGCGACGATTACTGTCAGAAGAATTGAGTACATCAGTGTTCTTTTCATGATCATTTGTCCTTTATAATAAAAAAAATGCCTCTAAAGTATAGAGGCAAAATAGGAAGAAATTAATTCAAAAAGAATGCCGTTTTTAATTTTTTCATTAATCCTTCTGCGCGTCCTACCTGTCTGCCCGCCTTCAGCGATAAAACAACGGGCAATTGGTGGTCGTTAATACAACATTTCGCACCTACGGCGCTCTACAATCAAAGGAAAATATCTTACTACAAACATAACTCCCCTACGGGGCGGAATAATTGTGGAATTTGTGAAATGCGGAATTGTGGAATTGGAAAAAAACAAAAAATATATAATACGTTCGCACGGTGAGGACACCGTGCCTACAAAATAATTGCGGAATTTATCAACTGTGAAATTGCAGAATTGCAGTACACGATGCGAATCGGAGGTCGCAATTTTATTCTCCGCGACCTCTGCGTCCTCCGCGGTGATTCTTTTGCTTTTTTTGGTGACCGCCGCAGGCGGGAATTATATTTGGTGCCTTGGTGACTTGGTGGTTATTTTTGTTTTTAGTCGGATCAGGAGATCCGACCTACGTATCCCTTTGCGGCTTTGCGTGAGCTGTGTACTATTACTGCTTATACATCCTGAGGATGTACGCTGCAATTGAATCCGCTTCGGCTGGTTTCAGGCCTTGATTGGGCATCGGCGGGAATGCCGGATCTACCTTGGAAGGATTCATTACAAACGACGCCAGTTTCACTCTGTCGTTCTCGTACTTCGGCAGGACATCCTTATACGCAGGACCGACTTTTTTATTGCCGAACTCATGGCACGCGGAACATTTTGCAGAAAAGATCTCTTCGCCCGAGATCACGACAAGGCTGATTCCCATTTTGGAGAGCAGCTCCTCGTGATACTTGTCGTACTTATAGGCAAGCACAGCCGACTGTGACCGTGTGGCATTGGAAAGTGATTTTGTATCGACAATCACCAGCGAAAGGAAAGCGAACATCAAAACGAAAAATCCCTGCGCGGCATACGCAGGACGGAAATTTTTGAACATGCCGTACACGAGATGGATGACGATGAAGAGGAAAAAGAGTGCGAAGAATGCTGCAATAAACACCGTTCCGCTTAATCCCGCCCTCGGCGCCAGCATCAGCGATGCTGCAATCAACACCGGCTGTGCCAGAAGACTGATCAATCCCGCCGGAAGAAGAGCCGATCGTACGTACGCTCCATACTCCTGCGAAATTCCCTTCTTTCCTCCCTCCCAGCTGAAGGTAAAAAATAACGTACCGACGGAAGCGGCGGTAAACGATAATGCGATAAAGAGCAAAAACTTTACGAGTACGGAGAGCGAAAAGAACAACTGAACGATCGTATAGACATCGTTCCACCGTTCCGGGCTTGCCGCCAGTGTCCTGCCGGCATACAGGAAGAAAATACCGAAGAAAAGGAATAACACGGCATATTTTCCCGAAGTCCGTTTTTGTTCGGAGACTTCCGTCCGGATTGTTTTGACTTCATCCGATTCCTTCGTCACGCCGTCGAGCACCGATCCGACCTTGAACGCCGAATGGTACGACGATGCAAACGCGCTGCCGGCCATAAAGAACAATGCACCCCAGGTGAGCACTCCGACGCTGATGGCATCCGTTCCCTGCAGCAGCTGCGCATAGGCGAAGACGAGAGCGATATACGGCACCACGCCGAAGAGAAAAAGGATGCTTTTATTCGGCATCACATATTCGATTACGTCGGCGGAAAGCTGCAGCGCATGACGGTCGTTTTGTGTGCGTCCCTTTCGTCCATAATACAGCGAGAAGAGCAGCGCACCGAAAAGGTAACTGATGAACGGCAGCAGGATCAGATAAACGAAGTTCATCACGAAGTGAAGCACTTCGATCTGTGCGGCCGATTGCGGTAATGCGAGTTGTTTCAGAAAATCCATTGTCGTTTCACTTTAGATAGTAAGAATTATTTTCCAGGCTTTGTGAGAACCGCCGGCAATCCCGCCCTGGCCGATGTGGAATCGAACCAGGCATCGAAATCTTTTTGTTTCATAATATGCACTGCGGAATACATGTACGCGTGATTCAATCCGCAATATTCCGCGCAGGCGATGTCATACCGCCCCGGTTTATCGGAACTGAACCAAGCATCGGTTGTCCTGTTCGGATACACATCTTTCTTCACACGGAACGCCGGAATGAAGAATGCGTGACTGACATCCAATGACGACAGTTCCACGCGAACGCCCTTGCTGACCGGCACGTAGAGCGTATCGGTCTTCAAACCGTTCGGATACTCAAACGCCCATTGCCACATCCGCGCCGTCACTTTAATCTGCAGCGCATCCTCCGGCGCATTGCGCATTTCCTTGTATCCCACCCAGCCGAAATAGAACATACTCAAAAAGAGCATCAGCGGAATCGCGGTCCAGAGGATCTCCAGCGTCAGATTTCCTTCGATATTTTTCGGAACGGGATTCCGTTTCCGGCTGTAGCGGATCACGAAATAGATCATGGCGATGGTGATGCCGACCAGGACGATCAGCGACAGTAGCACGATGTACGCAAAGAGCGCATCAACATCATTGGTAAAATTAGACGACGACGTGAACATTCACTTTCCTCTTAAAAAGAATAATCCCAAAACGTAAAGCCGATAAAAATGGCAAAGGTGAACAAGGCGACGGCGATGAACACCTTAAAAACAATATCCTCGTATCGCAGATGCATAAAATAATTCAGCACAAACCACGACTTTGCGGAGGCGATGGTCAGCGCCAGGACGATGGTCCAGTTGCCGAGGCCGATGCCGGCGGCGGTGACCGTAATGCCGGTAAAGGCGATCAACGCCAGCCAGACAAAAATATATTTTCCGTATTCGACGACGTGTGCTTCTGCGTGTTGATGCTCGCTCATAGCTTCCTCAGAACTTTTAATCAATGAATTAAATAGAACAACGGGAACAGGAAGATCCAGATCAGATCGACCAGATGCCAGTACAATGCCGAATTCTCCAGGCGGACATACGCCGTGGGTGTCACCTTCCCCTGCGCGATGTGCCGGAGCACAAAGAGGAAGAAGACTACGCCGACAATCACATGCAGCGCGTGCAGTCCGGTCATCACATAATAAAGTCCGAAATAGAGAATCTCACCGTTCGGCTTGGAGAGCAGATCCGGCGAACCGGGATAAATGCCGTGATGGATCTTGGCGCTCCACTCAAAATATTTGTTCACCATAAACGCAAAGGCGAACAGGATCGTTACCCAGATCAGTCCCTTGGCGAAACGGATGTTCCCCTTCTGCATTGCGGTGATGGACATCGCCGCCGTCATACTGCTGGTAAGCAGGATAATGGTGTTGATCAATCCGACGGTGGTGTTCAGTTCCTGCGCGGCAAGATGGAATTCCTGCTGGTGCACAAAACGATAAACGGCGTAGACGATGAACATTCCGCCGAACAGTACCAATTCGGTGAACAGGAAGAGCCACATTCCCATCCGTGAACCGTAATCGTCCCTGTGAACGTGATGAACTGCGGTGTGCGTTGTGGAACTCACTGATGTCCCTCCTTTGCAGCGATTTCATATTGCGAATAGTCGTACGGACCGGTGGTGACGGTCGGAACTTCATGGAAATTCTCTACAATCGGCGGCGTCTGCACCGTCCACTCCAACGTCACTCCGCCCCACGGATTCATCGGCGCTTTTGCGCCGCGGCGCATGCCGACAAAAAGATTCCAGAACATAATGATCAATCCGGTGATCAGTATCCACGATCCGATCGTCGATGCAACGTGGTACGGCTCAAATTCCGGCAGATAATCGTAATAGCGCCGCGGCATGCCGAGATAACCGGAAATGAACAGCGGGAAGTACAGCAAATTGTATCCGAACGTTACGATCGCCCACGCCCAGGTAGCGACTTTCATGTTATACATCCGTCCGAACATTTTCGGGAACCAGTAGTGCATTGCCGCAAAGATGCCGAATCCCGTCCCGCCGAACATCACATAATGGAAGTGCGCAACAACGAACGATGTATCCTGCAAATGGATATTGACCGACAGCGCCCCCAGCATCAATCCCGTAAATCCGCCGATGGAAAACTGGAATATGAACGACAGCACATACAGCAGCGGCGGATCGGCCTGGATCGATCCTTTGTACAATGTCGATACCCAGTTGAAGACTTTAATGGCGCTCGGAATGGAGACGATAAACGTCAGAAACGAGAAGACGAACATTGCCGTGTCGCTCATACCGGCGGTAAACATGTGATGCGCCCAGACGAGCGAGCCGAAAAACGCAATCGCCAGACTGGAAAAGGCGATGAACTTGTAGCCGAAGATCGTCCGCCGCGCGAAGACGGGGATAATTTCCGAAACGATTCCCATTGCGGGAAGAATCATGATATACACTGCGGGATGAGAATAGATCCAGAACAGATGCTGATACAAGACCGGATCGCCGCCGAGGGAAGGATCGAAAATGCCGACACCAAGCGTCCGTTCGATGATCACCAGCGCCAGCGTGATTCCGATAATCGGTGTTGCCAACACCTGCACCCATGCCGTTGCATAGAGGGACCAGACGAACAGCGGCATCTTAAAGAACGTCATTCCCGGCGCGCGCATGCGGTGAATGGTGGTGATGAAATTGATTCCTGTCAGTATCGACGAAAAGCCGAGCACAAACGCAGCGGTCAATGCCGGAATGACGTTCGTCGTAGTCCGGATGGAATACGGAACATAGAACATCCATCCCGTATCGGCGGAACCGCCCGGAAGCAGCCATGCGCCCACGGCGATCAGTCCCCCGGCAATGAAGAGATACCACGAGAAAAGATTCAACCGCGGAAAGATCACATCCTTTGCCCCGATCATGATCGGCAGGAAGAAGTTGCCGAAGACCGCCGGGAGGCCCGGGATGATAAAGAGGAAAATCATGATAATGCCGTGCAGCGTAAAAAATTGATTGTACGTCTGCGCATCGATTACCGTTTTACCCGGCGTCAGCAATTCCAGCCGGATCATAAATCCGAAGAAGACCGCCACGGAAAAGAATGTGAGCATGGTGTAGAGATACAACAGCCCGATCCGTTTATGATCGACGCTCAACAGCCAACCGAGAAGTCCCTTATGGGTATTGGTCGTTACTTCGAGATAATTCGGCTCCGCCTTTTCTGCCGTCATCGCTTCATTCGCCATAATGTTTTTTACCTTACGATTTTACTTTTTTGGGTTTTACTGAAATATAGACCACGAACACTACTGCAAAGAAAATAATTACCGCACCGGCAACGCTCGTCACATTAAAAACATATTTCTGTCCGTCGGGATTATATGTATAACAATAACTCAGAATCTTTGCAATTGTCGGGCCGGTCCGTCCTTCAGCCGCCTCGGTGATTGCCATCTTCACGTCGAACGGAAGATACTTGGTTCCGTACAGATACCGTGCAATCTTCCCGTCCGGACTAACCGCGATAATCGCGCCGGAGTGGATGAAGTCATTTCCTTCCCTCTTGAACATAAAGCCCGCCGCGTCGGTCAGCGTTCGGATTGTCGCGCTGTCGCCGGTCAGAAACGTCCACGATTCGTCGGGGATGCTCTTTTTCAATAGATTGAAATAACTTTCCCGTTTTGCTGCAGCCAGTTCCGGTTTCTCTCTCTCGTCGAAACTGAGAGTGATGATCTGATAATCCTTTCCGATTTCCAGATCCATAAAGTTGACGATGCTGGTCAATTCCGTTAAGATGGGACTGCAAATACCCGGACAGCGATAATAGACAAAATTCAGTATCACCGGCTTCTTGACAATCTCCTTCAACGTTACCTGATACCCTTTTTCATTGAAGAACGTCAGATCCATCGGAAGCGTCTGACCAATCTTCTCGTCAATGCCGATCTCGATCTTCCGCTCCGTCTCGTCCGCAAATACTAATCCAGCCGCACATAGTACTATCAATAATATTTTTTTCATACTCTCCTCTATTTATCTCCGCACATGATCCAATGACTAATCCCAAATCCTTAAATCCTAATTCCTAATTCCCCCGCCAAAAGGTGGAGCACGGCGGGCGGGCAATTCCTAATTCCCAGTTCCTTATTCCCAATTACCAATGACTAATGACCAATGACGATTTTAACCTTTCTTTTCCTTCCCCAGCCCAGAAAGGTACGTGTACACCAAACTCCATTCCTCGCTGTTCAATCTCACCACTTCCGGTTTAAATCCGGCAGTCGCAGGATCGGCAGAGACGGTCCTTACGAACATGTCGAGACTTTTTCCCCGCAATGCCATTGTAGTGGCGGCAATTCTTTTCGTATCGCGCGCGACATGCATCGTCAATTGAGCGCCGGCATCATTCTTCGTAGTTGCAATCGCGACGGCAATCTTCTTCATCATCGCTACATCGGCAGAATGCTCCGCGGCAATCTTTTCGAGAGCCATCTTTACGGGAATCTGTGCCGGCAATTGCGATCCTTTGGAAAGATTGTACACCGTCTCGAGATTCATCAAATCAGCAAGGCTGTCCACCGGATAATCCGCGGCGAATGTCCGGATATAATGGATCATCGCAAAACGGTCTTCGGCAGAATTATAATTGAACGCCGGCATGCCGCTCGCCAGAATACCGTCATGCAATGTCTTATAAATATTAGCAATCTTTCGTCCGTTCTTCCACCCTTCGGCAGTGTGGAAATTTCTCGGCTTTACGGTCATCGCGGCTGCGCTGAGTCCGTCGCCCATGCCGTTGTCGCCATGGCAGGAAGCGCAATTAGCTTTGTAGAGATTCGCCCCTTTGGCAATAATATCTTTTGTCGGCTTTGCAACGTCCGCCACTTTCACCGGCGGAATCATCGCACCGCGCTGCATCGGCACTTCCAGCACAAACTGCGCGGAATCTTTCAGCACCAGCGGAGGAATAGTGTTGCGGGTGCTGTCGTTCATCGTCCAGATATAATACGCGCCGATCAGTCCCCCCATCAAAAGAAAATAGATGTAGGTCAGGCCAAAAAGCCTGAGGGGTTGCTTCAGCAGTTCTTTGAAATCAATTTCGTCTTTTAGATGCATAATATTGTTCTTTATAATCTATTGTGAATCAACTCTTTTGCATGCCCAATTTAGTGTGTGGACAAATATCTTTTGATTTGCTAACTCTTTTGGGCAATCAAGAATGCCTGCCTGCCTCACCATTTTTTCTAGAATGGCAGGATTGCACCACTAAGATCTTTTTCTTCTTGTGGGCCAACCATTCCTGCTTGCCCGCCTCTGGCGGGGTTGGCAATATATTTTTTCTTTTTTGTTTTCTTGAGTTTTTATTCTTTAGGCAATCAAGAATGCCTGCCTGCCTCACTATTTTTTTTGAATGGCAGGATTGCCCTACTAAGATCTTTTTCTTCTTGTGGGCCAACCATTCCTGGTTGGCAATTTATTTTTTTGTTTTTAGTAATCTAGAGTTTTTATTCTTTTGGCAATCAGGAATGATTGCCCCACTATGTCTTTAAATTCTTTGAATTTATCTTTTGGAATATCCAATCAAAATTATAGATGGAAATCAATTCCTCTCTGTAATTTTGGATCTCCTACTGGAACCATATTGTATTTCTTTGCCTGCATTGCAAAGACAAGAATGATTAATCCAATGCTTAAAACCGGGAATGCAATTTCAAAATAGCTGAAGACCGGCGATTTGCTGTATGTCGGCATCACCAGCCAGTACATATCAAGCATGTGCACAAAGACCAGCAGCAAAGATGATCGCTTCAAATTCTTCGGGTTCATCTTCGAGGGACGGGACACCAGCATGAAATACGGAATCCAGAAATGGAGCAGCACCATCGCAATGGAGACGATCTCCCAGCCGTTTTCCCATCGCGCAATAAACCAGAAATTCTCTTCCGGCAGGTTTGCATACCAGATGAGCATAAACTGGCTGAATGCGATGTATGCCCAGAACGACAGCAGGCCGAACATCAGAGCGCCGAAACTATAATAGTGGTCTTCGGTGATCCCCTTAAAGAAATGACCACGCTCGCTTAAAGAGACCATAATGTAGGTGATCACTGCCAGCGCGCAGACGACCGTGCCGGTGAAGTAATACACGCCGAAGATGGTCGAGAACCAGTGCGGTTCAAGACTCATCAGCCAGTCGATCGCGAACATCGATATGGATATGGCGAAGACAGGAATGAAAACAGCGGATAATTTGATGTTCGTACGGGTATGCTTTTGATCCTTGTCCGTATCCTGCGCAAAGGAGTGCTTCCGGAAGAGGAAATAGAAAAGGAACCAGATTGCCATCGTCACTGCAAAACGAATGATGAAGAATTCCGTATTGAGATACGGCTCCTTGCTCTTCAGGATTGCATCCGCTTCCACCGCTTCGGTATGCGTCCAATGGAAGAGATCGTGCATGTTCAAGAAGAGAGGAATCGCCATCAGCAGCACCATCGGCAGCAATGCCGAAAGGAATTCCGCGATCCGGCGGAACGGCGTGCTCCAGACCGCGCCGGCGATATATTCCAGAGCGATATAAAAAATCGCACCGACGGCGACGCTCGCCAGGAACGTAAAGCCGATCAGATTGTTAAAGACCGCCCTGTGCGGATCAACAATGTATGAGAAAACGGCCAGCAGAAGACCGACACCGGTCAATGCCCAGCCCGTCTTCATCACATTGGGGTGAAGATCTTTTTTCGGAATAATGATGTTTTCGTGGTCGCTCATTGTAGATCAGACTCCTTTGCATTGAGCGCACGCTGTAATGTGCGGACATAGTGAACGATCGCCCAACGTTCCTCCCGTGTGACTTGATATTGATATGCCGGCATCACGTTTTGTCCAACAGAAATCACATGGTAAATGCTTCCGTCGGGCCATTGCCGCACCTTATCCGAGTGCAGCGTCGGAGGATTCGGGAACTGTCCCGCCAAACGGCTGTCCCCCGCTCCGAAATTTCCGTGGCAGGGGGAACAGAATGTGAGAAATTTTTTCTTTCCCATCGCCAGCACTTCCGGCGTCGGCAATAATGGATTTGCCAGCAGCGCTCCGACTGAATCGGTTTTGTCTGTAATGGTGTACGGATACGGTGTCATTCCACGTGCAACAGTCCCGGCCGCCGGCACACGCATGCCGAATCCGTCGGCATAAAATTCGCTCGCGGACTGCGGTTTCACTTTTGGCTGCTCCATCATCCAGTCGAACGGCGGAAGGTACATCAATTTGTTCCAGGTGAAATATCCCCCGCCGGCGGAGACGATGGCGACGCCGATCAGCAGCAGAATAAATCGCGGCTCAAATAAGCGCGGCGTAAAGTTCATGAATTCGTCGGTGTAATAGACGGTCTCCACATCGCCGTTGAGCGATTTCAGAAGATCCTTCACCTCTTGTTCGTTGAATTTCGGATCCTCCGACTGAATCGCAACGCCGTATTTGTCCGCAGAGACCTTTTTCATGTACGGCGTGTCGTGCAGCGGATGGCTGATGTTCGGAAACTTAAAGAAGAACGCGATCATCGCTCCGACGGTCATCAATACCGCCAGCAGCACGGCGATCTCGTACGTAACGGGAACGAACGCCGGCCAAGACCAGTATGGCTTTCCGCCGATCACCTGCGGATAATCCACCGATGCCACCCACGATGTAAAGGAGATCATTCCCACCGCACCCATAATGCCGGCGGCGAGCGTGGTGAAACCGAGTTTCGTTTCCGGCAAACTCATCGCCTTGTCCATGCCGTGAACGGGATACGGCGTGTGGATATCGTACTTCGTATATCCCGCCTTGTTCACCCCTTTTGCGGCGGCGATGATATCGTTCGGCGAATTGAATATTGCCGTAACGGCGTATAATTTTTTAGCCATGATGCGCTCCATTTCCGTGATGGGTGGGCTGCGCACCGGGAACGACCGCTTTAATTTCTGCCATGGCGATTGCCGGTAAGAATTTCACAAATAAGAGGACGAGCGTAAAGAAGAGCCCGAAACTTCCGATCAACAGACCGAAATCCCACACGGTCGGAATGAACATTCCCCAACTGGAGGGTAGGAAGTCGCGGTGCAGCGATGTCACAACAATAACAAACCGTTCGAACCACATGCCGACATTCACAAAAATCGCCATAATAAACGAGACCCAGAGCGACGTGCGGAGTTTCTTGAACCAGAATAACTGCGGTGTGACGACGTTGCAGGTAAACATCGTCCAGTACGCCCACCAGTAGGGACCGAACATGCGGTTCAGAAATACGAATTTTTCTGTGAGGTTGCCGCTGTACCAGGCGATGAAGAATTCCATCGTGTACGCGTAGCCGACCATCGTTCCGGTCACCAGGATGATCTTGTTCATCTTCTCGATCGTATCGATGGTGATCAATTGTTCGAACTTGAACGCCTGACGGGTGATGATCAACACGTTCTGCACCATGGCGAAACCGGAGAAGATCGCTCCCGCAACAAAGTACGGCGGGAAGATCGTCGTATGCCAACCGGGCAACACCGAAACAGCAAAGTCGAACGACACAATCGTATGCACGGAGAGCACCAACGGTGTGGCAAATCCGGCAAGTATCAGATACGCCCGTTCATAATGCTGCCAGTGGCGGTTGGAGAATCTCCATCCGAGACTGGCAATAGTATAGATGTTCTTTTTAATTTTTGAAGTAGCGCGATCGCGCAATGTCGCGAAATCAGGGATTAATCCGATATACCAGAAGACCGCGGAAACGGTAAAGTACGTCGAGACCGCAAACACGTCCCACATCAATGGTGATGTGAAATTGACCCACACGCCGTGCTGATTCGGATACGGCAGCAGCCAGATCGCCGCGATCCACGGACGGCCGGTGTGAAAAAGCACGAACTGCACTGCGCAGAGAACCGCAAAGAGCGTCATCGCTTCGGCAAAACGGGCGATGCCCGTACGCCAGCGCTGGCGGAGCAGGAAAAGAATTGCCGAGATCAGCGTTCCTGCATGGCCGATACCGACCCAGAAGACGAAGTTGACGACGTCGAATCCCCACGCCACCGGCTGGTTGATACCCCACACGCCGACTCCTTTCCAGAGAAGCCAGGCAAGAGAGATGCCGCCGATCCCCAGCATCGTGCCGGTAATGGCAAGGCCGATGAACCAGTTCCGGTGCGGAAATTCGTCGATCGGTTTGGCGATCGCATCGTCGAGGGACTTCAGCGTATGCTGTCCCTCAACGACCGAAAGTTCCTTGGTATAATCTATTGTAGTTGCGGACAAAGTTTTCTCCGTATCGAAATAAATTTACAAATTCTTAAAATCTTGCCACAAAATCACGAAATCACAAAGGGAAAATAAAAAAGCAAAAACAAAAGCAGCCACAAAATCACGAAATCACAAAAGGAAAAAAGAAAAACAAAATAAACCACCAAGGCACCAAAAACACCAAATGGAAAGAAAAAAAGCAGCCACAAAAACACAAAATCACAAAAACACAAAGTGTAAGAATAAATAGTAATTGGGAATCTGGAATTGCTTGCCCACCATGCTACACCTTTTGGCGGGGGAATTAGTCATTAGTCCTTGGACATCTGTAACCTGACATCTGATATCTGACTTCAGTCTTCTGACTTCTGACATCTGACATCTGACTTCCGTCTACTGTCTACTCTTCTTTTAATCTTTCAATCTTGCAATCTTGTAATCTTGCAACGATACTACGCCTCTTCAATATTTCGTAATTTCGCAACATACGTCACATTCGGCCCAACATTGATTTCTTCCAGTACGCGATAACCAATCTCGTGCTGGCGGTATTTGTAGATTGCCGAATTCTTGTCGTTCACGTTGCCGAAGACGATCGCTTCTGCGGGACAGGCTTCCTGGCACGCGGTGGTGACGCCGGCGCCGGTGAATTCCGTTCCCTCTTCAATTGCATGCTGCCGTTTTTCCATGATGCGCTGTACGCAGAATGTGCACTTTTCCATGACGCCGCGCGAACGGACGGTCACTTCGGGATTGTGCAGCATGTTCAGCGGCTGCTGGTACTGGATGCCGTCGGCAAAATCGTCCCGGAAGTCGAAGAAGTTGAACCGACGCACTTTATACGGGCAGTTGTTGGAGCAATACTTGGTTCCGACGCAGCGGTTGTACGCCATCTGGTTTAATCCGTCCGGACTGTGCGTGGTGGCGACGACCGGGCAGACGTTTTCGCACGGTGCGCTGTCGCAATGCTGGCACATCATCGGCTGGTTGCTCACGGTCGGCGCGTCGGGTGTGCCGGAGAAATACCGGTCGATGCGTATCCACGCCATCTCGCGGCCGAGATTCAATTGCTCCTTGCCGACAACGGGAATGTTGTTCTCCACATTGCAGGAGACGGTGCAGGTACCGCAGCCGGTGCATTTGTTCAAATCAATCGCCATCGCCCACTTCACTCCTTCGTACTTCACCTTCGGCACAATGGTCGGCGCGTGATGTTCCTTTTCGAGGAACTTCGGATCTTCGATGTAATGCAGCAGCGTTCCTTCCTGAATGATTCCCCGCTGCTTGTGAATGTCTTTCAAGAATGTATCGTCGAGGGAATGATGTTCCTGCGACGATGCAAGCAGATATTTTTCGTCGGTCTTGGTAACGGTGACGCCGGAATAGAGCCACGGCGACATGGTGGAAGATTTCGACATCAATTGATTGGCATAGAATCCGACCCCTTCACCCACCGATCCGGAAACGGTCCGTCCGTACCCGAGCATCACGGCAACAAACTTGTCCGACAGACCCGGCTGCACATGCACCGGCAGATCCATCGAACGCGTGCCGATCATGACATTGATCAGCGTCCCTTCCACCGCGCCGACCTCCGCTGCGGTAGAGGGAGAGAGCGCTGCGTAATTGTCCCAGGCGATCTTCGACGCGGGATGCGGCATTTCCTGCAGCCATCCGTTGTTCGCAAAACGTCCGTCGCCGACATAATAATTGTCGTGCAGATACAGAACAAAGTCGTCGGAGGAAATCGTTGTAGTGATGGAAGAGCCTGCGTCGCTCTTCACTGCGGGAACCGGCTGTGCGGCTTCGGCGAACGTGATGACGCCGTCATGCAGCGCGGAGAACCAGAATGTTTTGAAATCGGTCTTCAATTTTAATGCGGGATAGACTTCCTTCTCCCAGCGGCTCTTCACGTATTCGTGATACTGCGCGTCGGTGTAGCCGTCGGGATTCCCTTTTGTCCACGTCAGCAGCACGGATTCTTTCTGACGGCTGTTGTATAACGGATTGATCACCGGCTGCTGCAAACTCAAAAGGCCCGTGCGGCGTTTGTGATCTCCCCACGCTTCGAGTGTGTGGTTCACCGGAAGAACATACTGGCTGACGGCGGTTGTTTCGTTCTGCATCTCAGCCATGGTGACGATTGTTTCGACTTTTTTCAACGCGTCCGCATATCCAAGATCCGGGGCAAAATGATAAACAGGATTTGTATCCATGTGAACAACCACGCCGACACCGCCGGCGTTCATTTTTTCCACCAATGCGTTGATCTCCTGCTGCGCGGAAAGAGCTACGTGCTCAACGGCGGATTGATCTTTTCTATAGAGAGCGGAATTGCCGAGAATATCATTGAGGATGTTCACCGCAACGTGTACCGATTCCGGCAGCGTGTTACCGGCGTGAACAATCGCCCGGCCTTTGTTTTTGTTCAGATCGGCTACCAGATGCTTCACGGTTGCTTCGTCAAGATTGTTCTTTTTCGCAAAAGCGGAGAGAGAATACTGCGAGAACTGCGACGACGGTTTCGCTTCGTTGATCAGCGAGAGGACGAATTCCAATTGCTGGTCCGGACGGATGCGCAGGCGGTAATCCGCATTCATGGCGGTGGAATTCATCGTTCCGTCTGCTGAATACAGCCGGTTAAAGTTCTTTCCCTTCATCACATCCCGCTGCGAAACGAACATGCGGGTCTGTTCCGGCATGTTGCCGTCATAGCCGAGAAAATCCGATTCCAGCGCCAAAATCACTTTTGCCTTGTCCCATTGGATCAGCGGAGCGGCGTCGGATCCGGCGGATTTCTTCCACGCGGAAACGCGATTCAGGTCGTTAAACAGTTCGTAGGAATAAACTTTTGCCGTGGGATATTGTGCAGTGAACTCGCCGAGCAATTTCTTGAATGACGGCGACGTAACGGTATGCGTAATGAGAGCGATCTCTTTTTTCTGATTCACCGCTGCAGTCAACGCGGCGATAATCTTCGTGTCGACCTGTTTCCATGTGGTCTTCGAGAGAATTCCCGACATTACCATCATCGGATCCTTCAGACGTTCCGGATCGTACAGATTCAAAATGGATGCCTGACCTTTGGAGCAGATCTTTCCCTGATTCACCGGATGGTCCGGATTGCCGTCGATCTTAATCGGACGACCCTCGCGTGCCTTCACCAGAATGCCGCATGCTTCCGCGCAACCGGTGCAGGTGGATGCGTAATAGTTTGCAACGCCGAGAGTGATCTCTTCCGGCTTTTTGGTGTACGGTACAATCTCCCCTTTGTCTCTATAATTGGAGCATCCCGCTGCGGCAAATGCCGCGGATGCGGAGAGCGCCGCGAGGAACTGTTTGCGGGAGATCGGAGAGAGAGTTTCGGTATTGAAGTCGTCCGTCACCCCTTTGGCGAACTCGCGCGCTTTGTCTTCCTGCGCTGCGGGGTCGTTGTGGTACTGACGGAGGCTTTTCCAGTATTTCGATTCGTTGCTATTGTTCGAAGTATCCATTGACGATCAACCTTTTTTCGTACGTTTCACCGCCATCGGATCGATGGTGATGGAGATCTGCTGTCCGGATTGTGTATCGCTCTTTTTCGGCGCACCGAACATCTTCAGCGGCACCATGTTCATCACCCCTGCGCTGAGGGCGCCCAGGCCGAACTTTGCGAAGAAATTCCGTCGCGCAGGATTTGTTGTTGATTTCATAAACTTACCTTCAAAAAAAATTAACCACCAAAATATCGAATCGATAGGTTATAAATCATTGGTCATTGGTCATTAGTCATTAGTCATTAGTCATTAGTCATTAGAATCTATCGACTGTCTTCCATTTCTTCAATCGAGTATTTGTACTTTCTCGAAATTCGTTCTATTATCAACTTTATCACCCCAATTACCAATGACCAATTACTAATGACACGCTACCATTTTTCTATTATCACCGATGACACGCGAAACAATTCTCCGGTCCCTGCTTGATGCCGGGAATGTTTGCCAGTTTTACCGGTGCGGTGCGGTGGCAGTCGATACAGTTGTTCATGGTCCATGAATTCGCCTGCTGCACCACATCCATTTCCTGAATGTTGCCGTGACACGTCTGGCAATCGATCCCCTTGTTCACATGCACGCTGTGGTTGAAGTACGCATAGTCCGGCACCTTGTGAATCCGTTTCCACGGCATCAGTTTCCCTTCGTTGTAATATTGCGTCAGGCGGATGATGTCCGGTTTATTTTTGCGTGCGACAGTGTGGCAATTCATGCAGGTGTTGACGGGAGGAACCATGGCGTGGCGGGATTTGGATGCGCCGGTATGACAATACTGACAATCGATCCCCATTGTTCCGGCATGGAGTTTATGCGAGTACGGCACGGGCTGATCCGGAGCGTATCCGACGCCGTCGCGTTCCGCGCGGGAGATGTAGTACGTAAAGGTCAACGAAGCCAGCGCCACGAACAGTATGATCGGGACGCGGATCTTCAGAAAATAGTCAAGGAATGACTTATTCATCGATGGTACCTGCTGACTTGAAATGGGTGGAAATGCAACGCGAGTCCGATGGGAATGCTAACGGGGGAAGAAGTAACAATCATCATCAATAAGTACGTTGTTTACTGATTAGAGATTAACTCAAAAAAAATAATCCGTCATTTCGAAGTCCGAAAACAGATATCGGTCAAAACCGGTCGCCCGGTACGTTCGGAACGGCAAGATCCTTTTTGAGAGAGCTTCTTGTTGATTATTTTAACGTTGCACTACGGGATAGCGGGGCCGAAGGGACTCGAACCCTCGACTTCTTGCGTGACAGGCAAGCGCTCTAACCAAACTGAGCTACGACCCCAGAAACACTAACTTATAGACTAAAAGAACGAATTCTCTAAAGCAATAAACCAAATTGAGATCCGCGTTTTTTACGGATCGAAATCCCGACGTTCTTTGTCGGGACTGAGCTACGACCCCGAGAAACTAACAAAAACTAATGAATTTGCTCATTGATTCATCGAATCATTGAATCAATGTTGAATTCAACGTTACAAATATACTAAAATTCTCTTATAGTTTGCAAGGAGAATGTTTGAAAAAATTGAAAAAATGAAGGGATTGGATGTAAATCGGACTCTGATTTAAAAATGGAGTATATGAGTATTTGAGTATTTGAGTAGTTGAGATAAATATTTCTGCGAACCGTAGGTTCGCCATTATTATTCTCCGTGTGCTCCGTGTCTCCGTGGTGAATATCTTTATTCTTCCGCAAACTTCTTTATCTCTTCAAAATATTTCACGATCGCTTTCGCTTTGTTTTTGCCGAATGAGATCCAGTGCCACGACACGGTCGGGTCCGGCGCGTCGACAATCGGGATTCGCAGTACTGGTTTGCCTTTGTATTCGTCCTTTACAGGACCGGGGGTGGTGGGTTCGTTGGTCATAAAAATAGGGATTAGGTGTTAGGTGTTAGGGATTTGGAATTGGGAATTAGTCATAGAGTCGATGAGAATGATGATACAAATATATCGTTGCAAAATTACAAGATTGCAAGATTACAATATTTTTGGTTTATAATTATTCATTCCAAAAAGCGTTAACCGCAAAGATCGCAAAGATGGCGCAAAGGACGCGAAGATTTATTCATGGTAGGGCGGGCATTCCTGCCCAATTACTAGTTCCCAATTCCTAATTCCTTTTTTCTTTTTTTTGGTGTCTTTGTGCCTTGGTGGTTATTTTTTATTATTTCGTGTTTTCGTGATTTTGTGGCTGCTTTTGTTTTTATTTTTTACCGTTCTTCCAGAACTCTTAACTCTGCGTCTGTTTGCCGAAGGCGCAGGGCGAGCGCATGTGCGAGGCGGGCGAAGATCTGCACGCCGAAAGTCGGATTGGCGCGGGATTGTTGATTGAACCGCGCGCGGGAGAGGACGTAGAGTTCTGTGGGAACTTTCGCCTCGACGTCAGCGGAGCGTTTGCCTTTGTCGAGAAAAGCAATTTCGCCGAAGAAGTCACCCGAACCGATGGTTGCCAGGTGATGGAATTTGCCGCGGTCCAAAGGGAGCAGTATCCGTACGCTGCCGCTTCTCACCAGGTAGATTTCATCCCCTTCGTCCCCGTGGGAAAAAGCCATCTCGCCCGGAGCGAGCGACATTGTACTCATGCATTTAGTCAGTTCCTTTAACATCTTCTTGTCGAATTCACGGAAGAGATCGAAGTCTTTTACGTCGAGCAAATGTTCTTCTGCTTCTTTGACCGCTCCGGCATTTTCCAGTATTCGCTCTTCCATCCATTCCAACGCACCGTCCAGCGTTTGGGAGATCATCACTCCGGCTTTTTCTTTGACGACTCCCAGTTGGTTCAGATAATGCTCAAAGTTTCGTTCGTCCAAAAGCCCCGACGGCATGCCGCTGAAAACCAGTTGCCCGCCCCGCTCTGAAAGCTGCTCGTGCATCTGTTCAAAGAGATGCGCTGCTGTGTAATCCAAGGACTGGACTCTCCGCATGTCCATAAGAATATACCGTTTCGTCCGCAAGTCGGGACCTAATTGGGTGAACAGCTGATCGGTTGTACCAAAGAAGAGATTCCCCTGCAACTCACAGAAGACTCCCTGATCTCCCTGCGCATTCAGTATCTCCCTCTCCGCAGTGCGGCGGCGGGTTTTGGATGAGATTTGATTTAAATACAATTTCCGCCGGATGACCGAACCGCGGATCTGATCGCGAATAAAAAGAAGTATCGCCAGCGCCACGCCAACTCCGGAGGCGGCAATCAGGTCAACCGTGATGGAAACAAGAACGACTCCTGCGATCACGGCAAAATCCAATCGCCCTTCGGGATATTTTAATAATCGGAACATCCCCTTGTCGAACATTCTCCATGCGATCACCAGCAATATTCCCGCAAGTGCGGCGATTGGGACCCATGCAATTAACCGGCTCAACAGCAGGATCGCGAGAATGACGAATCCCCCTTCAATGATTCCAGATCGCGGTGTGCGTCCGCCACTGGTAATGTTGACCAGCGTCGGTCCCATTGTTCCCGCGCCGGGCATTCCGCCGACGATACACGATGCAAGATTGCCGATTCCCTGCCCGATCAATTCACGGTCCGAATTATGCCGGCTGCGTGTCATGGCGTCCAACCCGACGCATGTCTTTAATGTATCGATGGAAAGCAACACGGAGAGCGTGAGCGCGGGGATGATTATGATCTGCAGCGAAGCAAGATTGATAGAAAAGAATGACGTGATACGATCCGCCGCTGTTCCGAAGAATGATCCCGTTGCCTGTATCGGTCCGATAATGAGCGGATTGCCGGTTTGCGTGAGGAGCGCGGGAGAAAAAAGAGCAAGGATAAAATAAAAGAGAATTCCTCCCAGCAGTCCCACAATTGCCGCCGGGATCTTTTTGGTTATCCGCGGCGCGAGCGCCATAAGGACGATGGTCACTATCCCGACTGCAAGTCCCTCCACTTTCCAGTATTCCGGAGTGGTCAATCCCTGAAAGAGGGTGATCTCTTTTGTAAATCCGAACAGTTTCGGAAGTTGTCCCAATGCAATAAGCACACCGACACCGGAGAGATATCCGCTGACAACAGGATACGGAATGAACTTGATCAAACGTCCGCCGCCGATGAAGCCGTAGAGAATCTGCAACGCAGCCGAGAGAAGCGCCGTCAATGCAAGAAGAAGAAAAATATTTTCCGGCGTTAGTTCGGTGCCGGTATTGGTCGCGATAATCCCGGTGATAAACGCCGTCAACACCGCCGCCGCCGGCGCACATGGCGCGGAGATAAGCCCGCCAGTCCGTCCGAACCACGGCGTCACGAGACCAAGCGCCGCCGCACCGAGCATTCCGGCCATTGCTCCCGCTCCGGCATATTCCGGTCCCAGCACCGAATAGGTAATAACACCGAACGCAATGGAGGACGGAAGGGCTACGAGCATTGCCGCCAGGCCTCCCCATATATCACCAAACCAGGATGCAGATTCGTGTTTGGAATGTTCGGGATGAGGAGTCATGGGAGGTAGTTGAGTAGTTGAGTCGTTGAGTATTTGAGTCTATGCGTAGTTGAGTCAACGAATCATTCGATCATCGATTTTTTCAAATATACTATTTATTTGAACAAAGTATGCAAGGTTTAGCAATTACGTGAAAGGATGAATTATGAACGGGAGTAGTTGAGTAGTTGAGTAGTTGAGTAGTTGAGATTTTATATCCGCGAACCGAAAGTTCACCATAATTTTCCTCTGTGCCTCAGTGCCTCCGTGGTGATTCTTTTGCTTTTCCTTATGGTCGGATCTGGAGATCCGACCTACATTTGTTTTTGTGACTTTTTTGTTTTTGTGTCAGATTTTGTTTTCGTCCCGACGACCTGTCCGCCGCGCATTTTGGCGGAAGTCGGGACCCCCAATTTTCCTTTGTGTCCTTAGTGCCTTAGTGGTTCATCTTTTTGTTTTTGCTTTTGTTTTTGTTTTTTTGGTGCCGCCGAAGGCGGACTTTTACTTTGGTGCCTTGGTGATTTGGTGGTTAATCTTGTTTTTGCTTTTTACTTTCCTTTTGTGACTTTGTGATTTTGTGGCGGATTTTGTTTTAACTAATTTGCCGTTGCTGTATTTCGATGCCGACCGCTTTGAGGAAGTCATTCGGCGATTCTCCTCCGGCGAAGATGAAAGTATAATCGTTTTTCAATGTCAACATCCCCGCGGACGTTTTTATTGTGACATCATTCTCACCGATTTCCGTTACTTCACTTTCGAAAAGTACGGCAAGCCGATTACGCTTGAGGGCATCGTCAATGTGTTTTCTGTTACGCTCTTTGATCCGTGTGAATTCGCTCTTTCGGTATGACAGCGTCACCGTATTTCCCGATTGAGTGGAAAGCCCGACGGCCGCTTCGATCGCCGAATCCCCTCCTCCGACCACCAGCAGATGCGCGTTGGAATAACTTGAAGTGTCGATCAACCGGTACGTAACTTTGGACCGATCCTCTCCCGGAACGCCCAGCTTGCGGGGTGTCCCTCTTCTGCCGAGTGCAAGGACAACGTAGGATGCTTTGACATTCATTCCCGATTGTGTGGTAACAATATGCACGCCATCCTTCCGGACAATTCCGGTCACTTTTTCACCAGTGGTGACTTTCAAGCCGGTCTTTTCGATCACCTGACGCCAGAGTTCCAGCAGCGCTTCCTTTTTCGTTTCACGCAAACGCACGGGACCCCACAACGGGAGTTCGACCGGCGATGTCATGACGATTTTTGCGCGCGGATACTGCAGCACCGTTCCGCCGATATCGTTCTGTTCAAGGATCACATACTTCAGTCCGCGTTCCAATGCTTTCAATCCTGCGGCAAATCCGGACGGGCCTGCGCCGATAATGGCAACGTCGACGCAATCGCTGGTTTGCGTAAGGGATTTTGTTGCGATATGCTCGATAACGGCAACTCCCTGTCGCACCGCGTTTTTGATCAGTCCCAGTCCCCCCAGTTCACCGACGATGTAGATTCCCGGTACGGACGTTTCGTACTGTTCGGACAGCAACGGAAGATCGGCGTTCCTTCCCGGTTTCGCCATCAACAATTCTATCGCGCCGACCGGACACGCTTCTGCACACAAACCGTGGCCGATGCATTTTGCGCCGTGAATCAGTGTCGCTTTCCCGTCGATAATTCCAAGCACGTCTCCTTCGGGACAGGCACGGACACAGGCGGCGCAACCGATGCATTGCAATGCGTCGATCTGCGGATGGACCATCGACGCTTCCTGCAATCCGGAAATTTTCATCTGCGTCAGTCTCTCCCGCGCTTTTGATTCTTTTGCGCGGAATCGCCGCAAGTACGGAATCACCGTCACCGCGATGAGTGCGAGAGAGAAAAGAACCGTGATGAGCGTTTCAGTCATAATCGTAGCATTCTGTTAAAACCGGTATCCGATCTCCGCATAGATCCGCGCGCTGTTTATCGTATCGTCGAACACGCCTTCAATTGCCAATGATGAATAGAGGCTCCGCGAAAACCGGTACGCAGCGTTGATGGAGACCGTTTGCGTTGTCAGGGAGTTGTTCAAGGAAATGAGTGTGTACCGGTAGAAATCATACCGACCCGAGACGGAAAGTGTGGCGAAGAATGTCCGGTCAATATCGAACGTAAAATTCTTTCCATTGGCGTAGACTCCGCGTATGTCGGCAATCCGTACGCCGGCACCGATTCCCGTTCGCGCGATATCCGCAATCCGGTACGAACCGCTGAGTGTCCGGGCATCCCTCGCATCTCCCTCTTTGTGCCTGTAGACAATGGTACCGTTCAGTGACATGGCATACGGTAACCGGACCGTTGTACCTAATCGATATCCCTGCATGATATTCCTGTCCAGCAGCGTATCGGAAAAAGTCCTCATCGACTCGAACAGATAGACCGTTCGGGAACCGTCGTATCCGACATTGGCGGAGATCCAATCCAATGGATAATAATTAACAGTAACGAATGCGTTGGAGAGCCGCAGGGATTTTGTTTTGACGCCGTTGCGGATGTCGTTCAATTCAAATTCGGACGATTGATACACGGAGAGCTTCGGTCCCATCATAAAAAAATTCTGCAGGTACATGAACTCACGGTCCAGATTTCCCTTCACCAATTGTCTTCCATACGCGATCGTTCCGTTATAGCGGTTCACGGCATTCTTCCCGATGGTCATATTCAGAAAGAACGCGCCGCGTGTTTCGTCCGGATCGACGCCGATGGTTCGGTCTTGCACTTTCGCTCCGTACAACACTCCCGCCGTCATATTATCATACCGATAGAAAAATTGTCCGCCGTCGAAAATACCCATCCCTCCCACATACTCCGACGACAACCGTCCCATTCCGTATCCGATTGCCGAATTAGGATCCGATGTCCGGAGTGAAAAATCATACAGACGGTTCTTCAAACGACGGTCATCTCCATAGCGGGAATAATTTTCCGTTAAATCGTAATACATGCGCGTGTAGAGTGAAAAAACCAGTCCGGTGTTATACAGGTTGTCGATACTCGTCCGAAGCAGAAGAGATGGCTGGCTGACATCCATACGGGAATCGCCGGAACTGATTCCAAAATATTGAATACCGACCCTCCCCGACACGATGTTCTCTTCGACAGACGTTGTACTGATTGCGGAACGAACGGAAGGCGATCGCTTTTCAGTTCCATTTACTACAGCCGGAGTCGGTGTTTTCTCCGCCGGTTTCGGAACGACTTTCACCAGCACCGCTTCATCCCCGGTTCTCGCCGGCAGTGTTTCAGCTACGATGGATGCCGACGACGATCGCCGCGAGACCGCCGTAATCACCACCGTGCAGACGGGAACGGACGAGCGATAAATCCTGATCGTATCACCGACTGCAATATGGCCTTCCCTTCCTGAATTAATATACACGACCGATGCGGCGACATAGGAGACGGAATACCGCAACGTCTCCGGTTCCTGCGCGTGAATAATTCCGACGATCATGGAGAGTGAAAAAATCATCTTCATCACATTCCGGCGCAGCCGGATGAGAAATGCAATCGTGTATGTTCGAGTAAGGTGTACCAAATGTTCCTTGCTTAAAAAAACAGGCCGCTCCTACGGAGCTTGAATATCTTCTTGTGATAATTGCTACAAACAGGTCGTCCCTAACGGGACTTTTTTCATGTTTTTCTGATACGTTTTACTAATGCTGATTCTCAAAAGCATATTTATAAAATATTGTTCATCCTTCGACTCCACCGCGAACAACGCGGTGTCGCTCAGGATGAGCAAGTGCCGCACTATTTTAGAATCTTCCCCTTAATTGGCCCCTTAGGGGCAATGACAGCAATATTTTTGTTTTTGAGATACTCTCTAATAAACTTTTTATAATTTGATTTCGCCTCATTCCCTTCCCGTCGGATGGCATTTATAACAAGCGTTGCTGTCGTACGAATAACCGTTTCTTCCGCGATGTTTGTCATCCATCGAAGTCTTGTTATGTTCGTGACAGGTGATGCACGAAAAGATCGTGAAGTTTGCGGGACTCGTATGGCAGTCCGCACAGGTCACCCAGCGGCCGGGACGGTGCTTGTCCCCCGCGCCGATCGGAAAGAACGGCGTGTGATTAAACGTCGACGGTTTCCATGCGGTGGTGCCGTGGCAGGTGATGCATGCTTTTGGATAATTTGCCGTGGCATGTGCCGGATTGGCAGCGGAGACATAATCGGCTGTGTGACATTGGTAGCAGTCCGTCGTCGTTCCGGCGTACCTTCCTCCCGTATGGCAGCTGACGCACGGCGCTGAGATATGTGCACCGGTCAACGGGAATGAAGTTGTGGAATGATCGATCGTCGCGGGTGTCCACGCCGTCATCGTGTGACAGGAGAGGCAGTCGTGGCTGAAATTATTCAGCGGATGGTTCGGATCTGCGACGCCATTAAAATCGGTTTGATGGCAGGTGTAACAGTCCGTTGCGGTTCCGCGATACTGTCCGTTCTTATGACAATCCACACAGGTGACGGCAACATGTGCCCCGGCCAATGGAAACGCCGTCGTGGCATGGTTGAACGTGGAGGGCTTCCATGCTGCGGTCGAATGACACGTCAGACATTCATGGGAGAATTGCGACGTCAGATGATTCGGCGCAAGGGTTTCGTTGAATTCGCCAATATGACAATTATAACAGACCGTGGTTGTACCGGTGAACTGACCGTTCTTGTGGCACGTTTCGCACGCCGCCGGTGCATGCGCTCCGGTGATCGGAAACGCCGTTGCGTTGTGATTGAACGTCGCCGGTTTCCAGGCGGATGTGGTATGACAGGAGAGACATTCACGGGAGAATTGTGACGTTGCATGATTCGGTGCAAGAGTCGCGTTGAATTCAGTAACATGACAGCTGTAGCAGTCCGTCATTGTTCCTGCAAACTGACCGTTCTTGTGGCATGATTCGCACGCCGCCGGTGCATGCGCTCCGGTAAGCGGAAACACTGTCGCGTTATGATTGAATGCTGCCGGTTTCCACGTCATTAGTGTGTGACAGGAAAGGCATTCGCGCGAGAATCCTCCCGCTGTATGATTCGGCTGCACCACTGCTGTGTAATCGGATTGGTGGCACGCAATGCATTCCGTGGAGCGTCCCTTGAACTGTCCGGTGGAATGACACGATGCGCAATCCACCGAAACATGCGCTCCGCGCAGCGGAAAGAGCGTTCGTGTATGGTTAAATGTCGACGGCTTCCAGGTGACGATTGAATGACACGTCAGACAATCGTGTGAGAACATTCCAAGAAGATGGTTCGGCGCCTCCGTCTTTCGGAATTCCTCGCCGTGACAGCTGTAACAATCCGTCGGCAGTCCTTTGTACCGGTCATTTGTGTGGCAGGAAGAACAATCCACAGAGACATGCGCACCGGTCAACGGAAAGTTCGTTTTGGAATGCTCGAATCTCGACGGACGCCAGCCGGTTGCAGTATGACAATCCACGCACTCGTGGGAAAACTGACCGATTGCATGATTGGGCCGTAACGCTGCGGCAAAGTCTTTCCGGTGACAGGAAAAACAATCAGTCGACGTGCCGGCGAATTTTTTTGTGGTGTGACATTCCAGGCATCCGACAGCGGTGTGTGCTCCGCTCAATGGAAATCCGGTGGACGAATGACTGAACTTCATCGGCGACGCGAGTTCTTTCCACGACGCCGTGGTATGGCAGTCGGTGCAAGGCTGCTTTATTTCCCCGTGCGGGGAAGCCTGTGAGAATGTCCGTTGCGGCGCAAGCAATAATAGTACGCAGCAGAGAATCGGAACAATCACTGTGCTGGATGACAATCGACGCATGCTGCCTCCATTGGTCTGTACAATATCGTCCGCTGATTTTTTATCATCGTTTCTTTATGGCATTGTTCGCATCGCACCGTGCGATGTTTTCCTGTCAGAGAAAAACGGGATTGCGTATCATGGTCAAACACGAGCGCCTTCCACCCTTTTTCAGTATGGCACCGAGCGCACGCCGTCGCGCCGTTCTTTTGGAATTGTCCCGCATGCACATCCGTATGACATTGCGCGCACTGCATCGGAAGTCCCGTATACCGCGACACTCCGTCCGGCGTTGTGTGGCACTTTTTGCACGTCAGTTCGGCATGTTTTCCTTTGAGCGGAAATTTAGTTTTATCATGGGAAAATGTCACCGCTTCCCACGCATTTACCGTATGACAGGTTTCGCAGCCGTTGGTCATCCTCTGTTTGAATTCTCCCTTATGGACATCTTCATGACAGGTGATGCATTTCAATTCCTCATTCCACCGGAACTGCCTGGTGCACGCTCCCTTCACTTTTCCTTCTTTGTGGCAGCCCGCGCAGGAAACCGCGCGATGGGCGCCGAGGAGCGAAAACCTCGTCCCGTCATGGGCCGTCAATGTAAAAGTCGACGGTGCAAATCCTTCTTCGGTATGGCATGATTGACAATCTCCTCCGTCCGCACGTGCCGCAAACTGTTTCGCATGGGCATCCGCATGGCAATCCGTGCATTTTCCGAAGCGCGCAATCCGGAATCCCGGTTCTCCGTTCGGATTCTTTCCCGTTTTGTCCGCAGGATGACACACCGCGCATTTTAATGCAGCATGTTTTCCTTTAAGAGGAAACAATGTTGTTTGATGATCGAACGACGTAATGCCGACTTTGCGCCACGATTCCGTTGTGTGGCAGGAGGAGCATTCCTGACGGAACTTTCCGCGGTGCGGATCGGTGTGGCACGATGTGCACGTGCCGAATTCCAATTGCACATACTGCGTTGCCGCGCCGTTCTGCCAGGTTTTTTTATGGCAGAGTCCGCATTGCACTTTTTCGTGGGAACCGGTCAATCGAAACCGCGCACGGTCATGCGAAAATTTCACCACCGGTTTCCATCCATTCACAGTATGACATTGCGTGCATTCTTGTGAGAACTGCCCGCGATGATTGTCTGCGTGACAGGAACGGCATGTAGTGCCGAGTCCGAGAAACGTCGTTGATTTTCTCTTGTCGGACAAAGCGCGGATATCTTCCGCCGCGATATTCTTTCCGGTATGACACTGCTCGCACTGCAGGGATCCATGTTTCCCCTCCAACCGGAATCCGGTCTGCGCGTGATCGAAATTCTTTTTGTCGAAACGGATCAGCGTAAACGACCGTCCGTGATGCTCCTTATGGCACTCGATGCACTGCGTCCCTTTCACCGTTGCGTGATATCCTTTTCCGGCAGCGATTCGGCTGTCGATCTCCTTGTGGCATGTTAGGCAATTGCTGTTCGAAATCTCCTTCCCGATGGTGTGGCATTGCGTACAATTTCCGATCCCTTCCAAGTCCTTATGCGGTTCGGAAAGATCGCCGGGTGAAATCTGTGCGACGGACCATTGTACAAGGAGGAATAATGTGATGAGAAGCGGTCTCAAAAATGAAAATTTGTCACCCCGTAATACCGATCCTTTCATATGTATCGCGTTTAAAAGATCCATGTATACCCGAAGGCTATGGCGACGCCGACATGGATCAATAATATGACGAACATGATGATGGTGAACGGAAGGTGTATGACATGCCAGTAATGAAAATAATGTTTCAACCGTTCCAAAAAGAGTATGCGCCGTGTCAGGCGGATCCGTTCCGCTGCGAGGGAGACCACCTTTCGGGAAACGGCAGGATCGACAGCACGGCCGTGCAGGTGACGGATGACGCCGTGCAACCGGAATCGGAGCATCAGATCTCCGGTGATAAAAAACCAGAGCAGCGCAAAAAACGAATCCGATCCATGTCTTTTGGGAGACGCCAGTGCGTCGATCTTCAGGATATCGATCTCGTCCAAACCGTAATCCTCCAGCAGCACTTTCTTTAATCCATCATTCGTCACTTCCAGTTCCTTCATGTCGAGTTCGTTCCCTTGTATCCCTTTGGGAATCTGCACATACAAGTAGCGCCCCACAATACCGCTCATCACCACTGCCGTCATGCTCCAAAAACTGACCGCCACAATCCCACCGAATTTGAACGTTGTATGGTAAAGCACCAGAACGGGACCCAGCAGACAGAGAAAAATATGGAACTCAAGAAAATGCTTTATCCTCCCCACATCGCGCAGCGCTTTGATTCGTTTGCGCGATGAATACATTGCCACGCCGATAATGATCATGGCAGAACCGGCCATGCCGTACCCGTGACTTTCCAGCCCGCTCGGTTTCAACACTCCATACTCAGGATGAAACGGCCGCTCCTCTTCCACCAACAGATAATAATCGGCATTTTTCACACCGATGGATACCGCCGACGTAAGGGCAATAATGAATAGTAATATTATATAGAGTCGGTGAACTGTTGAATTCATTGACAAATGATTGATCGATGTGATTCTTTTATGTAATTGGATATAATATCGAATTTCACTTCTAAATTAAATAACCGGAGTCACAATCTTGGGGTGAATTAAGAGAGTTTTGTCTGGTTTTGGAAGTAAATGATGAAACAAATATATCGTTGCAAAATTACAAGATTGCAAGATTACAAGATTGAAGTAACTGAAGACAGAAGACGGAATACAGAATTCAGAATAATGAAGAAATCTAGTAACTGAGAAATCCCAAAATAAATTCGGGGTGACGTATTTAAGAGTTACGTCATGCTGACGAATGTCAGCATCTATTGGTTATCTCTCCATTATATCTTTTAACTCAGGATTGACGGATTTTATAAGATTAAATTTCCAATCTCTATGCCATCGCTTTAGTTGCTTTTCGCGAGCGATGGCAAGCTGAATCGACTGATATTCTTCAAAATACATGAGATAGAATACTTTATACTTCGCAGTAAATGCTGATGCTGTTCCGTTGCGGTGTTCGGCAATTCTAATTTCTAGATTATTAGTTACGCCAATATACAATGTGGTTCTTGTGTAATTGCTAAGGATATAAACATATCCCCTTTTCATACACAGGTCCTTTTATGTGGGTGTGGTTAGTGATTATTTTAAATTCTGCGTGTTGGGCGGTAAGTTCTCGTTGCTCTGCAGATTGTCAGTGACTATATACTACTTGGCAGGATATGAATCAAGCCTGTCATTAAGAATTTTCTAGGATAGGGGGTGATACGAAAGAATGGTTCGTCATGCTGACGTATGTCAGCATCTATCATGATCATCACAGACCCCGAAATAAATTCGGGGTGACGTATTTAAGAGTTACGTCATGCTGACGAATGTCAGCATCTATACCTAAAATATAGAATTTTGCAATCTTGTAATCTTGCAACGATACTATTTCACCATTTTTCCCAATTCATCAACAATATACACCATTGCCATTGTATCCAATGTGCAATACTCAACAAGGTTTTTTCTCACTTTATTTCTTTCTTCTTCCGATACATCTTCCCCGAACGTTACTCGCAGGTATCCGCTGCTTGCCGTGCCGCCGTCGGCGATTGCCATGCCGTCGTATCCTTTGCCGGTGATGGCGGGCAGGACCGATTTGATCGATGCGCTGCCGAGTTGATCGGGATGATAATAATGAAACGCTCTAAACGGATCGAGCAGGTCGACGATTCTCGCCTGGATCATCTCGTTCCATTGACTATACCCGCCAATGGCGGCGGAGGCATTTTTTAATACTCCTTTTTCAAATGGTGCGTTGTATGTGAGGATCGTTCCTTTGGCGCCGAGATGCTTCTGTAACTCTGTAAGAAATTCAGACCGGGGATCATCTTTTCCCTCCGCGAGAAAACCGACATGCTCCGGCCGCGCACCGGGCTCTGACTGAATGTGTAATGAGAACTGGAACGGTATCTGCTCAAACGGACGGGTCTTATCATACACCGGTACGGCAGAGCCGATCGTTTCGAAGTCGAGGTAATATAAGGGATACTCCAATCCGTCGAGAAACTCTTTTATCTCTTCTTTTTCGACGTGCGGTTTGTTTGTGCGGACGGATTCGATCTGTATTTTTTGCTTTTCGGAGAGTTTGGCATTTGCGTCGATGTTGCGCACATCCCAGATGCCATGTTCAATGAGCGCAAATGCTTTTTTTGAGGATAAGCGGGAAAGCGTATGGGGATTATGCTTCGGGAGAAACTTCCAGCAAACCTCGGTCATGATGCATTCGTAGGGATAACTGCAATGCGGGCCGATCGGGATTTCGGGGGATCGTTTCACCGCTATCACTTTTACCATCTCTTCCAGGCGTTGCTCTACCGCATCCAGCAGCGGTATCACCTGATCCGTAACATCCACCTTCACAAAAAGTTGCTCCGGATCGATCTCCCCCTCCCGCACATATTTATTATTGATATGCATCAGATAACATTTATTGATCGTCAATCCCGCGCCGGAATATGTGTACCATTGCAACGCCAGATCGTGCAGATTTACTTCTTTTACGGTGGTCGAACTCTTCACTTCGATAATATCCCACTTCAACTTCCCTACCGGGTCCAGAATATCTACCCTTGCATAAGCATTCTTATACAAAAACGCCGCTTCAAAGAGCGGCTTGCGGGGACTTAGCGTTCCCCTTAGCGTTCCCAACGCTTCAAGCGTTGGGAACCGCTTCGGTATTCTTAGACAGCGTTGGGAACGCCTCCGGCAATTTAACCTCAACCCCCATCTCTCTCAAAATCTCATACGTCTTCTTAACTACGCTTTCATACTCAATTAGGTCCTTACCGACCTCGATGCCCTCACGAAATATCTTCCTCGCATACTCCCCCACCAGATGCCCCTGATCGAATATCGCCTGCGTGCCTGCGTCGATTGCGGGGATGAGATCTTTTGCATTATACTGGTGCCAGAGGAGTTTGGGGCACTGTAATCCTGAGAGATATTTGGATTTTGATAAAAATATAGAGGGATTTGGCATTAGGAGTAAGGAATTAGGAAATAGTCATTCGTCATTGGTAATTTGTAAGCGGTAATTGTTAATCTGAAATCTGTCATCTGATTTCTGACTTCCGTATTCAGTATTCTGTCTTCTGTCTTCTGCTTTTCTAATCCCACAACATCGTCATTCCCTCATTTTCCATTTCATTTCCGCATTGGGGACATACATCAGGATATTTCCATGTCTGAAAACGGTGCTTTTTCGATTTTGGGCAGCGGGGTGCTTTTTCTTCCATTGTTCTTGTATCCAACACCACTACATCATATAACTTTTTGCAGTCCAGACAATGAATTGTCTTTAATACCACAAGCATACCGGCGGATGAATCGCCGCACACGTCGGCAGTGTAATTACATTTTTGGCATTTAAATGAATATCGATTACCCATATGCGATAATTGATCTTACAATTCGGTAAAACTACTGTTTTTATACTCGAACAAATGAATCATTCTTAAAAGATTATCCTTATCATCACTATCCCAGTATGATTTTAATCCTTGTGCTTTTCCAGGGGTAGGCCAAAAACCATAGTATAATTTACCCTCATGGAATCCATTATCCATTTTATTTATGATATCATCAATTGTACGAATCCTTCTTAATATGTATTCTGATACGTTATCTTGATGTTGATTTAATCCATTCAAATACAAATAATTTTCTGACTTTACTACAATTAGTTTCCCAAAATCCTCAGTCATCGCTGTCATGGAAGTAGCAGATTCCGATTCAATTGCCCACAACAGTTTTTTAACTATTTTTGAGGTAGAAGTATTCTTTATATGATCAGTAATTTCTATTTTTTCACAAATGACTCCATCTAGTAACCATTCACCTCTTTCTTTCCCGGATCCATCCTTTTTAACCTTTTGAACATGTTTAATATATTTATTCTGTTGCTCCGATGTAAGATGCTTATAGAATATACCTTTTACGACTTCTTCTACGAATTTAGCCGATCTAATTGTATTGGAACTAATATTGGATTTTTCTTTAATTGCAATTGAGAACGCTTCTGCAATAGTTTCTTTAAGTGTATTCCCCATTGTAATATTATTTAGAATTAGTAGATGAATAATTTATATTTCTTACTACCATATATTTGTGGCACCCCACCGACGATATCGAGAATAGACTCATTCCCAATTAGTTATACACAATTATTTAATAACGTTTTTCATATTATTATCATTGATATAAAATCCCTTGAAGCTGGTCTTTTATAAATGCATCTTTTTCTTTATTGGTTTGAGAATTGACAAAAATATCCAATTTGGCAACCTTTATTTTTATAATATCATCAGACAGTGAGTCTTTTATTGTATACTCTTTAGGTCCTGTTTCTACATCAGATATATATTTTGGATATAGTATTAATCCATTAAGCACTTTTCGCCTTATGCAATAGCTTAACATCTGATAAAGATCACTTTGACTGATACCACTCTTTTTATCAATTGCTGAGAAGTCTGCCGGTTTATTCTTTGTATCGATAATCAGAAATGGCTTATTTTCCCTTTCAATATATATATCATGTCTTAATTGAAATATATGTTCTTCGGTGAGATAAAGGTCAGACTTTTGAGAATATACTTGTAAACCATCATTAGACAAATGATATTTCATAAAACCAGCTACAAATCTTTCAAACAATGAATCCATATCAAAGAAGAAATGAAACAATTCAATCCTACCTTCAACAAAATCCATTTCGCTATTTGCTAAGATCATTTTAGCATAATTCAGTATTGGTCGTAAATCTCTTTGGAATTGATTTAATACTACTTTGTCACAATCAATTGATGAGTACAATTGATAATCTACATCCGGTAAAAGACTAAGTATTTTTCTCAATAATTGTTGATTGATGTCAGACTTTGTAGTATGTAACAAGATAGAGGTAACATATTTAATTATTCTATTAAACAAATTGTTCTCTTGGAACTGAGAGTATATACAATAATGATGATATGCTTTCCCACGCACGACATTTTGGATAATGTGTTCAGAAAAAAGCAGTTTTCCCTTAATCGTATTTACATTTTCTTCAACAATATCGTAATATTTGAAAATGTTCCGTTCTAAGGCTAATAATGTATTTTCAGCAAATAGATAAATTATTATTTCTAAGATATCGGACGAGTAGTGGTGTTTGCTGAGTGCGGAAGAAGATTGGGGGAGATTTAGTTGATATGCGTATCGTAGAAAATACAATAAATTGTTTGTAGCACGGAGGATGATTTCATTTTCTGACAGAGTTTCTTTATCGCTTGGTTCTGTTATTTTTGGAAGGACAGTAACTCTTAGTTTTGAAGTCTGAATTACACCTACATATTTATGTGCTTTTAGATCATTTCCATTACTTAATATTGAAACAAATCTTTGAATATTTTCTTCTTCTTCATCATTATTCTCCTTATACCCCCAAACAGACTTATTTCTTGAATCCCAGGATTCTTTTAATGCTTTATCTAAACTTGTTACAGCAGAAGTTAATTCTTCAGAATTTCCAACAAAGGTATCAAATGCATTAATTCGTATTTGTTGCTCAAACAATATAATATGTTGAATTGGCATTATCTTTATTACTGAAACAGTAATCGGCTTTTTGCTATTTTTTGTCCTGATACTGTTTCCAATTGGATTCTTTTTTCAATACTTGTATTGGTAAACATATTCATTATTTTTTCATTATCACCATAATAATATTCGTTCAAAAGAGGTAATACTTTATTATTCATTAAATCATTTAAATCTTTTTCTGATTTATTAATGAAAAATGAGTGGCCAATTTGGTAATCCGGGCCTAGTTCTTTAAGGATGTTGATATTTAGGTTTTCCAATAATGCTTTAAGAACTTTATCTTTTACTACATTATATTCTGGATACAATGGTATAAACGAAAAACGTCTTCTCAGCGCAATATCTACTAATGCTGTACTTCTATCTGCGGTATTCATGGTGCCTATGATAAACAAATTATTGGGGACACCGAATTGTTTACCTGAATATGGAAGACGAACTTTCAATTCATTTATTGCACCAAGCCTTTTATCTTCTTCAAGCAAAGTAATTATCTCCCCAAATATTTTTGAAATGTTACCCCTATTTATTTCATCAATTATAAGAACATAATTATTTGGCGTATCTTTTTCCTTCCCTAATAAGCGTTGTATGCGGTCGACAAAAAGATGTTTCTTGTTAAACTGATAAATTGATTGTTGTGATAGATTCTTGCCATATAAATTATCGGAATCGATGTCAGCATCTTTGATTAACCATTGTACTTTTCGAAAATGGTGAAATCCTATTTCGGTTTCTTTGCGATATTCGTATTCACCAAGAACTCTACCAATCGCTCGTATTTTTGAATTGCCATATGAAATAAATACAAGATCATTTAATCGGATCAGATTTTTAAAGTAATATACAGCCTGTATTCCATATTTTGTTGTCGGATTTGCATATATTTTGCTGATTGCTTCTCGAGATTTATCCCAATCTCTTGTTGATGGCACGCTTGTAAAATCATTATTGTCTCCCCAACCCAACGCTATACAATTATTTGCCATACAAAACTCAAACACAGAGGCTTCTTCACTTTTTGTTGTATCTCCTAAGGACATTTTATAGACATCAACTTTTGAAAAGTCTATATTGCTTGCGATATCTGGCAAAGATAATTCCAAATTCGCTCTATCGGCAGTTTTTTTGAATACACCGTCTTCGACTTTATATTTTACCAAATCATTTTCAGTATATGGTCTTATCCCTTCAATAAAATCTTCATAATGATAGGATTGATGAAATGTAATAAACTCGATTTGTCCTGTATCCTTGATTTCATTGAATTCCTTAACTAACTCTTTTCTGTTTTTATTTTCACAGTAACTAGGATCATTGTGAATTATTTCTAAAGCTTTATTAATTGTATTAAACGTCTTGCCTGTTCCCGGAGGACCATACAATATTGTATTTAGAGGATATTGGAAATGTTTACTCATAATATTTACCCTTTTTCGCTTTTGACTTACTTTTTCACTTTTCTTGTAATATCCAACAAGTTTCTTCGCTATGGAATTACTCCAAAACATTGAGTCAATTATACCCAAATCTTTTTCACCTGTATCTCGCGCTATGCGTTGAAATAGTTCAATCGCATGTGAGTATGTTCCATCCCAACCTAATTTATATAAATGTTTTTTCGTTGGACCATTTACGATTGGACAAATTGTAGGCTGCAAATAATGGAGCCACGGAGAGAACACGCCTGCTTTTACTTCTGGAATGTCTAATTTTTCATAATCATCAACGATCGTTTTTGCTATTTCTACACTTTGGACATTAGATATTCCTATTAATAAGGTTTTTACCGCAGCAGCATTTTTCGAGGTAAGTTTATTAATTGCAGTTTTTCCGACTGCAGTATATCCTGCTCCGTGATTAATAATTAGATTTAAGCAACGTTCACGATTACCAGGATTAAATCCCAGCAATTTATAGTACTTATTGAATATATCTTCGTTATCCCCCCTCCAGGCAAACATTTGAATAAAACCAGTTAAGTCTAGTTTCGTTAACTTGTCCATACTTAATTTTTCGAGAATCAATTCCCTCGCTAACGACGCAAATTTGGTTTGCTCTTTCCTTTCCTCGTAACGCTTGGAATTTCGAAAATCGCTAAATATTTCTTCTATTGTCATTTTATTTCGAGTTCTGATTTCGAGAAACAGAAATCTATAATTATTCTCTAGAAATATAGCATATTGTAAGATATCATTTCATTACCGATGTAACTGTCCCTCAAGTCAAGAATCTTTTTTACAATATCCGCTTGGAATTTCCCAGGAAGGATGTTGGGCATGCGTTAACTTTAATCCTATTCATTTATTATTTGCAATTCTTATATTATTTTATTCCTATTCCTTACAATAGTCACAAATTTATTTTCCAATTTTTCTGCATCCGCACCGAAATGTGCTTGTCGATGATGATTAGGACATAGAGCAATAACATTTTCGACAGTATCTTTTCCAATATTCCCTAATGCAATGATATGGTGTGCTTCTAAATAAAATCCCCCATTTGTTTTCGCAAAACCCAATTCCCGACAATATTCGCATTTGCCTTTGGCTAAATCCATAACGTATTTTCTTACTTTTGGATCACGTTTAACGACAAATCCAGACCGAAGAGCTCTATCCGGTGAATCTGAACCGCTTGGTGGTTCTGCAATATCTAAAAGTGCATTATCCTGCTTTTTGAAAGCACCACGAGTGACGTTTGCAAATGGAATCTTTTCCCCTAATTTTGCATAAACGAATTCTTTTTTCTTATAAAATCGTAATGGAATAAGGTATTCATTGATAGCGCTCTTGATTTTTCGAGGATTTGCTTTAGGATCTTCAGCGATACATTCAATTCCATAAGAAGGAACTCCTTCGGCAATGACAACATTTAATATCTTCTTCAAGTCATTATATCCACGAATATTTCGTTTATCAATTAATGGACCGAGAATCTGGTATTCATTATTTTTTATTAAATCTTCCCATAATGTAAATACAGATCTTTCTTTATTTTCCGCAATTGCACACCAAGACCACCGTGGATTTGATGGACGAGTTCCTATTGCTTCAAACAACTGATTTCTGGTTAATGTTTTCATATTTTTAGTCTACATAAATTTAAACCATTATTTCAAAGATACCGCTCATACACATGCTCAAAAACAGCCGCTACTTTTTGGTCGTATATATCTTTCGTAAAGATTAGCGGTAGTCCTGAATCGAGTTCATCTTCGATGGCAAGTTTTACGGTTGACCGTGAGGCACTTTTCTGTCTCCAATCAAGTACCAACAGTGTCTTCACTTTCACCAACAACGCTTTCGCAACCTTTTTGACTTCATTTCGCTCTTCCGGACTCAACTCCGGCGCCGGTCTCGTCAGGATATCGAAAATCACCAACTCTTCCTCTGTCATATTCTCACGGACATGCCGTTGTTCTTCCTCTGACAGACTCTTACTCAATTCGACCAATTGATCGAACAACTCCTGAATGCTCCGTGTACCGGCATTGTAGCTCTCGATCAACTCCTCGAACTTTTGATGAAAATCTGCTCTGGTCTTATTGATACGGATGAGCTTATCAAGATGCGCACGGATGGCTGCTTTCAGAATTTCCAATTCCGTATTCCGCTTCAGAGATTTCTCGAACCGCTTCTTCAATGCTGCAAAATCGACTTTGGAAAGGTCCAACACCGGACCATGCATCGTCGGCTCCGATACACCAGTCACCGATGCGTCCAGAAGCCCCGCGATATCTCCCATGACTGCCGAAATATCAGCAGGGGTGGGATTGATCTTGGATTTGATTCCTGAAGCTATTGCAGCAAGACAAGCAACTTCATTGCTATATTTTGCGGCGACAGGATCCGGCTTGATTGCATTGTAAATGGTAGACACAAACCGTTCTTGGCTCAAAAAGTCCCGACGAATAGCATCTGGCGAAATGAGCGCTTCAATTGCTTCATCGATAAGCTTTAGCCGATCGAATGTGCCGGAAGTAGTTTTTACAATCGATTTTATCTGCACATCATGTGCAGCACAATATGAAGTCGCTTCAGTGAGTGCTTCCTTGAGGGTCTCCAACAATTTTTGTTTATCCTTCACCGGACGCATCCCGCCATCTCCGGTTCCATATATCGCCAATGCTTTTTCAAGAGAGGCAAAAACATTTGCGTAATCCACAATCAAGCCGCTGTGCTTGCCGGGATAAACACGGTTCGCTCTTGCGATGGTCTGCATGAGTGTATGGTTCCTCATCGGTTTGTCGAGATAGACCACAGAGCAGCTCGGCGCATCAAAACCGGTAAGCCACATGGCGCAGACGAAGACAATGGAGAGCGGATCGGTCGGGTCCTTGAACCTCTCATCGAGCGAAGGATCGGATTCGACCATCCGTTTGCGGTGCGGGGCGATATCCAGACCGAGCGTTTTCATCTGCTCGATCTCATTTTGTCCCGGTGAGACGATGAGCGCCATATCGGTCTTGCGTAATAGCTCCTGTCGCTGTTCGAGTTCGCTACGTACTTCTCGTGAAAGATCCATTCGCGCCAATTCGGCGGTCACGCGGTCCGCCTCCACCCCCCAATACTTCCTCACTTTGTCAAGCATCCGGAGCGCGGTCGCTTTGTCGATAGAGACAACCATCGCCTTGCCGATGAAGCCGCGTCCGAGGTAATGCCTGACGATATCCTTGGCTATGCTCTCCAGGCGGTCATCGCGTGTGATGATGTGATACTGACGGCTGAGCTCCCGTTCCAGTTTGCTCTCCTGCTCCGGGTCCAACTCCGCTTCTTCGATAAGCCGATAGATATCATCGTTCAGATCGGGATTCACCAACTGCAGCTCGGGGGTGCGGTTCTCATAATAGAGCGGGACTGTGGCGCCATCCTCAACCGATTGCTGGAAGTCATAGATGGAGACGTAATCGCCGAAGAGTTCTTTGGTCTTTTCCGAGCCGACGATGATGGGAGTGCCGGTGAATGCCACAAAGAGCGCATTTGGGAGCGCCGCTCGCATGTTCATGGCCATGGTGTCGTACTGGCTGCGATGCGCCTCGTCCGTTATGACGATCACATCGCGCCGGTCGCACAATTCTTCGGAGGTCTGGAACTTATGGATGAGCGTAAAAACGTAGCGGTGATTCTCTTTGAGCAATCCCCGCAAATGAGCACCGCTCTCGGCATGGCACGCATCCCCCTCGCTCTCGCTCACCGCTCCGCAAGCTTTGAAGGTCTTAGCGATCTGTTTGTCCAGCTCGATGCGGTCGGTCACCACCACAAAGGTCCAATTGCCGGAATATTTTCGGAGAATTTTTTGGGAGAAAAAGACCATTGAGAAGCTCTTGCCGCTCCCTTGGGTCTGCCAGAAGACGCCGCCTCGGCCGTGACCGAGGGAACGAGCTTCCAGAGCCGCTTCGATGGCGCTGTTCACACCGAGATACTGATGATTCTGTCCGATAATCTTTACAAGACCGGACTTTTGCTCTGAGAAAAGCGTGAAGTTCTCCACGATGTCCAGCAATCGGGTTTTATCGCAGGTGCCGCGGAGCATCGTTTCGAGCGAAACCGTTCTCGATTCTTTCTCGGATTCGATCCGCTTCCATTCAAAGAAGCGTTCCCAATCTGCTGTAAGGGAGCCGATGCGGCTTTCTGTGCCGTTGGAGGCGATCATAAACGCATTGTACCAGAAGAGCTGCGGTATCTCTTTCTTGTAATGGGTGAGATTCTCGTCGAATGCAGCGCGGGCCGGGACGCCGGGCTTTTTAAGTTCGATGACGACGAGCGGTAGGCCGTTGACAAAGCCGATAAGGTCAGGACGACAAGTATAGAGCGAACCAGTGATGGTTAATTGACTGACCAGCAGGAAGTCATTATTGGCTGGATTCTCCCAGTCGATGACACGCACCCGCTCTATCTTTTGCCCACCGCGTATTGTGTCGGGGACTGAGACGGGAATCCCCTCCTTCAGTAACTGATGTACTTCACGATTGGCATGCTCCGGAAGCATCGCCGAGCGGTCGAGGATGAGTGCATCTATTGCGGTTTTAATTGCTTCGGGATCTAATGAGGGATTGTTACGAACCATTACTGAACGTAAATGGCTAAGTACGACAACTTCAGACTTACTCTCACGACCAAGCGTTCCAGCAACACCAAAGACTTCCTCCATGCTAGTAATTGTCTGCCAACCAATGGCATCAAACAATCCAAGTGCAGGCTTTTCCACAAGGTGTTCTTCAGTGTAGGCGTGGGGCATTGCTAAATTTGTCTCCAATTTTCAGGAACTAATTTTGTGCCACTCCGCCATTTTTCAACGACAGCATCCTGATACCAAGATTCATTTAGATCTGCGTGTTCAGTAATAATTATCTGAAACTGTGGTGCAAGTTTCTTTACAACTTCAAATACCAATTCAAACATTCGTCGTAATGCAATTCGATCTTCATTTTGAATAGAATCAATTGATCCGTCTACATCTTTTTCTGGTGGGAAATAAACCTGCGAAGGCTGGTCTAAAAAAAGGAATCGCGGAATTGGGCGATTGTTCTCAGTGAACCAACTATGCAAAGCTAGATGCCCAATCAAGTGATATCCTACCCAATTTTCTCCGCTACCCATTCGGTCCATTGTAATTGGACCTTCCGCTGTGTCAGCACTGATTGTTAGTTTCTTCAAATTAAATCTCAGTGGATGAGTTGAGTGTTCCAATTGCAGTCTTTTTGCCCAAACCGTCATGCTCCCGCCGATTAAAGCAACCATAGAATCAAGTTTCTCCCGTATCGTTTCATCACTCAATTCAGTTTCCAAAGCATCATATTGTTTGCGTAGTTCCTCAGCCTCATGTAGTAAGGATGTGGTATCAGGTAACTCAGGAAGACTTTCCAGATAGAGACTAATTCGACCAAGAATATGCGCCCGTTTAGCTGCTTCATCTTCTGCACGTCCGATCTGTTCGTTTACGCTTCTAACTGCTTCTAATTCAGCTCTGTTTTGTGTTAGTCGACGTTGGATGTCTGAAGCTTTATCCTCAAGTTCAGAAATAGCCTTCTCCATTTGCGGCTCAGATCGTGTTACAGCGTCCAATCGTGTCGAGACGGCTACAAGGGATTTTTGAATTTGCAATACCGTTGGAGGGGCATTTTCATTTATTAATGCATTTGAACAAAGTGGACATATTTCACCCGGGATAGACTCACCAAATATTCCTATTGATTTAAGGCGAGCCTGTTGCTCTGACGCTTCTTGTGAAAAAGAATTTTCGTCTTTCTTAAATGCACGTGCGACTGCAATTTGGTCGCGAAGCCACCGATATTCGGAAAGTAACGATGATCTTATTTCAGATAACCGAGTATATTCTGATCTGTCCTGTATACTTTCTTCTACGTGAATCATCGGCTTCGATGCAACTTCACGAAGTGCTGTAACGACTGAGTCCCAGTTGTTGCTCTCTATAACCGTGCTCAGTCCGCAATCACGAGCCTGCGCAAGAATCGTGGAGGCTTTGCTAACACCATCCCCATGGAGAGCAGCAAGTTCATTTAGTCTGCGTTCGCAGTTTTTAAGTTTCTCCTTAATTCGCCTTAGTTCTTCTCGTTTCTTGACGTAGTCATCTGTAACAGCACCCAAAAAATATGGGAATGCATCTTTTAGTGACTGTGCAATGAAGTTGTCCGAACAGCGATGGAAAAGTTGATTACGCCGAATGATTTCATCTTGGGGTTGAAAACATAGAAGAAGGGCATGACGAAAATTTGCTGAAAGGTTAGCCCGACGTTGACCAATTGGCGTTTCGTGAATATTGTCTGCAATCCCACACCATCCTGTTAGAAGGTTTTCTACACCTTCTCTGTTTGTCGTTTGGTGCAATGCGCTTGCTTCTGGAATTACAACATTTTTTGCGATCTCAACATAACATTCTTCGGTTGCCGTTGCCCCTAGCGGAGGACATCGTCTAGCAATTAAGGCCTGACCATTAACCAATTGAAGTCTTATGGCAAACCATGCAACCGCTTTTCTAATTATTCCTTCTGGTATTCTGCATTCACTACTACCGAAACAATAATCTACAATATCAATTAAGGCGGATTTGCCGGTCTTAGATGCTCCAGTAATGACATTAACTTCACCTGGTTTTAGTGTCAGATTTCTAATTTGACCATCATGGCTATAAAGGACAATACTTAATATTTGAATACTCATGGTTTGACTCCGAGTAAAGATAGCACAGTTTCAGCATTACCTGCTCTTGAAAACCACTTGCCTAAGAATTCTGCTCTAGTAGCACAGTTGCGGACTTCATCTGAAGAATCTCGAAGCGTCCTGATAATTTTTTTCTTCCAATCTGGGTTAGCCTTCACAATCGATTGTTCGAATTGAAGTATTCCATGTATTCCACCAAAACGAAGTGCATCTTTAGTAAATGGAACAAGCAATCGTGCTCTATCAGCAATTGTGGATGGAGCAAGTGGATTATTGCCTAGCCAGATAGGCAAGGACGTAGTCACCATTCGCGGAAGTGACTCTCGAATCTCCCTATGGAGAATAATTGGAAGGACTAAAAAACATTTTTCGAATTCAATACCAACCCGATTATTTCCAATATCAGCATGTGCGCGTGCAGAATGCCATAACAAAAGTGTACAAAAGCTCGGATTAAGTAATCGTTGTTCTTCAGGTGGACGTTCGCTCCAATGAATCATACTGATGCCTCTGTCCCTAGTAAGTGCGCCAACCGTTCACGAAATTCCATATGCCATCCAACGCGCAAGTTATCAGCAAGGATATGCATGGAACCACGAAATACAAAAGGTTCTGTAACAGCAGGACGAATAGAAATGCAAGTTCTTTCAGCCCACTCAAGAACTTTTCGAGCGGCACCCTCTTTCGCCTGTTCAGCAGCATTGTCCCCTAATTCATCTCGCATTGCTTCAAAAACAAGTCCCCATTCCTCTACAAGTTTACGTTCGTAGTTGTTCAAATCTCCGACCATTAAGAGATCATGTCGAAGCCAACGCGATCTTTGTTCAAACGCTCGATAGTAATCTCGCACGGCACCTGCAACTCGGCGTTTTCCAACCTTTGCCAATTCCAATTGGCGCACAAATAGGAAATCACCGTATGCAGCTATATCAGAATCGTCTAGGCTGAAATTTAATAAATCATCTGCAATTGGAAGCGAATCTTGTTTGAATTGTTCACGAAGATCTGACATCTGTGATTCAAGTTCTGCTCCAAGAATTCTATCACCAACATTAATACGAGCCATTTGGTTGACAACACGCCGTAGCCACCACCCTTCGAGATATTGAAGAAATGCATCTTGGTATTGACGCTCTGTAGCCCAAAATATCTCTGCTTTTAAATCATCGTTTAAGTTCCCAATTGTCGGGGTCCCATCTAATATAACAACACGGTCAAGAATCGTACGACGGTCTGCAACAGGAGTATCAAGAAAAGATTTATATGCTGCGGCGTTTTCTTGACTGGAAGAAGTTTGTGCGGTTATTTCTAATGTAATAAGTGCTGATGCAATGTCTCGATCATTTTGACAAAGTTTTGAAGCAACAGAGCCATTACCAACTGTTGAAGTAGTCACTAAGTATAAATTTGTTTCAGTGGGGATGATTTTTGCTGATGCACCTTCAAACCACACCCGGAGGGTCTTCCAAAGATCGGTAGATGCATCAGTCAATACTGCTGGTCGAGTTAGGTGATGTTTTGTTTGTAAAAGTTCATCTGGTCGACCATTTGACTCAAAGGTCACATCGTCAATAGTTTCAAGCGACACTAAAAAGTCGGAATTAACTTTAAGACGTTTGAGTGCCCAGAGCAGACCAAGTCTCGCCTGGTAAAGGTAACCCAACGCAGAATCAGCAGCAGAAAATTGGCTAACGTTAGAACTCATATTTATTCTTCCTTTAAATCAATGTCACCCGCCATCAACCGCGGTAACAACAAATCGCGCGTTTGACGGAGATTGGTTATTAATTGTTCCAATTTCATAATATTAATTGATAGAGGTCTGACAAAGTCTCCAAATTTTTGACATAGATCAGCATTGGGTATAATGATTTGTTTTCCCATGAATTCTGGCCAATGTCCTTTATAATCATTGAATGCAATTAAATCCTTTGTGGCCCAATGCAACCAATATATATTTCTAAATATTTCCGGATTTGGTAAGAAAGGTAGAACATTTTGTATTGCAGAAAATGGATAATGAACAAGACGTTGATAACAAGTATGGTTTGCAAAAACAATTACTGGTGCAGATTCAGTAGCAAATACACCGGGTTCATCATCATGATATCCAATAATCCCTGACTTGCCTTGATCAAATACAGGAATGGAACCTGTTTCAAATACAGTATTTTGCTCGTACTTTTTACCAGCAGGTATTCTATTTACTACATCCTCAACAATCTTCACCTCCCACCCTCCCGGAATATCCCCCAACGACGATTTCACGCGCCGGTCCTTCTCATGCCCAGGATACCGAAATTGTACGAACCACTCCCGATAGAGTGAACGGGCCATCTCTTCCAGGAAATTGATGCGGCGCTGGGAGTTTTCGATGAGATCATCGTAATATGAAAGGACATCTACAATCCTACGCTGTTTCTCTATTGGGGGAACCGGTAGTTCAATCCTTTCTAAAATATCCTGATTTAAGGACGACATCGTTGCGCCATGAGAACACTGGTTCATCATCCATTGTTGGTGAGCATCTGTGATAAAATAATAGGATGCAAACTGCGGTTCAATTCTCGTGGAATTAAAACGAAGTCGAAGACAGTCAGAGCCTTGGAACCAACCTTCTTGCTCTTTACGAATGAATACATGCCGTTCCACTGCACCCTTACGTCCAAAGACTATGTCACCAGATTTTAGTAAATGCGACGATAGCCGATCTCGGGTAGATTCAGAAATGTGCTCCAATTTGTCTGGTTTAATTCTACCCATACCAATATTACGAACGTTGATTACTGGAGTGCCTTCATTGGTGTATTCATTTGCTTTTAGCTGCGTTCCGAATGGACCGGTTTTTAGTTCAACTTCTCCGGATGTGACTAGTACGCTGAGTGGTATACGCGGGAAATCCGCCATTGTCATGACTCCAATATTTCCGCCACATTTAGGGCAATGGTTTGTTCAAGAGTGCGAGCGTCCATATTCAATTTTTCAAGTTCTTCATTCAAGACTTCTAATTTCTCCTTGAAATCCTCATCACTCAACTCTTCTCCCGGTGCAACACCAATGTATCGGCCGGGATTGAGGGACCATCCCTGCTTTTCGATCTCTTTCATCGTTGCCGCTTTGCAGAGGCCGGCAATATCGGCATACTTCGGTTTCTTGCCGAACACCTCTTTGATCTTTGCTTCTGCATCGGCGCCGCCTGTCGTAAAGTCCAGCTCTTCTCCGCGATATAACCGCACAACGTTCGCAATGAATCCAAGCTGGCTTTCGGTCCACTCCCGGTGCGCGCGGTCCACCTGGCGGTAGATATGCCGCGCATCGATAAAGAGCACTTTGTCGGCCCGGGGACTCTTCCCCTTCCCTTTATCAAAGAACCACAGTGTAACCGGGAGCGTCACGGTATAGAACATGTTCGGTCCGACTGCGACAATAACATCCACAGAACGGCTCTCGATTAGCTTCTGCCGAATCTCCTGCTCCGAACTGCGCGCATCGCTGGCGGAGTTCGCCATCACAAATCCGGCACGTCCTTTCGCATTTAAGGATGAATGGAAGAGTTGTATCCACAGGTAGTTCGCATTATCCGTCTTGGGAAGACCGAACGGGAATCGGCGTCCCGGTCCCACTGCATCTTTAATGCGTTCCTTATCCACCGCATTCACATTGAACGGAGGGTTCGCCAGCACAAAATCGAATGCGCCGACGGCTTTATGCGGATCGTCATAATAACTGTTGATCTGTCCGCCGTTCCGTATATTCCCTTCCAGACCGTGTACCGCCAGGTTCATACGGCAGAGCCGTCCGGTCTCGTCGGTCTTCTCCACTCCAAAGATGGAGAGTTCTGCGCCGGGATTCTTCTTATGCTCCGCTACGAAGCGCGCGGAGGAGACAAACATGCCTCCCGAACCGCATGCCGGGTCGAGGATCTTGCCATGGAACGGTTCGATCACTTCAGTAAGAAGCCGCACGATGGAGGCAGGCGTATAGAACTCACCGCCTCCTTGTCCTTCGGTCATGGCGAACTCGCCGAGAAAGTACTCATAGATGCGGCCGAATGCGTCGTAGTCCAGCGTAGCCGGTATCTCGGAGATCTTCTTGAGGAGTTCTTTCAGCAAGGTGCTGGTAAATAGATTGTAGGTCTTGGGAAGGATACTGCCGATATGCGGATTTTGTTTTTCAATCTCCCGCATTGCATCGTTTACTTTTGCACCGATATTTTTTGCTTCAGGTAGATTCAACAGATATTCAAACTGTGAATCCGGTGGTATGTATAATATTTGCTCAGCATGATATGCTTTCGGATCATCAATCCTGGCACCGCGTCGTGATGATATACCGGATTTTTCTAATTTCTTACGCAGTGCGAGATATCGAACTTCTGCGAAACGAAGGAAAATAAGCCCGAGAATGGGACCGGAATATTCCTGTGCTTTCAGTCCGGAGTTAGCGCGAAATTGATCCGCGGCGTCCCAAAGTCGTTTTTCTAAAGTTTCAGTTGCTTTATCTTTTTCGGTGGGGGCGATCCAGTGCATAATATTTTAAATTAAAAATTATTCAAAAACAATAAATCCACAGTTCTATCAATTTATACCTACTTTGCGAAAGTTTGTTATAACCAAGTTAAATTATAAATAAAGGCAATACAAAGTGAAGCAAGTTAATCGGTCATGCTATCGAATAGATTTATTTAAATATTACTTAATGTTATATTTTTTTTGAAAATACCGGTATGCTTCAAGAATCTCCACAGTTTTCAGTTCTGCCATCTCCTTAAATTCGTTACCAAGATGCTGTACCTTATCCGGGTGGTATTTTGCGATCAGATCTTTAAAATGCATCCGAATCTCATCGGTACTGATCCTTCCGTGCAATCCAAGTACCAACGCATAGTGCCGCTCCTTGGGATCTTCTCCTGACTGAGTGTATGGAAATGATCCCATTCTTTCGTTTTGATATTGATTGTTATATTTCTGGGAATATTGCTGTTCATACGAATACCCAAAATCTTCGTTGTTTTTCGCGGACCTGCCATTGATCTTTTTGATGAAAAAATCAACGAGCCTAAATCCGGCGTAAAAACAAACGACGATCACAATTAATATAAGCCAGGTGGTGTTTTCCATTCCGCTCCTTTTGATCCATTATGATGAAAAAGAACGCAACATTACGCCTTTACAATTGGAGCATGTTCCGACTGATATAGTATATTGGGTCAAACACCGTGGACAATACGAATGTGAACCGGATTCTTGCATTGGGTCAGATCCAAAGCTATTGAAAGGTGTGCCGTATTTCGTGTTTCCATAGTGCAGAAATGCGTTATATTCGGCTTCAGCATACCAATCAATAATTGCATTCGAAACTGAATTTTCTGAGCGAGTTTGTATCGGATGCAATAGTTTCCGAAGGGCTTCTGTATAAAAGCTCAATCCTGTATCTCCTAAGTTTGTATCTATAACCGGAATGGGATGGAATCGAACCAATGACGTCAATGATAGCTCTGACGGTAATCGAATTGCCATAGGAGGACAAAGCATTATTTTGATGACCGAAGCAATCCTGCTCCACACACTATTTTTAATTAAGTTCTTCTGCGCAGAATAGTTCAACACAGCGACCGGTACTGCCAGGCTGTATAAAAGAAAAATGATCGGGATGAGCATTGTTTCAAGTCCATACATTAACACAGCAACAGGAGCGACGATGAATGTCCCAGTAAACAAGAGCAAACATGCCACCCGCAGCCACTGGAGATGACTTGAAATCGTATTTATCTCTTCCAATATCTGTTCGTTTGAGAATTGTTGGCCGATCACCTCCAAAAGATATTTCACTCGATCATTCGACTTCAACGATTTTAAATTATTCACGACATCAACATAATATCTGGCTTGCTCGTTACAGGAACATGAGACAAAAAATGTTCCATTAATCATAAGCGTAGAATCGTTGGCGCATATTTGCTTGATGTCATCATACAGACATGTCGTTTGTTCTTGGGACATTCTCTTAGTGTCTAAGTAATCTACAATCGCATATGAACAGACACCAGTGGGAGAGAGTGATAACCTCGGCACATTTGCCATATAATCCAAGCTAAATGGAGTAAACGGATTCAGGAGCGTGATCTTTTTCTGAGTCAATCCGATCAATGCATTCATGGTGGATATTTTCCGTTTCCCAGAGATGGCCAGAGTGACGATAGCATCATCATATCCCGAAAACACAAAACATTCCGTGAAGTACAGGAACATTAGAAGAGCATAGAGTGTCAATCCTTCCGACACAGTCTGTCCTATTTATCAGTTTTTTTTGAAAAGAGTTTTTTAAAGAATGCGATTATTGCGGCGCCCCCCACGAGCAAGATCTTCCAGAGCCATTTAAAGATGCCGGTCTTTGTTGCCACTGCAGCCGCTCCACCGACCACCAGCGCTGTGAGCCCATATTCAGCGATTCTGTCACCCTGAACAAATTCCGTATATTTTTTACCTTGGATATAAGTATATCCGTCCATTATGCTATAATACTGTGGGATTATTGATTGCAAATCCTCGGGATTCACCACCAATGTCACTCTCATCACCCCATTCCGGCCAAGAATTCGTGTGTTAAAGTTGACCACCTTGATGCCGTTCGCTTCTATTATAGTAGCCCACTCAAGATTATGGGTTATTTCGTTGTACGTGGGCTGTTTTTCCCAGCCAATTAATGTCATGATCGGCCAGCCTCGCTCTTTGCGGACAGCATTACTTTCTTCGTTTGCTGCTATTAACGATTCCAGAATTGCATCTGCATCCAGCGAGGTTTTCTCCTCATCATTGACATATCCGACTTCTGAGAATTCAAAGACAACAAACCATTCGAGACTTTCTGGACCTATGAATCCGAGTTCTTCACCGTTGATCGGATTCTGGAATTCAGTCATAAGAATACGGGTATCGTTCGCATCAGCAAAAAGGAAATTTTCGGGTATTTTTACTTCTGCCTGTTTCCCAAGTTGTCCGATGGCAGGGCCATATACCCAACGTATATTTGGGGAATCATTTTCCTGGGCTGTCGTGATGAATGGAGCGAAACAAAAAACTAAAAACACTAATATTATCAATATTTTTCCCATCTTGAAACTCCTCTCTTTTATTTCTTCAATGATTGTATGCGAATGGAATCCTAATGGCTTGCTCCCCCTTATGGGTGTATGTTTGGTTTGTTGCGTGCGTCTTATTTCAAGTATTTATCCAAAAACTGCTCCTGTTCCCACAGTAGATGCAATATATTCTCTTTCGCGGCATAACCATGGCTCTCCTTCGGCAGCAGCACCATGCGCACATTCCCTCCCAATCCTTTTAACGCCTGAAAGTACCGTTCGGTCTGCAACGTAAACGTGCCGGGATTATTATCCGCTTCGCCGTGGATCAAAAGAATCGGCTTCTTCATCTTCTGCGCGGTATAGAACGGCGACATATTGTTATAGACCTCCGGCGCATCCCAAAAATTGCGCTGTTCGCTCTGGAATCCGAACGGCGTCAATGTGCGGTTGTAGGCGCCGCTGCGGGCAATGCCGCAGGCAAAATCGTTTGAGTGTGTCAGCAGATTGGCGGTCATAAATGCGCCGTAGGAGTGTCCCCCCACGGCAACTTTTGTGCGGTCGATATATCCGAGCGCATCCACCGCATCAATCGCGGCGCGGCCATTTGCCACCAGTTGCTCTATAAATGTGTCGTTCGGCTCCTTCTTCCCTTCGCCGATAATCGGGAACGACGCATCGTCCAGCACAACGTATCCTTTAGTGACCCAATAGACGAACGAACCGTAATACGGAAATGTGAACTCGTTCGGGTTTTTGTTGGATTGCCCCGCGCTGCTCTTATCCTTAAACTCTTCGGGATATGCCCAGATCAGCAGAGGGAGTTTCTCCTTCTTTGTTTTGTCGTATCCCAGCGGCAAATAGAGCGTGCCGGAAAGTTCGACTCCGTCGGCTCGTTTATATTTGATCACTTCCTTATGCACGTTCTTGATGCTCTCAAAAGGATTTTTGGTGAACGTAATCTGTTCGATCTTCTCTTTTTTCTTGAAATGCCGGAAGAAATAATTGGGATATTCGTTTTTGGACTGTATGCGGACCAGCGCAATGCTGTTCTTAAAATCTTCGATGGAGAGGATCTCTTCCATCTTATCCGTATAGGCGCTTTGATACAGCCGGGAAGATTTGAGCGACTTCAGATCAAATTCATCGATGAACGGGAACTGTCCGTTCTTTGTATATCCGGCGCCGATCAGGAAGAGTTTCCCCTTCTCAATTGCCAGAACGTTCCTGCCGTATTGGTTCTCCCTCGTCTCAAAATTTCCCGGATCGCTGTAGATATCCTGATAGTTTCGGTCATAGATCAATTTCGGCTGCGTCCCCGGTTTGGAAGGATCCAGAAGATGTGCTTTTACATTTCTGGTATCGTACCAGTACTCATACATAACGGCGCTCTTCTCATCCCCCCATGTAATATCCGAGAAACGAAGAATTGTCTTTGCCAGAGAGACCGGTTCGGCACTGAACGGCGCATCCCATGTAAAGACCTCGTCGCGATACTCCACCTTATTTGCCGGATCGCCCCCGTCCAACGCGGTCACATAATAGAGAGAGGCAGGTGTGTCGTCGCGCCATGACATGTTTCTCTTCCCCGTCCGGGTGGACATGAATCCCTTCGGCATCACTTCGGTCAGAGGGACTTCGTTGACCACTTTAATTTCTTTACCGCTCAAGTCATACACCGCGGTGGTTTGGGGGAATCTGGAAAGCGGAACGATGTACGAAAAAGGTTTTTTAATGGTAGTGAGCATCAGATACTTGCCGTCCGGAGAGAATGACTGCCCGATGTAGAGATCTTTGCCCTTATACAGATCGGCTTTGCCGTTTATGTCAACGGTATATAATTCTGAAGAAAGTATCGTCTCAAAATTCTGTTCATCCGTTTTGTTTTTGAGGAGGTCTTGATACGTTCTGTTTTGAGAGACCGTTCCCGTAGCAACGGAGACAATCGGCCCTGTGGGAAGATCCTTTTTAGTATCGATCAGCGCGGGGCGGTCCGCGGGGATCATCTTAACGAGAAGCCGTTTATTGTCGTTATACCAACTGTAGGGATAACCGTAATTGGCATTGAGTTTTGCGTCGGTCAGTTTGGTCGCTTTTGCGGTCGCCACGTCCAGCACCCAGAGCTCCACTCTTGTTGCGGTGGTATTGGTGAAAGCGATCTTGGAATCATCCGGCGACCAGGAGTTGTATTGGATTTTCGGATTTTCCGGCAATCCGGTCACCTGCGTCGGTTCGGATTTGGTATCCTTCACTTTCCTGATCTTCAGGTTGTTTACGTACGTAACGGTGGATGAGATATTGGTGACGGGATTGATCCTGAGGCCGCCGAGGCGGAGTTCGTCCTGGTTCAGTTCATCCAGCGTCTTATACGTATTGCGATACGTCAGGAGCATGTACTCCTTTTTGGTATCCATCATCACCCCCGGCGCGCGCTCGTAATCCGCCAGTTGCAATATGGGAGCGGAAGGGGTTTTATATGTTATATCTTCTTGAGCAACAATGATGGATGAAAAAAGGAAGAGGAGAAACGAGAGTTTTTTCATGTTGGGGAGGAGTTTTATAATGATGAATTATAAATGATGAATGATGAATTATAAATGATGAATGATGAATTATAAATGATTAATGCGTGATGCGTAATGATTAATGAGTAATGGAAAACAGTAGATAGACAGCAGACAACAGATACCAGATTCCCATTTCCTTATTCCTAAAACCTAATTCCTGATTCCTGATTCCTGATTCCCAATTACCAATGACCAATGACTAATTACCAATGACCAATTTCGTGATTTCGTGGCCCCTATGGGACAGGCAGCTTTTGCTTTTGCTCTAAACATTTTCCCCTCTGTGCGTATGCCCGTGGTTTGGGGAGAGGGGACTGGGGTGTGTGCCTCTAATCCACCACTCTATTTGTTTCATCACACCTCTTAAATTATGCATTACATCACTCTCCTTGAAACGCAGGAATGTAATACCGAAAGACTCCAAATCTTTCTGACGGACTTCATCCTTCTGATGAGCCTCATCATTTTCGTGCGAGATGCCGTCAATTTCAATGGCAAGCATCAATGCTGGGCAATAAAGATCAATTATATAATTGCCGACCGGTTTCTGTCTGTGAAAATCATAGCCGAGCATCTGCTTTCCACTCAATTTCTTCCAGAGTTCGATCTCGCCCGGTGTGCTTTTGTTGCGTAATGAACGAGCAAGTTCTTTCATTTTGGGATTGTATGGAAGAAATTTTCGTTTCATAGTTTTAACACACCCCCGGCCCCTCTCTCCATCACACAAACCCACCGCCCCAGAGGGGAGAAAACGCTTCGATCGATCCTTTCCCTACGCACACCGCCGTCGATTTCGGGCCACCGCACTATTTTTCCCAGAATATTTTTATTACGCGAACCGAAGGTTCGCTAATATTATTCTCTGTGTCCTCCGTGTCCTCCGTGGTGACTCTCTTCAGACACGATGCCCTTAATGTAAAAGATTCCTTAGTTTATCGCAACGAATCGGCCCATTTCATTTGGGGGAATTGGGAGTCTTCCCTATAAACACATATACCCGAAAATATGCCCTGGAGGACATGGAAGAAATATAATAATTCATTTTTTTTATGCAAATACAGACCCCTTTGTCTTCATCCGCTTGACCTTGGACTTATTTTTACCTACACTCTCGCACATATTGCAGCCGGGTCTTCGGGACTTTGGTTGTCATCCTTCTGGTAAAGCCTCCGGATTCGCGGTGTGATGAAAGAGGTTTTCGCAATTTAAAGTGGGCAACAATGAACAAAAGACGCTATGTAATACCGATCCTCACGCTGCTCTGTGTTGCAGCAATGGTTATCAATGGATGTAAGGAGGACGAGACCACAAATCCCATAACACCTCCGGTCGTTACTGAAACATCCGATTGGTCCGCCACTACATTTCCTGCCTACAAAGTCACGGAGCTCTTCACCGCATCCACCGGCGCCATCTTCGCCGGAACGGACAGCAACGGCATCTACCGCTCCACCGATGCCGGCGCAACGTGGCAGAGTGTGAACACCGGAATCACAAATCTGCACATCAACTCGATCGCGGAAGGTCCTGCGGGAACGCTTTTTGCAGGAACCTATGGCCCCGCGATATACAAATCCGTCGATCTCGGTAATTCCTGGACCGAAGTCGATCCGTTCGCTTCCGGCAATGCGGATGTGAACGCCATTGTAGTGAACAAAAGCGGACACATTTTTGCGGGGATGAATTTGATGGGATGGGTGCTGCGGTCCACCAACGGCGGAACGAGCTGGACGGCATTGACGGTCTCTTCGAATGTATTCGTCGTATACAGTCTCGCGATAGACACCAGTGGTAAACTCTTCGCCGGAACGGCATCGGGTGTTTATGTATCGACAAACAACGGCACGTCATGGAGCAAACCAACAACATCGTTCGCCACGGCGGATATATTCGCACTCTGCGCCGCGCCGGACGGTTGCGTCTGGGCAGGAACGTATGATCAAGGAATGTTTTGTTCGACAGATCACGGAGTGACATGGAATGCCACTGGCCTGACCACCGAAAGAGTCAATGTCGTAAAGCAGTGCGGAACGACACTCTATATCGGCACATCAACGCTCGGCGTATATACATCCGCGAACGCAGGAACAACGGTGACAGCGAAGAATGAGAACCTCACCAACAAGAATGTCTTTTCGCTCACAACAAAAGACGGCACGAAACTCTTTGCAGGAACGGGAAGCGGGATTTTTAAATGTTCTATCGAATAATTACGAGATAGCGAGAAATGATAAAGGATGAAGTATGAAGGATGAATTATGATGGATGATATTAAATCGTTGCAAAATTACAAGATTACAAAATTACAATAAGCGTTAACCGCAAAGAACGCAAAGACGTCGCAAAGGGCGCAAAGATTTATCGTGGTAGGGCGGGCATTCTTGCTTGCCCCTTGGGGGCCCGCCAAACATTATCCCCCCCATTGAGTAGTTGAGAATAATCAAACAAATATATCGTTGCAAGATTGCAAGGTAGCAAGATTTATGTCAGATTCGTCTATCGGCAAACAGGTCGCACCTACGGCGCTCTAACAAATTCTGAGAAAACATTTTCTACAAACAGATCGCCCCGACAAATTGATAAATTTATAAATTGTGAAATTGCGGAATTGAAAAAGCAAAAACACTTACGATCGCACGGTGAGGACACCGTGCCTACAAAAGAATTGCAGAATTGAAATACAAAGATTTACGGAAATTTCCGCGAACCGCAGGTTCGCCATTTTTTCCTCTGTGTCTCCGTGCCTCCGTGGTAATGCTTTTGTTTTTGCTTTTGTTTTTTTTGTGCCGCCGAAGGCGGGAAATTACTTTTGTGTCTTGGTGCCTTGGTGGTTTATTTTGCTTTTGCTTTTTTTGTGCCCGCCGCAGGTCTACGACTCGTAGAGCGGGACATTATTTTTGTGATTTCGTGATTTTGTGGCAGCTGTTGTTTTGCTTTTTTCTTTCCTTTTGTGATTTTGTGATTTGGTGGCTGCTTTTGTTTTTTTAAGTTAATCCAACGCAGGGCGTTTCATGGATTTCAGCCCTTTTTCTTCGTTTAGTATTCTGTAATTCACTAATCGATATTTCGGATCGCGCAGCAGTTTCTGGAAATCCGGTGAAACGAGCGCTTTCAATTCACCCTGCCGGTGTTTGCTCATCTCTTTTAAACCGAATGTGTTCAGATCTTCCAGCGCGCTCATTTCCGGCGTGTCGAGGCCGAGATGAAATACCAGGAGTTTTATCCCGCCGGGAGTCAATGACCGAACTTTTGTTGAGAGCGTATCGAGTTTATTTTCCACCGGAGCGGCATATCCCCCTTCCACGTCCACTTCATCATAATAGCGTGAAATAGCAACATTGAATTCGGCGGCGAGTTTTTCGACTATGGCGCGTGTCTCCAACGTTTGCATTGCTGCGCCCATGTGGTAGTCGAGATAATCGATCTTCAATCCCGCACGGAGCGCTTTTTGGATTTGTGATCGGAGTTCCATCTCGATCTCAACCAATTTTGGATTGTTACCGAACAGAGCGCTTCGTGACGGAAAGAAATATCCGAGCGAATCCACCAGCGACGGAACCACCGCACCCCCCGTAACAGGACCCCAACGGTACTGCTTCCACTCCGCATTCAGTGTCAGATGAATGCCGACGGAGACATTGGGATATTGCTTCAGCAGTTCCGCCCCTTCCGCGAACCAGGGACAGGGAACCATTACCGACATGGAGACAGGAATGCCGGTCTCAAGCACCTCTTTTGCCGCCATATTTACGGAGTGACACATACCGATATCGTCGCAGCGAATCAGGAGCGGAATAGGATCGGGGTTCTTTTTGTCCTGGCCGATCGAGAAAGAAACGAGGAAAAGAAGGAGAAGGATGAGAGATTTAGGATTCATGGAAAACCTCGAGGTTTAGTATAAATTATAAATTTTATGATTTTATGATTTGGTGATTTTATGATTTTTTAGAAATTAGGTTTTAGGTTTTAGGTATTAGGTATAAGTAATTCATTCATAATTCATAATTCATCCTTCATAATTAATCATAATTTTTTCCGGTAACAACCTTTCCCAGTTTCTTCATCTGCTTCGAGTATTCTTTTATTATTTTTATTGTCGCCGAATCTGTATTAAAAACCGAGTGCATTCCCTGCTTCTCGTGAGCCGGATCTGCAGTGAACGGGTCTCCCGGTTTCCAGAGGTAATCAGGATTAGTTGTTCGTCCCTCTCCTCCCCATCCCCAGAAATTCGATCCTGCGATCGGGGCTCCGGCGCGGGCGGAATCGTAGACCATTGAGAGAATACTTCTCATAAAATGATCGCGCGCTGTTGTCGGTGATTCAATCGAGGCGCTGCCGCTATCCCTGACAAAGCCGAATTCTTCCAGCACCAGTGGTTTTCCTGCGATCCTTGCAGCGGCAATGTTTTGTGCAATATACGATATGGAACTGTCTATTGCAGGGAGTAACGTATTTTCCGCATCGTTCTGATCGAACCAACGCCAAATCCCCGGCCAGAGGTGGACGGTCATGTAATCGATATGCGGCGATGAATGTGCGGAAAGATATATCTCCTCATCCAACAAACTACCTATGGTCCCCTCGCTGCCGGTGGAAACAAGATGATTGGTATCCAAAGATTTTAAGTATCCTGCAGTTTCGTCTATCCATTTTTTGAAATGCGGCACATTGTCAAAACCAAAAGGACTCACCGTTCCGGGGCGCGGTTCGTTTGCCAGCTGCCACGCCATGATCGTCGGATCCTCATTATACAGACGACCGGAATATATATTTTTTCGGGTGATGATCGTGTAAACATATTTCTGAAAATAGTCCATTGCCATTGCATTTTGATAGAACGACGCGGAATAATCCATAAACATGTCCCACCCATCCGCGTCGGTATCGAACGGCGGGAGTGAGTCCGCCCAGGTCACATACTGCGCCATTCCGCCGGACCATTCCCAGTAATTGGTAAGGAAGAGCACCGCTTTCATTTTTCGTTTGGACATTTCGTGAAGTGTGAAGTCGAGCCCGAAAAGCAGAGAATCGTCATAGACACCGGGAGCAATTGTGATTGACGGCGTGAGTGTCCGCGGCATGCCGGAGCGTTCCGATCCTGCCAGTATGCGTATGTTGGTGATGCCGATGGATTGGAGCGAATCGAGTTCCCGCAGCAGTCTCGGGCGGTCTCCTATTGTAGTGGGAGAACCGATATAGGGAGCGTACCACATGTTCGTCCCGACAAAGTAATACGGTTCATCATTGTGGATAAACTGCGTTCCGCGAACTTGCACGAAGTCGTCCCGCTCACCAAACGGCCAGAAGCCGGCGCAGCCGGGAAAAAGAATTAATAACGATACGATAATATATTTTTTCATAAAAACAACCGAATATGAAATCGGGCTAAGATACGAATTAATGACGAATGATAAAGGATGAAGTATGAAGGATGAATTATGAATAATTAATTATTGCATAATTCCAAGATTGCAAAATTACAAGAAAGCGCTAACCGCAAAGATCGCAAAGAATTATCTCAATTTTCATTGTATAGCGCCCCGGAGGGGCGCAATGTTTGTAGCATGTCGTGCCAATCGATAATCAGAGCCCCGGAGGGGCGAAATGTTGATTAGTTGACATCCGTGAACCGAAGGTTTGCAACATATTTCCTCAGAGCCTCAATGTCTCTATGAAAGATTATAAAAGGATGAAGGATGAATTATGGATGCAAGATAGTGACAATATTGTATTACGGATAGTTTTGTCTTTTTATTCACAAATGAAATAGCAAACATATGCAAAATACGATCTATACTACGATCATGATTATTGTAAATCTTTATTGCAGTTCATCACAAATATAATTCCTTTCATCACAAATGAGCTAATGTAGAGAAACTTTCTCATTCCATTACCGTCTTACTGTTAAACCCACCATCAAATTATTTCAACAACATTTTTCAAATGGAGGCGTTATGAAATACGCACGGTATGCTTTGATCGCATTACTGGCTGTTTCATTCGGCGTGGCGGCAACACCGATGGAAGGGGTCAGTGCAGCGAAGTGGGAGAAAGCGAAAGAAAACTACATCGCGCAGTTAGCTAACGATAATCCCGGAGTGAAAGCAAGTGCCGCGGGATTCATCCGCAAATATAACATCGTGGAAGCGGTTGATGCGCTGAAGGAAGCTCTGAAATGCGATAATTGTGAAGCGGTAAAGTTCTCAGCGGCGTTGGCATTGGTCAGCGTTGCGGGTGACGAAGGGATGGATTTCATTAAAAAAGCGATCCAAACGGAACAGAATGAACTCGTCGTCGATTTCTATCAGGTGATTCTCAATTCGGATGCGCATCTCTATTCCGCTCCGATGACGGCGGCAGAGCAATAATCTTTGCCGGACGATTGTCCTCGCACATAGAATGAGCCTTTCAAGGGAAATGGAACCGCTCCCCTGCCCTTGGAAGGCTTATTCTTTTAAATAATAGTTATTAATGCAGAATGATTAATGATGAATGATTAATGGTAGTTGTTGAGAATGATAAAAAAAATATATCGTTGCAAAATTACAAAATTGCAAGATTACAAGATTTATGGGGAAGGATGAACGGAAGTAGTTGAGTAGTTGAGTCGTATGTAGGGCCGGTGTCACTCGTCCGCCGATCTTTTTGGCGTATCACCGGCCGTTTTTTTGGAGTATATGTGTAGTTGAGATCCGCGAACCGAAGGTTCGGCAATATAGTCGTTGAGTCGATGAGGAGTTGAGTAGTTGAGTAGTTAAGTCGTTGAGTCGTTGAGTAGTTAAGTCGTTGAGTAGTCCCGTAGGGCGGGCATTCTTGCCCGCCAAACATTTACACCTACCCCATTGAGTAGTTGAGAATGATGAAACAAATATATCGTTGCAAAATTACAAGATTGCAAGATTACAAGATTGAAGTAACGGAAGACAGAAGACAGTAGACGGGATACAGAAGTCAGTGGCCAGAAATCGGAAAATAGGTCACCCCTACGGGGCTATAATAAATTCGGAGAAAACTATTTCTACAAACAGGACGCCCCTACGGGGCTATTAAATTTACAAATTGATATACCGTGAAATTGGTAAGTGATTTGTTGATTGTTTTTTTATGTGTTCGTCCCGACGACTTGTCCGCCGCGCTGTTTGGCGGAAGTCGGGACCCCCAATTTTCCTTTGTGTTCTTAGTGCCTTAGTGGTTCATCTTTTTGTTTTTGCTTTTTTCGTGCCGCCGCAGGCGGGACATTAATTTTGTGATTTCGTGCCTGCCCGCCGCGCTTTTTGGCGGGATTTTGTGGCTGCTTTTGCTTTCTATTTCCTCATACGGGTGAGGACGTAATAGATCTTCCGTTTGACATCCTTCCACCGTGCGACGACTTCCACGTTTTGCAGATAGACATTTAACTCCTCGTCGCGGATATCCTGCGCTTCTTTTTCATCTCTTTTTTGCATGGACTTCATCGTAATCTGCACGCTGCGTGCGAGGGCCATATAGGCATTCTTTTCCGCGTTCTGCCAGCTGCTGGTTTCATAATAGTATTCTTCGGAGAATCCGACCCCGTAATGATGCCGCGGATCGATCGGAAGATCCTCCACCCATTTCGGCTGTCGTATTCTCATCACTTCCATTTTTGCCGACAGTGCATCGCCGACAACGCAGGTCGAATCGCCGACCAGCACGAGCGTCTTCTCACGGTCGATGTAACTATCCAATACCGTTTTTGACATCATATACCATTCCGCCAGCGACGTATCATACTGCTGTTCGTACTTCGCTCCCATGGAATGCACACCCGCCTCCGTAGCCCAGAATGCCTGTCCCCCGATCACCTGCATGTTCGTATAGCGCGCCATCAGATCGCACCCGAGCCGGAATCCCTGCACGATCGCCGAATCGCGATAGTACGTCGGCGGATGGGTGATGACCGTAACGGACCGGGAGCATTTTACCTCTGCCGGATAGAGAAACCAGCGGGGATAGGTTTGAGAATGAAGGAATGGAGAGGTGATGGTGGCAATAAAGAGTGTGGCAATGATAGAAAATCGCATGGGATTGGAGAGAATAGAATTTTTTGATTTTATGATTTTTTGATTTTATGATTGTCTATCAACATACCAATTTATCAATTTGATAATTTGTAAATCTCATAATTTTTCTAAAAAAAGAAGAGCCATCGAAATCACTCCCGATGGCTCCTTAAGACCTCAGCAAAAATTACGGCTGTTCTTTTTTGTATTTCTCATACTTCTCCACTTCGGCATCCAGTTCCTGATAGGTCTGCGATGCGCGGAAGCGCGTGTAGAGCTGTTCGTTCTTCTTAATCTGTTCGCGCAGGGCTTCCTGTGCGGCGCCGAGCGGATATTCAATTAAGACATAGGCACGCCAGTTGTTTCCGTCTTTCACGATCTTCTTCTGCTTCTCTTTGGAACCGCTCAAACTGGTGGAGACAACGGTCTTGGATGCTGCCGTAAATTGGTCGAGCAACTGTGCATCATCGCCGATGCCGGTCTCTTCCTGGAACCGTTTCTGCAATGCGTTGATCTTTACTTCCACCTGACGGCCGACTTCCGTACGGGCTGCCTGGATCGCCTTATCGACGGCCAGCTGCATGTCGCGGGAGGTGGAGGTGTTTACTGCATACAGAAAATTCGGATCGACCGGAACATTGGAATACCATTCCGGAACGTCGCCGGTGTCGGTCTGCGGTAACGGCTGGCTGCCGCCGCATCCCACAATGAACAACACAACAAGCAGTGCTGCTGCTAATGATGTATAACGCATAAATCCTCCTGAGTTAGTGTGACTGGATTGGTGATTATAATGCAACATTGACAAAATCAGTGTTTTATGGTAATGCGAATATAGATAGTTTCAAAATGAAATGAAAGCCGGATAAACGCCTTAAACTGTCCGATTTGACGCAACTCACGTGTTGAAATCCGATGGTTAAAATACTATTTATTCTATTGTAAGGTACCAAAAATACCTTGCTGAATATAAACAGGTCGCTCCTACGGAGCTTGAATATTTTCTCTAGGCAATGGCTACAAATAGGTCGTCCCTAACGGGACTTTTTCCAAGTATTTCTGTTACGCTTCACTAGAATCCAGCACTATAACAATAAGTTCTACGTCATTTTTGAAGAATTGTCACCCCTCGTCGGAGTTTATCCGCCTCGGGCGGACTCGGGGTGACAGTTTTCTTTTTCGATACCACTTCTTAAAAGGCGAGAATGCCTCGCAATGACAATACCTCTGGATATTATTCTGCCTCTCCTATTTCTTCAATTGCTCCAGAATCTTCGGTATCACTTTTTTCTGCAGATCGGCGGCGATTTCATCATACGCTTTCATTCCCGCCTTCTCTCCGCTGATGCTCACCCCTTTCACATTGTTGAACGATGTCTTATAGATCTCTTCCCCTGAATTCAGGTCAGTGACGGAAATGTTCGCGTCGACATACGTGGTATATAATCCCTGAAAGTCTCCCCCTTCGCGGCCGTTGGATTTGATGGAAATCATAACATTTGCTTTTGCCGGATCGTCCACAAATGTGAATCCGCTGGATGAGAGTGAATTCTTCAGCATCGGTTCGATCCGGGGAAGTTTGAGTTTGTTTCCAAAAAGCATCTCGTCCGTCTCGAACATGACGGTGAGCGAAACAACGTTGAGTGTGAAGCGTGCGTCGGGAACGGTGAAACTCTTCGCAATCATCTCCAGCAACGGCGATGCGTTCTGACCGAGCATTCCGGTCAGGTCCGCTTCCGCGCGGACCAATTGCAATTTTTCCGTGGCGACGATCTTTGCGATCTGCATCGAAGCAGTGCCGGATTGATTCGATTTTGCCGAAGGGACAATGTCCCCGCCCCCGCGAATAAACGAGAATCGTACGGGGAAATTCGGGATTCCCGCCGCTGTCGAAGCATTGATCACATCCACTTCCAGCGGTTTACGGAGCGGTTTTCCCACCTGCGCATCGAGCCGCGGATTCTTCGCTTTTAATTCGACCAGATTCAACAGCGACTGCAGCGACGCGAAGATCTCATTGGTGAGGTATATCGATTTTCCTCCGTACTGCACTTCCATCGGTTCGTTCAGGAATTTTTCGATTGCTGCCAATGATTGCAGATAGAACTGAAACGCCTCTGCGATAGTCTGCGCTTTTTCTGCATTCTTTGCCTTGGTAAAAAGATCCGTTCCAAGCGCAGCCGCTTTGCGCTTCTTTTCCGCTTGTATCCTTTTATACTCCGCGATGTTTAGGCGATAATAAACCCAATACTGATCGTCCCCCTGCCACGTGTCAACCGCTTCCACTCCTTCCAGATCCGCTTTGGTCGAAGTCCGTACGGCGGACTGGTATTCCTCGCTCAGTTCGCCGAGCTTTTCGGAGAGTTTGCTGATCTGCGACGCATCGATGGAAACGACGATCTGCTGCGCAATGTCGTTCAATGCGGCATCCTTTGCCCGCTGCATATATTCCTGCGTATTCCCCGACGAGGGAACAACTCCGAGACCGTGATAATATCCCGGCGTGTTCGGGCGTTTCTCAACCCACGACGGCTTGTCCCCCTGCGCCATGGCAAGTGAAACGAATGCAATGAAAACTGTGAAACGGAGAAATGTGATCATGAATGGTCCTCGAAAAATGAATTCTAAAAAAAAGCTGCCACAAAATCACCAAATCACAAAAGGGGAAAGTAAAAAAACAAAAGTAAAACAAAATTAACCACCAAGACACCAAAGAAAAAGGAAAAAGGAACTAGGAATTAGTCATTGGTAATTAGTAATTGGTAATTAGTAATTGGTAATTGGTTATTTGTCATTGGTCATTGGTCATTAGTAACCCGAAATCTGTTGTCTGATATCTGTCATCTGATATCTGACATCTGATATCTCTTTTATAATAATTACTCGTTACTCATTATGCATTTATAATTCATCATTCAGACTTACCGATTCTGATCCCGGTAAGTTCATCCTTATATAGTATGATTACCGAGGATCCATCCGGCATAATAAATATCCCGCTCTCTTTGTCGATCTTTACGCTGGCGGCGATTCTGCCGGTATTCAGATTCAGCAGATCAGCCTTACCGTTCATCACATAAAACAGGTGACCGCTGACGAAGACCGGCCGGTAAAGCACATCGCCGGCACTGTAATCCCACTCATAATACCATTTCTTCTTGCCGTTCTCCGGATCGATCGACGCAATACCGTCTTCACCAATGGCGATCAGAGAATTTCCGTCAGCACAATAATTGACCTGAAGAATTCGCGAGTATCCGGAGACGAATTTCTCTCCGGCGATCATACGGGAAGAAAACGGAACGATCTCTTCCGTTTGATACCGGCACTCATCATCAGTGCCGAACCGCTCGCCGTTCCACAGCATGGAGGATTGCAGCAGTTCATCATAGGAATACGCACCGACGCCGCTGTCGGAAAATTCGAATCTCCAGCGGAGCGAATCTCCTTTTTTGGTCTGCAGGGACTGAGCAAAGAGGAACTTTTCAGTTCCGTACAACAAATCGCCGTTTTTTAAAATATATTTTGAAATCTGATACGATGGAAAAATCGGTGCCGGGTCATCTGATAGTTTTTTCTTCCAGTACACCATTCCGGTCCCGGCGTTCACCGCAATCAGTGAATAGTCATCCTCTTCCCAAACCACTTTTCGTTCTACTTTGTCTTTCTTTTCATCGCGCACATATTCGACTTTTGTACCGCCGGTTCTGACATACAGCATCGAATCCACAATGGCCATATCGATAACGTATGACGAGAAAAGATCCTGTTCGATCAGCATCCATTTCAACGATGCACTTACGGTGTCGAGCGCCACAAGATTTTTGTTGCCGGGAAGAATCATCAACGAACCGTACGTGATCGGCGCGGCAAGAGAGGCAAATCCCCCTTTAAACGAAAGGTCATGCGCAATCTGCATGTATGTCTTTTTGGCCACTTTGCCGGTGCCGGCGTCCACGATCACATATCCCTCACCGCCGTCCAGATCCGAGTTTGGTTCTATCATTTCAGCAGAAGTGTGTATCAGCACATGCAGGTTGGCTTCGTCACTCTGTACATTATAATGGAATCCCGGATCATCGTATCCGAACGACAGAAGATGCGGATCTGCCGGAATCGGCTCGACTGAGAGCGGAAGAATCCTCTTCGGAAGCGATTCGTCCGAATGCGCAACCAACGTGCGGTACTTTATGGCGCCGGTGAGCGCGTCGATGCTCATGACGTAGAGTTTTACATCGTCAGACGGGTCGAGATATGATACGATGATACGGTTATCGTCGGTACGAATGTACCGGTGTATGTAACCGCGTGCGGCCGGGAATTTTTCCGGTGTGCGCCAGAGAATCTTCCGGCTTTCCAGATTGATGCCGACTAATGCATCTTCCATGCTCACCACCATCACCGCGCCGGAATCGGTCTCGGCGACGACGATCTTCCTGATATCGTCCGCATCCACAGTGAATTCGGAAACTTTGCCCGACTTTCCGTCGATATGTACTATTTTTTCACTTCCAATGACTGCACAACCGGATTCGGTCGGCATCAGAACGTTAAATTGCTCGTCGATATCCAGCGACACAAACGCCAATTCCTTTCCTGTCTCGAGATTCAACGCAAGGACTCCTTTTCCCACGACCAACACGGCGTACGATTCATCGTTCGAAATATAGTACCATTGCCGTTTCTGTTCAATCAGATCGGCGTTCGGAACGCTTTTCTTTCTTGCATAGGCCGGTTTACCGGTCAACAGCGAATAGAGAATCACATCATCATCGGATGTGAAGGCAATCCTTTTCGCGGCAGCAGGCAATGTGACGGAATTGATCGTCCCTTTTTCGATAAGATCATTTTCGTATTCGATCTGTGTTCTCCAGAGTTCCTTACCGGTGAGGATGCTGATGCCGAGATCGACTGAGCGGTAAGAGAAAACAGCGATGGTATCGACCGTCGTGAGACCGGAATACCGATCCTGTTCAATCCCCGGAAAATGCTTCTTCCATAAAAGCTTGTTCTGCAGTATGCCGTAGCATACGAGAGTATCACCTGTCGCGACTATGTACAAAGAATCGTACAATAGATGATGCGGCGCATCCTTGTCGTATTTCTTTACTTCGGTGCTCCAGATTTTCTTTCCGGTGGTTGTTTCATAGACCCAGGCGAATTCATCCGCCTGAAGAAAAACGGTCGATCCGTTTTGGATCGGTATGATCAGTTGAATATCTTCGGGAAGTTCGTAGCGCCAGAAGGGCGCGGTTTTTGGCTGAGCATTCGCGCAAAGCGAACACAATATGAGCAGAGAGATAAGCGTACGCATATGGTTTCCGGGTGTCGTAGTGTGATGGGAACGTTGCCTGCCGGCACCTGCTGACCCTCCGGCTCAGGCGGTTGGAGAGACGAATCGTCCCCAATGGTAGAACTGAAAAATTACCGCACGCCGCCGGTGTTCTGACGGAATCGTTCAGGGTATTGCTTCGATGAATTGGAACGATATCCCTCCGAGCGAATCTCCTGTTTGACCTTCAGGAGCCGGTCATTAAAATCGTTTTTCTTCATGTAATTATCGTCAAAGATGTCCGGCATCGTTTCGGGCGCTTCTTCCAGTCGTGAAAGAACCGACAGAAGAGCGGTCGGATCGTATCCCGCCCGTTTAAGATAGAGCAAGGAAAGATTGTCCGCTTCGATTTCGTATTCCAGCAATCGCGGCGCGATCAGATTGTTGTAGGCGGTATTCGCATAATCTTCAAGATCCTTCTCCTCGTCGCTCATCGGACCGGTTTCCTCTTCCAGTTCGGCGAATGCCTTTTCCGATTTAATTTTTGCTTCGCTCTTTTTCAATTCCTTCACGCCATGACGCTGGATGACGTGTGACATTTCATGGGCGATGACGGCGGCGAGTTCCGCTTCGTTGCGGCAGACTTGCAGGATCCCTTTGGTGATGAATATGTATCCGCCGGGACAGGCAAACGCGCTGGCGCGGCTGTCATTGAGAATAAAGAATCGGAAACCGAGATCGTATGCCTTGGTATACTGCGAAAGATGATTGCCGATAAGATTGATGTACCGGGTCGCGGTCCTGTCTTCGACCAATCCTTTTTGCGCTGCAATCTTTTGGGCGATGGCGAGGCCGATCCCTTCTTCATGGAACGCCAGATCGAACGGGCGTTCGATCGATTGAAATCCCCGGAACGCTTCGACGGAAAAACTCTTTTCAAAATCATCCATATCCGCTGCCGACACCGGCGGAGCGGAATATTTGCTGATATCTTCCTCCGGTTCTTCCGTCCCTTCGACATACTTCTTGCCGAATCCCTTTACCGCTGCGGCCAGTTCTGCGCGCGAGGCGCGCGAGGACGCTTTACCTTTGATCATGTTTTCATCCCGCACACCCGATCCGCTCCGTACCGCAAAACTATTTTCGGAAAGCCATCCCAGATCGTTTTGCACCGTCTTTACCCTCAGCCAGCTCCCTTTTTGATCGATCTTGCTCACATCCACCGCAGCCGGGATCATGCCGATGATTTGAAAATAGGAAGCCGGTCCTTCGCGGAGATAATTTGTGGGCTGCGTCGTTGTCAGTTTCTGCGCACCGGCTTCGAATGTGAGAGCCAGCGCCAAAACAGCGTAAACAAATATTTTCATCTCTTTTTTCCTCGTGATAATGTTGTTCAACGCATGTACCTGCCGGCGTTGCAGGGATAACAACCGCTATTTGCCTGTCATTACGTTCACGCCGTCCCAGTTCTTCTCCGGGGGATGCATCTGATATTCCTCACATCGTTTTATATACATTCTTGACGGAGCATCATGGTCGTCCATCTTCAGTACGGTCCGGAACATAGCGACCGCATCATTCCATTGCTGCTCGCGATAGAGCTTCAACGCAGACTCGAACGTCTGCACAATTTTCAGCCGTTCCTCAGAAATTTCCGCTCTCCGACAATAGACCTCATAGATCTTGATCGGGAGTTTCTTTCCCTTCACGCGGATCAGGTCCATTTCACGAAGCAGAAATTCGTCCAGCACCTGTTCGGTCGCTGTGGTTTCGCTGACCATCAGCGATGTGCCGTAATATTTGTTCACGCCTTCCAGCCGCGAGGCAAGGTTGACCGTATCGCCGATGACGGTGTATTCCTTCTTTGTCCGTCCGCCGATGTAACCGACGACCATGTTTCCGGAATTGATGCCGATGCGCGTGGAAAAAACCGGCTCCCCGCGCTCCCGCGCCGCTTTGGTCATGGCGGCAACAGTCTGCGAAAATTCAAACGCCGCACGGACCGCCAGCACGCGGTGGTTCGGATTTTTCAACGGAATGCCGAACTGCACCATCACCGCGTCGCCGATAAATTTGTCGATCGTTCCTTCGTGTTTAAAAAAGATGTCGCTCGCCGTGGAGAAATAATTGTTGAGAAACTCGACCAGTTCCTTCGGCTTTTTTGTCTCCGAGATCGACGTGAATCCTTCGATATCCGAAAACATGATCGACGCTTCCACTTCCTCTCCACCCAGTTCCACTTTTTCGGGATTGGCGCTGAGCTGCTTGACGATGGTCGGATTGACAAACTGTCCGAATATTTTCTGGATCTGCCTTTTACTTCTCCCCTCGGTGGCGAAATTCCATCCGGTGGAAACCACGTAGGTGAAGAGTGCGGTCGTTACGGGAAAGACGACTTTCAGCAGCACGAGACTCTGAACGAACAATTGATTTGAAACAGCCAGTACCGCAAAGACCACCGCCAGTGCGCCAAGTGTGCTGGTCAGGATGTTCTCGACATAATTGGAGATGAACGCAACGATAAACGCCAGAGCGATGCAGACAATAAAAAGAATTGCAAAAGGCGTTACGGTGATGAAATGCTTTTGGAGAAAATTGCTGAGGACTGTCGCATGAATCTCGACGCCGGGATACGGTTCAAGATACGTAAAAGGAGTCGGACGCAGATCCAGCAGGCCCGGCGCATTGGAACCGATCATCACTATCTTATCCTTGAATACCGACGCGGGAATATCCGGCTCAAGCCCCTGCATCTCCTTCATAGCGGAAACGATCACTGCATGGATCGAATAATATTTAAAAACGCCGTCCGGTCCACCCTGTCCATACCAGTATACCAAATACGGTGAGATGATATCCGATTCAATCGGTCGATCTGTATGGAACAATTCGTGATAGACTTCGAACGAGAGAGCATGCAGCACATGATCGTGGAACCGGTACAGCAGCGGCACGCTCCGGCAGACTCCGTCTTCGTCCGGAATAAAATTCACCACTCCGATCCCTTTTGCGCCGGTCTGGAACGGCACAAGAGGGGCGTAGGTCTTGTCGAATTCGAATTGCTGCATCGCTTTCATCGCAGCCGGCGATTCCGGATAGACCATCAGTGTATCGCCCGGCTGATCGTCCTCGTACCGATGCGTGAGTTGTGTGGACAGGAAGACATTTCCGGCATCGCGAATGGATTGTGCAAAGAGCGAATCGTTTTCCGCGCCGAGGGAGATGACTCTGTCCTCATCCGGTTCGTTGAAATGAAAATCATAAACGATGGCTTTCGCCCCGCCGCGGGAGAGATAGTCCGTGGTCACCGCATAGAAATCGCGCGGCCAGGGCCAGCTCGTTTTGCTGTTATTCTTGAAATACTGCAGACTGTTTTGATCGATGGTCAGGATGACGACGGAGGAATCCGGCAGCCGGGAGTCTTTGGAGAAACGAAATTGGATATCCAGCGCATTCATTTCCACCCGGTTGCCGACGGGGGAAATGGAGACCAGCAAGGCCAACAACAATCCGATAATCGCAGAAAAGACGATACGGATGTTCTTCGCAAATAAGAGTTTTTTCAGAGATTCCTGCATACCGAAGGGTGATGTACTGACTGTGCCGCTTATTGATAGATTCTGCACCGTACACTTGGAACACATCGAAAGAAGCAAAATTTCGCCAGAAATACAATGAAATAATCATTGGGCGAAAACAGTGTGATTCACGCAACAAACTGAACGGACACTTTTGCCATTTCTTCGAAGAGTTCCTTTTTGCGTTCCGCTCCCCACAATTCCATTTCAACATTCTTGCCGCGGGATTTTTTGACTATGATCTTCACGGTTTTACCGCTCTTTTTCACGGCAATATCCTTCACCGCCGATGTGTGAGTCCGGTCCAGTCCGTCCGCTATGCGGAGCATTCCCGACAACACCCGTACGGTCTGCTGATCGTCCGAATTCAATTGAACAAATCCTTCATGTTTCGGTTTCGGATGCGACTTCCGGTGGTAGCGGGCGATATTGCCAATGATATCCTTTTCATTGTCGGTATAGCCGAGCAAGTCGCTGTTTTTAATCAGATAATGAGCGTGGCGGTGATGCTGGGAATGAGACACAAAGACGCCGATCTCATGCAGCAGCGACGCCGCTTCCAGAAATTCCCGTTCCATTCTCCCCATGCCGTGCATGCTGCGGGTCTGATCGAACAAACGCAGAGCGAGATGAGCGACATGATGCGAGTGGTCCTTTTCATAATTGTACGTCTCGGCAAGATGAAGCACCGAACGGTAGCGGACATTATCCGCCGTATGAAAATCACGTACATGGTACCATTTTTCTATCGTGTCGAGTATGATCCCTTCGCGGAGCGCGGATTCGGAAACGGTCATCTCTTTGATTTTGAGCTGTTTAAAACTTTGTTCAAGGATGAGCGCGCCGCCGAGAATTATATCCGCACGCGATGCGTCGAGTCCGGCGATCTTCATCCTCTGTTTTACGTTCTTCGCACTGGTAAGCAGGCCGATAATCTCAAAAAGTTCGGTTGCCGTGAAGGTGAATCCGTTCATCGAATCATCCGAAAATTCCCCGCGGCGGAGTCGGATCATCCGCGCCAGGGACATGATAGTGCCGGAACTTCCGATGACGACGCTGTAGCGAATTTTCCGTGTCTCCCGCATCACCGGTGCAAGAGAACCGGCAATATAGGAGCGGCATTCTTTCAACGATCCATCGTTTGATTCGCCGGAGGGGAAAAACCGCTGCGTGGTCCGGATTGCTCCCAGTTTGAGACTGTTCTCGTACAGAATCTCCCGTTTTTTTCCTGCCAGATATTCCGTGCTTCCCCCGCCGATGTCGATCATCAGCAGCGGTTTGTCGTGCACCGGCAGGGCCTGGATAATGCCGAGATAGATCAGGCGCGCTTCTTCGAATCCCGACGCGACTTCGATCTTGATTTCCAGCTCGCCGTACGTGCGGCGGATGAACTCGTTCTGGTTCAGCGCTTCGCGCACGGCGCTGGTGGCGACCGCGCGGACGACGGCGTCGTACGCATCGGCAATCTTTCTAAAGCGCCGCAGCGTTTCTATTCCGCGGTTCATCGCCTCTTCCGTCAGGTACTTCATATCGCTGGTTCCCTGCCCGAGACGGACGATCTCTTTTACCCGGTCGATCACTTTAAACGTGTTTTTCTTCCGGTCGATTTTGACGATCACCATATGGAACGAATTCGTTCCGATGTCGATGGCCGCCAGAAAATTGCTTTGTGTTTTTTCGTTATTCATAGTCATGCTGTCGTTGTACGTCGTTCGAATCTGCAGTTCATATCACCCTGAGTCCCCGCAAATGTTTCGGTTGGAGAAGGAACACCAGCGTACCGCTGCCATTCGCAACAACACCGTTCACCGAGATGGCGCAGAGCGCACCTTTCTTCAATTCAACGACGGATGTTCCCGTGCCTAACAGCGCCGAAGCAAGCATGCTCAAATCCGGTTCATGGCCGACGAGCATCACGTTCCCTTCCGTACGGTGATTATTGAGAAGAGCGTACACCCGGTCGATCGGAGCGCAGGGGGCTAATTCACTGACGATCTGCACTTTTTTTATCGCGCGAAATTCTTTCGCCGCAATCATTGCAGTCTCTTTCGCGCGCACAAGCGGACTGGTCAAAATGCGGTCGATCTTTCCGATCAACGCCGGGAATGACCTCGCTGCGGCTGTCATTTTTTCGATTCCCTCGCGGGTCAACGGACGTTCTTCATCAGCGAGTCTTCCGCTCCCCCGGTCAACGGCGATTCCATGACGTAAAAGATAGAGATTCATTGTATTCCCTTTCCGCATAAACGTATGAAGATTTTTTGTGGATTGCTACAATCGTCAATGTAATCTTTTTATTACGTTGCAACGGAACTTCCAATAATCCGGTGCGTCTAAAAAAACAGTTCGACCCACCATCAACTATTAATCAACTATGGAGGTTTTTTATGAGGTCACGTATATGGATTGCAGGAATCGTCCTGGTCATGTTCTCTCTTGCCGTTGCGGCAGAAGATGGAAAGGAACAGCGGACGATGTCAAAAAAACAGGGATGGCTCGGTGTTTCGATACAGGATGTAACGCCGAAACTTTCCCGGGACAAGGAATTGAAAGTGAAAGAAGGAGCGTATGTAAACGACGTAGTGGAAGAGAGCCCCGCGGAAGAAGCAGGATTGAAGCAGGGTGATGTGGTGACGGAGTTCAACTCCAAAAAGATAGAGATATCCGACGATCTTACGCAGGCGGTGCGCGAAACCGCTCCGGACACGAAGGTCAATGTAAAAGTGAACCGTAAAGGGGAAAGCAAAACCATCGCCGTCACCGTCGGCAAACAAAAACGATCGTCGGTCTATTCTCTGAACGTCCCTCCCGTGCCGCGGGTGGTAGTCAATATGTTCGGGCGGGTTGAAGGGATGGAAGTGATGGATCTGGAGAGGCAGCTGGCGGAGTATTTTGAAACGCCGAACGGCCGCGGCGTGTTGGTGAAGGAAGTGAAGCGAAAGAGCAATGCGGAGAAAGCGGGATTCAAAGCCGGCGATGTGATCACGACCATCGGAAAAGAATCGGTGTATGATACCGACGATGTGCGTGAATTGCTCGGTGAATTCGAGGAAGGGAAATCGGCACCGGTCGAGGTGATCCGGAAAGGGAAAAAGATGTCGCTGAATCTGGAGATCTCCGAACAATTGCATGGATCCAATTACATGTTCTGGCGGGGCGATGCACCGGAGGAATTTCAATTCCAACACGGCAGGGAGATGGAACAAATGCAGAAAGAGATCCAATTGAAAATGAAAAAACTCCCGAGAATCGAACGGGACCTCGAAAAGGTCCGGATATTGAGGGACATCGACGAAGTGTGATGAGCGATAAGGAGCGAAGGGATGAGGACCAACAATCCGCAGCGTGGGCTGCGGATTTTTTATTTTAAAACGAATGCTTTTACCAGCGCGATATAATTGTCATATCCCAGCACTGCGGGTATGTCGCTGTGATCCGCGCCGTTGACTGCAATGAACTCCTTCGGATCGTTGGCATTCCGGAAGATCACCCTGCCGTTCTTTTCAATGTCGATAAACGTGTCGTTCACACCGAAGATGATCAGCAGCGGCGCGGTGGAACGGCGTATCTTTTCCGCGTTATTATATTCCCCTTTCATCACGTATGTGCTCGGCAAATCCAGCAGTGTCGCGCTCTGCGTCAGCGCACTTGCCGAAGCAAAGGGAGCTTCAAGTATCAGTTTTTTCGGTGTGAAAACCTGAGATGAGAGATGCACGGCAGGCGCTCCGCCGAGTGAAAAACCGTAGACGGAAATGGAAGTGTCCGCAAATCCCTGCGACCGAACATACTGATACGCCGCAATGGCGTCCGCATAGATCCCCGCTTCGCTCGGTTCCCCTTCGCTCATTCCGTATCCCTGATAATCATAGATAAAGACATTGAATCCCATACGGTAAAAATATTCCACTCTGTCCCAATAAAACTGCAGATGGTCGCGATTGCCGTGGTTGTAGAGTATCACATTTCGTTCTGCCGGATCGGTTGATCGGACGAAATATCCGTAGATCTTCTTCCCCTGCGACGTCAATACGATCTGCGTCCGAAGCGATTCGGGAATAACCGAGGTGGGCAACGAGTACGCGGAGAGCGAATCATTATTGAACAACGAACTGTCAAGGTCGAAACAACCCGTGCAGAGAATTAAAACAAAAGCCATTATGATAGTTTGTTTCTTCATTCCCATTGGTATTGCACTCCAAAGAAAATCCCTGCGCCGCCGTTACCACCGACGGACGTCACGCCTTCAAAAACGCCATGGCGCGTATCCTTGTTTGCGGCAAGCCATTTCACTTCAATCTGTGTGATCGTCCGTTCGCTGAGAGGAAATTGATATCCTGCCAATGGCGCGATAAAATATTCCGGTCTATGTACCTGATAGAGATTATCCGCGCCAAAATAAAAAAGTGATGTCTCTCCTGTTTTATAACTGCCGACGATCGTTGCCATCGGAAAAATACGGGCGTTATTTGACCGGATTACATCCCAAAAGAAATACACTCTCCCAATTGCCGTAACATGAGGCACAATTCCCTCTCCCTGCACGAGGGTAGCCGCCGCCCCGGCGTCCAGTCCCGCATCCTTGAACAATGCCGCTGTCAGGTGAACATTACCGACAAAGGAAATATCGTTCGTGAGACCGTGTACAACACCGAGATTGAGATACGGTGCGGGAATGGCGAAACCGTCCATCGGAATGATCGGGCCGCCGAACGATACGAGCGTTTCTGTTGATCCTTCCGGAAGTGTGCGCACCGGCTGGGTCACGCCGCAGCCGGAAATCGTAAGAAGTGTAATGACAAAAATAGTTATTTTTAGTTTGTCATTGGTCATTGGTTGTTGGTCATTGGGAATTGGTAATTAGTCATTGGTAATTGGGAATTAGTCATTGGTAATTGGGAATTGGGAATTAAGAATTAGGAATTAGGTATTAGGAATATGGAATTAGTCATTAGTAATTGGGAATCTGTTATCTGATGTCTGTTGTCTGTTCTCTGACATCTGTTGCACATTCATAATTCATACTTCATACTTCATCCTTTATATTTCTTTTTAAACTCTTCCGGTATATTTGTTAATTTTTTCAGTTCATAATCGTAAAATGCAATGCCAGTCTTTGCTTGGACCACTTCGCGGCCGCTTTCCCGCTCACGGGCAAGATAGTAAATATCGCAGCCGAAACGTGAGAAATCTTTTATCGCAATCTGTATGCGGAGGGATTCACCGTAGAATGCTTCGGACTTGTAGACAACGGCGGAATCGGTCATGATAATTCCCGCCCCATCCACATTGAACTCCGTCCATCCATTTTCCATCAGAAACCGCACACGGGCTTCATGAAGGATCGCCAAAACGGCATCATTGCCGAGATGGCCGCCGTAATTGATATCGGTGATGCGGATGGGTAATTCTGTCGTAAAATGAAATTCGGTCGGGATGTCGAGTTTTATTCTTGGCATGGAGGGAGTTGGGGGAAATTATATCATTGCAAAATTACAAGATTACAAGATTGAAAGATTGTCAGAGAAAAGTACAAATCATAAAATCATCAAATCATCAAATCAAAAAATTATATCTGTTATCATTCTACGCGTTTTTATGATATTCTTGAATAGACCGTACCGAGAGTTTTCCCTGTTTGATTCGTTCGATTCCTTTGACGGCGGTAGCGGCAGCGGAGAGCGTGGTGATGAACGCAATCTTTTGTTGAATGGCCGCCCAACCGATTGCATATTCGTCGTACCGCGATTCTTCGCCCAGAGGAGTGTTGATGACCATCTTCACTTCGCCGTTCTTGATTGCATCGACAATATTAGGACGACCTTCGTTCACTTTAAAGATCGGCGATGCTTTGATCCCGTTGTCGGTAAGGAATTTTGCTGTCCCTTCGGTGCCGATTACCGTGAATCCAAGCCGAACGAAATCCCGAACGATGCCAAGTGTCTCCGGCGTTTTGTCATTATTATTGACGCTGATGAAGATCGTACCCTCGTTCGGCAGCGGATTCCCCGCCGCCAGCTGCGCTTTAGCCACCGACGCTCCGAAGGACATGGAGATTCCCATCACTTCGCCGGTGGAACGCATTTCCGGGCCGAGGAACATCTGCACTTTATGGAATTTATTGAACGGGAAGACCGATTCTTTGGTGGAGATATGTTTGACCTTCCGGAAATCAAAATCCAGAACGCCCTGATCCTTGAGCGACCGTCCCGCCATCACTTTGGCGGCAACTTTTGCCAGCGGCAGACCGGTGGCCTTGCTGACGAACGGTACCGTGCGTGATGCACGTGGATTCACTTCGAGCACGTAAACCTTATCGTCCTTCATTGCATACTGCACGTTGATCAGTCCGATAACATTGAGCGCGCGGGCGAGTTTCTTCGTGGTCTCCATGATCTCGTTGAGTTTATCCTCTTTGAGCATAAAGGGAGGCAGCACGCTGGAACTGTCACCGGAATGGATTCCGGCTTCCTCCACATGCTCCATCACGCCGCCGATCAGCACGTCTGTGCCGTCCGCAATGGCATCCACATCGAATTCGAACGCATCCTCAAGGAAGTTATCGATCAGAATCGGCTTTTCGGGAGAGACATCAACAGCCAGACGCATATATTCTTTTAAAGATTCGGTATTGTAACAGATTTGCATCGCTCGACCGCCGAGCACGTACGAGGGACGGACCAGAACAGGATAACCGATTTCTTCAGCAACAAGAACGGCATCGTTGACTGAAAACGCCGTTCCGTATTTCGGGTGGAGAATCTTGTGACGCCGGAGCAAGTCGCCGAATCGTTGGCGGTCTTCCGCCAGATCGATCCCTTCGGTCGATGTACCGAGAATCTTTACGCCGTTGGATTCGAGCGCTTTGGCAATCTTCAGCGGCGTCTGCCCGCCGAAACTGACAATAATCCCTTCCGGCTGCTCGTGTTCGCAGATGTTCAACACATCTTCGACGGTGAGCGGTTCAAAGTACAGTTTGTCGGTCGTATCGTAATCCGTCGAGACTGTTTCGGGATTACAGTTGATCATGATCGTTTCAAAATCCATCTCCCGCAGCGCCATCACGCCATGCACGCAGCAGTAATCAAACTCGATCCCCTGCCCGATGCGGTTGGGACCGCCGCCGAGGATAATGACTTTTTTCTTCGCGGATGCAATCGATTCGTTTTCGGTATCGTAACTGGAATAGTGATACGGCGTATGTGCCTCGAATTCCGCCGCGCAAGTATCCACCGTTTTGTAGATGGGAATGATGCCGGATTTCTTCCGCGCGTCGCGCACTTTTTTCTCTTCGCTCTTCCACAGAAACGCGAGTTGCCGGTCGGAAAAACCGAACTGCTTCGCTTTCAGGAACAGTTCTCTCTTTACGCTTGAGAGGTTTGTTTTTCTGAGTTCCATTTCCAGATCGACGATCTGTTTCATGTTAAACAGGAACCACGGATCGATGGCGGTCAGCGCGTGGATATCGTCGATCGACAGACCGAGCAGAAAAGCATAACGGATATAGAAGATATTATCCGCTTTCGGCTTCCGGAGGCGATCTTTGACCTTCCGGATCCAGTCGTGTTTCTGCTGCTCGTCGAGGGATCCGATTTCAAACAGATCCTTTCCATCCGCACCCAATCCCGCCCGTCCTTGTTCCAGCGATCGGAGCGCCTTCTGCAGCGCCTCTTTGAATGTGCGCCCGAAGGACATTGCCTCGCCGACCGATTTCATCTGTACGCCAAGCGAGTCGTCCACTCCCTTGAATTTTTCAAAATCCCACCGCGGTATCTTGACCACGACGTAATCAATTGTTGGTTCGAACGATGCGGGAGTCAGTTTGGTGATGTCGTTCGGAATCTCATCCAGCGAATATCCGACGGCGAGCTTTGCCGCAATCTTTGCGATGGGGAATCCCGTCGCTTTCGAAGCAAGTGCGGAACTGCGGGAAACGCGGGGATTCATTTCGATGACATACATCTTCCCGCTGTGCGGATCCATGGAGAACTGCACGTTCGAACCGCCGGTATCGACGCCGATCGCGCGGATCACTTTCAACGCCGCATCCCGCATGTATTGATATTCCTTATCCGTCAGCGTCTGCGCCGGTGCGACGGTAATCGAATCTCCCGTATGCACTCCCATCGGATCGAAGTTCTCGATCGAACAGATGATCACGACGTTGTCTTTCGTGTCGCGCATGACCTCCAGTTCGTATTCCTTCCAACCGAGCACCGATTCTTCGATCAGCACTTCGTGGACGGGACTGTTCAGCAATCCGTGTTCCACCATCTCCTTGAATTCTTCGATATTGTACGCGATCCCGCCGCCGGTCCCTCCCATCGTAAACGACGGACGGATGATGATCGGGAAGCGGCCGATGCCGTTCGCCACTTTCAACGCCTCGTCGAGACTGTACACGAATCCGCCGTGCGGCATCTCCAGGCCAATCTCCGTCATCGTTTTTTTAAAGAGCTGCCGGTCTTCCGCTTTTTTGATCGCTTCGAGGTTTGCGCCGATCAATTCTACGTTGTATTTCTTCAACACTCCGCTTTCCGCCAATGCGACGGCAGTATTCAACGCGGTCTGTCCTCCCATGGTCGGCAGCAGCGCATCGGGACGTTCCTTTTCGATGATCATCTCCACAAAATCCGGCGTAATCGGCTCGATGTACGTCGCATCCGCCATTTCGGGATCGGTCATGATCGTTGCGGGATTGCTGTTGATAAGAATGACGCGGTATCCCTCTTCACGAAGCACTTTGCAGGCCTGCGTTCCGGAGTAATCGAATTCGCACGCCTGGCCGATAACGATCGGGCCGCTGCCGATGATGAGGATGGATTTAATGTCGGTTCTTTTTGGCACTCTTTTACCTGATTTAGAGAAAAACCTCCGCGGGAATTCTCCCCGGGAGGTTTTAGAATTTTATTTTACAAGTATACAAAAAATATCGATTCGTTCCAAAGGCGAACTCACCGGTTAATTCATTTTCCTGCCTCCATCGCCAATTTTGCGCGGAGCTGATAGAAGTATTTAAACGTCAGCACCAAAACACCGATCGCCATCACCAGCAAAATCACATCCGTCGCAACCAGTGTCCAGCTTTCAAAAGTGATGTACCTGCCGAGCAATATAACCAATGCCGTTACGGTGGTCAGGAACATGAAGACTGCGGGGATTGCCATAAACCAGAATTTTCGCGATTTCTGCGCCAGCCAGGCGGTCAATGCAATCATCGTCAACGCTGCTAATAATTGATTAGCCGCACCGAAGATAGGCCAGATCTTGAGATATGCATTGGAAAAGGTCAATGTCAGGAATCCCGCTACTACCAGAAGACTGTTGAAAATCCGGCTTTTCAGGATCGCCGGAGGATTCTCAAACAGCGTCGTCCACAACTCTTCAAAGAGATAGCGCGAGAGACGGACCAGCGCATCGATTGTTGTGACGAGAAATCCTTCCAAAAGCAGAATACCCCAGATGGTACCAAGCACCACCGGCAGTCCGAATGCCATATTAAGGATATTCCCGAGACCGAGCGCGAACGCCAGCGGCGCATTGCTTCCGCCTTGCATGGGATACACGAGCGCTTTGTATTTTTCGAAATCCATTCCCCCGCTGATGATCAGAATGACACACAGCGCCAGAATCCCCTCCAGCAGCATACCGCCGTAACCGATAATGCGGGCATGCTTTTCGTTCGATAATTGCTTGCACGACGTTCCGCCGCAGATCAGTCCGTGCGCACCGGAGGCGGCACCGCAGGCAATCGTAATAAAAAGAAACGGCCAGATCAGTCCGAGGTTCGGAGCGGTCATTGCTTCGTCAAGATTCATTGCCGGCGTATTGATGACCGCACCGTTAAAGCCGGCGAACAGAACGCCAACGATCATCGAGAGAAGGCCAAGATACAGAATCTGTGCATTCACAAAATCACGCGGTTGCAGTATGATCCACACCGGAATCCAGGACGCCACGAACACATAGCAGGTGATGGCAACAATCCACGTAGCAGGAGCGAACGTGATCGGGAAATAATAACCGAAGATGATGGATCCGAACGAAATGACGATCGCCAGCGGAGTGACGATCCAGAGATTCATTTTTTTCTTATAGATCATCCACCCGATGATCGGTGCAAGCAGCGTCATAATGATCACCGACGCGGATGCAACGCCGCCGATCTGTACCTTGATTGCGCCGGCCTGATCGATCATATGCAAACCCCCCGCTCCGCTTGCCGCAATATTCACCTCATCCGGCGGCAGCGCCGACGTTAATGCGATGGCGGTCAATTGCAGGAATGCAGCGATGACCAGCAAACAGAGGAGAATGGCAAACGCCACATAGAAGAGAAATCCCGCTTTCCCCAGCGTCCGTCGCGCCACTTCGGCAACGGACTTTCCACCTTCGCGCACCGCGACAAAGAGCGAAGTGAAATCATGCATCGCTCCGATCAATACCACGCCGAAGATAATCCAGAACCACGCAGGTGCAAATCCGAAATACAACGCCAGCGTCGGACCGACAATCGGACCCGCCGCAGCAATCGCAGCAAAATGATGCCCGAACAGTACGATCGGTTTGGTCGGAATGTAATCCACGCCGTCGTTGATCTGCACCGCCGGTGTGGGACGGGACGGATCCGGCTGCAAAACTTTAGTGATAAATGCCGAATAAAATGTATAGCCGATGGCGAGTATGAGAGAAGAACCGAGGAGGACGAGAGCAATGTTCATAATTGTATCCTTCAGAGAAAGTCGTGTATCATACACCGAATGGAACAATGTAAATGAAAGAAACCGTGTTCTCAAGCAGAAAAAAAGAAGGCGGAGATTCCTCCGCCTTCATTCTTCTGTCTTCCGTATTCTGTATTCTGTATTCCGTCTTCTGTTTTTTTTATTTCATCAACACCATCTTTTTCGTCTGCACAAAACTGCCCGCTTGCAGCCGGTACATATAGACGCCGCTGGCGAGACGGGACGCATCGAACGCAACGGAATAATCCCCCGCCGGTTGCTTCCCATTTACCACTGCGGCGACTTGTTTGCCGAGCAGATCATACACGAAGAGCGACACATTCGACTCCTTCGGCAAAGAGTAGGCAATGGTCGTAACGGGGTTGAACGGATTGGGATAATTCGTCTGTAACGCGTATTGTTTCGGTGTCCCTGCATCGGATGTATAAATCGGTGCGTCGGTGACACCGTCCAGATAATTCAGTACGGCATTCAATGCCTGCGCCTTCGAATTTGCACCGACCGCGCTGTCATTGATTGCCTCGAATCCGAACGGCCAGAAGACCACTTTTGCGCCCGTGGAGGTATTCTCATACCACACGCCGCCGTATGCAGTGCCGGTTTTGCTGTTCCAGATAAACGACGGGTTCGCGTTGGCGGTATCGATCAGCAGTTCGTCGGGCGACGTCTGATTTTTCGCACCGTTTCCGCCGGAGACATTAAAGAGCGGCAGTTGACCGCCGAAAAGATCGGAAGAGATTCCGTTCAACGTTCTGCCGATGACAACGTTCTTGTTCCACGCGGCGCGAAGGATGGATGCGGCATACGGGCTCTCCCGTTTCTTCAGATCCTCGGCGATGTTCTGACCGGTGATGAAGAGTTGTCCGCCGTTGTTCATGAACGACGTCAATTGCGCGCCGAGGCTGTCGGTGATGATATCACTCGTTTTTCTTCCCGAGAAGAGCACCAGAACGTTGCGGTACTGCAGTTTCGCATTTCCCATCGTGTTATCCAGTACGCCGACCGTTTCGGAATGCTTATTGAGTTCGGCAGCGGCATTTTCGAAATAGACGGCGATATTATCCGACGCGACGCTGTCGAGATTCATCAACACCAATTTCGGATAACCGATGAACATCGAAACTGGACGGTGGAACGTTTCCTCCGGAGTTTCGATCGAAACGGTCAGGGATATTTTTCGCGGTTCTGCGCCGGGCTGCACTTCAGCGGCGGAGGTCAGAAATACCGTGACGGTATCCAATCCGTTCAATGTCACATTGGCCGATGATGTGTCGACGACAAGATCGGGTGTCGGCGAAGTCACTTTCAGTTTTCCGTTCGTCAATGCCGAAGGGTAAATGTTTTCGATTTTCACCGCCAATGTACCGGTCTCACCGGCATCGATGCGGCCATTGTCGTTGGAACTTCCCGTCTCAAATTGCTGCAGGGAACGAACCATGATGAACGGGCGTGTACCGACATCGAGATCGGCATACATGATCGTATCGGAGTCGGTAATATTGCGAACGCCGACGTACGACTGCAGCGATGAATAATCCAGGCTATTCGGATTGGTAAATCCGTCGAAGTTTCTGTTGTTGCTGGAACCGGGATACGGATCGCCGTCGTCCCCCCGTGCCGTGGTGGTATTCAGTTGCCGGCGGCCGTCTGCCTGTTCGAGATCCACTTTGCGGCGGTCTTCGTTGGCGTTGTTCGATCGTGACGGATCGACGTGGTAAATCATTAATCCCGATCCGAGCAGGTATTGATCGAAGCCGATCTTTTGTCGGTTCTCCACAAGAAAATACTGACCGCCGGGCGTGTTCCGGACGTTCAGTTTGTAAATTTCAGGATGTCGGTTGACATCTTTGATCATCTGCTGATTCGCATAATCGCTCACCACGACGGGCGTTACCCAGCCAAGATTCTCTTTGCACCAAGCACTCATATGTGCGGGCGTCGCTTCGTGCGAACCATCGCCCCCGTATGAACCGCCCGCCATCAGGCACCAGTTGCCCAATCCCGCTGAGGAATTATCCGTGTCATATAAATCAGGAAGGCCGAAAATATGTCCGAATTCGTGGGTGAAGACGCCGATCGGTTTCGGTGTTCCGCCCGCATTATTGTTGCCGGACAATTCCGGCATGATCGCATAATCGCCGTCGATGATCACGGGAAGCCCATTCAGTGAATCATTGGTGATATACCGTCCCTGCGCGGTCACCTTACTCACGTCGAAGTACGGATCGCTTCCGGCGTTCTTTCGTTGGAGGAATCTCCACCGGACATTCCACCGGTGCGACCAGATATTGTCCGCGCCGGACGCGGCATCGGCTCCGGTATGGATTACGGCGATGAGCGGAACATGCGCCCCTTCGCCGTCGGTGTACGAAACATAATTTCCGAAGTCCACGTCCAGGTCAGCCGCAACAATCAGGTCAATCGTAAAGTCCGGTCCGCCGTACACCAGTCCTGCATTATTTGATCCGCCGTCATGGATATAATAATCGGATGTGCGGGGCATCGAATACCATCCGTTGGCCGTTCCGGTCATAAAGAGCTGACCGTACGAATTTTCGAGATAGTATTCGGTCATGGTACCGGTCGGATGCGGCCCGTCGAAAAGCATTTGCTGAAACGTTTGCGCGGAATGAACGGTATTCACATTGGAATATTTTCCCAGCAACACCGGTGCATTCACCGTATCGACTGCCGCGGCGGTCATATCGAGCAATCCCTTGCTCCGGAATTCTGCCCTTCGGGTAAATCGCTCCGCCCAATAGCCGGAGGTATACTCGCTTTGAATCTTTGCCATTTGAGCACGCAAATGTTCAGGAACGGGACCTGTTTTCGGCGGAACAGTTGCAGCGCCGAACTGCGCCGACAATACGACAAGAACCACAACAGTAAGAATTGTTTTCAAAGTACCTCCAAAACTGGTGAATGGATTACAAAAAACGATCTCCACAATCTACAAAAATCGCCTTTCGAAGCAAATAGGATTTTCCCGTCGTCAGAATTCATTTTCAATTCCGACATGAATCTTGCCAGTGCCGAAGGAATCCCCTTCCCCCAAAGCATAGGAGATATTCAATACACCAAGCCCCGTTTCCACACGGGTGCCGAGGCCGTATCCATACACGCCTTTTTCCTGCGACAGGATTCCGCGGTTGATATCCGCCGGACGGGAAAAATATCCGCCGTCGACAAAACCGTACAATGATGACGCACGGCCGGTCAGGAATCGGTATTCGAGATTGATCCATGCCAGCGAGGAGGCAAGAAACTGATTCTCGCGGTACCCGCGCACGGAATTCGTACCGCCAAATTGGTAGAGATCGCTCACTTCGAGTCCCGACGAAGAGATCTTTTTACCGTGCACCGCCACGGCAATCACCTGGCGGCCAAACGGAGAAATGTATGCTTCCGCATCGACAGAATATTGCTGTATGGTAAAATACTTCCGCACAATCAATTGCGAATATTTTTGCGGGCCGGTAATTTCCTTGCTTCCCTGCCGTGCGGATGTTGAATACCGTACGCCCTGCGAGGGATTACGGAGATTATCCCGCGTATCGTATTGAATCTCCGCACCCGCGGCGATTGTATTACTTTCGAAAACGGTGAATTGCTGCAGCTCGGCGGCGGGATAAACCGATTCCGTCGAGAGGTCCCCCGCAACGGTCAATTCTTCAGTGACGGAATATTCACCGCGAAGATCGAACCGCGTCTTCACATAGGAGGAATCCTGTTTCCGTTGATAATATGTTCCGGCAAGTGTGACGGGAAATCCGAGTACCCATGGTTCGCGGTACTGAAGTTCGAATTCCTGTGTCAATTCGTTTTCCCGTTTCCATTTCACCATCGCTTTTCGGCCGGTGCCGAAAAGATTCCGGAATGCGACAAAAAGATCCCCCGTAAAATACCCGCCGCTGTTCGGCGGCACAGCGGGAACATAACCGAGGATGCCGTCGAATGAATTGCTGTTACCTTCCTTCACCGTGACCAGGAATCCCCCGCGGAGCACTGCAGAATCCGCCGGAGACAACACATACAATTGCGGTTCGGAGACCGAAGAAAATATCTGCATCCGTTCAAGGCGGCGGCGAATCCGTTCGGATTTTTCATCGCTGAACATCTCCCCTTTGCGCAACCGCGCTTCGCGGATAATCAATTGTGCGGAGGTAAGGGTGTTCCCCTCTACACTGATCTCTTCCAGCAGCAGCCTGGAACCCTCGGTGACGATGATATATAGCGTGATATTTTGTTCATCCTCCGGATCGATCTCAATACTGTCTGCACGGATCCGTGCAAAGGGAAATCCGCTTTGCGAATACATCTGCAGAAGATTCCGGATGTCGCTTTCGAGGAGCGCGTCGTCTAACGGCTCGCCGACTGCGGTTTCAAATCCCTGCAATATCTGTGATTCCGAAAACGCACTGTTGCCGCTGATAACAATAGACCGCAGCACGGTGCGGGTACCTTCACGGATATAAAACGTGAGGCTGACCGATACGGAATCATCGTCAAAATCTGTGACGACGGAATCGATGCGGAATGCATAAAATCCTTCGCGATGGTAGAGAGCGGTAAGACCGCTGCGGAATTGATCGAGAACGGCGGGTGAAAAAACGGATCCGGTCTGTGCGGGTAGCATTGCGACGATTCGGCGCTGCGACAGGAATTGGTTCCCCTCGACACCGATTAAGCGGATCACGGTTTGCGCCGGCATGGAGACAATGCACAGAAGCGAAAGAAAAAAAATAATACGCAGGAATGATCGGGATGTCATAGGTCAATGGGTCATGCTGATATCCGTACGACTGACGGAGCGGTTCAGCGCTTCAAGCGCTGGATCATGTCCCAGATGGGCGTCAACAGCCGGTAATCGCCGAAACCGGTCTCATCCACAAAAACGACGCTCCTGTTAAAATCATAATAGGACCAGATTTCATACGGTTTCGAATCGATGTCAAACGGATGGCGTTCCACGTTATTGGGGGAGCCGAATATGATGAAGACCATTCCCATGTCCGTTCTCCAGCCGGGAATGTAATGGGAGAAATTTTTATTGGCATAATCGACGCGGCCGTAATACTCCTCCATAAACTCGTTCCGGGTGGTCGCGGGATTCGGATCCCGTCGTTTCCAGAAATCGTCGAACAGCGCCCGCTTTTTTTCATCCGTGTCCGCATCCTCGAACGACGCGAATTCATTATCCTTGGCAATGTACCGTGCCTGCTTGATGGCCAGGTCGAGATCCGTAATGCTCAACGGCATATCTCCCCATCGCACAAAGAATCCTTTTTTCTTGATCGCGGGGAGCACTTCGTCCGGCCGGATCAGCGAACGGGCTTCCACCGAAATGGTGTAGGATCCGGTTTGATACTGCGTGCTGTCCAATCGGGTTATAACCTGTGACTTTCGACCGGCGGTTTTATATACCTCATACTTATCCAGCAGCTGCTTCCCTTTAAAATCCGTTATGGTATAATGCAACTCAATCGAGTCTTGTTCCCGCGGCGTATAGATTTCGAAGAAGATATTAAAGAGGTTGTTATTCTCGCCGATATTTCCGGAAATGTTCGGAAGAATATTCCTGCGGTCTCCCTCCAACGTCATCCGTGTCACCAGCATGATGTCGCTCAGCGCCAGGTCCGGCAGATAATAATTTCCGACGACGATTTTCCGCACCACGGTCGCTATTTTTTGCGATTCGACATCCCTCACCTGTGTGCGGAGCGTATAGATACCCGGCTGAAGATTTACCGAACGGTGCGAAAGATTAAATGCGCTCTTCGACCTCGTCAGATCAAATTGCGGCACAACAACTTCTTCCGACCACAACCGTTCCGAATGGAGCACATTTTCTGCGGAAAGGAAATTCGTTGTTACTTCGTACCGGCCGACGAACTGATTCTCCTTTTTAACGAACTGCAGTGCGTTATATGGCATTTGCACATAGAGATCGACCCGCGACATCAGCGTGTCGGGCGAGGAAAAACTCAGTGCTTCGACGTAGAATTCCGGCAGGTCATTGGTGAGAGTGGGCGGCAACGCCTCCACTTGTCCGAAGGCGATCTGCCCGGCGCAAAAAAACAACAGTACGGTAATTCTGGTGATCATGGCGTCCTCACGTCAATTCCGCATAAAGATCGAATTCCGTTGCATCGGTGATGGTCACATCGACGAATTGTCCGATTGCCAATCGACCTGCCGGAGCGGTGATAAATACTTCGTTGTCGATCTCCGGTGCATCCCATTCCGTCCGTCCCACATAATTTCCGTCTTCCATCCGTTCAATCACCGCTTTCGTTTGCGATCCGATACGGCGATCGTTCAGTTCGAGGGAAATCTCCCTCTGCACTTCCATAATGTACTCTTTCCGACGTTCTTTTTCATCTGCCGGAACGGGATCTTCCAGATCGTACGCGCCGGTCTGATCTTCCTGCGAATAGGTGAAAACACCCAGCCGTTCGAATTTCACATCCTTTATAAACTGCACCAGCTCTTCAAAATCCTTTTCTGTTTCATTCGGATAACCGACAATCAATGTCGTGCGCAGTGCGATGCCGGGGATGGTAGTGCGGATCGTGCCGATGAGATGTTCCATCGTCTTCCGGGTGATTCCCCTTCGCATCGATTTCAGCACATTGTCTGCCGCATGCTGCACCGGCATATCGAGGTACCGGCAGATCGTCGGATGCTCTGCGATGACCGGAAGGATATCGAGCGGAAATTTTGCGGGATACGCATACATCAAACGGATCCACTCCAGTTCTTTGACGGATGCCAGCGATGTCAGCAACGACGCCAGCGATCGTTTTCCGTAGAGATCCAGACCGTAATAGGTCGTATCCTGCCCGATCACGATCAGTTCTTTCACCCCTTTCTGCACCAAACGCATCGTCTCGTCCATTACATGCTCCACCGGCTTGGAGGTATGTCCGCCGCGCATAATCGGAATGGCACAGAACGAGCAGGGGTTGTCGCACCCTTCGGAGATTTTTAAATATGCAAAGTGATGCGGCGTGGAGATTGCCCGTTCGCCGAGCAATTCGTACTTGTATTTGCCCCCCAGTTCCTCCAGTATATCGGGCAATTGGTTGGTCCCGAAGAAACGATCGACTTCGGGAATTTCCTTCTTCAGGTCGTTGCTGTACCGTTCGGACAAACAGCCCATGACGAACACTTTTTCCAGTTGTCCTTCCGTCTTGCGCTGTACTGCGGAGAGAATCGTCTCAACCGACTGCCGTTTTGCGGCATCGATAAATCCGCAGGTATTGATGATCGCGATATCCGCGTCGGCAATTTCTTCCGTCAGCGAAAAATCATTGGTGAGCAGCTGCGCATACAACGCTTCGGAATCGACCGTGTTCTTAGCGCAGCCGAGGGTGATAATATTGATTTTTCCTGTTTGTGTTTTCATTATAGAGAGAGGTCCACGGAATCGTACCGGAACCAGCATCCGGTGTACGCATCGATGATCAACGGATAGACGCCGAGCACGGTATCGAGCAGCAGCCAACCCATGCCGAGCCGGCGATGCGCGGTGACAATCTTTGTCCGTTCGCCGTCACTGATCGTCAGCACCTGATTCTCCGATGTATCGAGATAGATTACCTTGCCGACACTGACGGTATCGACATTCTTCACCGCCGCAATGTACGGATTCGCAACCGCATTCGTCTTGATCTTATTGTGCACAATAATCCGTTCCCCGTGATGATTGGTGATTGTCACCCCGTCGCGGTAATCGACCACGGTCACTTCGTCATAATAACCCTTGAATACGGTTGCACAACCGGTCAGGAATAGCGAGAACATGACGGCCGCAGCCATTGTCAATCGTACCACATCATCTCCTAGGACAAAATGATAAAATCGATGTACAAATAGAGGATCGGTGAAAGATAAATAAGACTATCGAACCTGTCAAGCACGCCGCCGTGTCCGGGGAGCAGATTCGAAGAATCCTTGACATCGACATCGCGCTTCATTAACGATTCAACCAGATCGCCGATCTGTCCGAATACACCGATGATAATTCCCATAATCACCGCCTGTCGGAAGGAAAGATACGGTAGGAAATAGTGCTGAAATACAATCATTGTCGCCAAAGCGCCGGCAAAGCCGAATGCCGCCCCTTCCCACGATTTTTTCGGGCTGACGCGGGGAAACAGTTTGTGTTTTCCCATGGAGAGCCCGCCGAAATATGCCGCAGTGTCGCAAATCCAGATGGAAACAATGATCGCGATGACCGTCCACCCGCCCCAGGCGTACGTAGCGCTCTGCAGCGCATCGTCGGAGAGTGGCGATGCTTCGGGAAAGTGTTCCACCGCCAGCAGGTACGGAAATTCCGCTCCAAACAGTTCGCGGATACCGACGAGCGATGCCAGAAAAATTCCGACATACGTTACGCCGAAGATTGTGGCGCCGACGTTCATGAAGATCGATCCCTTGTTGCGGAACAGTTCTACCAGCAAGGTGACGGAGAGGAAAAGGAAGAGGACGGTTATGAACATTTGCAGTTTCTGGAGCAGAGAGATTCCACCCTGATCGATGAAATACGGGACAATAAAATTCTGCATCTGTTCATGAAAGAACGAAAGGAAGAGAAACACCAGTGCGGTGACGGCAACCGCCGTTTGCGGCCGGGCTCCTTTCGCCTTAGCTAATCCCAAAAATTCCGTCAGGGAGAGTATCCCCACAGCAAGCACAAAGAGCATAAACCAAACTCCGCCGATGTAACTGACGTAGAGAATCAGCGGTGCGGCAACGACCGCCACCAGCACGCGCGGCAATAAATTCGAGAATTTATCTGACATGGTCACCTAGTGTTATAAAATCCGTAAGATCAAGTGAACGGAGCATCACCTCTGCCTCGGCACACTGCTCCCTTGGAACAAAGAGTGCAAATCGATCGGCAGTCCTGTCCGCCGACGGACCAAACCAATAACTTGTGATGGCATGCACTTCAAGATTTTTCGCGATCAGTTCGGCATCGAACATAGTTCCCGACCGGCCAAGCAGCCGGCAGGAAGCGTAGAGTTCCGCATGGGACCGATCATTACAGAACGTCGTACCGGAGAGCGTCACGGCACAATCGCCGCAGACCGGCGTCCCGCACACTGCACAAACAGCCACCGCATTGACACCGCTATGATTGCTGCAGAGCATTTCCGACATCGTCATACCGTCTCCGCTTTCTCACGCACCGCCGGCGATGCATCGTGAACAAGATGATCGGTCGACCGGAGATACATTTTTACCACAACGCCAAAAATCAACAGGAACAGCAGCATCGTCATCGCTACGGCACCGTCGTGTATTCCCTCGGTCTCTCCCTGCATAAACGTCGGGATGTCCGACGAGGAATATCCGTACACGTACGATGCGATGACCGAAACAGAATTGTTCACGAAGTGTGCGATCATCGGAATGACCAGCGTTCGCGAACGGTACTGCAGAAAACTGAAATAAATTCCGAGTGCAATCAACGGAACGGCGTGGAACGGATTGAAGTGATATAATCCGAAGATGATTCCGGTAACGATGAATCCGCGCTTTGCATTGACCGCCAACGACAAATTTTTCTGCACCAAACCCCGGAAGAGCACTTCTTCGCATATGGCCGGCGTGAACGACACAACGATGATCACGAAGATCAATTCCGGAACCGATCGCGCTTCGACAAGGACGCGATACGTCTCTTCGATCATCTTTTTAATCTGTTCGACGAACGGAACAATACTTTCCGGTAACGGGATCTTACCCTGAAAATGGATATACCCTTCCGCCGCCTGGAGCAGGGCAACCATGCCGAGAATCGACAGCACAATTTCCGCAGCCGACGGCATTCGGAACGACAGCGCCGCTTTCAGTTCCCCGTGCTGCCGCCGCACCAGCCATAGTGTGGGGATCAGCAAAAAAAGAAATTGTGCAGCCATCGTTGCACTCCGCGCGAGCATCACGTTGTCTCCGGTGATCGATCCGCCGGCAAGCAGCAGCGTAATACCGCCGCCGACAAATTGGTACAGGACGAAAACGATCACCAGACTGGCGAAGGCAAATCCGACTGGAGAATAACGGACCCCCTCGGGACGATGCGGCGCGGTCGGTTCGTTCATTTCACTTTTGCCTTTACATCGTTCCGCAATCCGGAATATTCCTTCAATTCGGCATCGATGGTTCCGATGACGATTTTAGTGCTTACTTTCACCGGGATCCTGTTCGCATCATCGCTCAGCCATATCAATATCCGTCCTTCGCTCTTGAACAAGCCCCCCTCTTTCACCAAAGGTTCCAGGATAATGCAATTAAACGTTCCAGCCTTCACGTCGATCCGTTGTTTGCCGAGATACTTGATTTCCAGGGGATTGGTTTTCCCTTTGAAAAAATTCTTCAAGCCCACTTTCTGTCCCATCCTGAATCCCGAAAAATCAATCGTACGGGCATAATAGAATGCGGACATAATATCATGGACATCCGGCGGAATCGGGAAATCGCCTTCGTCCGTCCGCGCAATTCCGTTGCGGTGATCGAACGTCGCCACGTAGTCCCGTTTGAAACTCCCTTCGCTGATATGCTGTTCGAATCGCCATGGTACTATCGTTGCAGTATCCAGATACGTTTCATACCGGTCGCGGACTTCAAAAAAGAGATCGAATGTCGGGGTGGAGCGGACGATAAATTCCACTTTGTACGTGGATGTATTCAACACCGTATCGAGTTTCGGAATATTCATCTCCGCATATCCTGCGGTAATGAACCCGAAATTCACATTAAACAACAACCGCTCCCCGACCCCGAATGCGGTTTGCCGCTGCGTCTGCTGAGCAACGGAAGTCAGTGAAGCAAGCAACATAAAAAATATTATTTTAACGATGTTCATTCAGTAATTCCCCGATTCCCGAAACAACCTGATCAACGGTTATTTGTTGCATGCAGACATTCGACCGGCATTCTCCGCCGTGACACAATGGACATTGGCCGGCATCCGCCGTGAAGACTTTCTTTCGTTGCGTGTACGGACCCCAGCGTACCGCGCTGCATTGCACGATCGGCGGATAAAATGCGACGACCGGCGTACCGACCGCCGATGCGATATGCAGCGGTCCCGTGGAATTCGATACAAAAAGAGCAGCTCGTTTATACAGCGCACCGAGTTCCTGAAGTGAAAATTTTCCGGTATAATCCTTCGGTGCCGTCTTCATTTTTACCGCTACCGCGGACGTCACCGCCTGTTCGTGCGGTCCGCCGGTCAGGACGATGTTCAACTTCTCCGTGTTGTGCAGAGCATCGCCGAGTCCGGCAAAATTCTCCGGCGGCCAGTCGCGTGCCGAACCGCCGCTGCCGGGATGCAGAACGGCGAATCTGCCGACTTTTTCCGCTGCAAGGAGTGCGTCAATCTTTTTCTGAACCGCATCCGGTATCGACAATTCGAATTCCGGTCTGCCGGTGTCGCTGATGCCGATGGCCTTCAATAAATTGAGGTTATACTCCGCTTCGTGTCGGAGTGCATCTTTACGATGCTCATACACCTTGGCATTGAACAAAAAGGAATACCACCGGTATCCCGTTCCGACGCGTACCGGAATCCGTGCCAGAAAAACAATCAGCGCCAGCAGAAATCTCGGGTACGGAATAATCACGACATCGAACCGTTTTTTCTTCAACAGATCGACATAAAACGATACGGACCGCTCGCCGTTCTGTTCCCACAGGATAATCTCCGATACGCAGGAATGGTGTGCGACGATTTCGCGTGTGTAATTCCGTACCATCACCGAAATCTCTGCATCAGGAAAATGTTTTTTCAATACCGGCAGCATCGGAAGCGACAGCACCACATCGCCGATTCTATCCGTGCGAACCAGCAAAATTTTCTTCACGTCATTCGAATGCGGCTTCATTACAGCGGTTCGTCCATAATCTCGAAGATTTCCCATCCGTGGAAATCATAATGCCACCATTCGCTTTGGATCGGTTGGAAACCGTGGCGCATCATCACATCTTTTAAAAGAGCACGGTTTTTTTTGGCCGCATCGGGGAGATCTTCGAACGTGTGCCATGCCCTCTCCGTAAAATCGTCGTACGGCGTCGGCATCTCCAGTTCATTCCCCAGCGAGTCGATAATGGTCAGGTCCACCGCCGCACCGCGATTGTGGCGTGATCCCTTACGCGGATCGGCGACGTAATTGGGATCGGGAACGACCTCCCACAATTTCCACTGAATGGAAAGAGGACGGTAACCGTCGAACACCTTCAGGCCGAGCCCCTGCTGCTTCAATTCACGCTGCACCGATGCGAGCGATTCGGCCGCTTCGCGGCGGAGTTTTGCTTTTGCCGCGGGATAGAGTACTTTTTTGGTAAAATTATTATCGGTGGCGTAACGGATATCCAGCGCTATCGTTGAATCGAGTGAACGGACATCCACAATATCATGCCGTCGGTCCGGTTGAGCCGGAAGATCCGGTTGGCGGGAAACGGAAGCGCATCCCGCGGCAATGAACACCAGCGGGAGTAATAATTGCACGGAATGTTTTTTCATGATTATGATACGAACACTTTGGCGACATCGATCAGCATGGAGGGCTGATTCCACAGTGCGGTACGGAAGATACCGCCGAGTGTCCGTTTCTCCTCGGGTAGTGTGAGTGCACTGTCGCAAATGTTATTTAAAGTCGCATCGTCGAAGTTTGAAATCGCAGTCTTGATATTGTAGAATACATCATGCCGCCACCCGAGCCGCTTGTGCCAGCGTTTTTCATACTCGGACAAATTGGAGACGGATCCCTTCTGTATCGATTCCGCCGCCACCTGACCGCCGATCATCCCGCCGATCATACCGGAGATGATGCCGCCGCCGGAAACGGGATTGACCTGGTGGGCCGCATCGCCGACAAGGATGACATTTTCCTTCACGATCGAATCGCACGTTTTCGCGCACGGCACGCCGCCGGCAATGTGCGTCAGCATTGCCGCATGCGGAAATTTTTTCTCGACAAATTCATGCAGATACCGGATGGCGGATTTTTTCTTCGCCTCTTCCACCGAAAGCCCGAGGCCGACGTTTGCCGTGTTCTTCCCTTTCGGAAAAACCCAGAGATATCCGCCGGGAGAAACATCGTCGCCGAAATAAAAGTCGAGTACATCGTCCTCCACCTCTACTCCGGAAAGTGTCATCTGAGCGCAGCTCTCCATGTCGCGAATGTGACAGGTTGTGTCGATGCCCGACATTTTTCCGATGCGGGATTCCACGCCGTCCGCCGCAATGACGATGCGCGATCTGATATCGACTTTTTTATCCTTGATCAATGCGCGCACTCCGGTGACCGAACCGTTTTCACGGAGCAGGTCGTACACATATGCCTTTGTGACGATCTCCGCTCCTGCGTCGGCGGCGAGCTTTGCCACTTCGTAGTCGAAGATCCGCCGTTCGAGTACGTACCCCGCGCCGTCAAGACGCGGAACAACACTTTTGCCGTTCGGGGCAACCAACCGAAATTTTGTTACGGTGGATGCGATCCACTTCGGGTCCGGCTGGATGAATTGTATCACTCCTTCGTGGCTCACTGCCTCACCGCAGCGGACCGGATAACCGACGTCGCGGTCTTTCTCCAGCATGAGTACCGATGCACCGCCGGCAGCGGCATAGCGAGCCGCCGTGGATCCCGCAGGACCGGCACCGACGACAATAATATCGTAGTCATTTTTCATATTAGAATTTCACCGGTTCGTTAAGATTGTGCGGTGTATGCATCGGCATATCTTTGACTCCGTCGCGATGGAATTCAATCACCTCCCACGGACATGCCCAGACACACTTCCGGCAGTTAGTGCATCGTTCTTCGATGATGGCGATCGACGATTCCTGCAATTCGATCGCATCTTCAGGACAGACGCCGACGCAGCAGCCGCAGTAATCGCATTTGCCCGGAACGATGTGGATCATGAGATGCGGTTGTGCCATTATTTTATTCCCAGAAGTTCGACTTCAAAGACCAGCGTCGCGTTCGGAGGAATGATTCCCCCGGCCCCCTGTCGTCCGTAACCGAGTTCCGGCGGAATGGTGAAACGGCTTTTACCGCCGACCTTCATGGTGGCAACTCCGTCGTCCCACCCCTGAATAACCTGTCCGACGCCAAATTGGTAGGTGAACGGCTGTCCGCGGTCCACCGAGCTGTCGAACTTGGTCGAATCGGTCAGCCAACCGGTATAATGAACGGTAACAACCTGACCCTGTTTGGGTTGTGCTCCCGTCCCTTCCTGGAGTATATCAATTTCGACGCCTGAACGTGTCACAAAAGAATTCCTTTCGCAGCCGGCCATTCCCAAAAAAAGAAATGCGGCGGCAACAATGGCCCACAAGGGATATTGAAGATTTTCGAGTTTCATACCGATCAAAAATAACGAAAAGTGACTCCACTTCCAAAACCTTCCGGTTTAAAATACGAAAGGCGGAGATTTCTCCGCCTTTCATTAATCGATATTGGATGAATCTTATCCTTTGGGAATCATCACCGCCACAAAACGGGCGCCTCCCTGCGGTCCTTTGACCCGCAGCATCAGCGCATCGCCCGGTTTTTTCGATTTCACTACTTTCTGGAAATCGGACAGTGATGTCACCGGTTTTCTGTCCGCTTCGAGGATAATGTCGTTCTCCCGCAACCCGCGGTTGAATGCCTCGCTGTAGCTCTTCACATTCGCCACCAAAACGCTGCTGTTCACATCACGGTCTTTCATCAGCCGGTTTTCCGCTTTCTTCACTGAGAAACCGAGATTTTCAAAGTCCAACGGTTTCGCGGACATCTCTTCCATGGATGAATCGTCTTCATCGTCACCGCCGTTTATCGCAACAACACGGTTTTCGGTACGCGGTTTCAGTTCGACTGTTTTCTCTATTTTCCGTTCGTCGCGCCAGATCATCAATTTTACTTTATCCCCCGGATGCTTGGTGGCGATGTATGCCTGGAGTTCGTTCGGCGCTTTCAACGGTTTGCCGTCGATGGTCAGAATGATATCTCCGTCCTTCACGCCCGCCGCTTTCGCCGCTTCGCCGATCACTTCCTGAACAAACACACCTTCCGCCTTATCGAGTCCGTTGGCTTTCGCGAGCGTCTCGTCCACCTGAGAGATCGACACTCCGATGTATCCGCGTTCGACTTTACCGTAAAGTATCAGCGCCTCCGCCACCGACTTTGCGAGATTGATCGGTATCGCAAATGAGTATCCCTGATACCGTTGGTTGGTGGTGGCTATTGCCGTGTTGATGCCGATGACCTCGCCGTAAATATTCACCAACGCACCGCCGCTGTTGCCGGGATTCACTGCCGCATCGGTCTGTATAAAATTTTCCACTCCGTAACTGTCCTGAATAATACGGATGCTTCTGCCGAGATAGCTGATGATTCCCGCCGTCACGGTGGAGTTGAGTCCGAGCGGATTGCCGATCGCCAGCGCCCATTGTCCCACCTGCACGTCATCCGAATTGCCGAGCGCCGCCACCGGAAGGTCCTTTGCATCGATCTTCACCACGGCGATATCCGTCAACGGATCCGTTCCGACAAGATCCGCTTTCATTCTGCGGGTGTCGTTTAATACCACTTCGATTCCGTCATCCGCGGCATTCTCGACGACGTGATTGTTTGTGATAATATATCCATCCTTCGTCACGATAACGCCGGATCCCGCGCCCTGCGATTGTTCATCGGGTTGACGGAATCTGAAATCGGGGAAGAAACGGAAGAACTCTTCGTTATGCGGATTTTTCGTCGCCTTGGTGGTGACAACGACCGAAACGACCGACGGCGTTGCATTTTTTGCCACCGTCACAAATGCATCGTTCGCCGCCTGAAGATTCAGTTCGGCATTCTGTTGTTTTCTCTCCGAACCGAGTTTGATACTTTTCTGCTGTGCGAATCCGTCGACGGTTCCGCCGAGATCCGACACCAGCACCGCACCGAAAATAGCGCCGATAGTGATAAAAACGAATGCTGCAAGAATGGAACGTTTCATAATACCGTGTCTCCTCTTTATAGTACTGTCATAGTGGTCGTTGTTTTTTCTGTCCGTCGTTCTGTGAGAATAACAATGAGAGTGATTTTAAAGTTCTGCTTCCTTCGCTATGATACTGCAGGTACGATTGTACAATTGTCAATAGTGTATCGATGGATGTCCGGTCAATGGATAAGACCGGTGCCCGGCCGATCTCCGTATGCTGAAGATAATGGAGAGATTTCAGTATTCCCCCTTCGATCTTCACACCGGCAGCGCCGCTTCCGCCGCCGCACCGCGAACAGACCAGCGAACCGTCGGACAACCGGAGCGATGCAGACGATATCTCGCCGTCATGCGCCGGGCGGTTGCAGACCGAACAGTGATCCAGCCTGATGCCGAATCCGAACTGCGTGAACAATTTCAGCATAAACGAGATCAGCACGTTCACCCGGTTTCGCGACGATGCATCGATCGTCTGCAGCGCTTGTTTCAATAACGCGTAGATGACAGCGTTCTCTTCTTCGTCATGCATGACCATGTTCACCAGCTCCACCAATGCCAGCGACGTAAACATCCGCTCCGCATCGGACTGGAGTTTGCTCAACGGAATCCGAATCTCGCTTTTCGACAGAAGATGCAGATCCCGTTGTTCTTTTTTATACAGCACCACCGACGAAATGGTCATCGGTTCCAGCGATGAGCCGAACTTATTCTTCTGGCTCCGCACTCCCTTGGCGATCACTTTAATCTTGCCGTAGCGCTGCGTATACAGCGTGACGATCTTACTGGTGTCGCCGTAATCGATCGCATGGAGCACCACCGATTCGGTTTCGACGATCATTGCCGCACCGCTTCTGCCAATGAACGGCCGTACGGCGCGCGGTGAACTCCCTGTTCCGTCACGATCGCCGTGATCAATTCATTCGGTGTGACGTCGAATGCCGGAGCGAACACGTTCGAACCTTCCGGCGCGATACCGGAACGAAACATTCCCGTGATCTCCACCGGAAGCCGCTCTTCAATGGGAATCTGCGATCCATTTTTCAGTGTGCGGTCTACTGTCGATGTCGGCGCCACCACGTAGAATGGGATGCCGAACTCTTTCGCCAAAATCGCAAGGCCATAGGTGCCGATCTTATTTGCCGTATCGCCGTTCGCCACAATCCTGTCCGCTCCGACGATGATCGCAGTAACATTTTTCTTTTTCATCGCCCATGCCGCCGTGTTATCCGTGATGAGCGTTGCAGGAATTTTTTCCTTCTGCAACTCCCACATCGTCAGGCGTGCCCCCTGCAGCAGCGGACGGGTTTCATCGACAAGAACGGATATCTTCTTTCCGTTGCGATGGGCGAGTGTGATGACGCCGAGCGCCGTGCCCATGCCGCCGGTGGCAAGTGCGCCCGTATTGCAGTGGGTGAGAACGGTCGCTCCGTCGTCAATAAGTTGCTCGCCGTAGAACGCCATCGATTCGCACATTCTCCGGTCCTCGTCGTGAATGGCTTTCGCTTCTTCTTCCAGTGCAGTGTAAAGGAGTGACGGCTTGTTCGTAGAATTTAGACGCACGACGTTCTGCATTCGTTCCAACGCCCAGAAAAGATTCGTTGCCGTCGGCCTGGTCTTTGTGAGTGTATCGACCGCGTTGTGCAGCGATTCCAGAAAAGTGTCCAGCGGCGCGTTTCGTGCCGGCAGCACCCCCAGCAGCACGCCGTACGACGCTGCGATGCCGATGAGCGGTGCGCCGCGAAGTTTGAGCGATACGATCGCTTCGGCAAGTTCAGTGATGCCGGACGTTTCGATGTACCGTTCTTCACCGGGAAGTCGGGTCTGGTCGAGAAAACGGACTTTGTCCCCCAGCCATTCAATCGAGCGTATCATTCGTTCTCCGCAAAAATCAAACTCCCGCGGAATGCGGGAGCAATACCAGTGAGCAGTGTCGGCGTCCGGTTATTCATCGAAGAGCGACAATTTCTTGAACTCACGGAAACGGTCCTGAATCTTCAGGTAGGACAGGTTCCGCAGGCCGTCCAACGATATTTTTTCAACGCAGAACGATGCCATCGTGCTGCCATAGATCACCGCACGTTTGAAATTCTCATGGGAGAGATCGTCCGTCTTTGCAAGCCATGCGGTAAATCCTGCCGCAAACGTATCGCCCGCTCCGGTAGGATCAAAGATATCCTCCAGCGGATACGCCGGTGCGGAGAAGATCTGGTCCTCATGAAAAAGCAATGCTCCGTGTTCCCCTTTTTTAATGATCAGCGTCTTCGCACCCATCTCCCGTATCTTCCGCGCCGCCCGTAACAGATTCGGTTCGTTGGAAAGCAGTCGCGCTTCCGAATCGTTCAGGATAAAAGCATCGAACATCGGGATCGCTTTCAACAGTTCCTCCCGTTTTGTTTCGATCCAGAAATTCATCGTATCGCCGACGACGAACTTCGGCTTGATCACCTGTTCCAGCACCCGCCGTTGCAGCACCGGATCGATATTTCCAAGGCAGATATACTTGGTCTTTTTGTACGATTCAGGGATTTTCGGATCGAATTTCTCGAAGACGTTCAGGTTCAACGCGAGCGTATCGCGATGGTTCAAATCGTAATGATACCGGCCTCTCCACCGGAATGTTTTCCCGTCGGTCACTACTTCAAGCCCCTCGAGATCGATACCGCGCTCGTTCATAAAATCGATCGCATGCCGGGGATAATCCCCGCCGACAACTCCGACAAGCCGGACCGGCGTCGTAAAATAACTCGCCGCGACTGCAATATAGACCGCGGATCCTCCGAGTACGTCATCTGCTTTCCCGAACGGGGTTTCTATGTCATCGATGGCAACAGAGCCGACAACCAAAATGCTCACGAATACTCCTTACTGTTTTATTTTCTGGTGATCAATTGCGGTGTGCGCGCACGCGTTCGAAACGGTCCGACCGACAACAGCCGGAGCTGTTCGTCGGAGAGACTCGACGTTGCAAACAGGATAACACCCTGAACGTTCATCTCACGGCACTTTTCGATCTGCTGCAGCAGCGTGGAGGGCGTCAGGTTCATGAACGGCGCCAGGCCGATGTACAACGGAAACTTCTCCCCGACCACGGACCGCATTTTCATGATCGATTCGCCGACCCATTCCGTGTTGGTCGTATACGCCATCGGTGCGAGAACATTGACATATCCCTTGTTCGCCCATTCTCCCCAATTCTGCATCTTCGTTTTATGCGCTTCCTCAATATCGGGAAAAATATCCGCGGATAAAAGTACTTCGGGATTTTCCCACCGGATGCGTTTGACAAAATCCGTAATCACTTTTTCTCTCCATTGCCGCCATTGTTCCCATTGCACAGGATGGTCGGCCGGATCGATCGTCAACGGATCGATGCCGGATATTTTTTTGAACTCGTTCCGCGACAGTACGCTGTAGTCGGACGATTCTTCCAGAGGGATGTTGACAGGATAACGGATGTAATCCAATTGTATTCCGGCAAGATCAGGATACAGCGAACGCACTTCCTTATACAACGAAGCGATATAATTTTGCGCTTCAGGATGAGCGGGATTGACAAAAAGATATCCCGGTTCGGATCGCGAGACTTTTTCTCCGTTTCTCTTCACCAGTTGCCATTCGGGATGCGCCGTCAGAATCGGTCCGGTGCCAGAGTCGTCCGATGCGCCGACATAGCCGACAAAGAATGTATGAATCCAGGCATGGATTTCGACGCCGTGTTTCTTCCCTTCATCCAGATACGCACGCAGCGGATCGAATCCGGAGAACTCCGATTTCTGCGAGGTGATAAATCCCGGATAAATCGTCTCGCCGCGCCATATGGTTTCGACAAAGAGCATATTGAATCCGGCATCGGCGAATTTCTTTACCAGTGCGGCAATCTCCGCGTTGTTTTTTTCTTTCGGCCGGTGCCATGCTCCGCGTCCCTCGACCGACGGGGAGACGGATATTCTGTATTCCGCATCATTCAGCAGTTTCATGCCGTACGCATAAAAGGCGGAGTCGTTTCCGCCGTCGGACATCGCCGGAGCACCGCCACTCAAAATCTTCAGCGTATCGATATACCTTTTCAGTTCTTTCCGTCCTTCCGGTGAAAATTTCGACTGCAACAAAGCATATTTTTTCATCAAATCGTTCTGTCGTATTCCCGCGTAGATCCTGAACGATTCCGCATCGAACGATACGGTCACGGTGCTGTCCGTCAATGTGATTTTCGATCCGATACGGATATTGTTGGTGATGAAAATTCTTGCTCTGCCATGTCCGGAAAGGACATATTGTCCCGTTACGATCGGTGAATTATTCCCTCCGATGGCGATCACAATATCGTCTTTAACAGTCGCTTCGACTCCCCATTGATTGGTCCCTGTCGACGCCCTGCCGTAGGAGGGTGTATAGACGACCAATTGATGCTCGCCCCGTCCGCCGGGATAATCACGGAAGTTCTTCGGATCCTTTGCCGCGATCAGATAGGTTTGCGCATGCAGAGTGGCAGCGACATGCAGCAACAGTATAATGACAGTGAACATTCTCATACGGTAATCTCTGATAGTGACGCCGCTTCTTTTCCTCCGACAATATATTCGTGAACAATGTCGAGCGCAGTTTTCTGTCCCGGCCAAACGCATTTCGCCTTCGCCTGTTCGATGGTGTACCAGCCGAACTGATAATGTTCGTCGGATAATTGCACCGGAAGAGCATGATCCGTCTGCGCCGCGAATATCACAGTGTGGTGAACAGTATCCTGCCGGACGGAAAAAAATGTATTCATATGCGGTACAATCCACAATTTCTTCGGGATAAATCCCGTTTCTTCTTTCAACTCGCGCAGCGCCCCCTGCAGCGCCGTCTCTCCCTGTTCGATGGATCCGGTGACAATCTGCCACGAATCGGGATAGAGCGGTTCCGTTCGTGAACGCCGCAGCATCAGATACAGCGGCTCCTTATTTTCGAACGAGAAGACGCATACTTCGATAATATTACAGGCAATCTTCGGCATCGGTATAATTATGATTTTCGTACTAACTGTTCGATTTCGTCGGTACGCAACGGCCTCATCTGACCCGGCTGCATTTCTCCCAAGCGAACGGGACCGATCGATATCCTTTTTATTGCCGTCACGGGATGGCCGACCGATTCAAACATTCTTCTGATCTGTCGGTTTTTTCCCTCCACGATTGTGATTTCGCATTGGGAACCATGCTCGTCGGAATGTAATTTTGAAAGAGCGGCCGGCAATGTTTTATATCCGTCATCCAGCGTTACCCCTTCCGCCAGCGCACCCAGCGTTGCTCTCGTCATCATCCCTTCGCATGTCACTTCATACGTTTTGGGGAATTTCGACGTTGGATTGGTCAGCCGCTCGCCAAGTTGCGTATCGTTGGTGATCAGCAATGCTCCGGTTGTATCCTTATCCAAACGCCCGACCGGAAAGAGATGCGTCTCCTTCCCCCACTTCCTGATGAAATCATAGACCGTGGAGCGGTTTCGTTCGTCACTGCTCGTGGTGATGACATTCAACGGTTTATGGAAAAGTAGATATACGAACGACTTTGTTTTGTTCACCAGTGCAGCATCGACCGTAATGGTGTCCCGGAAGGGATCGACTCTAAACGACAGGGATGTGACCACTTTCCCGTTGACCGACACGGTACCGCCGGCCACGAGTTTTTCAGCCTGACTGCGGGAACAATATCCTAATTTCGAGAGCGCGCGCGGAAGACTGACGACACGTTTCGTTTGTTGTTGTATCACAGTCGAATATTGAAATTAAATGACGAAAATACAAAAACTATTTACGTACACCGCGAACTCCGCCCCGTTCGCGGGCGTGGACAACACCGTTCCGGATTGCTTCGGCAGTCGCTGCTGCGCCCATTTCTGCCACGAGATCGATCGGCGCAGTCACTTCGCCGGTGCTCAGCGCGATCGATGCGTCTCCGTCGAACGTGGTATGGCACGGAACAATAGCGCGCGCCATGCCGTCATGCGCCCGCTGGGCTACGCGATAGGTATCCACCTTGTTGAGCCGTGCATTCGATGCTACGACCACCAGTGTCGTATTGGTATTGCGTGCCAGAAGCTGCGGATTGTTCAGCGACTGCAGCCGGTTTTCCGGACCAAAAAAACTCCCCTCCTGTTGCGCACCGGCAATAATGGCTCCCCGTTCGTCAACCACATCTCCGACGGCATTGACGACGGCAATTGCGCCGACGATAACGTCGCCGATTCGGAAAGAAGCGCTGCCGATTCCCCCTTTCATTGCATGCTGAAATCCGTTCCACTTTCCCGTCACCGCACCGGTTCCTGCGCCGACACTCCCCTGTTCAAATTGTACCGCGGCATTGGAACAGGCGCTGTAAGCGTTCTCCGGCGTCGGAAAAACGGAGGCGCTGCCGATATTGAGATCGAATATGATTGCCGTTGGGACGATCGGGACAATAGCCCATGGTGTTTTGTATCCGCGTTCCCGCTCCGCCAGATATTGCATGACGCCGTTGGCTGCTCCAAGACCGAACGCACTACCGCCGGAGAGTAATACGGCATGGACTTCCTGCATTTGTTTTTCCGGCGCAAGAAGCATCATCTCTCGGGAACCGGGTGAACTGCCGCGAACGTCACAGCTGCCGACAGTCTTCGGCGGACAGAATATGACGGTACAGCCGGTGATATTTTTCTCGTCGGTATAATGTCCGACCGTTATCCCGCTGACATCTGTAATCATAATAGTTTAAAATTTATTTTCGCATTGTGATCGTTGAAAGGATCACTCCGCAAGCGATCGCCGCGTTGAGCGATTCAGCCTTGCCAAATTTCGGAATGCGAATCCTTCGGTCGGCCTGTACCGATATTTCTTTTGAAATCCCGTGCGATTCACTGCCGATAATGACAAGGGTTGATCCAGAAAACGTTACATCCCCGATATCGTCGCTATTCTCAATTTCGGCGGAATACACTTTCCAACCGCCTTTGCGGAACCGGTCGGTCTCCCGGACCAGTTCGACGTCGTCTATAATAGGAAGGTGAAACAGGGATCCCATGGTGGCCCTGACCACTTTGGGATTATAGACATCCACCGACCGTGCTCCGATCAGCACTGCGTCAACTCCGAACCAATCGCAGGTGCGGAGGATTGTGCCGAGATTACCGGGATCGTTCATTGCATCCAGCGCTACCACAACACCGCGTTCTTTTTTTATCAGCGTATCGATTGTACCGGAATGGTCGAGCATACCGACAACGGCGATAATCCCTTGCGGGGTGTCTGTTCCAGCAATCACATCAATTTCTTTTGCCGAGACCGCAACGAATGCATCCGATGCTTTGGAGAGAGCGCGAAGAAGATCTGCCGGTGTATCATTCCGATCATCGAACAGAACCGTCTTGAATTTTATACCTGCATGCAGCGCTTCCGTCACCGATTTCCATCCTTCGATGATAAACGATCCGGTTTCTTCCCGGAATTTTTTTTGATGCAATTTCTTGATGTCGGCAAGCGCCTGCTTCCCGATCGTTGTTCGTTCGTTATTCATAGACACCCCAAACATTCCGCAGCGTATCGGATATTTCGCCGATCGACGCATACGCTTCGACGCAGGAGACGATATGCGGAAGAAGGTTTTCAGTTCCGGAGGCGGCAATGCGTAATCCCCCCAATGCCGATGCGACGGTCGCCGCACTGCGCTGATGCCGGATGCGGTTCAGCTCTTTGATCTGTTCTTCCCGGATTGATTCATCCACTTTCAAGAGGGCCGGCTGTGTTTTTTCTTCAACGCTAAATTGATTGACGCCGACAATAATCTTTTCCTGTTCATCGATTGCCCGCTGGTATTTGTACGCGCTGTCGGCAATCTCCGTTTGAAAATACTGCTGCTCAATCGCTTTCACCGAACCGCCGATCGCTTCGATTGCCGCAAGTTGTTCCCGAACTCTGAGTTCAATTTCGGCGGTGAGTGATTCGACGAAATACGATCCGGCAAGCGGATCAACCGTGTCGGTAACGCCGGATTCGAATGCGATCACCTGCTGCGTCCGCAATGCCAACCGGACGGAATCCTCCGTCGGAAGGGCGAGCGCTTCGTCCATTGCATTGGTATGCAGGGATTGCGTTCCCCCGAGCACCGCTGCCAGCGCCTGCAAAGTCACGCGGGGCACATTGGTTTCAATCTGTTGCGCTGCCAGTGTCGATCCGCCGGTCTGTGTATGGAACCGGAGCTTCATCGAATCCGGTTCCTTCGCGCCGAATTCATCTTTCATGATCGTCGCCCATAATCGTCGGGCAGCACGGAATTTTGCCACTTCCTCAAAAAAATTGTTGTGGGCGTTAAAGAAAAACGAGAGCCTCGGCGCAAACCGGTCCACCGACAATCCGGCAGCAATCGCTGCCCGCACATACTCCTTGGCATTGGCGAGCGTGAACGCAACTTCCTGCACAGCGGTCGATCCCGCCTCGCGAATGTGATAACCGCTGATGGAGATCGTATTCCAATTCGGCAGATGATCGCTGCACCAGGCAAACGTATCGGTCACCAATCGCATCGAATGATTCGGGGGATAAATGTATGTTCCCCGGGCAATATATTCTTTGAGGATATCGTTTTGTATCGTACCGGAAAGTTTGGAAAGATCGGTATGCTGTTTTTTTGCGAGCGCAACATACATGGCGAGCAGGATTGCCGCAGTGGCATTGATGGTCATCGAGGTCGTCACCTTTTGCAGTTCAATACCGTCGAAGAGCGTCTCCATATCGCCGAGCGTGTCGATCGCCACCCCCACCTTACCCACTTCACCCTCGCTCATGACATGATCGGAATCGAATCCCATCTGTGTCGGCAGATCGAACGCAACGGAGAGTCCTGTCGTCCCATGCGACAGCAGATATTTGTACCGGGCATTGGATTGTGTCGCGGATCCGAATCCTGCATATTGGCGCATTGTCCATAAACGGGAGCGGTACATGGACGGATGTACGCCGCGGGTGAAGGGGAACTTTCCCGCTTCTCCCGGACCGTTGGCGGGATCGAGATCTTTCGAGGTATACAATTCTTTGATCAGGATTCCGGAGTCAGTCTGAAATTTTTTTTGTGCCATGACGCGCCCGTTGATTGAAGGGAAAATTAGTGACGGCGGAATAAAAATAAGGAAGATGGACACAAGATGAAACACGTATTCATAATATCGCGAAATCGTCTCTATTGCACCAGAAATCAGTTAATCCTCCCTCCAATGCCGTTTTTTGATTGACGTTCCGTCTGATTCGAGGATAATTGCTCCTTCCATGTCGGTCCTGAACACCGAAGCACCAATGCGCGTGAAACGCTCTATGACTGCACGCGACGGATGACGGAATTTATTGAACTTTGCTACCGAAACAACCACATAATCCGGTGAAACGGTCGTTACAAATTGTTCTGTACTGCTGGTGGAGGAACCATGATGACCGGCTTTCAGGACATCGGCATTCAGAAAGCTGCCATAGACTGAAACAAGGTGATGTTCACTTTCCGCTTCCGCGTCCCCCATAAAAAGGAATGATGTTGCGCCGTAGTGCAATTTGAATACGACCGATGATTCGTTGATATCCGAATAACCGTCTGCGGAGTCGTCGTCAATAAAATGGCGCGTGGGATGAATGTAGTATAATCGCACATTGCCGATCGAATCGATCGTGCCGGCACGGGCGGTAATTTGCTCAACACCGGACTCCAAACTGTCATACTCACGGAATAATTTGCTGGAGAGCCGTTGATCGGCATCGATCGTACTCTTCACGTCAAAATTCCTCATCAGATACGGAACGCCGCCGAGATGATCGGCATGGGGATGTGAGGTAACGATGGCATCAAGATGGCTAATGCCGTTCCGCCGTAAATACGGACCGACGATCCTTTCTCCTGCATCATATCCCGTAGAAATCGGCCCGCCGTCGATGACGTACGTTTCGCCGGATGGAAATCGAATCACCGCCCCGTCTCCCTGACCGACATCGAGAAAGGTCACACGTACTACCGGATTCGCCTGATCGGATAATGCCGCATAGACAACAATATTTGCTCCGGCCAATACCGCAAACATGATCATTTTCCGGACGATGACGTTTCTGAGATTCACCAGATACGCGATGACGGCAGAGTATAACGCCGTCTCTTTCCATCCGAAGGTCGCTGTGTCGATCAGCGCGAATGGAACTTGTTCTGCCAGTTTCACGAACATCAATGTGAAACGAGCCAGCAGATCGTTCACTTCGCTGAACATCGATGCAATCCACATCGATACCGTTCCCAAAAGCGCGCCGGTCAAACCGATCGTCACTATCAATCCGACAATCGGCACGACGAGTAGATTCGCAAAGAGCGAGACAATGGAGACTTTGCCGAAGTAATATGCGGTGAAAGGGATCGTTCCGATCTGTGCTGCCAGCGAAAGGGCGAACAATTGCCACAACGGAGTCATGATCTTGAATTCTTCCAGGGGCTCGGGAATTTTTTTGATCATTGCATTCAGTTTCGGATAAAAATAGACCATCGAAAACACTGCGGAAAAAGATAACTGGAATCCGACGTCGAAGAGCTGTTTCGGATCATACAGATAGATCAGCACCGCCGACAACCCGAGCATATTGGTCGAATCGGTTTTCTGCTGGAAGAATTTCCCGACCAGCACTATTCCTGCCATAATCGATGCACGCACGATCGATGGTGCAGCGCCGGTCAGAAATGTATAATAGACCAATGCGACAAGTGTCAATACGATTTTTGTTTTGGAGGGAAATCGGAACAGTCCCAGCACCACGTACGCAATCGTCACCACAAGTATCACGTGCGATCCGGAGACTGCCAGCACATGGATTGTACCGGTATTCATGAACGCTTTTTTTATTTCTTCAGAGATCTCTGTCCTGTCTCCCAGCAGCAATCCGATCAGAAAATTCGCCTCATCCCCCTTCATCACAGTCATGATCGTGCGGACGATAAAATCTTTGGATGGATAAATGACATCTTCAAAAAACCAATGAGGATCTCTCTCGCCGTGTATCGTCACCTGCGAGTATCCCAACACCGACGTGACGGCGAAGATGTTATTGAGCGCCAGATATTCGCGGTAGCTGAACTCGCCGGGATTCCTCCCGTCTCCCGGCAATTGCAAAAGTCCGCGAAATGAAAACACAGATCCGTACGCTAAATGTGGTCGTCTCTCTTTCAACCGCTTGTTCGGCAGGATCGTCACATATGCCTTACCGACAATAGCAATCGTATCGAATTCGTTTGCCAGTGAACGGACAGAAACAAGCATTTTTATCTTACCATCCTTAATCCTCGGTTCATCAATGACACGGCAGGTAATGGTAAGGGAGTCCGACGTATTCAAATATCGCCGAATATCGTCTGATCCTGGATTCTGCTCTTTAATAGAGTAGAACGATGCCGAAGAGAAAAAGAGCGCTGTAAGGAAGAAAAACGACGGAATTGCTTCTCGTCCGTTTTTTCCTGAATTGCGCAACAATACGAATAGTGAAAGTAGAAAAAACAACACTGCGGCTATCGCGGAAAGATGCCACGAGAGATTCAAGTACTGGGCGGTAAAGATGCCGGCGCTCATGACAAGCGCAGCGATCAATGCCGGTCGTTGATTCATTCCATGGAGTCGGTGAAATAGGTAACTATTGCGGGCGTAATGTGGGTCAGGTCTCTGATCCGTGACGCAAGGTACGAATGACGACGGCCAATCACAATAAGCGGTACCGGATTTCGTGTGTGGGTCCTGACCGAAAGATCTTCAATATTTCCATGATCGCTGACAATAAGAATCGTGTCATTTTGATGATCGAATTTCTCCAACAATCCGGCGAGCAATCCGTCCATGCGTTCAAGCATTTCGACAGCTGTTTTCATTTCCCTCGCATGGCCCGCCATGTCGGTGACAAAATATTCAAAAAAAGTGAGATCGTATTGTCTGCCGATGGTGTAGTACAAACGGCCGACATCGGCCGGATCCATCGGATCGACATCGGCATGGCCAAGTTCCTTCCACCGTGATCCGGTAATATCGGCGGAGATTGCCGATCGATTCAGCACCGCATGATGGGAGTTGAGTTGCTTCCCGATGGAGAGATAGGATAACGCGATGGTCGGAATCCTTCCCTTCGGTCCAAAAATATAATCGAAATACTTTTGCGGATATCCGTTGACGAAAAATGATGTCCGGCCTATCTGTTGCAGTTGTGTGAATAGATTTTGTTCTTTGATGATCGGCACGAGCGTGGAGTACGGATGCGGACCGAAATGTTTCCCGACAAATTTTGCTCCGTTCACACCGGTCATTATTGCCGTCTGGCCTGTACCGCTCTGGGGAAGTCCCGCAACACGCAGCGTGGTATTGACCGGCGTCAGTGTCTGAGATTGAGAGGAATATTTTTTGAACGAGAGAGACGGGAGATTTCCGTCGAACAACGATCGTATTGTCGGCAGGTGCGCGGCGAAGAACGGATTGACCGCCGGATCTTTTTTTCCGTAACCGACTCCGTCCCAAAAGATAAAATAGAATGCCATTGGTCAACGTTTCAAGATTGCTTTGACTCGACGATGATTGTTACCGGTCCGGAATTAACGAGATGCACATCCATCATCGCACGGAACTTGCCGGTCGCCACGGTGCCGCCGGTAAGCAACGTACCAAGATGCCGAACGAACATTTCATACATTGGTTCTGCAACGGCGGGAGGAGCGGCGTCGACAAAACTCGGACGGTTTCCCTTCCTTGCATCGCCGTACAAAGTAAACTGCGAGACGACGAGCACAGATCCGTTGATGTCGTTCACCGACAGATTCATTTTTTCTTCGGCATCCTCGAATATCCGGAGTGCGACGCATTTTTCCGCAAGATATTTTGCGTCCGTTTCAGAATCGCCCGTTTTGATACCAAGAAGTATCATCAATCCTTGCTCGATCGACGCGTACTGATTTCCGTCGATAGTGACAGAGGCGGAGGAGACTCTTTGAACAACTGCTTTCATACCATTACTATGTATTTAGAAACCACCTTAACAATGAATGTCATTGCGAGGGATCCCGACGACCTGTCCGCCGCGCTATTTGGCGGAAGTCGGGAGACCGAAGCCTGCCTGCCGGCAGGCAGGCAATCTATATATTTATGGAAAAACGTGATTGTTCCGCTTTATGAATCCCGCACTGAGCGGAATCACAAAAGCGGGACTTCTTCCGACTAAAGTCGGGATCGCAATAACGTTGATTTGGGTTTTTGATTTGTCTTCTATTTATTTTTCCATCGCCGCAAAAACACAACGGGCATTACCGGAATAATCCTTGATCGCACGGATTTCCTTCCACCCCTGCTCTTCGAAGATCTTTTGGACATCAACAGATTGGTTATACGCATGTTCCACCATCACAAATCCATTTTCAAGCAGCAATTTCATCCCGTTCGATGCAATCAACCGGTAATATTTCAGTCCGTCCCCGCCGTCTGCAAGAGCAACGGCCGGTTCGAAATCCTTCACTTCGCGCGATAATTGGGAGTATTCCGACACGGAAATATACGGCGGATTTGAGACGATACAATGAAATGTGCCGTCAATCGCGGTATATTCCGGATACTCTGCACATTCAAATGTGATTCTATCATCGACGCCGTTCAGTGTAGCATTGTGCCCTGCGACATCAATTGCGTCGTTGCTGCTATCGATTGCCGTCACATGACAGGCTGTAACTCTTTTCGCCAGGCTGATCGCAATGCAGCCGCTTCCGGTTCCAATCTCCAGTACGCGAATGCCGGTATTTTCGGAAAACCCTCCCTGCAATTCCTTAATCGCTTGTTCGACGAGCACTTCAGTGTCCGGCCGCGGAATGAGCACCCGATTGTCGACCCGGAATTTTAATCCCATAAATTCCGTTTCACCCAGAATATACTGAAGCGGTTCATGGTCTAACCGGCGCTTCAGGAGTGCTTTAAACCGTGCAAGTTCTTCGTCAGAGAGCGGTGTATCAAAATTAGTGTAGAGGTGAATGCGCTGCAGTTTCAACACGTGGCCCAGCAGCAGTTCGATGTTCAGGCGGGCATCGTCGAAACTCCTGTCGTTTAGATACGACGTCCCCCAGGTAATGAGATCGATGATCGTCCAGACTTTGTGTGATGCTGCGGTGTCGCTCAATTATTTCTTCTTCTTTTTCATCGTTGATTTTACAGGACGCGGCGGCGTTTTTTTGGTCGCGCTTTTCCGCTGAGCGGCTGCCGCGGGTATACTTTTGTGCTTCACCGGGAGGTCGTCATCGTCGTCATCGGCGGTTTTTTTCTTCTCGAATTTTTTCAATCCGACGATTTGATGTTGATTGAATCCGATTTTCTCCATCTCTTCCACTTCAAAAAAATCCTCGCCCACTTCATATTCCCCTTCCTCTTCTCCCAAATCGACATCGTCGATCTCGTTGTCGATAATTTTTTGAATGAAGATAAAACGCTTGTCCGCTTCCAGGAGGCATTCAAAATCACCGATAGTATCCGGCATCTCGAAGATTTCGGTTTCCGATCTCTCCATCATCACATCCCACATTTCGAGAATCGGTATTTCCTTTACCGGCAGGGTTTCAATATATTTTTCCGCTTCGGTTAACAGTTTCTCATACATGGATCACCTCCCGCCGGTGATGGTGCCGGACGACTGATGGTAACGGACCAAACCGCCGACGATGGTCATTTCCACTGCGGTGGTCAGAATCTCTTGTGGTTCGACGGTCATAATATCTTTTGAGAGCACGACGATGTCCGCCAGTTTTCCCTCTTCAATGCTCCCTTTCTGGTTCGACGTAAATTCCGCGTATGCCGCCCAGATCGTAAATGAACGGAGCGCCTCGACCCGGGTCAGTTTCTGTTCTGCATACCAACCGTTGTCGAAATGTTTCTGATCTCGTATCCCGTCTGCAGAAAGTTGAAAACGCGTTTTCACGTCATCGGCAGTGCGGGGAATTCCGTCCGCATCCTGTCGGGTGACGGCAGCATAAAATCCCAACAAAGGATTCGGATGCTCAACGGGAAAATCGGATCCGCTGACGATGATGTTACCATCGTCGATCAGCGAGCGCCAGGCATAGGCGCCGAGAATTCTGTCAGGTCCAAGCCGCGCCTGCGCCCAATACATATCGGACGTAGCATGTACCGGCTGCATGCTCGGAATGACATTGAGTTTTTTAAATCTCGGGATGTCATCCGGCGCAATCACCTGTGCGTGTTCTATCCGCAAGCGGGCGTCGTGGGCTTTCAGAGGAAATTGTGCCGCCGCTTTTTCGAATTCATTCAATACCAGTCTGTTTGCACGGTCGCCGATGGCATGGACGCAGACTTGAAATCCCTTGGATAGTGCTGTTTCCGTAACAGTCCGTATGGTATCCGGAGACTGCATGAGCAGTCCGCGGTTTTCCGGTTCATCGCTGTACGGTTCTATCAATGCGGCCCCTCGCGAACCGAGAGCACCGTCCATATACAATTTTATTCCGCGGACGGCCAATCGGTAATGTATACCGTCGATATACGGTCCCGATGCAAGCATTGTGGAGAGAAATGTACCGCTTCCGCCGATCAGTCCGTAGATTCGCACCGGCAATTCGTCCCGTTCCGCAAATTCTTTGTAGATGGCAAAGTCGGTTTCGTCAATCCCCATGTCGTGCACGCCGGTGATTCCGTATTTTACGCACTCATCAAATGCCTTTTGGTACATTCGGATCTTTTCTTCCTTCGTATATCCCGGTACCGCGCTCCAGATAAATGAGGAAGCATTGTCGACAAATATTCCGGTCGGTTTCCCGACTCCGTTGCGGATTACCGCGCCGCCGTCGACTTCTTTCGAAAAATCATTCGAGACGGATGCCATACTCATCGCTTTACTGTTGACCCAAATCGCATGTCCGTCGATACGTGAAAGGATGACAGGATTGTTCGGAGCCGCTTTATCCAGCACGGCGGATGTCGGAAACGGTTTTTCGCCCGTGCCGCTTCCCCAGTCATTTTGATCCCATCCCCGCCCTCTGATCCATTCCCCGGGCTGTAAACGGCGGGCTTTCTCTGCCACTATGGAACCAATCTGCTCCGCCGACGTGGTTCCCACAAGATTGAGTTCGGATAACGCTTCGCCCAATCCGAGCATATGCGCATGCCCGTCGATCAATCCCGGAACGACCGTTTTCCCTTCTACGTCAATCACATTTTGAGAAGTATACTGTTTTTGTATATCTTGTGTCGTGCCGACGGCAACGATCCTGCTCCCGCGAACGGCGATCGCTTCCGCTCTGTTATTCGCCGCATCGACAGTATAGACGTTGCCGTTGATGATGAGCAGATCGGCGCGTTGCTTTTGGAGAACGAGGTCCATAAATACCGCCGCTGCAACAATAATACCGATGATGATGAGAAGAAATTTTTTCATGAGGATTTTTAATTTTCTTACAAAAATATAGAAAAGGGTTTCCGCAAAAGCCAATACCTTTTTCAATTATATCGCCGGACACAATGACTGCGTATAATAAATTCATGATGCAATATCTATGCCCGTGTTTCAATCGCACGAAAGGAGAATTATGAAGGAATTCGATGAATTTGTTTCGATCATGAACCGGCTCCGCAAGGAATGCCCCTGGGACAAAGAACAGACGCACGATTCGCTGAAGAAACATTTTGTCGAAGAAGCGTACGAAGCGCTCGATGCGATCGACCGGAAAAACTACCGGGATTTGTGCGGAGAATTAGGCGATGTCGCACTGCAAGTCGTTTTCCATTCCATTATTGCGGAAGAAGAGAACCATTTTACTCTTCCGGAGGTCTTCACCGGCATCAACGAAAAACTGATCCGGCGGCACCCGCATGTGTTCGGCGATGCTGAGATCCGGACAAGTCACGAACAAAGCGTCAGTTGGGACAGGATTAAAATGACCGAGGGTCGCACCTCCGTGCTCGACGGCATACCGCAGCATCTGCCGGCGCTGATGAAAGCGGAAAAGGTGCAGAAGAAAGCCGCCAAGGTCGGATTCGAATGGGAAAAACGGGAAGAAGTATGGAAAAAAGTCGAAGAAGAAACGGCGGAACTGCACCACGCCGTGGAAACCGGCGACCGGCAGCGTATCGACGAAGAATTCGGCGATCTCCTCTTCTCCCTCGTCAATTACGCCAGATTCATCGGTGTCGATCCGGAAGAATCGCTGCACCGCACCGTATCGAAATTTCACCGGCGGTTTGCCCATATCGAACAACGATTACAGGAGCAGGGAAAGGATATTCATCACTCTACATTGACGGAAATGGATGCTCTCTGGAACGAAGCAAAAAACGTACAGAAGTAATATCTCGTAGCCATCTCAAGCATGAAGGTCATTGCCCTTGAGCAGGGCTCAAAATAAGACACGATCCCGTTACCGCAGAGATAACGGTGTCTCACATTTCAAAATTACACGCTGCAACTCTTTACGTATTTTTCACTACCACATTCCAGGGACGAACCTTCCACCGCTTCACCAATCCGTTGATGACATACGGATCGGCCTTGGCAAAATCCTCGGCGGTCGTCGCATCCTTTGCGCGAAAGATGAGCAGCGCCTGGTCGGAGGGTTCGCTGAAAGCGCCGGCAAGCAGCAGTTCTCCCCGTTCATTGGCTTCGCGGGCAAGCCGCAAATGTTCCGATCGGAATTCCGCCCTGCGGGTCATATAATCATCCACAACGTCGTAGAGTAACGCAAAATAGTGCATAGTGATTCCGTTTTAGATTGTGATACGTGAGTACCGTACATCGATCATTTTTTTGCGTGCATTTTCTCGCTATACCGTCCGTACGCGTCGATAATCTCCCGCACCAGCCGGTGACGCACAACATCCTCTTTGTTGAAATACACAAAGTCGATCCCGTCGATCTTCTTCAACACTTCCTGAATCTGCACCAATCCGGAAACTGCGTTGGCCGGAAGATCGATTTGCGTCACATCGCCGGTGACAATCGCTTTGGAATTGTTCCCCAGCCGCGTCAGGAACATCTTCATCTGCATCGCGGTGGCGTTCTGCGCTTCGTCGAGAATCACAAATGCATTGTGGAGCGTTCGTCCCCGCATGTATGCCAGCGGTACGATCTCGATAATTCTCCGTTCGAGATACGTTTTTAATTTTTCGCTCGGCAGCATGTCGTCCAGCGCATCGTACAGCGGACGGAGATACGGATCGACTTTCGCCGCCAGATCGCCGGGAAGATATCCCAGCGATTCACCCGCTTCGACCGCCGGACGGGCAAGGACGATTTTACTCACATCGTTGTTTTTCAAACCGGCCACCGCCATCGCAACCGCAAGATACGTCTTCCCGGTTCCGGCGGGACCGATCGCAAAGATGATATCGTTGCGCAGCGCTTTTTCAAGATACAGATGCTGCGTCGGCGTCTTCGCTTTGATGATCGCATTTTTTGTAAAGAGGATCGCCGCTTCTCCCGTCATTTTAAACTTCCGCTCTCCTTTTGTAGCCGGCGACATGTCGATCACCAGATCGAGTACGGTGTTGACATCGTTCGGCGTCAGTGTTCCGTTTTTATTCAACAGGAATTGAAGTTCGTTAAAAACCCGTTCGATTTGCTGGAGTTCGACCTGCTCGCCCCGTACGGAAATCTGGCTTCCGCGGGCGGTGATCGTTGCATCGAACCGCTGTTCGATCAGATGGAGGAATGCGTCGTGATGGCCGAGCAGCGTCGATGCGTCGGCATTTCTGATGGTAATCTTTGTTTCGATAGTCTGTATGCCTCTTGGTATTACTGGAAAATACAAAAACGGAGCGGATTCATCAAATGGAATTAGAAACAGTTTTTAAAGAGCGTGCACTCCGCACTGTCATCGGTGAATAGGACGGCCACAACATCGAACCGGCACTCCATTTCCCCGATAGAACGCTCCTGTACATATCCCTCGGCAGTGCGCCGCAATAATTCCTGTTTTTTCGGCGTTACCGATTCCTGCGGCTCACCAAATCGTGCCGACCGGCGCGATTTAACCTCCACAAAGACCAACACATCGTTCTCCTTCGCAATAATGTCGATCTCGCCGTGATTGTAATAATAATTCTGTTCGAGTATATCGTATCCCTGGTGTTTGAGAAATTCACTAGCAGCCTCCTCGCCGATTTTTCCCTTTTCTCTTTTAGAACGGTCACCGGACGGAGTCATATCCCCTCCAACTGATCGACATGAAACGACCTCCGGTGTATCGGTGAATATCCGTTTATCCGGATCGCTTCGATGTGCGATCGTGTTCCGTATCCTTTATGCCTGGCAAAACCGTACTCGGGATACTGGCGGTCTATTTCCACCATCAGGGAATCCCTTGTTACTTTTGCGATGATGGAAGCCGCAGCGATGGAGTGGGATAATGCGTCTCCTTTGATAATATTCTCCACGGGATAGCGCTCGTGCCGGAAGAAATTTCCGTCGACAAGCAATTGTTGCGGCGTGATGCTGAGCAGATCCAAAGCTTTGTTCATGGCGAGGAACGTCGCCTGGAGAATGTTGATTCTGTCTATCACTTCGTGGCTGACAATGCCGATGCCGACCGACAGTGCCTGTTCCGTGATCCGTTGGTAGAGCGATGTTCTTTTTTTCTCCGTCAGTTTCTTCGAGTCGTTTACCCCTTCAATAATCACATCGGGACTGAAAATTACTGCGGCAGCGACCACCGGACCTGCTAGCGGTCCCCTGCCGGCTTCATCGACTCCGGCAATATAGCGGATCCCCTGCTGCCAATATTTTTGTTCAAATTCCAGCATCAATTCGGCATTATCCAGCATAGATCGCTATCAATCCTATGAGCATATCCCATTTAAGAATCAGCGACAGACGATTCAGATTTTTGGTCGATTGATCCTTCCAGAGCGAAGAGAGCACGTAAAAAATCACTGCATTCACGCCGACATTCACCAGGATAAAATATGTCGAACCGTACATACCGGTTATATATGGGAAAATTGTGGAGAGAATCACAGCTGTAAGAAATGCGGTTGCAAGTATTCCCGCTTTTTTCATTCCGTACTTTACGGGATAGGTGATGGCATTATGTTTGGCATCGCCTTCCACATCTTCCATGTCCTTCACTATTTCCCTGCCGACGTTGATCAGGAATGCGAAGACAGCAGGCATGATCGCCTTCGCAATATTATCCACTGCCGCTCCGCCGTAGATAAAGGCGACACCGGTCAACGTACCAACAAGAAGATTGCCGAACAGCGGAGTAGATTTGAATCTCTGGCTGTAAAGAAAAATCACCGGTACGGCTACGAACGCAATAATGAAAGCTGTTCGGGTGGAATACGCACTCATGATCAATCCGATGCCGGAAATGCCGCCGTACAACATCAACGCATCGAACTTCGTCACCCGTCCGCTCGGCAGCGGACGTTCCGGTTTGTTGATGCGGTCGATGTCAATGTCGAAATAATCGTTGATCACCATTCCGCCCGCACCGATGCATGCGCCTCCTAATGAGGCGAAGATCATGGCGATAAACTGCGCCTCGGTCCCGCCGGCCAGCAGACACGAAATATAAATAGAGGCGGCGGTAATAAGAAAATTGACCGGCCGAATGAGTGTGATGTATGGTTTCATGGGTGAACGATGTTATTTGGAAAGAATCATCTTGCGCGTTTCAGTTTTATCATTGACCTGCAGCCGGATGAAATAGACACCGCCCGGAAGATGTTCGCCGGAAAAGATAAATTCATATTTCCCGGCACTCTGTCTCCCTTCGTGCAAATGCTGTATTTCCTGTCCGAACAGATTAAAGACAGAAAGAATGACAAACGCTTCATCTTTCAGCGTATATTTGATTGTTGTACGCGGATTGAACGGATTCGGGAAATTCGGTTCGAGACTTTCATATTCCTTATGGAAATACAACGTCGACGACGATCTCTCCGTTTCATCAGCCCACACGACTTTGGTTCCGCCGGCATTGATCCACGCCGTATATACCAGATTTGCGTACAATGTCACCCCGGCCTGCAGCAATTCATTCGTCCCCGGCCCGGCTCCTTTCCAGAATGCGGAATAATAGGTGCTGTTGTAATTCCCCTTGGCACTCCGCAATGCAGCGGCATCGGCTTTTAACATCACGGGCACATACGAAAACGATCTCTCCAGCAGCGCGAAAATATCATTCAACGGTTTGTCCAGTTTCTGGGCATCGATGCGACGGAGAATCAGTTGATTGTAATACCGGTTCATGAGTTCGATCTCATACCGCCATTTGACGCCGTTGTTCTTCGTCATCTGCCCGTCATAGTTCATTGTTGTGTTGAACGGCATCGTCATGTCGCCGACATAATGTCCAAGATCGGTCACCGCTTTCAATGTGGCTTCCCAGTCGCGTCGTTTCATTGTCTGCAGCACCGAATCGTACATTTCATAGACCAGATACGGCAGATATCCATTCTGTCGCACCGATGTTTCACTGTACTTTTTCTGGAGGTCCAGCAGAGTGCCCGGCATCGTTCGATTGAAGAATTCCGGATACCGTTCCAGTTCAATATACTGACGGTACGACTCCTCTTCATCCATTAATTTTCTCCGATCCACATCGCTGGCATGATCGGCAAAGTAATAATCGATTTCCCGAAAACGCTGCAGTGACAGCGGCAGCGTGCGGATGCCGTGGAGATTGATTGCCCGGTGTCCCTCTAATCCCCAGGCACCGGCTGCATCGGCACACACCATCGAAACCAAAAGGATGAGAATCCATCTTGTACGTGGTACACAAATATTCATTTTACGGTGAAAAACGGGAACGTAGAAAACGGCGGATATCAACTGCATTGGCGGCAAGGATTCCGCTGAGTACAAGCGCCGATCCCGCAAAAAGCTGCGACGAGATCGATTCATTATAGATGATCACGCCCAAAAAGACGGCGATCACCGGAGTGACGAATGACGTCAACGATAACAACACCACTTCGACCCGCTTCAGCAGCCAGAAATAACTGACAAACGTTGTGACAGAACCGAATACCGCCAAAAAGACGATGCTCATGATCCCCGTCGGAGTGAATTCCACCGTCGAGAGGTCTTCCACAAGAAGGCTTCCGGATACCAACAAAATTCCCGCAATCGACATCGGAAGAAATGTAACGATGAACGGACTCAATGATTGTCCGTGTTTTTTAATCATCACCGCCGAAAACGCCTGTATCAACGCGCTCGTGACAATAGCAATCATCCCGAAGATCTGGTCGTTGCTAGTGCCGATACTCAAGTCGTTGGAAAAGATCAGGACAATGCCGGTGAATCCGATCACGATCCCGATGATTTTTGATGCAGTCATCCGTTCATTCGGAAGAAGGAGTGTAGACATGATGGCCACGCAAAACGGGAAAACTGCGAATAGGATCGATGTAACACCGGAGGCGACCGTCTGCTGTCCCCAATACACCAGTGCAAACGGCACCGAGAACGAGGTCAGCGCAACCATGGTAAGAAATCCAATCGTCTTCCGATCAGTCGGAATGGCTATTTTTTTGTACTGTATGATCGACAGGAGCACCATACCGGCTAGAATAAACCGCAGTCCGGATGACAACAGCGGCGTCATTGTCTCCAGGCCGATCTTGATGACCAACCACGTCGATCCCCAGATGGTACAGATGGCGATATAGGCAAAATAGATTTTTAGGCGTTCGGTCATGGAGAGTATTTAGAAAAATTTATATAGTCGTTGAGTAGTTGAGTATATGAGTATTTGAGTATTTGAGTATTTGAGAAAACTGCTTCTGTAATTTACCTTAAACTTTTATGGCGTCCATCTAACATTGCAATCAGTTCGTTGGCGTCGTTTTTCAATGAAATTCTCTTCTCTTCATCGATATACTTGTTTATCGCTGCGATATCGATGCATCCCTTGCATTCAAATCCTGATCGTATCGAATAGTTCAAAAATCTGGCAAATTCTTTTCCTGAAATATTTCCTGCTCCCTCGGTGATATTTAACACAATCGAATCTGCGGCTCGTCGGAGAAGTGAGATTATATAATTCCTCCCGTGGAAACTGCCGAGTGCATTCACGAACAGTGCGTGTAAAAATAAGTGACTTTTGATAGACTAACAGATTCTCATGCCGATGCATTGCGCCCACCATTAATTTGTAAAGAACAAAAATTGGGCGCTCGATTTTTGAATATGGAATGTGATTTTTTATTTTCACATCGCCGAGTCTACCGTCCTACTTACCGACTCACATACTCATATACTCATATACTAAAATACTTCTTCATTCCTCCATCTTATTCAACACCAATCCCGAGATCAACTTCGGATAGAAGAAGGTCGATTTCTGCGGCATTGTGTTCCCCGATTTCGCCACTGCGCGCACCTGTTCGATTTTTGTGGGATTGACAAAGAAGGCGATCTGTGCCTTGCCGGCGGCGACTTCATCCACCGATTCGTGTATGTTCTGCAGGTAATGGATGTTCAGTTTCTTTTCCTGCGCCTCCTGCGACACTCCCAGCAATTCCCGGATAATATAGTGGTGCAGCAAAACCACATCCAGTCCCTTCACCTCTCCGGGCAGATTGTCCGGAACGAGTGTTGCGAGATCGGATTCGTTCTTTAGCCGTGCGACGTAAAATTTGGGGGAATGATGCGAGACAAACCCATATGCAAACCGCGGATGCTGCCGCAGCGCATCGGTCATTGACTGAGGTGTCGGATACACCTGCACGTCGAAATGTTTCTGCAGCGTGGAGATCAGCGCTCCGCCGTCAAACTTCTGCAAACTGTGCATCACCCGATGCGTCGGGAAAATAACCAATCCTTCGTCGTCGAGATTCGTGAAGAACATCATAATATAATTGTAGAGTTCTTTTCCGGTGTGGTTCGGATTCTGCGACCGCATCAGGTCGCGATACGCAAGTCCGGTCTCGTACCGGTGATGGCCGTCGGCAATCAATACCTGCTTCGGTTCCAATTCCGCCGCAATCGCCGCAATGGCTGCCGGATCGTTGATCGCCCAGAGTTGATTCCGAACCGATTCAAATTCCACGTCGACGACCGGTGCAGTTGAATGGACAGGATTAATGAATGTGTCGATCTTTTTTCCGGGATCTGAATACAGAGTGAACACCTGGCTGAAATTCGAATTCGTTGCTTTGAACAATTTGAACCGGTCTTCTTTCGCTTTGGACAAAGTTTTTTCGTGCGGAAGGACGATCTTTTTCTCAAATTCTTCCAGCCTGCAGAGTGCAATGAATCCCTTCCTTTGAACAGATTTTCCGTCGGTATTCGTAAATGTCTGCACCAGGGGATAAATAGACGGGGCGTTTTCGCGAATCAGTATTCCGTTCTTTTGCCATTCCGCATATACAGCGGCAGCGGCGCTGTACCGATCTGCTTCCCGTCCCAAAATCAGACGGACGACATTGTAGGGATCTTTGGCATAGTATCCATCCTGCTGTTCGGGAGTGATGACGTCGTACGGCGGTGCAACGACGTTGGCCATCGATATTTTGGATTGATTATAGCGGATCGCTTTAAAGGGTCGTATGGTTGCCATGATGTGTGCTCGCTAGATTACTGGTGTAGAGTATCGTTTAAAATATTATTAGAACCCATCTTAAAAATTAAAGATTGTCACCCCGAGCGCCCGCCATTAAGATTGGCGGGCAGGTAGACGAGGGGTGACTATCCTGGAAAAATCATGCCTCGACGCAGTTTATCCGCCGAAGGCGGACTCGGCATGACAGTGATTTGGCAATTTCGAGATAACATCCAGACCATTATTCATTCCCCTTGTATCCAAATCTGTTCAACCACCGTTGGTCTTCTCTCCAATCACCGCGAACTTTTACGTGCAGTTCCAGAAAGACCTCGTGCCCCAAAAATTCTTCGATCGAACGCCGTGCAACGGAACCGAGCCTCTTGAGCGCCGCTCCCTGCTTCCCGATCACGATCCCTTTTTGCGAATCCTTCTCCACGATCACATCGGCAGAGATAAAATATTTTCCGCTTTCCCGTTCCTTAAAATCGGTGATGTCTACTGCGGCGGAATAGGGAACTTCCTCTTTGAAGAGTTCGAATATCTTTTCCCTGATGATCTCACTCACAAAGAAACGCTCCTGTGCATCGCTGACAATTTCGGTGTCATAATACGGTGCGTGCTCGGGGAGATATTTGTATATGGTGGAAACGAGCTCGTCGGTATTGAATCCTTTGGATGCCGATAAGGGAATCACCTCATCGAACGGGAAGATCAATTGCAGTTCCAATAGGAGCGGCAGCGTCTCCTCTTTCTTGAGAAGATCGATCTTGTTCACGACAAGAAAGGTTGTTTTGTTTGCTGATTTAATCCTCGCCACCGCTTCGTTGTTCTTGTCATACTTCCCCTCCTTTACCTTTTGCGCATCCACCAGCAGAAGCACTATTTCGGCCTCTTCCACAGCGGAGGTGGCAAAATGCATCATCGCTTCCTGCAAAAGATATTTCGGCTTGATGATTCCGGGCGTATCGAGAAAGATGATCTGATGCCGGTCGCTGCTGAGAATGCCGAGGATCTTGTGCCGGGTGGTTTGCGGCTTATCGGTGACGATGGAAATTTTTTGCTTCAGCAGCGTATTCAGCAGGGTTGATTTGCCGACATTCGGTTCGCCAATAATTGCAACATAGCCTGATTTGAAGGGATTATTCATTGCAAACAATGTACTTAAAAAAGTAGTATGAAGAAATATAGAACACGAAGGCGAGACCAGCTTCCTTGCAAATAGACGGCATTATTTTTACTTTGTACTCTATGTCTACGCTTTCACAACATGTTTCTCTCAAAAAGAATGAAGACCGCCGGATACTCTCCGGACACCAATGGATTTTCAGCAACGAGATCCTCTATATCGGCGGAAATCCGCAGTCGGGCGATGTTGTGGAGATCCTTCGCAGCGACGGCCGTTCACTCGGGATCGGATTCTACAATCCACAATCTTTAATTGCCGTTCGGTTTCTGTCGTCATCCATTGAGGAGATCAACAAGGACTTCTTCACGAGGCGGATTGCCTCGGCGTACGCGCTACGGAAGCGGATCTTTCCCGACAGCGAGACATTCCGCGTAGTGTACGGCGAGAGCGATTTCCTCCCCGGCCTGATTGTGGATAAATACAACGACTATCTTTCAGTGCAAACATTTTCCGCAGGAATGGACCTCCGGCTGCCGATGATCTGCGATGTGCTCGAAGAAATTTTCTCCCCCAAAGGGATCGTTGAACGGAACGAATCCCCGTTGCGCGATTTGGAACACATTCCCCAGCGAAGCGGGCTGGTGAGGGGAACCGTCGAACCTTCCATGATCGATATGGACGGTGTAAAGTTCACGGTCGATATTTTGAACGGACAAAAGAGCGGATTTTTTCTGGATCATCGTGAGAATCGGAAGCGAATCGCAGCGTTTGTCAAGGATGCTTCCGTATTGGATTGTTTCTGTAATGAAGGGGGATTCGGTTTATATGCGGCAAAATTCGGTGCAAAAAGCGTTGACAGCGTCGATATTTCCGAAACCGCAATTCAGAAGGGAAAAGAAAATGCTGCCCTGAACAATCTCCAACAGATCCGGTTCCATACCGAAGATGTGTTCAAGTTCCTGGAGAATGCCGCAGCACAGGGACTTCGGTGGGACGTGGTAATCCTCGATCCACCGTCGTTTACTAAAAGTAAAAAGACGGTCGCCACTGCGATTAAGGGATATAAAGATATCAATACTAACGGATTGAAAGTAACGGCAAAAGGGGGTTTCTTTATCTCCGCCTCCTGTTCTCATCATATCGACCTGGAATCGTTTCTGAGCGTCATTCAGGAGAGCAGCATCAGAGCGGGCAAAAGAATTAAGATCCTGTCAGTCAGCGGCGCCTCCCCCGATCATCCCGTGCTGCCTTCAATGCATGAAACCCAGTATCTCAAATTTGTGTTATGTAGTGTAGAATAAATGCAGAATGGTCTCTATCGAATTTGTGAGGTTGACATGAAAAAATATGGTATCGCTCTCTTTCTTCTGGTTTTTCTGGCCTGTGGGCTGAACGCACAGGGGCCGGATTCCACCATCGTCTTTGCATCGCCAAACAAGGATGCGGTCGCACCGGCAGAAAGGGATCTGGTGAATGCCTGGGGTGTTGATATTCTTCTCTCCAATAACGGGTTCGGACTTGCCGGATTTTACCGGCACGAATTCTCCCGTGAAATGTTCGGCACGGTGACGCTCGGTATCGCCGAATCGAAAGACGATAACGAAGTCGAATATGTCACGTATTGGGGACAGACCATTGTTCCGGGAAAGATCAACCGATTTTTATTAATCCCGTTGCACGTCGGACTTCAATACCGTCTGTTTGCGGATGACATCACGGACAGCTTCCGGCCGTACGTGAATGCCGGCCTCGGCCCGACTCTTGTTCTCTCCGCACCGTTCGACAGGGAATATTTTAACAGCTGGGGATACGCTCAATCGCACTATACGCTCGGCGGATACATCGGCGCCGGAGCATTCTTCGGTTCCGATATGGGAAGCCTTTCCGGAATCAATATCCGGTACTATTTTATCCCCTTCAGCAGCGGCATCACGAGCATGATGGGACCGATTGATCCGACCAATCCGGATGCACCGCGGGAGATATTTAAGAAAAAGGATTTTGGCGGATTTTTTATTACGATCAATCTTGGATCCGCTTTTTAAAACAGAAACATCCCCGACGTCCGAATGACATCGGGGATGCCCATGGTCGCACTACTTCCTCTTTGTTTCTTTCGTCTCATCGCCCGACGTCTGGCTCATGCCGGAGAAGATCTTTGCGATTACTCCGACCGTTCCGGCGACATCGGAGAGGTTCGAGGGAACGATCATCGTGTTGTTTTTCTGTGCCAGTTTCCCGAACTCGCCGAGATATTGTTCTGCAATCCGGAGATTCACCGCATCCAATCCCCCCTTATCATTAATCGCATTCGCGATTTCGCGGATCCCTTTTGCGGTTGCCTGTGCGACTCTCTCAATCTCTTGTGCGCGTCCTTCCGCTTCGTTGATCCGTTTCATCTTTTCTCCCTCGGACTTTGCTATCGCTTCCTGCTTGTCGCCTTCGGCGCGGTTGATCTTCGCTTGTTTATCCCCTTCCGATTCAGCAATCAATGCGCGTTTTTCCCGCTCGGCACGCATCTGTTTTTCCATTGCATCTTTAATACTCGGCGGAGGAACGATGTTCTTTATCTCGTGCCGCGTCACTTTCAATCCCCACGGCGCCGCCGCCTTGTCGACCGCCATCACGATCTCTTGATTGATCTTGTCGCGCTCTTCGAATGTTCGGTCGAGATCGATCCGTCCGATCTCGCTGCGCATAGTGGTCTGCGCCAGTTGCGTCGATGCGAACACATAATTGTCGATGCCGTACGATGCCTTCACCGGATCGATGATCTGGATATAGAGGATTCCGTCTACCTCGACACCGATGTTGTCTTTGGTGATGCAGCTCTGCGGCGGAACGTCAATCACCATTTCCTTCATCGAATGCTTGTACGCGACGCGGTCGATAAACGGGATCAGGATATGGAATCCCGCATCCAGTGTGGCGCTGTACTTGCCGAGCCGTTCGATGATGAAAACGGTCTTTTGCGGAACCACGCGTGCCGTCTTGGCGAGAATGACGAATGCAAAAAAGATCAGTCCTATAAGAATATATGCTTCCATGGTGATGCTCCGTTTTAGTGTTCCGTTGATGGCGTAACCGGCCGGACCGTCAGAACCAGATTGTTTCGTTCTACGATCTCGGCGATTGTTCCTTTTGCTAACGGCGCTGATGATTCGGCGTTCCAGATCGTGCCGTTGAATTCCACCTTGCCGCCGATCCCCGGTTGTATATCGCTGACGACGGTGACGCGGTTCCCTTTCACGCTGTCGATGGCGTCCGCATCCGCGGTTTTTACTTTTCCTTTAAAATATTTGCTGCCGTACTTCCGGAAAATAAAGAGCGACGCGACCGACACGGCAAGAAAGAGGGCCAGCTGAGTGCTGAATGTCAGTTCGATCCCGAACCAGAGCAGCAATGCGATGCACCAGGCGCCGATCCCGAAAAAAATGATGATGAATCCCGGCAGCACCAGTTCCATCAGCATCAACACAAGTCCGAAGAAGAACCAGATCAATTCGTACGATGTTTGTTCGAGCATATGGTATCCTGTCGATTGTCGATGAAAAGGTAGAAAATCAGTGCAGAAATAGCAACTTCGAATATCGGGAATTCTTTCGTATATTTTTCAATATCGGAGAAAAATGTATGAAAGTAGAACTTATCCGCATCAACGGTGAATACAAACTGGAATCGAAAAACGACGCCGGTAAAACCATCATCTTCGACAATTCCATCGCCGCTGGAGGGAACGAGGAGGGTTTCCGGCCGATGCAAACACTGCTGGCGGCAATGGGTGCATGCAGTTCCATGGATGTCATTTCGATCCTGAAAAAGCAGCGATTGGAACCGTTCGAACTCCGTGTGGTGATCGATGGTGAGCGGGAAACCGGGAAGGATTCCAATCTCTGGAAGACCATTCACGCACAATTCATTTTTAAAGGAGCCCTGCCGAAAGAAAAAGCCGAGCGCGCGGTGGAATTGTCCATGAAAAAATATTGCTCCGTTACTAAAACTCTCGAAGCGGCCGGCGCTGCGGTAACATTCGGCGTGGAAGTGAATCCCTAAATTGTGAATGGTATTAAAAAAATCCCCGATGACTCCATCGAGGATTTTTTTGTCCTGTGCCACATCCGGTTGTATCGGCATTACTCCTTGTCTTTGGAGAGTTTATACTTGATCGGCAGCACCACTTCGGCTTCAATCGCTTTTCCATTTTTCATCGCCGGCTTAAATTTCCATTGCCAGATGGCCTCCATTGCCTCTTTTTCCATTTGGTTGACGGCCTGAGGATACTTTTGTTTGGCCTGATACGCCTTTAGTTTCCCATCCTCCGCATACACATCATTTTTTATACATTCGGCAAATTTGATTGAGCCGGTTTCGGTGATCAACACTTTGAAGAAAAAGATCCCTTCCACGCCGTTCTTCCGTGCTTCGTCGGGATACGACGGTGATTTTGTGCTAATCGGCACCGGTGCGGTGTTCTCGGAATTCTCATCCCCTTTAGTCCCCTCTTTTTTCAGCATAAAGAATGCCGTATGTTCCTTCCCTTCGTCGACATATAGGTTATTTTGTACCGACGGCGTATATCCTTTTGCCGAGGCACGCAACTGATAGAATCCTTTCGGAACATTGACGAGAGTAAATTGTCCCGTCGCTGCTGTTTCCGTCTTCAGTGACGATCCGAGTATCTCGACCGTCGCAGCTGCAATCGGACTCCGGTCGGCGATATCGATCACTGTGCCGATGACTGTGCCCATCGGTTTTTTCTGTTCGAGCATCAGTACCGATTCTTCCGGATCAAGCGCGGCTGCCAGGAATTGACAATAGGCCGGCGTAACAGAGAAAAGCGCCAGGAGAATAATGCCGTACTTTTTCATTGTAGTATCCTTTCTTTAATTGTTGACAACATCATACACGGTGCTTTGAACGACATACGGCGGCATTTCGAGCACGTAGACATATTCCGTATGCTGCGTAACGGACGGTACATTGGTCAATGCAATGTAACTTCCCAGCAGAATGAGCAGCATGGCGGCAGCAAATGCCGGCATCGGAATGCGGATCTTGCGTGCGAAAAAATTTCGTACCGGCGATGCATCAATCGCAAATTGAGGCCGATGCGTGCGGAACAACGCTTCTACTTTTGTGTCGAGCGAGGCAGGAACAGGTTCGGAAGCGGATGCATGGAGCATATGCGTCAGTATGAGCAAAGAGCGAAACTGCTCCCTGAGCATTCTGTTCTCCTTCAATTCGCCGAACACTTCCCGCATCCCGTCGTCCGGCAATTCATTGTCGATGAGACGGTGCAGCATTTCATTGTTTGCAGTCATAATGATCCTGCCTTTCTGTAGGGTTCCATCGTTTCCAGTAATGCTTTTCTCGCTTTAAAGAGCCGCGATTTGACCGCACTGACGGACGACCGCGTGACACCGGCAATTTCTTCATAGTTCATCCCTTCGTATTCCCTCAGGAGCAGCACTTCTTTATAGTGAGGCAGCATCGCATCCAGTATCGCGGTGATTATTGCCGATTGTTCGTCGTTTTGAAATTCCAAAACAGGTGATTCTTCCGAAAGGATCTTTTCATCCTCGTCCGAGAGCGGACGGTAGTGTTTTCTTTTCTCCAGCATGGAAAATGCTTCATTCCGGGCAATCGTGAAAAGCCACGATTTTAACGATCCGGGATTCCGCAACGATCCGTGCAGAGTCATCATTTTCACGATTGTTTCATGCACAGCATCCTCCGCCGCAGCGCCGTCTCCGAGCAGACGCCGGCAAAACGAATACAAGCCGGTTTTATACCGTTCGTAGATTTGAGACGCTGCCCTCCCGTCGCCGTTTTTCAGACGGATGGCAAGGTATTCATCCGTAATGAGTTCGTGTGGCATCACTAGTATGATTGGGAAAGTGAGAAAAAGTTGCTCTGATTAACCGATTTTTTTATACGTATGGAATGCATATCCGGTGTGCTGCTCCGTCTCGGTCAATATGAACCGGGATCCTATCAGATGGCTATAATCGGGGAAGAATACATCTCCTTCTTCGTCGTTCTCGACGACGGTCAACAGGAGTTCGTCTGCACGGTCAAGAAATTGGCGATAAATCTCCCCACCGCCGATAATGAAGACTGTCTCATCGTTGTGAATGTGCGCCACTGCGGCCTCAACAGTCGGATAGAATTCAGTATTCTCCTGAAGTTGGTCCCGTGGGAGGGTTCGGGTGAGAATGATATTTCTTCTATGTGGAAGTGGTCTGCCGAGGGATTCAAATGTCTTTCGTCCCATCACCACAGTGTGGCCGGTCGTGAGTTTTTTAAATCGCTGCAAATCCTCCGGAATGTGCCAGGGGATTTTACCGTTCTTACCGATGACTCTGTTGTTATTGAGGGCTGCTATAATAATCAACTTCATCGTTTTTGCTGAAATGGGCTCTGTAAAAAACAGGAATTAGGTATTAGGTATTAGGTATTGGGAATTGGGAATATGTAAATGGTCATTGGTAATTCGTCATTGGTTACTTCCAAAAGGAAACTGATATCTGGCATCTGAAATCCTTTTCTAGTCTCGTAATCATTAATCGTTACTCGTTACGCATTAATCATTCATCATTCATAATTCAATTTACTTCTCTTGCTTCCATGGTATTTCAATTCCTAATACACCAAATTTAGATTCAATATCGTTCCTCTCCCTGTTCCCCTTTAACTCCTGCCCTTCCGCCGGCAGTATGCCCAGTTCGCGCGCTTTTGCAACGGCAGCATCTTTTCCCGAAGTGTTCATTGCCCTGATAATTTCGATCTCGATGGCGGAAAGGGATGAGGAGTTCATCCTATAATCCAGAAATGCCTGCCATGCCATCGGAACCCAATGTGCAACAATTTGTTCGCCGATCGTTTTGGCGTACATTCGTATTTCATATTGTGCATGCGGATCCATCCGCAGCCAGAGAAAGTGCAGAAGGTTATGCAGATCCACTTTCCAATACGCTTCGGTGTAGGTGGAAAGAGGAAGATCCTTGCGCGCCTGTTCACGCGCCATGCCGGCGGCAACTCGTTCTTCATAGACACCGCGAACGAAATTCTGAAGCTCCGCCTCCTGGACAGTGAACAATTTTCCTTTCGCATCGTCGAAGAACCCTTCGCTCCCCTGCTTGTTGTCCTTCGATTGCATGCGCCACTCATTCGGCGGTGTTTGCTGGGATGCGTCGATTGCAAGTGAGTACCGTGTCGAGTACTCATTCACGTTTGCCGTGCGGTGGCGAATCCACTGACGCCAGCAGTCCATCGGCACTCGGACATGGAGTTTAATTTCGCACATCTCGAACGGGGTGGTATGCTGATGTCGAAGCAGATAACGGATCAACCCACGGTCTTCGCTGACCTTTTTTGTTCCTTTTCCGTAAGAAACACGGGCAGCTTGGACGATCGACTCATCACTCCCCATGTAGTCCACGACACGGACAAATCCGTCATCAAGCACTTTAAATGGATTCCCTAAAATATTGTCCAGCGCCGAAACGACCGGACGCATCAGTTTTTCTGCCTGTTGTTCCAATGATTTTATCCTTTTTTATAGAGATTTTTCATGCTCAACATACGGTGATTGTCGACGAAAATCAAGAAATACGGCGAGAATATCATACTTTTGATGTGACGTGCGTACTTTACAACATTTACGTTTTTTGGTATGTTTGTAACCGGTTAGGGGGAATAAAAAAATCATTTTATTATTATAGGAGGTTTCATGTTAAAAAAATTTTCGTTCATCATTGTGGCGTTGGTGGGTATTATGCTCATCGGGTGCGAGGAAGACAAGGATGAAAATAATACCATTGTCAATTCCACAACTCAAAATACGCTGAAACCGGTCGGTACGATCAGCGGCAAAGTGGTCGATCGTCATACCGATAATCCGGTGGAGGGGGCGTTGATTTCCATCGCCTATAACGGCACGGTCTTCAAAACGACTACCGATGAATCGGGAAGTTTCTCCTTCAATAATGTCGCCTGCAACCGCGACGCAACCACCGGTACTGTCACGGGCACATACCAGTTGACTGTCTCACTCGTGAATGTGAACCAGGCAATTCCGGATTCATTGCCGAAATATCGGGAATTTTACATCAACAATAATTTGAGCGTCACCTTTATCGACCTTGCCCAAAACGATACGTCGAAAAACAAGATCCCAGTGGAAGGCCTTGAAGCCAATATCCGGTTTGATATCGGCAAGATGAACACAACAATCGCCGGACAGGTCGTGGACGTAGAGTACATGCCTGTCGAGAATGCTCTGGTCTATCTTGAAGAAGCGCTCACCGGCGACGTTCTGCAGACGACCACGACAAATGCTTCCGGACAATACACGTTCTCTAAAGTAGAGGGCGGGACGATGATTTACATCGAAGCACGCTCTCAAAACGGTACCCTGCAGGGCGGATTGATCGGCAATCTTTTCCTGACGATCAATAAAAACAGCGTAGACCTTCGATCGCAGGTCAATGCAGAACGGATTGTGATCACTCCGGCGGACAATATCGCACCGTATGTTACGATGATCTCTCCCGAAAATTTGAGCGATGTCAGCCCGATCAATCTGACAATGACGGTAAAGTTCAGCGAGCCGATCAAACAGACGGCCTATACCGTCACCAATCTTCCCCTCGGCCTCGGTACGTTGATTGATGATATCCATTTTGATTTCGTCGGATTCAAAAAAGCAACCGGCAACACAAATTTCACCCTTTCGTGGGATTCGTCGTTCACGACATTAACCGTTACTCCTGCACAGGTGACCGGCGCATCGAAATATACGCTGAATATCGCTGCTGCGCTGGCGAAGTTGAAGGACCGCGCAGGAAATGCGGTGGTTGCCAATGCCATTGTCGGTGATTTTGAAACGCTGAATTTTACCACCAACGGCAACACCACCATCCCCGGCGCTCCGTTGCTCACTCGTCGGATAAGCCCCGGCATTGGTTTTACCAATCTGAATTTCACCGGCGGCACCGTCGGATTGGAATGGGCGATCGACAACAATTCCCGCAGTTATAAAGTTTATCGGAGCGTCAACAACGAACCGTACAAACTTCTGGCGGACAATATTATGGACACCCGGTACAATGATAATACGGGCGTATTAGTATCGGGATACAATCCTCCGGGCGACAACGATCCGTATATGGCCTTCAACGTCAAATATAAAGTCACCGGTATCAGCAAGGATCTGGTGGAAGGTCCGGAAAGTAATGTGTTGATAGTACGTGACGATGTATGGCCAAAATTGGTCAACGCCACGGTCGATTCTGCGCAGACCGGATTCGATTATATGTATCTCCGGTTCGACGAACCGCTGTTGATCAGCGCCGCACAGGTACCGTCGAATTATAATATCAGCAATCTCCCTCCGAGCATCGCGTCGTCGGTCACCGAAGCATTGTATCTGGGCTGGAACGGAGCATTCTATCAGGTACGCCTGCAAATCACGAAGCATTCCATCGCCACCGGCGAAGCCGTGACGGCGACAAATCTGGTGAGAGATCTTAGCGATAATCCGATCGATCCGAATTCGGGTTCAGTCGTATTCTAATCTCTTTCGTTTTTACCATCGGAGGCTCTGCGTTGTTTGCAGAGCCTTCTTTGTTTTCATCGCAATCTTTTTGGATATTATCGGCATGAATATGAAGTACAGCGTCCGTCATTTGATTTTCCTTTTCGTTTGTTGTTCACTCCTTCTGCCGGGACAATCTACGCAGGTGCGTCCGAAGGTCGGCCTGGTGCTTTCCGGCGGCGGCGCACTCGGATTCGCACATATCGGCGCATTGAAAGTGATTGATTCGCTGGGGATACCGATTGATTATGTTGCCGGAACTAGTTTCGGCGGTTTGGTCTCGGGCCTGTATTCCGTCGGATACCGCAGCGACAGCCTGCTGAAACTTGTCGACGCAGTCGATTGGCAGGATTTGTTTATTGACCAACCGAAACGGGAAGTTCTTCCTTACGCCGAAAAAAAATATACCGGACGGTATCACATCCGCTTACCGTTGAAGGGCTTTACACCGACTTTCCCCAGCGGTGTCATCGCAGGACAAAAAATTTCGCTGCTCTTCTCCCGATTGACATACCGCTATTCCGATGTCCTCGATTTCGACTCTTTGCCGATCCCGTTCCGATGTGTCGGTGTCGATCTGATTACCGGCAATCAGGTGGTGATCGACCGCGGCCCGCTGCCGGTGGCAATGAGGGCAACCATGGCGATCCCCTCCGCGTTTACACCTGTCGTCTATGGAGATTCTTTACTCTCAGACGGCGGACTGCTCAATAATTACCCCGTCGACGTGCTCAAAGCGATGGGAGCCGATATCGTCATCGGAGTCGATGTTTCCGGATACAAGTTTTCTCGCAACGATGCTTCCGATCTATTCAAGGTGATGGACCGTGCTGCTTCGATACCGCGGTACCAGCATCTTCCGGGATTTGTTAAAATGACCGATGTATATATAGAACCGGACATGTCCGGATACGGAATTATGGACTTTGACCGAGCTTCCGTTGCACAGATCATAGAACGAGGATATTATGCCGCACTGGCCAAAATTGATACACTTACCGCATTAAAGAATTATATGGCGTCGTTCCAGACACCGGCCGTGAATCCGTCGGAAACAGCACCCAAGCCGAATACAATGATCGTTCACGGAATTCAGATCGTCGGCAATGAAAAGCTCGACTTCGGCTTCATATATTCGTTGCTCAATATTCGTCCCGGGACTCCCTTCTCGCCGGATATCGTTGATGAGAAGATTACCGAAGCATATTCACTCGGGTATTTTGAAACGATCTCCTATTCAACCCACTCCGTCAGCGACACCAGCCTTTCGGTCGTCATCTCGGTGAAGGAAAAATTGTTTCGTGAACTCAACATCGGCCTTCGGTATGATGAATTCTATCAATTGGTCGGCATTATCGGAATACGGTCGACCAATTTGTTGCTGTCGGGAATACGCTTGGAATCCGAAATGGAATTCGCAGGACTGTTCCGGTCTTGGATAAAAGCGTCGTATCCCTCCCGCTCGTTGGACCTGCCGATCTATCCCTTTGTCACCGTTCGGTACAGGGATACACCGCTGCATGTGCATACACCGACTCTTGTCCTTCAATATAAAGACCGTACTGCGGCAATGGGTGTGGGATTCGGATTGATGATTGACAAAGCGCTCTCCATCGAGACAGTGTTGTCCGATGAAGCCACGAGCATTGTTCCCAAGACGATGTCGAGTCTTCAGAAGATCAATCACCATCTTCGCCACATTTCGACAGCCGTGCAGATCGACTATCTCGACGATCTCTTCCTCCCGCGAAGAGGGGTCGATATACGTGCCGCCTTTGAATATTCCAGCACGGTCATCGGATCGGACTTTAATTATACCCGTCTGACAATGGACGCGTCGTACTACGTGACGCCTTCGCCGTTGCATACCATCTCGCTCCGCGGATCCTTCTATCGTACGTATGATTCTCCTCCTTTTTTCAAAGGTTATTTCCTAGGTGGTCCGGGTCAGTTTGTGGGTGCAGATTACATGCAGATTAACGGTATAAAATTTATTGTCGGACGAACGGAATATCGGTATGAATATAAGAGGGATATTTTTCTGAAAGGAATATTCAATGTCCTGATCGATCCGGGAGTTCTCAGTCCAATAAATCCCACATCCGCACGCTTGAGGTTCGGTTACGGCATCGGTATAATGTTTACCTCAATTCTCGGGCCGTTTGAACTGATTATTGCTCGCGGAGACAAATCGTATATCACCGATCGGGGCTCTCAACGGTTGCTGCATTTTTCCGCGGGAATGAAATTTTGACTCAAAATGGAACACCGTTCTGCACCTCAGTGTGTCACCGCCATACCTGATCCGTAATTTCCCACTTCCAGAGAAGCAACCACTTTTCGCTCAAGTATGTCAACCACCTTGACAAATCCGGCTTTCTTCCCGCCGACTGTCGGATGATGCGGGGGATCGCTGACTCCCAGATTTTCGCAAGAGACATAAACGTATTTTCCATCCTTCGATACTGCAACGCCGTGCGGTTCCACCCCCACGTTTTCGATCGTATAGTCCACCTGTCGCGTAGTCGTATTGATGGCGGAAAGCGAATTGGAATTTCTGTTGGCAACAAAAACGTACTCGCCGCCGGGTGTAATTGCAGGAATGAGCGGCGTCGATCCGACTGTGATCGAATCGACTATCGTCATCTGAACGAGATCGAGGACCCGTACGTCTCCGGATTTCTTGCAGGTGATGTACGCGAACTTGCTGTCCGGTGTTATCGCGGCTTGATACGGCTCGAACCGGAAAAGGTAACCGATCGGCAGCGCCGGCACCGATCCCGACACAGGGACTGTTTTCACAATGGTGTTGTCTGATGTTCTGATGATCGTGATATTATCCGAAAACGAGTTCATCACCAGCACATGACGGAAATCGGGTGTAATCGAAATGCCGTGCGGTTTCAGCATTGCCGGGCTTCCGACATCGGCAACTGCAGTCATTGTCGGTGTGTGTACAATAGTAATATTCGTTCTCGACTCTTCAAAGTTTGTAACGTACGCAGTGTCGCCGTATTGTGATAATGCAACCTGCGCAGGAGAATGAAGTCCGGTCGTCAATGCTCCCGCCGGCGAATTGTCGGAGACGTTGAATTTCAGCAGTGTATTCCCGGCAATCAAATTGATGTAGTAATACTGATTCTGCCAATCCACAACGGCATTGTGCGGTGACTTCAGCGGTGCCAGTGCCGGATTTTCCGTACCGGTAGTGATGTACCGTGCAATCCTGTTCCGATCCAGATCGATGACCGCCGTAATATCTTCGCCTTGATTCGTGACATATCCCCAACCGCGTTGCGGTAATATAGAAAACGGAATGCTGCCGTCATCAAACCGCGCGCCATGATCGATCCACCGAATCAGCAGATCGCGCAATTCAACAGGAAGAGAAAATCCCGGCGGCATGGCAGGCTGTGAAACCGGGCCGACTGTCGTATCTCTGTTGAGATGGCGGATCAGATGGCTTCTCGACGATCGAAACGGCACGATCTGTGCCACGTCATCGGTACCGTTCACGACATCGCTCCAGCTCGCCAGTGAATACCTCGATCCATTCTGCAACGATCCGGCTACGGCGTGATCGTCCCCTCCTCCTCCCGCTGCATGACATCCGCCGACGGCACACCCGCTGGCGAAGCTTGATTGAATATGCTCGGTATATAAAATCTGATCGCCGGTCAACACTGACACATCCCGGGGTATGATGGTGATGGTTTTTATGTTCGAGCTGTGGTCCGTTGTTCCATCCCCATTGTCGTGAAAAGGAATAATAGTATAGTAATAGGGAATGCCGTCGGTCAATGCTGTATCGCGGTATACCGGATTCACTTCGGAGCTTCTTTTACCGAGATGGCGGGCGGTTGCGGTGGAAAATTCAGGAAGTATGCTTCGGTACAGATCCACACTGTTGATGTACGAATCAGTCACCAACCAGGAAATGGTTGCGGAAGCATGAGTACCGACACCGTAAAACGCATCCACGGAAAAAGCGGGATCGGACGGAGATACCCTGCTCTCTTTTTGACATCCCTGGTAAAAAACAACCGAAAACGCGATAGTATAAATCCAATTTTTCATGAGAACCTTAATATTTTCACATTTTTATGAATATACAGATTCTGGCATTGCGAAACAAAGATTGCTGTTTCAGGCATTTCGCTGTATCTTTATCGCACACACGGAAGCACACATCTTCCGCAACATCCAATACATACCCTCAAACAGAGACTTCGTATGATCATCACCAACAAAACAGTTCTCGTCCTCGGCGGCTGGGGCTTAGTCGGCTCCGCAATTTGCCGCAGATTAATGGAAGAACAACCGAAACGTATCATCCTCACCTCGCTGAAAGAATCCGAAGCACAGGAAGCATGCGAACAAATGCGGAGTGAATACCCGAAGGCCGGGAAAAATTTTTTCGTCCCCTGGTGGGGAAATATATTTGTCCGGAATGAATTCAAGGATCTCACCCGTGAAGAGATCCTTACCGATCCACATCGGCGCGGAAAGTTCATCGACGATTTGATCGACGAATTGACAACAGACGTACTCGAACGCACCTCTCTGTTTCAGCTCCTCAATAAATACCGCCCGGATATCGTCGTGGACTGTGTCAATTCCGCAACGGCAATTGCTTATCAGGATATTTTTCAGAGTTCACGCGACGTTATGATCGCGCTGAAGAACGATGCATCGAATCTGCGCGAAACGGTCGAGCGCCTCCTGGCAACGCAATACACCCCCCAACTGATCCGACATGTGCAGATCTTCTACCGCTCCATGAATTACGCCAAAACAAATATTTATGTGAAGATCGGCACCAGCGGCACCGGCGGCATGGGATTGAACATACCTTATACACACAGCGAAGAAAAACCGTCGCGTGTATTACTGAGCAAATCCGTCGTGGCCGGAGCGCATACGATGCTTCTCTTTTTAATGGGTCGCACGCCCGATGCACCGATCACGAAAGAAGTGAAGCCGACCGGGGCGATTGCCTGGAAGCGAATTGCCTTCGGTGAGATCGCCAAACGGGGCAAGTCGGTGGATCTGGTGAACTGCCCGCCGGAAAAAGGAGTCGAATTGAGGGGATCTTTTACCGTAAAAATGACCGACAGTGCCGCCGTGCCGACCGGCAAGAAACTCCGTTCGGTCTTTATCGATACCGGTGAAAACGGCATCTTCTCCCGCGGCGAGTTCGAGGCGATCGCCACGCCCGGCCAGATGGAATATGTCACTCCGGAAGAGATCGCTGAGGCGGTGGTGTACGAAATAAAAGGCGGAAACACCGGCCACGACATTATTAATGCGCTGGATAATGCAACGCTCTCTCCCACGTATCGTGCGGGATTCATGTTCCAGGGTGCGATCGACAAGATGAAGCAACTCGAAAAGGAACATAATGTCGACAGCGTTGCATTCGAGATGCTTGGTCCGCCGCGCTTATCAAAACTGCTGTATGAAGCGTACCTACTAAAGATAGCACACAAGACTGTCAACAACGTTCTGAAATCAAAGGCAAAAGATCTCTCCGATCACCTCACAAAACTGATCCAAACGGACGATTCCCTCCGCTCCCGTATCATTTCGATCGGCATACCGATTCTTTTACCCGACGGCAAAACACTAATCCGCGGGAATGATATAAAAATTCCTCCCTATCGGGGAATCAACGAGCTGCCGATTACAAAAGAGTCCATCGAAGAATGGGCGCTCGCCGGCTGGATTGACCTGCGTCCCTCCAATATGGAACATTGGAAGAAACGACTGACATTCATCAAAGACGAAGTGGAAGCGAAGATCAAAGGCGATACCAGCTCGCGCCATTTCCGCACGATGGAATATTGGGGCAATTTCAACGACATCGACGAAGGAAAGATTGTCGGCTGGATTTTCACCGAAGAGGAAAAAGGAAAAAGGATGAAGTCTTAATGGTCATTGGTAATTAGGAATTGGGAATTGGTCAATAGTCAATAGTCATTGGGAATTGCCTACCTGCCCCTTTGGGGGAAGGGTGACGGGGGATTCAGGAATTGATCATTCATTATTCATAATTCATCCTTCATAATTAATCATTACGCATTACGAATTATTTTTTTATTGCTACACACTATACATTACACTGAGGCTCTTATGAATATTTTCAGAAAGACAAGCATCGTATTAATCGTTCTCTTTGGCCTATCACTCGCCGATGAAGGTATGTGGACGTTCGATAATCCCCCGAAGAAACAATTGAAAGAGAAATACGGATTCGAGATCACCGACCAGTGGCTGGACCATGTCCGGCTTGCCAGTGTCCGGTTCAATGACGGAGGTTCAGGTTCGTTCATCTCCGCTAATGGTTTGGTGATGACCAATCACCATGTAGGACTTGGTCAGATACAGAAACTTTCCAGCGCTGAAAACGACTACGTAAAGAACGGATTCTACACAAAAAACCAGTCGGATGAATTAAAATGCCCCGATCTGGAGTTGAATGTGCTTGTCGGCATGGAAAATGTGACGGAAAAGATTCTCGGTGCAGCGACAATGGGAATGTCCGAGAAAGAAACACATGCCGCCCGCAGAGCGAAGATTGCGGAGCTGACGAAAGAGAGTACCGAAAAAACCGGGCTCCGTTCCGACATCGTTTCGTTCTATAACGGAAGTGAGTATTGGATCTATCGCTACAAGAAATTCACCGACGTCCGTCTGGTAATGGCGCCCGAGGAGCAGATCGCATTCTTCGGCGGTGATCCGGATAATTTCACTTTCCCCCGATACGATCTCGATATGACCTTTTTCAGAGTATATGAAAACGACAAGCCGTACAATCCCCCCCATTTTTTGAAATGGAAAACCGCCGGCGCTGCGGATGAAGAACTGGTTTTCGTCTCCGGTCACCCCGGTTCCACCAACCGCCAGCAGACCTACTCCCAATTGGAGTATGCCCGCGACTATACGTATCCTTCACGGCTGAAAAGTGTCGAACGCCGCCTTGCCGTGTATCGCGCTTATGCGGTATTGAGTGAAGAAAACCGCCGTCGCGCCGTTACGTCAATCCGCGGAATTGAAAATGCCCAGAAAGCATGGACCGGCGAATACGAAGGCTTGTTGGACAAAAACTTGATGGCAAAGAAATGGAAGGAAGAACAGGACCTGCGGACAAAAGTCAACGCCGATCCCGAATTGAAAAAACAGTATGCATGGGCGTGGGATTCGATCTCTGCGGCAACAAGCAGAAATATTGAAAAGTTCAAGCATCTTACATACCGCGGCGTTGTGGGACGCCTCGCAATGAATGCGTTATCGATCGCGCGGTTTGCAACGCAGATGAAAAAACCGAACGGCGAACGCCTGCGGCAGTATCAGGATGCCAACATTGAAGCGACGAAATTCGGTCTCTTCTCTCCCGCACCGGTATATCCTGACTTAGAAGAAATACAGCTGGCAGACCGCTTTGCCGAAGCGCTGGAAATGCTCGGAGCGGATGATCCGTGGGTGAAAGCTGTTCTGGACGGAAAAACACCAACGGATGCCGCAAAGCACTACATCACCGGCACAAAACTCGCCGACCCGGCATTCCGGAAGGCGTTGGTAGAAGCAGGAGCAGATGAAATCTCCCAATCGACCGATCCATTATTGGCAATGGCGCGCAGAATAGCAACCATTGGAGATGAAATGGCCGAGTGGCAGGAAAAAAATATAAACGGAGTGATTTCCGCAGCCAGTGAAGCGACCGGCAAAGCCCGTTTCGCTGTCTATGGCAAAGACCTTCCGCCGGATGCCACATTTACACTCCGGCTTTCCTACGGTCAGGTAAAAGGATATGCGATGAACGGCACGAAAGCGCCAAGCGTAACAACCATGTATGGATTGTACGACCGGGCGTTCAGTTTTCAGAATCAAAAGGATTTTGAACTGCCGAAACGGTTCACCGACGGTATTGGTACACTGAAACTTTCCACACCGATGAACTTTGTCACCACACACGACATTATCGGCGGAAATTCCGGTTCTCCGGTCATTAATAAAGAAGCGGAAGTTGTCGGGTTGATCTTTGATGGTAATATCGAAAGTCTGCCGGGTCGCTTTTCGTATGCCGAGGATAAAAACCGCGCTGTTGCGGTACACACCGGTGTCATGATCGAAACGCTCCGAAAGCTGTATGATGCCAATATACTTGCCGACGAGATCGAAGGAATTGTTGCTAAACCGGAACCTCCGAAAGAGATTCCTGTAACCAAACCGGTCCGGTCAACAAAAAAGAAGAAATAGTTTTTCCATTATTTTGTGGCACAATTAATTCTTACTTAGTGGCACAATCATTTCTTACTTTGTGGCACAATCATTTCTTACTTTGTGGCGCAATCATTCCTGATTGCGCCATATTTTTTTTAACATCTGAAATATTCCATCTTTCATCTCTCATTCTGCTGCGGTATATTAAAACATGAAATCCTTTCTTTCATTTCTGTTCCTTATCCAATGTGCCATATGTCAATCCTCCGACTTTAATGTCACTTTGCGACTCGATTTTTCTTCCGTCGATGCATTGATGGAGTTGAGCGAAGGACGCATATCCAATGTTCACCGCGCAGCGGACCTCAGAGGCAACCGGATTGCCGCTGCCACCAGCGCATTGCTTGCCCGCCGGGCATTCTCAGCCGAACATTTTGCAGTGGACCTGGAACGATTCCGGAGCGGCTCGACTCCCTCCGACGATATCTACGGCCTCCGGACGACGATCGCTTACCTGCCGCAGATTAAAGCGCTGCTGCAGGAGATTAAGAAACGACAGCTGGACAGAAGGATTGTTTCCACCATTGAACAATTCTTTCCTGCCTCTAGCGCAATAAATACAATCATACCGGTCTATTTCGTCGCTCTGGGAAACGATAATGCCGCCGCATTTGTCCGGCGGATAGCGTGGGACGGTAAAACACCGCGGTTCGTCGGCGATAATGAGGGCGAATTGACTATAGTGGTGAATCTGACACGGTCGGTGCAATATATCCGTGACGTGCAGATCCAGTTCATTGATATGATGAGCACGCTGGCGCACGAGACATTTCATGCCGCATTCGGCGTATATCAGTCTTCGTCTCCGGTCTGGCGGCAGGTTCATTCCCGTTACGAACCGGAATGGACATTGGCGGAACTGGTGCAGAACGAAGGAATTGCATACTTGATCTCCGCACAACAACGGACGGGAGCGCAGCTCTCTCACGCGCAACTCGCCTCGGCTAAAAGAGCGATACAGGAACTGAATGCAACGCTGAAAGAACTCCGCTCCCCCACACTCACACAAACACGCGCTCGCGAATTGATTATGAACTCAAACCTGTCCGGATCGTACGAAAAGAACTACGGTGCAACGGCAGGATTATTGATGGCATATGCAATCGACGCTAAACTGGGACGCGCAGCACTGAGCGAAACGATCGCTAACGGTCCGTCAGATTTCTTTTCGAAATACCAGAACCTAACACGACAATTCGGTGAACTACCCCCGTTTGACGATGCCGCAGTCGATTGGTTGAAATAGAGATTACAAAGAATAATTCATCGGATAATTTTGCTCTCAACAAATCTATTCAAAGGAGGGAATACAAACGTATGAGCAAGACCAACACCATTAAAAAGAGGTTGTCACAGGAACAACGTGAAGCATTGCTCAAAACATTAAAAGTCCGTTTTGAGAAAAACATGAACCGGCATAAAGGCATTGAATGGTCGAAGGTAAAGGCAAAACTGGAATTGAATTCAGAAGCACTGTGGTCCCTCTTTGAAATGGAACGAACCGGCGGCGAACCGGATGTTGTTGTTCTTGGCAATAAAAAAGGGGGTGCTACTTCCGGAGAGAAGAATTATTTCTTTGTTGATTGTTCCGCAGAAAGTCCCGCCGGCCGCAGAAGTCTGTGCTACGACCGCGTAGCACTGGAGTCAAGGAAAGAACATAAGCCAAAAAATAATGCGATGGATGTGGCTGCCGCCATGGGCGTTGAACTTTTATCGGAAGAACAATATCGTGAATTGCAGAAGTGTGGGAATTTCGATACAAAAACATCCAGCTGGGTGAAAACGCCTTCTGAGATCAGAAAACTCGGCGGCGCACTCTTTTGCGATCGACGCTACGACCAAGTCTTTGTGTATCACAACGGTGCAGAATCGTATTATGCTGCAAGGGGATTTCGGGCATCGTTAAATGTGTAATATATATTCATATTGTGTAATAGAATAATCATAAATATTATCTAGTATCCATCTCTATTATGGATGGTTATTGCAGGGAGCGAAACCTGCCCGATAATGTCTTTCCGAAGGGTCTGCTTTCGACGGGCGAAGAGGCCAAAGCAATCTTTTTAATAGTGATGAGGAAAATGAGATTGCTTTGGCATTAAACGCCTCACAATAACAACGTATTTATTTTGAGATGGCTTTTAATGAATAATTGAAAATTCAACCCCAATAACGGGTGTGTTCTTTGAAATTAATAACGCTGGGGTTACAATATAATTGACATCGTTTCCCGTCTTTAGTGCAAATGATATCCCTAAGTCATGATTAAATAAATTATCATTTACTTCTTGCAGTAAGCCCGGTTGCGAATAGTATGCATGGTAATATTCATAGTAATATTTCAGACCCGAATTTTTCATCACCACATGAAGCCAGGAATGACGGATAGAATATGAGGGTTGAACAATTATTCCATCGTTTAAATATATACTATAAGAAATACCGCCGAATACTGATAATCCGAATATATTCACCTCGTTATTTTGAACATACTTATCGGTGTACGATATATTTTCAACCGACAATCCCAATGATACATTAAACGGAAATAGAGTGCCTTGTTTTAGAAGTTGATATTCAAAGCTTGGCGATATTCCAAAACCGGAAAATGATGTATTGGGAATTGATACAAAAGCGATTGTCAAACGGATATCGAATCTGCTTTTAAGCGTAAATGCAATCCCGCCTCCAATTGAACGAGCTTCGTTATTACTTCCATAAGCAATACCAAATGACATTGCATTTTTTGAGCTATCTAAAAACGAACTTTGCGCGATACCTCTTTGGATTGTTAATGCACTTATTAGGGTGAAAACGATGATAGTATTTTTCATAATGTAACCATAAATATAGGACACCGATCGGCTTTGATATATGCTTCGGACATACGAACCTACCGGTTTTTCATCCGAACAAGATCATGTAGGCAACCCTCTGGAAGTAGTCGATGTGGCAGCATTTCTATTGTTTAAAATTAGGACCCGATATTTGAATGGGTATTTTTAAATATGCACCGTATTCACCGTAAGAACCAAACTCATTGTCAAAAGTAATTGATACATATGGAACGGCAATAATCCAGGCATAAAAATGTGGCGCTGGTGGTAACGTCAAATTGATGACTCTTACGTAAAAACGATGGCCCCCATTCCAATCCCAAACCATCATAATAATATTCTGCACCACAGTGAAATTTGAATATTTCTCTGTTCCAATCAATCGACACCACAACACCAGATGATCTTGTGTGTGTATCTATTTTAGTCCTACTATAACTACACTCAATCCCCCCGATAGAACCGCCACTCGGACCAAATACATATCCGATTTTCACACCCGGATTAAAAAATGAACGCTCTGTTTGAGACTGTACTGGTACCACGAAATATAATACCAATACGAATATTTGGACTTTATTCTTCATCATTAAAAATGTCGTCAAACGGACCGAGGATTATTCCGGATGGAGTCGCATATCAAATAACGTGAAACTCGAATTATTACTCCGATGTAGTTCATTTGTCTGATACAAAAGTAGTAGATAATTCTGGTAAACTCAACAAATGATTGCGGGATACCACAGAGGATAATTTTCAACGGTGTTCTCCTTCACGTCTGCTTTTCACATCCCAAAGCGATAGGTTCGCCAAAAAACCTTCTGATGGAAAAGATTTTTGAACAAGCATAGTAATAATAATGTATTCGGACTCACTAGGGATTAGTGAGACTCGATTTGCGATATACTCATCAGGGTGTACATTCCATTTTTAAGATATTCGGTATACCTATTCACAATATTAAATAAATGAGGATTTTATAAACTGCGGAATTGTGGAATTGTAAAACAAAAACGCGAACCGGAGGTTCGCGTTAATTATCTCTTTGTGGCCTGGGGGCTTTGTGTTAACTATTTATTGTTTTTTTCTTTTGCTTTGTGATTTGGTGCCTTTGTGGCAGTTTTTTCTTGTTTTTGTCCCGACGACCTGCCCGTCGCGCTGTTTGGCGGGATTTTGTGTCAGATTTTGTTTTGGCTTTTGCTTTTATCCCGACGAAGTCGGGACCCACAAATATTCTCCGTGACCTCTGCGTCCTCTGTGGTGAATTTTAATGCAACATGTCGCACCTACGGCGCTCTAAAATCAATGAGAAAATACTTGCTACAAACATGTCGCCCCTACGGGGCGGGTAAATTACGGATTTATCAAATTGCGGGATTGTGGTCCCTCGACTCAGCACCTTGTTGACACCGGCTTCGCTCGGGATGAGCATAAATAGAAATAAAAATATCTGTTCACCCTGAGCGAATGCCGACGGTTTTTGTCGGCATGAGTCGAATGGGTGGTGATTTGGTGGTTGATTTGACTTTTGGTCGGATCTGGCCTACGGCATCGTAGAGGAGATCCGTCCTACGTATACTTTGGTGATTTGGTGCCTTGGTGGTAGTTTTTGCTTTTGTTTTTTGTTTTTGTCCCGACGACCTGTCCACCGCACGTTGTTCACCCTGAGCGACGCCGCGTCTTTTGCGGTGGAGTCGAAGGGTGGCGGAAGTCGGGACCCTTAAATTTCTTTGTGTCTTTGCGGCTTTGCGTGAACTGCTTTTGCTTTTTACTCGTACCGCAACGCTTCAATAGGATCGAGGTTGGCAGCCTTCCAGGCGGGATATACACCGAATATAATGCCGATAAATGAACAAAAGATCAGTGCGGTGATATTCATCTGCAGCGCGGTAAAATCAATCACCGGCGTCTGCAAAATCGCCACCTCATTATTCCACGGCAATATCGGCGGTGCGCTCATCAGCACCGAAACGATGTTCCCGAGCAGCGACCCGGTCAAAATGCCGATCACTCCGCCGATCTGACTAAAGACGACCGATTCGGTCAAAAATTGTGACAGTACGTTCGTCTTCGTCGCTCCCAGCGCTTTCCGTACGCCGATCTCCCGTGTCCGCTCCGTGACCGAGACAAGCATAATATTCATAATGCCGATACCGGCAGCGATCAGCGCAATGCATGCGATGCCGAGCGTGCCGATCTTGATCATGAACGTCATGTCGTTGAATGTGGAGATCATCGTTTCGTTTGAGAAGAACTCGAAATCATCCGGCTCCCCCGGCGGCACCTGCCGAATGATGCGCATAATGGCGCGCGATTGTTCCAGCACGTCGTTATAGGAATCCTGATCCCGTGCAGTGACCATGATATTGATCGACCTATCGCGTCCGTAGATCGCAAGATGTGTCGTTATGGGAATGACGACAAAATTCCCCTGGTTTCCTCCCAGCACCGCTCCGCGCGGAGCGATCGTGCCGATCACCTTGAACTGCCGCCCGTCCACTTTTATTTTTTCTCCGATCGGATTCCCGGTCGGGAAGAGTAATTTCACGACACCATCGCCAAGAACAACAACATTGTCGGCCGATTGCTCTTCCTGCTTATTATACGAACGCCCTTCGGCAATGGTCCAATTGTTGGTCGCCAGACCTTCGACCGATTCACCAGCAACGCCAATGTTCGGATTGGATTTGATATTCTTATACCCGACGATGAGTCCCCCTCTCCATGTTTCCAATCCGACAAATTTCGCCGAGTTTAATCGTTCGTCAAAAGTCACAGCCTGTTCATATGTAATATCTTTCCGGTTACGAAACCTTTGCCGGTCATGGTCATTGAAATTAAAGGCGGGATATTTTTGAATCTGAAATGTGTTGGTCCCGAGTTCGCTCAATCCGCTTTCGATCGCATTCTGCAGCACTCCCATCGCCGTCATCACGCCGATAATCGAAAAGACCCCGACGCCGATCCCCAGCAGCGTCAGCGTTGACCGCAATTTATTGATGCGGATCGCATTCAGCGCCATGTCGATGGATTCTTTAATTTGCATAGGAAGTGGTTCTTGGTGATTGGTAATTGGTCATTGGTGTTTCGATGGTTGAGATTGAGATTCTATTATTAATCATGGTCAGATTGCGTTTTTTTCTTGATCGAACTGATGTAGGCGTTGAGTTTTTTCCCGAGTACATCGAGATCATCTGAGAATGCAGTGTCTACATCAGATTTAATGAGCGACCTATTCTTTGCCCCGCGCAACCAATTTTTCGTCTCAAACAATGAACCGCGTGCATAATAACAAAACTGAATATTTTCCTTATATGAGAACCTGCCGTATCCTTCGCTGATATTTGAAGCGATTGAATCCGCTGCATTAACCAACTGTTTTCCCACTGTATTTCGAGCAAAATAATCCCAGGCTATTACAATTGTCCAAACTTCATCAGATAACTTTTCCGCCAACCGGTACACCTCCAGGTTTTCCAATGGTTGATGCATTATTCATCCATTTTCCCGGGCGACTGATTAATATATTACATTTTATTTATAACTATTTTCTGTCTTCTCATCACCATTCACCAATAACCAATAACCAATGATTAATGACTAATGACCAATGACACTATCATTTTTCATTCGTATCTCAACGCATCCACCGGATCCATTTTCGATGCGCGGTTTGCCGGTAGGAATCCTGAAACAACTCCTACCATTAACGAGATGAACATTGCGATCAACACCACCGAAATTGGCATTGAGGTCGGCAGAATCTGATCGATGAGCAAACTGAGCGGATATGAAATGATAATGCCAATGATTCCCCCCAATAGCGACAGTATGGCCGCTTCGATCAGGAATTGGAAGAGAATGGTCGAACGTTTTGCCCCGATCGCTTTTCTGATGCCGATCTCTTTGGTCCGTTCCGTCACAGAAACGAACATGATGTTCATGATGCCGATGGCGCCGACAAAGAGCGACAGTGCGGTAATGAAGAGACCGATTCCCGCCACTACACCTCCGATCGCATTGAATGTCTGGATAAACATCTCCTGTTGATTGATGGCAAAGTCGTCTTCTTCTCCCGGTTTTACATTACGGACTTTGCGTAAAATCCCCCGCAATTCTTCTTTCGTATTCTCCAGATCCTTGATATCCGCCGCTTTCACATGAAGTTCAATGCCGCGCCTGCGGTTGCTGAATTTTTGCAGAAATTGTGTGATGGGGATAATCGCCCGGTCATCCATATTCATGCCGAGAAAACTCCCCTGTTTCGTCATAACACCGACGACACGGAATGTGTGCGCGCCGATCTTCACATTCTTTCCCAAGGGTGTCTCACTGGGAAACAATTTTTCCGCAACGGTATACCCGAGCACGGTCACCGGCCGGTCTCCGCTGGATTCCGATTGTGAAAAGAACCGTCCCACCTCGACATTGACGCCGGCAGTATTCACATACTGTTCGTTCGCGCCGATGACGATGATGCCGTCGGAACTGAGACTGCGATATTTTATCGGCACCCGTGTGCCTGCCGCAGGGGTGATGGCCGAAATCAGCGTTGCCTGATCCCGGACGACCCGATATTGCCGCAGGTCGAGGTTCTTTCGGTTGCGGTACTTCCACCAATTGTCGCCGCCGTCGAACCAGGGAAATTTTTGAACATACAAAACGTCCGCGCCGATCTTCGAAACGGTTTCGTCAAATGAGCGACTCAAGCCTTCGATCGCGGTTCCCATTAATGTCACCGACACGATGCCAATGACGATGCCGAGCGTCGTCAGTACGGAACGCATCTTGTTTGCGCGAATCGCCTGGAACGAGATGCCGAGCCCCTCGCGTATCTCATATGTCCAATCGGAGAGTTTCATAGCGTTGTGTTGGTTGTTGAATCAAAATAAACGGTTACACATGAATAGACGGCACGATACGGTCCGTTGCCGGTCCGTCATGTTCCACCATTCCGTCGCGAACGCGGATAACGCGATGCGCGTGCCGGGCGATATCCTCTTCGTGCGTCACCAGAATAATTGTATTCCCCTGCCTGTGCAGTTCGTCGAACAATGCCATAATTTCGATGCCGGTTCTGGTATCGAGGTTTCCGGTCGGTTCGTCCGCCAGGATGATCGACGGCTTTGTCACCAGCGCCCGTGCAATGGCGACACGCTGTCGTTGACCGCCCGAAAGTTCGTTCGGCTTGTGATGCATCCGATCTTCCAACTTCACATGCGCCAATGCCTCTTCGGCAAGATCACGGCGGACCGATTTCTTCAATCCGGCATAGATGAGCGGCAATTCGACATTGTGCAACGCATCGGAACGGGCAAGAAGATTGAACGTCTGAAAGACGAATCCGATCTCTTTGTTCCTGATCTTCGCCAGTTCGTTGTCGTTCATGCTGCTCACGTTTACGCCGGTAAATTCATACAGTCCGGACGTGGGCGTATCGAGACATCCGATAATGTTCATCAATGTCGATTTCCCGGAACCGGAAGGTCCCATGATAGCGACATATTCGTTCTTGTTGATCGTGACCGATACATCAACCAGGGCGTTAACTTCAACGCTCCCCATGATGTACGTTTTTTTGACGTTCTTGATGTTGATGACCGGCTGCATAGTGTTTACAATTCCTTTATTTTCTTGTGAGCGGATTCCGAACGCCTTCCGTTCGGCTCAACGGTCAGGAACCATTGATAGGTTGTTTTTGCCTTTTGTTTGTCACCCTTCAATTCATAGCACTCTGCCAATGAAAAGATGGAGGCGCTGAAACTCTTATCAATCGACAGTGCCTTGTGATATAGTTCTATTGCCAGATCAAATTTCTGTTCCGCCTTGAGCACGTCGGCGTGGCTGTCAAATGCATCCGGATTCTCCGGTTCGAGTTCGATATATCTCAGCATCTGTGCTGAGGCATCAGAGTACCGTTTCTGATTAATATAAAAATACCCGAGTTGCTTGTAACCGGCACCCCGCTGCGGCTCTGCAGCAATGGCATTCTTGATCTCCTGCTCCGCACGGTCGGAATCCTTCTTTGCCCTCAGATAGTAATTCGACAACAGCAATCGTCCGCGGAATGGATTCAGCGTTACGACAGCGGTCGCCTGTTCGAACGCTTTCTCATCGCTCCCACCCATAATCCCCGGCGCTATGAGGTAATAATTGAATAGCGCCACACGGGCTTCAAGGTTATTCGGATCAAGTTCCGATGCACGCAGATACGCGTTCTTGATCTGTGGCGCCAGGAATCCCTGGGAGATCACATTGGAATTCATCACCTGCTGTCCGAGGATGTTGCCGCGCATCAGATGATACTTTGCCACGCTGTCATTGAGATCGATTGCTTCGTCGATCATCTCTTCGGCGTCGTCGGATTTCATTTGAAGCATGAATGCAACCGCAAGGTAGTAATACGATTCGGCATCGCGTGAATTCCGTTTAACCGCCGATTCAAAGAACGATTGTGCCTCCTGAAACTTGCGCTGTTCGATCAGGCGTATGCCGGTGCTGTCCGTCTGCGCAGCGGCACCAGAGCATACGAACACGACAAGAACGGCAAGATATAAAGCACGTTTCATGAACGATTGCCGGTTAGTTCGGTTTACTCATGGCAAACTTCTTGCTGGTATTCTCCACTTTCACAATCGAACCGTCTTGCAAATCCCGGTTGATCGCTTTATACGTTCCGCTGATTACCTCGGCTTCTTCCGTCGCGCCTTCCAGGATCTCGACATATCCTTCGTCATTAATGCCGCGTTTCACCGGAATCATCTTTGCCTTCCCCTCCTCCACAATGAATATACATTCTATCGGTTTCTCATTCAACGAGAGTCCGCCGCCTTCTGCAGGGTTGTCTCCCTCCTTCGGTTTTTCCCCTTCTTTTTCTTTTTCTTTCGGTGCCCGCGTTGTAACACTCTGGATCGGAACAGACAACACGTTCACTTTGGTCTCCGTTTCAATATCTGCCGTCATCGACATGCCGGGGCGCAGCGACGCTTCCTTGTTCAACACCCTGATCTTCACCTGGAAATTGGTCACTTCGTCCTGTGTACCGAGGCCTCTCGATGTTGCCGTGTTGGCAATTTCATACACCATGCCGTTGAATTTTCTATCGGGAAACGCGTCGATAGTGATTCGGGCAGTGTCGCCGATGGAGATCGTTACGATGTCGTTTTCTCCAACGTCGACACGGGCTTCCATGGCGGTGAGGTCCGCGACCGTCATGATATGAGTTCCTTGCGTAAAGCTGCTGCCGCTGACGCGTTCACCCAGTTCGGAGAGCAATTGCGACACCGTTCCGTTCATCGGCGCATAGATTGCGGTCTTGGCTAAACTTTCGCGGGCATCGCGCAGCGATGCTTCCGCCTGGCGTACGCCGGCTTGCGCGGATTCATTCTGCGATTTGGTGGTGCTCAATGCCGTTTTTGCGGTGATGAATTCCTGTTCCGATAATAGGTTTTTGGAATACAGCTCTTCGGCTCTTTTAAATTCCGATACCGCTTTTTCCAGATTCGCTTTCTGAAGGTTCAGACTCGCCCTCGCGGAAGAGAGGCCGGCCTCAGCCCGGTCTACCTGCGCCTGATACTGGTCCGGTTTGATACGGATCAACAGATCGCCCCGTCTGACATTGTCCCCTTCCTTTACCGGCAGCGCCGTGATCTCACCGCTCACTTCGGCGTTGATCTTCACCAGTTTCTCCGGTTGGATCTTTCCGGAGGCGTTCACCATCTGCGTGATTGTTCTCCGTCCGATCTTTTCGGTCTGCACCGTCACAACGTTCTCCTTCTTGCTGCCGAGAAAAACCACCAGTGCAAGAATCACGACTACCAGACCAATGAGCGAAAAAATGATAATCTTCTTTTTATTCTTTTTACCGTTTGCCATAAATTCTCCGTGTATTAATTAAATTTAAAACTTATCGCGGCCGACAGCAATCTTAAATTGCTGCTTTGCATATACAAAATCGTACGTTGCACTGACTTTATTGCTCAGCGCTGTGGTGTAATTGGCTGTCGCCACAAGAAGGTCGAGCAGCGTGTTCGCTCCCAAGTTATACCGCTCTTCGGCGATACGCCTGTCCTCTTCGGCAGACACGACGTTTTTAGTCGATACTTCCATCCGCTTCCGTGCAGTTTCCAAACTCAACAATGCCGTACGTACTTCTTTTTGCACTTTTCTTTTTGTCTGTTCAAGGCTCTGCTCTGCAAAATCATAATTCAATTGACTGGTCTGTACCGCGGTGCTCACCTGGAATCCGCTGAAGATCGGTATGCGAAGCGACAGGGCAACATCCCATCCGGTTGAATTCGTGAAGTTCGAGAAATCCGATCCGCCGGTCATGCGGTACCCGACTCCGCCGTTCAGAGAGAGTGAGGGCCAGTGGCCCAGCTTGGAAATGGTAAGAGAGTTGGACGCGGCATCTTTGCTCAGTTGCGAGGAATGATAATCGGGTCGTGATGCCAATGCTTCCTCCACCAGCGCCGAATAATCGTACATTTCATTTTGATACGCACTGTCCGTACGTTCCACTTCCAACACGATCCCTTCGTCGTCGAACATATATTCCTTGGTGACGTCGAGGGAGAGAAGATACAACAGATCGTATTTGGAATTTTCGTACGCGTTCTGGGCATTGATGAGGGATAATTCATCGTTTGCCGTCTGTACTTGCTGGCGATACAAATCCGCTTTGGCTACGGCGCCGACCTTGTTAGATTCTTCGATACGGGAGAGCTGCCGTTGGCTTCGTTTCAGATTGTCTTCATTCACCTTCAAGAGCTGTTCGTTCCGCAGCACCGTCAGATATGCCTGCTGGACCGCCAAGGCGATCGATTGGCGACTCTGCTGATAATCGTATTCTTGAGATCCGGCGAGATTTTTCGCCCGTTCGATGGAGGAGAAATTGCTGAAGCCATTGGAGATGGAAATGCTGGCATCAAGCGATGCCGTGGTGCCGCCGTTCGCAAGAACGCCGGATGGCACTGCCGGTGTTGCATCAAACGATGAACCGTTCCGGCTCCATGTACCGGTTGCGGAAACATTCGGCAACAACCGTCCATACTCGGACAAAACACCGGATTGCTGTATTTCCATCGAGTTTCTGGCGCTGATGATGCTGATATTTTTTTCCAGTGCAGTCTGTATTGCTTGCTGGAGTGTAAGTTTTTCCTGGGATTGTGTGAAGGCGGTTGTAATTATTAATAACAAAGCAATTACGAGGATTCGTTTCATTGGATTCTCCATTATGGACAGATAAACTATGTTGTTAACGAAATAATTTTATGATTGTTGCGGAAAAATTGCGCATAATTCTGTTAAAATATCGCATTTATTCTTCATTTTCTTCACTATAATGGCGGATAATCTCGTCTTTAATAGAGAGCAGAAAGGCAAGTGCGGCATCGTGCTCATTCGGTATACGGCCATCCAGAATTGCTTCCTCAATTTCCGATTTTAAAACTCCTACAAGCTTTCCGGCAGGAAGGTTGCATACCGTCATAATCTCATCACCACGAACGGGGGGTTGGAATGCCCTCATCCGGTCTTTTTCCTCCACTTCATTCATTTTTTGATATACACGATCGTAATTTTCGAAATACTGTTTCACTAATTTCGGATTTTTCGACGTGATATCCGCCCTGCAAAGAGTCATCAGATCGTCGGAGGTTTCACCCGCCTCGAACAACAACCGCCGGACAGCGGAATCGGTTACTTCTTCATCGACCAGCTGCATCGGCCGCTGGTGCAGTCGGACTAGTGTCTCGACATAACCGATATGCTCGAAGGGAAGTTTCAGCCTGCGGAAGACATGTTTCACCATCCGCGCACCGATCTCTTCATGGCCGTGAAAAGTCCAGCCTATTCCTTCGACAAATTTTTTCGTTTTTGGTTTAGCGATATCGTGCAGCAATGCCGCAAGGCGGAGATAGACATTGCCGGTCATCGGCGCAATATTGTCGATCACTTGACAGGTATGCAGAAAAACATCTTTATGATGGTAATCCTGCCGCTGGTCTACTCCGGCAAGTTCTGCCGCCTCCGGAAAAACGATCTGCAAAATTCCGGTGTCGTACATCAACCGCAAGCCGATAGAGGGCTTCGGACTGGCGAGGATCTTCATAAATTCCTCGGTGATCCGCTCCTGGGAAATAATCGTCAACCGTTCTTTCATCCTCGGAATCGCCGCCAGCGTGTTTTCTTCTATGCTGAATCCGAGCTGCGACGAAAACCGGATGGCGCGCATAATACGGAGCGGATCGTCGTCGAACGTGGCCATCGGATCGAGCGGCGTGCGGATGCGGGCAATCTTCAGATCGGCCTGACCGTCGAAGGGATCAGCCAGCGTTCCCCACGTAGCGGCATTGATGGATATTGCCATCGCATTAATCGTAAAGTCCCGCCGCGACAGGTCATCCTGCAGCGTTCCGGTTTCCACGGAGGGATTGCGCGATTCACGATCGTACCGTTCTTTCCGTGCTCCGACGAATTCAATTTTCCCCGATTCCGTCGGCAGCATCGCGGTTCCGAATTTTTCGTAGGTGACGATATTTTTCCGGTGCAGCGATGTTGCCACCGCGCGGCAAAATGCCACGCCGTCGCCGACGACAACGATATCGATGTCGTTCACTTCCTTGCCGAGCATTTTATCGCGGACAAATCCCCCCACAACGTACGCTTCGACGGATCGCGCGTCGGCAACCGCACCGATTTTTTTCAACATTATATTGTGTACTTCTATTTTCATCGTCCCGATAAATTCATTGTATCAGATCCAACTGTCATTTCCAATTTCATCATGCATCAAACCGCTGTATCTGGATCTTATTCATAATCTGTTGAGCAACATCGAGCGCCATTCGACCGTCGTCGCCGTTGACGATCGGCCGGGTGTTGGTGCTGACTGCGCGAATGAACGATTCGAGTTCGTATTTCAATGCATTAATCTTTTTGATTTCCGGCTGCTCATAGATGATGCTCCGCTTCTTCTTCCCCTCACCGATCTGTCCCAGCAGCATTGTCGACCAAATGCTTCCCTCCCCTTCATTCCCCAGACGGAAAACGTCGGCGCTTCCCTGTTGAAAATCGATCGAAATATATGCGTTGCTCTGAAACATTCTCATTTTTCGCATCTTCGTGCGTGATATTCTGCTGGAGGTAACATTCGCAACACAGCCGTTCTGGAACTGCAGCCGGGCATTGGCGATATCCGGAGTATCCGAAACGACCGCCACGCCGTTGGCATCGATTTGCTTCACCGGCGAATTCACCAGACTGAGAATGATATCGATGTCATGAATCATCAGATCCAACACCACCGCCACGTCGGTGCCACGCGGATTAAACTGTGCCAGTCGATGCGATTCGATGAACATCGGCTTCAGCGTATACGATTCCAGCGAGATAATGGCGGGATTGAACCGCTCAATATGTCCCACCTGAATCAGGACGCTATTTCTTTCGGCAAGTGCGATCAATTCATCCGCCTCTGCCAGTGTAGATGTAATCGGTTTTTCGATCAGCACATGCTTGCCGGCATTCAGCGCCTGCTGTGCTACATCAAAGTGTGTTGTTGTCACCGTCGCGATGCTGACCGCATCGACGGCATTCAGAAGGTCATGGACGCTGTTGAATGCGGTGACTTTAAATTTCGCTGCCGTTTCGTTCCGGCGCTGTACATCAGTGTCGAACACACCGACAAAATTTACCGTGTCTATTTCAGAATACATTTTTGCATGCAGCGAACCGAGATGTCCGGTGCCGATCACGCCGATACTTACTTTCTTTGTCATGTTATTTCCAAGGGATTGGTACAACAGTATTGTCGGAAACAGGCGGAAAATCTGCATGATCGTCCAACGCGCCGCCGGGACTGCGCGCTTTAACCATTCCGACGATCCGGTCGAAACCGCCGAAACGGCGGTCCTTATAGTAAACAAGAGCGGTAAATCGATTGGTCGTCCGCCAATCATTCCCTTCCAAAGCAATCCAATCCTGATTCACGACGGCACCGGACCCATCCTCGTCCCCCGTCACATATTGATAATCATACACTCCGCGTCGAAGCCAATGGCGGAATGTCAACAACTTCGTCACGGAATCGTATTCCATTCGATACAGCGGCCGGACCTCCCAGCCGTTAAAACTTCCGACAAGATAGACATTTTTTGCCAGCGGGTCGGATAATCGCAGCCGCATGTCGACTTCGAGATAATCGGAATTGGCTCCGGTAAACGGACGAAGTTTCGATGCGCCGTTTGCATCCGGCTTTCCCTGCCATTGAAACCGCGACACATCCGGTCCGCCGATCGGTACCGCACGTTTCCGGTTCGGATACATGGTCGTGTTGGAGAGATCAAGTTTCCGGTATTCGTTTCCCGGCGGGACGTTCCGTATCCAAAATGTCTTTACCGGTTTTATAAAATTCTCGACAAATGTTTCCGCCGTACGATTATTGAGATCAATCCTATACGGATGGCCGAAGTTCCAGTTTTGTATGATATCCACCGCCGCGATGTCGGAATGGATGATTCCCATCCGATCATCCGCCCGATATTCAGCCGGTGCGTTTACCGTCACGGCAATATAATTCACCTGATTATACGGATCTCCCGAACCGGGATAATACCGATTTTCAATCCGGACGGATGCGGGAACCGATGCTTCCGTAACGATAAATCTCCCTTCGGCCAGAACGCGGTCGTGATCATCAGCGTTCACGATGCTGAAGACATAATTGCCGGAATACGTGAATGCAACTTGATTCCGGGTATTCGGGAAAGAATTTCGATACCGGAATGTATATTGATACGCTCCCGCCGGCGCCGGCGAGTAGTTCAGGTGGTCTGTCCGAATCTTCGCCGGATCGTTGACAAACAGATTTTCATCCACCTGCCAGTCCATCGATACATGCTTGAAGATGATCTGCAGGTTTGGAGTGAGTGATGTCGTCACGTCGAACTCGATCGTCACCCGTCCGTACATCGGTACGATCGGCGGCAGGTATTCATCGTCATCGGCAAAGACACGCAGTCCGATGATATCGACATCAGGTGCGCCAACGGCAGCAGACCAACTCCAGAGGAGCGCGATCAAGAAAGTTTTCATTAATCACCTTCAATCATAAATGGTGCGCAGCCATACGGAGAGTTCATCAACATTGTGGAAGTGAACCTCGGACGGCAATCGCAGTACTTCTTCTTTGGCATACGAATCCCATACGACCGACGCAATATCGACACCGGACTCCCGGGCAGCCTTGAAGTCCGCCACCGCATCCCCCACCATCAATACGTGCGACGGATGGAGCGCAAATCGTTCGAGAATCTTCCGTATCCCGTTACCCGATGGTTTAAACTGATCGACATCATCGCCGGTGATTGTTACGTCAAAGTATTCCGAGAGGCCGAATTCTTCAAGGGAAATATCGGTCGTCCGTCTCCCTTTTCCGGTGAACAATCCGATCAGGACATTCTTTGAGCGAAGAAATGCGAGCATCTCCATCACGCCGGGATACACAGAAGCCAGTCGGCCATGCTCCGCGCGGTAAAATCGATAGTACGATTCCATGGCCGGATCGATATGCTGCGGACCGATCATGTTTTCCACCGCTTCCTTTTCCGGCGGGCCGAACAGGGCGACGATTTCTTCCGGCGTCAGATGCTTGTTGATATATTTTTCCGCAACGTGATTAAACGAATCGTAGATGAGCTGATTCGTCTGTGTCAGCGTTCCGTCCATATCGAAAATAATGCAGGAATATTTTTTCATCAATAAAAAAAGCGTCACGATGCAGAATGCATGCAGATGACGCTTTGAATGTTATCGTTTATCAAAGATGCGCTGTACGGTTCTCCGTTATGCGATCGTTACGTCTTTGGAGAGATAGACATCCTGGATGGCATTCAAGATTTTTACGCCATCTGCCATCGGTTTCTGGAATGCTTTCCGGCCGGAGATCAAACCCATGCCGCCGGCACGTTTATTGACCACCGCGGTCTTCACCGCATCGGCAAGATCGTTCGCACCGGAAGCGCCGCCGGAATTGATCAAACCTGCTCGTCCCATATAGCAGTTCGCCACCTGGTAGCGTGTCAGGTCGATCGGATGATCGCTGGTCAATTTTTCGTACACCAGTTTATCGATTTTTCCGTAGCTCGATCCGCTCATATTCAGCGCGGTGTATCCGCCGTTGTTTTCCGGCAATTTCTGTTTGATAATGTCTGCTTCGATCGTTACGCCAAGATGATTCGCCTGGCCTGTCAGGTCCGCCGAAACGTGATAATCTTTTTCTTTCGTCTTGAATGCATTATTGCGGGTATAGCACCAGAGAATGGTTGCCATGCCGAGTTCGTGCGCCTGCTGGAACATCTGGCTGACTTCCCAGATCTGACGCCGCGATTCCGCCGAACCGAAATAGACCGTCGCTCCGACCGCCACTGCGCCCATATCCCATGCCTGCTTCACACTGGCAAAGAGTGATTGGTCGTAGGTGTTGGGATACGACATGAATTCGTTATGATTGACTTTAAGTACAAACGGAATGCGGTGCGCATACTTCCGGGCGACCGAGCCAAGTACGCCGAGCGTGGAAGCGACGGCATTGCATCCCCCTTCGATGGCCAATTTGACGATGTTTTCGCCGTCGAAGTACATCGGATTCTTCGCGAACGACGCTCCGCCGGAATGTTCGATTCCCTGATCGACCGGAAGGATGGAAACATATCCGGTTCCCGCCAGCCGTCCGTGTCCGAACAATTGCTGCAGGCTGTTCAATACCGGTGTCGGCCGGTCGGTCTGGACGAATATATCGTCGACGAACGTCGGCGACGGAATGTGAATGGATTCTTTCGGAATTGTTGTGCATTTGTGTTCGAGCAGACTTTGTGCGTCCGCACCGAGCAGTTCAACGATATTTGTTGCCATGGTGATGCTCCTTATTTCGCTATCAGTTTTTTATACGCCTCAACGTCGAGAAGTGTTTTGACTTCGTCGGGTTTGGCGAGTTTTACCTTTATCATCCAGCCGCGCTCGTACGGTTCCTTATTCACCAGTTCCGGCGTGTCCTGAATTTCTTTGTTCACTTCGATCACATCGCCGGTTACGGGCGCATAGAGATCGGAAACGGCCTTGACCGCTTCGACGGTGCCGAACGATTGTCCGGCGTCGACTTTTTTCCCAACGGCCGGCAGTTCGACGAACACCACGTCTCCCAATTCGCCTTGTGCATATTCGGTAATGCCGATGGTGCCCACGGTGCCGTCAATGCGGATCCATTCGTGGTCTTTGGTGTATTTCAGATTTTCGGGGAAGTTCATAGGGATGTCCTTGTTCTTCTATCGGGCGAGAGCGCGGCGGGTCCGGCTCCCGTGCCAACGGTTAGTCTTTAAATTGGAAAGTCTCAATGAATTTTGTGTCAAACACTCCGCTGCGAAACACTTCGCTCTTCATCACTTTTTTGTGGAACGGAATCGTGGTCTGCACCCCTTCGATGATGATCTCGTCCAATGCGCTGTAAATCTTTGCGATCGCTTCTTCTCTCGTCTTGCCGTGCACGATCAGTTTCCCGATCATCGAGTCGTAGTACGGAGGGATGATATAATCGGCGTACACATGCGAATCGATGCGAATGCCGTTCCCGCCGGGGAAATGCAGACTGGTAATTTTTCCGGGAGACGGGCGGAAATCATGATTGGGATCCTCGGCATTCAACCGGCATTCGATGGAATGACCGTTCATTTTTACTTTCTTGACGGAGATTTTCTTGCCGTTGGCGATATGGATCTGTTCCTTGATCAGGTCCACACCGGTTACCATTTCCGTCACGCAATGCTCAACCTGTATGCGGGTGTTCATTTCCATAAAATAAAAATTCTTATTCTTGTCCAGAAGAAATTCTATGGTTCCCGCACCGAGATATTTGACGCTTTTCGCACCGCGCACCGCGGCTTCGCCGATCGCTTCGCGCAATTTTTCGTCCACTGCCGGTGACGGCGATTCTTCGATCAGTTTCTGATGGCGCCGCTGCACGGAACAATCCCGTTCACCAAGGTGGATGACGTTTCCGTACTTGTCCCCCAGCAGCTGGATCTCGATATGGCGCGGCTGTTCGAGATATTTCTCGATATAGACGCCGCCGTTGCCGAATGCCGATTCGGCTTCGGAACTGGCCATATTGAATGCCTTCTCAAACTCGTCAAGATCACGGACAATCCGCATGCCGCGTCCGCCGCCGCCTGCCGTCGCTTTAATGATGACCGGTACGCCGATTTCCTGTGCAATCTTTTTTGCTTCCGCAACAGTTTTGATGACTCCGTCACTCCCGGGAACAACCGGCACGCCGGCTTTGCGCATCGTATCTTTTGCAAACGCCTTGTCCCCCATTGCATTGATCATTTCCGCCGTTGGTCCGATGAATGTGATGCCGGAGGAAATGCAGATATCGGCAAAGTTTGCGTTCTCCGCAAGAAATCCGTAGCCGGGATGAATGGCATCCGCTCCGGTCACTTCCGCTGCGGCCATGATGCGGGGAATGTTCAAGTAACTGTCTTTGCTTGGCGGGGGACCGATGCAGATTGCTTCATCGGCAAAACGAACATGGAGAGAATAGCGGTCGGCTTCGGAATAGACGGCAACCGTTTTAATGCCGAGTTCCCTGCAGGCACGGATGATGCGCAAAGCGATCTCACCGCGGTTCGCAATAAGTATTTTCTTGATCAATCAACAACTCCAAAATTATTTAAACATCGAAAGGATTCCACTGACCGTCTTCGCCGGTGCCGTTACGGCTCTACCAGGAACAATACCTGGCCGTATTCCACCGGTTTCCCGTTCTCAACGTTCACTTTCACAATCGTGCCGGAAACATCACTTTCGATTTCGTTCATCAGTTTCATTGCTTCGACAATACAGAGAACGCTTCCTTGTTTTACCTTCGAACCAATGTCGACGTACGGCGCCGCATCGGGCGAAGGGGATCGGTAAAAGGTTCCGACAATGGGGGATTTGATCTCGTGGTATTTTTTGGTGTCGATTGACGCTTCAGCGGCATGTTCGGCGGCGCCATGAGCGGCGATCGAAGCGACATTCGGCGCCGGCATCATGACCTGATGCTGCACCGGCGGAAGCGATACTGTATGCTGAGCCGCTTTCGTGATACGAATCTTATGTCCCTTCTCCTCTACCTCAATTTCGTTGACAGTGCTCTTTTCCAGTATTTCCAGCAACTGTTTCACATATTTTAAATCCATTGATTCTCCGAAATGGTATTAAATGAAAGAACAGACTACTGTTTCACCCGTTCCTGATACTGACCGGTCCGGACATCGACTTTGATCATGTCTCCCTCGTTAATGAAGAGAGGAACATTGACCATTGCACCGGTTTCGACCTTTGCCGGTTTTACCGCGCCGGTTGCCGTATCTCCCTTGACGCCGGGAACAGTTTCCACCACTTTAAGATTCACATTATACGGAAGATCTGCCCCTACGACCGTTGCGCCGTCGAACATCAGTTCAACAACTTCTCCCTCTTTCAGATACTTGGCTCCCACTCCCAGCACCACTTCATCGACCGGTATCTGATCGTACGTTACCGAATCCATGAAGTTGTAACTTTGGCCGTCATGATAGACATAAGAATATTTTTTCCGCTCAACGCGGACCAATTCGATTTCTTCTCCGGAGCGAAATCTCGTTTCGGTGATCTTCCCGGTCTTGACACTTCGCATTTTCACCTGATAAAACGCACGAAGATTGCCCGGTGTGCGATGTTGGTTCTCTTCCACCATATGGAGATCGTTGTTGAATCTGATGAAGATACCGTTTTTGAGGTCTGCAGTTGTTGCCATAATACGACGAAAATCCTTTACTTTTAGTTAAATTTACATGAATTTGTAAGCAAAAAGTGCATTAATATACCCAGTTCGCGCTACATAATCAAGGAAAGATTCACTATGGGAAATCTGCAAAAGAAACCTCTCTTTACATTATTATTGATCATCATCATCATCGGAAGCGGATTAATCGGTTGCTCCCCGGAGAATTCAAAACCTTACGACCGCGCCCTTGTCATAACCTATGCCGAATTGACATTATTATATGAGAAGGAAAAGATGACGGAAAAGATGGCAGATTCGCTCTATCGAAATTCAGTGAATGATTTTTTTGTCCAACGGGGGTACGAACAGGAAACTTTCAGAGAGGTCATCGATGATCTTTCGGAATATCCCGAAGCATGGAAGATGTTTCTGCAGGATGTCACAACGGCAATGGACAGCATTCGAAACGATGCAGAAAAGAAATCCCGGGAAAAACAAACGGGCAAGGATACTACAGCAGGAAAAATTACAGTACTTCCCCGGCAATAAACGGTTTTTCTTTTTGGTTTCTCATTATGCGGATCGCAGTATCCGCATTTTTTTTATCCACAATAACGATCAAACCGACGCCGAGATTGAAGGTCCGTGTCATGTCATATTCCGGAACACCGCCCGCGGTCTGGATCAGATCATAAATGTACGGGCGCTGCCATCCGAGCCAGTCAATTTTGATCGATCTCCCTTTGGGCATGATACGCATCGTATTGCCGACAATACCGCCGCCGGTGATATGAGACATTCCCTTTACAAGATTTTTCCGCGTCAGTGATTGTATCGGTGACAGATAAGAACGATGGACTGCCAGCAATGCCCCGCCGAGCATTCCACCGAGTTCGGGAAATTTTTTCTTCAGGGAAAACTTTTGCAACAGAACATGCCGGGCAAGCGAATATCCGTTCGTATGCAGGCCGGTCGACGGCAATCCGATCAGTACATCGCCTTTGGTGATCGTCCGTCCATTGATAATTTTCTTCTTTTCGACAACACCGACAATTGTTCCGGCAATATCAAACTCCCCGGCGGCATAAAATCCGGGCATTTCCGCCGTTTCGCCGCCGATGATTGAACAGCGATTCTGTTTACATGCCTTGGCAAATCCGCCGATGACATCCGCAGCAATATGCGGCGCAAGTTTGCCGGTGGCGAAATAGTCCATGAAATAAAGCGGAGTGGCACCGCAAACGGCAATATCGTTCACACAATGGTTCACCAGATCCTGACCGATCGTTCCGTACTGCTTCATCAGAAATGCTATTTTGAGTTTTGTTCCGACGCCGTCGACACTCGACACCAGTACCGGTTCCTTAATGCCGGGAAATCGCGCCTCAAAAAATGCTCCGAACATGCCGATATCGGTCAACACGTTCTTGGTAAATGTTGAACGGACATTCTTCTTAATTCGACGGACAACCTCATCCCCCGCATCAATATTGACGCCTGATTTTTTGTATGTACTTGCCAACGGTGGTGCCTTTCTGTGTGATGGTGGTGAAAATTTAATTAAAAATGACCGAGTTTCATAGTTATTTCAATTGTCGGCGAGTTTTTCTATATTCTTTTATTATGAAATACGCAACGATACTGCCGTCAGGCAAAAGAATTCCCATCAATACGATATTCTGCGTTGGACAAAATTATGCGGAACACGCAAAAGAGATGGGGAGTTCGGTCGCCGACACTCCGGTTATCTTTCTTAAACCATCAAACGCCGTCATTGAAAACGGGACACCGATTATTTTGCCGAAACAGTCGACGAATGTTCATCATGAAGTGGAATTGACGGTGCTCATCGGCAAGGCGGGGAGAAATATACCCCATTCCGAAGCGCTGAGCCATGTAGCCGGATACGGCGTCGGATTGGACATGACTATGCGCGATGTTCAGACGGCGGCGAAAAAAAGCGGTCAACCATGGAGCATTGCAAAAGGATTTTATACCTCTGCTCCCCTTTCTTCGTTTGTAGAAGCCGGCGCCGTTCGCGATCCGCACGAACTCGATCTCTCCTTGAAGGTGAATGGACAATTGCGACAGCATACCAGCACATCAAAAATGAATTTCAAAGTGGAAGACCTGATCGTGTTTCTATCGTCGGTCTTCTCACTTAATGAAGGGGACATTATTTATACCGGCACTCCCGAAGGCGTAGCGCAGGTGGTCGCCGGCGATCAATTGGTCGCTGAGATCCCCGGAATCGGCACCATCGCTCATACAATCACAACAGAAACGTAAATCGGTATGCACGGTCTCCTGAACGACATCGGCATAGCGGTTTTTGCGGCAACCATAGTGGGATTTCTCTCCCATCGTCTCCGTCAGCCGATAATTCTTGGTTATCTCATCGCGGGCGCATTGATCGGACCTTCCATCGGCTTCAAATTGATTACCGACGCGGAGAGTATCGAGGTGATCTCCGAACTCGGATTGATCCTTCTCCTCTTCATCATCGGCCTGGAACTCAATCCGCAAAAGATCGTCGCTTCCGGCAAACAATTGATTGTTGCCGGCGTCGGACAATTTGTGTTGTGCGTCATCATCGGGTACGGATTTTTCACGATCATCGGTTTTGAAACCACCGACGGAAATCTGGAAGGATTATATCTTGCCCTGCTCTGTGCGTTGAGCAGCACGGCCATCGTCGTTAAAATTTTGTACGATAAATTCGAGGCGGACACGATTGCCGGCCGTATTACGCTCGGCATCCTGATCATTCAGGATATCTGGGCGATCATGATCCTGACACTCCAGCCCAATTTTTCGAATCCGGACATCATCTCCGTCGTCATCGCAATTGTCAAGGCAACATTGCTGCTGGTTGCGGGATTTCTCATCAGCAAATATATTCTCCGGTATATGTTCGAAAGCGTACTCGGATCGCCGGAAATGGTGGTCTTGATTTCGATCGGGTGGTGCTCTCTGGTTGCCAGCGGCGCCGGCGTCCTCGGATTATCAAAAGAGATGGGAGCGCTGGTTGCGGGTATTTCAATATCGTCGTTTCCGTACAGTATTCACGTCACCGCAAAAACTCTTCCGCTGCGGGATTTCTTTTTAACGCTCTTTTTCATTTCACTCGGAATGAAAATGGTTGTCCCCGATCCGGCAATGGTGCTCATGGGAGTGGTCATTGTACTCTTTATTATCGTCTCCCGGTTTGCAACGCTCGTCCCGTTGTTGCGCATGACCGGTACGGGACGGCGCGCCAGTTTCATCACCAGTCTGAATCTTGCACAGGTCAGCGAGTTCTCACTCGTGATCGCCGCATTGGGAGTCGGATATCATCACATCACCGAAGATCTGGTCTCGATGCTGATTTTTTCGATGGCATTGAGTTCCATTCTTTCCTCCTATGCAATTAAATACAACCACGAAATCCATGCTGCCTGGGAAAGAATGTCGCGCAGAATCGGCTTAACCACCGCTGCCGAAAAGAACGACGAGACCAATGACGAGGAGATGTATTCCATTGTTTTTCTGGGATTTCACCGCGCCGCCAGGGCACTTGTGGACCGCATCAAAGAGCACAACATCGCAATGTTATCGAAGATTCTCGTGATCGATTTTAACACAGAAACACTGAATGAAGTCCGAAAATTGGGTATGGGTGGCATATTTGGAGATATCAACAGTCTTGATACTTTACACCATGCCCATGTGGACGGCGCAAAAATGATTCTCTCTACCATACCGGATTATCTCCTCAAAGGCACGACCAATGCGAAGATTGTCCGTTCGGTCAGGGCATTGGCGCCTTCGGCATATATTGTCGCCACCGCCGATACCACTGCTCAGGCGGAGCAAATGAAGACGCTCGGAGCAAATGAAATTGTTTTTCCGTACGAGATGGTCGGAGACCTCCTGTTGCATATCGTCGAAAAAAATCACGGTTAACATTACTACGCAGACTATTATTATGACAGAATTGCCAAAACAATACAATCCGCAGGCCGTTGAAGAAAAGATCTATCATCGATGGGAATCGAACGGATATTTCCATGCAACGATCAATCCCGAAAAATCGCCCTACACTATTGTCATCCCCCCGCCGAACATCACCGGCATTTTGCATATGGGACACATCCTGAACAACACTTTGCAGGATGTTTTTATCCGGTGGAAGAGAATGAAGGGATTCGAAGCATGCTGGGTGCCCGGAACCGACCATGCCGGAATCGCTACGCAACACGTCGTAGAAAAATCGCTGCTGAAGGAAGGAATAAAGCGCAAGGATCTCGGCCGGGAAAAGTTCCTCGAGAAAGTGTGGGAATGGCGTACGCAATACGGCGACACGATCAATGCACAACTTCGGAAACTCGGCGTCTCCTGCGACTGGGAACGTGAACGATTCACCATGGACGAAGGATTGTCGGACGCGGTCAAAGAAGTGTTTGTCCTGCTGCATGAAAAAGGGCTCATCTATCGCGGCAAGTACATCGTCAATTGGTGTCCGAAAGATCATACCGCACTGAGCGATGACGAGGTGAATCACACCGAGAGCAAAGGGCATCTCTGGTACATCAAATATCCCGTCGAGCATTCCACCGAATCGGTTGTTGTCGCCACGACACGGCCGGAAACGATGCTGGGCGATTCGGCGGTGGCGGTCAATCCGAAAGACAAGCGATACAAACATCTTATCGGCATGAACATCATCCTGCCGATTTCCAACCGCATTATACCGATTATCGCGGATGATTTTGTGGACGTGGAATTCGGTACCGGCGCAGTCAAGGTCACTCCCGCCCATGATCCGAACGATTATCAAATGGGAATCCGGCATAATCTGGATCAGATCATTATCATGGATACGTCGGCGAAAATGAACACCAATGTTCCGCCGAAATATCACGGCATGGACCGGTACGAATGCCGCCGGGAATTGCTGCGCGATCTCGAGCACAAGGGATTCCTGATTAAGACCGAAGATCATCTGCACAGCGTTGGTCATTGCTACCGCTGCGACACGGTAATCGAACCGTATCTCTCGGATCAGTGGTTCGTAAAGATGAAACCGCTTGCCGAACCGGCATTAAAAGTTGTGCAGGACGGAACGATAAAATTCTATCCGGATCGATTCACCAAGGTGTACGAGCACTGGATGACCAATATCCGCGACTGGTGCATTTCACGTCAATTATGGTGGGGACACAGGATTCCCGCGTGGTATTGCGCCGGCGAAGAGAGCACCACCGACGCCTGCAAAGTACCGATCGTTTCCCGAACGGCACCGGAGCGTTGTCCGCATTGCGGTTCGACAAATCTGCGCCAGGACAGTGATGTGCTGGATACATGGTTCAGTTCCTGGCTCTGGCCTTTTTCCGTGCACGGATGGCCGCAAAAGTCCGACGATCTGAAATATTTTTATCCGACCGACACGCTGGTGACGGCACCGGACATCATTTTTTTCTGGGTGGCACGAATGATTATGGCGGGACTGGAATTTCAAGGCGAAGTCCCCTTCCGGCAGGTGTATTTTACCAGTTTAATCCGCGATACGCAGGGACGGAAGATGAGCAAATCGCTCGGCAATTCCCCCGACCCGCTCGACGTGATCGCGATGTTCGGCGCGGATGCGCTGCGGTTCACAGTCTTGTTCCTTGCACCGATCGGTCAGGACGTACTGTACGATAACGACAAGGTCGAAATCGGACGGAACTTTGCCAATAAAATTTGGAACGCCGGTCGTTTTTTGATGATGAACCGCGATCAGCTCGCCGCCGAGCCGGACACGTTGACGATCGTCAGCGGATCCGATCCGGCTGTACTCTCTGATCGATGGATCATCTCGCGGTTCAATTCGACAACGCGCGATGTAACAGCGGCGATGGACAACCTGCGGGTAAATGATGCCGTTAAATTGCTGTATGAATTTCTCTGGAAAGATTTCTGCGATTGGTATGTTGAATTTGTCAAGCAGCGCATTCAGGAGACGTCCGACGAACAACTAAAGAGATCCGTTCTGAACAGAGCGTTGAAAATTTACGAAGAGACATTAAAGCTGCTCCATCCATTCATGCCGTACATCACCGAAGAGATCTATCAGCATCTCGCGCTGCGTGGTGACGATGAAACAATCATGCGGGCCGATATGCCGGTGCATGACAACGGCGTGATCGATCCGGCAGTGGAAATTTCAATGGCCTTCTTCCAGGATGTCGTTTCCGCAGTCCGTCAGATCCGGAGTGAAATGAACATCCCTCCGTCGAAAGGAATCGATCTTGTCGTCAGCTGTAACGATTATGACTTGCTCTCTCTTCTCGAAGACCAGCGTCCGACAATGACAAAATTCCTGAAATTGGAGAATCTTACGCTCGGAATGGCATTGCAAAAGCCGGGATACGCCGCAAGTTCTGTCGTCAAGGGGCAGGAAGTGTTCGTCCCGTTGAAAGGATTAATTGATGTTGAAGTGGAACGGGAACGACTGCAAAGAGAGATTGATCGTCTTACGGGACAATTAAAAGCGGTACATGCCAAGTTGACCAACGAGAGCTTTGTCGGCAAGGCACCGGCAGATGTGATAGAAAAAGAACGATCAAAAGAGCAGAATTTTGAACAGACCATACAGAAATTAAAGACGAATTTGGAGCAGTTGATTGGATAATTCCGGTCTCACCAAACAGCACGGTCCTTCCATGGATCGTGCTGTTCTGTTTTCAGCGCTGCAGAAACAGTATACGATCCTGTTGGAATCGTCACGCAGGGATGAATTCAATACCGCCAATTATCTTTTTCAGGATCCCGTCGAAGTCCTTCAGGCATTTTCCATCGACGAAATTCCCGACCTCTTTCATCGCATTGAATCTTCCCTTTCACAGCAGCAATGGATCGCAGGATATATCGGATACGAATGCGGATATCATTTCGAAAATGTTATTCCTGAAACCGGAATTCGTACTGCCCTTCCCCTGATCACAATGTATGTCTATAATGCGCCGATAAACATTCCCGGAGGAATGCTTGAGGATGATGAATACAACGCCCCCGCAATCTCCAATCTCCGCTTTGGTATAACCGACACAGCGTATCGCAGGAAAATCGAACGGATAAAAAACTATATCGAAAACGGAGACACCTATCAGGTCAATTTTACGGACAGGATTGAATTCGATTGCAGCGGGAATGCGGTGGATTTTTATCGTGCGTTGCGGAAAAAACAGCATGTTCCGTACGGCGCTTTCATCAATACGGGTGCGACGCAGATCCTTTCCTTTTCGCCCGAACTTTTCTTTCGCCGTCACGGGAATACCATTACGACAAAACCGATGAAAGGCACCTGTCATCGGGGCAAGACACTGGAGGAAGACCGGGAACTCTCCGGCTGGCTTCGCAGGGATGAAAAAAACAGAAGCGAAAATTTGATGATCGTCGATCTGCTGCGAAACGATCTCGGCCGAATTTGTTTACCAGGATCGGTCGCCGTCAGTGATATGTACGCGGTCGAAAAACTGGAGACAGTGCTTCAAATGACCTCCACCGTCAGCGGCACTGTGCGGGATGATATCCGCTATTACGAAATTTTCCGATCCCTCTTCCCCTGCGGCTCGGTGACCGGTGCACCGAAAATCCGCACCATGCAGATCATTCACGAACTGGAAAAGAATCCCCGTGAAGTCTATTGCGGAGCGATCGGTTTTATTTCGCCTTCCGGGGAATCGGTATTCAGCGTTGCGATACGGACACTCGTCGTGTATGCACAACAGGGAGTCATGGGAGTCGGCAGCGGCATTGTGTATGATTCAGATCCGGCAAAGGAATATGAAGAATGTCTTCTCAAAACTCGGTTCGTCACACATTCACTGAACCAGTTTGATCTATTGGAAACTATATTATGGAATAAAGAATTTATCTTTCTTGATGAGCATCTCGCCCGCCTGCGTGATTCGGCGGAATATTTTGGTATGCCGTTCGATAATTCTGCGACTCTTGCAGCCCTGGAAGCAGCCGCACAAGACTTCACAGCCGGGAATGAATACCGGATCCGGCTTCGTGTCGGAAACGACGGAGTTCCGCAAACTGAAACAACGGTGCTTGGGCCAATAGTACCTTCAGATTTCATCCGTATCGCCGAGGATACAACCGATTCATCGGACCGGTTTCTGTATCACAAGACAACATTCCGCGATCTATATAATCGCTACCGCGTGCGTGCTGAAAAAGAACAGATTGCCGAATACATATTTCTGAATGAACGGAATGAAATTACCGAAGGAAGCATCACAAATATCTTCATCGAAAAGGACGGAGTGCTTTTTACACCGCCAATATCGGCAGGCATACTGAACGGGATCTATCGGCAGCATGTGCTGGCAACAGCGAAAAACGCGAGAGAAAAGATCCTGAACGCTGATGATGTACGGCATGCGGATGCGGTTTATATCTGTAATTCAGTCCGTGGACTGCGGAAAGTTGCGCTTTCCGAATAACGGTTTTTTTTATTACTTTGGAATATTCCTCCACTTTTTGTTAGGTACGATGAAGAATCTAATACCCTTTCTTTTCTTTTCCGCATCAATTGCATTCGGACAAAGTTCCTATAATATCTCATTGTTTGGCACCATCGACCATTATGCCGGCGGTGCCAATGGCGCTGATTATTCCGAAATCTGGGGCTGGACGGATACTACCAATAATAGGGAATATGCAATCATCGGCACTTCGCAGGGAACATCGATTGTCGATATCACCGAACTGCCTCTTAAAGAGGTGTCATTTCATGTCGGGCCGCCGTCGGGATATAACTACCATGAGTTTCGCACTTATAAAAATTACCTGTATGTGGGTGCCGAAGGCACCAATTCCGAAAAACGGCCCGGTATACAGATCATCGATCTGACGACTCTTCCGGATTCAGGAACGTTCAAGAAAACTTACTCCTGGATCGATACAACGAATTTCTCCACCAACTCCATTCGATTGTACAATCGCGCCCATACCGTCAGCATTGACAAGAACTTTCTCTATGTTAATGGCGGAGATTTCGGAGGGACGAGAATCATCGATATCACCGATCCGTTGAACCCTATTCAGGTCGGATCGTACGGAAAAGGAAGCACGCCGTATGTGCACGATTCCTTTATCCGGAACGATACGCTCTATGCCGCTGCGATCAATTCCGGCCGGCTGGATATAGTCGATATGACCACCAAAGGACATTATACACAGGATACTCCGGGAAAAGTTGTCAGCAAAACGCCGACTGTGCCGGAAGAACGAACCCACCAGGTGTGGCTGAGCGAGGATAGTCGCACCATGTTTGTTGCAACGGAAGTAACCGGCGGCCATCTTCATATTTATGATATAACCGATCGTACTGCACCGGTTGAAATTGCCACGTGGAAATCGGATCCGTCCAAAAGTATCCATAATGTTTTTGTCAAAGGAGATTTTCTGTACGTAGCGTACTACGGCGATGGGCTTCGAATTCTCGACATAAAAAATCCGTACAATCCGATCGAGGTTGCTTTTTATGACACCTATCCCGGTCCGGTACAATTCCCTCATAGTTCCGTATTTCACGGCGCATGGGGTGTCTATCCGTACTTTCCCTCCGGAAAGATCGCCGTATCGGACATGAATACAGGACTGTATGTGTTCACTGTAGATTTAAAATATGGAGGCACTGTCACGGGAATTATCCGTGATGCAACGACGCAATTACCGTTGAACGGGACAACTGTGCGTGTACTCGAAACCGGACGAACGCACGTCACTACCGCAACCGGCATCTATCGGTATGGAAATGCCGCAGGCCTCCACACTGTCGTGGTCTCAAAATCAGGTTATGTCACCGATACTCTATCCATCGTCACTCCCGAGGGAACCACGGACACAGTGCATGTTGACCTTGCACAGGAAAACGCCACCTCAGCAGTCGATCGATCTATGGTCCCGGCATCGTTCGTTCTCCGTCAGAATTTCCCGAATCCCTTCAATCCCCGGACCGTCATTTCCTATAGCATCCCTTCGCCGGCGTCTGTATCGCTCACCGTGTTTAATACACTCGGCCAGAAAATCAATACGTTAGTGAATACGACGCAGCGCAGCGGTGACCACTATGTCGAATTTGATGCATCGACGCTGACCAGCGGCGTCTATTATTATATCTTGACGGCCGGAAGTTTTTACGCCGCCAGAAAAATGATTGTCACAAAATGAAAAACACAGTTGTCGTAATTTTCCTTTGTTTCATTTCGCTCACCGCGCAGGATCGGTACAGCCAGGTCCGGATTCCGGTCCATTCTCCTGCCGCAATGAAGCGTCTTGTTGATCTCGGCATTGCCGTCGATCATTTTCACGGCAAGGTCGGAAGTGCGATTGATGTATATCTCAATACTGCTGAAATTAAGTCGCTTAAAAAAAACGGGATTCCGTTTACAATACTGATAGACGATTGGCAGGAATATTACACTCAAACAAAAGCGGCAGATCTGTTTCCAACGATTCTTCCGGCCGATGCCCCGGCATTTTTTCGGTACGGATCGATGGGGGGATTTTTAACCTATACCGAAGTCCTCCAGCAACTGGACTCAATGTCCCTTTTATTCCCCGCGTTGATCACATCCAGGGATTCCATCGGTGTCTCCAACGAAGGGCGTGCAATTTACGCAATAAAAATTTCCGACCAACCTGGTATTGATGAATCGAACGAACCGGAAGTGCTTTTCACCGCATTGCATCATGCGCGCGAACCGCAGGGAATGACGACGTTGATCTATTATATGTGGTGGCTGCTGGAAAATTATAACAGCGATCCCGAAGCATCCTATCTTGTGAACAACCGGGAACTCTGGTTCATCCCCGTCGTCAATCCCGACGGATATATTTTCAACCAAACAATCGCACCGGACGGCGGAGGAATGTGGCGAAAGAATCGTCGCATTAATATAGACAGTACATACGGAGTCGATTTAAATAGAAATTACGGACCGGAGAATATGTGGAATTCGTTTAACAACGGATCAAGCATAAATCCCGACAACGAAACCTTCCGCGGCACCGCCCCGTTTTCCGAACCGGAAACGCAAACCATCGATCGATTTCTACGGTCAAAAAAAATCAATGTCTGTTTCAATTACCACACATATGGCAATTATCTCATCTATCCCTGGGGATATTCCTCGGAGGAAAGTCCGGATTCTCTTCTTTTCCGCGAATGGACCTATACGATGACGAATGTCAACCGGTATGCAACGGGGACCGACATGCAGACCGTTCAATATTCAACGCGGGGTAATTCCGATGATTTTATGTACGGAGATACATCCGATGGAAAACAGCGGACGTACGCATTGACACCGGAAGTCGGCAGGACAGGATTTTGGCCGTCGCAAAGTGAGATCTATCCCCTTGCGGAAGAAAACCAGGAGATGAACAAACTCCTCACCTATTATGCCGGACATTTTCCTTATGTGCGCCGCCATTGGTATGAGGATACTCTTGGAAATGCAATTCTCTCACCCCGAAATATTTTTAATCTTCAGATCGAACTGGGCAACAGAGGTCTCGAGAAAGCTGAAAATCTTACCGTCACGGTCAACGATCCGTCATTGATGTATTCTTTTGCATCACAGAAAGTATCATTGCTACCGTCGTTGGCAGATACACTCATATCGATCCGCGGAATACAACACAATTATACTCTTGAAAACATTTATTTTGTCGTGACAATTTCAGACTCATCCGGATTTTTGGTCAGGGATACGCTGCGGGCATTCACAACAACGTCGGCGGTCGTCTTCAGTGACGATGCCACCGGCGGTGTGACCAACTGGACCATTGGAACCGGCTGGGGAACGACTGCTGATGCGTACTCTTCCCCGCTCGCGTTTACTGATTCACCGACGGGAAAATATGCGGCGAACGTGAACAGTGCATTAACCATGAAAAACGGAGTGCAACTTCCGCCCCCTCATAACGAACTCAGGTTTCGGACTAAGTGGTCGATCGAACCGGCATGGGATTTCGGTACAGTCGAAGCATCGACCAATGGCGGCGTCAACTGGCATCCTTTGCGCACACCATTGACCCGTAATGGATCCGGACTGTCGGGCAGCAAACAACCGGTTGGTTCATTCGGGTTTGACGGCTTTAATCCTTCAGTGCTCGCATCGGTTCTGGACACAAGAGATTATTGGATCGAACAGTCTGTTGACCTGAGTGAATTTAATGGACATACTGTCCTGATTCGATTCCGTTTGGCATCCGATGGCGCGGAAGAACGAGACGGCTGGTATCTAGACGACATACGGATCATTCACTATAATTATGCCCCTTTAAGCGTCACCGAAATCGCTCCGGTTGCCGAATTCTTCGACCTCTCGCAGAATTATCCGAATCCATTCAATCCGTCAACGACCGTACGATTTTCGATTCCACGAAATTCCCATACAGAATTATCCGTTTTTGATGCGATTGGACGCAAAATATCGACCGTTGTGGAGCAAAATTTGCAGGCGGGATCGTACACCGCAACAATCGATGCGCGCCAGTTGTCTAGCGGGGTTTATTTTTATAGATTAGTAGCAGGTTCTTACACCGCAATAAAGAAAATGACCGTCTTAAAATGATCAAATCAACAAAATTTCCCAATTTCCGAATGAGTCCCTCCGTCGATCAAGTCGGAATAGAAGAGCGTGTTGCCCGCTTTACAACCCGCAGTATAAAAAAATCATCGAAGGTGCAGGCGCTCAAGCTCATTCTGAATATGATCGATCTGACCACACTGGAAGGGAAAGATACGCCGGGAAAAGTTCGGCAAATGTGTTACAAAGCAGCCCACTTGTGTGATCATGTTCCGGGTTTGCCGACCGTCGCTGCAGTTTGTGTCTATCCTAATCATGTCCGGACCGCCAAAAAGGCGTTGAGCGGAACCGGAATACATGTCGCTTCCGTCGCCACCGCCTTCCCGAGCGGTAACACAACTCTGGACGTCAAGATAGCCGACACTCGTTTCGCCGTCGCTGAAGGCGCTGACGAAGTCGACATGGTCATCTCCCGCGGAAAATTTCTGGAGGGTGAATACGGATTTGTATTCGACGAAATCGCATCGGTCAAAGAGGCATGCGGTACTGCCCGGCTGAAAGTGATTTTGGAAACCGGTGAACTTTCCACACTCGACAATATCCGTCGTGCGAGCGATATCGCGATTGCTGCCGGCGCCGATTTCATTAAAACATCCACCGGAAAAATCCAACCCGCTGCCACCATGCCGGTAACGTTGGTGATGCTTCAGGCAATCAAAGATCATTTTCATGCAACGGGTATAATGGTCGGCATGAAGCCGGCGGGGGGAATTTCCACTGCAAAACTCGCCATTCAATATCTGGTGATGCTGCATGAGACGCTAGGCGATGCGTGGATGACCAACCGATGGTTCCGTTTCGGCGCCAGCAGTCTGGCAAACGATGTATTGATGCAGATTGCGAAGGAACAACAGGGAGCGTATCAGGGAAAAGAATATTTTTCCATCGATTAACAAATTCGATGAACAATCGACTTGGAATGCCAAAGGGACTTATGAAGACATCAAAGACATCGCAGCAATCGGAAACACCGATCAGTTTCTTTAAAGACTGGAAATATCAACCGGCTCCGGAGAGCAAAGACCATGTGCATCTGCAGGAGCGGTACGATCTTTTTATCAACGGAAAATTCGTCCCCCCCTCCGGAAAAAAATATTTTGACACGATCAATCCCGCCACCGAATCCACAATCGCAGCGATCGCAGAGGCCGGTGAAAAGGATGTCGATGCGGCCGTCAACGCTGCGGAAAAGGCCTATACGACCGTGTGGAAAAAGATGCCTGGTAAAGACCGCGGGAAGTATATTTATCGTATCGCCCGAATGATTCAGGAGCGTGCGCGGGAATTCGCAGTCATTGAAAGCATGGACGGCGGCAAGCCGATCCGCGAATCGCGGGACTTCGACATCCCCCTTGCCGCAAATCATTTCTTTTACTATGCGGGATGGGCAGATAAGCTGCAGTATGCCTTTCCAAACCGACAACCGCAGCCGATCGGCGTTGCGGGACAGATCATTCCGTGGAATTTCCCGTTGCTGATGGCCGCATGGAAGATTGCACCGGCATTGGCTTCCGGAAATACGGTGGTTCTGAAACCGGCGGAGACGACATCGCTTACGGCATTAAAATTAGCCGAGCTGATCCGGGATTGCGATCTGCCGCCGGGAGTGGTCAACATTGTCACCGGATTCGGAAAAACCGGCGCGGCCATTGTTAATCACCCGAAAGTAAAGAAGATTGCCTTTACCGGAAGCACCGAAGTCGGAAAAATCATTCAAAAAGCTATTGCGGGGACCGATAAAAAAGTGACGCTCGAACTCGGCGGGAAAGCGGCCAACATTGTCTTCGAAGATGCCACCATCGATCAGGCTGTCGAGGGAATCGTGAACGGAATTTTCTTTAATCAGGGACATGTTTGCTGCGCCGGATCCCGGCTGCTGGTTCAGGAAAGCGTAGCGGATGAAGTAATCAGGAAACTCAAGGATCGAATGGAAACGCTGATCGTCGGCGATCCTTTGGATAAGAACACGGATATCGGCGCGATCAATTCCAAAGATCAATTGTCGAAGATCAATTCATATATCAAGATCGGCATTGACGAGGGAGCAGAATTGTACCAAAGTTCCTGTTCCCTTCCGTCGAAGGGATTCTACTGTAAACCGACTCTCTTTCTCCATACTTCCCAGTCGCACCGGCTGGTGCAGGAAGAGATTTTCGGTCCGGTATTAGCGGTGCAGACATTCCGGACAGTTGAGGAAGCGATTGAAAAGGCAAATAATATTCCCTACGGGCTTTCCGCCGGTGTCTGGACCGATAAAGGATCCAAGATTTTCAATCTGACCACAAAATTACGCGCCGGTGTCGTTTGGGCGAATACCTATAACAAGTTCGATCCGACATCGCCGTTCGGCGGATATAAAGAAAGCGGCTTCGGACGCGAAGGCGGCCTGCACGGCCTTGCTTCGTATGTCACTTTATAATAGAAAGATCTTTTTTCCGTCAAGCAGGTCGATTGGCGGATGCTTCCCCTCGTTTTGATGAACGATCAATAGAAAAGTGAAAGAACTATTATGTCACGAATTGAAGTCCAGAAAACTTACAAAATCTATATCGGCGGGCAATTCCCCCGTACGGAAAGCGGCAGATATTATCCGCTTTTAAATAGGAAAAGAGAGACCATTGCAAATGTCTCTCTTTGTTCCCGTAAGGATTTCCGTAATGCGGTTGTCGCAGCACGGGGCGCATACGGCGGATGGTCCTCGCGCGCTGCGTTTAACCGCGGACAGATTTTGTACCGAATTGCCGAGATGCTCGAGGGACGAAAGGAACAATTTGTCGAGGAACTGATCCTTCAGGGAAGTACCTCTACCGCCGCTGCCGATGAAGTCTCAGCTGCGATCGATCGTATCGTCCATTACAGCGGCTGGTGCGATAAATATCAACAATTGTTCGGAACGGTCAATCCTGTCGCATCGTCTCATTTCAATTTTTCCGTACCGGAGCCGACCGGAGTCGTTTCAATCATCGCCCCGGAAGAAAGCTCATTGCTCGGATTGGTGTCGGTCGTCCTTCCCTGCATCGCCGGCGGCAATACCTGCATCGTGCTGGCGTCGGAATCGAAACCACTCTGCGCAGTGACATTTGCGGAAGTCCTGGCAACATCGGATCTTCCGTCCGGCGTCGTGAATATATTGACCGGGACGAGCAAGGAGTTGCACGAACACTTTTCGAGCCATATGGATGTCAATGCAATGGTGTACTGCCGTCATGACAGTGCCGAAAAGAAAACCGTCGCGCAGAATGCATCGCTCAATGTAAAACGGGTCTTCTTCTGGACCGATGACTGGAGCAAGCAAACGAGCGAACAACCGTACAGGATCATGGACCTACAGGAAATTAAGACCACGTGGCATCCCATTGAACATATCGGAGCATCCGGTGGAAAATATTAGATTTGCATTCATTCTGACCTCCGTTATCTGTTGCATCGGCCTATTCGGATGTTCCTCATCGGAAGAGTCGTATGATGACGAGTACATGGCCGACTATCAGGAAACGGATACAGAACAGAACGCAGAACAGAACATTGATACGGCAGTGACATCGGCGCCCGAAACGAAACAACAACCGGTTTCCGTTCCTTCGAATCGGCGCTTCAACGTACAAGCGGACACGTTAACCGTTCAATCGAAAAAGAAGGAATTGCTGAAAACCCCGCCGTTAACCGTGAAAAACAGCGTGCCGCAAAAATATTACAGCGTTCAGATCGGCGCGTATCGTTTAAAGAGCAATACTGACCGCAATTATGCCCTCTCTTTAAAGAGATTCCAACAGCCGGTGATCCGATTTTACGAGAAGGGAATTAAAATGGAGCGGGTGTGCGTCGGCCATTTTTCATCATTAAAAATGGCGCAGACTTTCCTGAAGAAAATTCAAAAACAATATCCTGCCGATTACACCGAGGCATGGGTGGCGGAACTGAAACAATGAATATCATCGTCTCCTCTTTCGTTTTTTTACTCTTGTCCGCAGCGGCGCTGTTTGATCTTCCGCAGGTACCCGGCAATGGTTACACCGGCACCGACTCGCTGGCCAACCAACCGAAGAAGGAAAGCGTGAGCAAATACGAGCGCTCATTTAAACCGTCATTTTACGACACCGAAGTATACCTGTATAAGAAGGACGACACATCAAAAGCCGTCGGCCGGTCAATCGACGAATTGACGACTGCCGCCCCGGAAACACTGCAAGGATTTCGGGTACAGATTTTGGCGACCAATGTATATGATGAAGCGTTGACAGTCCGCAACGATATCATCACCCGCTTTCCGGATTTATGGGTCTATACCGTCTATGAGGTTCCCGCGTATAAGATACGAATCGGGGATTTTGTCAATCGTGCGGAGGCAACAGCCATATTGAATACGTTCAAAGGAGAGGGATTCAGGACAGCATGGATTGTACCGGATCGCATCATTAAAAACCAGCCGCCAAAACCGCCGATACCAGAACCCATCGACAGCACATCGACGATCGACGAAGAATAATATGCTTACTTCCTGATCAGCACTCCATCCACCGGCCATCGCGGACGGACACGGATGGTATCGCCATACATGACAAATTTTTCAGACGGCGCGTACGGAAAGACCTTTCCCGCATCATGAACGGAGTTGGAATTCCTGTCTTCAAACGCTTTCAATACATACTGTCCTTCCGGAAGCATCGGAAAAGCGAATTGGCCGAATGCGGTAACAGTAGCGGTGATTGGCCGTTGCTTCTTGTCGCTGATATTGCCCGCCAGCACCACAACGGTCGCATCCTTTCCAAATCCGGCGAATGATCCCTCAATGGATCCATATCGCTCCGGATCATCTATCGAAAATGCGAATACGACGGTGCTATCCGGATAATGATTGTTAAAGCGATCGCGGATATCATCCAAACGGATGCGTAAGGCATATTGATCATCAATGATGAGCGGTTTTTGCAATCGAATTCGAACGGACGCCGGTCCGGTCATTTGGACCGAAATATCGATTGCGGAACTGTCCTTTTTGTGAACTAACCGAAAAGTCGAATCATCCGACAACGGCAGCATCTCCTCATTAAATAGCAAAGTGATCGGCCGGCCGGGAAGCAGCATTTTTTTCCCCTCGAAGATCTCGGAAGAAATTAATTTCGGCGGAATCGTGTCAGGGATCGATGATCCTGTGAATTGCTTTTGTCGTGCCAGGGGATGGATGATAAATCCCATCTTATCGCGCACCGAATCCGTCGACAACAGATACATCGAATCCGTCAGTTGCGGTGCGGTAATCAGCGTATAGGAATTTACCGGCACACTGTTCGGGAATAATCCTTCGATATTCAACGGCACGGTTCTCGTTGTGTCATGGATTGTAAAACGGCTCGCCTGAACCAGTACGGAATCCATCGGCTCGCTGAATTGGACGATGACATGCCGATTATCCGGCGCCGTTACCGATGCAATCCGCGGGGGCGTGGTATCCTCCGTGGCAATAATAAATTTTACGTTCGACGTCAGCGTGTCGTTAATGGTGATGGTAACATCCTCCGTCGTGCCGGCTGCATCCGTTTCCGGATCGTACAGCAGATTGCGATACTCGTCCTTGATGGCAAACAGACGGTATGTTCCGGTCGCGAGATTGGTCAATGAAAATGCACCGTCGTTTCCCGTTTGAGTGATATAATCCGGTTTGGTATACATCGGATTCAACGTATCGGCGTACAGGTCGTCGGTGCGATAGGAAAAGATCATCACCCCCTGGGGATTTTCGTCATACACTCGTCCGGTGATCATGCCGTTATCGATTTTCTCGCCGGTGGAAAATGAGAGAGAAAATGCTGCAGCCAGCCGATTTCTGTTTCGCACATCAAAAACATCGGTGCCGACGGTAATCACATACGTGGTGTTCATCCGTAACGGTTCGTGAAAGATCAATTCCACTTCCGTACTTCCCCAGTCGAATTCGACATCATCGATGTTCGGCGAGATAAAGATTGCTTCCTCCACCGACCGGCGGTCGACATATTCGCTGAATTCGAAGGCTACTCTGGTATCGGAATAATTCACCGTATTCGGTTCGGGATAGACGGAAATGATCTCCGGCGGTACCGTATCCAGAGGACCCCCTTCGGGCGGCCGCTGACCGGCACAACCGGCAAGCATGATACCGGTCAGCACTATGGCGGATAACTGTTTCATATTTGCATAGTATAGACATATTTCGCGAGAGATAAAATATTGAATTTCACCTTTGTGTTGTCTACATTGATATAGAAATTAAGAGGAGCAGTGATGCGTTTAGCAGTATTTTGTTGTTTGGTTTTGACGGTACAAATGACCGCAATGGCGGGCGAACGGCCGGCCTATGAATTCCTCCGTCAAGACGTGAGTGCGCGGTCATCTGCCATGGCGGGAAGTATTGTTTCGTTGAGCGGAGATCCAGCCGGTATGTTCGTCAATCCGGCAATCCTCGGAACATCACCATCCCCTCAGGCGTTGTTTGGTTATACGAACCATCTCCTGGATATCTCAACCGGCTTTGCCGCATTTTCGCAGGAAGTTGAATCGATCGGTGTAATCGGATTCGGCGTAAACTATGTTAACTATGGTTCGTTTGTAGAAACAGACATCTTCGCAAATTCACTCGGTACTTTCAGCGCCGGGGATCTTGCTCTTTCTCTTTCCATCGCCCGAGCACTTGAAGAAAATTTATATTATGGCATAACAGTCAAATACATCTATTCGTCTATTGCCGATGTAAACTCCTCCGCTAATGCCATCGACCTTGGTCTCTTGTTCCTGATTCCCGGCGATGACCCGATGTCGTTCGGTATTTCCATTGCCAATATCGGTGCGCAATTGGATCCCTACATTAATACCAGGGAATCACTTCCCTTCGAAGTGAAAATCGGCGGCACCGTTAAACCGCAGCATCTTCCCCTTTTACTGAACCTTAATTTTCACAAATTGAATGATGATTATGATTCGTTCTTCGAACGATTCAATGCATTTTCGCTTGGAGGAGAATTCACACTCAGCAAAACGCTCCGGTTCAGATTCGGATACAGCAACGAACGGCGAAAGGAATTGAAGATCGGAACATCCGCCGGCATGGCCGGATTTTCACTCGGCGGCGGTCTCGTGCTGAACACGGTACGGCTGGATTACAGTTACAATTCATTGGGAAAGATAGGAAGCATCAGCAGAATTACCGTGGCACTCGATCTCTAAACGAAGGAATAGTGGAAGCAAAAAAGCCGGGAACACCACCCGGCTTTTTAATTTAATGGCCGACAAATTGATGGATGAAAAGTCCGCTGAAATAGTACATCACCATTCCGACAAAAACGATCAGTGAAAGTTTTCGGTCGTCAGAACGGTTGATTTCCGGGATAAGATCACTAGCGCTCACATACAAAGCCGCACCGGCGGAGAATGCAAATGCATAGCCGGTGATATGCGGATCGACGTTTTTCAAGAAGAAAATCATCAGGATGCCGATCATGGTGCCGCCGGCGACTCCCGCCGATGCACGCAATGCGGTTTGTTTCGTTTGTTTGGATGCCAGCATAATCGATGCAATCGTCAGACCTTCGGGAAATTTATGCAGCGCGATCGCAATAAAGATCAAGATGCCGAGAGGTAAGTCATAATACATTCCTGCCGAGATCGCCAGGCCGTCGAAAAATGCGTGAATGAACAATCCCCAGAATGCCGAATAGCTGGCGATCTTTGAAACCATCACGTCGGAGTGCGTCTCCTCGCCAAAATGCAAATGTTTGACGACCGTGTGTTCCACAAAATGGATCATGCTGAATCCGAACAGCATCCAGAGCGGCGCTGTCTCTCCGATATTTTCGATGCTTTCCGGCAGGAGGTCGATCAGCACCAATGCCAGCAGAAAGCCCGCGCCGAGAGCAATGAGATACTCCTGAATACTGCGGGAAACCTCTCTTCGCCATGCAACGAAACCCCCGCCGAGTATTTCCGCTCCCGAAGCAACTAAGCCGGCGGCAATGATATAGAGTGTCACGTCGTTCATAATCCGTAGGGTACTTTCATGAATTGTTGCGCCATTGTCTGAGCATTTTCGAAATTTCGCATGGCGTTGACTTTCTGGTACTGCAGTATGGCAAATTTCCTTTTTTTCTGCACATCGTAGATCATTCCGATTCTCAGATTGGTCAACACCATAAAACCCGATTGTTCTTTGATATCCAATCGCCTGCTGAGCGAATCGCACAGGTAAAACTGTTTGAGCGATTCATCCCATTGCCGTCGATCCATGGCAAGCAGGCCGAGATAATACCGCGCTTCGCGTTCCACGAAATCGGAGTATCCCTCCTGCTGCGTCTCACAGCGCTGAATAATATTGTTAAAAACCACTTCCGCTTCGGCACGGCGCGAGAGGATAAACAGGCTTCTCCCTACATAGCGATGAAAGAGCACGTTCCTGGGAAACCGACGATGCAACGACGTCGCAATCACCAGCGCCTCATCGAACTGCCGTTCATAATTATACTGGAGTTGGAGCAAAAAATATTGTGCTTCTACGCCGGCATAGCGCGCTTTTTCGGAGGCCATTTCCAGTTGTTGAATCCCCTTGCGTTTATCGCCGGATGGGAAAAACACCATGAGCGGTTTTACCAGCGGATATCGTTCGGGGATTGTGGAAGCGTAATAATTATAAATGCCCATACCGAGTAGTATATCGCTGTTCTCCGGATCGATGGCAAATGCTTTTTGCACGATCGGCAATGCCAAACGGCCGTCGTTGGCCGCTGTAATCCAGCTGCTCCTGTTCGCACGCAATCGTCCCTGAAAACCGAGCGCGCCTCCTTTGAAAAACAGTGCGGTGATATCATCGGGATTAATCTCCAGCAAACTGTCGCACAATTCGACGACAGTATCCATTTTTTTGATGAAGAGATCATCCCGTGACTCATCGTCGATGGCGATAAGAATCTTCCACCACTCGATCATGCCAAGGAAGAACTTCCCGGCGGGATGAGCCGGATAGTGTTTCGCCAACCAGTTGAATTCCACTTCCGCCCGGTCGAACTCAAGATTATACACTGCATTGATGCCCTGTTGGGCGCGCTCCTCAAAATCACGCGCTCCGATCCACTGCGACCACGAGACCAGTGGAATAAAGACAACAAGAAAAAATACACGGCGTCGAATCATCACAGCGGCGGCAATGGTTGAACTGTTTGTTGTTGGGCAACCGCATCGGTGCGTTCGGTTTTCCATTGTTCATACCGCCATGCAGCGGGTGACGATGAAAACCATGGGGAACGATAGATCAAGACTGATGCCGCAAGGAGCAGGATCGTTGCAAGCATGCCTCCCTCGGGCCCGAACGTTCCACCGGTAAACCATTCCGGTCCCGTGAAGATCGCCTTTCCAATCTGTTCTTTATCCGATGTTGTGCCGCTGACGGGAAGAGAAAAGACAAAACCCTGAAAGAAATTCCACGAAAAGTGCAGGCCAACGGGGAGCCAGAGCGAATTCGTTTTTATATAGGCGATTGAGAGCCATATCCCTGCCAACCCGACATTGATCAGGCCGAACAACGATACGTTAGGATTTTTTGCATGCACAAAAGCAAACAGGACGGAAATTGTTACTGTCGCTACAATTCGGTTTGTTCCCTCGGCAAACACCTGAAAAAGATATCCTCTGAACATAAACTCTTCACCATAGCCCACGACGATGTACAGAAAAAGGCTGTTGATAAAGATATACAGTCCCTGGTGAAATTCCATGACTCTGAATTCGATTGTCACCATGCCGGTGGAATAGAGAATGATAAATATGACTGTCATCATCCCCGCTCCCAGGAGCGTTCCCTGCATCAGGTGTAACAACCACGGTGACGTGAATGTTAATCCGATCGAACGAAACGGCCGCTTATCGACAAACCGAAGCATTACCCAGGTGGCAACTGTCAATGCGACGTACGTGAGAAACATCTGCAGAGCCATCGAACGGACATCAAAGACCTGCTTTAATAAAAATATCGTCGGAAGCCCGATGACGATTGTGCATCCAAAGAAAATGGCAACGAATATTCCGATCCGCCAGCCGGAACGGAGATAGTCGAGTTCTGGATTGAAGAAAAGTGATTTCATAGGCCGGTGATCAGATATTATTGAACAAATATTCCTTTACCGCATCGATCGCAATTCTTTCCTGTTTCATTGTATCGCGTTCCCGTACCGTGACCGTCCGGTCCTGCAATGTCTGCGAATCGACGGTGAAGCAGAACGGGGTCCCGATCTCATCCTGACGGCGGTATCGCCGTCCGACGGCGCCGCTGTCATCGTAGAAAACGCGAAAATGACGCTGCAGATCCCTGGTCATATTCCGGGCGATTTCATCCATACCGTCTCGGTTCACGAGCGGGAGTATCGCCGCCTTTACCGGCGCCAGAGACGGATGCAGATGCAGGACAGTTCTCATTTCTCCTTCAACCATCTCCTCGTCATACGCCGCGCAGAGAAAAGCCATGAACGACCGGCTTGCGCCGACCGATGTTTCAATCACAAAGGGGACGAATTTTTCTTTCGACTGTTCGTCGAAATATTTCATCGCCTTTCCGGAAAATTGTTCGTGCTGCGAGAGATCGAAATTCGTCCGGCTGTGAATCCCCTCAATCTCACCCCACCCGAACGGGAATAAAAATTCGATATCGAAGGCCGCTTTGGCGTAGTGGGCGAGTTTTTCGTGCTTATGCCACTGGAGATGCTCTTTTTTCATGCCGAGATCGAGGAACCATTTCATCCGTTCTTCGCGCCAGTAATCGAAATACTTGTCCTCTTCTCCCGGCTTTACGAAGTACTGCATTTCCATCTGCTCGAACTCGCGCGTCCGGAAGAGGAAGTTTTTTGTATTGATCTCGTTCCGGAATGCCTTGCCGATCTGTGCAATGCCGAAAGGAAGTTTCTGTCGCGACGCGTTCTGGACATTCAGAAAATTAACGAATATTCCCTGTGCTGTTTCGGGACGGAGATAGACGACATTGTTTGCATCTTCCACCGGACCGACGAACGTCTTAAACATCAAATTGAATTGCCGTGCTTCGGTGAATTCCCCTTTTGTGCCGCAGTTGGGGCATGCGATACTCTGCTTGATTGCCTTCGCGACAATTTCATCGGATGTCATCCGCGCTGCGAATTCGGCGGCTATCTTGTCATCATGTTGTTGTCCTTCAAATTCTCCGGGAAACATATCGCGCAAGACATCCTTTTTCTTTTTGACCGACAGATCTTCCAGCAAAACATCCACACGGTAGCGCGATTTGCATTTTTTGCAATCGATCATGGGATCGGTGAAATTGGCGACGTGACCCGACGCCTCCCAGACACGGGGATGCATAAGTATGGAAGCATCGATTCCTTCCACATCGTCCCGAAACGTCATTGCTCTCCACCAGGACTGCTTCAGGTTGTTTAAGAGTTCGACGCCCATGGGACCGTAATCCCAACATCCGTTGAGACCCCCGTAGATCTCGCTGGATTGGTAGACAAAACCGCGGCGTTTCGCCAGTGATACAATTTTTTCCATGACAGCTGTTGCGCTTACTTTGGTACTGATGGTACAACTCCTTTCTGTGGTCCCTTGCTTTGCTCCTTGTTAAAAATAAAACTTTTGATAATCACATCGCCGTTCTTAATCTGCACAACCGACGATTTATCCTTCGCATTGTCAATCGAAAAGACCTCCGCGGAATATCCGTCGAGTGAATCTTTCAGTACGCTGATAAAATTCAACACATCGAATGTCTGCCGATACATGACACGCACATCGTTCCGGTCCTTGATAGGACGGATATTTTTCGGCAGCACACCCTGCGCGTGCAGCGTCGCTTCCGCCATTCCAAGAAGGCGCTGCGGTGTGATCTCTTTTTTGGCAGTGAACGAAAAACTGATCTGCTCGGAGGGATTCATACCCTTTTCCCTGTACACCGCCAGGGAAACGGCGAGAATGCCGAGTCCTGCCAGAATATAAATTCGTTTATCCATACTGTCATTCGTAACTAAATGAATACTTCTGAGCGATCACGACGGGTATAGACGGAGATTTTTCCACCCGCATATTTTTCTACCAGCTGCCGTGCTATGTCAAAATCCTTTCCGACATCGGTCGGGGAATGCGCATCCGATCCGAGAGTCAGCGGGATCTTATACTCCGAAAGGATTTTCAATATTTTTTCACTGGGATATACCTCTTTCACCGGTTTCCGCAAGCCGGAAGTGTTGATCTCGACCGCCATTCCCGCCTGTTTTACCACCTTGAACGTCTCCCGGAGAATTCCTTCCAAATCTTTTGTCGGACGGTGTCCAAATTTCTTTACGAGATCGCAATGGGCGATAATATCGAACAATCCGCTCTGCGCGGATCGTTTGATATGGTCGTAGTACGATACATAGACGGCATCAATGTCTGTATCGTTGAATTTACCGACATATAACGGATTGTCGAATCCCCATTCCCCAAGATAATGGACAGAACCGATTATATAATCAAAATCATTCCGGTCGATAAAATCGCGGACCCAATCTTCCGTTCCGGGAAAATAATCCCCCTCCACGGCAAATTTTACGCTGATCCTGTCTTTGTATTTCTCGATCAGTTCCAGTGCGGTCGGTTTGTATACATTCCAGAACTGCTCTTCATACATCCGGACAGAGATATCCCAATCGTTCGGCATGGGAGAATGATCGGCAAGGCCGATCTCGCTCAATCCCATCGAAATTGCCTGGAGAATATACTCCTCCATTTCACCCTCTGCGTGTTTGCAGAGTTTATTATGCGTATGATAATCTACCAGCATGGTGCATTCACCGTCATTTTTCTTTTGCGAGCCTGATCGTTTCAATACCCAGGGACGAATAGAGCGCAGTAAGATGCGCCAATTTTTTCGTCGATAACGCGCGGAGATGCCTGATCACCGTTTCCGTATCTCCCCGTGCGATCGGCCCGGTTAATGCCGATGCAGGTGAACTTCCGACCACGTTCCGCAATGTCTGACCGATAATCGGTTGATAGATCTTCCAGATCAGGCGGCGGGAAATTCCGCTGTCAGCAGCAAGTTTCTCCACGACCGATAACAACGTAACGAAGTAGTTTGAGGCAAACACTCCCGCCATATGATACAGAACTTTTGCCTCTTTAGAAATCGGAAAAGTATGCGCCCCGAGCAGTTTCGCCAATCGACGACAGTGTGCGACCGCACGCGTATCTCCTTCGACAGCGATCCAGACGCCCCGCAAACGTGATTGCGTAGCCCGCGGAAAAGTCTGCATCGGATGGAAGGAACCGGTCGCTCCGCCACGCTTGCGCAGCAATTGCAACTCCGCGCTGGACAATGCGCCGGAGGTATGTACGATCACACAGTTATTCAACGAAGTCGATTGTCTGCCGATGACTGCGGCAATATTTTTGATTTCGGTATCCGGCACAGCGATAATAATAAGACTGCTTACCACACTCGTCGTGTTCAACACTCCGGAATATCGTGCTTTCACCCGCTTCCCAATCACCTTCGCCGTACTGCCGGATTGTGAATAGACCCCATCGATCCGAACACCTTTATTATATAGATCAAGGGCTATCGACCGACCAACAGCCCCAGCTCCGATGATAGTAACCGGTTTCACGATATTATTTGGTCAAAACGAGTTTTTTTGTCTGTGAATAATTTGACGATTGAAGGCGGTAGAAATATACACCGCTCGACAACCGTGATGCATCGAGTGTATATGAATAGGATCCCGCTGTCATCTTCCGATCGATCAACACTGCAATCTGTTTGCCTGCCGCATCGGTCAACGTCAAACGGACAGAACCGGACACCGGAATCGCAAACCTGATTTGCGTGACGGGATTGAACGGATTCGGATAGTTTTGTTGCAATTCAAAAGTTTTAATGAGACCTGATTCCGGTAATTCCCTCACCGATGTGGAATTCTCAACGGCGCCATTTTTTATCCACGTCATAATGGTATTCAGATCGTTCGGATCCATCGGATCTCCGCCGAACGGCATCCTGTCTCCAAATGTTGCCCCCTTCAATTTCAATACAATCACGCTATTGGTATCGCCCGGCACTACCACAGGTGCATGATTGCCGGTGGAAAACACCGATGAATATGTGTCGAGAAACAAGCCGTTTGTGCCGCCATGACAATTAAGACATCCATAACTTTGAAAGAGGGGCCGGACATGCGATGAGTAACTAATTGTCTGGGCTTCAATCGTTTGAATACAAACGACGGCAAACAACACCGACAAATATCGTTTCATGGAAACACCTATGATAGTGGATAAACGGTTGGATACTTTTTCGACTCTGTAATGTAACTATTTTTTTTTGAACTGCAAAAAATTGCTCCCTTTGCCTCACCAAGCGTAACCGGATATTTCCAATCCGCTATGAAACAAAGAACTGTGATTTTCGTTAATTACAGGCTATGAAACAAAAGGCAATAAAACGATATGCCATTTTACTCCTATTGTTTATCGTAGGCACGGCATTCGGATGCCGCGAACAGCATCACGTCATAGAGACAGAAAAAATCAATGCACTACAACGGCATTTGATTCCGATACGGTCGATAGATCCGAACGACACACTGTTCACCGATCTTCTGCCTCTGATCGACCTGTTGGCCGGTAAAAAGATCGTTTTGCTCGGGGAGCAATCTCATGGCGACGGAGCGACATTTCTTGCCAAAGCTCGATTGATCAAGTTTCTGCACGAGAAAATGGGATTCGATGTTGTTGCCATGGAAAGCGGTCTATTCGATTGTGAGTCCGCGGGAGATGCCATCCGGCAGGGTGTTCCCGCTCAGCAGGCGGTGCAACTTTCAACCTTTGACATCTGGACGGCAAGCAAACAATTCCAACCCGTCATCGATTACATCGCCAGGACACAGCAGACTCCCCGCCCATTGATGTACACAGGATTTGACATGCAAATTACCGGCCGCTACGGCCGTGATTCGCTGATGCATTCTCTCCGAATATTCCTTTCCAATCAGGATATTAATACCTCGCAAGGATCATTTGCCCTATCATTGATGGATACCATGCAAATAAAACCGGGCAGATTCCGAGAACTCGCTGATTCACTCCAACCTCTTTTCATCCATTCTCTCGATTCATTGTCGCAACAGATCGCACGATCAACGGCGAAAGATTCGGAATTCTGGCACCAAGTACTGCGCAGTATCGGGACGTTGGCAACATTCACATGGAATGTCGATTGGAAAAATCCCGATCCCGCAATAATAAATCTGCGTGACCGACAAATGGCCGAGAATCTGTTGTGGTTGTCCCGAATCCGATATCCCGATAAAAAGATTATCGTATGGGCAGCATCGACACATATCTCTCGAAACAGGCACGAAATACTCCATCGAAAAAACTCCGACACTGCAATGATCCCGATGGGACATATCGTATGGAAAGAGATGGGCGACAGCATCTACGCACTTGGATTCACTGCGTATGAAGGCAGGCCGGCTGTCCGTGGAAGAAACGCCTGGGATCTTGCCAAAGCATCGCCCGGTTCCATCGAAGACATCATTTTCCATACCGGTAACAATGCAGCATGGCTCGATTTTCAGCGGCTGCCGGAGCAGCACTGGCTTCATGATACCGTTCACGCACGGCCATACGGTTATTCGACGATGGTAGCCCGTTGGCCGCAAATGATGGACGGAATGTTTTATGTACAGACGATGACTCCAAGTCAAAAAAAGGATTAACATGACGCACGCAGTCACCACTCAAAATCTTACCTTTGCGTACAATCAGACGACTGTTGTCCGGGACATCTCACTTTCCATCACCGAAGGCTCTATCTTCGGATTTGTCGGACCGAACGGCGCCGGTAAATCGACGACAATAAAACTGCTGCTCGGATTATTGACGCCGCATTCCGGTTCGGTGGAAATATATGGAATGGATATGCAGCGCCACCGTGCGACATTATTGCGCTCCATCGGATCGCTTGTCGAAACTCCGTCGTTGTATCCGCACCTGACCGGAGAAGAGAATCTGGAAGTGGTGAGAAAGATCCATCGCGTTCCAAAAAACACCATTGCAAAAGTTCTCGCTGACGTCGGCCTCGCATCGGCAAAGGAGAAAAAAGTTAAAGAATACTCGTTGGGAATGAAACAACGGCTTGGAATTGCCCTGTCGCTTCTGCACTCACCGCGATTGCTCATCCTCGATGAACCGATCAACGGCCTCGATCCTGAGGGGATACTGGAATTCCGATCTTTTCTCAAATTATTGGCCAAGGAAAATGGAGTGACGGTGCTTCTCTCCAGTCACATTCTTTCGGAATTGGAGCAAGTCGTGACGGACGTGGGTATTATTTCAGGAGGCACAATCAAATTCCAGGGTTCACTTTCCGCATTACAACAGTTGCAGCAACGGAATCTCATTTTGCGGCTTTCCGATCGGGTCCGTGCGGAAATGGTCCTCCGGCGATACAGTACGGCAAAAATATCCGGCGCGAATGATGCCATCTCGCTTGCAGTGCCGGATAAGGAAACGGCAGCGTTGATCAACCGCGCGCTGATCGAAGAAGGGATCGACGTCTACGAAATGATGTTCGAGCAACCAAGTCTTGAGTCGGTCTTTCTGAAATATATTCAATCGGAAGGACGGAAATGAATTCATTCATACCATTATTTTCATCGGAGATAGTGAAATTAAAACGGACGCTGGCACTCTGGATGGTGTTGATCGCACCGTTGTTCGTGATAGTATTGCAGTGCGCTTTGTGGCTCAACCAATCGGACGGTATCGGAACAGATGCAGATCTCTGGTTAATGTTTTCGACCAATATCCTCTCCATGTGGGGCATATTCATGTTCCCACTATTTTGCGCACTCGTCGTCGCACTGGTATATCAGTATGAACATTCCAATTCCGGCTGGCAAAAAATGTACACACTCCCCGTCCCCCGGTGGTCTGTACTGGCGGCAAAACAGTCGGCCGCACTGTTCCTGTTACTGGCCAGCGGCATTGCTCTTTTTGCGGGAACGATTGTCGCTGGATTTATCGTCGACATACTGCATCCGAATATCGACATGCCGTCGTATATTCCTGTCGCCGAAATAGCGCGCCGGTGGACTCTCGTCTTCATTGCATCATTGATGGTGTTTGCTGTGCAAAATTGGGTGAGTCTGCGGTGGACCTCCCTTACGGCACCGATCGGCACCGGCATCGGCGGAACATTTGTCGCAATTTTTGCTACCAGTTGGAAGTACGGCCATTTCTATCCATGGCTCATGCCAATCCATGTTCTGCACCGTACCGACGGAAAAGAATGGCCCGGATTGTGGTTCGGATCTCTCGGTGGCGTGCTGCTGTTGATCGTCATGAATATCGTCGAATCGCGAAGGGATCAGTCGAGATAGGAATACGGTAACCGGCGGTTTCGATTCTTGACGATTGCTTTCACTTTGGTTTTTCGGTAATTTATTGAATGCAATTACATCGAATTGTTGGAGTCTTTCTCTTTTTTTTTCTACACACGGTATATGGTCAATACAATGCAGTATTGTTCAACGGTAGCGGCCTCTCCTCGCAGGACCGGTTAACCGCACTGTCCATTGCCGGTATCGTTAACCGAGATTCTGCCCGTCTGTACCTTTTGAATGTATACGAAACGTGGAGTTATTCTCAGACGGATGAACAATGGCGCGACCAATACCGCACCAGAGGAAATGTCTTTTTCGACAGCATAGCAGGAATATCAAATCTGATCAATAGATTCCGTCCATTCATCGACGGCGCGGTGACGTATAATCCGGCTCTGTCATATGGGAATTTCCCCGGTCAATCATTTCTCTGGCAGGGAGAATACGCCGCACTCATCGGTGGATTATCGAACCGGATTCCACTTTCTGCATCCGATGCTTCGGTCTACTCCCTCGCCGTGCACGATTCGATATTCATCGATGATCCGTTCAATTCAGATTCCTCCCGATGGATCACGGGCAGACTTGAATCATCATCTCACCCATGGAACAATGCGTCATTGACGCAGGAACAACGGTACCTGACGTTGCTTTCGTGGGGAATTACAAATCTTTTACCGCTCTGTCATCCGTCGAAGTTTTATATAAGAGAGATAACTGATTTTACCATCAGTCACCGTATGTTTCAGGTCAATCTTGCGGGGAATGACGATCTTAAACTGGACTCCATGCCGGTTCCGAAAGCGAACATTCTGGAAAATGTTCTGAACTATATGCACCAGCAGAATCCACAAAACATTTTTCATATCTACGGATGGATCCGTCCGGAACCGATGACGCAATGGTTTGCCTATTTCGGCGCCAGTTTTCACGAAACGCTCCTCGGCAATCTTTCGTGGCATGCGTCCTTTCCTATTGCTCCACGGTCGTACATCCCCGTTTCACCCATCGATCCGGATACTGTCGATGTCGAAGAGAAATATTACCTTCTCTTTATCGGTACCGAAGGAGACGCCTCAAACTGGCATTTTTCATTTCAATCGGGCGCCTGGTTATCGCCAAAACGCGGGACGATTCCCATTACCTGGGGGTGGAACCTTCATCTGTTCGAACTTGCGCCGTTTGTGGCGTCGTATTATTATGATACCGCAACGCCCAACGACGGATTTACCAGTGTCACGTCGCCGCTCGGATTTGCCTATCCCGATCTCTGGCAGGACGATGTGTGGGATGACGCTATCGCTGCCTCGAAGAGGCTGATGCAAAAATATTCGATCGGAACAGTCTACGGGTACAAACATTATGAAGGGAAAGGGATTGCGACATATCGGGGAAAAACGATCAATAACAGTTTTAATTTCAACCGATACGGCGATTTTCAGAAGGAGATCGGCGCCTCCCTGACAATGGTATACGATCCTTTGCTCCCGTTGCAGATTCCTCAGACACAATTCGGCGGGCTGCTGTTTAATCACTGCAACGACGGAAGTTTCTACGGCGATGTCTCCAACATTTCAACCGCCGCCGTACGTCTGTTGAACATCTTAAAACAAAAATCACCTCCGTATTTTTTATTGGCAGGATACCAGCGGTTCCGGCAGGATGATTTTGGTGTACGTGTCGATCCGTCATCGTCGGACATCAGTATTCCCCGGTTGGAACAGATAGTTTCATTGATGAGAAACGATACGACGGTGGGGAATAAAATCGAAGTAGTGACCAGCGACCGATTTGCGGCGCTGATGCGCAAACAGTACGCCATTACCGGCACGCGGAATGTCGAACACACTCCGTTCACGTTCAGTCTTGGACAGAATTTCCCGAATCCGTTTAATCCCTCAACAAATATTCAATTGAGCAATGGAAGGTCCGGCGCTGTCGAATTGACGGTGTATGATGTTTTGGGAAGGGAGATCACCAAATTGTACAGAGGTTTGCTTGATGCGGGAATTTACACATTCCGATTTTCCCCGCAGGATGCGGGATTGCCGAGCGGAGTTTATTTTTACACTGCGCGGTCAGGCAATTTTTCTCAGACGAAAAAGATGGTTTTTCTGCGGTAAATCAGTACTTCCCTTTAGCCCGAAGGTATTGTTCGTGTCCGTGCCGGACGGATTCAAATGCGACCAAAACATTATCCCACCCGAAACTTTGCACATGCTTATTTTCCAGCAGTTTGTAACTCGTAAAGAAATGCTCGATCTCGATCAACAGATGTTTCGGCACATCCTGAACATCGTTGATATTTTTGTACGTCGGGTCATTGACGGCAACGGATAAGAGCTTATCATCCGGTCCCTTTTCATCTTTCATTCGAAGAATGCCGATCGGCTTCACTTCCACCACAACGCCGGTAAAAAGGGGCTGATCGATGAAGATGAGAATGTCCAGCGGATCGCCGTCGTCCCATAACGTACTGGGAACAAAACCGTACGCTTCCGGGTAATGCATTGATGAGTATAACACCCGGTCTAATTTGAAGACGCCGAGATCAACGTCGTATTCGTATTTATTTCTGCTCCCTTTCGGGATCTCGACTACGGCATTAATGACGGCCGGGAATTTGGCGCCGATCGGCAGATCTTTGAAATTCATTGGATACTCTCGTTAAAAAAAGAATGCCGAAATGTGGAATCATTCCGGCATTCGACGTTCCGCATGCATTCTGTTATTTTAATTTCATCGACGCAACGACACTCTCAAATGCCGGCTGGAAATCCTTCCCCATCGGTTTGTACCACGTCAGGATGACCCGGTAGATTCGTTCGCCTTTGGCAACAAAATAGACTTTCCGGTCGATCTGCGCAGCGGGAGATGCGGTAATCATTTTTGCATCCATACCGTCCACCTTGACATCCTTTGTCGATTTCGGAGAGAACTTCGATTTATTGTCTTCAAAGAACCGATCGAACTTCACTTCACCTTTGTCGGTTTTCATCGGGAATACGTCGATATCGATCGTGCAGTCTTTCCGCAATCCTTCGACGTGCAGTGTGTTGATGGCACCTCCCTTATTTCCGCTGACCGGCGTTACGGTAAAATTATCCGGATGCATGAATTCCACAAAATCATTAGCAAACGTCGATGTTTCCGGAGACGGCAATGATGCGGCATTCGGATCTTTGAAAGTCTCCTTTGGTTTCGGTAATTTTATTGACGCAACGATCTCTTCCAGAACGGCGGTATAGACGGGAAAATAGTCGTTGAATCCGGTGATACTGACGGTATAGAAGGAACTGTCGTGTGCAACGATCATCTTTCTTCCCGACAATGTCGTATTTTTCCCCACTTTGACGCTGTACGAGTATGATATTCCCTGTTCCTTGCCGATGGTTATTGCTTGTTCGTTTCCGAGATTGAACGGAGCATAATTTTCGAGTGTGGTTTTTTTGTACTCTTCCAGCGTCCCTGCGTTCGCTTCTTTAAACGATTCGACGGCCATGGTCATTTCGACTCCCCCTTCATCTTCACCCACCTCGGTCGTTCCGGTAGAATACGCTTCGTAGAATTTTCCGGCTACTTCCTGCGTTGAATAAATTTTTGTGTTTTTCGGATCGGCATTCAGTATCCATCCGCTCGGATATTTGATCTCCATGCCGTTGATTGGATCCTGATGTGTAACCCATTCGGTGACATTCGGCGGCGGTATTTCCTTTTTGCAGGACGAAAGGAATCCTGCACTGCCGAGCAGCAGAACCGTTATAAGGAGTGTGAAAATGTGCTGTCGTTGTTTCATAAAACACCTCTTATGATTGAATGAGTGGATACCTATTTTCCGCAATTCATTTGTGCCGATTCTTTCTTGGCCGCGGCATTTTTGGGATTAATCTTCAGGACCAACAAATACTCCCTGCATGCTTTTTCCCGGAATATCTTCGCTTCAGAAGCCAGCAGTTCTTTGTCCCCGCTCAGCACGGCATACATCTGTGCCAGAAACAGGTGGAGTCCTTCGTCTTTTTTATCTTTCTCGTATGTCACGGCCTTCTCCAATTTCTCGACCGATCCGCGGTAATTCTTTTCTTTATAGTCGAACAAACCGAGCATCCTGTACGCGTTGATCGCCATCTGAGCATGTTGCGATGCTTTTTCCGGTTCCGCTTTTATGGCGCTATCCGCCAGCGATACAAGGATATTCGCATGATACCGTCCTTGGTCGATCGAATCCTGCAGGCTGTAGATCTGAATCAATTGCTGATGCGATTGCATGTTGTTGGGACGAAGTTCGATCAATCGCTGGTAATAGATCTTCGCCGTATCGTTTTTTTGCAGGATGTAATACGAGAATCCCGCATAGAACAGTGCGACAATGTTCTTCGGATCTTTTGCCAGGAGCCGGTCGTATTGGATCACGGCAAGATCGTATTTTTTCTGGTTTAGATAAATCGCCGCTAGGGTTCCGATGGCGTCGGAATAATCCTGGTCCATAGCGATGGTCTTTTCGAGGAACGTGATTGCTTTGACCGTATCCTTCAGTTGAAAGTTTGAATATCCGATGCGATATATATCGTCCTTCTCAAGCGAATCGACCGGCAGTGCTGAATAAATATCGACCGACTTTTTATAGTCGCGCAACAGGTACAGCGAATGGGCGAGCATTCGTTTCAATTCAAAGGAATTTGGTTTAACCGCAATTGCCTTTTCCAATACCGGTACCGCGTCCTGATAGGCTTTGGCATTGAATGCAGAAATGCCGTACATCTCCACCGCTTCCGCATTGTTCGGGACTTTTTCGGTGTATTTCTTGAAGAATTCTGCTGCTTCCCGCCAGTATTTAATCTTATAGAAGATTACCGCCGCATCGTACACGGCTTCGGAATTATTCGGGTCGAGATCGATCGCTTTTTGCAGCGCCGCAATAATCTCCCGGATCTGGTCTGCGTTGAGATTCCTGTTTTTCAGGATGGTGGTGGCAAGTAAATGCCACAGGGCCGGATCGTCCGGTTTAATCTGTGTTGCGGTGCGGAGATTATCCACTGCCAGTACGATCACATTTTGACGAGCATAGACTTCGGAAAGCCCGATATACGCCTCGACTGCTTTATCATCGATTTCTTTGAGTTTCGAAAAATAAATCGATGCTTTGTCCAGAGAATCGGTCTCCAAATACGTCTGTGCGAATGCGAGCGGGGCCAGCTTGCCCTTCTTATAATATTTCATCGCTTCGTTGTACTGCTTTTGCGCCTTATCCCACAACTGAAGTTTGCCGTACACCCGAATGATAGACGCCAACGCCGGTTCATATTCATCATCAAAATCCAGTGTTCGCTCCAACGCCGTCTGGGCATTCTGCAGATCACCTTTCAACCGGTACGATTCGCCAAGATAGAAGTTCGCTTCAACATTCCGCGAATTATTGGTGAGGAATTTTTGGAATAGCGTAATCGCATCACCATACTTTCCCTGTCCGAAGAGCGTCTTCCCTTTTGCAAGATCGTCCTGCGCAAAAAGATTCAGAGAAAAGAGAACAATGAAAATGATCGAAGAAAATAATTTCATCATAGACCTGCTTATTGTTGTTGTAGTTGAACCAGACGGACCGGCATGGTGGCGGGGACAAGGCCGTTTTTTACGATGATTTTCTGCCCGTCAACGCCGGCGGCAAATGCCGCAAAACCCCGGGCGACACCCCGTCCTGCTTTATGGGTAAAGATATAGATTGACCTGCTCAAGGGATAATAATTCCGGTAAATGTGCGCCTGATGCGGCGCGAAATATTCCATTTCGGTCACGGTGCTGTCGCTCTTAAATTCCGGATCTCCCACCTCCAGCACCCGTATCGTATCCGACAATCCCCTCAGCCAACTGATAGGAGCAAACCCGATCGCATTCGGATGGTCGCGGACAAACGACAGCACTTCCGGAGTTGTTGAACAGGGAAAGAGAGTCGTCGCAAAAGATTCGTTCTTCACGATGCGGCTTTTGACAAATTCATGAACAGCAGTGTTCGGTTCTCCGAGTCCGATGACGATCGCACTGGTAAGAGACGACCCCGGCACATCCGACCACCGCTGCGTTTTCCCGGTCACGATCTTCCGCAGTGCCTCAATCGAAATCCTGGACAACGCATTTTTCTTATGCACTATGACGGCGACCGCATCGAATGCAATCTTCGTCGTCGCGACATCCAGTTCGTTGTCACGAATCACTTTCGCTTCTTCGTCATTGAATTCGCGCGGACTGACGATCAACTTCACGCTGTCATTCAACAATTGGACAATCGCATCGCGGGTAGAGGAAGAAAGATGGGTGATGGACGCTTCCGTATAGATCCTGGTAAAGTCCTGCACCTGCAGATCGATCACCGGAAAAACATCCTCCGAAGAGATCATTGTCAGCGTCCCCCGCGTCGGGGAGTCTTGCACCTCTGTGTTGCACGAGAGAATGAACAGCGATAGGAATACTGCGAGAACGATTGTGAACGGATTAGGTGTGTTGATTTTCTTCATCGTGTTGTTGACGCTGTTTAATTCGTATTGACATAAACCGATACAAACCGTAGACCAGCATGATAATGCCCAGCATCATACGGAACTTATCGGGTACTTTAAATTCCTCGGGAAGCAGAAATATAAGGTACAAACCCATCAATGCAAAAAAAGCAGCCATTGCGTATCCGAAATACGCAAATATTTTCGAGGGTTCCATTATTAAATTACCGCGCTTGATTCAATTTGAATCTGAACGGAATGGAAACCCATACGGCAACAGGACCATTGTTCATGATCGCAGGGGTAAATTTCCATTTCATCGCCGCTTCGATTGCCGGTTGATTGAATAATTCGGCATCGGATTTCAGTATCTGCGCTTTTTTCGGCTTCCCTTCTTTATCAACCCAGATTTTTACCCACACCGTTCCCTCAACACCGGCACGGCGGGCAATTTCGGGATATGTCGGTGCGGGATTGTTCCCCGGAATCGGCTGCGGCTGTTTTTCTACCGGTACAAAATCCGGCGGCGGACCGTCATCCTCGATGCTGATATCCCCCTGGATATCCACTCCGCCGTCACCGAGGCCGTCTCCGATAGGACTGCCGATGGAGGCCATTTCCGTCTGCGTAGCGATTGTCTGTTCGGGATTAATTTCCGCATCCGGTACCGGAACGGGTGTTCCGACAGTCGGTCGGGCCACAGGGCCTTGCACCGTTACCGCCGGCGCAGCCTGCGAATTGGTAATGGACGGAGGAGGACCGAGATCGCTGTACTTCATGATCCGCACAGAATACACCGGCTCTTCTTCTTCCATCAATTTCTCCACGCCGTAATAAACGCCCAGTGCTGATGCGTGCAACAGGCCAGCGGTAATCAACCCCCATGTCGAATATTTCCGCGTGAGAACTCGTAACTCTTGAAAACCATATGACTGATTAACAGTGGCAGCGTTTGACATAACTTCTACCATCCTCCTAATAAAATTTTATAGCAACCCAATCATTTTCTTATCATCGTCCAGCATCGGCGCAAGGCTAAAACGGGTGATATCGTTGATGTTCAGTTCGTCCATGACGTCCACCATATCGATATATTTTGCTTTTCCGTCTACCTTGATCAATGTAATGAGTTTCGGATTTGCGCTGTTGCGCTCTTTCAATAATTTGCCGAGTGCGATCAATTTTGCTTTCTTATCGGATCCGTCAACCGTCACCGGTTTTTCGACTCCGATATTCCAGAAAATCGTGAAATCTGCCGTGACCCGAAGAGTCAACAGGTTCGATTCCGCAACATCCGCTTTCGTATTCGAAGGCGGAAGGTTGATTTCCATCGTCTGCGGCTTGTTCATTGTTGTGGTGAACATGAAGAATGTCAGCAACAACATCATCACGTCCACCATCGGTGTCATATCGATTCTAAATCCAATCCGTTTGCTCGATTTCTTCTTCCCGTGCTTTTTCTTTCCTTTGGACTGGGAGACATCTACATTTGCCATGATTCGTACACTCCTAGATTATCGTTCAAGATCCGTCACCAGATTAAAACGGGTGATGTTTTCTTTCTGCAACGTCTCCATGACCGATTGAATGATCTGATATTCAGATTCCCGGTCGGCTTTGATCACCGTCCGTAATTTGGGATTTCTGATACGCGCCTGGCGAAGGAACTGTCCGAGTTCGGCCAGTTGCACCTCCATACCTGCACGCAGTTTGTTCTGTTCGCCGAAAACACTGCCGCGCATGTTCTGTGAATCAAAACCGAGATAGACTGCTCCCGCTTTGTCGACTGTTACTGTCATAACATCCGAATCCGGCAGTTTAAAGGCAGAATGGGACGACGGCAATACAACTTCCGCCACATCCATCGGTTTGAATTGCGTCACAAGCATGAAAAACGTCAGGAGCAGCATCATAACGTCAACCATCGGTGTCATGTCGATTCTAAAACCGACACGTTTACTTTTTGACATAGTGTTATCTTTCTTAACGATTATTCATGTTTAGCCTGAAGATTCATGATGATATCTTTGCTTGCTTCGTCGATCATATACGTCATACCGTCGATTTTGCTCGTAAAGAAGTTGTACGCCACGATTGCAACGATCGCAACGCCGATACCGCCGGCCGTATTCAGAAGCGCTTCCGAAATACCGAGTGACAGGGCAGTCGCATCCGGTGCGCCGGCTTTTGCCAATGCCTGGAACGAACGAATCATTCCCAACACCGTTCCCAACAGACCCCACATTGTCGAGACCGACGCAATTGTCGATAAGGCGATCAGGTTGCGTTCCAGAATCGGCATTTCGAGCATCGTCGCTTCTTCGATAACCCGTTTTACTTCTTCCATTTTTTCCTTCTTGGAAAGGTCTTTTTTCTCATTGATTTCCTGGTACCGTTCCAAACCGGTCTTCACAATGTTGGCCAGCGAACCGCGCTGCTGATCGCACACCGTAATAGCTGCCGGAATATCATTAGAGGTCACATTTTGCACGAGAGACTTCAGGAATTTCGGCAACGGACCGCGTCCGCCCGCTTTTTTCAGAGACAACTGTCGTTCTATGATATAGGTAACAACCATAATGGACATCGCAACCAACCCAATGATCAGTGGACCGCCGTCTTTAACAAATTGCGGAAACATGAATTCAAAAATCGCCCAGCCGATTACGGCCGATCCGCCAACTATGATGAGATTCAAAGAACCTTGTTTCATAAAACAACTCCTTTAAGTAATGTTATTTGTGTAAGAAAATTAATGTGCAATTTCAAAGATAGCATCTTCCCGTTTGTCGAACGAGTTGAAGATCGTCGACAACTTTGTGACGACGAAGACATTGGAGATGCTCTTGTTGACCTGGCACAGGACCATCTTTCCCTGGCGATTCAGATAGGATGTATGCGCGGAGACCAGCGCTCCGATTGCGGACGAATTGAGATATTCGACATTGCCGAGATCGATGATGAGCTTGCGGTTTCCCTGCTCCAACAGTGTGCTGATCGCTTTCTTCAGTTCATCTGTTTCATCGCCGCCGACGAGGGATCCTTTGGGTTCTAAAATGACCACTTTCCCATCGTTCACAGTAGAAGATTTTATTTTCATATGTCTTTCCTTAGGTGGTAATGCTTCTGCAGTGACCTGAATCAATGCTATAATCTTTAAGATAATTATAGAGAAGTCAAGTTGCAATAAGAAATTATGAACTAATTCCTCGAAATCAAAGGTCTTTTTATTGAAAAGACGTGTTCGAAGAACGTCTTCCAGAGAAAAGATTGATGCTTATTTTTGTCGTTGTATCTGAGCAATGATTTCCCCGGCATCAGTTGTCGGCGCATGACAAGCAAAGTTGCTGCAATAATATAGTGTTGTCGCGTTGTTTCGTGCCGTCATATTCTGCACCCATCCCCCTTCCTTCAACAAAACGTCCGATTCTTTACCGGTGAGCAGTATGACGGTCAATTCCGGCAGGTACATATTCCGGCAGGCGTGCAAGACTCTCTCCGCAGTCTCATCGTTCCCCGCTGCAATGACGAGATGCTCCGGCGAAGCCAGAAAATATTCGACTGCGGACATTAATGCCGGCATGAACTGCGGAGACTGATCCAGCATCGCGCAAAAATAAAGCAGACTCTTTTTTGCATAGGTATGATACGATTCGTTCATCGTGATTCGGTGCAGACGGAGAAGATTCATAACGGCGACGGAATTCCCAGCAGGTTCGGCGCCGTCATATGCTTCTTTCATTCGCACCAGTACGCTGCGATCCTTTCCCGTTGTATCATAGAATCCCCCTTCCGCAGAATCCCAAAAAAGTGCAATCATAGTACCGGTCAAATCATGTGCCCATGTCAGCCATCGGACATCCTGCGTGGATTGATACAGATCGAGCAATCCGGAAACGAGGAATGCATAATCGTCGAGATGTGCTTCGTATTTTGACTCGCCGTCGCGGTACCGCCGGCGGAGTGTACGGTGTGCCGGATCGTACAACACGGTATAGACATGATCCGCTGCCCGGACCGCCGCTGCGGCATACTCTGTTTTGCCGAACAGTGCCGAAGCGCGGGAGAATGCACCGATCATTAATCCGTTCCACGATGTCAGAATCTTATCGTCGAGATGCGGACGGCGTCTCTTTAACCGCGCCTCGAACAGTTTCTTTTTTGCATTCATCAGCAATTCCGCGGCCACCAAAGGAGTAACGGAGCAATGTTCTGCCGTTTGTGCTACGGTCAATGGCGTATACAGAATATTTTTACCGGCAAATTCATTGTGCGGATCGCTGAGTACGTTTCCTTTTTCTTCAATGCCGAAATAGTGTCTGCTGACTATTGCTTCTTCCGGAGTTAACAGTTGATCGATCTCGAAGCGCTTCCATGCATAGAATGCGCCTTCGGCGGAATGTGTCTCATCATCCGGATCGGCGCTGTCGGCATCCTCGGCGGAGAAAAAACTCCCTTCCGGCGACGTCATATCACGCGCAACATAATCCAGTGTCTCTTGTGCAACAACGGCAAATGTTTCATCCCGGGTTATCTGATACGCATCCATGTATGCTTGTGCAAGTTGCGCCTGATCATAGAGCATCTTTTCAAAATGCGGCACGCGCCACTGAGCGTCGACAGAATAGCGGTGAAATCCCCCGCCGAGATGATCCACCATCCCGCCGTTCGCCATCGCCATCAATGTGGTGAGTCCCATCCGCAGCGCTTCATCATCTTTTGTCCGGTAATGATATCGAAAAAGGAATTGAATCGTCACCGGCCGTGGAAATTTCGGCGCGGAACCGAATCCGCCGAATTTTGAATCATATCCCGCTGCGATCTGGTGATAGGTTCTCTTTAACAAACCGGGATCGATCTCCGTACCGGCCGTCTGTACCGGATGACGGTGAAGGAGTTCTCCCGTCAACTGTTCCGCGGAGTGAAGAACATTCTCCCGTTCGTTCTGCCAGACTTCATGGATTCTTTCCAACAACGTCGGAAAACCCGGACGCCCATAACCGTCCTTCGGGGGGAAATAGGTGCCGCCATAGAACGGCTTGAGATCGGGAGTTAAAAAGACGGAGAGAGGCCAGCCGCCGTGACCGGACATGGTTTGCACCGCTGTCATATAAACCTTATCAATATCCGGCCGCTCTTCACGGTCCACTTTGATATTGACATAATGTGCATTCATAAGTGCGGCTGTCTCAGCATTCTCGAACGACTCGTGAGCCATGACATGACACCAATGACACGTCGAATAGCCGATAGAAAGAAAGATCGGCTTATTCTCGCTTCGTGCTTTCTCAAATGCCTCTTCGCCCCAGGGATACCAATCGACAGGATTGTTCTTATGCTGCAGCAGATAAGGGGATTTTTCGTTTTGTAAACTATTCATCCGAGTCTTATTATCAAAATTATCAAGAAGGAAAAATTGTTAATTGATTCTTATTTTTTTATTGGGCGTAAAAATCTTTCTATCGTGCTATTTTTGAATTGGGGATATTGAGAATCTTGATAATCCTGATAATATCTTAATGAAGATAATTTTTTATCGCATCATTTATAACCTATCATTATTCTGCTTCGTCACTTTGAGGTCTTGCAGCTGCGGAGCCTTCACGCGAATTTCAAAGCGATAACCGGAATAGACGCCGAGCGGAGTCCAGGAAAAATTCATCAGCCAGCAATGGAGATCGCGGGAGATGTTGATCATCGGCGCCGAAACCTGCTTGGAGACGAAATCGTAACTGGATGACGCGGTAAATTTCCAATTTTCGGTAAGATTAAAATCGAGACTGCCATTGATATTGGCGTTACGGAATTTGTTTGAAGGATTTTCCTGATTCTGTGAGAAGTTGAAACTGAGCGACAGACTCCACGGAATACTGAAATCCGGTTCGGCCGCATCGTAGATGCCTCGATAACTGCTGAAGTTTTGGTTCAATTCATTGTCTGCCACCCGTGCGCTGTCATTGATCTCCTGCTGTGTCTCTGCCTGCTTCCGTTCGCCGCGCAGCGACGTGGAAAGGCTAAGTGAAAAAGAGGTCATCTCGACGATCCCTTTCCCCACTACGAACAAATATTTGTTTACACGAGTGTTTGCCGTCCGGTCGTAATCGTAAAAACGATAGACGCTGCTTCCGCTTATTCCCAGATATTCGCCGATCTGCGTCCGGTAACTGAGCGAAAGGTCCGAGAGGTTAAATTTATCTGCCGCAAAATTGTACCCAACCGATGCATTTAGATTCATCAGTTGATACTTTTTCTCTTTTTCGGTGGTGTCGCCAGCGGTGGTTTTCATCTCGAATATATTGCCCAGGGCAACATTGACCGCCTGTTGTTCTCCCGTCGGTGCACCGCCGTAGAGTTCCTTTTGAAAGCGATTGAATTTCTGCACGATACCTGCCTTATCCACGTACTGAGTATAATAGCCGAACTTTGGATCGGAAAAATCGGGCTGGTAATTGTACGTGACCGACGGCAGCACTGTATGGCGGAATCCGGCCACGCCGGGAATCGGCGGCTGCAGCATGCCGTAGAGCTTTGTGGATGCGCTGACTCCCATATTGAACGATCGTACCGCTTCGAATCCATTCCTGTCCCCGAGAATCGGCGCACCGGTCGCGGTGTCGAACGAAGCGATGACGCTGCTTTGATCGTACCATTTCTCATTATAACTGAAGTACGGCGAAATTGTGAAATATCCAGCTTTCGGAGCGGCGTTAAACGATAGATTATGGTTGACACCCTGTCGCTTGAAATAGGTGAACGGGATCGTGTCGACAGCACGGCTTCGGTTATCGACCCGTTGATATCCCGCACCATAATTCATGCCGATCATTTCATACCATGCAATATCATCGCTCGATATATTTTTCGTCCTGCCGAACCGGAACGGATAACTCTGCGCGTGAGAATAGGAGATTGATGGTAGGGTATTGGTGATCGTACCGTTGATCAGATTCTGCCGCCGGTTGATATTCATCGTCATGCTGCTGCTCGTCCCTTCCCAACTCTTGCTGAGAGTCGCATTCGAAGTGATCTCTTGATTGAGGTATTCCGGGAGCGTCAATGCGCGGCGGAAATTCTCCGAACTGGCAAACGTAAAATTCACGTCGAGTCGTGTCGTCGGATTAAACGTTTGGTTATGTGTCAGGTTTGCGAAATAATCCTTCCGGTCGACATAATCCGGATCGTTGGGTTCGTTCTCAATGGCGTGCTGATAGTATCCCGATAAGGATCCGGAAAAATTATACCGTTTTACATATCGGAACGACGGACTTGCCCGCCATGTTCCGCTCGTCAGCCAGTCTCCGACAACCGCCAGGTCCGTATAATCGCTTAACGCAAAATAATATCCGAAATGTTCCAGTCCGGTCCCCCGCGATCCTTTGTCGACAAATGCCGGAGCAATAATGCCGGAGCGTCGTCCCCCCTGGCTCGGAAAGACACCGAAGGGAAGTGCAAACAAAGGAACATCGGCAATATAGAGATAGATCGGCCGCGCAACGATTTTGTCTCGTACTGTCACTCTCATTTCCGGACTGTAAAAATAGAAATGCGGATGACCGAGATCGCAGGTGGAGTAAAAGCCGTTCGCGATAAACAGCATTTCCTTATCGACTTTTTTGATCTGTTCTCCCTGATAATATCCCTGATCCTCCTGCGTTTCGCCGAGCGTTACCCTCCCTTTTTGCGAACGGAAATTATAGGAGATCTTCCACCCTTCGTAGATATCGCCCCCTTCGTCCATCACCGGTGTTCCGGTATATCGTGACTTGAGCGAGTCGGTGGTTTTTGCTTTGGCGGTGTCGATGACGCCGTACGCTTCGATATCGTTTGTGTTCCAGTTCACCTGGATGATCTCGGATTTCAACGACATCTCCTTGTGCCGAACGTCGCTCTTTCCGAACATCGTCATATTCTTGTCGTCGAATGTGAAGATGATCGAATCCTGAGCTGTGTAGGTAACGACGGAATCGATGCCCCCCGATGATTGCGGCGGTTCGGCTGTCCGAATAGCAGAGGAATCGATTGCGGCTTGCAACGTATCGATGATTTGCGCACCGCTCTGTTGCAAAAAAAGAAACAGAACGACAATGATCCACAAAATCCTCACTCCGGATCTATCAACCGCCGTATCATTGTCGAATTGTTTTATCATACATCCACAAAAATCATCTACATACTAATTTTTCTAATTGTGCGGATATTCAAAACCACAGCATCATAGTCGATTCGTTCTATCATTCAATCATCAAATCACAAAATCAACAAATCATCAAATCCTAAATTTTTCCTATAGTACCATTCCCGCCGCACCGAGCACGCCAGCATCGTTGCCGAGTTTTGCGCGGATGATGCGAATTCCTTCTCGCAGCGGTTTCTGAACATTCTTCACGGTTGATGCGAGTATTGCATCATAGACGAAATCACCGACCGCAGAGACTCCGCCGCCGATGATCGTCACACGGAAGTCGAGGGTATTCATAACGCCGGCGAGGGCAACACCGAGCAAAGTTCCTGCTTCGGTCAACACTTCTCTCGCCAGCGGATCTCCCGCTTCGGCCGCACGGGAAATATGGATCGGTTCAATCTTCGTCGGATCGCCGCCGGCATACTCGACGATCTTTGAACCTGCCGTCGATGTAATTCTTTCAACCGTTCGCTTCGATAAATACCGCTGACCGATATACGCCTCGATGCATCCCGTACCGCCGCAGTTACACGGCAGTCCCTTGTAGTCGATGGAAATATGTCCGACCTCTCCGGCGCCGCCGTACGGTCCCTGATAGATTTTCCCGTTCATGATAATTCCTCCACCTACTCCTGTGCCCCAGATGATGAAGAGAAAATTCGGATAATCGATACCTGCACCGAATTTCGCTTCCGCCACCGCCGCCACATTCGCATCGTTATCCACTTCTATCCTGACGTTGAATTTCTTTTCCAGTTCCGTCCCCAGCGGTACGACATCCCATCCTTTGAAATTCGGCGGGCTTTTCACGATGCCGCCCGGATTTTGGATGATACCTGCCGCCGCAACGCCGATACCGGCAATTTTTTTTCCGGGTGCTTTAAGCATAACGTCGTTGATGGAATGGACGATTTGTTCCAGCACGGCGGCGGGATTTTCCTGCGCTCGTGTCGGGAGTTTTGACTGAGCGACGATCGAACCGTGTGCATCGATCAATGCAGTTTTGACCGTCGTTCCTCCGAGGTCAACGCCGATTGCGTATTGTTGTGTCATGGCAGTGTACTGGCTGATGATGAGTAATAGTATGGCCTGTCAATGATATTATGCGGTACTCTGCGGTTGATGATTCAATAAGAACATGGAATTGTTCTCGATATACCGGAGAATTTTTTCGGCAATCACACGGTGGCCTTCTTTATTCGGATGAATGCCGTCTCTGCAGATGAGCGACGTATAATCCTCCGTCTGCAGAAATGCCGATCGGATGTCTATGAGGCGAGTTTTCGTCTCCTCGGCAACCCGCAGAATCGCGGCATTGTAGCGTTCATGCCACGAATAGATGTGTGAAATGTTGCCGATGAATCCCAGAATATTCTCCTTGGCCTTTTCGCTGTTCTTGCTGATCCAGTTAAAATATTTTTCGGCATCCAGCGGCGGAAGGGAAACAAGCACCGGAACGATCTCCATGGAATTTAACTTCTTGACCATATCGGTCAGAATCTCATAGAACGTCGAACAATCGGTATTCGGATGAAATGTTCCCGAGGGATTTTCGGCGATGGCATCCCAATGGAAATCGCAGTCGTTCCCGCCGAATTCAATGAGGACGATATCGGGCTTCCGTTGCAGTACTTCATCCTGCAGGCGCTGAACTCCTTCGACAATTGTGCTGCCGAATTTTGCGGCATTAAAGACAACCGCATGAAGTTGCTCGCGCACCAGGTTCGTAAAACTTTCCAGCAGCAGACCGTGCCGCTGCTTCTCCTCATCGTAGATCACGCCGCGGGAAATGGAATCCCCCAGCACCACAATGGTGCAGTGGTCTTTCAGTTTTTCAATCAACGCCGTCGTATCCATCGTTTACGCCTTCTTTCTTTTCCACAATGATTGCAGCCGTTCTTTGATCTGCTTCTCCCGGCCGTTTTCCGTTGGAACATAATAGTGTTTATGTTTCAATTGATCCGGTAAGTTCTGTTGTTCGATAAAATTATTGTCGTAGTCATGGGCATATTTGTATTCTTTCCCGTAATTCAATTCCTTCATCAGCGCCGTCGGAGCGTTGCGCAGATGCAGCGGCACGGGCAAATTCGGCAGGCGCCGCACATCGTCCATTGCTTCGGAAATTGCCGTATAGGATGCATTGCTTTTCGGCGCACCGGCAAGATAGGTGGCGACGTTCGAAAGAATAATCCTCGCCTCAGGCATACCGACATAATCGACGGCGGTAAATCCGTCCACCGCCAGCATCAGCGCGGCGGGATCGGCATTGCCGATATCTTCCGACGCCAGTATGATCATCCGTCGTGCGATAAATTTCGGATCCTCTCCCCCTTCCAGCATCCGCGCAAGCCAGTACACCGCAGCATCCGGATCGCTTCCGCGCATGCTCTTGATGAACGCCGAAATGATGTCGTAGTGTTGTGCACCCTTTTTGTCATAGAGGGAATATCTCCGCTGAAACGCCTCTTCCAGAATCGCTTTTGTAATATGTCGTACGCCGCCGGCATCCGGCTCGGAGATCTGAAATGCAATTTCAAGGCCGTTCAATAATTTCCGTGCATCGCCGCCGGAAAGAAGAAAGAAATATTCTTTATCTTCGATGTCTATGGAGCCGTCGCGAATCACTTCGTCGCGGGCAAGCGCTTGTGACAGAATTTTCTCCAGATCGTTCTTTGTCAGCGGTTCCAGAGTCAACACTCGCATGCGGGAAAGTAGCGGCGAGATCACTTCGAATGAGGGATTTTCCGTTGTGGCACCGATGAGCGTAATAATTCCCTCTTCAACGCTATGCAATAATGCATCCTGCTGCGCTTTATTGAACCGGTGAATCTCGTCGATAAACAGGATCGTCTTGCGGAAAGAGCGCTGGAATTCCGCCGCCCGGGCAATAACGTCGCGGACATCTTTCACTCCGGAAGAGACCGCATTCAGAGAGAAGAATTCCGATTGTGTTTGGTGCGCAATGATGCGTGCAATGGTGGTTTTGCCCACGCCCGGCGGTCCCCATAAGATGAATGATCGCACCTCATCCGTTTCCACCATTTTACGCAGCGGTTTTCCTTCACCAAGAAGATGCGCCTGACCGACAAACTGATCGATGGTGTGCGGCCGAACCCGTTCTGCCAGAGGTATATTTTCGTTATTTGATTTCACTCTCTCCAATGTTCTGCTTTGTGCTGTCATCTTCGACACGACGAAAACGAACGCATCGTTTGACCGGCGTCATTTTTTCGGTGCTACTTTATAGACCTTTTCTTTTTCTCTCACCATACCGTATTTTTCACGAGCTACTTTTTCAATCGCTTTCGGATCACCGTCGAGCGCTTTCGACTGTTCCTTCAGCATTTTTTGTTCTTCTTCCGCTGTATTGATCTTTTCCTGAATCTCCTGTTTCTGCAATTCCAGTTTTACCCGCTGATAAATCCCGTTACTGTTAAAGAAGACGTAGAACAACAATACGACGCCGCCGGCAATGATCGCCGCCCGAGCCTTGTTTTCCCGGATCGATTCCAGGAGATTTTCCGGCTTAATTTGTTTCTTTATTTTTCGATAAAACTTCATACAATTATTGAAATGTAGCAACAAATAACGTAAGTTGAAATGACGATTATTGCCATTCCACATCAATCTGACTACACCAACGGTGAAAACACTCGCAGAATCATTACGGGAAAAGTATTCTCCCCTTCCGGCCCGTGCACTGTCTGCCGGAGAATGCCAGACTCCCAACCGCAGAAAATGCTCGCTCTGTTTCTCCAGTACGCTCTCCTATGAAATCGAATTACGGCATAAACAAGCGGTGATCGAACAGTTTTGGGCAACGCTCGACACCGGCGTGACACCGGATCCGCTGTTGATATCGCCGATGGGAAGACACTACCGAACGGTCAGTAAGCGAAAAGCATTCATCGTCAACAAACGGTTCTTCTTCGGTTTGATCGGGGTCGATGACGACTCGCTCAAGAGTTATCCGATGGATATCGGTGAATGTGTGATTGAACCGAAGTCGCATGCGCAGGTGTACGCCGTTATCGGAGAAGCGTTGCAGCGGAAACAGCAATCGAATCTTGTGAAGGAATTCAATTATGTGATTGTCAAAGGCGACGACCGGGAGAGCATCGTCATTTTTAACATGAATCATTTCTCCTCGTCGAACAGGAAAGAGGTGACCATGCTCTCTAAATTGATCACTTCACGTGTGCCGTCGGTTCAGGGAATATTTGTCTTTGTCGATGAGGAACGATCCGGTTATTACCTCTCGGGCAATCCCCGAAAAGGCGTTCAGTCCAATCCCCGTCCGTTGACAAAGCTCTTCGGCAGGGATAAACTTTTCCATATCGTCGGCGATCTGAAGTTTCTATACTCTCCCCTCTCGTTTTCACAGACGAATCACTCCGTGTTAAATTCGTTTGTTGCCACCGTGCACGACTATCTCTCGATGGCAAGGAGCGATGTGCTGTACGACCTGTATTGCGGATACGGCCTGTTCTCGTTAAGCGCCGCACAGTATGTGCAGGAGGTGATCGCCGTCGAACTCTCCCGCAGTTCCGTCAATGACGGCATCGATAATGCACGGAGAAACAACGTCACCAATTCTAAATTCATCTGCACCGATATCTCGATCGATGCAATGAACAGGATCGTCAAACGCCGCCCCGACAAGATCATTCTCGATCCGCCGAGAAACGGAACCTCGGACGGTGTCATAGAATTTCTCGCCGACAAGAATCCGAGCAAAGTCGTCCATATCTTCTGCAACATGGAGATCATCGGACAAGAATTGTTGCGCTGGAAACAGTCCGGTTACATTCCCGTAAAAGCCCGTCCGGTGGATATGTTTCCCGGCACCGGCGAGATTGAAATGGTCGTTCTGCTTGAAAAAGAGGCGGTATAAGGAGTATTCAGTCCGTAAGCGGATCTGCAACGGCTTGACATCATCGGTGAAAGTACCGTACATTGGTACGGCATTCCAACCGAAAGGAGGTATCCCATGAAACCTCTGATAGTTGTATTCTGCATGGCATGCCTTATGTCATGCTCTCCGTCCACTCAAGTTGCCGATCTCACGTTACCGTCGTTGTTGATACAATATCCGTTGCCTGCGTTTCCCGAACCGCGCCATGAATCCGAGATGCGTATTGATCTGAATATTCTTGTCGGAGAAGACGGCACGGTGCGATATGTCGAGTTGCTTCGCGGAAGCGGAAATCTCTTCTGGGATTCTGCAGCCGCAGCCACGATCAAGATGTGGCGGTATTCGCCGGCGCGATATAAGGACACGCCGATGAAACTCTGGCTGCATCAAACGGCGGTCATTCAATTTTCGCAGCCGAATTTTCTTACGATCGCGGAATTACTCTGTCCCACCAAGGTCGAAGCCGACTCCATCTATAAAAAGTTGACCGAAGGGTGTGATTTTTGCGAAATGGTATTATTATACTCCATTGCACCGTCGCGGGAACAGAAAGGAATGGTCGGGAAAGTGAATATTCAGAACTATCCCGAACATATCCGCCAAGTCCTGTCGTCATTGGATTCCAACCAATGGACCGAACCGGTGCCATACGGAGATTGGTACGCCATATTCAAAAGAGTCGAATGATTCCACCATTGGTCTTGACAGGACAACTTTTTTGGCTCCAACCGGCACACTGAAGTGTATTGCACCGATATCGTACTGATACGGCGGCGCACTCCGATCCTTATACTCTCACGAAAGGATTTCCAATGGGCACAATTCGGTTCTTCCTGATCGCACTTCTCATGGTTCTGTTCGCCGGCTGTCCGGCTCGGTCGATCCATCCGTTGTTTACCGATAACGATGTGACCTTCGATCCCGCGCTGATCGGAACCTGGATTTCCGATGATGATTCCTATACATTCAGCCCTTCGTCGGATAAGTCGTACCGTACGGTTATTCATTCGCTGACGACGGAAGATTCTTCGGTATATACCGTTCAGGCCGGAACGATCGGCCGACACCGGTATCTCGATTCCTATCCGTACGTCAATTCCGACGAGCATCACTACCTCTCTGTCCATGTATTTACGCTGATGAGGATTACCGGCGATACAATGATGTTGGCATCGTTTGAAAATGATTGGCTGGAAAAACAAATCGAAGCAAAAAAAATTTCCATTCCGCATATCAAACGCGGACAGGAGATCATCATTACGGCAACGACGAAGGAATTACAAAAGATGTTCCGTACTATCAACGGTGATTCACTCGCATTTCCGAATCCCGCGATTTATACGCGGACACAATAGTATCTGCATCCTATCATTTCTGAAACGGGGAGCGGCGGCGAACTCCGGCATTCATTTTCGCTCCCCCGTTATTTTACCACCACCAGTTTTTTAACCTTGCTGAAGGATGCCGTCGTCATTGAATAAAGATACACTCCGCTGGTAAGAGCAAGTTCACCTCCGTCAACCTCCACACTATAGATACCGCTGTTCTGACGTGCATCGACGAGGGTGGTAATTTCCCTCCCGACAATATCAAATAGCCGAATTTTAACATCCGTAAGCATGGGTAGATGATATCGGATTGTTGTCAGCGGATTGAATGGATTCGGAAAGTTCTGTTCCAGTTCAAATTGGTCCGGAATCCCATCTTCCTTACGCACATTCACCACACCGGCCAATTTGAATGTAAATGGTTTTTCAAAATGCTTTTGACCGTCGTTGGTGCTCACATCGATCACCAACCGGGGCGTATATGTTAACACCGCCGAGGGGGAGGCAATCCGTGTGGGATAGATTTTATATGTTACGGCAACCGAATCATTGCCGCCAATAATCGCCGTTGCGGGATACACTTCGATGACGGAATCCGGTTTTAATAAATTGATTATTGACGATCCGTATTTAATGGATGTCGAAACAGTATCGACGCCCTTCCCGCGGTTATGGACATAGACGGTCGTTTCAATGACTGCTGTGTGTACATCGACACTTCCGAAATCATGTCCCTGTGTGTCGAATTCGATAATCGGCGCCGGCTTTTTCGGCTTTATGTATCCCGCTCTCGTGATTGTGTCCATCGCCGTTCCCGTCCCTACAATAAGCGAGACGGTGACGGTGTCGAGAGATGCATATTGCCACGACGGTTCCTTGACGGTTGCATCGATGCTGCCGTCTCCGTTTAAATCCCATTGCCACGATGTTACGGGCGCGGCCGGATCGGTCTGTGAGATATCTGTGAAGTGCGCCGTAAAAGGAATCTGTTCCGACACTGTATCGGCGGTAAAATTCGGACGAAGGAATCCCGCCGGTAATTCTTCCGTAAGGCTGACAATCTGGTTTACCGCAACACCGGTCATCACTGTGGATTGCCCGGAAGGCCATTCCACGAGCAATGAATCGATCTGCAAGGCATCCCCAAGCCCGACATGCGCCCGGAGCATATTCTGACCGTTGAAACTGTTCTGCGCAGAAATCTCCCGCATTTGCCAGTAAGTATTTCCACCGACTGTAGCCTTCACCCGCACTTTTGCACCGATCGCAGACCGATTCGATACACTGCCGACGGCACTCACTTCAATCCAGGCGTTGGCGGAGTTGAGTGCATTACGGTACATTTCGGTTGGATGGTTTGTGTTCACGACCGCCAAATCAAGGTCTCCGTCATTGTCATAATCTCCGAATGAAGCGCCGACATGCGCGGATGCGGATTGAGCGATCGTTGTCGTATCGACTTGCGTGAATGTGCCGTTCCCGTTATTCAGGAAGAAGAGGCTTGTATTTGCACCATCACGGGTAATGAAACAATCCAGATCTCCGTCGTTGTCGATATCGCCCCAGATATTCGCCAACGAATTTTTATGGGAAACGATCGGGCCAACCTGAGCGGCAGACATTTTCAAAAACGATCCGTTATCATTCCGATAGAGATTATTATTCGCCGCTCCGTAATTGGTGAGAAACGCATCAAGGTCGCCGTCGTTGTCGTAATCGATCCAGTTCCATACCTGACCGTCGACAAGATCGGTAGCAATAATCCCATCAGTAATCCGTGAGAGTGTCGGTTGTCCGGTTTCCTGCAACATATTTTTAAAGAGATAATCTTTTGCGGGATTTCCGTTCGCCGGTCCGCTTCCGATAAAGAGATCGAGATCACCATCCTGATCAAAATCAGACCACGTCGCAACGGTATACGGAGCAAGATCTTTCACTACGTCACCGGACACGATTCGTTCGAAACGTCCGTCGCCGATATTTCGATACAGGTGGTTGGTGGTCGGCACTCCGACGAATCCCTGCGGATGCGTGATGATGAAATCGACAAAACCGTCGTTATCATAATCGCCCCACGCACCGGCCCATCCCCGGTTGCTGATGGGATCGCCGATTTGGTCCAGTGCACCGGCTGAAAAAGTAAATCCAGACAGATTCCCGTTATTGGTATAGACAACGGAGCGAGCCGATGAAAAAAGTACATCCTGGTCCCCGTCGTTATCGTAATCCGCCCACGAATTTCCGTTGGCGGCGGAGAATGTCAATGCCGTTCCGATACTGCCAGGTTCTACGGCAGAAAATGTTTCGCCCCCATCATTCCTGAATAAAAACCGGGAATTGACAAACAGGTCGAGATCACCGTCATTGTCAAAATCTACCCACGACACACCGGCGTAATTGCCGTAACTTTTCGTTGTTATGACAGGATTTCCTGAATCGGTGATCCGTACATACTGTTGGGCAAAAACACTCGAAATAAAAATACAATAGGTGAAGAAACAACGGTAGAGGCGGTATTGCATAGACAAATCTCCCTTTGATTATAGTTTACCACACTAAGGTACGGGTCGATTTTATCAACGATTTGGTGAAAATTGACTTTTTAGGAACGGATTCGCGAGGTATTCGAGGGAGAAAAACCGAACCGCTTTTTATAGAGTTTGCTGAACGAACTGACATCGTCAAATCCGACCTCGATGCATGCGCGTGAAACAGAGAAGGATTTTTTCCGGATAAGTTCCGACGCTTTGAGCATCCGCCGTTCTGTGAGAAATTGATGCGGAGTAATACCAATGTTTTTTTTGAATTGCCTCAAAAAATAGGCCGGCGCTAAACACGCAACATCGGATATTTGTTTCAGTGTCAGGGGTTGGTCGTAGCATGAGTACATAAAATCCTGCGCCGCACTAAGCCGTCTGTACAATTCCCTTTTTGTCGAGTCCTTTACCGGTGACATGGTGTCTATTTTTTTGCCGACCTTACTGTGCAGGGAAAACATCACGGCGAGACTCTCATAAAATACTTCGAGAATTCGTTGCGTATGGGCATACGGCGACAGCGATAATCTCCGTAATAAAAGAACAGACCGGTACAACCGAGGATCATGCGGATACAGATGCTCTTCGAAGTATGGTTCCGTCCTTTCGGAAGATTCCCGCTGATCCAGATGGTCCTCAACGGTACGTCTGAATAACGATATTGCAGACCGGACTAACGAGTGCGAAAAATTTATCGTAAAGGATTCAACAGTATTTTCCGACCGTATCGAACTCGAATAGTAACTTCCCTCATTGACGATTAAAAACCGGTGATCGTCGACCGACAGAGTCTTATTCTTGATTCTGTATTGTTCTCGTCCGCCAAAAGCAAATTTCAGGGAAAGAGGACCCCAATGCTCCTCGTACCGAACATGCGACGATCGTGCATTGATAATGACATTGTTCTCGACGAACAGGTTGTTATACCGGTCGATGTCAAATCCCGGTGCGGTAAAGTCGGGAAATGAATTTATTAAAAATATGTCGTCGTGTGATTGCATGATGCTGGAGAGTCAATCTTGTTATTTTCTGTTACTGTGAATCGTTCAAGTGCATTCTTTACATCAGGGGATTACGGCACAATCCATTGTGAATAATAGACAAATTAATCCGGTTTATAACAAGAAAATTCTAATTGCGGACAAAATTCTCTTACAATTATCAATCACGCAATTGTAGCAGTAATACTGCCCGCCGCATTGCGCTGTTAACAATTATTTGTTAGTATAATAGAAATACTACGGAAAGCATCATTATGAGAATCGGTATTTACCTGTTCATTTTTACCATTCACGTCGCTGCGACACAGGAATCTGCCGTCATCCACGGACCGTATCGTTCAACGTGGACAATCGACGGTGCAGCTGTTTCCGCCGCGATTGTCATCGCTTTTTCCGGCGCCGCCATTGACGATGAACTGCCGGTTCCATCGATTGCCGAAATCAGTGCATTGGATCGAACCACTGTCAATGCGTTTGACCGATTTGCGGCGGGTACCTATCGCAAAAGCCATCTATTCCCAAGCGACCTGACACTTTTCGCTGCATTCGGTGCACCGCTGGCATTATTGATAGATGAGCGTATCCGTGACGATTGGGGTACTATTGCCCTCATGTACATTGAAATGGGAGTGATATCGAACTTCACACCGTCGTTCGGCAAAGGGAGTGTGAAACGGTTTCGTCCATACGTTTATAACAATTCCGTACCGATGAATGAGAGACAGGATATCGAATCGCTTCGTTCGTTTTTTTCGGGACATGCAACGCGGGCATTTGCGGCGGGGGTAATGACGGCGATCATGTATGAGGATTATTTTCCTGATTCCGAATACCGAACCGTGGTCTGGATCGCATCGGTGGGTTTGGCTTCATCGTCGGCAATACTCCGGGTAACGTCCGGATCACATTTCCCGACCGATGTTATCGTCGGCGCTGCGATCGGAAGCGGTATCGGGTACTTCATCCCGTACATTCACCGGAGCCGTTCAGAGCAACTCTCGATTTCTCCACTTTTCTTTCCTGACCGTACAGGGATCGGATTGACGTACCGATTTTAACTTACAGAGTTCATTCACCATCGCAATAATGAGTATAATGAATGACATCGTATTACTCTTATCGCAGCCGACGATTGCGATCATTTCAATAATAACATCTTCTTTACCATTGTGTACGACGGAGTTCTGATTACATATACATATACTCCGGAAGTCACCGGCTTTCCCATGGCATTATCACCCCGCCACAGCACCGAATAATATCCCGACTGTTTTACTTCGGAGGTCAATGTTTTGATCTCCGTGCCCAGGATATTGTACACCTTCAAAATTACCATTTCACTCTTTGGCAGTTGGTATGAAATTGTCGTAATAGGATTGAATGGATTCGGATAATTTTGCATCAATGCATATCTTTCGGGAGCAGCTGCACCGTTTTCAACGGAGAGGACGCCCGTTAACCTGAATCTCATCGATTTTTCCATTGTTGTAGTGTCTTCGCCGCGGTACGACTTAAAGCGGAGTTTCGGTGCATACACTCCTGTGAATGATTTCACAATCTGTTTCGGATGAAATGTGAACGTCACTGATTGCGAATCACCGGGCAAAAGAGTCACGATCTGCGGAGAGACCGATACTGCTGACGTCGGATTCACTCCGGTCGCATTGACCGAAATCAGCACCGAGTCGGTGCTTGTCCCATCATTGTATATAAATACTGTTGTATCCTTTGACGGAGTATTGATATCGATCGATCCGAAATTATGTTCGGTGAGGTCGACGACCAAACGCGGAGTCGGAACCGCGTTTCCGCGCAGCGCTACGCTCATCGGATTTTGAGTGTAAGAAGAATTATGATAGATCATCATTGTATCGATGTAGAGAATACTGTAGGTCGGTTTCCATAGTAATGCATATATCTCACTGGCATTGACGGGAATGAACTTTGGATACATCATTGAGACAGAAAATGTAGTCGACGTCGAATAACGGATACTGTCGATACGAACGCTTTTCGATCCGAAATTAACAATCCGAAAATTAAGAGACGACGAATCACCCGGCAATCGGTTATCAAAGTTGAATCGATCGATCGGCAGAAAGAGACTTCCGCGAGAGAATGCAAAAAAGTGATGTGCCTTCGGACCGCCGTACGCTCCCATATCGTTTCTCGTTGTTCCGCGGGACGGATCAACGCCGAGTTCCGGATTGAATCCGTTATGAGGATCATCAAAGACGACGTTGGAATCACCGGCATCGACGCAGGGTGACGACGGAACCAAAACAAACGCACTGTCGCCGAATTGCGGATCGGCATCGATATTTCCCGTGCCGGTATATCCTCCGGTAATGTCGTTGTATTCTACGGTCACATCGGCATTCAATACCGCAACAGAAGAGATGGGAAAAGAAGAATGGTTTTCCCAAATGATGTTATTGCGGATGATCGCTTTAATGTTGCTATGGACAACCATAGCACCGCCCCTGCCGCCGGCAAAACTGACAGTGGGATCATCAAGTGCCACGTTACCGTAAATAGTATTGTTTTCAATGATGTTCGCCGATGGGTCTCCGGGTTTCGGCGATCCCAGCCAGAGACCTCCGCCGCCAAAGCCCTGTTTACCGGAAACGTACGTCCGCACGGAATTCTCGAGGATCATATTATTCCGTATAATTGTCCCGGAACAATAATTCAGGACAATACCGCCGCCGTACATCGCTTTATTCAATGTGATGACATTGTTTTCAATGATGCCCCCACCATCTCCGATCCTGATACCGCCTCCACCGGTACTGGTAACTCCATTTCCATTCAAGATTTCATTCTTAACAATATAATTGTACCGTACGGTCGGCGAAGAAAGTGTTACCAAAATTCCCCCTCCTTCCCGATAGGTACCGGCGCCATGTTCATCGATCCATCTCGTCCCTTTCCCTTCGGTAATGGTAAAGCCCTGAAGAATAGCGGATGAATTCTCGCCTGAAACGATCAAGACACAGCTTGCCGTGTCGGGATGATTTGGCTGGCTTCCATTGATCACCGTCGCGGAAATAAAATTCAGATCGTGTGTCTCGTAAAATCGAGATGTGACAACAATATTTTTCCCATTGAAGTTAATATTTTCATAATAAATCCCGGGATACACAACAACAGTATCGGAATGCACGGCTGCATTGATCGCGGACTGAATTTTTGCATGTTCGGACGGCACCGATATGATCTTTGCCTGCAGTATTGCAATGGAAAGTATCGTCACGGTTACTAATATCTTCATGGAGATCTCCTTGGCAAGTGTATGATCAACATACACATGCGAAAGAGAAAAAGTTACAATGAAGGGATGAACGGGATGAAACGAGGGATGAACGGAGGATATTACCGGCGAACCGCCTGCATTACGCTTTTCCGAAACGATCTTCCCACCGGCAGCTGTGTGCCGTTAGTGAGGATAATGACGAGCTCGTCGTTTAACCACGGTTTTATTTCTTTGATACTATTCACGTTCACGATCACAGACCGATGTGACCTGAGGAATAACGATGGATCGAGCCGTTGTGAAAGATTCGACATCGTTTCGCGCATCACCAGTGTTTGATTCGTCGTATACATCTTGATGTAATTGGCATCGCTTTCCGCCCACAGTATATCTTTGACGGGAACGAATTGAATTTTCCCGTCGCTCTTTACAACCACTCTATCGGGATATTGTTTTTTTTGCAGTATCGATTGCAACGTCGAAAGCATTCCGGAGGAAAGCAGATCCTTATCGTCCGATCGGAATTGTTCCTTTGCTTTCGCTAGCGCCTGATGGAATCTTTTTTTTGTGAACGGTTTCAGAAGATAATCGATTGCGTTTATTTCGAACGCTTTGACGGCAAAAGAATCAAATGCTGTGGTAAAGACAATGAGCGGCAGTCGGTCCGCAGGTATCTTTTCGATCAAACGTAGTCCGTCCAATTCCGGCATTTGAATATCCAGAAAAACCAGATCGACATTGCTGTCGGTCACTTTTATCAATGCTTCCTTCCCGTTCGACGCTTCGCCAGCAATGGTGAAATCGGATTCCCCATCGAGCAGGGTACGGATACGCTCTCTTGCCAATGGTTCATCATCAACAATTAGTACACTAATATTCATTCGAGCTCGTATTGAATGGAATTGACATCTCTATCATCACACCGTTCGATCCATTGCTGAGGATATCCATGCGTCCATTTTCCCCGTACATCGTTTCGATACGCATTCTTGTATTGTTCAATCCGATCCCTTGCTTAACGGCGGCAGAATCAAGTAATGCGGCAGGTATCCCGTCGTCAGAGACACGAATCCTGAGAACGGTGCCTTTTCTTTCGGCCGTTAATTCGATCGAATGTGCATGATCATACTGAGAAATACCGTGTTTAATGGCATTCTCCACCAGTGGTTGAAGTAGAAGCAGAGGAACTTGCGCGTCCAATAGCTCGGCCGGAATTGATTGAACGTACTGCAGTTTGCCCCCAAACCGAATCTGCTCTATTTCAACATATGCACGGATGAATTCAACTTCCTCTCGCAGAGGCACTAACTGTTTCCCGGAAACGTCAAGCGTCATCCTGAGAAAATCACTCAGCCGGACGATCATCTCTTCTGCGGCATCGGGATTTTTGTGGATGAGTGTTACGATTGCATTGAGCGTATTAAAGAGGAAATGCGGCTGCAGTTGCATTTTCAGTGCCTGCATGTGTGCTTGCGACAATTGTGTCTTCAGTTGTGAGGCTTTCAGTTCTTTGTGTTGTATTTCTTCATAATACGTAAGCGCCTGTTGATAAATGACCAGAACGCAATATACGATCAACATCTTATCGATATTGTAATACAAGGACACAAGCATGTTGTCCATGCTGTACGCTTTTTTAGCTCCGTTGAAAAGATAGACTAACACCGAATGACCGGCACAAAGGAGGACAGCGCAGAGGACACCGATTGATATCATCAGGAAGATGTTTCTGAGCTTCTTTTCACCCGCGAATGCGTATTTGCGGGATAGCAACAGCACCATCGGAGTCGTCGGGATCCATACGAGTGAAAAAGCAGTTTCCCATATCAGTTCTGATATGAAATTGAATTCGGTCGAAGACGACGGATGGACGAGATACATGACCAGCGTGATTACTACGGCAAATAGCAACCAACCGACAACAATATGAATATATCGAACGTTCATTGTCGGGAAATGTAATGAAATTTTGTGTGAAGTGTGCCGGATGATCCTACCGGTAGGGATAAACGGAGGAATTTCAGGGACGGAAAGTAGAATACAGAACAGAAGATCTATCATTCACCCCCTTGGACACTCCGTCAAATACACGATTGATGATATCACTCCGCTTTTAAAAACACGAAAGCCGCCCAACCCCTGGACGGCTTTCGCGCTGTCTTCATCCCTGAACATAGTGCTACCGATGGATCAATTCCTGAATCTGTTTTTTCCCCATCGTATCGATCTGCTTTTCTATTGTGCGCAGCAGATACAGTACCGCTATAAAAGACAGGAAAAAGAATTCCAGGGGAAAGATCAACAATCCCAACAGAAAAATGCCCACTGTCAATCCTATTGCACCGATGACCTTTAAAGTTTTCATAGGATGATCCATTGGCTTTTTTATGGCCTGCCCCCGCCGGGACCATGATGGTGACCGCGTCCGGAAGGCCTGCCGTGATGCTTATTCCAGAATCGTACGATCCACTCTTCGAATTTGGCGATCTGTTCTTCGGTCAGAATCGATTTCACCGATTCAATAAATTGTGTGCGTGCCGCAACGACCAGTTCCCGTGCCTGTTCTTTGGTAATGCTGCTGTCGAGCACCTGCAAACGAATCGATTTCAATTCTTCGAATAGTGTTTTTCCGAAAACTTTCACGCTTTCAAACTGGGCTTCAGTCAATTGGACATGACGCTTCATTGTTCCCAACATCTTTCCATGCCGGAGAGAATCATGAAACAAATTCTGTGATTGCAATTGTATTGCTTCAGTCTGCGATGCAACGGTTGTTTTGTACATCGATGTTTCATTATACTCGGCATCGGTCGTCATCGACGCGTCGGCAGGATTGCTGTTATCGCATCCGATCAATACCGCTGCAACCAGTGCAGCAAAAAGAATGTTCTTCATGGTTTCTCCCTGTTTGTGAATTAAATGGTGACGATGGAACGTCGTGGCCTGCCTATAGTGTATCAATCAACGTGCCACAGAAAACCGGCGGAATTTGACGCAAATTCGGCGACGAACAGAATCCAACCGTGCATACTTTGCATAGTAAACGCAGAGCATGCACAAAAAAAAATCCCGCCGGGAGCGGGATTATGAACTACTTCTCGAGTTTGTTATTGAATTACCTATATCGATTGCATATGTATTTTTACATCAGCACAAAACTTGAAAGATCCAGATACGGATGTCCGATGATATGGAGAATGCATCGTCGAATTATTTCAACAATACCATCTTCTTCACCGATGAATACGACGGAGTGCTCATGACGTAAAAGTACACTCCGGAAGTCACCGGCACACCCGTAGAATTCTCTCCATTCCATTGCACCGAGTAATATCCTGACTGGTGCACTTCCGATACTAAATTCCTAATCTCCTGTCCAAGGATATTATATACTTTCAATGTTACCATTTCATTTTTCGGCAGTTGAAATGAAATTGTGGTGATCGGGTTAAATGGGTTCGGATAATTTTGGTGTAACTCAAACGTTTCCGGTATCCCTTCTTTTTCCCGACCGACCGATGTGTTCTTAGGAACTGTAATCGTAAAAATATCATCGGCAAAAAGAGGATAGTTTGGCGTGATCTCGAATCTCTCTCCTTCTTTGAATGTTGCGGTGCTGTCCTTCCGTCGTACCCAGAGCACGTACAGAACATCAACACTATCTAATTGCGTTCTCAAATTGAGAAATTGGGAGGTGTTGGTCGGACTCAAAGGATTACGTGTATATTGACTCAATGTATCGGGGCTGTAATTTGAATTAAAAATGAAGAGCAATTCAGATGCGCCGGATGGTGCATGAGTAGGGTCCCATTTCCCGTCAATTTTACCGTTGCCAATAAATTCTCCGTTTGGTCCTCGCAGGGAATCATTTTTTTCCAGAAAACCTGCATTTAATTGTCGCGGTGTGAAATCTCCATCTATCGAATCGATTTCCCAGACTGTGAACGGTACATCGACAAAGTCTTGATAGATAAACGCTCCTGCGGCACCTCGATGCTTCATAAACGGTAAAAATGAAGAATCACGAACTACCGACGGTCCAAATAATGGAGAATTAAAATTCAAATATCGATACGCCTTTTGTGTATGTATATTGCTAAAACGGATTTCGATCTTGCGTAAATTCCACGGTTTTACCTTACTTGGTTTAACTACAAAATTAACAGCACGCGGATATGCTATCCCATTGTTAAAAGCCTCCATATAACCAAATACATCTATCGATGTTTTGGCAGTGAACCAAATGTCTGCGGTGTCCGGATAGTATCGGTATCCTTTGGGTTCCTGCGTATCCCGTCGGACTCCGACGGGCTGTTTTACAACAAAAAACTGAACACCGTCAATGATCGGTGAAGTGTCGTCATTAAGAAAGTGCGGATATTCTTTCAGAATAAATCGGTCCTGATCAACAGATATATTTTTCAGATTCCATGAAGTGACCCCCGTGTCAAGACCATTGAATGTGATTTCATATGTCCCTCCCGAAACTGCATACGGATTAATGACCGTGGCCGTCACGGCATCTTTACCGCTCAGAGAGTGGTTCGTCGGCAACGATTGACCGACGCCCGCAAGAATGCTGTTCCCCGGAAGCAGGTCCATCGGCGTTACGGCAAAGGGGATTCGAGGTGATTCGATGATTTTCGGCATTCCGGAAAGTATCCCGTCGATATCATGATTGTAATAGTAACTGGTAACGGCAAAATAATATGGTTTGTTTTTTATGAGGGGTTCGCCTTTAAAAATATCATTGTCGATGGTGAAATGCCTCCGAATTCCGCTGTCAGTACCTTCGGCAACAGTGCCGTACTTCATTGTACCGGTCAATGGATCGAATATCCAATCGCTGACATTCGTGATGCTGTTCTTCACATCAAATACAGCAATCAGCTTCGGAACAGCGGAGATTGTGTTTTCGGGGTATTGATATACATTATACCCTTCAAAACGATAATCGCGGCCCATCCCAAAAAATGTGAATTGTTCGGTCGTTGAGTATATGTGAGGATTCCCCCATTCAAGGATGATCGAGTTTGGGAGAGGTGAGAAAGAAACGCGAAATGGATTCAACGGTTTTTGCGGAGGGAGGAAATTATTATTAAATGTATATTGTGCAGTATCTACGAAACTTCTTAGTTGTTCGATGCTATGTAATCGATCGAAACCCTGTCCAATTACAAATGCCCCGACAACTTCTTGCGTATCACCTACCGCAAGTGTAAATGGGCCCGATGAGATCATCGACCGAACATCCTGAGCAGTTGCGGTATTGGCGTGTAACCAACCTGCATTGTCGATCGGATCTCCGGAAAAGACAAATTTTGATGCGATACCAGATATTGGATCAATGAACGGCAGACCTGTCGATCCCAGCAAACCGTTCTGATACCGGTACGCCTGTTCTGCAAACGCATCATTTCTAAGCGGCGGATCAATCCACCCTATTCCACCACCGTTGTTAAAATAGACTACGTGTGAAGTCCCGGGTAAATTTTTATATCCGGCAATCTTCTTCCCTTCGGAAAGCGCAGTATCATTGATCGATTGTATGCGTGGGCCCTGCAAAAAAACAAATCCGCAGGCCGGCGGCTTACTTCCATATCCGTTAGCGCCATTGTCATCATTGTCGGCATTATATACATAGGCTAGATTTCTCAGTGTATCAACTGCTGCAAAATCATCAATTGCATCACCCAGATCAGTATCGGACCACATCGAAATGAAGACGCTATCGTAATCCGCATCGCTTTTGTTGATAATTTTCCAACGCATGAACATAATGTTGCCGAGAGGACCGGGTTGATCGAAACCAAAATAAGTGGCCTGAACTTCAATGCCCATCGGTTTCGTATTTCCGGCTGCTAAATGTTGAGTCGGATTGCCGTCATTGTAAACAGACCACAATACTTGATCGCCCCACAAAAATGGTTTGTCGATTCCGTTATTGTAGATACCGTCACCATTTACATCGATAAATGGCGCTCCTAGATCAACAGGCCAGTTGTCATAATCCGGATTTCCACCGAGAGAATCCCTGCGATGCACTTTGTATATCCGGTATTTTGGATCGGCAGGATCACCAAGTGCTTCTACACTATTCTGTTGTGTATTATACGTCGAGAGAATCGGACCGGGCTGAAATTCCGTTGAATAATCTTGAACTGCGGTGCGGAGACTTCCGGATGGCCCATGCTTTCCAATAATCCAAATTCCGGCGGTGTACACCGCTGTTTTGTTCGTACCCCTAGGCCAAAATAACCCGGAAGAATTCGTATGAAGATAATCGGCATACGGGCCCGAACTATTGATCGTACATTGGATAGTATTAATATCAAAGAATTTCCATTCTTGTATGGTACCTTTGGTCAATCTCTGATTTTTCATTGTACCGGGAACTTCGGCAATCAAGAGAATGGATGATACAAGTGAAAGTATAAGAAATTGCATGAAAGAGTTTCTAAGAGAGGACATAACACAACCTCAAAGATAGATTATGTGGCGGGCGTTTATAAGAATAAAATAACAACGGATCGGTACAATAACAATAAAAAATCCTGCCACAGGGCAGGATTTTTTATTACTTCTAGCCAATTCCGGACGAATGCGTCGATTATTTAACCTTCACATCAATCAATTTCGGCTTTGCCTCTTCCGCTTTGGGAAGCGTCAGCGTCAATACGCCGTCCTTGTATTGCGCATCGATATCGTTCGGCTTGATTGTGCCGGGAATGGTGAATGAGCGCTCGAACATACCGTAGTTCCTCTCGACGCGATGGACATTTCCATCCTTCTTTTCCATCTCGTTCTTTTTCTCACCGCGAATCGTCAGTATGTTATTCTCCAGCGTGATTTTGACGTCATCCTTGTTCATGCCGGGCAATTCGGCTTTCAGTATGTAGGCGTCGGTGTTTTCCACCACATCCACTGCCGGCGTCCAGTCTCTTCCGAACATGGTGTCGTCCGCAGGCACATCGCCGCGGAAGAATTGATCGAAGATCCTGTTCATATCCCGTTGAAGCGATTCGATTCCTCGAAATGTCGGGAATTCACGGCTCCAGCGGGTGATATCCGATGACGGGTTTCGTTTTATAAGTGACATAGCAATCGCTCCTTTCGTACGATAATTAGTGAAAGATCAGAAGCCATCTCAAAAATACCAACACAATGTCATGCCGAGTCCGCCTTCGGCGGATAAACTGCGTCGAGGCATGTTGTTTCATGATTTGTCACCCCTCGTCTACGCTCGGGGTGACAATCAAAAGTTTTTGAAATAGGTTCAGTTGATGGTGATTTCCTTCGGCAAATATTGCGCCTTCTTGTTCAGTGTAATGCTTAATACGCCCAATTCGTATTTCGCCTCGATGGTGTGCAAATCGACATCGTTTGCGAGAGAAAACTCGCGGCGATATTCCTTCACTACATCGCTCTCCTGGTCCGTTCCGGCAATTTCTTCGATCGATGCGGTGACGATCAGGGTATTCTCCTCGATCTGCGCTTTGATCTTTTCCTTTGCAGCACCGGGAATATCCAGTGTTACGATATATGAACTTTTTGTCTCGACAATATCCACCGCGGGAATGAGTGTGTGGATTGTTTTTTCAGTTCCGTTTGTCATTGTGTTCTCCTTTCCATTTAGCGAATGACGATTTGTTTCGGTTTCGCCTCTTCGGCCTTCGGCAGTGTTACACGCAGCAACCCGTTTTCATGCACCGCCGAGATCTTCTCTTCGGCAACAGAATACGGAAGATCGACGGACCGCTCGAACTTGCCGTAGCGAATCTCGTTCCGGATCCATTGTTCATTCACACGAAGTTCGGGACGTTTGCGTTCCGCTGCAACGGTCAATACACCGTCGTGCAGTGTTACCTTCACGTCGCTTTTTGCGATACCCGGAAGATCGAATGTCACATCGACGCTCTCACCGGAATCTTTCATCGTCATACCGGAAACCGTATTGTAACGCTGATACGGATGCGTTACCGGAAATGAGGTCGATAAAAGTTCGTCGATATCTCCGAATAATGAAGGAATGGAATGGGTTCGTACTAACATGGTGTTTCTCCTTATGATTATTGATGATGAATTTTTTTTCTCGTTGTTCATTTGTATTTCAATCGGTGTGCCAAACTGAAAAATGTATTTTTTGTTGAATTTTAACAGAACGAGAATTTAAGGACGGATTTTTCGGCAGGACTTTATGACAACATTTCAAATGACAATAAATTTTGTCAGAGTATCCTGACATAATTTCATTTAAAATAAAAATGCCTTCTTACATGAAGGCATTTTTTAAAATATTACATATTTCTGGATCTTAATCCTGTTCAGCAAGCCACCTTTCCGCATCGAGTGCGGCCATACATCCCGTACCGGCCGCAGTGACTGCCTGACGATAGTAATGGTCGGCAACGTCACCGGCAGCAAAGACTCCTTCGATATTGGTTTTGGTCGTACCGGGTTGCACTTTAAGATACCCGTTTTCGTGCATATCGAGTATTCCTTTGAACAGCGTGGTATTCGGTTTGTGACCGATTGCCAGAAAGAGTCCGTCCGCCTTCACCTGTTTGATCTCGCCGGTTTTAACATTCTTCAGTTTCAATCCGGTCATTTTCTTTTTATTGTTTTCGGTGACGCCTAAAACTTCTTCAACGACGGAGTTCCATTCCACCGACACCTTCGGATTTTTCAAGACGCGATCCTGCATCACTTTCGAGGCACGAAATTCGTCACGGCGGTGCACCAGCGTTAATTTTGATGCAAACTTTGTCAGGAAGTTCGCCTCTTCCATCGCCGTATCGCCGCCGCCGACAACGTATACTTCCTGATTGCGGAAGAAGAATCCGTCGCATGTAGCGCAGGCGGAAACGCCGTAACCGGAAAATTCTTTTTCGGAAGGGAGCCCGAGCCATTGGGCAGATGCGCCGGTCGCAACGATCACAGCATCGGCAGTGTATTGTTCATCGTCCGCCCAGAGCGTGAAGGGACGTTTACTGAAATCCACTTTCGTAATGATTTTGTACATCGATTCAGCCCCAAAACGGAGCGCTTGTTTCCGCATTACCTCCATTAATTCCGGACCTTGTATGCCGTGTTCAAATCCGGGATAATTCTCCACTTCGGTGGTGATGGTCAATTGACCGCCGGGCTGTAGCCCTTCAAACATGAGCGGGCTCAGATTGGCACGTGATGCGTATAATGCGGCAGTGAATCCCGCAGGACCTGAGCCGATGATGATGACTTTACGATGATTAGACATGATACATTTTTTGATTTTATGATTTTGTGATTTTGTGATTTTCTATTGTTCTGAATTATTTGTGTTGCGGAAAACTATATTTGCGTTGCGTGTGATTCCCTCGCGTTTGGTTCTCTTTATCGGAGAATTTTTATATTTCTCAGAAAATTCCTCCTGAGTGATTTGTCGCAGGTCTTCAACGAGAGGAGCAATATTGTGTTCACGGGGGAGATATTCCGTTTGTGCCGTTGGTTGTTGAAACCTGTTCCAGGGACAGACATCCTGGCAGATATCGCATCCATACACCCAATGATCGAATTTTTTCCCGAGCGATTCGGCTATTTTACCGCGATGTTCAATCGTTAAATACGAAATACATGCATTACTATCAACAATATACGGTTCCCGAAGAGCATCCGTCGGACAAGCATCGATACACGATGTGCATGATCCGCAGAAATCCTCCATCGGCTCATCGACATCCAATTGCAGCGTCGTGATGATTTCCCCTAGAAAGACCCAGGAACCGAATTCCTTTGTAATGATATTCGTATGCTTCCCCTGCCATCCGATCCCTGCTCTTGCTGCCCACGCTTTATCCATTACCGGACCCGTATCGACGTAATACCGTCCTTGTGCTTCCGGTGCCAATTGTATGATGCACTCAAAGAGCATTTGGATTCTTTTTGTCACATGAATATGATAATCGTCACCCCAGGCGTAGCGCGAAATCTTACCGGTTTTCGGGTTTACCGAATGTTCCTGCGGAGTATAATAATTGAGTGCAACTGAAATAACCGATCGGGCACCGGGAACGATCCGGGAGGGATCCGTTCGCTTATCGACATTTTTCTCCATCCATTGCATCGAGGCGTGAAATCCCCGGTTTAACCATTCGTTTAGACGCACTGCTTCGGTGTTCAATGCGTCTGCTCTGGCAATCCCGACTTTGCTGAATCCGAGTTCCAGCGCTTTGGATTTTATTTGTTCGGTCAAAGACATTAAAATTGTTTCATTGATTCATCGGTTCATTGGATCATTGAAAATGCAGCACATCGGTTCATTGAATCATCAGCTCATCGGGGCAATGAAAGTACCAATGGCTCAATGAATCAATGATTCAATGGATCAATAACGTAAATGAATCTATTTTTTACTTCAGTATTAAATGTTTTCACTTTTCCGCTCGCATTGGTCGAAATACCCGTTCTGACATCGTACGCCCACCCATGCATCGGGCAGGTCACTATGCCGTTTTCGAACATCCCTTCATGGAGTTTCCGGAATTTTTGGTGAGGGCACACATTGGCAATTGCACAAATTTCCCCGTTAACATTAAACAGGACGATTTCTTCACCATCGACAACGATCTTTTTGCTCTTTCCCGGCTTTACATCGTCAATATGACAAACGGCATGAGAGAAACTCATAGCACAATGCTTTCACGTACTGCATATCCCTTTTCTGTCTTTTCCAGCCGAACTGCAACAGTGGCGGGGTCATGTTCGAAGAACAGTGTCCATCCCTCTTTTTCGGCTTGAGGAAGGATCATCTTCTTTTCTTCTAATGTCACCAGCGGCCGCAGATCGTATCCCATTATGTATGGAAATGGAATATGGGAAGTGGTGGGAACAAGGTCGCACAGAAAAAGCAGCGTATTTTTTCCGTCGCTGATTTTCGGCAGTTGTTGTGCGGTGGTATGTCCGTTGCACACCAGAACCGAAATGCCGGGAAAGATCTCCTTTTCTCCGTCGACAAAATTCAGCAGTCCGCGTTCATGCAGCAGCATATAGTCGTCCTTCATAAAACTAGCGCGATCCCTGTCGGTGGGATGCTGTGACGCTTCCCAATGGGCCTTCTGGACATAATGTGTTGCATTGGGGAACGTCGGTTCGAGAACGCCGTTGACGATTCTTGTGCTTCCGCCCGCATGATCGAAATGCAGGTGCGTGAGGATTACATCGGTGATCTCTTCCGGCTTTACACCGGCTGCGGAGAGTGACTTCATCAATTCATGATGCGAATTATCCAGGTGGTAGATATCTTTTATCTTATCATTCCATTTTTCGCCGTTGCCATTGTCTACTAGTATCGTTCTCCCTCCGCCTCGAATCAGAAGACATCGGGCGGCAAGTTGTATGCGCTGGCGTTCATCCGGCGGATTGGTTCTGGACCAGAAAACCCACGGCACCACGCCGAACATGGCGCCGCCATCGAGCCAGAATCTACCCGTGTCGATCGATGTCAGTTCATAATTTCCGATCTTCATCTGCCTCTCCTTTTGTGATTGTCCGACAATACTTCCGTAAAATAAAAAAAGTCGGTTCAATAATGAACCGACTTTTTTAAAAAGAAATACTGCGAACTATTTTCTGAACCGTGAGTTCGATGCGCCGAGTTCAGCGAACTGGCGATCGGGGTGAAGTTCTTTTGCCCGTGCAAAGAGAACATCTTCCGCTTCAGTGCGATTCGGATCCGGCACACAGCAATCAACCGGGCAGACTGCCGCACATTGTTCCTGGTCAAAATGACCGACACATTCCGTGCATTTTTCAGGAACGATGTAATAAAAATCATTCGAGATCGCGTCGTGCTGAGCACCTTTATATTCATATTGTGCACCGCCGGCATAGATTGCCGTATTCGGACATTCCGGTTCACATGCGCCGCAATTGATGCATTCTTCAGTGATAAAAGTTGCCATAGTGTTAATTCTCCTTCTGTGAGAAGTTTGTTTGTAGAGGCTGTTATAAAGTAACGAATAGTGTAGATATTCTCAACATCGAAGTGCTTCCTGAGGCCTGTCTTCGTCGTCTCGGTCAAAACAGACCGGTCCTACATATATTTTCGTTCAATAATCGTGCCATTTGCATCAAAAGTATATAACAATGGAACGCCGGTTGGGATATTTAACTCCAAAACCTGTTCTTTTGTAAGATTATCGAGATGCATGACAATGGACCGAAGACTGTTGCCATGGGCAGCAACGATGATATTTTTCCCATTTTTGATTTCCGGAAAGATGTTTTTCTCCCAATAAGGAAGCGTTCTGGCAGCAGTATCTTTCAGGCTTTCGCTGTAACCGTCGGGATTCAGTTCGGTTTTTTCTTTCGGCGGCGGTACATCATAACTCCTTCGCCAGATCTTCACCTGTTCATCGCCGTATTTTTGCGCCGTCTCGGCTTTATTCAATCCTTGCAGTGCACCGTAGTGACGTTCATTTAAAGCGACGTCGTATTCTGTCGGGATGTTGAGCTGATTGGACGCCAACAGGATAACGCGGAGCGTTTCGTTGGCACGTTTTAATTTGGAAGTGAACGCTTTGTCGAATTTGAACGATTTCAGTTTTATCGCCGCATCCTTCGCTTCCTGTTCTCCTTTCGGCGAAAGTTCGATATCAACCCAGCCGGTAAAACGATTCTCAAGGTTCCATTGTGATTCGCCGTGGCGAATGAGTACGCAATATGGCATATGATACCTTCCGATTCTTCTATTTAAAAAACAACAACCACGGATAAAATATACAAAACTTTGTCCGTGGTTGCTTCAAAAAAAATTCTCCGATTACTTAATATTGAAATACCGTGCATCCGAATGATGGATGATAATTGCATCGGTCGATTGTTCCGGTTCCAGCATAAATTCTTCGGTCATGTGAACGCTAATCCGTTCCGGCTTCAACAGCTCGAAAAGTTTCGTGTGATCCTCGAGATTCGGACACGCCGAATATCCGAAGCTGTACCGTGATCCCTGATATCCCTGGCTAAACAATCGTTTTGTCTCTATGGCATCTTTGCCGGCGATGCCGAGTTCCTCTCGGATCTTTTTGTGCCACAATTCGGCCAATGCTTCTGCCGTTTCAACGCCGAGGCCGTGGAAATAGAGATACTCCTTGTAGTCGTTGTCGGCATACAGTTTCGCGGCGTATTCCGACGCCCGCTTCCCCATCGTAACCAGTTGGAACGCCACGACATCCATGACGCCCGACTCTTTGGATGCAAAATAATCCGACAAGCAGAGATACCGATCATCCTTTTGCCGGGGGAATGTGTATCGTAACCGTTCCGTTTTCCGGTCTTCATTATAGATGATCAAGTCGTTCCCTTCAGACTGACAGGGAAAATATCCATAGACGACTTTCGGCTGTAATAGTTGTTCACTCTTTGCTTTCTCTTTCAACCGTGCAAGATCCGGATAGACATGATCTTCCACAAATTTTCTGTAATCCTCCTCGGTTCTCTTTCCTTTACGAACCTGCCATTGGCCTTTGATGAGCGCCGCTTCGTTGACATAGGGAAAGATCTCATCGAGTGACAGATCGTCGATCACTTTCGTGCCCCAGAACGGTGGCGTTGGAATCACCGCCGAAGCGGTCACTTTGGAGCGGATATCCAGGACAGGATGTTCCTTCATCGCCGCAGCAATTTTTGCTTCGGTGCCGGTCAGCATTTCTTCGCTTTCATCCGACACCGGTTCAGTCGCTGCCGCGGGAATAAAACTCGATGCTCCTTTGCTTTTCAATTGCTCCATAAATCGAAGGCCGTCGAATGCGTCGCTGGCATAGAAGACCGCACCCTTGTACAGCGAACGGAGATCGTTCTCGACAAACCGGCGGGTCAGCGCCGCGCCGCCGAGCACTACCGGCGGTGTGAGGCCGCGTTCATTCAGCACTTCGAGATTTTCCTTCATGATCGCCGTTGACTTCACCAGCAAACCGCTCATACCGATCGCATCGGCCTTGTGCTCTTCCCATGCATGGATGATGGTTTCAACCGGCTGTTTGATGCCGAGGTTATAGACTTTATATCCGTTGTTCGTCAGGATGATATCGACGAGATTTTTACCGATATCGTGCACATCACCCTTCACCGTCGCGAGCACCATAGTCCCTTTGTTCGACACATCGGTTTTTTCCATGAATTTTTCGAGATACGCCACCGATGCCTTCATTGTTTCGGCGGACTGAAGCACAAACGGCAACTGCATTTCGCCGCGGCCGAACAGATCGCCGACCACTTTCATTCCGTCGAGCAAAATTTCGTTGATGATTTGGAGTGCGGTATATTGCTTGAGCGCTTCATCGAGATCGATGTGCACATTCATCTTCTCGCCGTCGATAATTCTATTCTTTAAACGCTCTTCGACCGTGCCGGCGCGTTCCTTCTTTTCCGCTTTTGCATCCGTTTTTTTATCCGCATAATACGCCATTAATTCGGTCAACGGATCGTATGTGCATTGCTCCCCTTCGAATTTCCGTTCGTCAAAAACAAGCTGCTTGCAGAGCTCCCTTCCCCGTTCTTCGATTTTGTACAGTGGTTTAATCTTTTGTGCGTTGACGATAGCCTGGGTTAATCCCGCTTCAATGGCGTAATGCAGGAAGACCGAGTTAAGATCATGCCGGATGTGCGGGGCAAGACCGAACGAAATGTTGCTGACTCCCAAAAGAAAACCGACATCGGGATACTCTTTTTTGATCAACCGGATTGCTTCGATTGTTTCTATTCCGGCTTTTCGAAACTCCTCGTCACCGCTGCCGAGCGTAAAGGTGAGCGTATCGAAGATCAGATCACTCGGTTTCATACCGTATTTTTCTACGACAAGGTGATAGATTCTTTTAGCAATATCAAATTTTTCGCGTGCAGTCTTTGCCATTCCCCGTTCGTCAATGGTCAGCGCAACGACGGCGGCGCCGTATTTCTTGCAGAGCGGAACGACCCGGTCGATCCGTTCCTCGCCGTCTTCGAGATTGATGGAGTTGACAATGGCTTTACCGGCACACAATTGCAATGCCGCTTCAATCACCGGCGCTTCCGTGGAATCAATCACCAGCGGGAGCGGCACCTGCGTATTGAGCCGCGATACAAATTCCTTCATATCGCGAACTTCATCCCGGCCGACATACGCGACACAGACATCCAGAACATGCGCCCCTTCTTTAATCGCTTCCTTCGCCATCATCACCATTCCCTCATAATCTTCTTTTTGCAGGAGGGCGCGAAATTTTTTCGAACCGTTCGCGTTGGTTCGTTCACCCACAATGAGCGGCGCCGGCTCCATCCGCATGGTCACGCTGGAGTAGAGACTTGAAACGGAGGGCTGCGATTCGATCACCCGTTGTTTCGGCGCGAGATTTCCGACAGCATCGACCACCGCTTTCAAATGCTGCGGCATGGTACCGCAGCATCCGCCGACGACATTGACACCGAAGTCTTTCACGAAATGCGACAGCCAATGCGTCAGTTCATCCGGAGAAAGATGGTAATGCGCCACACCGCCGACATTTTCCGGCAGGCCGGCATTCGGTATGCAGGAGACGGGTATGCGGGAATTTTGAGTGAGGTACCGGATATGTTCGGACATTTCTTTCGGTCCGGTCGCACAATTCATTCCAATAACAGATATGTCGTACGGCTCGAGCGCAGTCAGAGCAGCGTTGACCTCCGTCCCCATGAGCATTGTTCCCATCGTTTCGATGGTGATGGAACTTACGACGGGCAGTTTAATCCGTTTATCGGCAAAATAGCGGAAGGCCGCACCGAGCGCCGCCTTCACCTGCAGAAGATCCTGCGACGTTTCGACAATCAGCAGATCCGAACCCCCTTCCACCAATCCCGCCACCTGTTCGTAATACGATCGCTCCATTTCGGCGAATGTAATATGGCCAAGTGAAGGGAGTTTTGTGGTCGGACCGATGGAACCGGCAACAAATCGGGGATGTGCTGCGGTAGAAAATTCGCGGGCAACCTTTTTGGCGATCTCTGCTCCGCGTTTACTGATTTCATATGCGCGGTCCTGTATACCGTATTCCGCTAATACGATTGAAGAAGAACCGAAGGTATCGGTTTCAATGACGTCCACACCGACAGAAAGGAATTCGGAATGCACCCGTTCGATGGCATCCGGTTTGGTCACCAGGAGATATTCGTTGCAGCCGTTGAAGTGTTCGCCGCCGAAATCGTCCGCCGAGAGGTTCTGGTTCTGGATGTTTGTCCCCATCGCACCGTCGAACACCACGATTTTTTCTTTTAGAATTTGATCAAAAGTCTTACTCATAATTCACCGTCATCTATGACACATACCGAAAAATGAAAAACCCCGACGCTCGCGCCGGGGTACAATGTGTCTTGTCCGTCGACGCTTTAGCAATTATTCAAAATTGTGTGGCTGCAAGCTGTCGTTTTCAAATCGCCACTGCATTAAGTTAACAAAAGGATAATTGAATTACAAATCCATCTCGCAAATTGCTGCAAATCATTACCGGCTTTCCGACCAGGCGATCGGATAGGATACCGTGGCGGTGACCACCACATTGGGAGATGATGATTGTGTCAGCAAAGTGGGATAAGCGTTACCCATAAATGGAACAATTGCGATATCAAATGAAAAAATAAACCTGCTGGAACGGACTTTTTCCGAGCTTCCGATCTTGAGACCGGCACCGGCGGCAAACTGCGGGACAAACTTTCTTCCGAATATCGAATCAAACGGCCGCATGATAATGCCGATTCGCGCAGATACTTTATCCACATATCCCGCCTCGATACCTCCGCTGAGGTAAAAATGTTCATCGGATGATCCGGGATTGAGAATAATTCGCGTATGCACTTTGTATAGGAGCGAGACCGTCTCCGTTCGTTTCGACAATGTTGCATCCACATGCAATGAACGGGGAAGACTGAATGCCAGACTGTCATTATATACAATATCCGATCCAATATTCGTCACACCGCCGCGAATCATCAATTCCGATATGCCCTGCTCCTCGGGAGTGAAAGTAATTTTCTTTTGTACTGCGACATCCATCAAATATGCCGTTCCCTGCACACGGCCTCCGGCGGTCGATGAGATACCGAAAAAAATGAACGGCGAATTGTTTCCGGAGTAGATCTTTCCGGAGAAACCGATCGAAATGTCGTCGGTGAGAGGCGTATTGAAGAAGCCGACAAAGTACAATTGATACGGTTCAACGTTACCGTAAAATGATTTGGCATTGAGAGAAACCGGATGTAACCGCCCCGAAACATTTCGTGCGATAGAAATGCCCGCCATCACCAGCGAATCAAAATCTTTTTGCATGGAGAAGGTATGGAAAGGAAGGAGATCGCTCGTGTTCCAATTCGGCGGCCGGAATCCGAATGTCGAGATAACAGCATCGTTGGACAACATATCACGATGTGGGAAAATCAGCGATGGACCTTCCAATGAGCCTTCACCGTCGCCTCCCAGTGCGATATGGCGGGCATCGGTAGAATAATTGAAGGTATTGACATACCGAGGATATTGCGCCGAACTGGTGCCGGTGAAAATAATCAATACTGTTACCACCGACAGTGACCACTGGACAAAACGGAAGTGTAATTTCATACGATGCGCTCAGGATGATGGAAGACGGCGGTGAGCTGCATGGAATTCTTTGGTCAAGCGCTCGATGACTTCACGGGCAGAAATAATATCCTTCACCAATCCGGAACTCTGGCCCATCTCCATCTCTCCCTCCTCCCAGTCCCCTTCAAATATTCCTTTTCGCTCCCGCCCTTTGCCGTGCAGTTCCATCATCCTGCTCCGCGTCATTCCCTTATCGGTTTCTTCCTTTTGCACCGACGACATGAAAGGATTATTCATCGCACGTAACGGCTGGATGTTCCGGTATGTTAATACCGTCGCGTTGTCTTTCGCTTCGACGATTTTTTGTTTGTAATGTTCGTGTGCGGATGACTCAATTGTTGCCGCGAATCGTGTCCCGACCTGAACTCCCTCCGCACCGAGGGCGAAAGCGGCGAGCATCTGACGGCCATCGGCAATTCCTCCTGCGGCGATCACCGGGATCGTCACCGCATCGACCACCTGCGGAATCAACGCCATTGTGCCGATTTCATCAAGGCCGTTGTGTCCTCCTGCTTCAAATCCTTCCGCAACAATTGCATCGCACCCGACCTCCTGCGCCTTCTGAGCTTGCTTCACATTGGCAACGACATGGACCACAGTGGCGCCGTACGATTTGAACGTTTCAATATGACGACCGGGATGTCCGGCAGAGGTGACGATAATCGGGATTTTTTCTTTGACGACAACAGTGATCAAATCTTCAATATCCCCGCGCAATAACGGCAGGTTTACGCCAAAAGACCTGGACGTTGCCGATCGGGCTTTCGAAATATGTTCCCGAAGCAGATCCGGTTTCATCGATCCGGCACCGATCAATCCAAGCGCACCGGCATTGGAAACCGCCGTTGCGAGTTTCCAGCCGGAGACCCACACCATGCCGGCCTGGATAATTGGAATTTCGATGTTGAACAGGGTGGTGATTCGTGTTTTCATAGACGGACGTAGAATCAATTATTGCGGATAGAACGGTCGACGTCTGCATCGCCGCGCCGGGAGTGCGACACCGAACACATCAGATATACTTTAACGCCGCTTCGCTGCGGTATCAACCGAACGGAATGACGCCGGATATCCGGTACTTTCACGATGGAGAGCAATTGGGGATTTTCCGCCGCAATGAAAGTAGTCCCCGATTTATTTTTGTGCAGATCATTCCCCATCGCATCGATCGCCAGAGGTTTTTCATCCATCATGATTGAAAGAGATGATTTCACATCGGATCCCGCCAACACGAACATTTCGTCGCCGTCTGTTTCACACAACAGGTATCCCTCATTTTTTTCTCCTCCATAACAGAACGAATCCCGTTCTGCACGCCAGATACCGTGGGCGTAGAATTTCCCCTGGACATAAATATGTGGATCGCGGTATTCCGCTGAGAGTTCGGGACTGTATCCTTCCGGATTTCCCAGTGCGCCGTGAGAATATCCGGTGCGTATTTCACTTATGATATCGCCCGTGAGAAGATAACCGCTGTCAAACGCGGGATTGATCAGGATCGGCAATTCGCCACGATAACCCGACTGACGCAGTAAATACTGTACCGATCGTTCAATCCTTTCGGGTATGAAATTGGACGTAATGGTATCATAGATATCTCCCCTGTTGTCGATTAAACAGACCGATGGTATCGACGAAATACGATACGCGTTGGCAATGGGCCGTTCATTGTCGGTCACAACGGGAAACATGATAAGATTCTTTTTGATCCACTCTTCGACGGTGGCCGGATCTTTGCCGAATGAGAATTCCGGAGAATGAACCGCGATGCATGTCAGTCCATATTCATAATAGAGTGCGTGCATGCCATTAAAGAGCGGCACCAAACCTTGTGACTGCGGCGAGGTGCGGTCGCAAAAGAAGATAACGACCGGCCTTCCCTGCAACTCCCGGATCGAGATCGGTTCGGAATTGAACCAGTGATCCCCGAAAATCTCCGGAGCGCGGGTGTGCTGATATGTCATGCGAAGTGATTTCATAGGTATAATGTATCGAACATCGGATGCAGACGCAATTCTCTTATTTTCCCTTCCCTTCGATGACAACGACAAACTCTCCTTTGCGTTCTTCCTTTTCAAACCGTGCCGCGAGAACCGGTGCGGTGCCGTGAAAAATTTCTTCATCGGGCAGCGTCAAGTTATATGCGACAGAAATCCTGCGGGTAACGGAGAAGACATCGGCAATGTCCTTCAATAGCGCAACGAGCCGGTAGGGAGTGTCCATAATGACAATGGTGCGCAGTTCCCGTTTGAGTTGCTGGAGTTCCGCAATTCTGCGGGGGCGTTTCGGTGATAACCATCCATAATAGACGAATTGGTCGATCGAAAATCCCGAGACCGTCAACGCCGGCATCAGTGAAGATGCCCCGGGTATCGGTACGACCTTGATACCCAATTCAACCGCTTTCCGTACCAGCAATTGTCCCGGATCGGAAAAGACCGGGGTTCCGCAGTCCGACACCAATGCGATATTCTTCTCCTGTTTCAGGTGGTCAAGGATGATAAATGTGGCGGCGGATTCATTATGTTCATTGAGGCTTTCCACCGGTTTATCGATCCCAAAGTGACGCAATAATCGTCCCCCTTCTTTTCGCTCTTCGTACACGACGATGTCGACGCTTTTCAGCACTTCGATTCCCCTCAACGTCATATCGGCAAAGTTGCCAATCGGCGTAGCGACCAGATATAGTATTCCTGCCATAGATTATTTTTCTTTTCTGTAAACGGGTACAATCGGCACCATCTCATTCACTCTGTATGCGCCGGTCCATTTTTCGGTTCACTTCCCATTCCTTCACCGAGACAATCAAAATAGCCGCTGCCGGTATTGCGATCAGCAAGCCGATGAATCCGAGAAAATATCCAAAGACAAAGAGTGAGAGTATCAAAATCACCGGATGCAGACCAATTTTCCCGCCAATGATTTTCGGTGTAAGGACGTACACTTCGATGACATGCAAGACGCCAAGAAATGATATCGTGCTCACCACCGGCAGAGTGATGACACCCATGCTGAGCGAAGCTACAAAAGCCGAAACGCACAGGATGGTAATGAATCCGAAATACGGGATGAAAAACATTAATCCCGAGAGAATGCCGATCACCAGCGGATATTGTATTCCGATGATCCACAAACCAATGGAAACGGCAATGGCATCGAATATCGCTATGATCGTGGTACCGCGGATGTATCGGCCGAGAATTTCGTCTACCCGGTGATAGAACAATACCGACTGCTCCCGGCGCTTTCGCGGGATCATCATTTTAATTCTATATCGTACGATCGGAAAGTCTTTGAGCAAAAAGAATGTCAGGAACGGAATGATCACAATGTTCACAATGCCGGTGAGAAGGATCTGTAATCCGCTGACGATGCCGAACGTCCCCTTCAACAATCCTTTCAGTATATCTTCCACTCTCGGTGCAATGGTGGTTGTCAACATCGATCGAAGCTGTTCGGTAGAGATCCCGTACTTGTTGAGCGCGCTCATGTACTTCGCATCGAGCACCCATTCGACAAATTGAGTCGAGATGACGCCGATGGCCTGTAGGATCCCTTCAAATTGCCCGATGATATGCGGCAAGCCCAAGATAAGCAACACGATGACGATAGCAATGGCGCACAAGATGATGAACACTGCCGACGTCCAACGCGGCACCTTCCATGACAATTCCAATCTGCTGACAATCGGGTGCAGCAGGTACGCGAAGAACAGTGAAAGGATAAACGGCGCAAGAATCTCATTGATAGTATAGATAAACCATAATGAGAAGAGCACAATAGACAGAAACATGATGTTCTTCGCCACCGAGCTGTCACGCATGGGGTAGAGTAAAAAGAGTATTGTACCGAGAATCAAAAACGGCGAGATAAGAATCTGGATGGTGTATAACAGAAGAACCACTAAGACCAGGCCGGCGGTGATGATGACGACATCCAGCACCTGGGTGCGTCCGTTGCGGTCCGCAACAGAGTTTTTAATAACGGTTTTTTTCGGTCGGGGCATAACGTGCTTCCTTCCTTTCGATCTATACTATCGATATTATTGCGATATGCCGGTGCTGCCGAATCCTCCGGCGCCTCTACCCGTATCATTCAACGAATCGGATAATTCCCATTCGATCCGTTCGTAACGGGAGACGATCATTTGTGCAATTCTGTCACCACGATTGACGATAAACGCTTTCTTTCCAAAATTTGTCAGGATCACTTTGACCTCACCCCGGTAATCTGAATCGATTGTTCCGGGTGCATTCATTATTCCGATGCTATGTTTTATAGCCAGTCCGCTGCGCGGCCGAATCTGCGCTTCAAATCCCTGCGGTAGTTCGATCGAAAAACCGGTCGGGACCAGCACTGTTTCACCGGGTTGAACCGGTAAAGGATTGTCAACAGCCGAGAAGATATCCATTCCAGCTGACCCATCGGTCGCATATGCCGGCAGCGAAACATCACTTGTGGATGATGAAATTCTGTTAATACGTATTTTCAGTGCAGTCACGGAAAGCCTTAAAGTATGTGTTGAAGGGGTTTGCGATTCCCTATGAAAACTTCATCAATTTCGTTCATTTTATAGGATTTTCAAAGAAAATAAATTGATAATAGGACAATTATTGACTTACGACGGGTATTTTTGTTAATTAAACATAGCCAATATATGATATTCAATGTTCTAAAGTACTATAGAAATTATGCCCACGTTTGATCACGACAATTTTGATGATGATTTTGAAGGCGATTCTTCTCCTCGAAGAGACAGGAATGAGGAAATTGAGCGCTATAAGGAGCTTTTACGCCGTGGCGGAAGCGGATTAAAGAGCATTGAAGCACTGGAAGAGATCATCAATTATTACTTCGAGAAGGAAAAATACGACGAGGCGCTCACATTTGCCAACCAACTTGTCGAGTTTGCCCCGTATTCTTCGGATGGATGGATGAGAAAAGGGATGATTCTGAACAATCTCTTTCGCTATAACGAAGCATTGCAATGCTATGATCAGGCAATTTCATTAAATCCGAACGACAGCGATCTATACATTAACCGCGGCATTACTCTCGATAATTCGAACAGAAACGACGAAGCACTCGCCGACTTCGAACAAGCGTTGATTTTCAGTCCCGGTGACTTTGAAGCGTTGATGAACAAGGCGGTAACGCTGGAAAAAATGGAGAGACACGAAGAATCTCTCGAAATATTGCGGTTTCTTTCAAAAGAAGAACCGAAAAATCCCGACGTCTGGTTCGAACTAGCCTTTTGTTACGATATGATGGACCGGATAGAAGAATCTCTCGCCTGTTACGACCGGAACATCGACCTCGATCCATATAACCATAACGCGTGGTACAACCGCGGAATCGTCCTGAACCGGCTCGGAAAATTTGAGCAATCGCTCGACAGTTACGATATGGCACTGGCGATAAAAGAAACCTTTCCGGCGGCATGGTACAATAAAGGGAATGTGTTCGCTGCAACCGGGAAATTAAACGAAGCCATAGAATGTTACAAACAAACGCTCCGGTTCGAACCGAAGGATGTTCCGGCGTTGCATAATCTTGGAAACGCCTACGAAGAACTTGAGAATTATCAGGAAGCAATCAAGTGCTTTACCCTTGCCATTAAATATGACAGTACCCATTTCGAATCGTATTTCGGCCGCGGAAGCTGCTATGATGCAATGGAGCAATATCGTAAAGCGCTGGCGGACTATAACCGGGCATTGGAGATCTGCAGGGAATATCCCGAATTATGGTATGCCAAGGCAGATGCGGAGTTCAATCTCGGGAAATTGAAGGAGTGCATCCTGAGTTATAAGATGGTCGTACAAATGGATCCCTATAATTTTGAAGCGTGGTATGATTACGGAGATACATTGTTTTATATGGGATATTTAAAAGAGGGTTTGAAAGCACTCAACAAATCGATTGAACTCAATACTACCTTTGCCGATTCTTATTACAGCAGGGCCAAGGTCCTCTTTGTTCTGGAAAAAAACCTTGATGCCGTCGAATCCCTCAAAACCGCTTTCAAGATCAATCCCGACCTGCGGAAAAAATTCGAAGTGGAATTCAAGGGAGTAAAATCGGTAAAAGAATTCAGCACCCTTCTGCAGTCTTAAACGTGTTGCACATCACGAACGAACAAACCTGATCGTTCCCGATTGGGTTTGTTTCTTTATATTACGTCCATGAATCCTCTCCATCGTTCCGAAGGCACTCAAAAACAGATTACCGGTATCATTGGCCGATCGTTGGGTCATACCCTCTCCCCGTTGATGCACAACACAGCATACAAAGAATTAAATTTGAATTTTACCTACGGTGTTTTTCAGGTTGCACCGGACATGGTGCACTCATTGATCGAAGCTCTGAAGCATCTCGCGATCAGAGGAGCGAACGTGACCATACCGTACAAACAGGATATTATGCAGTATATCGATCACATTGCAGACGATGCCCGCATTGTCGGAGCGGTGAATACCATCATAAACGATAACGGTATCATAACGGGATACAATACCGATATCGACGGTGTACGGGGCACGTTGTTTCCGTTTTCGCAAGATATACGCGGCGGATCAGTCGTTATTCTCGGAGCCGGTGGAGCAGCGCGAGCGGTGCTGCATGCACTTGCGACTTCATTTGCCCCTCTAAGAATTGTGATCGTCAACAGAACGGCCGCGACTGCCGTTGCCTTGGCACTCGAAGCAGGAAAAAAATATTCATCCATTGAAATCACTGCAACAACCGATGAGACAATGTCTGTGCTCGAATTGAAACAGGCAGTACTGATCGTGAATGCGACATCGGTCGGGATGTCACCCGGGATTGACGCCAGTCCCTTGCCGGCGGAGGTTGTTCTGCGGAAAGATCAGATCGTCTTCGATACCATCTACTCTCCGGCACGGACCGCTTTGCTGCAGAGAGCAGCGCATGACGGCGCCAGGACTCTTTCGGGCATCGACATGCTGCTCGAGCAAGGATCGAAAGCGTTTACATTGTTTACCGAAAAAAAATTCCCCATGAAAGCGGCACGAACCGCTGTTCTTCAAGCGCTCACACAGGAACCGCACGCATGAACAACAAGCAATTTACGGTCGGCGAGTATCTTCGCAATGCCGACAAAGAAATAAAAGGGGGAAAACTGACCGAGGCGATGTGCTACATCAATCAGATTTACGATCTCGATCATAATAATATTTATGCGAAAGCATACAAAGAGCGCATTATCGCACTGATGGAGGCGCAGGGAACTCCCCGCAAGGACGCCGAACGTATTGCATCCGAAGCGAAATTCCCTCCAAAGCCGCCGGAGCCGATTGCCGCTGTACCGCCGCCCATCCCGATACCGGAAGAAAAGATTGTCGAAAAACCCAAGGGGAAATCCGCACCCGCACCGCGCGAGCCGGTCAAAAATGTACCGGCAGTTTCCGTGGAAATAGTTCTCCCCAAAGTACCGTCAGCGTCTCCATCTCCCGTCATGCGTCAGCAAATTAAACGGACTGCCGCAGCGGCAGAAGCCTACCGTTCGATGCTGCTGGAGATCTGGAAAGACGGATCCATATCAGTCGAAGAACAGCAACGAATCGATTCCATGCGTGAAACATTCGCCATCACGATTGATGAACATCACGAGATCGAACAGCAGGTTCGATTCACTGCGTATATGAATGCTATCAGGGACTCCTGGAAAAAAGGTGTCACCCAGTTCGAACCGTTGCGGAAAAAATTTTCGATCCAGGACACGGAACAGTCGCTGCTAGAACCGAAAATAATGCAGCTGGTGCAATCGCTGCAATCGAACGGGTCGGTGCTCGTCCTGGATGACGACGAATCGTTTCTGGTGGTCATGAAAGATATTCTCAGCGATAAAGGGTACTATTGCTTTACGGCGGCCTCCGGCGAAGAGGCACTGCAGTTGCTGGATTCAATGACACCGGATATCGTCATCTGCGACATCAACTTTCAAAAGCCCCACATGAGCGGATTCGCATTCTATGAAAAATTCCGCTCATTGGATAAATATCTCACCACTCCCTTCATTTTCCTGAGTGCGCTCGATCAGGATGTGCTCATTCGCACGGGGAAAAAACTCGGTGCCGATGATTATCTGACGAAACCGTTCGACGCGGAAATGCTCATTGCAACCGTGGAAGGAAAACTCCGCCGGTTCCGTGAACTGCGGCGTTCGTTCGAATAATCCTTATACCGGCATTCCGACAACCTCCACAGGGGAATAAAAGACCCTCTTTTTGTCATTCTCACCGATTTCCGTTCTGAGATTTTTTTTGCATATTGCACATCGTTCGGATACCCCAGGCATCGGTAAATACCCGGTTCACTCATGAAAAACATATTCAAGCGTTTACGGTCATTTACATTCAATCTCGGCCTTGTCGAGCAGGCGCAGATGGTGGCATCGACGGCTGTTATCGTCATTATGGTAACGATTATTACGGCAAATATCCTGTTGCAGAAAAACATGGGATATCTGGAGTTCATCAGTATCATTACAGTCGGCGTGATCGGATTTGCCAGCGTCTATTTTTCATTGAAGTACGGCCGCCAGCTCGAAGAACAGCGACGCGAACTTGAAGCCCTCAACGCTGTGTCTCAGGTCGTCAGCCAATCGTTCAATCTCAACTATATCTTTAGCAACATCCTTCAAAGCGTTACCCGGAGCCTCAAGACGGAGTTCGGCTGGCTGTATGTGCTGCAATCCGACCGGCTCATTCTCAAGAATTCCTTCGGTTCCACCGCCGGATTTTTTTCCGAAAAAATTTTAAGCAACAAGGCGTTCATCCAATGGATTTCCGATATTCGAACCGAAAAGGAAACGAATGCAACAGGTGGAGTTGTTTTCCACGACAGCATTCACAATGCAGAGATCATGTCCTGGGTGTCCGTTCCGCTGAAGATAGGCGACAAGACGGAAGGAATTCTGCTGCTGGCAACACGGATGAAGGATTTTTTTCCCGAACGGAAGATCAACCTCGTCTCCGCATTCAGCAACCAGATTGGCGTTGCGCTGAACAACGCCCATTTGTTCGACAAACTGCGCGAATCGGAAGAACGATATATCGACCTGTTTGAGAATTCGCCGGACATGTATCACCTCGTCAATCGCGACGGCGTGATTATCAGCTGCAATCAGACCGAATCGCAGATCCTCGGGTACAGCAAGTCGGAGATTATCGGCAACCAACTGGCGCTGCTGTATCCGGAAGAAATGCGCGAGAAAATCCAGTCGGTAATCCGGGAATCGTTCCAATTCCGGAAGGAGATCCGCGGCAGCGAGGAACAGATGGTGAAAAAGGACGGCACGTTGCTCGAGGTTTCCGTCAACACGTCGCTGGTGTACGACAGTAACGGCAGTCCCGTGCTGATGCGCTGTCTTGTCCGCGATATCACCGATAAAAAAATTCTCGAACAAAAAATCATGCAGGCGCAGAAGATCGACAGTATCGGGAATCTTGCCGGCGGCATCGCCCACGATTTCAACAACATTCTTACCTCTATCATGGGGGCATCGTCGATTATGCGACGGAGGATCTCCCCGAGAAACAAAGTGTATCCGTTTGTGGAAATTATTGAAACCGCCTCGACGCGGGGAAAATCGCTCACCAATCAATTATTGACGTTCGCACGACGTACGCCGGTAGAATTCCACCCTATCAACGTTCACGACGTGCTGGAAGAGACGCTCCGCATTTTCGAACCGAGTGTCAAACCGTTGCTCACAACGCGGAGACGCTTTTCGGATGCCCCGGCAATCATCAACGGCGACGACGGACAGATTCAACAGGCGTTTCTGAATCTGTTCATCAATGCACGCGATGCGATGCCGAACGGCGGCGAATTAACGATTGAAACAAATGTCGAGACGAATTCGGACCATCGGGTCAGCGTGACAGTGGCCGATAACGGTATCGGCATGACCAAAGCGGTGCAGGAACAGATTTTCGTTCCGTTCTTCTCCACGAAAGAACACGGCAAAGGGACCGGGCTCGGGCTGTCCGTCGTGTACGGGGTTATCCAATCACACAATGGAATGATTTCGTTTACCAGTGAGATCAATAAAGGGACTTCGTTCGTCCTTTCCTTCCCTCTCTATAAGAATTATCCGCCGGAGATGATTGCTCCCGCACCAAAAAAGATTCTACGCGGTTCCGAATCCGTCCTGATTGTGGATGACGAAGAGTATGTCCGGATGACGCTCGGTACGATGCTGGAGGATCTCGGATACACCGTCTCGGCGGCAGGAGGCGGCAAGGAAGCGATCGCAATGCTCACCAAAAAGAAAAAATACGATCTCATCCTTCTGGATATGAATATGCCGGAGATCGGCGGCAGAAAAGTGTTTGAAAAAATCAAATCATTGAAAGTGAAATCCCGGGTGATCATTTCCAGCGGATATAATGACGATATTCTCGGCAAGGATTTTGCGCGACAGGTCGACGGATTCCTACAAAAACCGTACAAAATCGAAGAACTTGCCCGCAAAATCCGCGAAGTGCTCGACGGTCAATCCTGACCGTTTGTAGCCTACCTCAATTTTTTTTATCTTCATCATGTACCAACCATTGAACCAAACAACCCCATGAATGCATTTTCAGACGAATTACGAAACGAACGCGAATCACGCAGCATTACCCTTTCAGAGATAGCGAGAAAAACCAGGATTAACATCAAATATCTCGAATCGCTCGAACAGGGGGCGTTTGATGTTCTGCCGCAGACGTATATCCGCGCGTTTATCAAATCGTACGCCGAAGCCATCGGCATCCCGCCGGAGCGATTCCTGCATTCGTATGATGTCATCGTCACACAGAAGTATTCCGGACTCCAGACATCGTCAACCGAAGCCCTCTCCCCGCCGCTGATGCCGACCAAAGAGAAAGAAACCGTCATCGAAAAGGAAAAAAATATCCGGCTCATGTTCATCATCGGCGGTTTCGTCATCGTTACGGCGGTGCTGGTATTTATGTTCGTCGATGCCTTTCGCACGACGCTGGTTCCGGAGCCCGTGGCGGAAACTCCGTTTATGGATATCGTGAAAGAACAGGAGAAGGCTCTTCCGATTGCAACAGCAGCGGATACTGCCGATACAGTGACGGTATTTGTTCCCCCGCCGCCGGATTCACTGACGATGCGGGTGATCGCGATGGATTCCGTTTGGATCACCGTTATCCGCGATACGCTCCCCCCTCGCAGCGGCTATATGCGGAAGGGACGATACAGGACATATTACGCCGAGAAGGAATTCCGTGTCTCGTTCAGCGACGCCGGATCTGTTATGATTTTACTAAACGGAAAACAATTAGAACCGCTCGGGCCGAAAGGAGAACGGGTCCGAAACAAGAGCATCACATCAGCACTTCTGCCCAAATGAGTCTCTCCACTTCGCATCGATTGAAAGCGGAACGCCTGCGTGACGAACTGCGCAGGCATGAGCATCTTTACTATGTCCTTTCCCAGCCGGAAATTTCCGACATCGCGTACGACCGGATGATGCAGGAATTAATCGATCTGGAAAAACACTATCCCGATCTTGTCGTACCGGATTCGCCGACCCAGCGCGTCGGCGGTCAACCGACCAAAGAATTTCCCACCGTTATACACGACATCCCCATGCTTTCCCTCTCCAACACGTACAGCGAAGAGGAGTTGTCCGATTTCGACCGGCGTGTCGTCGAAGTGCTCGGTGACCAAAAGTATCACTATGTCGCTGAACTGAAGATCGACGGCGTCGCTATCAGCCTGACCTACCGAAACGGATTGTTTGTCCGCGGGGCAACCAGAGGAGATGGAACTCAGGGGGATGATATCACCCAAAACCTGCGAACGATACGCTCGATTCCATTAAAGGCACTTGCCGGCCGGGGAATGCCGTTGAACTTTGAAGTGCGCGGCGAAATCTATATGACGAAACAGGATTTTGAAGTGATGAACCGCCGGCAAATAGAACTCGGCGAAAAAACATTCGTGAACGCACGTAATTCCACCTCCGGCACGCTCAAATTGCAGGATCCGAAAATTGTTGCACAGCGAAATCTCAGGATGTTCTCATATTTTCTTCGCAGCACCGATCTGCCGTTGAAAAGCCACTACGAGAACATTCAACTTTTAAGGAAACTCGGCTTTGCCGTCAACGACCATACGTCGATGTGTAGGACTATCGGTGATGTTAAAAATTTCTGCGACCATTGGCAGATACAACGCTCCACACTTCCCTACGAGATCGACGGTGTCGTGGTAAAAGTTGACTCGATCGCCCACCAAACCGAACTCGGTGCCGTTGCAAAAAGTCCCCGCTGGGCCATTGCGTTTAAGTTCCCCGCCCAGCAGGTCGAAACGGTACTACGCGGTATCACACTGCAAGTCGGGCGGGTCGGCACAATTACACCTGTTGCTGAACTGGAACCGGTCTTTGTCGGCAATTCCACCGTGAGCAGAGCAACGCTGCATAACGAGGATTTTATCCGGGATCTCGACGTGCGTATCGGTGATACTGTCATTGTGGAAAAAGGGGGCGATGTCATCCCAAAGATCAGCGGCGTCAATAAAAAGAAGAGGCCAAAACGATCCGCCCCATTCGTCTTTCCAAAAGTATGTCCTGACTGCGGCTCGAAGATTTTCCGGCCGGAGGGTGAGGCGGCATATTATTGCGAGAACTTTGAATGTCCCGCACAAATCCGCGGACGGATCGAACACTTTGCGCAGCGCCGCGCTATGAACATCGAAGGATTGGGCGAGGCGGTGATTGATCTGCTCGTGAACGAAGGATTGATCCACAATGTCGCCGACCTGTACGATGTACGGCAGGACAAGGTGGCTGTCCTTGAACGTATGGGAAAAAAGAGCGCTGCCAACCTTGCCGAGGGAATCGAATTGAGCAAGACACTGCCGTTCCACCGGTCGTTGTTCGGCTTGGGAATCCGTTACGTGGGCGAAGGGGTTGCCAAACTTCTGGCCGACCATTTTCCATCGATCACGGCGGTACAGCATGCGACACAGGAAGAATTGGAATCGATCGAAGGGATCGGTCCCCGTATTGCCGAGAGCGTCGTCCGTTTTTTCAGCGACACGCACTCCATTCACCTGGTCGACAGGTTGGTGCGCGCCGGCGTTCAGATGAAATCCGAAAAGAAAAAAACAGAACGCCATTCCGCGTTTGCCGGAAAAACATTCGTCCTTACCGGCACATTGGAGAGTATGAGCCGCGACGAAGCAAAAGAAAAAATTGAATCAGTCGGAGGGAAGACATCCTCCTCTGTGAGCAAAAAAACAGATTATGTCATTGCCGGAAGCGATGCCGGATCGAAACTGCGCAGGGCGGAGGAATTGCAGGTAACGGTGTTGAGTGAAAAAGATTTTTTGCGTATGCTCGGAAAGTAACCTTCTGACGGGACATTTTCAAGTTTTAATTATTTCCCCTCCGTTCGATTTTTTCGCGCAGCACTGTCACCGCCACCCCTCTTCTTGCAATTCATAAAAACCTTTTGCACTTTAATACCGGAAATACACAATCCCCATTATGTTCCAAGAAACCAGACGTACAATAGGCATTCTGCTTGCCAGGCTGTTTATCGGCCGGAAAGAAGCAAAGACGATGTCGTTTTCAACGGTCTTCACCGGAGCGCGCACCGCGCTGGTGATCATACCGGAAAATGCGACTCACCGTTCTGTCGTTTTGCCCACGCTGACACTGCTGCAAAATAAATTCCAGGGAAACCGGCTCACCATTATAGTCAATGATACGTTCAGAGACCTTGCAAATCCGTTCAACAGGTCGACGATTGTACCGGTGGCAAAAGATCATGTGAACTTCTTTTTTTTACCGAAAAAAACGGCATTCCAAAGAGTGTTGAACCAACGCTACGATGTGGTAGTAGATCTTAATCTCTCTTTGGTGCCGACAGGGGCTTATTTTTCACGGAAAGTGAACGCACCCGTAAAAGTGGGATTTACGCAGGAAAATGCCGATGCATTCTATAATTTTCAATTCTCAGCCGCGCCGAACCGAAGCCCGAAAGTGCGGTATGAACAATTATTCCGCACACTGTCAATGTTTTAATTACCACAAGGAGTGCTTATGAAATTTGATGTTACGAAAAACGGGACAAGCGCAGTTCTGATACTGAAAGAGCGCAAACTAGATGTTTCGGTATCGCCGGAACTGAAGGGAGAATTCATCCTGCTCTGCCGTCCGCAGGTGAAATCGCTGATTGTCGACCTGTCCACCGTCGAATTCTGCGACAGCAGCGGCCTGAGCGCCTTATTGATTGCGGAACGTCAAATGCGCCAGAACGGCGGCACGGTAAAACTCGTCGGCGTCCATAAAAAAGTTCTTGCCTTGTTGAAGATCTCTCAGCTGGACAAGGTCTTTCCGATCTTTGACAGCGTCGCCAAAGCGCAAAAAGATTAATTCACCGTATCCATTTATCCACCGTGTCATTCTCTGCGAATGCATTGAGGGCCGTGTCATCCGCGTCAATCATTCACTGATCCAATGATCCACTCAACCTCACTTCCTTATGGGCTTCTCTTTTATTGATTACACCATCGTCGCTGTCTATCTCATCGGCGTCACCGTCATCGGCATTATCATCGCAGGAAAACAACGCACGTCGAAGGATTATTTTCTCGGCGGGAAGGAAATGTCATGGTGGTCGGTCGGATTCTCCATCGTTGCGAGCGAAACCAGCACGCTTACATTCATCAGCATCCCCGGACTTGCGTATAACACCAACATGCACTTTCTGCAATTGGCCATGGGATATTTTATCGGCCGGCTGCTGGTCAGTCTGGTCTTTATCCCGGCATACTACAAAGGAAATCTCGAGACAGCCTACGATTTTCTCGGCAAGAGGTTCGGAATGTCGCTGAGGAAATTCACCTCGTCGGTCTTCATCGTTACCCGCGTGCTCGCTTCGGGCGTACGGCTCTTCGCCACCGCAATCCCCGTCCATCTCATCACCGGGTACGATTACGCAACCAGCATTCTGATCATCGGCATCTTTACATTGATCTATACGTATCTTGGCGGTTTAAAAGCGGTGGTGGCGATGGATGTTGTCCAGATGTTCATCTATCTCGGCGGCGCCGCAGCCTCGATGTATCTTATCCTGGACCATCTGCCGAACGGCTGGGCGGATGTCGTCACATTTGCCACGAAAGACGGCAACGACAAATTTTCGGTGTTTAACTTAAATTTTGGAAATTCGTTTTGGGATTTTATGGCATCACCGTATACGTTGATCGGCGGCATCGTCGGCGGCACGTTCCTGACCATGGCGTCGCACGGAACGGATCAGTTGCTTGTCCAGCGGCTGCTCGGCTGCAAAACGCGGTGGGACAGCCAGCGTGCCCTGATGCTCGACGCTTCGTTTATCGTATTGCAATTTGCGTTTTTTCTGGTGCTCGGCCTTTGTCTCTATGCATTCTATGACGGCGTATCGATACAGCAGCTTGGTTTAAAATCGACGGATGAAATTTTCCCGAAATTTATCGTCGAAAATCTCCCGACCGGCATCGCCGGTATCGTTGTTGCGGGAGTGCTGGCGTCGGCGATGGGGACACTCTCATCATCCATCAGTTCACTCGCATCGTCGACATTTCTCGATCTGTTCAAGTTCACCGCCCGGGGGAAAAATCTGGACGAAAAGACCGAAATAGTATGGTCGAAACGGTTCACGCTGCTTTGGGGCTTTATTCTCATCGGCGGCGCGATGCTCTTTACCGATACGACCAATCCGGTCGTGGAAATCGGCCTGAAGATCGCCTCCTTCACCTACGGCGGGCTGCTCGGTACGTTTTTCCTCGGCTTGTTATTTAAAAAGACGAACCAATTCGACGCCTACGCCGGCTTTATTGCCGGAATTATTTCCATGATTATTATTTTGACGACAACGCGCGTCGATTTTACCTGGCATACGCTGATCGGATGCACCGCAACCATCATCGTCGGTAATCTGAGTGCGGCGATCCGCGTACGCCGGACAACAACACAGGGCAAATGACAACGAACAGAACAGATATATTCTACAGCATAGTGTGCGGTGCCGGTATGTGCTGTTGGGTGCTGTTCGAATTTGCGTTGGGTTTTCACACAACTTCTCTGGAGATCGGGCAATACAGCGGATATGGTGCAATGATATTTCCGGTTGTCGTGATCTTTGTGGCAATGCGTGAGAGGCAATCGGCAGTCGGTTCGGTACTCCCCGTGACCGACGGAATCTCGATCGGATTCCGGATAGCATTGTTTTCTGCATTAATACTCTCTCTCTTTTTCTATATCTATAATACATACATCAATCCGGAGTGGATCGAACTGACGGTGGAATGGCAGCGGAAAAAACTGATCGTCGGAGGCGCAACGGACGATGAGATCGGCCGATTCATGAATCAAAACCGGCAAATGAACAATTCCGTCACGCAAGTGATTATGGGATTTATCGGATGGACGGGAATCGGCGTATTGATCACTCTTATAGAAATTCCAATCATCAGATCACTTCATAAACATTAACATCGACGCTTATGCATACCATCGACTGGGTCATCATTGTTTCCTATTTCGTATTCAGCGCCGCAATCGGACTGTATTTTGCAAAACGAGCCGGCGGAAGTCTGCAGGAGTTCTTCCTCTCCGGTCGGAATCTCCCGTGGTGGCTGGCGGGAACATCAATGGTCGCGACAACATTCGCTGCTGATACACCGCTGGCGGTCACCGAACTTGTGGCTAAAAACGGTATCGCGGGGAATTGGCTCTGGTGGAATTTTGTCTTCGGCGGAATTCTCACCGTATTCTTCTTTGCCAAACTCTGGCGCCGCGCGGGAATCATGACCGATGTGGAATTTGTCGAGTTGCGGTATTCCGGACGGCCGGCGGCATTTCTTCGGGGTTTCCGCGCAATTTACCTCGGCATATTCATGAATTGCATAATCATGGGATGGGTTAATCTTGCCATGGCGGCAATTCTGGAAGGAATGTTCGGCATCCCGCGCGATCAGGTCATGTGGTACGTCGGCGGAGCGCTGGTAATTACGGCAATATATTCCGCTTTGTCCGGACTCTGGGGCGTTGCGGTGACCGATGCCTTTCAGTTTGTTCTGGCGATGGTCGGATGTGTTGCGCTTGCCGTTATCGTTCTCGATCTTCCCCAGGTTGGTGGCATTGCAGGATTACAGGAAAAACTCCCCGAATGGACAATGCAATTTACACCGTCAATTGGGACGGGAGAAATATCCTCAGCCGGCGGAGCTTTGGCGTTGTCAATCTCTGCCTTTCTTGCATTTGTCGGCGTGCAGTGGTGGGCATCGTGGTATCCGGGCGCAGAACCGGGCGGCGGAGGATATATAGCACAACGCATGATGTCTGCAAAAGATGAAAAACATTCCCTCTTCGCGACATTATGGTTCACTATCGCCCATTATTGCATCCGGCCGTGGCCGTGGATTATCGTCGGACTCACAACCCTTGTGCTGTATCCCGATCTGGGCGATGCTGATAAGAAGATGGGTTTCGTGTATGCCATGAGAGATTTTCTGCCGGCGGGACTAAAAGGTTTGTTGGTCGCGGCATTTTTTGCAGCATACATGTCCACCATCGCAACGCAGCTCAATTGGGGATCATCGTATATTATCAACGACCTGTATAAGCGCTTCATAAAGCCGCAGTCCACCGAAAAGAATCTTGTATTTGTTTCACGATTGACCACAATTTCCATCATGATCATATCCATCATCGTTACGAATTACCTCGATACCATCTCCGGCGCATGGACGTTTATTATTGAAGCAGGAGCGGGACTCGGTCTGGTATTGATTCTCCGCTGGTTCTGGTGGAGAGTGAACGCATGGAGTGAGATCACGGCAATGGTGGTTCCATTATTTGTGTACGGATACATTTCCACACAAACGTCGCTGCAATTCCCCGATTCCCTTTTCCTGATCGTGCTTATTACGACCCTCTCGTGGATTATCGTCACATTCCTGACCCGGCCGACGGACGAAAAGACGCTGCATTCGTTTTACCGCCGGGTTCATCCGGGAGGAGTCGGTTGGAAAGATGTACAACGACAGCTGCCGGATATCAAGGGGGATTCCGGATATCATCTCCTCTTCCTCTGCTGGCTGTTAGGGATTGTAATGGTCTATTCCTTCCTCTTTGGTGTCGGGAAGATCATTCTCGGAAGTTATGAGATAGGATTCGCATTTATGATCGCCGGCACCGTGTCGGGATACGGCATCAACCTGCTGCTGACAAAACAGAACATTCATGTAGCGGAATGACCATTTGTTTTTACGGCAATTTTTAGTAAGATGTGCCGGACAGAAATACAATAAAAATTAGTACGTATGGATAAATTCATTATTCACGGCGGCAAGAAACTCAACGGTACGGTCACGATCAGCGGTGCAAAGAACGCGTCACTGGCGTTGATGCCTGCAACACTGCTGGCAAGCGGCAAATATGACCTGCTGAATACCCCCGACCTGCGCGACGTCACCACAATGTCGAAGCTTCTGCAATCGATGGGTGTGACGGTGGAACGAAACGGCACGGTCTTGTCCCTCAATACATTCCGGGTGAACAAATTTGAAGCGCCGTATGAGCATGTAAAAAAAATGCGCGCATCAATTTATGTGCTTGGACCGCTGCTGGCGCGGTACGGAAAAGCGAAAGTTTCTCTCCCCGGCGGCTGCGCCTGGGGCCCGCGTCCGGTTGATCTACATATTGAAGGGATGAAAAAACTTGGCGCTAAAGTCGATCTCGACCGCGGTTATATCATCGCCAGGGCGAAGCGCTTGAAAGGCGCGCGAATCGCATTCAATGTTTCGAGTGTCGGCGCCACGGGAAATATTCTGATGGCAGCGGTGCTCGCCAAAGGAACGACACGAATCGATAATGCCGCCATGGAACCGGAGATTACCAATCTGGCGGAGATGCTGGTGCGCATGGGAGCAAAGATCCACGGAATCGGCACAACGGCATTGGAGATTGAAGGAGTCGATGAATTGCGTCCCACTTCCGTCACCACTATCCCCGATAGGATCGAGGCCGGCACAATGCTGATTGCCGGTGCGATGTGCGGCGGAAAGGTCCGCATTGAGAATGTCGATCCCTCGCATTTCGCCGCATTGACTGCCCGTCTCGAGGATGCAGGAGCCGCAATTTCCATCGAAAACAATGCAATGGTGCTGACTGCACCGCGGTCGATATTGCCGTTGGATGTCACGACTGCCGTATATCCCGGCTTCCCCACCGATATGCAGGCACAATGGATCGCAATGATGTCGGTTGCCAAAGGAACATCGTCGGTAACAGATACGATCTATCATGACCGGTTTAACCATGTTCCCGAGCTCATCCGGCTTGGTGCGGATATCGAAATGAAGGAAAATGTTGCAGTGATCAGAGGAGTGAAAAAACTCAAGGGCGCCAAGGTCATGTCGACGGATCTCCGCGCCTCTGCGGCACTGATTCTTGCGGCGTTGAAAGCCGAGGGGGAAACGGAAGTACTACGGGTGTATCACCTGGACCGGGGATATGAGGCGATTGAAAAGAAACTGATCGGGATCGGTGCAACGATCAAACGCGTTGCCGGCGAGGAATTTTAATCCAATCAATGGGGAGCAAAGCGCGGCAATTCGATAAAGAATGTCGCCCCTTTCCCGGCATCGCTGTTGAACCATAATTTTGCATTGTTTGCTGCGGCAAGACTATTGGCGATAAACAATCCCAGTCCGGAACCCTGCTGCTCGTTTTTCTCCCTGTCGATCTGACCGAATTTGGAATACAGCTCCTCGTGTTTTTCTTTTGGGATCCCCTCACCTTCGTCCCGTATCGACAGTGTAACGGTTTTTTCAGATTCAGACATCACCATCGCTATACGGCTGTTGTCGGCGGAGAATTTTACCGCATTGTCGAACAGTCTCTTCAGTATCTCCAGAACGTGCGGCCCGTAGACAAACAGCGTTACCGTCGTGTCGGGCAGTTGGTTCTCCACGCTCAATTGCCTCTGATCGATCACTTCATGGTACAATGCCGTCAACTGCTCGCCGATCTGGTGCGGATTAATATCACATTCGGCGCACTGCATATCACGGAACATTTCTCCGGATTCGATCTTCATTGCGGTAAGAAAATCGTCCACCATTCCCGTCAGCCGCTTGCTGCTCTTCTGCAGCATCTGTAAAAACTCCGTCAACTCACCTTTCGAAAAATTCCCTTTTGCATCGGTCAGCAATTCCGTTGCCCCGAGTATGGAGGTCAAAGGAGTTTTCATCTCATGGGAGATGAGGCGGAAAATCTGGTTCTTGAACTGTTCCGTTTGGTGGGAAAACGCTTTGCTGAGTTCTTCTTTGCGGCGCAGTTTTCCTTTGATGGTTGAAACGAGAAGATAGAAATCGACAGGCTTTGTCATGTAATCGTCGATGCCGAGTTCTTTTCCAGTCTTGATGCTTTCGATGTCCGCGTGCGCAGTGAGAAAAATGAACGGTATGTTATGCAGGTGTTGCTGCGAACGGACGTAGGTTAGAAGATCGAAACCGGTCTTCATCGGCATGGTAATGTCCGAAATGATGATGTCGGGCAGGACCGATTTGATCCGTTCAATGGCGATATCGACGCTGTTCGCCAGGATCACCGTATATCCCTCGATTTCCAAAATCGATCCGACGATCTCCAGCAGATCGTCTTCATCGTCGACAAGCAATATGGTCTGTTTTTGTTCTATCATTGATTACCGTATTCTTCCGCCGTTCAGCACGATACGCATATCGTCGTGAATAATTCCATTGGAAGCAAGTGTGTTCGGCCGATAAATGACATCCGATTGATCGCCGTCAAACGTCGAGACCGTCCCGCCCGCTTCACGGACGATCAGAATGCCCGCCGCCTTGTCCCAGGGATTGAGAAAAACCTCCCAATACCCATCCAATCGCCCGCAGGCAACATACGCCATATCCAGCGCTGCGGAACCGAGTCTACGGATTCCTTGTGCCTTGGGCAGGAAGTTGACGAAATGCTCGATGACATTGTCTGGATTTTCCTTTACATTGTAAGGGAATCCTGTTACGAGCAGACTTTCGATCAGCGTGGACGAAGCAGAAACCGTTATTTTTCGATCGTTCAGGAATGCACCTTTTCCCTTTTCGGCAGTGAACATCTCTTTCGCCATGGGATCGTATGTTGCACCGGCAATTATCTCCCCGTTGTGTTCCACTCCGATCGTCACGCAAAATAACGGCAGTCCATGAGTATAATTCGTGGTACCATCGAGCGGATCGATTATCCATCGGTATTCGGACGAGGAGGACTGAGCACCTCCTTCTTCGCCGAGAATATCGTGATCGGGAAACCGCTGTTTGATACGGCGAATAATCATCGCTTCCGATTCCTTATCGATCTCCGTGACCAGATTCGTTTCCTCCCCTCGTTTGCGTTCGATGTTTTTTACTTTTCCAATGTTATATTGAAGAAACGAACCCGCTTCCAGCGCGGCTTCGGTGGCAGTCGTGAGCAAATCATGTGTGGATATCATAGTGGTACAAGATAGAGAAATATTCATCGTTCTTCAATTTCATCGAGAGACTATTTATGGAACAATCACCATTGAGTGAGATGATCGATATCTGCATCCAGGCGCAGGAACATTTTCGTAACCGGTGGGAACCGTACAACACCGACGATTCTGTTTCTGTCGATTCCGGCAGAGGAACGGCAATTCTCCGTTCGCTGGAAAAAAGACTGGCGGAAAACTACCCCTTTTTCCACCCCCGGTATGCCGGACAAATGCTGAAACCGCCGCACGACATAGCAATCGCGGCGTATCTCATGGCAATGCAGATCAATCCGAACAATCATGCCTTGGACGGCGGGCCGGCAACGGCAAAGATGGAAATGGAAGCAGTTGCCGCAATTGCGCAGATGTTCGGCTACAAACAGCATCTCGGTCACCTGACGTCGAACGGCACCATTGCCAATCTTGAGGCATTATGGATCGCAAAGTCCGTTCACCCCGATAAGGCGATTGCGTACTCAACCGCCGCACATTATACACACCAGCGCATGTGCGATGTGATCGGTGCGAAACATGTTCGATTGAATTCATTCGAAAACCTGGAAGAATCAATAGTACAACACTCTATCGGCACCATTGTGGTGACCATCGGAACGACCTCCACCGGTGAGATAGAGCCGCTGCACACGATCCTGCCTATTGCACAAAAGCACGGCGTTAGGATCCATGCGGATGCGGCGTACGGTGGATTCTTTACGATACTTGCAAATTCAAATGATCCGGTCATCGATCCGGCACCGTTCCGGCTGTTGAGCGAATGCGACAGTATCGTTGTCGATCCGCACAAGCATGGTTTGCAACCGTACGGCTGCGGGTGTATCCTCTTCAAGGATGTGAATACCGGATCATATTACAAGCATGACTCACCCTATACATATTTTACTTCCACCGACCTCCATCTCGGCGAAATATCGCTTGAATGCTCCCGTGCCGGTGCTGCAGCAGCTGCACTCTGGGCAACATTGGAATATCTCCCCCTCAAATCTGATGACGGCCTTGGATCGATACTGCGTAAAACACGGATTGCCGCACTGGAATTCTCACGACGCCTCTCAACAAGCGTCGTCCTCGAAGAGTATACAATTCCTCACCTCGATATTAACACATATTTTCCGCGAACCGAACCATTCTCTGCGATGCGTATTTCGAAAGTAACAGAACAGGTCTTCCACCAACTTATGAACCGGAAAGAGCACCCCGTCTTTCTTGCAACATTGACGGTTGATTCTGAATCACTCAAAAATAAATATCCTGAATTCATTGCAGATTCTCCGACCACAAGAATATTCCGGAGTGTTTTCATGAAACCGGAACATGAGGCATTCATTTCTACGATTTTATCGGACATTGAATTTTGTTGTAAAGAAAATTTATAACTATGGAACATAATGCATGTTTTGAGCGTTTTCATCGTCAGTACAACAAGGACAATACCATGCTTAAAACATTCATTTTTATACTGATATTTTCAATTTCTGCTGCCTATTCACAAGAAGACCAGACTATTCGGCTAACTGGCTCGATCGAAGGGACTGTCACCAATACGGTGACAAAAGAGCCTGTTGTCGGCGCATCGGTTCAGGTTGTCGGAACAGCGATCGGCATTTCAACTGATATCGACGGTAGTTTTCGGTTTCAGAATCTTCCCGTGGGGACTTATATCCTGCGTGCATCGGCTATCGGATTTGCACCTCATACCCATTCCGATATCATCGTCGCTTCGGGGAAACAAACACGGGTCAACATCACTTTAATCGAATCGATTGTGGAGTTTGAGGGAGTGACCGTAACCGGTGAATACTTCCAGCGTTCGCCGGATGCGCCGATCAGTGTACAGACGCTCGGAGCAGAAGAGATTCGTCGTCTTCCGGGCGGGTTGGAAGATGTTGTCAGGGCAATTTCGATTCTACCCGGTGTCGCCCAAGTACAAAACGGACGGAATGATCTCATCGTCCGCGGCGGCGCCCCGTCGGAAAATCTTTTCGTGATCGACAATATCGAAGTCGCAAATATCAACCATTTCGGCACACAGGGGGCAAGCGGAGGACCGCTCAGTTTCGTTAATCTCGACTTCGTCAATGAAACAACATTCAAAACGGGCGGATTCGGAGCGAAGTACGGCGACAAACTTTCTTCCGTGCTGACCATCGATTTGAAGGAAGGCCGCACCGACAGATTCGGCGGCAAGGCAACCATTTCCGCTTCGCAATTCGGATTAAATCTTGAAGGACCGATTCAAGAGAAGGGATCGTTTCTGTTCTCTGCCCGACGCAGTTATCTCGATTTTATTTTCAAGGCGGCGGGATTCGGCTTTGTGCCTGAGTATTGGGACTTTCTCGGTAAAGCATCGTACAATCTCACATCCAAGGACAGGGTGAGCGTTCTCGGCATTTTGGCGCTCGACAATGTAAAGCTCTTCAACGACACGGAAGATAAGCGATTCACCAACTCCCGCATTCTCGCCAGCGATCAAACGCAATTTGTCGGCGGCATTTCATGGCAGCATCTGCTGGAGAAGGGATTTACAACGGTGACATTGAGCCAGACGTACAACACCTACAATTTTATTCAAAACGACAGCTTGTTGAACCCGATTTTCAAGAGTGCATCCGACGAACTTGAGACGACTTTGCGCGCCGATGCCGTACTTCAATTAAGCCGTGACTCCGAACTGGGATTCGGAGCGCTCGGGAAATACGTGACCTTCAATTCAAATATCATTCTCCCGATTCCGTTCTGGACCAATTTTGGCCAGCAATTGAATGTGAATGCGTCCCTTGATACCGCTGCGGTAAAATCGGCGGGATATGTTCAACTGACTCATTCACTCGCACACAATGTTCGCATGACTGTCGGGGGCAGAGTGGACTATTTCAATTTAATCAATGATAATCTTTCGTTCTCCCCACGGCTGTCCGTTTCGTATGCGCCGTCACCGGCATGGACATTGACAACCAGTATCGGCCAATACCATCAGGCGCCGTCGTATATCTGGCTTGTGGCAAATCCGGTCAACCGCAGCCTGAAATATGTCACCGTCAACCAATATGTCGCCGGAATTGAATATCTCATCCGTTCGGATGTGAAGGTGAGTCTCGAAGGATATTTGAAAAATTACTCCGATTATCCGACAAGCGTTGTCCGTCCGTACCTGGTACTTGCCAATACCGGCGCCGGATTCGGCGGTTCGCAGGATGGGTATGCATCCTTCGGCCTCGATCCGCTGATCAGCAACGGCAGCGGTATTTCCCGCGGTCTTGAACTGTTCCTTCAGAAAAAATTATCCGAGGTTCCGTGCTACGGACTTGTCAGTATCAGCTGGAATGAAACGAAATTCACCGCTTTGGACGGCGTATCTCGTGCCGGAGGATTCGATCAACGATGGATTATCAATCTCGGCGGAGGATATATTTTTAATGAAGCATGGGAATTCAGCACAAAGTTCCGATTCGCTACAGGCAGACCGTACACTCCATATAATCCGGACGGGACGCAGAACATAGCATTGTACAATGACGCTCGGATCGGCGCAAACCACAGTCTGGATATCCGCGTCGACAGACGATGGAATTACGAGTCCTGGAACCTGATCACGTATATCGATATTCAAAATGTCTATAACCGGCGTGCGGTCGATGTTCCCATATTTGACGAACGGACCAAAGTAGTAAAGCAGGTCTCCAATTCAATAGGGATCCTCCCCTCAATCGGTATCAGTGCAGAATTTTAATGAAAATGCCGGCATATTTGCCGGCATTGCTTTTTGATCTCATTCCATTAAAATTACTACACACGATCGACACTCACCTCACCAAAAGCATTTTCATTCGAGAGAAATGAATCATACCGTCGGTGTCGGTATAGGATAATTCATAAAAATAAACACCGGATGAAATGGTAAGTGCATCAAATGGTACTTGATGATTTCCTGCAGATTGAGTTCCCTCAAATAATGTTGCAACCTCTTTACCTAATATGTCAAATACCTTCAACACAATTTTGCTCTGCGCAGGCAACCGGAAAGAGATCGTGGTCGTCGGATTAAACGGATTGGGAAAGTTTTGAAATAGTGCAAAATCGGTCGGCATCGTGCGCTGACCGTTTGGTAATGAAAGTTGAAGGTCGTTTCCGAACTCCACATCGTCAATCGCCACATTAAAGACCGACGGAATGCCGCCGTCCCGCGCAACAAACCGTATTCTCATCTCCTGTGTCGGCGTGACAAATGCATTGACTGTAATTTTGTACTGCTTCCATCGGGGTTGTTTTTCAGAAATGATTTCGACGGCGTGCCATTGTGTTCCGTTATCATTCGATATCTCAACAAAGAGCGTATCATCGATCGGATTTGCCCTGCTGTTGATGAAGATCCAGTAGAGGATGACGGGATTGGACATCCCCGACATCGAAAACGCCGGCGACACTAACGACGTTCTCCCTTCCACATTATCATTCAACGAATTTGTCGGTCCTGTCACAAAACATTGATCATTCTGTCCTCCCCGGCCAAACGGCGGTTGCACCGTATCGCCGATGAGTATGATCGGTTTCGGAACCGCACGCTGCCACCTGCCGGCGGCGCCGGAATCGGCCGGGCTTCCGACTGTCCATCCAAGATCAAAATTAAAATCGTCCTTCGCATTTGCCTTGAGGGATATATTCACCGTCACCGTCTGATCTGCGTCTACAACCACACCTACGGAATCCGGTTTATAACCAAATTTGGAAATGTGCGCCGTATGCATCGATCCGGCGATTAACGAGGGAACAAGGAATTCTCCCGCACCGTTCGAAAATCCGTACTCCGGCGTGTTCTGCAACCGTATCTTGGCGCCGGAGATCGGAAGTGTGGTTGCGGAATCTTTGACCACAAAAGAAATGCCGCCGGTAGATTCTTTTGACATCGTAAGAGTTACTGCGACAGTGCTGTCATACAACATCGCAATATCGACTGTTCGGGGATGATATCCGCCGCTGTACAATGATTTCGTCAACGTCACGGAGACGGTATCGGATAGTCCGCCACATTGAAATTTCCCTTGCGCATTGGTAATGAATTGCTGATCGGTGCCGTTCATCTCAACAGTCACTCCTTCGATCGGTACATTCGTCGCTGAATCTACTACGGTGACAACTGCCCGGGCTACGGAAATACCATTTTGCTGACCCGCAAAGTTGAAGACGAACAACCCCCCGTTCATGTCCGTTGCAATAATCCGGTGCGAATTGAAGTACGGAAACACTCCCCAATTTCCGATTGTGGAATGTGCACTGCCGGCATAGGTATCGTAATATGCCACCTCAACGGGAATTTCCGGATTACGGAGATCGATGATCCTGACTCCTTCCGTATAATGGGCGACATATCCGTACCCCCCTTTAATATGGATATTGTGTGCGATCGTCTTCGGTTTTGCAACATATGAACCAATCAGTTTTATATTATTGAAATCGGATTTATCCCACACACGGACAATGTTCCCCAGTTGATCGGGATCGCTGTTGATTTCATCTGTGGTAAACACATATTTTCCATCCACGCTGACATCGGTGTTATGTGTGCCGGCGTGCGGATAGTTGACCAGTTTTATTCTATGAATGTTCGCTTTGTTCGTCGCATCGAGGACGTCCAAACCGATCCCGTAAATCGCCGCAGCATAGATCGTATCGTTTTTTACAAAACAATCATGGACATAGTTCCCCTGATACTCGCCGACATAGACAGGATTGACGGGATCAGTGAGATCGAGAACAACGATTCCGCCGTTCTTATAACGGGAACCGTTGATGTATAGATATTTCCCCTCGATGGAAATAGTATGGCCCGACGGCACTTGTTGCGTCGTGAGGGTGTTGACGAGTTTCAGCGAGTCAAGGTCGATAATCTGAAGGCCGGCTCCGTTTCCTTCGGTGACGACGTACGCGTATTTTTGATACACTTTCATTTCCCGCCACGCAGATACCGGGCCGGGAATAAATGCAACTTCTTTCAATGTATCGGTGGTGATGTCGACGATCTGCGTTCCGGTCGCTGTTCCCACGATGGCGTATTCTTTACCGCCCGGCGCATTATATCCCCAGCAGTTTGAATATTGACTTGTGCCATGCGTCTGCATTTGACCAACCAATTGAAGGTTCAGGCTTGATTGCGGATAGATTTGTCCGAATAGAACAAAAAACAGCATCACTGCTGCGGTAATGGAACGAACCATACTGCTCCTCTAAAGTGAAATTATTTTAGTAGGATCATCGGCCGCGTTAGTACAAAAGGCCGTTGATTTTCCGAAAGCACTGAAAGCCGGCAGTAATATATCCCTGAGGGGAATCCGCCTGCATTCCAAGATACTGAATGTGAACCTTTTGGCAAAACATTATGGACAAGAATATCCACTTCCTGTCCAAGAAGATTAACGATTGTCACAGTCACAAACGAAGACTTTTGCAACACAAACGGTATTGTTGTCGAAGGATTGAATGGATTCGGATAATTTGCCAACAATTGTGTATTGACCGGAAAAATTTTAACATCCGACTCGACTGAAGAAATACCGGTGTTTTCAAAATGATAAATCCCTCCTTTACCGCTGCCGATCAGCAGATCCATATCCCCGTCGGTATCGATATCCGTGCATTGAGGGAATACGTTAATCTTCAGATCAATACCTTCAAAGGCTGCTGTTACAAGACTATACGATTCCTGCACCGGATCATATTCATAATGAGCAATACGGCCGCTGCTGTTCCCAATCAACAGATCAGTATTTCCGTCTTCATCAAGATCAGTTACTGTCGGCGATGAGTCGTTGCCGACATCGATGTCGTTCCATTTCTCCGACACGAGTGAATATACCGGTTGAACATTGGTGCCGATATTCTTGTAGAAGATCAACCGTCCTGCACTGTTACCGACCAGAATATCGTTAAATCCGTCTTGATCGATATCTCCAACGGCCGGAGCTGCGCTGTTGCCCGCCGAAACGGTATCCAGTTGAAAGGGTTGTTGATCGAATTGGAATTGTCCCGGTGTGCTCGTATTGCGATAATACCGAAGGCCTCCGGCAAAATCGCCAATAATAAGATCGCTGTCACCGTCGCCATCAAGATCGCCGGTCCCTGCAGCACAGTAAAAAGTAGCAAGCGGTATCGTCAATGAAGGATTTTTGGAATAGAGAGCGATGGGCGAAGATCCGGTGTTTTCATACATTTGAATTTCTCCTCCCCCGGTCGCAAGACAAATATCCGGGTCACCGTCTCCGTCAAAATCGGCGACCGCCACCGAACTGCGTGAACCCCCGTCGATCATCGGTATCATATTTTTCGTTCGGAGAGAGTATTCCGGCACTTGATTCGTACCAATATTTTTAAAGTGCCAGAGATTATCGTATCCTTCGGTCGGGAATACAGTACTGACGATCAAATCGGATTTTCCGTCGCCATCCATGTCGGTATGTTGAGGAATGTTAAAACCGAATGTTTGCACCTCATTCCCCTTGGGATAGGTAGAATCCGTGAGCAGATAATTCGGTTCAAGAGCCGTTCCGATATTCTTTAAATAATACATGCTCGGATTGAAGTAATCACCCCAGAACAGATCGAGCGTTCCGTTGCTGTCGGCGTCAAAAAACTCAATGGCGCTGGCACCATGATTCGCTTTCAGGAGTTTCGCTCCGCCCCCGATAATTTGAATACCGTTGAATTCGTTGGTGACGAAAGCAAAACGCGGCTGCTGTGCATCGCCGACATTTTCGTAGTACGTCACCGAGCCGCTCTGGCTTCCGGTAAAGAAATCGACATCGCCGTCGCTGTCAATATCGGCAAATGTCGGGATGCTGAATCGTTCGCTGAACAGGTCAATGCCGTTCGTATCGGCCATTGAAGGTACGGTCAACTGAAAGTGCGGTGACGTGGATGATCCCGTATTCGCATAGAGAGATACCTCTGAAAATTCCCCGTTGGTAAAGCAGTCCTCGTCGCCGTCGGCATCGATGTCGACGAAACGGAACCATGATCCGACGTTGAGCCCGAACGATTGAAACGGCTCCAGCACGAATACACCGTTGTTGTTCCGATAAAACCACAGGGTTTCGTCGCGGTCGAGCATCATGAAATCACCGTCGCCATCGCCGTCGATATCGACCAGTTGATACCGCGGCGTGTCGATGCCGCCGGCAAAAAGATTCGTGCCGAATGCATGCGGACGAAATTGGAATTGTTGGGCATGCAACCGCACAGGTTCACCGGCGAAGAGTAGCAAGAAAAGGCAGAAGGCTTTACGAAGCATAGGACCGGAGAGATTTCAGCGCTTTCAGCATGGAGGCACGTGAAATGGGCACGGGAAATGTCACTTTCCCAATTGCAGTCGGCAGTACCGCACGAATAACACCGTTTTTTGATTTTTTATCTTTTCGCATAATCGAATAGATATCACCGCTGCGCAACGAAAGTTTCGACAAATCCGGAAGCGGAAATGATCGAATGGAACGAATAATTTCATCCGCTGTGTGCGGAGGGATCATGGAGAGTTCGGCAGCGATTATGGTTTCAGCGATCATACCGTAAAGGACCGCTTCGCCATGTTTGAGTATTGTATATTTTCCCTGTTGTTCCATTGCGTGGCCGACGGTATGGCCGAAATTCAGGATCGCCCGAAGATGTGTTTCCTTTTCATCCTTCGATACGACATATGCCTTGAGTTCGCAACTTCTTTTTATCATTGACGCCAATACCGCGGGATCATGCCGGAGCGCTTTTCCCCGATTGGCACCGGAATAATAAAAGAAGCGTTTGTCCAATATAATGCCGTATTTCACCACTTCACCTAAACCGCAGATCAATTCGCGCACCGGTAATGTAGAAAGAGTACAGGTATCGGCAATCACCAGCGACGGCTGGTAGAAGGCACCGATCATATTCTTTGCCGACGGATGGTTCACACCGACCTTGCCGCCGACGGAGCTGTCTACCTGTGCTAGAAGTGTTGTCGGAACCTGCACAAATTGTACGCCGCGAAGATATGTGGCGGCCACGAATCCCGCAAGATCTCCCACAACTCCCCCGCCCAATGCAACGATCGTTGAATCCCGGCCGATATTCCACCGGATTAATTGCGAATAGATCTTTTCGGCACGCCGCAGACTTTTCTCTTTCTCACCCCGGGGAATAACGATCGTCCGCACTGCAAATCCCGCGCGTGCAAGGCTCTTTTTCAATGTCGGCAGATAGAGCCGCGATACCAATGTGTCACTAATGATCACAGCCGAAGCGGAACGATTATGTTTCCGCATCATCGATCCGGCTTTCTCGAGCAGTCCCGCACCGATATGGATCGGATAGGAATGGGTGCCGAGCGAGACTGTGACAGTGGTATGTGCTGTGCGTGTACTCAATTATTGTTCTATGTATGCAGATATTTTCTTTGCCAGTTCGTCGATGGTATGGCCAATCTTTTTGTCGTCTGTCGTCACAATAATGTCCGCCTGTTCATAAAAGGGCGACCGGCTATTCAACAGTGTTTCAATTTTTTTTACCAAATCGTCCCCGTCGAGCAGCGCCCCCTGGTCGTTCCGGAGCATCGGTCGGTCGCTTTTGGTGCGCAATCGGCGGTAAATATGTTCTACATCGGACCGGAGGTAGACCATAACGCCGTTCTTTTTCACCATGGCAAGTGTTTCGGGATGGGTCACCGTTCCGCCGCCAAGGGAGATGACGGTCGATGTAGACTGGAGCAACTCCTGCAGCGATTCCCGTTCCAGTGCTCGAAATTTTTTCTCCCCTTCGGCGGCAAAAATCGCACCGATCTTTTTTCCTTCCTTCTTTTCAATCAATGCATCCAGATCGACAAACTGAAAACCGATCGTGTTGGCAAATATCGGTCCGACCGTGCTCTTCCCGCTTCCCATAAAACCGGTGAGGAAAATGATCGTTTTATTGTGTCCTTTGTTTTTCATAGGGGGAAAAATAAAATCCCGCTCATGGCAGCGGGAACAACAGAATGACCGGTATTTCAATTACAGAACAATAACGAGTCCGAGCATATAATTCACGCCGTAAAGATTCACCCGGGTTGTGGTAATATTTTGATCCAACGGAATCTGATACCCCGCAACGGTAACGAACGGCTGGTCGAATTGCGTGCTGACGTCAAAATGCGGATCCCGGAACTTCAGTTCTCCTCTCACACCGACTTTTGGAAGAAACCAGTAATCGATGCCCGTCAGTACGTGTATTCCCACATTTGACTTTGACTGCACGGTTGCCGTCTGCACTCCGGCGACGGAATAAATCCTATCCCCGTCGTACAATCCGATGCCTCCGCCAAGATAAAACTGTATTTTTTCCGAGCTGATCGGAACGACATAATACCCGCTGATCTCCAGTGCATATAAATCGAAACCCTCTTCCCGTACGACCCGAAGATCCTGAAATTGAGTGAACACCAAATACGAAAGATCTTTTGAAGTGATCCTCTCGCCGGAGATGCCGATCGAGAATCGATCCCACAAAATGCTCCACCGCACGTCGAGCCCGAATCCGTAATTGGATTCGAGGATCGCGCCGTCATAATAGATATCCGGTTTGTCGATATCGTAGAGGAATCTGGTACTGGTGGTGTAGGTACCTTTGGCAGTGATGCTCACTTCCGGAGTTTGTGCCGGAAGCAAGCACCCAACGATGGATATGAGTAGAAGAAGGTTCTTCATTCTACCTTTACAATGCCATTACCGGAAAAACAGTTCCCGGTTGTCTTCGATGTCGGCGGATTCTTTCAGTTTTTCAAGCCACTGCGTTAAGACGCGCTGTTTCTTTTCCTGCAAGGCCTGTGCCGACAGAAGGTTTTTCTGCGCTGCATACGCTGCCGTATCGAACGGCGTTCGAGAGATGATTTTCGTCAGATACAGACCCCGTTGTCCTTCGATGGGAGGAAGGATTTTTCCAACAGGAGACCGTTTCACCGCACCGAGTAACGCATTCTCCCTGCCGACGGTAGGAATAAACCCGTTGAGAGTGAATTCTCCGGTGGATTGAACGGATATGTTCGATTCCGCCGCTAACGATACGAGGTCTCCGTTTTCACCCAAGTGCGAAAACTTTGCCTGCACGGTCGCTTTCAATTCAGCGATCTTCTTTTTCCGGATGACGCGTGGCTTCAATGATTCTTTCACCTCTTCGAACGGCCGCACTCCTTCTTTTTTGCTCTCCGTGATCATCACAATTGCATACCCGTTGTTGACCTGATACGCATCGCTGATGTCACCCACATTGTTTTTGAAGGCAAATTTATTGATCGATTCGAACATCCCAAGTCCGGGAATCGTATTCCCTTTTTGGAATTCGGGAGTTTCCTGAACCAGCAATCCCAGAGAGGTTGCTTCCTGTTCAAAATTTCCTTTTTTGGCAAGATACGCAAAATCCTGTGCCCGCTGAAATGCTTCGTCCTTTGTGCGGGCGCTGGATTTCAATGGAATCGTGATGGAAGCGACCTGCAGTTCGCGGTTATCCCGTCCTTCAATCTTGATCACATGGATGCCGAATTGTGTTTTCACCGGTCCGATGACCTGGCCCGGACGACCGCTGAGCGCGGCGTCTTCAAACGGTTTTACCATACGGCCTTTGCCGAACCAACCGAGATCGCCGCCGGTGCTCGATGCTGCCGGTTCCGTAGAATATTGCTTCGCCAGTGCCGAAAAATCTTCACCCTTCTTTGCGCGGGCAATTAACTCGCCGGCGAGTTTTTTGGCGGAATTCTCCTGCTCTGGTGTCGATGCATTCAATAAAATGTGACGGGCCCTGACGTAGGTGTCGGATCCCTTCCGCTCGGACATGATCTTGAACAGATGATACCCTTCATAATCCTGCACCGGACCGACCATGTCACCCGCTTTGGCGGAAAAAACTGCGTCTTCTTTCTCTTTTGTCAATTCGCCGTGTTTGAAAAACGACGGTTCCGGCGAAGTCTCACTGTAATTTTGCTGAAGTTCGATGAAATCAATGCCCGATTGCGCCTGGTTTTTGATTGTGGTAATCTGGTCCAGCACATCCTGAGAATCTTTTGCCGACGGCTGGTCGCTGAATGTTACGTATTTAAGTTTTCTCGAAGCTTCTGTTTTGAATTCGTCGATGTCCTCGTTGTATTCGGCCCGGAGGTCGTCGTCGGTAACGGTAATCTGATTGTCGGTAACGAATTTATTGGGATCGAAATACGCATACTGAATATCGGCCTTCATATTTTGATCGCTGTACCGTTCCATCAATTCCCCGTCGGTGACACGGATTGAAGAAAAGACGATGCTTTGCATTTTTTCAGCCAAACGCTGCTGTCGCAGAGCAGTCTCGACTTGAATCCAGATTTCCTTGTTGCGGGGATCGTTCAATGCGGATTCGTACGCATCCCGGCGGAATTGCCCCGTTGAATCGCGGAATTGCTGCACTAAAAATTCAGGCGGATTTTCTCCGCGAACCCAATCGATAATCTCCTGATCGGTAACAATGATTCCTGCCTTTTTGGTTTCCCGATCGAGCAACGTTTGAGTTACAAGATTGTTCCAGACCTGCTCGCGAATCTGCCGCATCAGCGCTTCATCCGGTTCCTGCTTTGTCTGTTGTTTGTATTGTTCCGCCTGCTGGCGTGCCATGTCGGAGAATTCCTGATAGGAAATCTTCTTGCCTTCAATCACCCCGATCGTGTCACTGACCCGTGACATGCCGAGATAATCCATTCCCCATTCAAAAACAATGGTGATAATGAAAATGATCACTAACCCGATGAGAATCACGGGCATGTTATCGCGCATTTTTGTCATTATTGCCATACTGCCTTAAGACTCCTTACTGCATTGAATTGTTATAAATGACTGATTTTTAAAGGCTTGTAAACTTAAAGATAATCGAAATGGCATAGAAAAACAACGAATAATTGGAAAAAACATGGTTTATTACGACGGAGTAGTATGTTAGAGATGGATGGAAAAAGATGAAAACAAAGCGAATTGTGATTCCTATTAGTCCGAATCCCTCATCGGGGCATTGGACGGACTTTCTTCAATATCAAAATATTCGCGGATCTTTTGAGCGGTTTTTTCACCCACAGTTTCCGATAACTGTTCTTCGGTGGCAAATTTTACTCCCTGTACCGAACCAAAAGTTTCCAGTAACTCTTTTGCCCTACGTTTACCGATTCCTTGGATGAGATCCAGTTCCGTCTGCAGCGTCCTTTTATCGCGCAGTGATCGGTGGAAAGTAACGGCAAACCGGTGCGCTTCGTCCCGTATCTGCTGCAGCAGTCGCAACGCTGAAGAAGATTTGGGAATCGGTACCGGTTCGCTTTGGTGCGGAAGGAAAACTTCTTCCAGCCGTTTTGCAAGGCTGATGACGGGCTGCTCCTGAAGGGCGAGTTCCGTTAACGCTTCAACGGCGCTCGAGAGCTGACCTTTGCCGCCGTCGATCACTACCAGGTCCGGCATTGGCAGCGCTTCGTCCAAAACTCTCTTATATCTCCGGAAGACCACTTCCTTCATGCTGGCGAAATCGTTCACCTCCTGCGGCGCAACAGTTTTGATTTTGAATTTTCGATATTCGCTTTTTTTCGCTTTCCCGTCGACAAACACTACCAGCGACGCCACTGTTTCGGTCCCTTGAAAATGCGAGATGTCAAAACATTCGATTCTGCGCGGCGGTTTATTCAACCGCAGGTCACGCTGCAACGAACGGATAGCGGCCGGAATAAAATCCTTCTGCTTCATTTTTTGAAGTTTCAGCTCATCCAGCAGAAACCGTGCATTCTTTTTACACATCTCCAAAAGGGTGGAAAGATCGCCCCCCCGTGGAATCTGAAAAGATACTCCGCCGCTCCTTCGGAGGGACAACCATTGCTCGATGACCGTACGCGATTCGATATCGAACGAGAGGACCACTTCCTTGGGAATATCGACCGCCTCCAGATAATACCGCTGGACCAACGTCTCGAGGATTTCGCTGTCACTCCTCCCCTCGACACCGTTCATGTAATAATGCTGGCGGCCGATGACTTTCCCTTCTCGAATCTTGAATATCACTCCGCAGGCATCGTCGTCCTCCGTGGAGACGGCGACGATATCCCGGTCGCGGAATTCGTTGTCCACCACTTTCTGACGGGAAGAATAGACATCCAGTTCCTTAATACGATCACGATAGTACGCTGCATCTTCAAATTTCCGTTCGAGCGACGCAATCCGCATTTGTTCTTCCAGCGATGATTTGAGCGTCAGAATTTTCCCTTTAAGGACCTGAGCGACCTGGGCGATCATATCGTTATACCGCTCCTTCGACACTAAACCTTCGCACGGCCCTTCGCATTTTTTGATGTGATAATCCAGACAGACCCGGGTTTTCTTCTTAGCGATGAATTCTTCATCGATGTAATAGTTGCAGCTGCGGATCATAAATATATCGCGAACGGTTTTCAGTGCGGCGCGCAGGGTATTGACATCCGTGTACGGACCGAAGAGATGCACTTCTTTCCGGTTGAAGCGCCGTGTGACGAAGACACGCGGATACGGCTCTTTGGTGATGACGATGTATGGATACGATTTGTCATCCTTCAAATTCACATTATACCGCGGTTTGTGCAGTTTGATCAGGTTTGCTTCGAGAATGAGCGCTTCGACCTCGGAATCGGTCGTGATCATTTCCAGGTCGGAAATTCGCGAAACCATTGAGGCGATACGCGGTTCGTGGCCGCGTGAGGAATGGAAATACTGACGAACCCTGTTCCGCAGGTTCACTGCTTTGCCGACGTACAGGATGTTCCCTTCTTTGTTCTTAAAAAGATAGACACCCGGGGAGACCGGAATATTGCCGAGTTTGTCCTGCAGCTCGACCGTATCGGTGATCGATATTTGAATGGGAGTGGTTTTCATTCGCTATGGTACTTGCCGGCAGAAGAGAGTGTCTTCACTTCTTTTCACATAATTCGATCAATACGCCGTTTGCCGATTTGGGATGGATGAAAACAACTTTATATCCAGCACCACCTTCTGTCGGTATGTCGTTGACAAAAATAAAGCCGTGGTTTTTCAAACGGACGATCTCTTCGTCCAATCCCGTCACTTCCAGACAGATGTGATGGATCCCTTCGCCTCTTTTTTGAATGAATTTCGCAATGGCGGAATCGGCAGAATCCGATTCGATTAACTCCAGGGAACTCTCACCGACCGGGAAAAATGAAATTGCCGCCTGCTGTTGGGGAACGACCTCCGTGTGCGGCGCTTGACCGTCGAATAATTTCGAAAATATATCTGTGGAGAGACCCAATGATTGTACCGCGATGCCGATGTGATTGATTTTCTTAATCATAGTAATTTCCCTACATGAGTCCGCGTTCCATCAGGCTGGTGTACGCGTCCCCCGCGATAATAATGTGGTCCTGTACCGAAATACCGATAATCGTACCGGCATCAGCCAGTTGTTTTGTAATCGTAATATCTTCCCTGCTCGGTTCCAGATTACCGCTCGGATGATTGTGGATCAGAATGATGCTCGCGGCGTTTTCAAGTATCGCTTCGCGAAACACTTCCCGCGGATGCGTCAATGAGGAATTCAATAATCCTCGTGTAACGCTCCTCCACCGGATCACTTTGTTGGCGCTGTTGAGAATGACAACGATGAACTCTTCCTGCTTTTTATCGCGTAATTCCGGTATGAAGATGGAGGCAACATCCTCCGGCGTTCTGATCGGCCCGGCAATATCCTCCTTCGAACGTTGCACCCGCCGGGCGAGTTCGAATGCAGCGGTTAAAATGACCGCTTTTACGGTTCCGATTCCCTTAAACTTCTGCTGTTTGAAATCCGCTACCGAGAGCCCTGACATTTTCCGGAGAGAACCGAATTCTTTCAGCAGCAATCTCGCAAGATCCAATGCCGAGCGTTTTCCGTTACCGGAGTTAATCAGAATCGCCAGAAGTTCGGCTTCCGACAGTGATCCGGCACCGTGTTTCTCCAGCTTTTCGCGCGGACGTTCGTCCTCCGGCCATTCTTTGATCGAAGAACGGTAGACGGGCGCATCGTGTTTATTGTCACCGGCCATTACGGCTGATAGGTATATGTCCGTAGTTTGGTGATCGTTCCGTCCTTGTACTGAAGGATGTTGAGATCGCTGTTGATCCGACGGTATTGGAGCGTCATTGAATTTCGGATGCCGGGCTGATTGATGACTTTCGCCAACGATTCCTTTAAACTTTCGCGAGACAAAGATCCCTCGTTGAACAACCGTATCAGCATCGTCATCACATCGTATCCGAACAACACATTATCGGAAATTTGCCTTCCGTATTGCTGGGTATATCGTAAATACAGTGTGTTCGTCCGGTCATTTCTTTCGACCCATCGGTCGCTGCCGAAAATTACACCGTCGGCATACCGGCGGTTCATATCCAGTTCATGAATATTGTACCATTCGCCGGAGCCGAGAATGATCGACCGGATATTGAAATAGGCAATCTGTGAAGAGATCACGCCGATTTGTTGTCCCGAAGCGATCGGACTAAAGATAACATCTATAGTGTGTACCGGAAAATGGAGACTGTCTTCATACACCATATTCTTTTTGGTCGGCAGATTCAATGAATCGGCAAGTTCTCCCGCTTTCTCACCGATGAATTGGGTAAGATTGACGGTGGCAGAACGCGCGATAATCGAATCGACGACGTGAGGGGAAAAACCGTACGACACCATTTTGTTCATGACATCCGCGCGGTCCATTTTTCCCCTGAATGTCACGAGATATTCCGCAGTTTGTTCCGTCGCGATTGCCCGCAGTGTGCGGAAGTGATCCCGCAGATCCACATCTCCCATTGCATATCGCCGATTGAAGAGCACCCTTCCACCCAGCCGTTCCGCTTCGACAACAAATGAATCCGCCTGTGTCCGAGACGTCGGTGCATCGGATGCAATGACTGCAATGGTGCGTGCTCCGAGAATGGAGACGGCATATTGGGCGAGCACTTTTCCACGCATACTGCTTGTTGTATTTGCCTGAAAAATATATTCACCGGTCATGGCAACGCTGTCGTCTGTCGCGGTCGGGGAGATCAACGGGATCGAGTGTTCCATTGCTACCGCAGCGGCAGTGAGCGTTTCGTCGCTGAACAGCGGTCCGATAATACCCACCACCGACGAATCGGCGGTGAATGCGGAGACAAATTGTCTGATCGAATCGGCATTCCGCTCGCTGTCGCGAACGTCCAGATCGATTGATATCAAGCCCGGCTCCGGTCGTTCCGCATACTCGGCCAACGCCAGTTGAATTCCCTGCAACACCTCCGTCCCCACCCGTCCTCCGGATGCTCCCGTGGGGAGAAATTTCATGAGCGGTAACAAGACACCGATCTTGACGCTGTTTCCCCGATCGATGCTGTAGTGCAGCCGGTGCAGACGCGACAGAAGTGCGGGATCCGTGACCTGTGTCATCAGTTGCTCCAAAGCCGCGTGTACTTCCGGAATGCTGCCGCGGGCATACAACCGTTCGATTTTCACCACCGACAATAGGTCGAGAATTTCCGCTTGATGCAGGACATCCGCCAGCGAATCGATCTGTTCTTCGGTCAAAAATTCCGCGGCAATATGTTCGATCACTTTAATGGAATGATCGCGGTTCAGCCGCTGTTGGGCCATCGAGCGAACCTCCATCATAAAAACGAATGAGATAAGATACTCTCCCGTATTATATAAACACATCCCTTTGGTAAACAGCGCATCTTCGCGATAGGAAGTCTCGGGAAATCGGAACAACAGCGAATCACATGCGGCGGCCGATTCGCTGTAATTTTTCAGTGCATACTGAGTTTTGGCGGTCATGATCATCGATGCCGTAATACGATGGTTCATGGGATACGCTTCGGACGACAGTTGAAACGATTGTAATGCCGTGGAATAATCTTTATGGGCGTACTGCCTCATGCCGAGCAAAAAATATTCTTCCGCAGAACGGGAGTATGTCACCTCGGTCCCCTGTGACCAGGCCATGGTTACCAATGCCGCGACTGCTATCGCTATACGTTTCATTAATAATCCTGCCGTAAAGACCTCAATCCGAGGAAATGGGAAAATCCGATAATAATAATAGACGGAACGACGATGAAGAGGGCGATAGATCGTATCGTGTTCCAATCGGCAACGACATCCTTCATTTCTGCATTGACAAACGCCAACACCGGAAAATAATACAGCGCCAGCAGAAGTACCAGGTACACGATCGTCAGTAAAAAGGTCATCGTCGCACCTTGCGACGACGCAATCCGGATCGGATTTTTTTCATTGAAGTTTGCATACACCGATCCGAGGCTGAAATTGACGCTCGCCAACGTCAACGCTACAATCGGCGTTATCGCCATGGAGAAATAGGATAATTGCTTCATCGCAATATGCGGCGCTACCTGTTCCACATCACGTGTCTGCACATTAAACACCCCGTGCGGATAGAGATACGGAATATTCGACAGATATGCCACGATCAGGCTCAATCCCAGTAGAAAGAGGGCAATGATTGAGAACTTTATCCAGTACTGCGCCGACAGGGCGATGGGTGCGCTGCGCAGGGACCAATACGCGTTCCCTTCAAGACTGATCAACGGAAAACCAAACCGCAGCGCGATTGAATTGATCAAAAAGATATTGAAAATGAAGACGACAAGGTATACCACCGCCTTCAGCTCCGCCGATTCGAGTTTAATATTCAATGAACTGATACTCGACAGAAAGATTGTGAGCAATGCCATCATCACAATAAAATGTATCCATTGACTCGGCTCCCGTACGAATTGCCAAAACTCCTTTTTTAATAGCACCTCGGTCTGCGGGGAAAAAAACGACGGCGTACCGAATCCGAAGAACGATGCTCTCCCCGTATTGCGCTTGACAGTCATCGACCGGAGGGAGAGCGATGTAATCCAGGTGGAATAAAACATGCTGTTTGCCACTGCAAGCGCAAAGACAAATGCTCCGGCGGTCGACAACACGAGCAGCATAACGTATCCGGTTACGGCGGAAAAATTCTTCGTCACATAAAAATAGAGTATCTCGGACACCCAGTAGTTGGGAAGGATTTTCACGATCGAAGGATCGAGCGATCCGAAGTATAGATTGACATACGGATAATACTTCATTACCTCCTGCACGAGATTTACAGGGCTCGTGACTTTAAAATACATGTAAATCTGACCGATATACAGTAGAACGATGACCGACGCCAGGATCCTGAAATTTACTTTGGAGGCAAGATGCATCGCAAGCAAGAGCACGATCACTGCCAAGCAGGCAGCAAGGAACATGAACGGAATCAGTACCCCGAACATGACCAACAGATAAAAATGCCAGGGATAATTGAAATAGACTCCGTACCCAAGCAGTACGGAGAATCCGACCATAAAGAGCGTTCCGGAACTATAGAAAAAATTATCCAGGAATTTGATGACGAAGATATGCAAATACGAAACGGGAGACGAAAGAAGGAAGTGTACTTCTGGCGTCCGATACAACGTGGAGAATGAAACGACCATATTGCCAAGATTGATCGTGATAAAAAAGACGAAAAGAAGCATTCCGATGAAACGGTGAAAGAGGAACAAACCGATTCCGACATTCTCCAGCAAATATGATGTAATGAAATTCGAAAAATAGAATGCACCGACGGCAAACGAACCGAAAACGAGAAACGAACCGGCATTCTTGACGATCGTACCGAGATCATACCGGGACGACAGCTTCCAGAACATCAGATTCTTGTACCATAGGATGTGGATGAACGTATTCATTGCGGCAAAAATAATCCTGCTCCCGGGCCAAGCGGAAGGTCTATGACAATCCATAGAATAAACAATAACGACCAGCCGATAATAAATACAAAAGTGTACGGCAGCATCGTTGCGATCAGCGTCCCCATTCCCGCCTGCTTGTCGTACCGCTGCAGCAATGCAATGATGAAGGCAAAATACGACATCGTCGGTGAAATAATATTTGTCACGCTATCGCCGATACGATACGCTGTTTGGGTAAATTCCGGTGTATATCCCAGCAGCATGAACATAGGAATAAAGACCGGCGCCATCAGCGCCCATTTTGCCGATGCACTCCCCATCAACATATTGATGCTCGCTGCAACGAGTATGAACGCAATCATCAGTGCGATAGGCCCGAGGTCGAGGGAACGCAGCCACTCCGCTCCTTGCACTGCCAGCACCAGGCCGAGATTGGTCCAGTTGAAATACGCCACGAACTGTGCGGCAAAGAAGACGATCACGATATATCCCGTCAGCGTTTCGATCGATTTCCCCATTCCTTTCACCGCATCAATTTCCTTTCGCATGGTGCCGGCACCGATACCATACGCCAAGCCGGTGGCGAATGCACTGACAAATAAAAATGTCACTATCCCGGTCATGAACGGCGAGTGCAGCACATCGCCGTCCGCTCTCCGAAAGAAGCCGTTTTCCGGATACAATCCTGCAAAAATGATGACGGCAAGCACCACTACCGTTCCCAATGCAAAGAGCAATCCCCGTTTTTCATTCTTCGTCAACGGCGTGAGTTGTTCCGGCTTTTCGTCGCCGGTGTATTTCCCCAGACGCGGGACGACGATCTTTTCCGTGACAAACGTCCCCAAAAGCACCAGGAGGAACGTCGAGACAAAAAGGAAGTAATAATTTGCAGCGGGATTGACGACATACCCTGGATCGATAATCTTGGCCGCCTCAGTGGAGAGACCGGCAAGCAGCGGATCGATTGTTCCCAACAATAAATTGGCACTGTACCCGCCGGATACTCCCGCAAATCCTGCCGCCATTCCGGCAACAGGATGCCTTCCCACAGCGAGGAATATCATCGCCGAGAGCGGGATTAATAGAACATATCCGATTTCGCTGGCAACGTTGGACATGATGCCGGCAAACACGACAACCATGGTCAGAAGATTTTTCGGTGCCGACAAAACCAACAACCGCATCAACGCACTGATCAGTCCGCTGTACTCGGCGATACCGATGCCGATCATCGCCACCAGCACAGTTCCCAACGGGGCAAAACCGGTGAAATTGACGACGGTATTGGTAAGGATCCGGTGCATGCCTTCTATAGAGAGGAGATTCACCACCGTAATAATTTTTCCCGTACCCGGATGGACAACGGAGAGTTCCGCCCAGCTGCCGATTGCGGAGAGAATGATAACGATGCCGGCAAGGATGACAAAAATCGTCACCGGATGGGGCAGGGCATTCCCTGCGCGTTCAATAAAACGCAAAAAACGGTTAAAAAAACTCATTCGTCGGATTCCTTTGTCAATTCGAGAAAGACGGATTCAAGTTTACCGTCATATTTGGATTTGTGGAAGTGCAGGCTTTCGTTCGAGTCGAGAAAGATAATTTTTCCTTTGTGGATGATTCCGATGCGGTCGCATAATTCCTCTACCATCTCCAGTATATGTGTGGACATGAATATCGAAACACCCTCCTTCGCCATTTTCCGGAGCGTATCCTTCACGATCCGGGCACTGCGCGGATCAAGTCCGACCATCGGTTCATCGATGATGACTGTTTTCGGATTATGAACAAAAGCGGCTGCAAATGTGACTCGCTGCCGCATTCCCTGGGAATAGTCCTCCGTCTTCTTGTCTACCCAGCTTGCCAATTCGAGCAGATCGATCACCCGATCAACGTTCTCTTTCATCTCATCCTTCTTCATTTTATACAAACCGCCAACGTAGTAAATGAATTCCCTGCCGGTCAATTTGTCGTACAGATACGGATGATCGGGAATATAACCGAATGTCGACTTCGCTTCGTTCGGTTGGCGGACCACATTATATCCATTGATAATAATTTCACCGGAGGTCGGCGTAAAGAGTCCGGTCATCATCTTGATGGTGGTGGTTTTTCCTGCTCCGTTGGGTCCCAGAAAGCCGAAGAATTCTCCCGCCGGTATCGAGAGAGAGACATCATTGACGGCAACGAATGATCCGAAATTTTTGGTAAGATTTTTTAATTCGATCATAGTTCGGCGGAGGTTATGTTCTTATTCCCATTCGATTGTTGACGGCGGTTTGGAACTGATATCATACACCACACGATTCACGCCCCGTACTTCGTTGATAATCCGATTCGACACATGCGCAAGAAATTCGTACGGTAAATGTGTCCAGTCCGCCGTCATTCCGTCCACGCTGGTGACGGAACGAAGGGCGACGGTATTTTCATACGTCCGTTCATCCCCCATCACACCGACGGATTGCACCGGCAGTAGAACGGCAAAGGCCTGCCATGTGGAATGATACAATTGTTGTTCACGGAGTTCGCCGATAAAAATTTCGTCGGCACTTCGAAGTACCTCGAGACGGTCGACGGTCACATCCCCCAGCACACGGATGGCAAGTCCCGGGCCGGGAAAGGGATGTCGGTCGATCAGTTCGGCGGACAGACCGAGAGTTCTGCCCACGGCGCGCACCTCATCCTTAAACAATTCACGAAACGGTTCGATCAATTTCAGGTTCATCTTTTCCGGAAGGCCGCCGACATTATGGTGCGTTTTGATCGTCTGCGACGGGCCTTTGAATGATACTGATTCAATCACGTCCGGATAGAGCGTGCCCTGAGCAAGAAATTCCGCACCGGTGACTTTTTTTGCTTCCTTTTCGAAAATGTCGATGAACGTTTTTCCGATGATCTTCCTCTTCTGTTCCGGATCGGAGATTCCCTTCAGCCGTTCAAGGAAAATGTCGCTTGCATCGACAAAATCCAGGGGAATGTGGTATTCATCTCTGAACGTCTTGACCACCTGCCGGCTTTCTCCTCTGCGCATCACTCCGTTGTCGATGTGGATGCAAAAGAGTTGGTCGCCGATCGCTTTATGGAGCAGTACCGCCGCAACGGATGAATCGACTCCGCCGCTGAGAGCGCACAGGACCTTTTTATCTCCCACCATGCTGCGGATCTGCTTGACGGAACTTTCAATGAATGACGAGGCATTCCAATCGCCCGAACACCCGCAAACGGTCCGGACGAAATTCTCGAGCACTTTCTTCCCCTCTTTTGTATGGACAACTTCGGGATGGAACTGGATACCGAACATTTTTCTGCGGACATCACGGATTGCACAAATGGAGGCGTTGGCCGAATGGGCAATCTTTTCAAATCCTTCGGGCAGCGTCGTCACTTCATCTCCGTGACTCATCCACACTTCCGTTTGACGCTCCAGGTCCTTGAAAATATCCGTCGGGGAATCCACCAGCAATTGCGCCCTGCCGAATTCACGGCGGGGGGCTTTGTTTACCGCACCGCCGTTTTGATGTGCCATCACCTGAAGACCGTAACAGATTCCAAGAATCGGGATCCCGAGTTCGTACAATCCTTTGTCGGGAATCGGAGCGTCGGTGCTGTACACACTCGAGGGGCCGCCCGAGAGGACAATTCCTTTCGGATGCATGCTGCGAATCTTTGTCAGCGGTGTGTTGAACGGATGTATCTCGCAGTACACGTTCAATTCTCTGACGCGACGGGCAATAAGCTGCGTATATTGAGAACCGAAATCGAGAATGAGAATGATTTCGCTGTGTTCCATTATAAATTTGGGATTGAATTCGGGACTGAATGCGTATTGATGAAAGATACTGCACTTTGTTTGACTGTGCAAGGAAGTTTTCTTGTTTCATCGACACTTTTTGAGTAATTTCGTAAGGAAAAACAATGGAGACAAAAGAAAAAGAACGGGTCGCTATATCCAACCGCCGTGCACGTTTTGAGTATGAAATACTCGATTCATATGAAGCGGGCATCGTGCTGGTCGGCTCGGAAGTGAAATCGTTACGGCAGGGAAAAGCAAATCTGCAGGACAGCTATGCGGTGCTGAAGAACAACGAACTGTGGCTCCTGAACATGCACATCAATCCCTATGAACAGGCCAATCGTTTCAATCACGATCCGGTACGCACACGAAAATTATTACTGCAGAGAAGCGAGATCCGTAAACTGACCGGGAAAATCCAGGAAAAAGGATTTACATTAATCCCTCTGAAAGTGTATTTCAAAAAAGGATTTGCCAAAGTGGAAATCGGGCTTGCCCGTGGAAAACAACTCCACGATAAGCGCGATACCATAAAGCAGAGGGATGTGGAGAGGGAAATGAGACGTGCGAAGCACCGATAAGAAACTGAATTTCACCACCATCATAGAATAATCGCCAATGAGCATGTTCCCACCCATCAATGAACAGATGGACCTCATCCGCCGGGGAGTTTCCGAGATCATTCCCGAGGAGGATCTTGTTCGGAAAATCGAACGATCGATTGCGTCCAAAAAACCGCTGAAGATCAAATTAGGATGCGATCCGAGCCGACCGGATCTTCACATTGGACACTCGGTTGTCCTGAGAAAACTCCGTCATTTTCAGGATCTTGGCCATCACGCCATACTGATTGTGGGGGACTTTACCGGTATGATCGGCGATCCGTCGGGTAAAAGTAAAACACGGCCGTCACTCTCTCTGGAAGAAACGCGCAAGAACGGCGAATCGTACTTCGAACAGGCGGTGAAGGTCCTCTCCCCCAAGGATATCCGCATGGTATACAATTCCGAATGGCTCGGCACTATGACATTTGCCGATGTCATAAAGCTTTCGAGCAAGTATACAGTATCGCAAATGCTGGAACGTGAAGATTTTCACACACGGTTCAATAAGGAAGAACCGATTTCTCTGCACGAGTTCCTCTATCCCCTCGCTCAGGCGATGGATTCCGTTGCGATTGAAAGCGATGTCGAACTCGGCGGTACAGATCAGAAATTTAATCTGCTTGTCGGACGGACGATTCAACGTGAATACGGTAAAGAGCCGCAGGTGATCATCACCATGCCGATTATTCCCGGTACGGACGGTGTTGAAAAAATGAGCAAATCGCTGGACAATTACATCGGTATCAGCGACAGTCCGAAAGAAATCTACGGGAAAACGCTCTCCATTCCTGACCGGTTGATGTACGACTTCTTTGTCCTGGCTACCGATATTCCGTTGAATACATTATCGGAGATGAAAGAACAAATCGAAAAAAATCCGCGCGATGCAAAACGGCGGCTTGCGCGGGAACTCGTCACCATGTATCATTCGCCAAAAGCAGCAGCATCGGCAGAAGAAGAATTCGACCGTATTTTTGTCAAGAAAGATCTTCCCGATATGATTGATGAGTTGCGATACGGAACGAAAAATTCCGCGGTGAACATCGTGCAAATGCTTGTCGATACCAAATTGGCCGCATCAAAAGGAGAAGCCCGGCGATTGCTGGAACAAGGCGGGGTGACGATGAACGGCGAACGCATCATCGATGCAAAAACAGAAATTGTTTTTGACGGTGAAAAAATCATAAAAGTCGGCAAACGTAAATTTCTGAAAATAATCCCGGATTGAAAATAACACTTGCATTTTTCGTCAGTATCCTTATATTCGCATTAGCCTGATCGAATACTGTTTCCCAAAATCCGAGCGATCGATGACCAATTTTTTCTATAAATCGAAAATCCCTTAAATATCCATTCATTTTTCCACAGGAGATGAGAAGTTGTCATTTGTCCCTTCCAAGATGTTCTTCACTAAAGGCGTCGGACGCCACAAAGATTACCTTCAATCATTTGAATTAGCTCTTCGCAATGCCGGCATTGAAAAATGTAACCTCGTCACAGTTTCCAGCATCTACCCTCCAAAATGTAAGCGAATTACGGTTGCAGAGGGATTGAAGTCACTGGAACCGGGTCAAGTAACATTTTGCGTAATGGCCCGAAACGCCACCAATGAACCAAACCGCCTCATCGCCTCTTCCATTGGAGTGGCCATGGCAGCAGATGATTCCCAATATGGCTACCTTTCAGAACACCATCCATACGGTGAAACTGAAGAAAAAGCGGGAGAATATGCTGAAGATCTCGCGGCAACAATGCTTGCCACTACTCTCGGAATGGAATTCGATCCAACCGTTGCGTGGGATGAACGTGAGAAACACTTCAAAATGAGCGGAAAAATCCTGAAAACATTCAATGTTACCCAATCCGCTGAAGGAGACAAGGATGGGAAATGGACAACGGTCATCGCCGTTGCTGTTTTGCTTCCATAATAGTTGGATGATACTAAAAAAAAGGGACGCATGAGCGTCCCTTTTTTGTTAATGTTTTGACCGAGTTTAGGAGATTGCGCTCCTGTATTCATTGTAATATGCCATTACAGATTCGACGTAGTTTGCAGTTTGTTTCCAATCCTTGAAATAACCGCTGGTAGGTTTACGACCGTCCCATACAAACCGGTGCAAAGATGAGTATTTTTTGGATAACAGTGGCATTGAGTTTTTGATGGATTTCCACTCTTTCGGGTCATCATTCACGTAATAGGCCATCTTTTGAGCATCAAGAATCCGGCTGTATCCTGCATTATATGCTGCAAGGGTAAATTTTATCTGATTTTCTTCGCTTAATCCCATTCCGTCAAATTGCTTATATAACTTGGAGAGGTAAAATATACCCCCTTTTATATTTCCGTGCGGATCGTTAAAGAAATCGATCTCTTTTCCCAGTTTACCTGCTATTTCTGATTGAGTTGTCGGCATAATTTGCATAAATCCCTTTGCACCTCTATGACTCAATGCTGAAGGATTAAACTGTGATTCGACTTTCATTACCGCTATTACCAACCGCCAATCAATCCCGTACTTTTGGGAATAATTATGTATGGTTTTTCCGTATTTGTTAAGTATTACTAATGATTTCTCGTCAAGTTTTGTCCTAACTTGCTCGTTGATATAGACCTCATCAGCCCTTCCGGAAAAAGACCCGTCGAAACAACCAAATATTACGACCGGTATGAACCAGAAGGCATTGAAAAGAATCTTTCTCATTATCCCCTCAAATTATTAATAAATCCCCACTTTTTTGGTGGGACTAATAACCGACATCATTGTCACCTTTTATTGCTTTGATGACAATAGAAAGTACGGAAATACCACCGAGCGAACAAGTTATAATTTTATAATAATTTATAGAGATGGGTGACGCTTGTTTTGAACTACTGATAGGAGTATTGCCGCGGAAAGTATGCAAATGATGATAACGAGGGAGATAAAAGTATCGATTTTATAGATATCCATGATAAGCATTTTTACGCCTACATATCCCAATACAATACCAACGCCGTATTTCACATACGTAAACGATGCATGTACCTCAGCCAGGACGAAATAGAGGGACCGAAGTCCAAGCACAGCCATGATATTGGATGACAAAACAATGAATGGATCGGTGGTTATTGCAAAAATGGCAGGTATTGAATCGATTGCAAAGACCACATCGGTTGTTTCAATTACCAGGAGACAAACAAATAGAGGAGTTGCAATCCAACGATGATTCCGTTTTATGAAGAAACTGTGGCCGTGGTATTCATTATCCACCGGCATAATCTTGCGAAATAACCGGACTGCAAGGTTCCTTTCCGGTTCAATCTTGGTATCCCCTCCATAAACTACACGATATCCGGCATAAATCAACATCGCTCCGAAAATGTAGAGAATCCAATGAAATTCTTCTACCAGCTTCACACCCAACAAGATGAGTATGCCCCTGAGTATAAGCACCCCGAGAATGCCATAATTTAACACCCGACGTTGATCCCGTAACTCCACACCGAAGATGGTGAACAGAATCAGGAATACAAATAAATTATCGACTGAAAGGGTCTTCTCAATGATGTAACCGGTAAAGAATTCGAGGGCTTTCTGCTGACCTTCAAGATAATAGACCAGAACATTAAAAACGAGGGACAACGCGATCCAGAAGATGGTCCAATAAACAGCTTTTCGTAACGGCATTTTATTTATATTTTATTATATTCTTCTGTAAGGTACTTAATATTCCACTCTTTTCAAACGAGTATTCATCACCATTTCACCCCAAACGAGAATGAAACTTTCATATTTCATCCCCCTCTGTGCACTCCTCATTCAGTCATGCGACCGGCAGCCGAAACAGGAACCTCAGCCAATGAACACTGAAAATATCTCCACCCCCTATCCTCGATTTGACGGAGAAAAGGCATTTCACTATCTACTTGCGCAGACAAATTTCGGTCCGAGAAATCCAAATTCCGTCGGACACAATCGATGCCTTGAATATCTGACAGACGAGCTGCGACTCACTGCCGATACAGTGATACAACAAACGTTCCGACACAAGGGATACGGCGAGACGCTTCGTTTAACGAATATCTTTGCATCGTTCAAACCGAACGAACAACGGCGAATTCTGCTCCTTGCCCATTGGGATACACGCCCCCGCGCGGAAATGGATTCGGATCCCGCCAAGAGAAACATTCCGATCATCGGCGCGAACGACGGTGCGAGCGGTGTCGCCGTTCTTCTGGAACTAGCACGCTTGTTGAAAGAACAATCTCCGCCGATAGGAATTGATATCCTTTTCACCGACGGTGAGGATTATGGAGATTCTCAAATGGACGGCAACAATGATCTTTACTTTCTTGGTGCACGACATTTCGCCCGGACGAAAAGCCCGTCGTATAATCCCCAATTCGCTATTCTGCTGGATATGGTCGGGGATAAGGATTTACAGATTCCGTTGGAGCAGCATTCCATGCAGTATGCTCCGCGAGTATTGGATAAAATCTGGTCCGTTGCCGAACAGATCGGTGCATATCAATTCATCAACATACCGGGAGAACTCATTTCAGACGATCACCTGCCGTTGAATGAAGCGGGCATTCCGACAATCGACATCATCGATTTCCAATATCCGTACTGGCACACAACGCAGGATACACCGGACAAATGCAGCCCGGAAAGTTTGGAATCCGTAGGACGGGTGCTCACTGCACTGATCTATTCAACAGATTGGAAGTGATACGGCCATGATCTCAATATCCCGATTTTCCACTTTTGAAATCTTCCGGATCATTATACCGGGTATCTATTTTATCACTCTGACAATGCTGCTCGTAATTGCGTTCGAGATACCGTATTTCCTCTTTGATTCACCCGGGATTACGACAGTGTTATTTCTCACCGCCGCTGTCGTAGCCGGATTAAGTTTTTATTCCAAGGAGACATCGAAAAAACGGAAAGCATTTCTTTCCAACCAGCCGAGCACGTATATCCTCGAACGGTCCCGGCAAATCTCCGCACAACGTCCCTTAACCACCGATGAAGCGCGCCGTCTGTATTTCTACATCCTGAATCATCATATGCCTCTGACGATCCATGATAAGATCTTTTTCTTCGGTATGATCTATCACATTATGGTCAATATCCGGCGGACATCATTCTGGTTCGGACTCGCAGGATCGGCAGGATTGATCCTGCAGATTGCAATGACCCGGTATATGACACCTTTTTCGGCAACCGCTGTATTGGTCATTTGGTTTGTCTATTTTCTCAACGTCCGGTATAACAAAGCGGACCGTAAAATGCAGGAAAATTATCTCGATCAGATCTTCTGGCTGGAGATGAATACCGATATCGTCGACCGGCTGATTCTGACGCGCATTCAAACTGATTCCGACCATGCTTAACACGTATCTTGATATTCATCTCTCCGTACCGCCTGATGACCCGGTGCGCGATCTTCTCCCTTCATTACTTGCCGATCTCGGATTTGAAGGATTTCTGGAGGACGATCGGGGCATACATTGTTTTATCAAAAAAAGTGAGTGGAAGGATACCATCGATACGGTCGTCGAAGAACTGTGCAAGAATTACAATCTCCCCCCCATCCCGTTGATCGGTATATCGGAAATACCCGGTAAGAATTGGAATGAAGAGTGGGAACGATCGATCCAGCCGATGCAGGTGACCGAAAAAATTATCATCACCCCTTCCTGGCATCCGGTGAACGATCCGCGGAAACTGGTGCTCACCATCGATCCAAAGATGACGTTCGGAACCGGATATCATGAATCGACCCGTTTGATATTGCGGCTGCTGGAGCGGCATATCGTACAACGATGTACCGTGCTGGATGTCGGTACGGGAACCGGAATTCTCGCCATTGCGGCGATAAAACTCGGTGCGGCATCTGCCGTCGCCGTCGATGTCGATCCATTGTCACTGGACAACGGTGCGGAAAATGCGGAGAGAAACAATGTCTCCGACCGAATTGACATACGCATCGGTTCAATGGAGTGCGTGCATGAACAATCCTTCGACCTGATTCTTGCCAATATTATCAAGAATACCATCATTGAACTTATGGACGACATTATGCGAAAAGTTTCCCCGACGGGAACGGTTTTGTTCGCCGGACTCCTGACCGAAGACCGCGATGTCATTACGCACGAGGCGGCACAACGGGGTTTTTCCGTAGCGGAAGTGATGCAGGAAAATAACTGGATCGGTATGGCTGTGCGGCGTTCATGAGAATTGCTTCGATCGACATCGGCACCAATACCATTCTTCTTCTGATAGCGCAGATCAATGCCGACGGTACGATCACCCCTCTGCACGATGAACAGGTGATTGCACGGCTGGGAAAAGGAGTCGATGAAAGCCGGATCATCAGTCCGGAAACCTTCCGGCGTGCGGAATCATTCCTCTCAACCTATAAAAACACCTGCGACACGTACCATGTCGATGCGATCATCGCGGTCGGAACAAGCGCGCTGCGCGATGCACGCAACAATGCCGACTTTTGCCGTTACATTTTTTCAAAAACCGGAATCTCGATCCAGATTCTTTCAGGAAAAGAAGAGGCGCAATGGACCTATCGCGGCGCTTTGTCCGAGTTCTCCGGCCGATCCGACCGGTACACCGTTATTGATATCGGGGGCGGAAGCACAGAACTGATCACGGGAAATCACAACGGCATTCATCGGGCAGACTGCGTTGATATCGGAAGCGTTCGAATCACCGAACGGTTTTTACGCGAATCCCCGCCTGCTGCATCTTCCTTGTCCGCAGCGTATGATTATATCAGCACTCAGCTCCGTTCGCAACGGATCGATGAAATAGCCGGAACGTTTGCGATCGGCGTCGCGGGAACGGTTACGACACTGGCGGCTATGCATACGAATATTCCTCTTTCGCGGCATGCGGACCTGAGCGGAACGGTGCTTTCGCTGGCGGATATACAAAGTATTTTCGAGGGATTGAAAGGAAAAAACGTCGATGAAATCCGTATAGTGCCGCACATTGCGGCGGGACGGGAGGATATCATTCTCGCCGGCATCATGATTCTGATAACCGTCATGGAGAGTTGCAACCTGGACACCATCAATACCAGCGACCGCGGATTGCGCTTCGGTGCAGTACTGGAGGAATACGATCGGCTCCGTTACTGATACTTGGCAGATATTATTGTGGCGGTCGATCGTGCAATTTCTTTCGTCAAAACGCCCGGTTCAATGTTCGTGTAGACATCCTGTGTGTTCGGATACATCGGTGTCTTGGTCTCTACCTCATAACTTATAATTAACTGATTATCCGTATCGTAATAATCGAATTTTACGGTGATATACGCAAGATTCCGGATGGTGCCGTTGACGATTGCCAGCCGGTGAGCGGGAACCCGCGTGATATTATCCACCACATAGGTATGTTCGGTAATGAGAATCCTGGCAATCTCCGACGGCAGTACTTCTTTTTCGACCCACTGTTTCTTGATCTTGGCGATCTCCTCCAATTTCACCTTTGCCTTGGCGTAAAACTGACTTTCTTCGGGAACGCGTTCGTAATAGTATTCCGCAACCTCATATTCCCTTTTAGAAAAGAAATCATCACCCTTTTTAAGATTTGCCGATGCATTCTCTTCCGTATCGATACAACCGGCGGCAAAGAGCAATAGAATGAGCAGTGTCTTTTTCATCAATTCCTCATTAGACTGTTAACGGTGTTTTCGTTCAAATTGTTGGGCGATGGCACAAAATTTTTCCCCTCCCCGTTTAATCTCTTCGTCGGTCGTTCCGCGGCCGATCGAGAACCGGATGGTGGCCTGTGTTGTTCTGACATCTCTCCCCATCGCCAACAGTACATGAGACGGCTGTACGCTTCCGGAAGTGCATGCAGAACCGCTGGAGACGGCGATACCATTCAGGTCCATATTTAAAAGCATCGATTCTCCTTCAACATCGTATGCAGCTGCATCGAGTGAAACGCTCACTATATGCGGTACTGTCGTGTTGCCGCTGCCGTTCACCCGAATGTGGTCGCGCGATGAAGATATTACCTTGAGCAGCAATGACTTCTGCCGTTGTGCCTGCACGTACAATGAGGCCTGTCCAATTTCCATTATTTCCACCCCTTTAGCAAATCCGGCGATCAATGGAATATTCTCCGTCCCCGGTCGGTTTTTTCGTTCTTGTGCGCCGCCGTGAAGCAGCGCGTCGATGTCGGTTCCTTTTCGGATATATAATGCACCGATCCCTTTCGGTCCGTAAATCTTATGAGCAGAAAGTGCCGCCAGATCGATTCCGGAGTCATCGACAGTAAAAGGAATTTTTCCGTAGGACTGCACAGCATCGGTATGAAAAGTACAATCGTATGCTTTCACAATTGCGGCGATTTCTTTCAGCGGCTGGATTGAACCGACTTCGTTATTGACATGCATGACGGAGACAATAGCAGTGGAAGGTTTCATTGCTTTGCGCAACGCATCCGTGTCGACAATTCCGTCGGAATCGACCGGAATAAGAGAAATCGAAAATCCCAAATTGCGGAGATATTCTGCGCAATCTAAAACGGCATGATGTTCAATCGACGAAACGATAATATGATCCTGCCCCTTGGTCCGTTTACGGGCAAGTGCCGTCCCGATCAGGGCGTGGTTATCGGCCTCTGTTCCGCCGCTGGTAAAGAATACTTCCGACGGTTCGGCGCGGATGCTGGCAGCGATACGTTCCCGGCTTTCTTCCAGGATCACTTTCGCCGTTCTGCCGAACGCATGGACGGAGGAAGCATTCCCGATGGTATGCAGCATCTGTTCATGCACCACCGCGGAGACTTCCGGATCAACGGGAGTGGTTGCGCTGAAATCAAGATATATCGACGGTTCGCGGCGGTTCATAAAAAAATATATTGTTTAATTCGCGAAGAAGCAAAAATCGGACAATGAACGGCCTAAAAATGAAAAAGCGGGAGAAATTCTCCCGCTTTCATATTCCTCTTCGACGGCCGTGCTCACCGTTCCCGTTTCATCCGTTCCTTTTGTACGTCGCGGATGGCATTCCGTATTTCCCGGACGAAATTCTTTTCGAAGACCAGATATTCGGCTATCTGTTTGAGCGTCAGCACGTCTTTTAACTCAGTGATATATCGTGAACGGGCTTCCGCAATCTTCCGTTCGATCTCCGACAATTCCTTGAATGCCGTCAGATATTCACCGTCTGATGCACCGGAGGCGGTTTGTTTTTCCAGTTTCTCGATGACATTCATGCGTTCCTGCTCCAACCCTTTGACCGCTTCGCGATGATCGTTGTACCGGTTGATCAATTTCACTCCTGTCTCTTCATCCAATTTCAGTACCTCCAGCATCCTGACCTTCTTAAAACTATCAAGCCGCTCCGCCGATCGTCCTCCCATTTGATTCGGACGCTGAGCGAAGACTAACAACGGCAATAGCAGCATGAGTAACATGTTTTTCATAGAGTGCTCCTTTTACTGTACGGCCCTGTCATTCAAATACGCAACGATGACATCCACCTCCTGCTCATTCAACTGTGTCATCATCCGTTCATCATTAATTTCGAATTCATTCAACGTCTGCGATATGGTAATACCTCCGGCAATCAGTGTCTGCTCCACGGCGGTCTCAGCATCGATGAGAGTGTACTCAATATCATCATAGTATTTGTTCAACGGATAGGTATCGGCATTATCAAGTTCGGATTGATCCGCCTGCCGGATAATAGAATACAAGATGTTTTCTCCGGTGTCGGGATTCAAAGCCGAATACAACACCGTGATGACGCCTATAACGATCACCGTGACAACCGGCGCGGCTATAGGGACGAGCCACGACGGAATCCATCCGTGCCCATGCACGGCACCATTGTCAAGCCGATCGCGCAGTCGAGGAATAAAATTCTGGAAATACTGAGGCGCCGGAGGTGTCTCTTCGTGCTGCTGCAACAGATCCATCGTGGTTCGGAGTTCGTCGAATTCCCGCTGCATTTCGGGAAAACGGCGCATTGCATCTTCGAGTTCCGTCCTGCGATCGGAATCCAACAATCCTTCCGCAAGATCAATCAGATCAATATGCGATAATTTATTTTTCATGCTTGAGAAATTTCCCGATATTCCGAACAGCGTGGAAATAATTCGCCTTCAGTCCGCCGACGCTCGTGTTGAGGATTTTTGAAATCTCCTCATACGGTAATTCTTCGTAATACCGTAAGACGAATACATTCTTCTGTTTCTCCGGCAGACGGTCAATCGCCTGACGAATGATCATTTGCTGTTCTTTCTTTTCCAGCTGCTCCAGCGGTTGATCATCCTTTGAAGCAATTTGTAACGGTTCTTCACGTTCCAGGGAAAAAATTTGCCGGATTTTTTTCCGGCGAATTTCATTGAGCGTGAGATTTATAGCAATCCTGTACAACCAGGTATAAAACGTCGAGTTCCCCTTGAACGAATGCAGTGAATGATACGCTTTGATGAAGATATTTTGAGCAAGGTCATTTGCTTCATCATGATCGGAGATCATTCGACGGACGATCCAATACACCTTTTCCTGATATCGGAGAACGAGTTGATTAAACGCCTGTTCGTTTCCGCGTTTAAATTCACGGATGAGATCCTGTTCGTCCGATTGGTCCATGTGGTATGACGTTTTGACACTCTCTCCCGGTCTGAAGTTTAACGATCAATAGATGCCATACCGAATACCGAGAAAAACATCCCATTCGCCCGAATAATCGCCTGTTCCCGAGTTTGCTTCGCTGGTATATCTCGATCGAAGTACCTGGGCATCTATCACCATATCCCGCAGTACCTCATATCTGCTGGTCAGTCCGTACGTTTGCGTTTTAATCACGGGCCCATAGAGGAACGTCGGCGTGGGCAAATTATATTGGAATTGTGTCGGAAGCATTCCTCCTTTGCGCCACGATTCGAACTGGATTCCCACCTGTAATTCACGCATCGGTTGATGGACAATCTGGGTAAAAAAGAGATCGGCATTTTGCCCCAGCCAATGTCCCATATCGACGGAATGGCTTTGGAATGTAGCATCCGAAAAGCGATGGTTGTACACCCACGGATTCAAGCGGGTATATTCAACCAGAATCTTTGTCTCCGGCAGGAAGTGATCATAGAACCTGCTGCCGACGGTAAATCCGAGTTGATTGCGTTGACGGCTGGAAAGGTAAAAATCTTCCGTCGAGAATTCATCGATGAACATCGTCGCATAGAGCGTAGTCTTGTCGATCACATTGAGGTCGATGCTGAAGAACATTTGCGAATTATCGGTGTCCGTCATCCAGTGTTCGGCCGCCTTAAAGAACATGATCGGAATGAGGTACATCGGTTCCGGATTCCTGCTGCCGTATACTTCCGATTCACCGATGGCTATGTCTACCCCGTCCCACGGCGAAAATTCGACCATATGCGCCGCCAGATATTTCGGTTTATACACACGGCGGAATCCCAATCCGCCCGGCACACCCGGATTTTGATACGACCGGAGCGAATCGATAAGATCGGAAAAGAGCCAGGCATGAATGTAGGTAAAATCAATATTGTCGCCGAGGCGTGCTCTGAGTTTAATTTGTGGATATGACGGTGCCCGATTGGAGAGAATGACCGATCCACGCTCGCCACCGCCCCACACATTCGGCATTTTTTCGATACTCAGAGAAACAAAGCCGACATCCACATTGATCTGCGCTTCTATAAAACTATATTCAAACGATCGTGGGATGAGATTGCGCGACGGTACCTCCGCGGGAATGGGCGAAAGCACTCTCTTGGGATCCAGAAACGATCCGGATTCACGGTTGTCGCGGAAATAGAATGAAGCGCCGACATGTTTGCCGGCGTATCCGTACACCGACGCACCGTTGGAAATGACGGCGGTATTTTTCCCGTCTCCGCGTATATGTTTGGTATAACCGCCGTTGAGATTGAAATTAAAATTGCCGATATCGCTTTTATATTGGTACGGATGCCATCGCTCTTCGATGACGTTCTCATATCCAAGATTCACCAGTTCCTCGTAGAATTCCTCACGATAATAGTGTTGTTCTTCCATCTCCACATCGGTCAAGACGCTCGTGGTGGTGTCGATCTGAATGATGAAGCCGGCGATTCTCTCGCGCGACAACGGTTTCACTTCATCCCGGTACCCGGTAATCACCTGCTTCGCTTCCATCTTATCGAGATAGCGATACACCGGATGCCCCGGCGGAAGATAGACAGATTGTGCGCTCAACAAAACGGGAATCAACAACACAAACAGTTTCTTCATTAAATATTTCCTCTTTCGTGGAGAATCGATTGAATGGTAGCGTACGGAATTTGTCTGACCGGAATATTTTCTTTGACTGCCGTGGACGCAACCAGGCCGGCCGCTTCGCCGGTTGCGGACGATGTCGCCTGAATGCGAAGCGCCGCATGTCCTTCGCGTGTGGAAGAGATCGATCGGCCCGCCGTCAGGAGATTCTCGACATTTTTGACGATCAACGATCGCACCGGAATTTCGTAATACTCCCCCTCTTTCAGGTATTCCATCACCGATTGCTCGTTTTTTTGGCCGTGAATATCGACGCCGTAATTCCCTCTCGCAATGGCGTCTGGAAATTTTGCACCACCCCGGATATCCGCGCCGGTCACGGCGTATTCACCGACCGCTCTTCGAGTTTCGCGCACGCCGACCTGAACGCTTGTTTCGATGAGATAGGACAACTCGAATCCCGGGCACTCGCGTTTGATGATCCCGAACGAACGCACGACCTGACGCCGGCCTTCGATTTCCGCCGTTGTTAAATCAACCGACGATGATCCGTCCAAACCGAGTATGTTTGTGGTGTTAAAGGCAGTCTCTCCGGTTCCGGGTAGAGAAGTAAAAAAGAAGTAGGTTACGGATTCAGGCAAATCTTTCCGTTCGTGTGCCCGGTGAATAATATCCTTGTAACCCGCAATAGAAACGATCGAATCGGGATGATACTCGTTTGTAGACCAATCGAAATACTGATCCGGATGCTCTTTGACGTCGCGGCACGCCGCTGCAAGATTAATGCCCCCGACACGGAAAAAAGTCGTCATGGCTTGCAACAGACCGGTCTTTTCATCTCCCTTAATCCACGGTGCCTGTGCCAGATACAGAACTTCAGCATCGCCGGTGGTGTCGATAAAAATTTTTCCCTCGATTTTTCGTGAGATATTTCCGCTCTGGATCTGAATGGATGTTATCTGTTGTTCGTTTCTATCAACACCGATAGTTGATGTAAAGAGCGCCACGTCCACACCAGTGCTAACGAGCAATTCTGCGGCCACCGCTTTAAATGCAAGCGCGCTGAATCCATTCTCCACCATCCCGCCAATTGCGGCCATGCGGAGATTAATTTCTTCGAATATTCCGCCGACGAGCGGGATTTTTTTTCCGTTGCTGTGTTCCACCCAGTACTTCATGAACGGAGAGACCATTCCCGCGGTCGACATTCCGCCGACAAATCCGTACCGTTCGATGAGAAGTGTGGACGAACCGTTTCGGGCAGCGGCAATAGCGGCAGAAATACCGGCAATGCCACCCCCGGCAACAATGACGTCATATGTGGAATTCAACGACTTCACTGTACTAATTGATCTTGGAGAGCATCGTATCGACAAACTTGCGGGTGATAACGCGCGGCCGGGTGATAGCCGTTCCCACGACGACAGCGTGAGCGCCGGAAAGTAATGCCTGTTTCGCGTGTTCCGGAGACCAGATCCGTCCTTCGGCAATAAGCGGAACCTTGATGCTGCGCGACAACCGTTCGATCAATTCAAAATCCGGTGAATCGGTGGAGTGCTTTTCGGTGTATTCGGTATATCCTGCAAGCGTTGTTGCCACCAGATCGGCTCCCATTTCCGCGGCACGGATCCCCTCTTCGAATGTCGAAATGTCCGCCATCAACGGGATGTCGAATTTTTCACGTACATCGTCGAAGAATTCCACTCCGTCCAAACCGTTCGGACGTTTTCTCGGTGTCACATCGAGTGCGATAATATCGGCTCCGGCATCAATCAGGCTTTCGATATCGGGTAAGTCCGGAGTAATGCAGACCCACCCATTGGCAAAGTGTCCCTTCGTGATACCGATAATCGGTATATCGACTTCACTGCGGATCGCCTTGATGTTCTCAACGCCCTGTGCGCGGATTGCCACCGCCCCACCCATGTGCGCCGCTTTGGCGAATTTGGCGAGAAGATCAGGATGATTAAATGGATCGTCCCCTTCGGATTGGCAGGAGACGATCAATCCGTGTCGTAATTTCGCTGTAAGGTCATTCATGTGATTTTTAAAATAGTAACGGAATAATGATACTTATAAGATTCTCAGTTATATCATACGCGACGCCATGACACCGGCTTCTTCTCCCAGTCTCATGCTCGCCGGCTGGTTGTTCGTCGAAAACAACGCAGCCTGAGGCAATATCGCCCTGCCGGTCACCAACAGGTTCTGCACTTTATAGATTCGCATGGAGCGTTGCGAAATCTGGAATCGTTCCGGCATTTCGCCGGGAAGTGCGAAGAGTCCGGTGGAATCGTAGTACGATTCTCCCGACATAATCTTTGCATACGTAACCGGTATAATACCATCCACTCGCCGGACTGCATGCAATCCCGGCTGCGGCGGCACAACGAGAACGCGCGCTGCGGAAAAACCGGGAAGTCGTTCCTTTAAATACGAACTCGCAATTGACGGATGCGTTTGCATAAGAATTCCGGCACCGGACATGCTTTCAATCACCGACGGATCGACGTCGGGAATCCGTATCATCGATACGACGACATTCCCGGGTATCACGTCGCTGGCAATCTCGATTGATAACGCCGGGTGCAATTCCGCATGCGCTGCGGACCATTCTTTGGTAAGGGAGTGAAAGCCATCCAACAAAAAATGTCCCTCTTCGGACACCAGCACCGAGGAAAACTCCCGGGAAGTATCGCTGACAAATTTCAATAATTCCGACACATCGACATTCGTCATCGAAAACCGATACGATGCCGACGCGTGCGTCGTATGAAACGGTACGCCGGCACCGATAGCGACATCGCCGACCCCCGTTGCATCGATGAAGAGAGGCGCCTGTATAATAACCATCCCTTCGCGACAATGCAATCGGATCTTTTCTATTACCGGTCCGCGAATCGAACAATCGACATATTCGGCATGCAGCAGAAGACGGACGCCGGCTTCAACAGCCATTTCTTGCAGAACAAATTTCAACACTTCGCCGTCGAACGGCGTAAAATACTTACCTTTATCATGCATGTGGCCCGGTGAACCGCCTTCGCGCATAAGCCGCGCAATGATCTCATCGGCAATCCCGCCGATGATTTTCTTCCCGGAGGCAAAAAATCCCTGCCACGGCGTCATCATAGCGGCTGTTGCCATGCCGCCGAGAAAACCGTACTTCTCCACCAGCAGCACATTCTTCTTTTTTCGTGCCGCGGCGATGGCAGCACAAATACCGGCGGGGCCGCCGCCGATCACCACAATATCATATCGCTCTGTTCGAATGGGATCCATACGTTCCAATGCCACTCCTTAATAAAACATGAGTACGCCGATGAGAAGTCCGCTGAACGCCAATGCCCATATATACGGGAGTGTCCTCCACATAATTGCCTGTACATCCAGTTTCAACTCATTTGCGATCCACACGTTTTGTGTATTGGTCGGGTCGCAGACACCCTGTAATTGACCGACCGACAGCAGCATTGCCATGATTGCCGCCGGAGCGATATTCCCCGTCGCCATCATCACCGCTGCGATGCCGTAGCCAAGCCCCCACACATTCAGCGGCCCGCGGTATAATGCCAGCGGCGCTGCAAGCGTGAACCCGAATAAATATCCTGCCCACGTTACCGGCACCGCACCGGCAATCAACGGACGCAAATATCCGATGACGGGCCATTCTGCTCCGCCGTTTAATTCCGTATAGCCGCTCGGACCGATGATCGCGTTTAAAAGCATACCGATACCGAACATCAGTATCACCGCCGGCATTACACTGGAGCTTCCTTCCAATATAGCTTGCGTGAGAATATTCAGACTCCCTTTCCGCAGGGTGACGATATAACCGTACATCAATGCGACAAAGAATGCGGTGATGAAATGTATCTGATAGAAGAGTATCAACACCAGAGGAAGTACCGGAATAAGATATGCATACCACCGGACGGCCGGAACAGAATGATGCGGATCCCTTTTCCGATACAAATCGATGACAATATTCACTACGGCAAGCAATGCGATCACAATCAGTATGACCTGTGATACGAGCAATGCCGCATCACCGATCCACGTCAGCAAAACAGATACCGATTCCGGAGGAAACTGCTGCGCAATTCCATATGTCGCACCGACTGCGGCGACGGCACCAAGTGCCCGGATGATATATTTTTTTAAAGATCGAATCTGCCGGGCGCGCCAGAGTTCGATGGTCATAAACAATACGGCAAAGAGAAACATCGTTATTGTCAACACGACGGCATAATTCCGGATAGTCGGTACATCCAATCCCATGACCCCGATGTAGATCGCCCAATTCCCCGCGTTCATAATTCCACCCGTTGCCAGGCCGATCAGAAATAAACCTCCGGCAATCATCGGCGTCATGCCGACCGACGCCATGATCGGCAGAACGATTGTTGCCACCATAATGATTGCGCCAAGGCCGCCGAGCGTGGTAAAGAGCATCACAATCAACAGCAGCATTATTAAACCCACCTTCCACGGATCGTCTCCAGAGAGTTCTGCCCCTTTTTTAATGAGACTTTCGGCCACTCCCGTTTTTTGCAGAAAGAAGCTGAGCATTCCGCCGAACATGGAAATGGTGAATGCCTCCGCCAGCCGCAACGAACCCTTGCCAATGACATCCGTCAGGATTTGCGAAAACGGAATTCCGCCGACCAACGCGATAGCGACCGCCATCAGCGGCAGGGCAATGAGGACCGGCATTTTCCGCAGAAACATCAGCACCGCCATCAGCACGAATATGAGTATGAGAAATATTCCGGTGGTCATACACTCACGCAAAAGTTAGTTTGAGCGACAAAATCTTTTTCCCGGAAACATTCACCGGAAACGATACCGGCCCATCCTGCGCAATTGAACTCTGAAATTCTTCGTTTAAGTTTACGATATCAACACGCTGCAGAGTACGATACGTCGAAATCCGTGTTTTCACTTCCTTTGCATCAATATTGAACAGCCGGACAATAATTCCGCTCTTGTCCTCGGATCGTTTTATTGCACTGATGATCAATTCCTTCGAATCGAACAAGAGCGTACTTTGTTCCAGCGGCAGATGGCCGGTGTGTCTCTGAACATTAAAGTGATGGACCGGCGAAGTGAAATTCAGGGCATCGACATACGATTGTGCGTTCAACCAATCGCCCGCATGTGGTATGACGGAAAACTCAAAGTCATACGTTCCAATGCACTGCGCTTCCGGCGTCGGCAATTGCGGCCCCGCCTGCATATGGCGGGAGATAAAGTCGTTCCGAGAAAGCTGGCCGACGGAACGAAGGAGTGTCAACGCCAGAGCGGTGCCGCGAGGACCATGGATCGCTTCATACTCCGGGAGTCCCTTGTTGGCAATCGACAAACCCTTGCGATCGTCATGGATGCTGATAAAATCCTGGTTATGCCGTGTCGAATAATATTCAAATCGATTCTTTGTCGTCGGGATTTTTTCCGTTACGGGGGGACGTTCTACCACATCAAAATGTCCGCCGGCAAAAGACGATTTCGCTGCGATGTTTGTCGGGAAGAGGACACGCAGGCGATGATCTTTTGCAGTATTGACAACTGTCGTCTTGATGTCCAGACGTCGAGAATGTGCAATCAGTGTCACCGTCGATACAATCCTGATGTCCGTCTTTTCGGTGCTCCGTCTTTTCCGATTTTTGGAAAGCGACGCCGGCACCGACACCGTGTGGGTAATCTCCGCAGTGATCCTGAGTGGCGATCGTTCTGTCACCGTGATCGATGGCCGGGATTTTTTTGTGGTGATTGTTTTTGACCGTTCTGTCCAGGAATATGTATATTCATCACCGGCATCTTCGGTGTCTTCGAACAACAGAAGGTCGTTGTATGTCTGATTATTCTGTTTGTCCTTTACCGACAGCGTACCGTTGGAATGTATCGACACTTTCAAGTACTCATTTTCCATTGAACGGGATGTGGAGGAGACTTTTCGTATTACGGCCGGCGATTTCTTTTCCCGAACATAGATCGTCGTGTAGCCGCACGGAGGGACGGTGACGGTGGCATCGACTTCAACCGCATCATATTCCCCGCTTTTAAGTATCTCCATCCGGTACAACGGCGATGTAGAGCGAACGACGAACGGAATTCTCTCTCCTTTTCTGTCAAACAGGGAGAATATTTTCCGGGATTTTTCTCCTTTCGGGAACAAAATTGTCAGCGACACCACTTCTGTCCGGCTCCAGTTCAGTGGATTATACAGCATAACCGGACGTCCTTCTTGCAGCGCCGTATCAATATACCGTGCCAGTGCCTGGAATGCCTCTTCTCTGACGTAATTTCCGATCTGCTGTACGTGCTCGAACCGCTGAACGTTATCCCTGTGTATTTCATCAACGCCGCAGCCGCAGATGTCGTCGTGCGGATGATTTTTCAACAACTCTCTCCACGCCTGCCAGATGAATGGAGTAAAATCCTGTTTCGCTTCCGTCGCCGTGACTGCGGCGATCGGTTCGGCGTACCGCTCCAGCAGATTTTGGGAGAAAAAATTGGCGGTTTTAAGGTACATCCTGGTTGAATAAACGCTCAGCAGAATAAGATGATGGTATTTCCCGATCAATTCTCCTGCATACGACTTCAGCGACGATGTACCGGAATTCAAAACAGCGTCGACAAAATCAGGAAATGTTCCGTGGAAGAGTTTCAGATCTTCAAAATTCCGGTTCACGTGGTCGATCAACTTTGGCACTTCCGGCTGCGGCGGCAAATGATCGATGCCGTTGTTGAAGAGTAGGTATGATGTGTTGGCATATTTCCGGATGCTGTCGAATGTTTTCTGTACGTTTTCAACCGCCACCTTTTTATCCGGACCGTCGTACCGGTAGTCGCCAAATTCATACGGGAATCCCCAGCACGCAAGATTTCCGTAATTATCACGCTGATACACCGCCAATACTTTGGAACCGTCGGGAGCGGTCCACCAGAATTCGGATCCCAATTCCTCAACATTCTTGTCCATTCCCCTCATGAATATGAAAGACCGGAGGCCAAAGCCCTGCAATACTTGCGGCAGTTGGCCGATATGTCCGAACGGATCCGGGACATATCCTTCCTTCATGATGTTGCCGAATTGTTTGGCGACTTTATGGCCGAGCATCAGGTTGCGGATCAGCGATTCACCGCTGACCAAAAATTCATCCGGCAAGATATACCATGGCCCTATCAGCAGCCTGCCGGACCGGATCAGCCGATCCAGGTCTGCCTGCCGTTCCGGTTTTATCTCGAGATAATCTTCGAGCACCACTGTTTGACCGTCGAGCGTAAACGATTTGTAGTCCGGATCGGTCATGAGAATTTCCATTACCTGATCGACAACCTGGACGAGCCGGATACGAAATTGTTCGTACGGCCAGTACCACGCCCGGTCCCAATGGGTGTGCGAAACGACGATACCCTTATACTGTTTTATAGAATCCGCATTCATGAATTGTAGTGTACTACCGCTTCGGATAATTGATGTAATCCCTTCGCGACCGTTCCTTTCATTTGGATGTGGATCATTCGCAATTTCTTATTGGCGAACGAACGATAGTCACCCAGCGCTTGTGCGTCTTTTAGTATCCCGAACGTGAACGGTTCTTCCGGGATGTTCAAATCCGCCGGCTCTTCGGCGGTGATGATAATGAATATGCCGTTCGGTCCTCCCCCCTTGTGCAGCTGACCGGTCGAATGGAGATATCGCGGACCGAAACCAACCGTAACCGGTAGACCGTGGATTTTCGACAATTCTTCCCGGATTCCTCCTAACAATTTTTCATTATCAGCATTCTGATCTATATATGCCAGCAATGCGATATAGTCTTCTTCTTTTTGACCGGAACAATGCGACTTGATGATACCGGAAATTGTCTGACCGGAAAATCGCGACGAGTACTCTGGTTGCGCATGCACGGTCAGCAATTGTTCTGTTTGTATTGCGGGATTGACCGGCAGTGAATGCTGTCGTTTATATTCGTCGATGACCTGAACTGTATTATCTTTGCTTTCTTTCACGTTCGGTTCATCAAATGGATTGATCTTCAACAGCACGGCAGAGACCGCGGTAGCGAATTCCCACAAAAAAAACTGCGCCCCGAGTTCATACCGGTCCCGAATAGTGACACGGGCATAGGGAATATTCCGCGCCGACAGGTCATTGAATACGGGTGAATATTTCACGGCATCTTCTTCTGTAATAATGAACACGAATATTCTGTCATTGCCATAGCGGTCCACATCGAATGGCAGAGAGATCGATTCACCCTCGATCGGCAGGATTCCTTTCCCTTCTTTTCCGGTACTCTCTGCGATCAACTGCTCCGCCCAACAGGCAAACGTCGAGATCTCCTTCGACAATATCAATGTCAGTTTATCCATCCCTTCGTTGTGCGCTTCCCCCATCAATAAACCGATCTCAGCACCGGGATTCTGCACTGCTTCGAATTGGCATTGCTTTCTCATCTCATCCGCCGACGTCATGAGTTTTTTCAGATCCATACCGATGAGCGCCATCGGCACAAGACCGAAATACGACAGCGCTGAATACCTTCCTCCGATATCCGCCGGATTGATGAAGATTTTCCTGAATCGTTGCTCTTTAGCGATCGATTCCATTTTTGTATCGGCATCGGTAACGGCAACAAAATTCTTGCCGGGATCATTTACGACAGTGCCGACCCGATCGAAAAAATACTTATAAAACATATTGGTTTCGGTCGTCCCGCCCGATTTACTGGCCACAATAAAAAGCGTGTGGGCAAGATCGATTTGTCGCTCGATTCGGGCAACCGAGGTGGGATTGGTACTGTCCAGCACGAGCAATTGCGGATAGCCGGGCGCTGAACCGAACGTTGCCCTGCAAACATCCGGACACAGACTACTTCCCCCCATTCCCAATACGACGACATGTTTAAATCCGGCATCCCGTATTTCCGTCCCAAAACTATTCAACGCATCGATATTTTCGAGAATCAGATCAATACTGTTCAGCCAACCGAGTCGATTGAGGATAGATTTCCGGTGCACGTCTTCGGACCTCCAGACGGTGTTGTCTTTCTTCCATAATCGAGTGATTATTGAATTCGCTGCAATGGAGGAAAATTGCTGCTGAATGTTTTCTTGTAATCGGCCGGGAAATATTGAGATGGAAGACATTTATTTTACCAAAAAATATTTGAAATCACATTGAATATAGCCAGAAAAAACAAAAAAGGCGATGAATAATCATCGCCTCTTCTTGTTGGTTTTCATGCCGATTATCACCGTTTGAACACAATGGTTCCGGGAATGATGCCGACGACAGCAGAGTCGGTCACAGCACCACTCTTATTGATTCCATACACCATACCATTTTGAACGAAATCTTTCGCATCGGTCAAATATAATTTTTCATCGATTTCATCATACGCAATCGTATATGCTTGCCGGTTTGAGAATTGAGAATTCACGATTGAGTTTGACACCGTTTCAAATTGAGCAATACCGTTTATTACCGCCACATAACCGTATCCGGTCTTTGTGACAATCATTTTCGAAGGATGTCCATACGTCTCCAACGGCAACGGGATAGTTGATGTTACTCCATCCGTCGAGGGATCAATAATCACAATGCTACCCGGCGTATCTTTGCCGGGATCGCTCCAATCCGAATACCCGGAACAACGGACAAATATCTCACCGTCACCATCGACGCCAATATCGGTCGGTCCTGCTCCGACGGTGATGGTTGCAACGACCGCATCGGTTGCCGCATCGATAACGGAAACGGTGCTGTCGGATCCATATCCGGAATTGCAGACATACACTTTCCCATTCACGGCGAGCAATCCCTGCGGATTGGCGCCGACTCGTATGCTGTCATTCATGACAGCCAATGTGGTTGGATTAAAGGAGGTCACGGTACCTTTATACAGATTGGTGATGTATCCTTTCGTCGCATTCACGATAGCGATCTTGTTCGGACTGCTGCCCGGCACCTGTAGGACACCAAGCGAATGGTGTGATTCAGTCGAAATAACTTCAATCTTATGGGAATTATTGACAACAATAAAAGCCTTTCCGTTATGCAACACCATATCGTTGGCGACATCCCCGATCGAACGGCCATTGGCAGCATAAAAGACATCGGAATACACCTTTTGCGAATCAGGAACATACAACGTTAACGATGCATTCGATTTGGAGAATCCTCCCTCGTTGAGAATATAGATACCGGTTGCAGCTGTGGGATTATCCAATGGAGGTGCGGTCGGATCATTTTTTGTGCATCCGTATGCCAATAAAAATAATGCCATAACGAGAATTCTTTTTTCCATATAATTCCTTTCAATAAAAATGGTTACAGTGATACTTCGGTGGACAGCCGGTAATTTCTCAGCGGCAGCGGATACCCCGAAATGTGATGATACTCCGCATTCGTGATGTTATTTATTTCCGCTCTGATGCGAAATGATATAACCGGAAGAGCAATGGCTTGTGATATATTCATATCTACCGTTTCGAAGGTCGGCAGAATGTATCTCGGATTATTATCGGCTGTTTCGAACCGGTAGCCGGTGTATGAATAAAGCACATTGACGGAAAATCCGGAGAAGGCGGATCCAACCGAAATGCTCGCATATTCCTGGGGAACAAAAGGCAGGATCTTGTTTTGGGTGTCGTCATTCGGCGTATCCGCGCTCACTTTAATTGTTTGTGCAACGGTATGGTGATAGGTGAGCTTGAAAAGATTATCAAATGCGTTGAAGCCGGCGGACATCTCCCATCCTTTTGACGAGACCGACTGAAGATTTTTTGGAGACCACAGGCCGTTTTGTCCCGGCTGCCAGACTATTTTATCCCGTGCATCGATTGCAAAATAATCTGCTGTAATGGAAACATCGAACTGTTCGGTATGGATTCCGGCGACGACACCCGCATCGTAATTGACCGACCGTTCCGGTTTCAGATTCGGATTCCCGCCGTCGATCCAATAAAGATCGTTAAATGTCGGAACACGATAATTCTTCCCGGCACTCGCCCGCACACGGAACAGTGGTTCGTTCAGAATACCGATATTCATGCCGATCTTCGGCGACATATCGCCGTCGGTGTCGCTAAAATGGTCGTACCGAACGGATGGAAACAGCACCACTTCAAACGGCAGAAGAAATGTATGTCGTGAGGCAGCAAACAGACTCCAAAGTTCGCGCCGGGCTGAACGTACTTCATTGCTGGTGATCGTTGCGACGGATATTTCCGATCCCGCGTCTATCCTATGTGCAGGCGAAAACACCATGCTGACGTACGGTGAGAATTCCGTCGCGGTATTTTCATAGTGAGCCGATAACGGTTCATTATTGATGATGAGTTTCGGATCGAAATAAGTCTGGCGATTATAATGGTACGACACCGGGAACGAGAGTGTGAATGACAATGCAGGTTCATATTCGGTTGTGACGCTGAAAAAAAGATCCCGGTCGTGTATCCTGGCGCGATTGTCCTGGACACTATTTGTCACCGCAGAAGGCTGTCCCCGATCGGCATCGGTATATCGTATGGAAATGTTGGTCACTGCATTTTCTTCGATGATACTTCTGGCGGCAAGAGTAACATTTTTTACGTCATAATCCGCTCCTGAACGGTTAAGTCGCCGCCGACCGGTTCCGTCGTCAAAATAGAAATCGAAATCATTTCGTCCGGTGAATGATTGGACGGCACCGCGAATGGCGAATGTATCACCGCCTCCGGCGAGCGAAATTCGATATCCGGATGTACCGTAAGAGCCGGCGCTGATTCCCGCCTCTGCCGAAAATCCATCCTTCGGTTTTTTCGTGATGAGATTGATGACGCCTCCGATTGCATTCGATCCGTAGATGGAGGAATTGCCGCCGTTGGCAATTTCAATCCTTTCAATCTCGTTGATCATTATAATGCCGACATCCACAGTGCTGATCTGGTGCATCGTAAATCGTTGACCGTCCACAAGAATGAGCGAATAATCCGATCCCATTCCGCGTACAGACAAAGACTGCAACGCACCATTTCCTCCGTAACTTCGCAGGGAAAGACCCGATACGCTCCGTATGACATCGGCGATTGAAATCCCATTGACACGGTTGATATCACCGCTGTCTGCAACGACGACAGATGAGGGTAATTGTTCAACGGTTACAGCGCTGCGGGTTCCGGTCACGACCACATCGTTGAGCCGAAAGACGCGCGTCGTATCCTCCCCCGCCAATAGCGAGTGGAACGAAAATAATAGTGTTATGATGAGACGTCGATTCACAAAGAAATAAAAAAAGGCCCGGTCTTCAAAAGATGAAAACCGGGCCAAGAAATAATGAAATATCATTTTTTCTCAATCCATCCTCAGTCCTCGAAGGAGTATTGAAAGCGATAGTGGCAGGTCTCCTGGCTTATGACGCACGATGCGCCATCTACAGTTGCGGGTCAGCTCTCGACTTTCCGTCTGTACGGATTACGAGATTCCCATTTTCATCCCGAACATTGTTCGGGACACCGCTATCGATTATGGTAAAGAACGAAACAGCAACACCGTCTCCGGTGCGTTACGCCTTTGTTGCGTGCAGCTGCGGAATATATTTTATACCGAATTCATATGCACCGAAAAGGACGGCGACATAAAAGAAATCTCCCGCAAGGGCATTACGGAAAAACGGAATAGCCGCGGTATAACAGGCAGTCAATCCCTCCGCTGTCATGGGATAGAAAAGGCCGCTTTGCCAGACGCCGAAGTTTGTGATGATAAAAAAGAGAACAGAGCCGACAAGCGTCGATCCGGCGACCATCGGGATCGATTTTTTCGAGCGGACAGCGATGCCGACAACAACAACGAGCAGAAAACTGCCGTACACCCACAGAATGCCGTCATAGAATCCGAGAACAGCATCGCTGAGCATCAGTGCTGCCAGCGGAAGCACCGGAGCATACTTGCGGTCAAAATACATGCCGCCGAACAGTGCAATGGCAGTGATCGGTGCGAAATTCATCGGGTGCGGAATTAACCGTGATAATGCCGCTGCAACAACCAGAACAACGGCAAAGAGCACCTGTAAACGTGAAGTCATGACATCTCCTTATAAATAATGATCTCTTTAAACGACAACGTCCCGACGGGATCGGGACGTAAAAGATTTTGTTTGAGCAAAAGCTTCTACCACCTCATTCCACGAAGGTGAATCGAATACGATGCTGGCAGGTCTCCTGGCTTATCCGGCGGTCGGAACTTCGACGGTCGGAATCACAGTTGCGGGTCAGCTCCCGATTATCCGTTTTCACGGATCACGAGATTCCCATTTTCATCCCGAACAAAATTCGGGACACCAACATCGATATGAAAAAGAACAAATTTTCTGAGATAAAGATACGATACCGTCGCCGCGATGTCAAGCGGTATTTCGGAAAAGATGCTTCAACCGGCCCAACTCGCCCGGCGAGAAGAAACGAAGGGCAAAAAGGCTCCCACACCAAAGGAAGAAGAGCCCCAATTTGTACACAACATTCAAATCAAATACCGACACGACAGCGTATGCCGACACAACGGTCAACACCAGTTTTCCGATACGTCCCCATTCATAGTCGATGCGATAGAACCGCTGCACAATCGGATAGAGCGTCGCTTCCACGACGAAGTACCCGATCACCGTCGCCAGTGCGGCTCCAAAGATGCCCAATGACGGGACCAGAAGAAACGTCAGGAGTATTTTTGTAAGAGAACCGGCCAGCGATGTCGGAAAAAGATATTTTGTCTTTTTCTCAATCTGAATACCGGCGTTCAAATTTGTTCCGATACCGCTCAAGATATAACTCAGCAATACCAGCGGAACGATCTTCAAACCATCCCAGTACTGCGGGGGCAGGATGTACCGCCCGAAATATTTATACTGGATAATATTGTCCAGGAAGAAGACCAGCAGAAGAAAAATGACCGACGTGATGAACAGGTAGTACGTCATCACGCGGGAGAATAATTGTTTGGCATTCGGATCTTTTGCATGCGTCAAGAAGAACGGCCGCCAGGCATATTCAAACATCCCGGTGATGAGCGCCATAAAGATTCCCAGACGATAGTTCGCCTGGTAAATTCCGACCGCAGAATCGTCTAAAAGAAATTTTAATATCGGACGGTCGACAATCTGCAGTAAAACTCCCGAGATACCGACCGGCACGATCGGCAAGCCGAATTTCAGGAGTTCCTTGTAAAGAGTAATGTGGAATTTCCACTGGAATTGCCGCGCAACGGACGGAAGCAATATCATGAATGAGAGAATTGATGCGGCAAGATTGCTGAAGAAGATTCCCTCAATGCCCCATCGCAGATAGTACACCGTCAGAATATTGAGCAGCACCGTCAATACAATATTCAGCACTTTTGTTGCTGCAAAGAATTTTGCCTTGCGCTGAAGCCGTAAAGCGGCGTACGGAACAAGCGATACCGCATCGAAGAAAAGTATTCCTGCCGTATAATACAGCAGATAGTATAACGATTCATCGATCTGAAACACCGATGTCAACGAGCCCGCTCCTGCGACGATGCTCGCAGAAAAAAGCGCCGATGCGGTTGCAATGGCGATATACGGCGTACTGAAATTATCCTTTTCCGATCCGATCTCCTTGGCAGAGGCAAACCGGAAGAACGAGGATTCCATTCCGTAGCTGTAAAAGATAACAATGAATGCGATGTAGGAATATATATTGGCGACGATGCCGAATTCGGCAGTGGTGAGAATGTTGGCGTACAGAGGGACAAGAGCAAAGTTCAGCAACCGGGCCAGCACGGTACTGATTCCGTAAATTGCGGTATCCGCTCCCAGCCGTTTGATCTGTTCGAACATGATTACGAGATGTATTCCAGCGAAATATCCATCGCCTTCGGAGAATGGGTCAGCGCGCCGACAGATATGAAATCAACTCCGGTTTCGGCGATCGGCCGAACGGTCTGCAATGTGACGCCGCCGGATGCCTCCACTTCGAACCTGCCGTCGATCATCCGGACCGCTTCTGTCATCACATCCAGCGAATAATTATCGAGCATGATCCGGTCGATGCCGCCGATCTCCAGCACCTTCCGCACCTGATCGAGCGTCGTCGTTTCCACTTCAATTTTGAGATCGATGTTCTGGCTTCGCAAATACAGCCGGCAGCGCTCGATGGCAACATCAATTCCGCCGGCGGCAGTGATGTGATTATCCTTGATCAGCACCATGGAATCCAGAGCGAACCGGTGATTCACTCCGCCGCCGTCGAGTACCGCTTTTTTATCCAGCACACGAAGCCCGGGAACGGTTTTTCTGGTATCGGTGATTTTTGCTTTTGTGCCGGCGACGGCGTGGACGAATTTATGCGTGAGTGTTGCGATGCCGGACATCCGTTGAAGAAAATTGAGCGCCACGCGCTCGCCGGTGAGAATGCTCCGGACCGGACCATGGATGCGTCCCAGCGAAACACCCCGTTCCACCAGCGCACCGTCCATCATGGATTGCTCGAATGATACCTGACCGTCGACAATGCCGTAAATGACCTTCGCGACATCCATTCCCGATACGATGCCGCTCTCTTTGGCAATAAATTCCGCGCTCCCCAGCTGATCTTCACCAATCAAAGATTCGCTGGTAATGTCGCCAAAGCCGATATCTTCAAACAGGGCGTTTTCGATCATACGGCCGACACGGCTGTCACTGAGGTAATTACTTTCCATCGTTTTTCGGCAGCAGGATTGGAATATCGTCTTTGACGTCATACACCGTACCGCACTTGGTGCAGGTCAACGTATTGTTCCGCTCATTATAGGCAAGATCGCATTGACATGCGGGACAACAAAGAATCTTGAGTACTTCTGGTTTTATCATGGCGTTAGAAATAGTGTTTCATCAATTCAATGAATTCTTCCGGCGGGCGCGTCGGACGGTTTGTTTCAGCAGTGAGAAAAGTGTGCAGCGTCGATCCTTCCACAATCACCTCCGGATCGTCGTTCCGTGTGATTTCGTATTCGATGGTAATCCGGTTTGACGGCATTTCCCTGACCATCGCTTTTACGTGCAGGAGGTCGTCGTAGGATGCCGGTCGGCGGTATTTGACATGCGCTTCGACGACCACGACAAAGATTCCCATCCGTTCGATTGCCGAATACGGAATTCCTGCCCGCCGCAACATCTCCGTCCGTGCCTGCTCAAAGTATATCAGGTAGTTGCCGTGATAGACCACCTTCATGGCGTCGGTTTCGGCGTATCGGACGCGAATATCACTCACCACCGACAATCCGGTACTACTCATTCCATGCACCCATCGCACAGAATTTTTCGACACGTTTTTCGATGAGCTTTTCCGGCTTCAGTTTCAGCAGCGACTTGAGTTCTACCGTGAGCGTGTCTTTTAATATCATTGCGGCCTGCTGCGGATTACGATGAGCGCCGCCGAGCGGTTCCGGAACAATACGGTCGATAATTTTTTGCTCCAACAGGTCGGTTGCCGTCAAACGAAGCGCTTCTGCCGCCTGTTCCTTGTACTCCCAGCTTTTCCACAAAATTGACGAACACGATTCCGGTGCGATGACGGAATACCAGGTGTTCTCGAGCATCAGCATTCTGTCACCGACACCGATTCCGAGCGCACCGCCGGATGCACCTTCCCCGATGATCGCTACGATGATGGGAACGGGCAAATGTGACATTTCAAACAAATTACGTGCAATCGCTTCTGCCTGCCCCCGTTCTTCCGCTTCCAAACCCGGATAGGCACCCGGTGTATCCAGCATTGTGATGACCGGCCGGTTAAACTTCGCCGCCAGTTTCATCAACCGGAGCGCTTTGCGGTATCCTTCAGGATTCGGCATGCCAAAATTCCGATAGAGATTTGATTTCGTATCGCGTCCTTTTTGCTGGCCGATAATCATGACCGGCTGACCGTCCAATTTTGCAAATCCGCCAACGATCGCCTTATCATCGCCAAATGTCCTGTCGCCGTGCAATTCAACAAAGTCCGTGGTCATATACTGAATGTAATCCAGCGTATACGGACGTTCCGGATGACGGGCAAGTTGTACGCGCTGCCACCGGGTAAGATTGCTGAAGATGTTTTCCCGCAGTTGATTTACCTTCTTCTCCAGCGTTTTTACTTCGGTAGCAACATCGACATTTTCGGAGAGATTTCGGATCTCTTCGATCTTTTGTTCGAGTTCGTATATCGGTTTTTCAAATTCGAGTACCACTTTTGCCATAATTACTCCTTATTATCGCTGGATCCATTGCTGCAAAGACTTCACGATAATTTCAAGATCGAGCATGAACGATTGATTCTTCGCATAATACAAATCGAATTGTTCCCGCTCTTCCTGAGTCAAATGGTGATTCTCCTGAATATGCAACAGACCGGTTAAACCGGGTTTCCCTCCGTATATCATCCGTCCGGCGGCAGATTGTTCGGTCTCCCGATGGAAACCGACAAGACTCATCTTTCCGGAGAGTACCAAAGGTAAGGAAAGGATTGCTTTGGAGAATCCTTGTGCCTTTTTTTTGTAAAAAATGCGACTAAAATATACAAAAGGGGCAACGGAAATCAAAAAGAAAAGGCTGACACCGATGTCTACTATGCGTTTTATGAGCCGATTTGCTGGTTTCCCGATGTTGTATTCGATATCGATGAACGGTATTTCATCCAGTTGATCGATACTCGGTTTCCCGATGATTACTTCCAGATTGTTCGGCACCAGGCGGAAGTTCACGAACCGGGAGCGATTGGCGGCGATGATATTCAGTATGGCGGAATATGTTACCGCTCCGGATGAGAAAATCACTTCGCTGATCCGGTATTGTTCGATCACTTTACCGATCGTTTCAATGCTGCCGAGAATCTCGACTTCCAAGATTTTTGTTCCGATATTTCTTCTGGTAGTGTCGATGAAACCCACAACCGAATATCCTCCTCCCACTCGTACCCGCAATTTTCTGAGAACTTCCTGTCCGGACTGGTCGACACCGACAATCAGTGTCCGGTGGCCAAAGATTGTTGTCCGCGATGACTTCTCGCCGAATCCCATCAACCGTAACGCCAGCCTCCATCCGGGAATGGTAATCAACGACAGTCCGCCCGAGATCAGCATTATCATTCTGCTAAAGGCGAAATCTTTTTCGAATGCAACGATGGCCGAAATGACGACAAAGCCGGAAAAGACCGAAGCAAACGAACGGGAAACAGATAATTTATGTTCGGTATAGACGCTGTTGAGTAAAAGTGAGAAAAAGATAATCACCGCAGGAAAAACGAATACCCACGGATATGCATAATCCGGAAGCGTCATCAACCGCGTCTTGCGGACATATTCGCCCACCAGAATCGTTCCGACGACGATCGTCATATCCAGCATTGCCACCGACAAAGGCTGCAATATTTTCCCGAAGTTTGCCAGAAATCTTCTGAAGAATATTCCGGAATAAATAAACCACTCGAAAAAAGGAGACCCGGCATGATGTTTTCGCACAAAGAGCCGCATAGCATTATAGAAGATTTTCAATTCGTCGATGTCGCTCCGCTTCGTGCTTTCCCCTTTGTAATGGATAATGGATGTTGCCGGGACATACATCACCTTCCAACCGGCCTGTTGAACACGATAGCACCAATCGAGATCTTCGCCGTACATAAAAAACTTCTCATCCAATCCGCCGATTTTTTCATACACTTCTCTGCGGATCATCATAAACGAACCGCTCACCGCATCGACTTCGACGGTGACATCGGGATCCAGATACGTAAGATTATACCGTGCGAACAGCTTGGAGTGCGGAAAGAGAGAACTCAATCCGAATGTCTTTGTAAATGCATTCCACGGCGTGGGAAAACTTCTGCGGCAGGCGAGCTGTAATGTACCGTCCGGATTCAGGATCTTGCACCCTGCCATACCGGCGATGTTGTTTCCGTTAAAATATTCCATCAACACCCTGACAGTATCTTCCTGTACCAGCGTATCGGGATTGATCAGCAAAATATACCTTCCGGTGGATCGGGCCAACGCCTGATTGTTTGCTTTTGCAAATCCTGCATTGCCGCGATTCGCGATAAGCTGAACCTGAGGAAATTCTTTTTTGATCAATTCAACGCTGCCGTCATCCGACGCATTATCCACCACAAACACTTCCGACGTCAACCCTTCCAGAGCACGGAAGAGCGACGTCAGTGCGTTGCTGAGAAAATCGCGCACATTATAATTGACGATAATGACTGAAATGTCCATGCGTGAGTGCTACTGTAAGAATACCGGAGCCCGGAAATTGCGGGGTTGATCACCGACCGGTGATTACGGACCGGCCAAATGAGGCCGGTCGCCAGTTATAATTGATTAAAGATGCTGCGAAGCTTTAATTTCCACACCATAAACGCCGCTTCATATACAATCTTTTTGTTCATTTTGGAAACGCCCACCCGCCGATCCACAAAAACGATCGGCATTTCTTTAATGATGAATCCCTTCCGCCACGCCATAAAATTCGTTTCGATCTGGAACGCGTATCCGTTCGACCGGATTGCGTCCAGATTGATCGTTTCGAGCACTTTTCGTTTGTAGCATTTGAATCCTGCCGTCGCGTCGTATACCGGCATACCGGTAATCACTCTGGTATAGATATTCGCAAAATAACTGAGCAGCAGGCGTTTCATCGGCCAATTAACGACATTCACTCCTTTGATGTACCGCGACCCGATGATCAAGTCGCATTCGTTCATCTTGCCGAGCATGATCGGAACTTCCTTGGGGTTGTGTGAAAAATCGGCATCCATTTCGAACACAAAATCGAATTGACGTTCGATGGCGTATTTGAATCCGGCGACATACGCCGTTCCAAGGCCAAGTTTTCTCTCCCGCTGAAGAAGGTGGATCCGTGTATTGGAGGCCATCATCTGCTTCACGATGTCGGCAGTTCCATCCGGTGAATTGTCGTCGACGATAAGTACTTCGACCATCTCCGATTGCTGCAGCACTTCGGTGATGATCTTTTCGGCATTCGGCGATTCGTTATACGTCGGAATAATAACAAGAGCTTTTGGCATCAGTTTCCTTTCCCAGCGATCATTGTGTAGACTGTCATGAGTAGAATTTTAATATCCATTCGAAACGACATGTTCTCGATATAGAAAAGATCGTATTTCACTTTGGACCGAACGTCATCGAGAGAGGTATCGTATCCCTGTTTAATCTGCGCCCAGCCGGTGATGCCGGGCTTGACGGAGAGCCTCCGTTTATACAGCGGAATTTCTTGCGCCAGCTGCGCTACAAAGTGCGGGCGTTCCGGCCGCGGACCGACCAAACTCATATCGCCCCGCAGTACGTCCATGAATTGCGGAATCTCGTCGAGGCGGGTTTTCCGAAGAAATCGTCCAACGCTTGTTACACGGGGATCGTTCGTCGTTGCCCAGACGGGACCGGTTTTTGCTTCCGCATCCTCAAACATGGAACGGAATTTATGCATGCGAAATACCTTGCCATCCTTCCCGACTCGTTCCTGTGAAAAGACAAGCGGGCCGGGAGAATTGAGTTTGATAGCGATCGCAACAACAATCCAGACGGGAGCTGATAGAGATAAAATAATAATTGAAATGAGAATGTCCATCAATCTTTTTGCACTCTCTTCCCACGGCTGCATGATATGGGGCATGATCTCGATCAATGGAAAACCGTATATCTGGTTCGTTCGTGCCTGTCCTGAAATGATATCGTACATATCCGGGATGATCTTGATGGAAACGTCGTATCCGGTCGATACCGACACGACATTTAAAACAATGTCCTTTTGATGAATATCCAGAGCGATGAGGATATTCTGAACCGGGTACATATTCATCACCGAGGGAAGATTCTGAACCGAACCGAGAATTTTTGCCGGTAGATTAGTGTACTTTTCCCCGTCTCCGTTCAATGATATAAAACCGATAATCTTATATCCCAATGCGGGATATTTTTGTACTTGCTCATAGAGTTCTTTCGCTTTCACTCCCGTTCCGACGATCACCGTTTCGCGATGCCCGACTCCCTGAATCAACAACCGTTTTCTGAAACTACGAAGAGTCACGCGCCCCACGCCAACGAACATCACCATGAGCACCCAGTACATGGCAATAATCGAACGGTTCGCCGAATAGGTTGCATTCCGTTCATCGTCAAAAAAGATGATGAAGAAAAGAAGCATGCATCCGATTGTAATCGCTCTAAAGACGGCGGCGAATTCATCGGTCCGAGATTTTGCGTACCAAGCGCGATACAATCCGAAGAACATAAACACCGATAACCAATAAAAGTACATGATCGCCATCGGCAGCAAAAAGTCGGGCTTTATGTGATAATCGATTAAATGACTTTCTACCCGGAGCAAATAATAGCAATACCAAACGAGGTTAATCGCAACAAAATCAAAAAGGATTATTTTTCTTTCGAATTGTTTCACGTCAGCAATAATTTACTGTAGAATACCAATTTAGTTTAGTCCATACAATCGCGGCCGCTTCGGCATGAACCTCATACATCACTCAACCGACGCAGATTTCGTCTTCATTGAACGGCGAAATATTGCTTCAGATGATAGACAATACGTTCACTTGCATTCCCGTCTCCATACGGATTTGCCGCCGATGACATAGCAGAATATGCTACCTGATCGGTCAGCAGAGTCGAAACCGCGGCAACGATATTTGCGGTGTTTGTTCCGACTAATTTTAGTGTCCCGGAAGCAATTCCTTCGGGCCGTTCTGTCGTATCGCGCATGACCAGCACCGGAATTCCGAAGGTAGGCGCCTCTTCCTGAATACCGCCGGAATCGGTTAACATTAACGTTGACCGAAGCATCAGGCGGACAAACGGCAGGTAGCTCAACGGTTTCAACAGAATGATGTTGGGAGCACTGCCGAGGAGACGGAAAACAGGTTCCTGCACATTCGGATTGAGGTGAACAGGATAGACAAACCGATGATCGGGAAACTTAGCCGCCAGGGTTGCGATTGCCGTGCACATCGACTCGAAGCCGGCGCCGAAATTTTCGCGGCGATGTCCGGTGATCAGAACCAGCGGATGTCGATCGGCAAACATCGCTTCGGAAAAGCCGTCCACCGGAGGCGGATTCCGCAAAACTTTTTCTTTCGCCAGGAGCAATGCATCGATTACCGTGTTTCCGGTGACATAGATCTTTTCCGAGAGTATTCCTTCTTTTAAAAGATTTTCCTTTGACACTGATGTCGGTGCAAAATGCAGTTCTGCAATATGGGTTGTCATCACCCTGTTGATCTCTTCCGGAAACGGAGAGTACTTATTGAACGTCCGTAATCCTGCCTCCACGTGTCCGACCGGGATTTTGTGATAATAACAGGCAAGCGATGCTGCCACCACGGTGGTGGTATCGCCCTGCACCAGAACGACATCCGGTTTTGCCGCCGTTAGGTACCGGTCGACGGCGCTGATGGCATTGGAAGTAATTTGCGCCAGCGACTGATTCGATTTCATGATGTCAAGGTCCGCATCCGGCACAATGCCGAAGATCTCCAGTACCTGATCGAGCATGGTGCGATGCTGTGCCGTGACGCACACTTCCGTATCAAAACGATCGTCTTGTTTCAACAAGAGGATGACAGGAGCGAGTTTGATTGCTTCGGGGCGTGTTCCAAATACTAAAGATATTTTTATTTTCATAATGACAAGATTCAATACTGGGTACTGTCTTTAGATACTACGCGCTCTTTTCTTAAACACATGAATGTCTTTAGTTACCTTTTACCGTAATCATGATATAATATGTTAAGAGTACTATATTCACATTAATTCAAAACGAGATATTCGTATTTTAAAAGAGATTAAAACCAACTGTCGACTTTACATCTTCACGACCAGAACCTCGATTTCGAATAACACGCGCGGTAAGACTCAAAGATCATAGATACCCGAGCGAGAAAAGATATATGATCATCATCGTCAGAAGAAGATCAGGATTCGATTGACGTATACGATATCGCGCTCGACTTGATGGATATAATAACAGTGCCACGCACGATTGATCGAGATAAGAGGAACAGGATCTGCGTACGAACTGTTTCAAGTTGTTGTATCATTGATAGACATCATCGCCTGATTGCCGGTCAGAAATGATTATAGATTTTTAGATGCATTTCGACCATCGTATCGGAATCAAATTCCTGAATAATGCGACGGCGAAAGGTATCCGGGATCAACCTTCTATCCGGTGTTTCGACCAGTGAGCGACAGACCGAGGACAGCGCCTCCATGTCTCCCGGAGCGACCACATAACCTCCTTCGTCGCTTTTAATCACCTCTTCGACTCCTTCGATGCCATATGTAATAACTTTCCTGCCCATCACGATGGACTGCGGAAGGACGCGTGCAAGTCCTTCACGATAGGACAGATGGATAATGATATCCATCGCTGAAATCATCTGCGGGATACGATCCGGTTGTACCAGACCGGAGAAGATCACCACGCGTTCCAGTCCGTTCTTCCGTGTCATCTCTTCCAATTGAGCTTTTGACTCACCATCTCCGACGAAGAAGAATTTCAACTGCGGCAGTTCCTTCGACAGTCTCGCCGCCAGTTGAATGATATGGTCGTGCCCCTTCAGCGGTGCGATCCTCGAGACAGTGCCGGCGATGATATCACCATCCGTGAATCCGTACTGACGCCGGACTTCTTCCCGATGGGAAAGCTCTGCAATAAAGTGTTTTGTCTCGAAACCACTTCTAATCATTACGAATTTTCCCCTTGGTGCAATACGATTGTACACGCAATTCGTAATGATCGCATCTGAAACGCAGATAATCTTCGTCGAGAAGGCGGCGGCGAACTTTTCAAGAAAAATAAACAACCCTTTCCAGAACGGATGCTGATACTCGTGATACGGAAGACCGTGGATGGTGTGGACAATATGGGGGACCCCTGCGACCCATGCGGCCAGACGACCGATGAACCCAGCTTTGGAACTATGGGTATGTACGATGTCAAATCCCTCCCGGCGTATTATCGAAACAAGTTTCAGGAAACAGACGATATCCCTAAGTGGATTAATATTTCGTACCATATCCGGCATTACATCGACTTCAATTCCGGCATCGGCAGCCTGTCGGAACATATCGCCTTCGTTTTTAAGCGGTGGTCCTGAAATGATCTTTACTGGATAACCGCGGCGTTTCAAACCCGCAGCGATACTCACGACGGTCTCCGTAGCACCGCCAATACTGAAAACAGTAATTACAAGTAGGATATTATGAACTTCGCGTTTAATCTTCATGCGTGGCCATTATTTAACACATCATCATAAAAAGACAGACATCGTCTAGCAATGGAATTCCATTCATACTGAACCAATCGGTCTTTTGCGCTTTTTAACCGTTCGCTTTGTCCGTCATCTTTTATCGCTGAACGCACTGCTTCATAGAGGTCTCCTTCTTTTCCGAGACGAAAAAAGTGGGCAGCCTGACCAGCAACTTCCCGATTAGTCGGGATATCGCTTGCGATAATGGGACGTCCGCAATACATCGCTTCCAACAACGGTATACCAAATCCCTCCCTCAAAGAGGGAACGATAACTGCCGAGGCTGATCGGTACAGTTCCGCCAGTTTTGCGATGGAGGGTCTCTTCACCCAAACAACATCTAGTGGACTCGCCAAACGCATAGATTGTTCGATATCCTCGAACCCAAATCCCGGTGAACCGGCGAGTACCAGCCGCAACGGTGGAATCGCATCCCTTTTCCTTCCTTCTGCGAGCATTTCAACCAGCCATTTCACGTTCTTCTTCTTGTTTAATTGTCCAACGAACAGGATCGACGGAGTGTCGGTCGCATTCTCGGCAGTAGTGTCAGCCGCTGTCATGAATTCCGTAGACAGTCCGACACCGAGGTATCGAACATTTATCTCGGGTAATCCAAACCTCTCCAAAATTTCGTTACGGACGGATTCAGTATCGGTTACGATCAGATCTGCCCGTTGGAGCGCACGGTGAATGATGTAGCGAAAATACATCGCATACGGCAAAGAGTGCATATCCGATAATACCAACGGATCGAGATCATGAATAGTTACGATGTACCGCACATCATTTCGCTTCGGTGGCACGTAAACATTGGTAAAATGCACCGCATCAATCTGGTTCTGAATACCAGACAGGAAATGCCGTACCTTCAAGAAATAATGTATACGGTGCACAGCGCGTTCACCTTTGCCGACAGAACTGACGGGCGCTTCCTCTATGATCAATCCTGGCTCTGCATTGACTTTTAATGCGCTCAATAGGGAATCAGAATAGTTTCCAATCCCGGTCATTGGGGGCGCGTTCCCCCTGTCGATATAAATCTTCGTAATAAGAACCTCATTTTTTAAGGTCGCGGGTATTGAATACTGCCATCGATGATGACAATGCGCTATAGGTGCATCGGTGGAATCGTCCCCGCCAATAATCCGCCATGGCGAACATAAGTGCTATTGATAACTTCCGCCGCTTTATGGACCATCGGAATAATTTAGCGATGATCATCGCATGAAGGAACAGCATTGATGCGATCTTTTTCCACCCCCCGATCCTCGTCGCTGCGAACAGCAATCTGTTCCTCATGGAATAATATAAAGACATCGGACCAATATCTCCATCATTGACCTTATGATTGATCCTAGCACCCGGAACATACAGGATAGTAAACCCGTACAGCGTCAGTCGATATGAAAGTTCCACATCCTCTTGGTACATAAAGTATCTGTCGTCGAATCGTCCGACCGCGAGAACGGCTCTTGCCGTAATCATGAAGGAGCAACCGGAAAAGAACGTGACAGGAATCGAGGCACTGTTATTAGAGCGTTCGGTATCAACGATCAACGAGACGCCCGTCGAACGGATTAGGTCCAAATAACCTCCCAGATACCATGGACGATTCGGTTCATTATGGTAATAGATACTTGGTGCCGCCACCGCTGCACCATCATTTTGATCAAGAGCTTGGCAGAGGGTTCGAATAGCATCCGGGTCGATAATGACGTCACTGTTTGTTACAAATAGATATGTGGGATTTTCCCTCATGGCCTCATCGATCCCTGCATTCATACCACCGGTATATCCCAGATTCTTCTCGGTGATCAACAATCGGATGTCTGGATAGGCCGTCCGGATCTGAACGACAGAATCATCCGGGGAATGGTTATCCACAACGATCAATCGGTCTCGAGTAATGCCTGCAGAGAGCAATGTTGCAATACAGTCAATTGTATCTTCCCCACGACAATAATTGAGCACAATTGCTCGTATATCCCTTGATCGCTCTCTGACAATAGGTAGAGAATACGTCATAACAACTTACCATAATTCCCTAAGACAAAATCGACGAACCCACGGATGATACATTTTAACCTGGAACGCCGTTCGCTCTCCAACAGTAACGACTTTAACAACATCTTAATCACCAATGCGAGTTGAACGATGCAAAACAGGGGGAACCGAACGACATACGTAGAGAAAAGATACAATACATTCCTTACTAGGTAGTAATAGCGAAACGGCGGATAATTACTGGTGGAATAATCCAACCAAAGAAATCGATGTCTTTTCAATACACCCCAAGAATGATGAAGGATAGCATCGTTGACTTGGAAGATTCGGTACCCATTTCGGCGTAACCTCAGACAATACTCATGGTCCACATAATCGATGAACAATTTTTCGCAAAAGGGTCCGGATTCGTTGTAGGCCTTTAGATTGAGTATATTTCCTGATGTCATCACCGATGGAATCTCTGAAATGCCGACTCTTGTGATTACAGTTTTTCCATCCTTGAGCTGATACACGGGGGCCAGTATGCCAAAATGGTAACCGGAAACAATATGTCGGCGCATCCTTTCGATCATCTGCTCATCAGGAAAACTATCTTGATCCATCGTTAAAAGGTACCGATATCCACGATCTATTGCAAAATTCGCTCCAACATTCATTGCTGCTGCCATCCCGATATTATCACCTTGAGAATAATAGGTTACATTGGCGAACAATGAAACCGCCAACCGTATGTCATCTCGTTCCGGCACGGAATTGTCAACGAGAAAAACATGCCCTGTGAACCGTGCAATTATTTCGATATTCCTGAGTACCTCTTCCGTTTTCGGATGGAACAGGACAATCACTGAAGCAATATCAATCGCATCCGCCCTCAAAGGTATCCCACTCTTCCATGTTCATGTAACCACCGGTCAACGGAAGGTTCCAACGTTCCTGTCAATTCCCAGGGATATCCGCCATTTTTTAACTTGAAATATAATGAAAAGACCTTCATGCGGACCCGTTGAACTGTGTCGTTCCGTCGGATGATGCTTCGTTCGAGAGAAGGATCAAGATCGAGGATAGCCTTGTCACTACCCTCGATATCCGCAAACCATCCGAAGGGCGGATGACCCCCACTACGGATGATCCGGTACGTATGGTCGACATGTTCATATGCATTCCGGTAAAAAGTGTCCATCAGACCCACACGTCTTATAATCTCTTGGGTGTAATAGGAGAACGCTCCGACAAGATGACGGTTCAGCACCACCGTTGTGTTATCGTGGTACTCACGGCGGAGGCGCGGTGCGGGATTACCTGTTGCGTTCTTGTTCATGGGGCCATGATATCCATAATTGAAATGGTGGATTCCGGATAATCCGGCCGCGTGGATATAACGTTCGAGAATTCTTTGGTCTGCAATCACTATATCGTCTTCGCACAGAAAGAGGTGGTCGCAATCTCCGTCTAGGAGAAGCTGTAGTGCCTCGTTCTTCGATCGTCCAACTCCGAGGTTCCGTCGATGCTGAACTATTTCGGATACCGTCCCGGGATATGAAGAGCTGTCATACTCTGCTCCATCGTTCACTACCAGAACACGATCAACAGCCGGCAATGAAGAAGCACAGCGTCGGAAGAGATCCTCTCTGTTACATGTAATGACTGCAATACCGATTCTGTGTCCCATTTATGCCGCCGATGACAACTTTGTGCGCAATAGATCGTACCGCATTCTCATCATCCCTCCCGATGAAACATCACGGTAATTTTCAGCAAATCGAATGGCAGCGTCCATATCCCCTTTCTGTTCCTCCATCAAAGAAAGCAGCCAAAAGTGGAACATCTTTGGGAGGATCTGCCATTGTGGTGCAGCGGTATCAATGATACGGTGAACGACAGCATATCCAATCCAAGGAATCATGGCCTTCAATCGTAATCGACGGTAAAGCGCGATAAAACCATCGTGAGAGAGACTCCGAAGATACTCATTTGCATATTTTTCTTTGACCGCATATGTCTCGGCTTCGGTGCGCCGCGGTTCTTGATGTTCCTTATTGCCATTTTCAGCGGAGAGGTAATACAGACCTAATACCTCGTCAACTTTTACCATTCCGTACCGCATGCCGACTCGACAAACAAAATCGTAGTCACCGGCAATCTCGAACGATTCATCGAACCAGATATTATCGATGAAATGGACCGACGCACGCCACAAAGCCTGTGGACCGCAAATGTAATGAAGAAACAACCGTAGAGGCGAGAAAACCGGCCATATTATCCGGTCATTACGCGATGCGGCGGCAAATATAATATTTTTTTCATTCACACGGTACTGATCGGCATATGCAACAGCGCACGATGGCGCCGCTTCGAGTGCAGCGACAAGTCGTCGGATAGCGTCTGGATGTAAACGGTCGTCAGTATTTGCGTTGGTAATATACGGCGCCGTGCTCATACCGATCCCCCGGTTCCAGGCCGCATAGATTGTCTCTCTCTCGATTGTACGGACGTACCGTATGTTGGGATATCGGCCGAAATATTCTTTTTGAATGATGGTATCTTCATTTTGATTCGACCCACTATTCACAATGATGATCTCCAACCGATCTCCGAGTGTTTGTGCAAGTAGATCATCGATGCGACCCCTGATGAACTCTTCGGCATTGTACGTCGAAACGATGGCCGATGCGACGTACCGAGATTGATCGGCGTCAATACGTGTTGTACTGTCAGGCATCCACACCTCGTATGCCGATGCTGGTGAACGGAATACGCCCCATCGCCACACGGATATCATTGTTGGAAACGATTGAGAAAACTCGTACCGCAATGATTCCGAGGACTCCATCGACAATTCCTACTAATATTGCCATTGAGATCAACGATGATACACTAGAGGTGATGATTATGTTCACTGCTGCCAATCCAGCGGCGATCATCGCAGATTTCCAAATCTCAATCGGACCGGAAAGTAGCCTGCTCTGCGCGATGCTTGATTGCCATCGAATCAACAGCAATTGTGTCGTCGTCACCGCTCCAACAAAGCCAATAATGGCGCCTTGGAATCCGTACAAAGCCACCAACGGAAAGAAATATAAAACGCCAAAAAAAGCATTCAGGGATTGGATGATAAATGTCTTCCCTGGATGTCCTTTCATCAAGAGGAAAAAATACATCGGGATGCCGCTGGCGGTTACCAAATGGACGATAACCAGTACGCGAACAGCATAGATGACCTCGGATGGATTGCCACCCAGCCATAGCCGTACCACTGGGTCGGCAATAAAATAGAAGAAGACCGAAAATGGTAGCGCCAACAACAACAATTTTCGGGAAACCCAGTGCACGAGCGGTTTCACCATCTCTTCCGAGCCGGACGCGATCTTCGGCATCAACGGATATAATCCTTTCTCGATGACGCCCCAGACCAATGTCTTGATCCGAAAAGCGATATCGAAAAAACCCACTTCGTTGATTCCGATGTAGCGGGCAATGAGCACTTTGGCGAACGGTTCGTAGAAGAACCCAGCTAAGGATGTCATGTATATCTTGAATCCATAATCTATATGTTTTCTCAGTCGCGGCTTCCATCCGTGGAATACGCCAGTGATATCAGTGAATTTCCAGTTTTTAAAGAATGTAATAAGTAGAATGAGAAACCATGCTACAGCCGTCACTTCATAAATGATAGATATTTCATAGAACGAACCGCTGGCGATAAGGACGGCGATGACACCAATCCTGTTCATTGTCAATAGCATAATCTGCAGACTGTTTGAAATGTAGATTTTTTTAATCGAATCCAGCACTGCCGTGATCACCTGACCGACAAACATCAACGCATTTGTCAGTACTATCGCATTCAACAATGAAATGGTTCCCCTATTGATGAATCTCTCCGGCACACCCAACACTGACCGAAGAATTTCTTCATTCCAGTAGACGATGACTGCCGTGATAATTGCAGACAAAACGACTACTGCCGAGAAAGAGAGCACGATATCCTTGTCCGATTCTCTTCCAACCCCCTGCTCGCTCACGAACTTCAAAACCGAGAAATTGAACCCGATGTTGATGAAATAACCAAACATTCCTACCGTATTCACAAGAATGAACACTCCATATCCATCTGCACCGAGATACCGTAGAATGACCGGGATGCTAACCAATTGCACGATGGCATTGACGACGATGAACAAGATACCGGAAAGAGAATTATATAGATATACCCGCTTCATTGCTTTATCACTGTGCCGAGAGCCGATCGATTGCGACGATAAAACCCATCAGAATACCGAACAGAACTATACCATGCCCCCAAAGCCAAGCATCGGTGGTCAGCATAGATACTAATATGTATAAAATCCCACTACCCACCGAGTAGACAGTCGATCGGTCCGGATGGTTCATGTTCTTCTTTACAACTCGCCATACGAATTGACCAACTGCCCTGATCATTAAACTAAATACTATTAATCCGATGATACCTGTCTCCACCAAAACGGCAATCACAGTCTGATGCGGAGTTAATGTCTCGACGTACATTGCAAACAATGGTTCTGGAATCGTATAAAAGTACATCGATGACAATGGGAATGAGTACGCACCAATGCCAAGAAATGGATTGGCTATGAAAGCATTATAGGCAGTGTGCCAGAGCAGTAGACGGGACACCAATGAGTTCTTTACATCACCGGTCTCAGTGATAAGAGGGTCCGATCCTCCACTTACATCTCCTAGTCGTTGGAAGGTATCCGGATTCAAAGTGACAGCAACCATGAAGCCTACCGCAAGGACGATGACACCTATCGCAACAATCCGGCGCATTGTTCCGGTGGTTAATCCCATCGCTGATTCATTTTTCCAAATGAGTATGCTCAATAATGAAACAATGACAAACGTAGAGATCCATGATGTCCGAGTCTGGGTCAGTATCAATGCTGTAACGAATACAGACATAAGAACACCATATCGGCGCCGTTGGACCGACGAAGGTGCGAACAAGGAATGTATGAAGGCTATCGTAATTCCGATTCCAGCGTAATCTACGAACATAATTCCGGCAAAACCGAACACCCGACCGCCTGTCAACAATGCGAGCACCATGACATGGATTGAATTTAATAGAACAAAAAAGAGAAATAATGAAAGGAGTCGTTTTATCGTCCCGATGTCTCTGACCGAAGCACCCACCGCTGCAATCAAGCAAATAAAGATTACGAAATGACTGATGAGCACGAGCGTCATCATCGGTTCGATCGATTTGACGGCCGAGATCACCATTAATGCCAAGTATGCTCCAATGATTTTATACGGCGCTGAACCGAAATCGTCTCTTTGAATCCGACGATGGGTCAGAAGGAACGAAATTACAAGCAATGAGGCGAAGAATTCCGAGGACGAAAATCCATAATAATGAATGTTATAAAACAGGGTTGCCGGTATCACTACAAGAAGAGAATCGAAATGAAGTAGGGCGATTGCCATCAGAGGCAAAAGTCCGAACACCATCACGTACTGTTCTTTAAATCCGGATCCTACAAAGACAATAAACACCACTTGAAGAACTAAGAGGAATAAAATTCCCTGCACGGTTACAGTACGTCCGTTGTTTGGGATGGCAATCATTACCGGGAGGCCTTTCGCGAGAATATCGACTTAACCTCTTCGCGCAAGAGAATAACTCTTGGATTTACCGAGCGACGGATGTGGTCTGCAATGAAGATGTACAGCACGTAGCCAGTAATGCTGAACAACGCTCCAATTAATGCAAAAAGTGATCTGGGTGGCCAGCTCTTCTTCGCCGGAGGTACTGCATAGTCGATCACCTGGAGCACGGGATAATCCTTCTTCTCTTCTATCTTTGATTGCTCGTATAGTGGTAGTATGAATTCCAGCAACGAACTGTTGATCTCGACTGTCCTGTACCGACGAAGGAATTCAACTGAAGTCTCCGGCAGATTCTTCATGCCGAGCAGGATGTTCTCCGAACCTTCTTGCGATCTCAACTTGTTCAGTTTTTTCTCATACTCAGCGATCTGTATATTCAGCGATTTCACCTCTGGATTCTCTGTATCGTACAATCGTTGCAGTATTGATCGCTGGATCTCTTTGGACATTACTTCGGTTTCGATCTTGGCATACATGGCCACGATTTCCGGTACCTGCGACTTCAGATCGTACAAGCCTGATCGTTCCTGGAAACGCCGGAGAGAATCTTCGGATGCATACAGATCGTGATAAATCTCATCAACCCGTTGACCGAGAAAAATCCTGTTATCCCGAGATTTTTGAACCTTGAGACCAATAATCGTTTCATTTAAATAACGGACAATATAGTTGACCATATCTGCCGACAGTCGTGATTCGGGCGAACGCACGACGATTTCAAACGCATCGTCCTTAGTCTCGTTTGTGATGATATTCTTCTTTAGTTGTTTTATCGCACGTTCTCGGGCATCGATGATTGTTGAATCAATTTTGTACACTTCGAACAATCGGAACTGGTTGAGAACCGACTCCAAAGCTGTTCGACTGTAGATAATGGTATTATACCTATTGACTGACGATTTTGTGGCGGCGGATCCAAGACCCATCGGCAGGTTCTTCAATCCTTTCAACATGCTTGGCAGACCGCTTGTGTTGTCATCATCTGAGGGAATAATTACCGCCGATGCCTCGAATTGTTCCTTAATAAAAACGTACACGAAACCGTACGAGATAACAACAGAGGCCAGAAAGATGTATGCCAGCAGTTTTCTTCGTTCAATGATGAATAGTACGAGATCGAATAGGTCGATGTTTTTTTTCTCTGTCATGTCGTAATCCGGTAGTGATGAATAGATATCGTTTTGCAACTGCTGAACACCCAACTATAGTTTTTAGTATAACAACCGTATTTCTAGGAGGAAACCATTAGAATCCACACAAACGCACACTCTTCGATTATGGTTGCATCCGGTTTCAACGGATATCGTCCTCTTGCGTACACTCGGTTATGCCTACGGCCGCTTCAATGAATTCATCCGGTGTTTGTCCAAGGAAGAACGGGACCTATTTAGGATTAGGATCCAGACCAAAGTCTTTTGTATATCCATCGAGGCACCTCTTGAAAAAATGTCCGCCTGCAATTAATCCTTCAATTTTGTGAAACCAACAGAAATAATGATGCGGCAGTTGCAATGATTCCAAATACTTGGCTGTATATAGTTAAATAATAACTAAACGGGCGATATGGTTCTTTGGGCACCCAAATATAATCCCCTTCTTCAATCGTCGTCTCATGGGGTTTCAGCCATTGTTTTGTCGATGCTTTAATCACACGCATATCACCCGTTACTCCGTGTTCCGTTATACCTCCAGATTGCGATAGATAATAGTCCACATCTTTGCCGGCTACAAAAGGAACAGAACCGGGAATCTGAACCTCACCGAAAACATAAACTGTTTTTGATCGTACCGGGACATAGATCTTGTCGCCGTCTTTTAATCTCACATCTTTCTCGATCTCGTTTTTATCGAAAATAGCGACGAAATCCGCCGGTGTCATTTCTGTCATGCTTTTTATCAGCAATTCGTTTCGAACAAACGCCGTGTCTTCTGCCGTGGTTCTTCCCCGCATCAATTCGCGATATTCCATTACACCGGTTTCTCTCCCGGAAACATCATTGAATATCCGCGCGCCGCTCAGACCGGCAAATTTCGTGAAACCTCCTGCCATGGCAATGACCTGACGTAAAGTGGTGGAATCTCGAACGATCGGATACGATCCGGGCATCACTACTTCGCCGTCGACAGTCACAACACCACCCTGCTCCAGTTGCACTCTGCTCTTGACAATCACCCGATCACCCCGCTGCAACGGCACATCGACGGATCGGCGGTCAAGGATGGAGAGAATATCAAGTTCAAAATTCTGCTGTTCACCGCCCGAAGTAGTTCTATACACCATCGCATTTCCCTCTTCCGCCGACGTTGTAAGGCCACCGGCCATACGGATCAATGTGGAAATGCTGTCGCCTTCCACAAATTCATAATTTCCCTCCTTGCTCACTGCTCCATAGAGGCCGACATAATCTAGGTCTATATTCTTCGGCTGCACAATTACGATATCGCCGTCGAGTAGAAGCGGATTGTGTCGTGTGTCCAGTGTCGCAAGATATTTTTCAATATCTGCCCGAAGAACCGTGCCATTCTTGCGATTGATTACGATCTTTCGTCGGCTACCGGCCTCGAGTTTCTTTTTGAGATCTTTTGCTTTTTTCGGATCATCCAAAATGATACCGTTATTCATGATATATTGCTGTACGTCGTTTGCCTGTAGGATGGCCGCATCGATTCTATGTGTGGATTGGACGATGACAGTTCCTTCATTCAATACGGAACCGAGAACTGTTACGGTAAAAGAACGGGGAGTCAGAAGTGTAAACGAAGCGGTGCCGAAGATGTACTTTTTTTTGATCTCACTGAGTACCATTCTCTTAGCGTTATCAAGAGTCCTACCGGAGACATTTACTTCCGCCACGGTGGGGATAATGACGCTCCCCTCCGGTGTTACCGGAACCTGGAACATCAGAGGCTGGGCGGACCAGATACTGACGCTGAATATATCTCCCGGCCCAACGATATACTCCTTTGGATCGACCGGACCGTCCTGAATGATCTTGCCGGCCGGCAGCTGCGACATGATATTCTGCGACTGCTGTTGGGATGAGGAAGAATTGTTCTGACGATCGTTCCGATCCGTCAATTGCCCGAACGCCGCACCGGTGCTGATCAGCACGGCTAACAGAAGAGTAAACATGTTTTTTGGTGTCTGCATATTATCGTTCGCTGTATTGTAGTTCATAATATTTTTTGTATTCGCCGGTGGTGATCCGTTCCCACCACTGCTTGTTCTCCAGATACCACCGGATGGTTTTTGTAATGCCGCTTTCAAATTGATGCGCCGGAATCCAGTTAAGATCTTTTGCAATCTTCGCCGCGTCGATGGCGTAGCGCTTATCGTGCCCCGGCCGGTCCTTTACAAATGTGATGAGCGATTCCGGCTTGCCGATCTCCTTCAACACCAGTTTCACGATATCGATGTTTTTCCATTCGTTGTTTCCGCCGATGTTGTACACATCGCCGACCATTCCGTTGTGCAGCACAACATCGAGTGCGGAACAGTGATCCTCAACATAGAGCCAGTCCCGCACGTTCGAACCGTCGCCGTACACCGGAATCGGCTTATCGTTCAGTGCGTTGGCGATCAGGAGCGGAATCAGTTTTTCGGGAAATTGATACGGGCCGTAATTGTTCGAACATCGCGTGACGATGCCGGGGAAACCGAACGTATGCTGATATGCCAATACGAGCATATCGGACGACGCTTTGCTTGCGGAATAGGGACTGTTGGGATGCAGGGATGTTTCTTCGGTAAAGAATCCGGTGGCTCCCAGCGATCCATACACCTCATCGGTCGAGACATGAAGGAATCGTTCAATACCGATCTCTCGGGAGACATCCAGCAGTATATTTGTTCCGACAACATTGGTCTGGACAAACACCGCGGGGCCGAGAATACTCCGATCCACGTGTGATTCTGCGGCAAAATGAACCACGGTATCGATTGCGTGAGTTCGAAACGCTTTCGTTACATGCTCTTTATCGCAAATATCCCCTTTGACAAAGCGATAATTCGGTTTACTCTGAACCGATACAAGATTTTCCAGATTACCGGCATACGTGAGATTGTCGAAATTCACGATTGTGTAATCCGGATGTTTGCTCATCATATATTGGACAAAATTACTGCCAATAAAGCCGGCTCCACCGGTGACGAGGATGTTCTTCATAAAGCCCGTAAGTAGTTAATAATTAATGAATTTAAGAAAAATCGTCAGGATTTCCAATGTATATCCTGGTACTGAAGCAGTTTACAAGCGGTAACAAATAAGCGGGTAATGTCCTCTTTTTGAGTTGCCGAAATTTACATCTTTTCAGGTGAAGAAACACCTAAAATTTTACATCCATTGGCAATGACAGTTTTGGTCATGACACAGACAGCCAAACGCGACTGCATCAGTGATTTATCGTCATTAATAACGCGATGTTCGTGATAAAATCGATGGAACGACTCTGCAACCTCACGCAAATAGGTGGTAAGCCGGTGCGGTTCAAAACTGAGCGCACATCCTGCAACCATTTCCGGAAATTCGAGGAGTTTCTTAATCAGATCGATCTCTTCTTTTGAATTGATCAGCGAAAAATCGGTTGCCTTTATCATGGCGGAAAGATTCGTCACAGGAAAACCCTCCTCAACGGCATGCCTGAGAATACTGGCAATTCGTGCATGTGCATATTGGAGATAATAGACCGGATTCTTATCCGATTGCTCCTTGGCGAGGGCGATATCGAATTCCAGATGTGTTCCGGCGCTGCGCATAACAAAGAAATAGGAAACGGCATCCACACCCACTTCGCCGATCAGTTCATCCAGCGTGTAGACGTTGGCGTTCCGTTTCGACATTTTGACTGTTTCATCGCCGTTGACAAACGACACCATTTGATGAATGATCACTTTCACATCCTTGGTATCGTACCCAAGAGCCTGGACACCATTCAACACATCCGGAATGGTCGCGATATGGTCGGCGCCGAAAATATCGACGATCAGTTCGAATCCGCGCCGGAATTTTTCGCGATGATAGGCAATGTCCGGAAGGCGGTATGTCGGCTCACCGGTGCTCTTGACGATGACTCTGTCCTTATCCGCGCCAAATGTGGTAGCGCGAAACCAGACAGCGCCATCGCTGTCATAGGCAAGATCTTTTTTCTTGAACTCGGCAATGACTTCGTCAATCTTCCCGGTGGAATAGAGCGTATCTTCATTATAAAAGACATCGTGATAGACACCCAGTGTCTCAAGGGTTTTCTTAATTCGCGCAAAACACCACTTTTCGCCGTACTTCCTGAAATAGGTGCGTTCCGGATCGGCATCGCGCAGCGAATCACCCTTTTCACGGACGATCTCTTTTGCAATATCAACGATATATTCTCCCTGATATGCTTTCTCGTCCAGCGGATACGTATCGTCGAGCTGTTGACGGTACCGTGCATAGATGCTTTCGGCAAGATTCCGCATCTGGTTGCCGGCATTGTTGAAATAGTACTCCCGCGTCACGTCGTGTCCGGTCCACTCCAACAGATTGGCGATCACTTTGCCGAGAATCACCTGCCTGCCGTGTCCGCTGTGCAGCGGCCCGGTCGGATTGGCGCTGACCCATTCGATATTCGTTTTTCGTTTCCCGCCGACGCCGGTCTTCCCGAATGCGTTCCCTTCCTGCAAAATCTTTTTAGATTGTTCGATGACATACGAGTCCGAGAACTTAAAATTGATGAAGCCCGGCCCGGCAATTTCCACCGCAGCAAGAAACGACGGATCGACGGCGATCTTGTCGACGATCGACTGGGCGATCTGGCGGGGATTTTTTCCTACCGACTTTGCCAGAATCATTGCCGCATTTGTCGTTAAATCGCCATGGGCATCCACTTTCGGGCGTTCGAAATTGATGTCGATCGGGGGAAAGTTCAGATCATGAAGGATGGACGAAATCTGTTCGTGCAGCTGCTCTTTCATTTCTTTGCAGTCTTCTTTCGGGTCGTTGTCTTTCGGGGTTTCGATGCCGCTTTCTTCGGTTTTGCCGGCGGTTCATCGCTGACGTACTCAAATTTCGCATCGCCCCACAATTTTTCGAGATTATAGAATGCGCGCACATCCTTATGAAAAACATGTGCAACGACATCCACATAATCAAGCAGTACCCACCGCCCTTCGGAATATCCTTCCTTTCTCACCAGCGATTCTCCCTTCTCCATCGTATCGTGCTTTATGGCATCGGCGACGGCACGCGCCTGCGTGTCGGAATCGACGGAACAGACGATGAAATAATCCGTCATCGTTGTCAGCTTCCGAAGGTCCATAATTGTCACATCGTATGCTTTTTTAGTGAGGGCGGCTTCCGCAATTTTTTTTGCGAGTGTTTTTGATGTCACGATACTCCTGCTAATAGATTTAATTCCACGGTTTCAAACTTTTATAATCTTTACCGATGATAACCGACGCGGCGACCAGATGGTCGCTGCTGAATTGCTGTACGATATTTTTCGGCGCAATTCCCAATTGCGCGGCTAGCCTCCGTGCATTGTCGGGCTTTCCGACCCGGTCGATGACCATCGATTCATTGATGTCGAACGATTTATAATTTCCCACTTCGACCACGTCATAGCCGGCGGTGCGGCAAAACTTCGTCATTGTGTTGCCCACTCCCGACACACCGCAGCCGTTGAGCACGTTAATCTGCACGATAGTCTGTTCGGCAGACTCCGGATCGGCATCCTTTGCAGGCGGACGGACGGCCCCGCCATCCGAAAAGATTCCATAGATCTGCAATCCGACCACGACCAACACGAGCACGATCGCGATATTCAACAATGCGCCGGGTGATAGAGATTTTTTAATCATGCGGCAAAAAAATAACCGATGCAATCCTGGCGAATGCTCGGTTATTTGCTGTATCAGTCAGTTAATAAAAATATGTTGGCTTAGTCCTCGTAGTATCCAAGTCCTGAAAACATTCCTCCGAACCCCCGGTAATATCCCGCGTCATATCCGTACAGGGAGAGCGGTACTTCCCGATAGGAGATCCGAAGATGGGTGTTCTCCCACGGCCGGTAATTGATCTCCGCACGGGAGAGCGAAACCCGGTTGAATTGACTTTGCAGACGGTGATCGAATGTGCTGTACGGCGAATTCTGTGCGCTGAGGTCGACACGGACGTCGAGATTCGGAGCAAACTGATAGAGCATTGAATTGGTATATCGCTGCAATGCTAATCCGTATCCGCCGCCGGCCATATAGCTGGCCGAGTAGCTGTGGCGCATCTGAAAATTATTCGGATTGAAAAAACTGAACCAATCGCTCGCCGACTGCGGATGGATGAACGAATCGGATACTTTGGGTTGTTCGGACGGGCGCGGCTTGAATTGACCAAATCCGACGACCGATACGATCACCACCATCAGGAATATTTTTTTCATATCATCACCGTTTCTCTTTCGCATGAAAATTAGGAAAAACTGCTTGCTTTGTCAATATAGACATTTATTCCGGCTTATTTGTTCCTTTTTTTCAGCGCCAATTCCGCTTCCTGCAATTGCTCCACCGTATTGACTCCCCTGATCTCGTTGGGATCGTCGGTTGCCATGGCCGCGACAACCAGCTTTTGCCTCCAAAAATGGCTGAAAACATCGGGGAGATAGTATTCATTCTGCGCATTATGGGGATTAATATGCTGCAGCGACGAAAAAAGGTACCGCGAATCAAAGAGATAAATTCCGGAATTGATCTCTTTGATCTTCTTTTGTTCATCTGTGGCATCCTTATGCTCGACAATGCCGAGAACGTATCCGCTTTTGCTCCGCAGAATTCTTCCGTATCCGGCCGGATCATCCATCATCGCGGTAAGTATCGTACCGGCAGCATTATTATCCCGGTGATGTTCGATCAGGTTTAGAATGGTTTTTGCACTCAGGATCGGCACGTCCCCCGAAAGGACAAGGACATCCCCCTCATACCGGCGAAGGAACGGTTCCGCCTGCATAATCGCATGACCGGTGCCGAGTTGGGGATCCTGCACGGCAAATTCGACCATGGGTGCAACATTTTCCAAATGTGAATACAGCGCTTCGCGTTGAAATCCGACAATGGTGATGATTCTTTCCGCACCCAATGATTGAGCAAGTTCCACCACATGCTCCACCATCGGTTTTCCGTTGACTTCGAACATGACCTTTGGTTTTGAGGAATCTTTCATCCTCGTCCCTTTTCCTGCAGCCATGATAATTGTTGCAAATTTAGACATTGTATTTTCCTTGTAGTATAAAATATTCCGCCGGGAGAATGCCCGACATATATCGTAATTATAATCCAGACAGCCTCATGGGGAAACGGATCTCCCTCTTGACATTACTGCACACGCACGATAATATTATCGATCAAGCGCGTCGTTCCGAAACGGACGGCGAGCGGAATCAACACCGTATCGCCGCTTCGCAGCAACTCTTTTGCTGACAGGTCGGCGGAATCGACGATTTCGATATAATCGATCTGCGATGCTCCCCCGGACCGGATCATGTCGGTCATAACCGCAATAATTTTCTTTGCCGAACGCTCCCCCGCTTCGATCGCTGCCGCCGCTTGTTGCAGCGACGCGTACAACACCGGAGCATTCGAACGTTCTTCGGCATTTAAATAAACATTCCTGGAACTCATCGCGAGCCCGTCATGCTCACGAACGGTGGCACCGATCTCGAGCCGTACGGGAATATTCAAATCGATGACCATCTTTTTAATGAGCGCACATTGCTGCGCATCCTTTTGTCCGAAGTACGCGACATCCGGCTGTACGATGTTGAACAATTTTACGACGATTGTTGCAACACCTTTAAAATGCGTCGGCCGGAATTTTCCTTCCAGCACCAACGAGAGGCCATCCACCGTGACATAACTTGCATATCCTGCCGGATACATTACTTTTGCGTCCGGTGCGAAGATGATGTCGCCGCCCGCCGCCTGCACCAATGCAGAATCTTTTTCAATATCCCGCGGATACCGTTCATAATCTTCGTTCGGCCCGAACTGAGAAGGATTCACAAAGATCGTGACTATTACCGTTGTATTTTCCTGCTTTGCCTTACGCACCAGAGAGAGATGTCCTTCATGCAACGCACCCATCGTGGGCACAAATCCGATCGTCCCTCCCTGAGATCGAAGTTTCTGAACGGATGTACGGATCGCATCGATCGATGTTACTGTAAGCACTGCAGTATCTCTTTTCATTTTTAAAAGATCCTCTTGCCAAATCCGGATTGCAGCAGATCGACCGCAAATTCGGCGGATTGGTTCCGGTGATCGAGGATCGGATTGGCTTCGACCACTTCGAGCGAATTCATCCGGTTGGTGGCGGCGATTGTTTCCATCAACAAATGCGCTTCGCGGTAATTGAGGCCTCCTTTGACCGGCGTTCCGACGCCGGGACAGACCGACGGATCCATTGCATCGAGATCAAAACTGACATGGATGACGTCGCAATGTTCCAAAATCTGCTGCGCTTTTTTGATGACTTCCGGCATGCCGAGTTTGTCGATATCATCCATGGTAAAAATATTGATGCGATTTTTTTTAATGGTTAGTTTTTCACCGTCGTCGAGATCGCGGATGGCGATCAGCACGACATTTTTCGGATCGACCTTTTTGAAATCGCCGCCGACAGAAGTCAATTCAAGGGCGCCGAGGCCGATGGAGGCGGCCAGCGGCATGCCGTGAATATTTCCCGACGGAGACGTCGCGTCCGTATTCATATCGCCGTGAGCGTCGATCCAGAGGACGCCGAGTGTTTTCTTGTTCTTCCTGCAGTAATTTGAAACACCGGCGATCGTTCCGATAGCAATGGAATGGTCGCCCCCGAGCACGAGCGGAAAATCGCCGCTTTGCAGAATTTTTTCCACCTTGGAAGAAAGGAGCGTGCAGGCGCGGACAATCTCCGGAAGGTACTTCAACTTTTGGTTTTTAATCTTTTGCTGTTCGGGAGTCTTGGTCGGTATGTCCCCCTCGTCGGTGACGGTATGTCCGAGCAATTGCAGTTTTTCGTGCACGCCGGCAATGCGGATTGCCGAGGGACCCATGTCAACGCCGCGGTGACCTGCCCCAAGATCCATCGGAACGCCAAGTAATCGTATGTTCATAATGTGTTCCAGCCGGGGACGGTGATCGGATCAATTCATCATCGAAAGAAGATTCGAGATCGTCGTTTTTAAATCTTTCCGCGGCACGACGAGATCAACGAATCCTTTTTCCTGCAGGAATTCAGCCCGCTGAAATCCTTCCGGAAGATCCTTGCCAATGGTCTGTTTGATGACGCGGGGACCGGCGAATCCGATCAGCGCACCCGGTTCCGCAATATTGATATCCCCGAGCATCGCATAGCTGGCGGTTGTGCCGCCGGTGGTCGGATCGGTCATCAACGAGATGTACGGAATCTTTTTCTGCGCCAGTTGCGCCAATTTCGCACTGGTCTTTGCCAGCTGCATCAACGAATATGCCGCTTCCATCATTCGTGCACCGCCGCTGGCGGAGATGATGATCAGCGGCGCTTTCAGTTTTATCGATTTGTCGATGGCGCGCGAAATCTTCTCGCCGACAACACTTCCCATGCTTCCGCCGATAAAACCGAAATCCATCGCGGCGATGACAACTTCTTTTTTGTTCACTTTTCCGGTACCGTACCGGATGGCGTCATGCAGTCCGGTCTTTTTGACCGTCTCCTTGATCCTGTCTTTGTATTTTTTGGTATCGACAAAGTTCAACGGATCTTTCGACGTCATTTTTGCGTCGAATTCCTTGAATGTCCCTTCATCGAAAAGAATGGCAAAATATTCCTTGCTGCCGATGCGGAAATGATGTGCACACTTCGGACAGACCCACTGATTCTGTTCGACTGCGCCTTTGTGGAGTATCTCGCTGCAGGAAGGGCATTTTGTCCACATCCCCTCCGGCATATCCTTTTTTTGATTGCCGGAATCAATATTTTCTTTTGAGCGTCTGAACCAAGACATGGTACCACCTTTCTAATGACAGAACAAAATATCCAACCTTACGCATTTATTCAATGAATAATTTCCTTCCGGGGAGTTGTTGCGACAAAATCCCGTAAATACGACGGTTCGAGTTGCGAAAAATCGGATACTTTGTACTCTTTCCCATTTCTTTCTGCAAGCAGCGCTATGGAAACGGCACTCACACCGGGTTGCTCCACTACGGCATGATGTTGTAGCGCTTCGGCAATGATTTCTTCTTTCAGCCGGATCATGTCGGGAGTGTTCCGCTGAATCCCTTCGGCGGCGATGTCATACAAAGCAAAGAACGCTTCATTCCGCTTTGCGTCCACCATGGAACAAAATTTCATGGAACTTCCGCCGACATTTTTTCTGCGAAAAAGATCGGCAATGCCGTCCAGCGTGGGAACGGCGTAGATGGGAACAGTGCGGGCCATCGCCAATCCTTTTGCCGTGCTGAGTCCGATGCGCAATCCGGTGAATGAACCGGGACCGATCGAAACGGCAATACCGTCGATTGCCTGCACAGTATGGCCTGTCTCTTTCAGCATTTCATCCACCAGCGTAAGAAGCCGTTCGGAATGGATATTCTTCTCGTTCACGGACCGCTCGGCCACCACTTCCGTTCCGCCGACCAACGCGACGCTGCAGACTTCCGTTGCCGTTTCAATTCCCAGGATCATACGTTCTCGATGGTGATGGTTCGTTCATTTTCATTTTTCCCCAACGCACAATGAATGTCGTACCGACGCTCAGGAAGCCGCGGCCGGATCAACTCCGCCCATTCCACCACGCAAACTCCGTCGCGGTCGATATATTCGTCAAATCCGATTTCGTCCAATTCGGCGATTGTCCGGATGCGGTAAAAGTCGAAATGATACAACGGCATCCGTCCGTCGAGATGCTCGTTCACCACGACGAATGTGGGACTGGTAACCGACTCTCGCACGCCGAGACCGCGGGAGATACCTTTGGCAAAGCGGGTTTTTCCGCTCCCCAGGTCGCCGTACAGCGCCACAACATCTCCCGGAAGCAGCCGCTGAGCAAAATGTTCTCCCAACCGGATGGTCTCTTCTTCGTTCAGTGTCGTGAATATTTCATTCATCGGTTTCGCCGTACTTATTTCGGTTCCATGATGATGACCGGAAGGATCATTTCTTCCAGGGAAATTCCCCCGTGTTGGAAACTGTCGCGGTACTGGTTCAAATATTTATGATAATCGGTCGGGTAGACGAAATAATAATCCTCTTTCGCCACAATGTAATTTGTCGTCACGCCCCGCTGCGGAAGTTTGAAATCCTTCGGATTTTTTAAATAGACAGATTGTTTGTCGTCCGATTTCAGGTTCCGGCCGAACTTGTAGCGCAGGTTTGTGGATGCTTCCTTATCGCCGATCACCTTCGAACCCCGCATGCACCGGACACTGCCATGGTCGGTAGTCACAATTATCTTCACGTTCTTCTTTTGTGCCAGCGCCTGAAACATACCGAACAACGACGAGTGTTTAAACCAGGAATTGGTCAGTGAACGGTATGCCGATTCATCCGGCGCAATTTCTTTCAGTATCGGATCGTCGGAGCGGCCGTGGGCAAGCATATCGACAAAGTTGACCACGATCGCCGTCAGCTTGTTCTGTGTGTAGGAAACGATATTCGATTGTATTTGCCGGCCAAATTCCGTGTCGAGGATCTTCACATATTTGGGATCGGATTTCATCGGTACCCGTTTCCGTTCGAATAACCGCATCATCAATTCTTTTTCGTACTTATTGTGACTCGATTCGTCGTCATCCTCGCTTTGCCAGAGATCGGGATAGCGCTGCTCCAGTTCCAGCGGGAACAGGCCGCTGAAGATGGCATTGCGCGAATAGGGAGTCGCAGTCGGCAGAATGGAAAAATAATATTCCTTTTCCATCGTATACCATTCACGGATATAGTTTTCCATCACCAGCCATTGATCAAGCCGCATGCAGTCAACGACAAAGAGAAAAACCGATTTATCGTCGTCCAGGTTCGGGATGACGTATTTTTCCATGATTTCCGTAGAAAGTACCGGCTTATTCTCTTTTTGATTGATCCATTGCTGATAATGTTTTTCTACGTATTTCGAAAATTCCGCATTGCACTCCCGCCGCTGATCGGCAAGCATGCGCTGCAGGCCGAGTTGGGGATGCTTATCCAATTCCATTTCCCAATTGACGATCTTTACGTACAGATCGGTCCACTCGGTATAATCCATGGGATTCATCAGGAGCCGCGAAACGGCGGAGAACTCCTGCGTATAATCGCGGGAGACCTGTTCACTCTGTATCTTCTTCCCTTCAAGAAATTTTTTGCAGACAAGCAGTATCTGGCTGGGATTGACCGGTTTGGTCAGATAATCGGAGATCTTGCTGCCGATCGCCTCTTCCATCAGCGATTCCGCTTCGTTCTTGGTGATCATGACAACCGGAAGTCCCGGGGAGAGTTCCTTGATCACGGCAAGCGTTTCCAGTCCCCCTTTGCCGGGCATCATTTCGTCGATCAGCACGAGATCGAACGATCTCGTCCGTACCATTTCAATGGCATCCTCGCCATTTGTCGCCGTCTCCACGGTGTATCCCTTTTCCTTTAGCAGCATAACATGCGCCCGCAGGAGTTCGATCTCATCATCGACCCAGAGGATGATCCCTTTTGATTGATCCATACAGTCCTTATAAAATGAAGAATCAGGAAACCGAATCCCGTTCCCGTTTTTCTATTGAATTGCAATATGCACGTCAAGTCCGCCTTCATTGGAGGTCGAACCCGGTATACGCGATCCCCCTTCATCCGGTGCAATTTTCGTATACCGGTAAAAGAGCGAAGCGGTCACCCGCGAACTCAGCACGTATCGTATTCTCGGTTCCATTTGTGTACGGGAGGAACCTTCGCCGGGAGTCCCTTTTACATTGAACGGTTCCGCTTTTGCATCGTACGTCATTCGGGAATTCTTCGCATACGTATAGGTGAAGCTGATATCAATATCGTTCTGCAAAGCAAGGCCGAAGAGAGGAATTTCGAAACCGGTCCTTCCGTAACTGCCCGTCAGGGACATTTCGTTGGAGACCGTTTCGTTGATATTCCGCGCCGAGGGAGTCAGATCGTATGATACGCTCGAACCGTACCGCACATTGGCGGTCATATTTCCCTTCAACACTTCTTTGAATGTAATATTCATACCGATCAACGGGGAGAATGCATAGGTGATGCGTTGTGATTCCGTCACCAATGCCGACCCGGCGCTACCTTTAAATGTCGTCCGATAGGTCGATTGATATGCATGGTCAAGGCTCACCCGCGTTGCGAATGAACTAAAGATATTCATTTTTTCCAAACCATCCCACCGGAACGAATAATTGACGCGGGGCAGGTACTGTCCGAATATTTTTTTGAGGATCGGCAACGATTCGAATCCGGATTCGAAAGCTTCCGAAAGTTTTTCATCCTTGGTTCTGGTGTCGGATGTATTGTTTACCAATTCGTTGTACTTTTTCCCGACATCTTCTATACCGCTCTTGAACATGGAAAAAATGAATGTCGGAGGGAATGTCATAAACGACCGTTCGATGGCGCCGCCGCTGGCCGAGCTGAAGAGCGTTGTCCGGCCGGTGCCGAGTGCATCGGTGCGGAGCGATTGAGTACGCGAATAATCCCACCCGAGGTTCCAATTCAGGTCGATGCGCGCTCCGGACCATAGTTCTCTTCCGGTGCGCAATGTAATTTTATTGCTCTGCGAAAAAGCGTCGGTCAAGCTGGCGTTGGGCACCCGTGCGCGAATCTGTTGATCGGCATCTGTCGTGAATCCGATAAACGGAAATTGCGGCTTGATAAATATATCCGTGATGTTTGCACCGGGAGTTGATACCAGGCCCAATTGATATGCCCGTGACGGACCATATTTTTGCTCCGATTTCTGAATGAAGGGAACCTTCCCGAAGAAATTGGTGAATCCCGGCCGGCCCGGAATACCGTTATTTTGGGCGCTGTTTGTTTGTGTGTAACTGATGCTCACTTTGTCATAATCAAGAAACGGTGTCTTAATCACCGTTCTGGTGATACCGATGAGCGTTTCTCCCAACGATCGCTTTGCCGTCGTATCCTTTTGCGTTATCGCAGTATCGAGAACCGGTGCCGGCGTTGCGGGGAGTGATTCCGCTTCGTCTCCGTCTCTTCCCCGGCGTCCGGTTCTTCCGGATAATGAGGTGGGTTGCTGCGGTGACGACGGAGTTACCGTCTCTTTTGGGAACCAGGAATCGACGAACGACTTCAGGCTGACATCTGTTCCAAACGAAATATTGTTGCCCCACCCGGCACCAATACCAAGATCACCTTGCTGGAATGTATTCTGCCAACGGTACGACACGCTGTACCGGGAGGTAAGCGTCAAATATTTATTCAAATCCCAAAGAGTCGGAACACGGGGACGGGTGTTTACGCTGAACGACTGATTATATCCATTATCATATCCGAAATTGACAACCTGATCCCGCAAAAAGATCTGCTGCAACACCTGCCCGAAATCGCGTTGACGACCGAACCGGTCCACTTCCTGATGCACCAGCGAACTTCCGATATCGACGGAGTAATCGCCGGAGAGATTGATCAATCCCCCTTCCGTCAGTTTCCATCCGATCTGCAAATTTCGCGAGGCGGAAAGGCCTCGAACCGGATCGCTCTCTCTCGGCTGTGACCGCAGGCGTTCGTAGCGCCGCGACCGTGCCATCGAGAATCCCGTGCTGACGCTGGTGAGCGGAATGTAATAGAATTGGAACATTCGGAATTCTTCCGGTATAACGTCGTTGCCGAAGAGATCGGCCGGACGGAGATAATTATTCGGGCTGAATGTGTACCCGTAATTGATGCGTGCATTCCACTGCCACGCATTTTGGTACGCAACGGTGGGAGAACGCAATGACGACCGCGTATAACTGAAACTGTAACCGATCCTGTTGAAGATATCTGTAAAGAGCCAGTAATTGACCGGCACGTTGAATTTTATCGACGGCAGCGCGTACGTGTCGGTAATGGAGAGTGTCTGGGCTTCCGTCAGGATCTGTTGCTTTGCCTCCTCACCGAGCGACTCCGATCCGGTCTTCTGCGCAACAACATCCTTTTGCTGATCCGCCGCTTTGTTCACAAGGATGTCCGAACTGGGCAGATACAACGGTGTGACGACCTGCTCGCTGTGGGAATAACTAAATGGCAATGTCGTGCCGGCCCACTCCTGCGGGAAGAACCGGTCAACGGCAACCGATGTCGCAACATTCCACGTTTTTGATGTCACACGGCTGCCGAACCTGCTTTCAAGATTATGGAAAAACGGATCGACCTGCGAAAAGGTGAACGCGATTGAACCGAGATCCGCCAATTTCAAAGTTGTGCTCATACTGTACGCCCATCCGGGCGTGTCGTCCACTTCTGCAAGCCGCAATTCGTTGACCCAGATCTGACCGGATATCGGATCGGATGGAGTTCCGGGAATGACCGGATTCTCGACGCCAATGGAAATGAATGTAATACGGGTCAACGTCGGATTCCCCAGCACAGCATACGTGGCGCTGTCCGGACCGCCGGGAACCGGTCGGACTATGCGTGCCGAAGTGGAATCTCTTCCCTGCTTGAGCGACGTGAGATCTTCGAAACGTATTTTCACGCTGTTCCGGTCTTCATCCCAATTCTTATAGACCGGGGCTTTATATTCGTAATAATTCAGCGAGTCCGAACCGAAGCGAACAAAGAGTTTTGCCGTTGCTTCGGCCGCTGTCGGCTTGAAATGAGCATCACCGTGCACAAACATCTTCATTTCGCGGTAACTGAAAACATCCAGCGGACGGTACGAAAAGCGTTTGATCGCCTGGCGGCTCTCTCCGTCCTTTAGATCGGTCACAATCAATGCCAGCGATTGTTCGTTAGCAAAAACATCTTCATCCGGTTTAGTTTTGTCTTGTTCACGTATTACGCCTTTTGGTCGTGTATAACCTTGCAAAGAATTCTCTTCGATGCTCACTACCGAAACCTTAAACGTACTGTCGTTCTTGGTCAATTCCTCCCATTGATTTCCGATCAGATTGAATTCGACAAGGCTCATGTCGAATTCTTCGCTATGCCCCGTAAACCATACGCGGATATATTCGATCAATGAAAAATCAGGTGTACCGATCTTGTTCTTAAAACTGCTCAGCGGAATGCGATACTGATACCATCCATTAAATCCTCCTCCGACGCGAAGGGGATTGTTGGCGGTCGTGTCGAGATTGAGTTCGTATTCGTAATAATTGTTCGTCCGGTCAATGTTGCCGTTCCGGTTAAGATCTTCGGTATCGGGAATCTGGCCAATTTCACTTTTCCCATTTCCCTCGGTACCGTTGATCCTTCGGAAGTCTTCCATTGAATGAAAATAATTGTCTCCAGAGGGATCGTCTGACGGATCCGGAAGATCGGATCCCCACGTATTCGAAGCAAGAAACGATGAGTAGACGTTCCTTTCTTCAGCATCGAACAAGCCATCAATACCGGTATCTTCTCCATCATTCAGGGTACCGTTTTTAAATGCTCCTTTATCTTCCGTATCGAGCTTCGGAGATGACGGATCGATCAAGACATCTTCACTTATTGTCCCGAGATCGATGTAAATTTTTCTTGTTGTATCAATGGTACCCCGATTTACTCTGACATACACTTCAATGAAATTGATATTCTCCCGCACGAGATCGATAGCCGTGCCGGAGACCAACCGCTGCACACCTCCCCAGTTCTTCATCGGATCGGTTAAAAGTGTCTGTCTGAGATCGGGAGAAAAGTTATAGGTGCCGCGGAGTTTAGGATTATAATTGATATTTAACACCGTCACTAGGTCCTGCCCTCGTGCCGCTTTTTTCTCCGGTCCAAATATTGTGTTGACCTGTTCCTGTGCAGGGTTATACCAATAAGTTTTCGCTTTGGATTTTATTTTTGTCGTATCCGAGATAAAGGATATCGTACTGACATCAACGTTGGATTGATATGCCGGCGGGCTCATGTCGCGCCATAAACCGTATCCGACACCGAGCGGGATGCTTCGCTTGGCCCCTTCAAAATCGTCGATATACGCGATGCCGGCTCCATTATCGTCTGCGATGGGACTTTTCTTGGTATTCGGATCCGGACTCATATACGCCATTTCGCCGCGCAGTGTAAATTCGGATTTTGCTTTTGTATCGAACATCGGCAGCGCGTCGAGCGCCTTGGTGAGGAACGGCAGGTCGCCGGATGTTTGTCCGTCGAATCCGTAAATCGAATTGTTGATCGGCTCTTCGTTCAGACGGACCTTGTCGCTCAGCGTCTGCTGATCGAGATTCATAATCGTAAATCCGAACTTTGTCTTTTCGGAAAGATTTAATTCCCCGCGCATGCCGAGCAACGTCTTGGAAGCGAGCTGAAACAAGTCGTTCTGTTCGAACTTGATCTGCAGATTCGCTCCCGGAACCAGCGCCGACTGATTTTTTATGATCACCTGTCCGATAATGTAATCGACCGTGTAATCGACATTGAGCACTAGCGGCCGTTGGTCTAATAATACCTGAACGCTCCCTTCGACAATATTGAATCCGAGAGAGATCGTATTCGAACTTGAGGCGGTGGTTTTTCCCTTGATGATGAACTTGTCTTTCAGCGTATTATTCTGCGCCGCCGTGGTGTTCGTATCATAGAGGTTATCGAAGATATAGGTCGTATCCGGGAGCGTGATACCGTACTGTACAAATGCGGCGGTGATCCCTTCCGTGAACGGTTTCAGTGTCGGGAAGATGATCTCCCCCCGCTCTTCATCGATGGTTTTATACGGAATATAGTCAAATTCACCGTCTGCCCCCGGCGACGTATCTTTGTATTTATCGAGCCCAAAAATCTCGATGATGTTTTTGCTGCCGATTGTCTTTTCTTCGTCTTTTCCGGATTCTTTGTAATAAATATTCAGTTCAAATCCCTCTTTCGATATCTTTCTTCCCCCTAACGGATAGATATTTTTCAGCATCAATGTCCATGCATCCTTGTACTGTGGCAGCAGGTTTTTCGGTTTGATCAATTTCAGCACCAGCACAGAATCTTTTTCGGGTTCGTTTTTCGTCAACGTTCCGTAGACAAGGTCATCATTCGAGCCCGCGCCGTTTTCAATCCGATACGCAATACCGATCGCCTGTCCGTCCTGAATCGACCGGTTAATGGTGATGACGCCGGAATACAGATTGAGCCGGTAATCTTTCACCGGTTCCAGTTTATCCCATCGTCCGACTTCCACTAATCCCGGCGATGTGCTGGCAGCCGGATTCCGGAGCGAATCGTAGGATGCAATACCGTTCAGCGGAACGGGGGGCAGGTGCAGATAGGCGTTTGCCTGACGGCTGTTCGGATCTTCCAAACCGATATGCTGCACGTATACTTCAAATTCATTGTCTTTTATCTGCAAGTCGGGACGATCGACCTGGCTTAATTGAATAAAGTTTTCGTACCCCCGGATGTAATTCGAATCGACAAAGAAATGATCTTTCGAATATTCATACGCCCGTTTTTCAAACGGAATTTCCTGCGAACCGCCGGTGACTATTTTTTCCTGGATTTGCCCCTTCTTCTGCGACGCGATCGCCGTCAATTTCAGCGGACCGATCTGGAATCCGGCCTTGATGCCGAACAACGCGGAGCTGCTGGAGACAAACGACGAACTGGTACTGAGTGAAACGTTTCCCGCTTCAACGCTCTGCACAACCTCGTCCTCATACCCGGTATATTTGATCCTCAACTGGTTTTCAAATTCAAACGTCCGCTGCGTGTTCCAGTCTGCAAGAATATTCAGCTTATCGCCGATTGTGCCGTTGACGTTGATCTGCACTTCCTGCGCAAAATCCGGTTCGTTCCGCTCGTTGCCGAAAACGCTGATTGTTTGCTGATCGCTTTTGGTGTTCCGGAATGCGGCGCGGATATCGACAGCACCGGAGATCATCAGATTGATCCGCGGCGGACCGAAGATTGAAAAAACTGGGTTCGCCGGCACAGGAATATCGATGTTGGTGAACGAACTCAATATCTCCCCCAGATCGTCCTTTTTCTTCTTCCCCTCATCCTCTTTGGTGATCATTTCCTGATACGTCTTCTTCAGATCCTCCTGCGTCCGTTGCTTCACATATTCTTCCAGCGGCATTTTGACGGGAACTTTGATATCCCTTCCGCCAACCGTTTCCCGAACAATTACATATCTTCCGGTGGAATCGAGTTTCACTTCACGCTGCACGTAGGAGGGGGTTTTGAGGTAGAACGGATTTGCGGTTGCGAATGCCCGTGCGGAAAGTGCATCATCCCGCCGGATGGTCAATTGCTCCAGAAATGTCGAATCGGTCAACGTCCATGCAACGATAGTATCATTCGGTGCCGTCAGGCTGTCGGTGACGATCGAATCAGCCGTAAAAAATCCACCGATCGGTCGCGGCAACGGCATTCCTTTTGCGATACCGGGAGCGTCAAAAATGAGCGCAACGATAACCGCCAGGATAATAAAAAATCCAATAAGAGATGCTTTACGCACGTATCGCAATATTAATGGTGGAAATGAAAATTTAAGAATTGGGAAAACAACCAATATGCCTTAACACAATTCCTTTACAAGATAGAATCGGTAACAAACTGCGGCAGATTGTTCTCCTTTGTTGAAGTGTTGATAGAAGTATGCATGCCAGTAACTGCCGTAAAATTAGATAATATTGATTAAACATACAAGAAAGAATTACCGACCGGCGCCGTCCCGACAGTACCGAAGACGAGAAACGGAAATCCGCCTCATTCACAATAAATCCCGCTGTTTTGTTCTCCCTGAATACCGCTGAGGTCACGGTTCATCGGAACGATCAAGAAATTTCTGATCGATCGTTTTTGTCGTTTTTGCCCCGAGGGTTTTCAGATTTTCGATGCTACGGACAATGTTCCCGCGTCCTTCCACCAGTTTGGACATTGCATCCCTGTACGTCTCCTTCGCGGAATCCATCTTTTTCCCCACTTCGGTCAGATCGTTGACGAAGCCGACGAACTTATCATAGAGCGCTCCCCCCTGTTTTGCGATATCGATCGCATTGCGGGTCTGTTTCTCCTGCTTCCAGATCGATGCAATAGTGCCGAGCGTCGCCAGCAGTGTCGAGGGACTGACGACGACGATTTTCCGTTCCCATGCATAGTTGAACAGTTCCTGATCCGCCTGCACCGCAATGCCGAAGGACGATTCGATCGGTACGAACATCAGCACGAATTCCGGAGAGTTGAACAGCTCCGCAGACTGGTAATTTTTTTCGCCGAGTAATTTTATATGGCTCCGGAGCGATGCGACATGTTCTTTCTTGCGCAATTCACGCTCTTCGTCCGTGTCGGCATTGACCAGCATTTCATAGGCGGTCAGTGACACTTTGGAATCGATGATGATATGCTTGTTCTCCGGAAGATAGACCACAAAATCCGGTTTGATCGTTTCCCCTTCGACATTCTGCGTGACCACCTGTGATTTATACTCCCGATCCTTTTCCAGGCCGGAGCGTTCGAGGATTTTTTCCAGAACCAATTCGCCCCAATTCCCTTGTTTCTTGGTATCGCCCTTCAGTGCTTTTGTCAGATTGATCGTTTCCTCGCTCATCCGGACATTGAGATCCTGCAGTTTCCGTACCTCCTCTTTCAGGCTGAACGTCTCCCGGCTTTCCTTGTCGTAGGTTTCTTCCACCTTCTTCCTGAACTCATCCAGTTTCTCCTTCAGCGGCGACAGGACGATGTCGAGATGTTCCCTGTTCTGCTCGGTGAATTTTTTCGTCTTCTCTTCCAGAATAATGCCGGCAATGTTCTGAAATTCTGCGGTCAGTTTTTTATTCATCTCTCCGGATTCCGCCTTCTGCTCTTCCAGACGCTGGAGAAGATTCTTATTGTCGGTGACCGCCTGTGTGTATTGCCGCGCCAGTTCATCACTCTTTCGCCGTTCCGCCTCCAGTTCGGTTTTTGTCTGTGTCAGAGCGGCTTCAATATGCAATTTCCCCTCTCCTAGTTTTGCCGCATCGGTCTGCAACACCGTGATGCGTTCCTGTATCCGCTCCAATTCCTCCTTCGAGATTGCGGAGGGGCGATGATATTTCGATTTTGCGACGAACCAACCGATTCCTCCGCCCAGCAATACGCCGATTATTAAATAAATGAATTCCATAACGCTTTCGATCCGGTACTATTGAATGAAAAAGAAAATTATTACGACAATCAGGATGCTCAGCATCAGCACCCGTGCATAGAACATACTCCAATTTTTGATGCGATGCCACACGTATGAAACGGCGATCGTTGCCGCAATCAAGACGGCTGTCATTCCAATCACTTCGGTGATCGTCCTCGTTTCTCCGATGATGATATTAGCGCTTCGAGCGTTGAAGAATTCGCCGTATATCACCAGCAAATGTCCGGCATACGCCACGAGTGATTCCGATCCGACCACGCTCACCATCGAGCGTCCCGACCGGTACCGCTGCTCCCAAAACCAGAGCACGGAAAGAAGCATCAGCACGATACCGAGTCGAAGAAAGAAAAATCCGGGATTGGCTCTTCCGTATTCGTGCGCCGGCAGGAATGTGTATGGAATAAAATCCATCAGCAGCGGTATTCCGATGAATACCATTCCGGCCAGAAAAATCAAAAAAAACATTCTCCTGTCGCCAAGCCGATCTTTCCATACAACGGTCAATTGCGCGGTCACTCCTCCGCACAGTGCAAATCCCATCCACGGTAACAACGGAAACAGAGATCCATGCGCGGCGGTAAGGTAATTAGCGAGCGGCACCGGCAGCAGGTGATCGATATTCCGGTCGTACAAATACGGCGTGCCGTAGATGACCGCCAGCGCCACCACCGCCATGCCGGGCAGAAATCTTTTCCGGTCACGGAGCACCAGTACGAGACCCAGCAGTACCAGAAGCGAAACGGCAATTGCATGCAACACGTCGATCTTCCAGAAGATCGCCCATCCCTCCCACGGCAGTTGCGACAACGCCGAATATGAAAAGACCGGGATATGGAGTGCATAGCCGACGGCAAGAATTTGGAGCATCCTGGCGATTTGTTTCCACAGCACCGGCGTGCCGCGGAGGTAGTCGTCCCATTTTCTCTGTGCCACCAGCACAAAGGCATACCCCGACACAAAGAGAAACGACGGTGCGACCAAACCATTAATAAAATTCAGGATGGGAAACCACGCCGCTTCGCGCACTTCCGGCAGAAGAAAGGCGTTGACGACATGCACTTCGATCATCACCAGTACTGCCCATCCCCGGAGAAGATCGATATACACGAATCGTTGTTTCGGTTGGTTCATCTAAAATGGCCGAATGATGAAGAGAATAAAAAGAATGCCGGCAATCGAAAACTGCACGGTATTCGATGTCCCATAATAATTCTTTTTAAAGTAATACCATCCGAACGCACACAATGCACTCCCTCCGGCTATCAGGACAAAGACCAATGCCGATTGCAGTACGGAAAAGCCCGACGTCATCGTCTGCTGTAATCCTCGGTTCAGCACGGAGCCGTACAGAATAACCAGATGCAAAATGTATATGAAGAGCGATTCCCTTCCCATGATCTGCGCCACCATTGGACGGACCTTCCATGTATGTTCCGCATAGAACACTCCCGCCGTCGCCATGGCGACAAATCCGAGCCGTGCCAGGACGATCAGCGGATTAGCCTTCCACACATCGTGCAACGGATACATTCCGAACGGCACATCGATCAGCAGCAGCGGGACGATAAACGAAACGGCTCCCGCAATGGCGATATTCCGCATCAATACAACGGCGTGGCGATGTTCCTTGGCGTGAATGAAGAACCAAGAGAAAAGAACTCCGACCAGCAGAAATCCCGACCACGGAAATACCGGAAACCAGGAATTATTTTCCGCATTAAGATACGACAGCAGCCACAGCGGCACATCCTCCCTCAGCGTTGCGGACCAGGCGAAAGGCGCGCCGAAGATAATGACGGCCGCCAGAACAGCGGTGAAGAGAACAAATCGTTTCTCCGTTTTCAACACCAACACGGCAAGCTGCAGAATCAACAACGTGATTGCGATACAATGCAGCGCGTCCACCTGCAGGAATGACGCAATCTCCGACTGCGTCGCTTCGGTCATAATCTTTTGAAGCGAAAAGTAAGGAAGATGCAATGCATACCCGATGATCAACAACGAGACAAATCGTCCGATTCTCCTCTGCACCTTCCGGGAAAAGACAATATGGTCTTCCCACTTCTTGAACGTAGAGATACCGAATGCAACACCCGACGCAAAAAGAAACAACGGCGCAATGAAACCATGGAAAAAATCGTGCGCCGTGAAGAGTGCGTGATGACGCACGGAATACTCCAGCGTCGCATCGAACGTATGCCCCTGGATCATAAAGAGCACAGCGATGAACCGGAGCAGATCGATAAAGAGATATCGTTGTTTGGAATGAAGCATTAGTTAATGAAAAACAAATTCATTTTATGATTTTATGATTTGATGATTTTGTGATTCCAAAATTACGAGATTACAAGAATACATGATTAAGGATGAAGGATGATTTATGAATGAGAGTCGTTGAGTATATGAGTATATGAGTATATGAGTATATGAGTAGTTGAGTAGTTGAATTGTGCCATTAATGATTGCAAAATTACAAAGTTGCAAGATTGGAAGTCAGATGACAGACGACAGATAACAGATGTCAGATGTCAGATAACAGATGACAGATTACTAATTACCAATGACCAATGACCAATGACCAATTACCAATGACCAATTCCTAATTCCTTTTTTTGGTGTCTTGGTGGTTATTTTTGTTTTGTGATTTGGTGGCTGTTTTTGTTTTTTATATATTTTGAAGGACTTTCATCTTCCTGCCGACTGATTCAAAAGCGTTCAGCGCATGGTCGATATCTTTTTTAGACAATGCGGCGGAGATCTGGACACGGAGCCGTGCCTCTCCCTTCGGTACGACTGGGAACCACAAGCCTTTTACGTACACACCCGCCTTTAACAATGCGGCGCTCATATCCTGAGCGAGCGACGCGTCGCCGAGCATCACCGGAACAATCGGATGATCCCCTTCCAGGATGGTGAATCCGAGCGATCGGATCTCCTTGCGGAAATAGGCGGTGTTATCGTGCAGCCGCCTGACGATGGAACGGTCTTTGGTGAGCAGATCGATTGCGGCAATACTGGCCATCACCACCGACGGCGGAAGCGAATTGGAGAATGTGTACGGACGGGCCTTTTGCCGGAGATATTCCACCATTGTTTCCGTTCCGCTTACATATCCCCCCAACGCACCGCCGATTGCTTTGCCCAGCGTGCCGGTGAGGACGTCCACTTTTCCGAGCACGCCGAATTTTTCCGGAGTTCCTCTCCCCGTTTTCCCGACTACTCCGATGGCGTGACAATCATCCACAAACAGCATGGCGTTGTACCGTTTCGCCAGCGCCACAAGATCCGCCACATGCGCATAACTTCCCTCCATGCTGAAGACTCCGTCCGTGGCAATGAATTTAAACCGGTACTCAGCATTCTTGTCCGCTTCGAGCAATTGTTCCAGCTGCGCCAGATCGTTGTTCCGGTAGATTTTTTTATCGGTGGTTTCCGGTTTGCACAAGCGCATGCCGTCGATGATGCTGGCGTGGTTCAGTCCATCCGTATAGATAACATCGCGATAATTGTCGTAGCCGAGTTTTTCGTTCGTCAGCGATGCGAAGAAGGCGTTGTTGGCGGCAAACGCGGAGGAAAACAGGATCGTGGCTTCCGTGCCGACAAATTTGGATATCTTTTTTTCCAGTTCCAGGTGGATAGTCTGTGTGCCGCAGATGAATCGGACGGACGCCATGCCGTATCCGTATTCCTTGATCGCCTCGATCGCCGCTTTTTTTACGACGGGATGATTGGACATCCCCAGGTAGTTGTTGGAAGCGAGCATCACCACCTTTTTTCCTTTGACCGTTACCGATCCTGCCTGCGGCGTGGAAAAAGCCGTTTCATGTTTATACGTGTTTGCATCGCGAATGCGTGATATCTCTTGTTGAAGTATGCCGGTATATTCCATCATGTTCTCCGAAATAATATGTGATCTGATACGGCCGATTTGGTCTACAGCCGGTAAAGCGATGTACGATCAATGTTTGATCATTCGAACGGCAAACGATCCGTCAATGCCGTGCCGGTGCGGATATGAATCGACATAGCCGTCCGGGTGAACCATCTTTGCGTTGACATACTTTACGGCATGATCGATGGTAAATTCAGAGTGACGTTCAAGAAATTTTTTCACCAACATAAAGTTCTCTTCCGGTTCGATGGTGCAGGTACTGTACACCAACGCTCCGCCCTGCCGGAGCAGCCTTGCCGCATTCTCCAGCAGTGCATCCTGGCTGCCGGTAATTTCCATGATATCGCGCAATTCCCGCTTGATCTTGATATCCGGTTTTTTCTGCAGTACGCCGAGTCCGGAACAGGGGGCATCAACGATAATCTTATCCGCAACAGCCGTTTCGAAGACGGCGCCGTCGCCGGCAACATATTCCACATTGGTGATGCCGAGCCGTTCGCAGCCGGTCTTCACCAATGACAACCGCGTTTGATATTTATCAACGGCAATGATCGTGCCCTGATTCTTCATCGTTTCCCCGAAGAACGTTGTCTTGCCTCCGGGCGCGGAGCAGAGATCGATGACACGTTCCCCCGGCTGCACATCCAGCAGAGTGGCGGCAATACCGGCGCTTTCATCCTGCACGGTAAAGAATCCGCGGCGAAAGATCTCCGTTTGCGAGATGTTGGCGAGATTTGAGGTCCGTACGAATGTCGGAAGGAATTCCGACCGCTCATAGGAAATATTATGCAGTTCGAACATCTTCATAAAATCCTCGACGGACGTCTTCAGCGTGTTCACCCGGAGCGTCAGTCCCGGTTTTTGATTCTGCGCTTCCAGCAGTTTTTCCGTCTCGTAAAATCCAAACCGGTTCATCCACCGGCGGACCATCCACAACGGAAACGAGTACATGGTGGAGAGATACAACGCCGCGTCGTTCTGCACGTCGGGATAGTGTATTCCCTCCTTATTCCGGATGATGTTGCGCAGCACGCCGTTCACCAGTCCCGCCGCTTTATCCCCCCGCACCCGCTTCATGAACTCCACCGCTTCGTTCACCGCCGCATGGTCCGGCACCTTGTCGAGAAACAGGATTTGATACAACGCCGCCCGCAGCGTGTTCCGCACCGTCACTTCCGCTTTCGAGAAATTGCCGTGAAAAAATCCGTTCAGCACCCAATCCAGTTTCGACTGCCATCGCAGAACGCCGTGGACGATTTCCGTCAGCAGCGCTTTGTCGAAATCGTTGAATTCGTTCGACCGGAGTTCGGAATCGATCAGTTTGTCCAGATACGAATCGGTCCGTTCCACACGGTTGAGGATCTTGACCGACGTGCCGCGCACGCCGCTGAAGAGATTTTTCGGTTCGTCGTTGTGTTGTTGTTCCATAGGTGTACCGCTCATTGGCATTATTGAAATCGCATGTCCGTTGTCCGATCCGGATTTCTTATAACGGCATTCCGCGCTTGCGGCGTTCCGCACCGGTCAGGCCGAACAGGGTGGTGAATAATTCTTTTTCCGCCTCGGTCAGCGTAATTCCCCGACGGATCATCACTTTGACGGCGACGTCCACCGCCTTGTCGAGATTATAGGTTGTGAACGTCTCTCCCGCCGCTCCCCAGGAAAAGGACGGAACATATTTCGGCGGGAATCCCGTCCCGAACACATTGCTCGAGACGCCGATCACCGTTCCCGTGTTAAAGGTGGAGTTGATCGCCGTCTTGGAATGGTCGCCGATGGTGACGCCGACAAACTGCATGCCGCTGTCCACCGGTTCTCCGTTCACATACACCTTTACCGGGCCATAGTTGTTTTTCAGATCGCTGGTGACAGTGCCGGCGCCGCAGTTTACCCACGCACCGAGATAGGAATGGCCGATGAATCCGTCGTGCTGTTTGTTGGAATAGCTGTGAATGATCGTCTCTTCGATCTCGCCCCCAACTTTGCAGACGGGACCGATGCTTGTATTATGATAAATTTTTGCGCCGGATTTTACCACGGAATTGTCGCCGATCCACGCCGGCCCCATAATCGTGGAGAAGGGCTGGATCACGACATTCCTGCCGATGTAGACCGGACCATCCTCCGCATCAATCACAACTCCCGGTTTGATGATCGCTCCCGGTGAAATAAATATATCTTTCTCGTTCAGCAAATGAACGCCGGGATAGAGGGTGTAGGCAGACGATTCCATTGCCACGCCCCGCGTCAATGTTGCATAGTCGTTGCGCAGCTGGGCGCCGTTGTGTTTAATCAGATCCCATGGATAGTGCACCACGTCCGCTGATACCTGCTGCACCGGGAGACCGTCAAAATCCTGCGGAATAAAAAGACCGTTTATCCTCTGTTTCAACTCCGTCAATTTTTTCCCGCTCACCCTTGCCGCAACCGGCGTTTCGCCGTTGAGATAGAGCATATCCCCGCCGTTCAGGGGAATCTCTATCGCGAGCTGTGTGTTCACAATAGTCCTGCCATTGATAAACAGCACGCTGTCCGCTTCGATGTGATTGACCGTAAGAGTGGAATTACGCAGACGCATGTAGTCCGCAAGATACGAACGGCAGTGAAGCGATACCGCCGTATCGGGATACGCATGCTGAACTTTTTCCTTGAGGGAGAGAATCCCGCACCGGAGATTGAAGACTGGCCGGAAATAGACAAGAGGAAGAAGACGGGCATATGCTTCGTCTTCAAACAGGCAGATCTGTGTAGCCATAGGTGCCTTTCAGGTGCTACGCGTTGCTTTAAGTCACCACAGAGTTCACGGAGAACACGGAGACTTATTAAAGGACGTATCGTTTAATACCTTGCGAAACAACCGGTGTATTGAAATTAATTAACAATCCGACCCGAAGATTCGATAATTTCATATATGTCAAAATTTGCGCCTGATGGATCGGGAGAATACTCTCAACAGATTTCAATTCCAACAATATTTTATTTTCGACGACTATATCCAATCGATATCCACAATCAAGAGATACATCCTTATACCGAATGGGAAGCGGTTTTTGCCGTTCATATTGGATTTTTTTATTCAACAATTCATAACACAAACATTCTTCATAGGCTGATTCAAGAAGTCCCGGTCCCAAATTTTTATGAACTTCAATGCAAAGACCGATAATTTTTTCGGTTAATTCCGGACTATGCTTTAACATTCGTATCAAGTCCAAATGTTGATGCAAATGGAGAAATAAACACAAGAATATAATTACTCCAAACAGCAATCACAATTCCATTTTCCCTAACTTCTCCGTGAACTCAGTGTCCTCCGTGGTAAATTTTTCAATAAAATAAAAAAACGGAATGCTGTTTTATAACATTCCGTTTTTCAAATACATCGCATAAAAATATTATGCTGTCGGCGCGGCGGTCTTCTTCGCATACTTCTTGTTGAATCGCTCAACACGACCGGCGGAATCCAACAGTTTCTGTTTTCCGGTATAGTATGGATGACACGCAGAGCAGATCTCGGTATGGATGTTCCCCATCGTCGAGCGGGTCTCGTAGGTATTCCCGCAGACGCAGGACACGACCGCTTTTCTGTATTCTGGGTGGATATCTTTTTTCATCGTAATTCTTTCTACTGGTGATTTGAACAATACGCTCTTAATATAGCAAAAGTACGGGCGAGTTGCAAGAATCGATTATTTCTGCCCGTTTTGGGCTACTGCTCTCGCCTTTCTGTATAGTTGGACGTTGCGGAGGTGTCCCCGATAGTCCTTTGCGAAACGATGGCGGCCGTTATTGTCGGCGACAAAATAGAGATAATTATGTATTGCAGGATACAATGCCGCGATGATCGATTGCTTGCCCGGATTGTTGATCGGTCCCGGCGGCAAGCCGTACACCAGATAGGTATTATACGGCGATTCCGTCTGCAGGTCTTTCTTGGTCAGCCGTTTTGGATAATCCGACACGGCGTATAACACGGTCGGATCTGCCTGCAGCCGCATCCGTCGTTTCAGCCGGTTATAATAGACGCCGGCAATGATCGGTCGTTCGTCGTCGTAGACCGCTTCCCATTCCACAATCGATGCCATTGTCATTACATCATTGAGCGTGAATCCTAATTTTTTCATCCGTTGCTGCAATGAATCGACAAAGAATTCCCGGAATTCCGTAATCAACCGCTGAACGATCTGTTTCTCATCATCTTGCCAGGAGAAAAAATATGTGTTCGGCATCAGATATCCTTCCAGCGATCGTGCGTTGTGGGGATAGATGCCGATCATCGACGTATCGGTAAAATACTGCATGAACTTTGCAGAATCGATCCCGATATGTTTTTGCAGCGAGCGGGCATAGAGTATCGCCCGCACCCCTTCGTGCAGTGTAACGCTGGACAGGACGGCGCTCGAACCTCCTTCAATGGAGGTCAGAATTTCATAATTGCTGACACCGCTCACAAAACTATACTTGCCGACTCTCATCTGTTTCGTTACCCCAAGCAGCCTGCCGGCGATCTTGAACGTCGTTATTCCGGATATGATTCCGTTTTTCTTTAATGAATCCGCAACACCGGAGAATGACTGTCCTTTGCTGACGGTAATAAAGAGAGGCGATCCGTCAAAATTGTTCGGAAGGAAGAAGATCACTATAACAAAAAGCAGGATGACCGCAAGCGATCCTCCTGCCAGAGTGTATAACAACTTTTTATTTCTGTTTTTTCCGTTCACTCATTGCCTCTCGTTCAAGTTTCCGGGATTCGTCGATAATGCGTTCAAATAATCGCCGCAACGCAAGATTGTTCAGCGGTCCGCCGTTATGTTTCAGGATATTTTCGAGCACTTCTTTCTCCCGTTTCGGCGAATACGCCTCCATGCCGAGCTGCTCCTTGATCTTCCCGATCTCATCGGCGTAGCGCGCCCGTTCGTTGAGCAACTCAACGAGCCGTTTGTCGATCTCATCAATTTTATCACGCCACTGGTCTATGGAAGACATTTGTGTCCGTATCAAAGTGTTTAACAAATGATCGCTACGCCTGCCAGTCGGTAAACTGGTCGTCAGTCGTACGACAGACTCATCGATATGACTGTGTCGGGTTTTTTTGGTTTTTTCTAGTAACTATATCAAAAATTAGCGATTGTCACCCCGAGCGAAGTCGAGGGGTGACAATTCATGGTATGTCATGCCTCGTCTCTGCTCGGCATGATAAATTTTGTATTTTTGAGATATGTATAATATCATTGTAACGATCGGAAGAATTCCTCGCCCATCCGGACGGCGGAATCGACATCCGTACCTTTGCCGATCGCATCGATCAAGGCCGAACCGATCACGACGCCGTCGGCATATTGCGCAATTTGTTTCACATGATCTTTGCTTTTGATCCCGAAGCCCACAACAAACGGCTTTGTTGTATTGCTTCGAACGTTCGTTAAGAATTCATTCAACCCATCCGGAAATCCGCTGCGGGCGCCGGTCACTCCCGTCACTGAAACACAATAGGAGAAATCGGTGGATTGGCTGTCGATGAATCTGATTCTCTCTTCTGTTGAGGTCGGTGCAATCAGATAGGTGATGCCGATGCCGTGCTGCCGGCATGCGGACTGTACTTCGTCGCTTTCTTCCGGCGGAAGATCGGGAATGATGACGCCGTCGATGCCGGCTTTTTTCCCGTCGGAGAAAAACCGGACGATGCCGTACTGCAGTATGGGATTTATGTATCCCATCAGTATCACCGGCATCTGAGACGATTTTCGTATCTCACTGACGATCTCAAACACCTTCGGTATTGTTGCGCCGTTCCGCAGTGCGATATCAGACGCATGTTGTATTGTCGGCCCGTCGGCAAGCGGATCGGAAAACGGAATGCCGATCTCCACCATCGCCGCACCAATTTTACCCAGCGCCAGCACCAGCGGTACGGTCGTCCCCGGCACCGGAAACTCCGGGGTAACATAGGGAATAATACGGATCGGCTGATCCGCACTCCGGCGCTGCAGTACGGTGGAAATTCTATTCATAATGATAAATTGGCGGTTGCCGTCACCGTCATTGATGAAAAACGTTCCTGGCGATATTTCCTGTATCCCACAACGGCAATCATCGCTCCGTTATCCGTGCAATATTCAAGTTTGGGGATAAAGAGTTTCTTCCCTGCCGCTTCCGCGGCCGCACTCATCTTCGCCCGCAATCGAGAGTTAGCGGAAACACCGCCGGCAACGGCAATATGAGGCGAGTTCCATTGCTGCGCTACCCGAATCGTCTTTTGCACCAGCACGTCGACGACAGATTCCTGAAATCCGGCACAAATATCGGCCAGCAGTATATCGGGAATTTTCGTACCGCGTAAATGATGGTCCCGAAGATAATAGAGGACTGACGTTTTTATGCCGCTGAAGCTGAAATCGTGATCCGCCCCTGTGGCATAGGGACGCGGAAAAGCGATGGCATCGGGATTTCCCTTCTTTGCCCATGCATCGATCTGCGGACCACCGGGATAATCCAACTGCAGCATCTTCGCCACCTTATCGAATGCCTCACCGGCGGCATCGTCCATGGTCTCACCGATAATCGTGTAATCGAAATCGTTTTTGACCAGCACCAATTGCGTATGGCCGCCGGAGACGGTCAGATTAATAAAGGGAAATTCCGGCACCGGCGGCTCGATGAAATTCGAATAGATGTGCGCTTCCATATGGTTCACGGCGATAAACGGAATTCCAAGGCCGTACGCCAGCGATTTGCCGAAATTTACACCCACCAGCAGCGATCCCATCAATCCCGGTCCCGCCGCAACGGCAACGGCAGAAAGATCTTCCTTATGCACCGATGCCTTCTCCAATGAATCATGGACAATCGGCACAATCAATTTTTGATGCGCACGGGAAGCAAGTTCCGGCACAACTCCGCCGTATTGCGTGTGCACAACCTGCGACGAGATAATGTTCGACAGTAAAGCACCGTCGCGGATCACCGCCACAGAGGTTTCGTCGCATGATGTTTCTATCCCGAGGATTGTCGTGGATTTCATATGTTGAATATAAGAAAAGTCGTTCAAATTTCAATTCGGCAGTGTGCGGGATTTAAGAGAAGATTTAAAAATACAAATCCCCGCGGTGCGGATTGCGCTCGCGGGGATGCTTCGATCTCGTTAGAGATTGTCTAAAAAAACAAATATTGTCACCCCGAGTCCGCCTGAGGCGGACAAACTCTGTCGAGGAGTGACAAATCAGGGAAAGTCATGCCTCGACTCCGCTCGGCATGACATTGATTTGGTATTTTTAAGAAGGTCATTACTTATTTAAGACCGGTAATGGTTATGGATCCGCCGGACGTGCCGGCACGAATCACATTTCCCCCGCCGTTGATCGTACCGTACAGTTCACTGTCACGAACTTTTCCCTTCACAGTAACAGGAAGATCGCATTCAACAGATCCCCCGGTAGTCTCCGCCTCGATTGTTGCTTTCGCATCCGCCGGAATAAAGATGCTGATGTTCCCGCCGCTGGTGCTGGCGTCAATTCCCTTATTTTCTCCCGACAAACGGACTGCGATACTCCCGCCGGATGTTTCCGCTTTCACACGGCCGGTAACAGAACGAACTTCGACATCACCGCCGGATGTACTGCCGTAAACATCACCGGTAATATTTTCACAGATCACATCGCCTCCCGATGTTTCCGCATCGACATTGCCGACAATCTCTTTTGCTTCGATATCCCCACCGGACGTGATCAAATTGGACACTCCATTGATATGATAGAGAGTAATACCGCCTCCGCTTGTCTCTAAGTCCGCCGTGCCGGTAATTTCTTTTGCTTCAATATCACCGCCGGAGGTGTTGACGCGGGAATTGAATTGCCTGGGGACATTGATCGTATAGCGCGCTTCGAGGCTTCCGACGTGCCATTTGAAGAAGCTTTTATCCCGGACTTTGCCCACCACTTTCACGGTATTGCCATCCTGCGAAAAATCCACTACATATTTCTCCGCCCTGCTGTCGTTCCCTTCGATCTCGACAACGATGCTGACCTCGTTCTTGTCCCACGAATTCAGGTAGATCGATCCGGCGTCTGCGTCTACAATCACTAATCCGCCCGGGGTGACGGTGAATTGTTTTTCATACCGTTTGGAGTTTTCTTCGGAGAGGCTGAATTCATTTTCCTCGTCCACCGGCGTAGGAAACTCGCTTCCGCGGGAATGAGAATACGCAATGAGGCCGGAGACAAAAACGGCGGTAAGGAGAAGGAAGAGGATTATTCGAACAATCGGTAATTTCATACTATTGGTCCTTTCTGACAAACAGGATTTAAACGAAGATCCGTGAAAATAGTTACAGATGCTATAAGTAGTCTAAAAAATAAAATATTGTCACACTGAGTCCGCCTGAGGCGGATAAACTCTGCCGAAGTGTGACAATTCATAATGAATCATTCCTCGGCTCCGCTCGGCATGACAATAATTGGATATTTTTGAGACTGCTTCTAATATTTTACAATCCATCTTGCACGCTTAATCGATTATTCGTATTTTTGTATGTAATTATTCGCCCGGGTGGTGTCCCGCATCCGGGCAATCAGCAAGGCGGGATGTCGCGCCGACCATTATATACATTCTTTCGTCGGCGCTCCAAAATTGTTATTGCTATAATTTCTTTCAGATTCAAGTAAATCACCGCCCGGGTGGTGAAATTGGTAGACACGCAGGTCTCAGAAGCCTGTGGCTGCAAGGCTGTGCTGGTTCAAGTCCAGTCCCGGGCACATAAAAACAAACAAGCGACCACTGGTCGCTTGTTTGTTTTTAAATGACATCGATGTGAACTTCCGTCCAGTTGAGCGTTTTTTGCGAAATCCGCCTATGGCGGATCCCGGGCCGGGAATTGAGAAATTTTGAAACTGCGGAATTGCGGAATTGGCTCCTTCAACGCAAATCAAATCTGATTTTTTATTCCACTTTCTCTGCAGTGAATTATTTTTTACTGGTAAATATATTCCAAGCGGAGCGTTTTTCGCGACGTCCGCCTCCGGCGGATCCAGTCTGCCCCCACCCGCCTGTGGCGTTCGGGCGAGCGCGTCGAAGGGTGGCGGGATTTTGTGGCAACTTTTATTTTGGCTTTTGGACGGTCTTCCGCCACAAAACCGGCGGACAAGTCCGACCGTCCCTACCTCTTATTTGGTGACTTTGTGTCTTGGTGGTTATTTTTTAGTTTACGATTTGGTACCTGGATCACCATCATACTATATCGGCCGCATACTGATGCAAATTCATTGTACGGTCGTTATTTCCAATGGGTGAGGATCATTGCCACCACTATTAGCGAGACAAAGTGATATCCCGTATTGATGGCAAAGAGTTTCCATGACTTCTTTTCCCACACCGTCGAACCGAGATCACCGGGAAAATAGAATCCCAACCAGAGAAAGAATGCCGAATTCAATCCGTTCGTGAACGGGCTCATTTCGGCGGCCCCGGGAATAAATTGCCAACCGGCAAGAGTCCACGCCAGCACCCATGCCATCAGAAAATTGCCGATGACCATAAACGCAATTCCTTTTATCATCACACTGCTTTCCGGCTTCTCGTTCGGATCGTACCCCATTTCTTTTCCCCATGATTTCCCGAACAGAGGCGTATACCATATAAATCCGAGAAAGAAATTGACAATAACGGCAACAAGCACAGCAAGCATATTGATCGAGAATTCCATTGCAGACTCCTTTTCTCTCTTCCTACTCTTATGGATTTTCGGTTCTTCCCGTTTTTTATTGTGATGGCTGCTTCACACTGGCATGACTTAATACTTCATCTACTCTCCTAAATGACAATCGATAACACAGAATATCAGACACTTTTATCGTATTTTGTGCCGATAAAATAACTATTGTGAATGAATTACACAAGAAGAGCAAATCTATTTCAATGAAATCAGTTACAATTGTTGAGTAGTGGAGAATGATAAAAACAAATATATCGTTGCAATATTACAAGATTGCAAAATTGCATTATTATTGAGAAATGATAACGGATGAATGAAAGTCAATGAGATTATGTGTCGGTGAGTAGTTAAGTAGTTAAGTAGTTAAGTAGTTGAGTAGTTGAGTAGTTGAGAAAGTATAATGATGAATGATGAATTATAAATGATGAATGCGTAATGAGTAACAATTAATGATCATAAAAATATCAAGGAACAAATTTCAGATAACTGATATTTGCCTATTAAAGGAAGAATTCAGACAACCAATGACCAATTATAATTTTTTCCCCTTTGTGGCCTGCCCCTTCGGGGTTTTGCGTGAGATGTTTTTGATTTCTTTTTTTTTATTTTGTGATTTGGTGATTTTGTGGCTGCTTTTGTTTTTGCCGTGACGAAGTCGGAACAAACTGCTATTTCAGCGCTCTCAGCATCCTCTGCGGTGAATTTCTTAAATGCCCTTGTGATTTTGTGCCTGCCGTAAACAGGAGCGGTACATTATTTTTCACACTTTTATATCCTCCCACAATTCCGTACACTTAAGTTATGCATGGAATAACATTTGTTCGTTTTTTATTGATATTCGTAATTTTAGTTTCGAGACTTGCGGCATTCGATGGAGATCTTCGACACAACAGACTACCGATATTGTTTATTTCCGACATTCAGCAACCGACTTGGATTGAAACACTCTGGCTGCAGGAACATAATAACCCAACAGCGACACAGCACATCTATAGAGCCATAGAACAAGTATCGACTGCTGCTGCTATTTTTCATCTCGGCGATTTTACCTCCATTGGAATGTTCGGATCGTACTGGAAACCAGTTGATGATTTTCAATCGAAAGTTCCGGCGCCAATCTACCTGGTTATCGGCGGAGGGGGCGGATTGCTCCATTCGCTATTGACCGGTGCTGAGCAGCGATACCGCGATGTTTTCAACGACACATCTTCCATTCGTTTTTTCCATTACGTGCAGTGCGATATTGGTGCACGATCGCTGGAATTTTCTGTGCGCAGACTGAAGCATGATTTTTCTGAATTTGCGTCCGTTGATACCGTTTCTGTACTCTATTCGAAACCATGATCCGAAAGCCATTATATATGCTTGTGTTGTTTGCCTCCTCCCTTTTCGGACAGGAACTCTCTTCCGATCCTTATATCACTTTCCCGAAATCGTATGACAATTCTGCGGTGCATTATTCCGTGGGCGCTTCTCTTTCCATCTATCCCCGCGCAATCGTTGAAGAGGAAATTCGTCAGATTCCCATGATCCATACCGCTGTCCGTGTCGGACTGCCATTACAATTTTCATTGGTGGCGGCATTTTCTACCGTATACATAACCAATGTCGTTTCTGCCGGTATCATGTGGTCGTATCCCGTCGGCAATGTGTCATTGGCACTCTCCGATGAGTTTTCGTACTGGTTTGGATTTGCCGACCTGGAGGGATTCGATACGAAAGCGATGGGGCTCTTGAACCGGCCCGGTGTGAGCGCAGGAATTGATATTGACGACTATAAAATAACGGCCAAAACGGAAATGTTGGTGCTCTTGTCACAACATACGTATTTCGGCACTGCCTCAGTCGGCAGAGTAAAACCGGAAATTGCAGGATTTGTTACATCACTCACTCTGGAGCAGGATCTCTGGAATTCGACATTCATGTCGTTTGCCATTCGGGCAAATTATGCCCGGCCGAATTATCAGGTTTGGCTGGCGTTTTCGGTACAGGATCGCTGGTTGGTATATCCTGAAGTGCACATATCATTTCTTTTTTAGTGTCCCCCATGAATAATTCTCTGAAAATAGCGGTCGTTGCGTTTCTTTCCATCACCGCATTTTCATGCTCTTCGGACAATGCCGTCAACGTCCCTCTCTTCTCCAATGGCGGCACACTCGTCAATGCGCAGCCGATAGAATCGCAACGCCTGCAATTATTCAATGGCGTGTACGATGTTATAGAGGGAAGTGACCAGTTGGGAAAATTGGCGGTCATCAAACAGAGCGGGAAGAAACTCTCCATCTTTTCCGGAAAAAATGCCGCTTTATTTGTCCTGCAATCCGGAAGGATCGATTCGACTGTAATCTTCGAGGGATATTGGCGGAACACACAAAGTCAGGATATTGGGCTGGCCCGTTTTGAAATTCCGGCAAACCAAGGCGGTTCAGCAGTACTCCGGGGAACAGCGCCTACGGTATCTTTTATCATCCGCGGCGCAATCGGCGACAATACTGCAGAGCCCGATATACCGATCGTACTGCAATATAACCGTCCTTTAAAAGATACTTCGTTTGTCATTCTCGGACACCGTGGAGGCGGAAGAAATTCCGATCAATTGCCGGAATCGGAAAACAGTCTCGGCATTATTCAACTGGCGGAGGAGTTCGGAGCCAATGGAATTGAAATTGATGTGCGATTGACACGGGACAATGTTCCCATTCTGTATCACGATGAAAACTTCAGCCCACGGCTGGTCACTGGAGAATATTTGATCGGTCCTGTCTCAAACTATACGTATGCAGCAATCAGAACGCTCGGCACATTAAAGAATGGTGAACGGATCCCCACGCTTCGTGAGGCACTCGATGTGGTGCTCAATGCAACGACGTTATCGACAGTCTGGTTGGATATCAAATCGCCAATCGCCATCACGCCGACGGTTTCCCTGCAACGAGAATACCGCCAGAAAGCGGCGAATGCGGGAAGAACATTGCATATCTATATCGGTCTCCCCACGGAGGAAATAACCGATCGATACAAAAAAGATCATCTGAAGGATTCGGCGGATGTGCTCTGTGAATTATCTCCTGACGAGGTTCGCGCCGTGAATGCAAAAGTCTGGGCGCCGCGATGGACTCTCGGTCCGTTACCGCAGGAAGCGCAACAAATGCGCTCCGAAGGAAGAAAAACCTTTGTATGGACACTCGATCAAAAAGAGTTCATTCTACCCTTTATTACCGACGGCAAAATCGACGGCATATTGACCAATTATCCAGCACTTGTTGCATTTGAATATTATGCTCTCCAATAGTATCCGATATCTTTTTTTAATTATGCTGTGTGTTGTGCTTGCAAAAGGACAAGACCGGCCGGCGACAACGTTCCGATTGTTCGCCGAAATTGGCGGAGGATATGCCTATAAACTATCCTCTCCAAAACCGCCATTCGGCACCTATACGCGGGACGGGATGGCCGGTACGTTCCGATTGAAATGGGGATCGAGTAATCTCCTAGGCGTAGGGATTGAAACCGGATGGATTCCCATTTCAACTACCAGCGTAAAGAATTTCGGTTCGGAATTTGGTCCCATTGATCTTACTGCTTCAACGTCTGCCATTCCATTACTCGCTGTTTTTTCAATACAGCGATTGGGCATTCAACTCCATTCCGGGTGGGGATATTACAGGGTGCTTTCAATCGCAACGGTGATGCGGGAAACGATGGAAAGCTCGGAGTGGAAAATGGGATATCTGCTGTCGCTGGGATATGGCCGGCCGATTTCCTCCGATTTTCGAGTCGGAATGGAAGTGAAATGGAATAATATTGTCGAGCATCAAGTGTCGATCATCTCTGTCCAAATTCGTTTGATGTACCAATTGTTTGGTGAATAGCGCTGGAATTGAAAAATACTTGTTGTAATGAGTAATTATAAAGGATGAATTATGAATTATGAAGGATGAATGATAGTCGATGAGTCGGTGAGTAGTTGAGTAGTTGAGAAAGTATAATGATGAATTATAAATGATGAATGCGTAATGAGTAACGATTAATGATCATAAAAATATCATGGGACAGATTTCAGATAACTGATATTTGCCTATTAAAGGAAGAATTCAGACAACCAATGACCAATTATAGTTTTTTATCCCTTTGTGTCTTTGTGTGAGATGTTTTTATATTTTTTGTGATTTGGTGCCTGCCCCCGCCCGCCTGAGGCGTTCGGGCGGGCGCCAAGTTTTATGGCGGGATTTCGTGGCTGCTTTTGCTGTTGCATTTGCTCTTACCCCGACGAAGTTATTAGCGGGAGGATTCTGCAACTACCGGCATAGAATTAAATCCCTTTACTATCAACCACACTCCAATGAACAATTCCCACAATCCGCCGGGAACGGTATGCATCAGCATCAGATCGTATCCCATGACTTCCAAAACAGATCCGATGAGAATGGTCACATATCCGACAATGCCCCACACGGCAACAAATCGCGGAACCAGCATTGATTTAAAGAAAGAATAACAAAGCATTGAACCGGCAATGCCGAGAGTGATCATGCCGATATTGTAAGCATAGAGATTTGCTTTCAGTAAAATCGCGCCGAGAATTTTTAATGATGCGCCTTCAGCGGAACTCGCTTTCAAAAACTCGCTGCCCAGCGGTATTTGTATGAGGATGAAGAGAACATGGATGCCGATAAAAACGGCATCGACAATCCGGAAACTAAGGTAGCCGAGGGCGATAAACTCGTTCTGTCGCTTCAACACCGGATACATTAAAACTCCATGTGCGGCATCTCCGGCAACACAGAACATCCAGAGAACAGCGCCAACGGCAATCTTCAAGCTATTCGCTGAAACCCCGGACAAATAATCCGGTGCAGTGAGGATGGACTGTATGAGTATACTTCCCGGAATGCCAATGACCATACCGGCAAGAAAAAGTGCACCCACGATACGTGCCGTCGTTCTGTATTGTATTGATTCACCAATTGATGCTGTCATCCTATTCTCCTATTTGTCGTCCTATAGTAGACAATTTGCTCCGGATTAACTATGGGTTAATTCAATAAAAATAAATTTGATTACGATCGCACGGTGATCCGCCATAGAACTCGGCGGACAGGAGACACCCTGCCTGCCGGCAGGCAGGCGTGCCTACATAAGAATTGCAGAATTGAAATACAAAGATTTACGGTAATTTCCGCGAACCGAAGGCGGGTATTTTTTGATTGCGATCTTAATGCGTAACGCGTAATGATGAATGATGAATGTGATATCAGATGTCAGATATCAGACAACAGATGACAGATTACGAATTCCTAATTCCCAATTCCTTTTTCCTATTTTAAATTTTGGTGTCTTGGTGGTTGATTTTATTTTTGGACGGTCTTCCGCCAATCAAACCGGCGGACAGGTGCGACCGTCCCTACATGTTATTTCGTGATTTTGTGATTTGGTGGCTGATTTTGTTTTTGCATTTACTTTGCGGGAGACTCTTTTGATACAGATCCACTCACAATCCAGTACACCACTACACTGATCACCGCTGCAAAGAAACACCAAACGGATGTGAGATATTCCGTAAATGCTATGCCGGTTACTAGCGCCGAGAAAAATAATAATACGCCGAACAATTTTGTCCCATTAACACTAGAAATGAAAAGCGGCGTTAGGGAGGCGATAAAATAGACGAAAAATACAGGCACGGCGAGCGATTCGGGATAATCGCTGATGTATTGGATATGATTTCCCGAAATATTCGGCGTGACATTGAGAAAGAGCAGGCAATAGGAATAATATACGGCAACCGTGGACCCGAGCAGGACAAAAGGGCGGATTAATTTTCTCTTTCCGGTATCCTTTTCCATCAATAACACCGCAAACGGCATTGCGACCGGCCAGAGGACTCGTGCAATAAAGAGAAAAATATTCGTCCCGGCCTGTTGATACTGAGCATGGGCGGGATCAGACAACGCCAGCCAGATGATCCCTTCCGATAATTGTTGAACGCCAAACACTATCGGAACAGCGGCAAATGCCATCTGTGTCGGTTGATGCATTTTTTTTATTGTCACAGCGCCGAGGGCGGTGAGGGCGATGCCGCCGGCAAAACTTGCTTCAGCAGAAAAGCACATTCTGTTTATCCTTCTCTTGTTGGTCCGGTCGCAGGGAGTGTTTCAATATACAATATCCGGTCCGCAGTCGGAACTATGACCATAAAAAAACCCCGCCGAATTGGCGGGGTGCCGGGATCTACTCCGTATATCGATGTCGATTATTTGATCAACACCATGCGTCTGATGAGACTCTGGCCGTTACTCTCCAGAGCGTAGAAATAGATGCCGGATGAGTACATACGACCGTCAAACGTCACATCGTAATACCGATCGGGTGTTGCATCTTCATCAAAGAGACGTGTCACCAATTGCCCCAGCAAGGTATAAATGCTTACTCTGGCGCGCCCCTCTTTCTCAACAGAGAATCTAATCTGTGTGACAGGATTAAAGGGATTCGGATAGTTTTGATCCAGTGCCATTATTCCCGGAATGACGATATTTTTCCGGCCGACACCGGTCACTCCTTCATCCGAAAAGGCGCCGATATTGCCGATAGCCCAATCCGAAAAAGATTCGATACTGTCGAGTGTCGCACGGTAAGGCCCCGATCCGCTCATGACCGCCAACCTCTCCGTCCACTTCGCGCCGTCAAATTTTCCGATCACAACAGTATCGTTTCTGTCAAACGATCCTGCCTCGTCGGAACCGTTCCATTCCAGCGACAACTGTGCCTGTGTACCGCCGGCAACCTCCTCGGTAATTCGCCATTGACACCGCACCGCTTTTCCGGAATCCTTCGGAGCATTTTCAATTTGCTTCTGCACTCTCACCGTAAAATTGTCCGATGTCCCTTCGTTCTTTAATTGTAATGGAGTATACGTATCGGTACCGATCGGGAATAACCTTGCGGATGGACCGGCCACGTTCATCAATTTCAGTGCGCCGGTATCTGCGGTCGCAATATAGCTGGTAGACGATCCCCCCATGATCGAGTCGGCAGTGAGTTGATTCGGCCCGAGTGACAACTTCCCTTCGGTTAACGTTACCGCCCCATGCAAAAATTGTTTTTTGCTCAATGTAACACCCTGGGCATTATTGACGACCATATCGTTGATGGAATCGGGCAGCACCGTTCCGGTCATTTGCGCTTCCGCACCGTGAAACTCGAAATTTGCGTACCGGCTGAGCGATAATTTTCCGGAACTCTTGATATTGCCATCCAATCCCTTTGCATGCTTGGTGATAACCGTCGCTCCGGAGTCGATAGACAAATTTCCCGTGCCGGTAATGGCGGAGGTGTCGAGATCCAGTGTGGCGCCATGCTGCAGTTTCATCGGAAACGCGGCCATCGTATTTCCGGCACCGACTTTCAGTTTCGTTACACCGGTGTTGGCAAAGATGAACGATGCACCGTCGGGATTTGCGTTTTGTGTCGTCGCATTGGCCAGCGAGACTTCACCGTGCAGGTACCATGCCGTCGTTCCCGTTCCACCCTGATTTCCCCTGCTGACGGAGAAATTTCCTCCGGTGACCGTTGCATTTCCCATCGTATGCACTGTGATGTCGGTATAACCGTTGGTAGAACTATTCGACGAGAATTCACCTCCCGATTGAACGATATTGCCGTTCATCGTTACCGCAGCGACCGATCGGGATTCGGCTGTTCCCGCAGGCAGATCGCAGAGATTCCACCGCCGCGACCCTGTGTTGAGAACGGAAATATCTCCCCGAATACTGTTACCGTTCCATGCCAGACTGAGGTTGCTGCTTTGCAGCGGACAATTCCATACAACATGATGGAAATTTTGGTTCGCATTCTCCGGCGCTGCAGTGGTCAATCCGGTGAGCAGACAGGTGGAATTGGTATCCCACGCTGCGGTCGGAATGCGGCCTCCATTCACCTCATGCTTGTACATCGAACCGTTCATCATTATCAGCGTGTCGTTTGCGACAATCGCACCCACATTGGCAAGCGTACCGCCGATACTTCCGCTGCTGTCCACAAACAGCGTATCGACCACTTTCAAAGAAGCGTTCGGCGAGACGGTCAGATGTCCGACACGCGTTTTCTTCGATAATGCGACGGTGTCGCTTGCATTGTTGATGATCAGCGCATAGACGCGATCGGGAAGATCCAGTCCCGTAAACTGATTGGCGGCTTTGTTGTTGAATGTATAGGTCGCTTGTTCCGGAAGATTCCGGGTCTGTGTCCGCACGGGGCCAATGGCCGAATCAAGACCAAACGGCGAACCGACGGTCATCGAACCGCCGGACTGCAATGTAAAAGTACCCGGTCCGGTCATTACAAAAGCAGGATGGCTCATATCGACGTTTCCGCCGACGGAAAGCGATCCGCTATCCGAAACGACGGTTGTTCCGTTATCTTCCTGTGTGGAAAAGAAGAGATTCTTCCCCACGGTCACCGATCCGGCCGGTCCGATGGTGAGCATCACCGTCTTGCCGCCGGATGTTTTGAGCGTTGCGGAACTGTTCGGCTGCGACAGATCGATCTCTCCGTGTACCATCAGCGTCAAAGCATATGATGCCGCCGTACCGACCGATGCGCTGATGCCGAGGTTCGATTGTTCGGCAAACATGAGCGAGCGTCCAGCGTTGACCACAAACGTATTGCTGTCCGTTTGCGGATAGAGAGCCACTCCGCCGGTTCCCGTCGACCCGGTGTACATAAAATGCACATCCGTGTCGAACACCGTCGTTGTATGCGACGCGTCGGCATTTACCCGAAGCCGTGCAGGGGCAAAAGTACCGCTGCCGGTAATCGTAACGGTTCCGCCGTTATTCGCATTCTCGAACGAGATGGCATCTCCCGGCGCCGTTGCGTTGCCGAACGTACCGTTGATGGTCGCCGTCGGGCCGTAAATGCGTACATACCGGATACCGGATGTCGGTAATGACACACCGGATGCAAGTGTTGCACCAATCTCTATTGTGAGCGTGTAGCAGCTTTTCCCGGAAGCATCGAGGACAACGTTATAACCGTTGCGGATTGTGACGGGTGTTGTTGTTGCGGGTTGAACGGCGGCAGTTTCCCAACTTGTCCCGTTAAAACTTTCCCATGTCGCAGCAGTTCCCCAGTTGCCGCCGTTAACGGCAGAACGATATTCTCCGGGGGTTTGAGCGTACACGAGTTCGGTGGATAGGCCGATCAGGACAAGGGTAAACAGAATCGAGGATTGTAATCGAGTTACCATAACACACCTCCATACAAAGCACTTGTGAAATACTCCCCTGTACTATTCCATTTGTTGCTGACGAGGGGCATTGTTTGTGTCGTTCAAACACTCACAGTGCTGTATCACTCGATTCGTGTGTAATATGGAGAATGCACTATTGCCGCGCAGTGACGCTCAACATTTTCATACCGGTTTATCTTAAATCGGATTTAGATAGGATTGAGATTTTAGATAGGATTGAAAAACGGTCTACTTTTGATTTTCCACTTTTATCGGTATGATCAGCCAGACGCCGATCGGTTTCCCGTCGGACATGGAGGGTTTGAATTTTAATTTCAGCGCTGCTTCCATTGCCGCTGTGGCGAGCGTCTGATCCGGAGACCGCTCGATCATCGCCTTTGAGACGTTCCCTTTCTCATCCACCCACATCCGCACCCAGACCTCTCCTTCAATTCCTTTTTCCGCCGCTTCCGGGGGATATTGCACTTCCGGAGAGTTCAACATTATCGGTCCACGGTTATTATTATCAATTTCCACTCGCTGTGCGCAACCGGCGGCAAAAGTCATTACTGCAATGATAGACACTACGACGATATTTTTCATGCTCTCCTTTTTTCTCTCCCCACGATTACAGATCCCCGGGATCTTAAAGATCCCGGAGATTTATCTAAATAATTCACTTTTGCAGCAACTTACCAAGTTTATTCTCATCGATCTTCAATCCCGACGCCGCTTTTTGCATTGCTTCGTCTTCGGATTTTCCGACTCCCTTTGCGGTGAATTTCACGCTGCCGAGAATCGTTCCGGTTTTAGAGTCCTTGAGACTCACTGCCGCCTCAAGGGTAAGATTATACAGTGTGCCGGCCATTCCTTCAATCTTGGACGGAACTCCGGAGGTGACATCCACCATCAAAGCGCTGCCGGACATTGTTACCACTTTATAACCGATGGAGGTAACTGCTGCGGATATTTTTCCGGAGACTGCGTCGCGAACTTTCTGGTTTTTTGCATTCACCGTGATCGAAAATGCCTTGTCGGAAGATTCTGCGGTCCAGGTAAACACCACTGACGAGGAGGCAACATTTTGTTCAAACTCTCTGCCGAGTCCGGAAAGGGAGATTTTTGCGCGGATTCCGTCCCCGCTAAATGACCGGATTGCCGTTGAAAATGCAGCGTTCCCCTTCTCATCCGTATTCGCACTGCCGAGCACGGTCCGGTCGTTTAACTGAAATATCACCGACACACCGGCGCACGGAACGCCGTTGGCTTTTACCGATACGACAAACGGTTGTGCGAACGATGCGCCGATCTTCCCCTTCTGTTTGTCGCCGGAAACCTTGCTCAATTGCACCTGCGAGAGCATCGTGCGCAGGTCGGTCTGCAACGCGGCGGGATTGAATAGGGAGGCCGAGGCGAACGGCTTCCGCGCAGCGGCGGCATACAGCACCTGTTTCGCATACAGCGGTGCGAGCACTTGCTTGATCTGGTCAACGCTCTGTACCGCTTCGTTCATTTTGCCTTTGGAGAAGAAATCCATTGCCGAAGCACGCAGATCGGAAGCCTGTTTCCATCCGCTCTCCAGTTCCGATCCGACGGCAGCGCTGTACAAGCGGCGATTTAGTACCACCAGCGCGTAACTTGTCTGCGTCGAGGGATCGGTCACCGTTTCCGCAACATCGGCGCCGATCAGTTCGTCGCTCACCACCGTGCGGGATTGTCGCCGGAAATCGGATGAGAGCTGCTCGTCGTCATTGATGGAGAAGCTTTCCGTTACCGTGCGCATTTCTGACTGCACCTGAACGCGTAACTGGGCAACAATATCCGCCAGCGCCGCTTTCTTTGCCGACTCTACTCCGGTCGCTCCGCCTCCGGTGCCGACACCGATGATGTATTCCTCCGCAGGATAATTCGGATGCGCATGTGTGGAAAACCATTGGGGAAGTTGGGCCATGGAGAGAGTGAAACCCAAGAGAGATATGGCGATGATGGAACAGCTAAATCTATAGAAAGTCATAATTTTACGATTTTGTGATTTTATGATTTTGTGATTTAACGCTTCAGACACCTTCGACAGCGAGAGAACGTTTGACATTGCTGCTCAATGTCTGACGTTTCATAGATAACCTTTTGAGATGTCAGACGATGAAAAGCGTCGTCAGACATCGTTGACTGCGAGAGAACGTCTGACATTGCTGCTCAATGTCTGACGTTTCATAGATAACCTTTTGAGATGTCAGACGATGAAAAGCGTCGTCAGACATCATTGACTGCGAGAGAACGTCTGACGGTATAATTAAAATTTTGTAATCTTGTAATCTTGAAATATTGCAACGATATATTTTTATTCAACCCCCACCACAATTAGTTTTCTGTTCAACGTAATCTGCTTCAATTTCCCCTGCGAGAAATTGTTCCCAAATTCGCGGCGCAATTCTCTAAAGAGGGACGAAGGACTTTGCAGATCCTTGTCCTGTATCCAGGCAAGATAATCGATTGTATTGTCCGAGACGACATTCTCTTTGGTGCGGCCGGCGATCTTCTTTAATGTCTTGGCGGCGGCGTCTGCGATGTCATATTTCGTATCCTCGTCGAATTCACCGGTGATGCTGAAAATGATCTTGTATTGCACGCCGTTTTTCAGGTCTTCCTGCCAGTAGGAATTGATCCGCGAGATCACATTATTCAATGCGTTGGTCACCGCTGCTTCGACCAATGCTGCGGAGGGTGCGGCGGATTCTTCACTGTAACCGGTCTCCACACCCAACAGCCGGGCGGTGGTAGTTTCGTACGCGCGAACGGAAACTGATGCTTTGCGCACGTCGGTGGATCCGACCTTGCGCGTATCGACGGTAATGGTGTACGAAACGTAAATATCGCTGCCGACGGAAAGCGCGATCATGTACGACAGATCTTCCTCGTATCCTTTAATGCTCAATTGCGCTTTCTGCTGTTCGTAGATCTGGGCGGCTTGTTCCGGCGCGATTACGTTATATCTTTTTTGTGTCAGGTATGATTCAATAACCGATGCACCCTGCTTCAGCGTTGCGTTTGAGCGGAGTTCCTCCATCGGATTCATACCCGGTTTTACCTCCGGCAGCGCCATCAACGTCGGTAATCCAAGCTCTTCGGTGATATCCTCCAATTTTTCGATCACTTTCCGGTCAATGAGAAATTGCATCATGGCGGCGCGATTGATACGGAACTGCTTTTCCACACGAATCTTCTCCCCGCCGGCAAGTTTCACGCGACTGTCGAAACTATTCGCTTCCCAGGCGATGAATTTTTGCACGTTTGCCTCGGTAAAGAATTCCTGCTCCATCGGCGCAAATTTTCTCTTTTCCTCGTCGCTTCGCACTAATCCGTCCAGCCCCGCTCCGCCGTAAAGGACGAAATAGACCGCGGACCTGCGCGCATCGATCTCCGCAAGTTTCACCGACTCTTCTTCTTTGAATCCAAAGAATCCGGATGCTCCCCCCACTCCCTTGGCTTTAATCATTACCTCGTTTGCAGTAACCGCTTCAACGAATGTCGCCTGGCGGGAGGAAGGAAGGTTTCCTTGTGCAAAGAGAGAAAGGGAGAGTAGAAAAAATAGAGCAAAATACTTTTTCATAATTTTATGATTTTATGATTTTGAGATTTTGAGATTTTGAGATTCTATGCATCCTCTTCGATGGACATATTGTATCATAGGTCGCACCTACGGCGCTCATATGTCAAACGGAAACCATTAGCTACATACAGGGCGCCCCTACGGGGCGGTTGGTTTTTCAAAAACCGCCGGTCAGGAGACCGGCGCTACATATATTTTTTGTGACCGCCGCAGGCGGACAATTAATTTGGTGTCTTGGTGATTTGGTGGTTGATTTTGTTTTTAATCTCTTCCTTTTCTTTCCGAGAAAGAAAAGGAGCAAAAGAAACGTTTTTTGTTCCGCTGCGTTTCCCAGCAGCGCAATCTTTCGAAATCCCCGCCTGCCTCAAAATCTTTTACCCGGCGGGCAGGGAAAGGCGCGGATCGATCCCTGGCACACAGGCCGTTGTGGCGCTTGGCGCGCCACAAAATACTCTTCGATCGATCCCTTCCCTACGCGCACCGCCGTCGATTTCGGCCCAACGCAATATATTATTTGGATACCACTTTTCCGCGAACCGGAGGTTCGCGATACATCAATTTGGTGATTTGGTGCCTTGGTGGTTGATTTGCTTTTTCTTTTTTTTGCTTTTGTTCCGACGAAGTCGGAACCATAAATATTTCTCCGTGTCCTCAGTGCCTCCGTGGTGACTCTTTTGTTGTTGCTTTAGAACAAACTCGGTAAAGCATAATTGACCCAAAGATAAAAACCTAAGCCCGAATACTTTGTGTCCGGACCCACAGCGTCATCGTTTTTGGTATCGTTCTTGTCCTTATCGGTCACCGTGGCGGTCCATGAGTTCGACGACGGGAAGAGGTTATATTCCGCACCGCCGCCGATGGAAAGCATCGGGGAAAGATACATTTCCAGCCCGAGTTTTCCGTTAAATCCGAGCATTCCCTGCGTCATGGAATACGTCAGATCGTCTCCGTTCTTGTCTTTGCCCGTAGCGGAAAGATAGGTGAGCCAGTATTTCATTCCTCCCTGCATCACGAGTCCAAAACGATAGAGATAAAATTTCTTTACTATACTCAGATCGACAAATCCCGTGATGGAAGCGCCGATATCGGTCGAGCTGTCGATGCCGGTTTGAACGCCGAGTCCGTTGTATTCCGGCAGATAGAATTTACCGTCGACGCTCATAAATCCGATTGCTGCGCCGATGTTGATCCAGAGTTCGGAGACCTTTGCGCTATTGGCAAGGCTCCCCTGAAAATGAACAAACGGCCCGAACGCACTTTTCACCTCTTCGGTGACACCCAGAGCAAAGTCGTATTGAGAGAGAGAAAACTTTGTGGCTTGATTGTCGAATGTCTTTATGTTTACCGGTATTATACCGAGCCCGAAGACCGCATTGATGCCGATCATCGGGATCTCCGACACCGACAATCCCGGTGAGTAGTTTGAACCGGTGATGGTCTGAGCATAGGATGATTCGGATTCGTTCGATGTATTGTCTCCCACTTCCCTGACTTTGACAAATCCACGCCGTTCTTTTGAAATGTTTCCCTCTTCGTCTTCCACCATCTCTTCTACCCAATAGGAATCATCCAGACCAAGTCCTTCGCGCGTACCGAGGTTCAGACGGACTCCGAACGTGGTCACCTCCGTAACGCCGCCGGTGAGTTGAAATTCTTCGAACTTTTTGGTTTCATTGCCGACATTCACTGCGCTGGTATTGACTGCGGACGAAAACGCTTCCCAATCCGCGTTGCCGTCTTCGCCGTCATCCTGATCCTCTGAACGGGAGATGGGTCCTGATCTCCATCCTTGCGCCGCTCCCACATAGGCGATGGTCGCATTATTCTGCCGGTCGATATTCAATTTGAACCAGAGCAAACCGATTTTCATTTCATGTTCATAGGTTGTGTATTTCTGTTTACGGACAACCTTCCCCTCATCGTTTTTAATATCCCTCTCACCGCGGCGGGTGCTGCGTTCGTACTGCTCGACGAACGGTACATAGAAGAATCCCGAATTCAATATCGATTCCAACTGCGATGCGGAGAGTCCCGCCGATTGTGCCTTTGTCGCAAGAAATGTATTCCTCTCCGTTTCGCTTAAGTTCTGTTTGCTCAAGAGTTCTTTATTGATGTCCAACAGCGCCACCAGATCCGGGGCGAGAGTTTGCTCAACAATGGTGCGTACCTGGTCCGCGTTTACGGCTGCCGCGCCGGACACCTGCTGCGCAAACCGTTCAACCGTTGCTGCGGGGAGCGCAGCATATCCGAACCGTTCCATCTGTACGCTGCGCGAAAGTGATGATGATATATATTCCTTTTGTGAACCGCTTAATCCGGCAGATGGAGAAACAACAACCGTATTGACGTATGATACGACCTTCTTTTTGTATCCGCTTTGACCTAAAACCATCGCCGATGAGAAAAAGAGAACAAGAACTGCAACTATGAAGTTTTTCATACAATACTCGACATTAATGATAATGCTATGGTGGTAGTGTGAAATGAATCGTGTGGGTAAGTGCGATGCATGGATAATATCCCCTATTATCGCGCAGGAAAGACAAGTGGGCGTTCACGGGATCGAACCGCGGACCTCCTGCTTGTAAGGCAGGCGCTCTAAACCAGCTGAGCTAAACGCCCGAAAGAAATATGCTAAATATACTAATTTTCTCTGATTTTTCAAATAAAGGAGATGCCTTGTATAACGAAAAAACAGGTCAAAAAATGAGAGTGACCTTACCGGCAGTGCTATAATTTCATGATTTTATGATTTGAAGATTTTTTGAATTGTGCAGACACGAACCGTAATGCAAATATGCGAACCGAAGGTTCGCCATATCTATTCTCCCTGCCTGCCGACAGGCAGGCGCGATCTCCGCGTCCTCTGTGGTGAATCTTCTTTTGTGATTTCGTGATTTTGTGGCTGGTTTTGCTTTTAATCTCCTCCTTTTCTTTCCGAGAAAGAAAAGGAGCAAAAGAAATCCATCGAAATCGAAAGGCGCGGATCGATCCCCGACCCACAGGCCGTTGTGGCGCCTGGCGCACCACAAAATACCCTTCGATCGATCCTTTCCCAACACACACCGCCATCGATTTCGGCCCAACGCACTATTTTTTACAAATTATCATTATTCAGCGAACCGAAGGTTCGCCAATAAAGTCATTGAGTCGATGAGTAGTTGAGTAGTAGAGATTTTATATCCGCGAACTGAAGGTTCGCCACATTTATCTCTTTGTGCCTTTGTGTGAGCTGCTTTTGCTTTTTACTTTCGTCCCGACGAAGTCGGGACCCACAAATTTCTCCGTGTCCTCAGTGCCTCCGTGGTGAATCTTTTTGCTTTTGGTCGGATCTGGAGATCCGACCTACCTATCTCTTTGCGGCTTTGCGTGAGCCGTTTTTTTTTGCTTTTGTGATTTCGTGATTTTGTGGCAGCTTTTGCTCTTTATTTCACCGGGTATTCCAATAAGAATCTATCCACCGCATCTTTCCAATCAGGGATTGTTACACCGAGATCTTTTTGCAGTTTTTTGTTGGACATGGCAGAAAAAAGCGGCCGCCGGGCCGGGCTTGGGAACGCGGTCATCGGCACAGGGATAATAGTTGAGACTAGCGAAAGTTTTTTGGCTATGTACTCTCCCCATTCATAGCGGGACGCATAACCGCTGTTGGGGAGATGATACAATCCTGTCAGTCCTTTATCAATTGCCCGAAGTGTGAAATCGACAAGATCGATCGTACTTGTGGGAACAGATACTTCATCGGATGTTAATTTTAGGACCGGATTCTTTTGCGACCATTGCAGCAACTTATGGATAAAATTCTGTGTGCCGTTCCCAAAGACCCAACTGGTCCGAAGCAACAGATGCTTTGCCCCTGATGCAAGAACGGCTTCTTCTCCGCCCCGTTTTGTTTTTCCGTAGGTATTTAAAGGATTCGGCAAATCGGATTCTTCGTACAGACTCCCCTTTGCACCGTCAAAAACATAATCCGTGCTGTAATGGACCAGGAATATTTTTTTATCGGCACAGAGCGATGCGATATTCTTTACTGCGGTAGTGTTGATGAGCGTGGCGATATCCGACTGCTGCTCGGCCATATCGACCGCATTGTATGCGGCGCAATTGATAATAACAGTTGGTTTGACGGAATCGATAAATCTGGATAATGTGTCGATCGATGTGATGTCGCAGTCTTTTTCATCCGGCGCCACGAATGTGAATTGACGCGTGGCAAGGTCCTTGGAATATTGTTTACCTAACTGTCCGTTGGAGCCTAGTATGAGAAAACTACAGGTCATTGGTAATTAGTCATTGGTCATTGGGAATCGGGAAATAGAAATTAGAAGTCATCATAAAAATAGATAATTGTCATTGCGAGCGAGTGCTTTTTACGAGCGAAGTCCCGCTTTTATGATTCCGCTCAATGCGGGATTCTAAAAGCGGAACAATTTCCTAAAATTATTGTAAGTTTGAGATCGCCACGCCTGCCTGCCGGCAGGCAGGTCGTCCTGATAAATTGGGACTCCTCGCGATGACAATATCGGATAATTTTTGAGACCACCTCTAGAACTTGTAATGTGCATTCTGTCTTTTATTGCACAATCTGGTAATCTTGTAATCTTGAAATCTTGCAATTTATAAATCTTTTAGTAACACTCCTTTTTTGTCTTTCTCCGAAACTATCGGATTCTGAACTCTCCAATCAATCTGTAAAACCGGATCATTATATAACAAACATCTCTCCGATGCTTTATGATAATAATTCGTGCATTTGTAGTGAAAGAGTGCTGTGTCCGACAGGACCGAAAATCCATGGGCAAAACCGGGCGGGATCCAGATCTGTCGTTTGTTTTCATCGGATAATTCCATCGCTACATGTTTGCCGAAGGTTGGAGATCCCTTGCGAATGTCGACCGCAACGTCTAATACGGATCCTTGCAGCACCTGGCATAATTTCCCCTGTGCAAATGGTTCGATTTGCAGGTGCAATCCCCGCAGCGTCCCTTTGACGGATGAGGAGATATTGTCCTGCACAAACGTAACAGCGCCGATATATTCACGATATTTTTGATACTGATACGATTCTAAAAAATATCCTCGATCGTCGTTAAAAACCGACGGTTCGATAACAATTATATCAGGAATTGATGTACTGACGATCTTCATAATTCGTCATGGAGTATAATGTTATCGAGATATTCTCTGTATGACGATTTTGGCAGTGATGACACCAGTTTTACGAATTCATCTTTAGTAATGAATTTTTTATGATATGCGATCTCCTCCACACACGCCACTTTCAATCCCTGCCGTTGTTCGATCGTGCCAAAAAAGTTCGACGCCTGCAGCAATGCTTCGGGCGTTCCGGTATCGAGCCACGCCACTCCACGTCCGATTTTCTCCACAAAGAGCTGATTTCGCTTCATATACTCTACATTCACATCGGTGATCTCCAGTTCTCCGCGGGCAGAAGGCTTAAGGTTTTCAGAGATACTGACGACGCTGTTATCATAGACATACAAGCCGGGAACGGCATAATTTGAATGCGGTTTTTTCGGTTTTTCTTCGATGCTGACCGCCTTGCCGCTTTTATCAAATTCTATTACTCCATAGCGCTCCGGATCGGAGACTCTATAACCAAAAACCGTTGCACCTGTTCTGCGATTCAAAGCGTTATAAAAGAAGTCCAGGTTGCCGTAAAAAATGTTGTCTCCCAACACCAGTGTGACCGAATCGTTCCCGATAAACTTTTTACCCAGCAAAAACGCCTGCGCAATACCATTCGGTGCGGGCTGCACAACATACGATAGTTTGAGGCCGATCTGAGAACCGTCGCCAAAGAGTGTTTGATAATGCGGAATGGTCTGTTCGTTTGAGATGATCAGTATCTCTGTGATACCGCCAAGCATCAAAACCGATACGGGATAATAAATAAGCGGCTTATCGTAGATCAGTGTCAGTTGTTTGCTATATACCTTCGAGATCGGATACATTCGAGATCCGGAACCTCCGGCTAACACTATTCCCTTCATATGATTTTTCTCGCTAGGTGTTGTAGAAAAGAAAGGATGAATTATTATTATCTAATTTTACGGCCTTTTCAATATTTTACAGGAAACACACTCCAATTCACAACAAAATAAAATTTACTTTTATCTTTTAATATGCTCCCTTCCCCAACAATACAACCGGGATCGTCTCAAACAAGATCTCCAAATCGAATAAGAGCGTATGGTTCTCAACATAATAGAGATCTAGCAAAATCATTTCACGGAATTTAATATTGCTTCTTCCAGAAACCTGCCATAAGCCTGTCATTCCCGGTTTCACAGAACTTCGTTCGTAAATCGCATCCCAAAATTCATTCGGTTCATTCGCATTTTCAAAATCCGAGGGAGGAAGGGGACGGGGCCCGACAAGACTCATTTCGCCTTTAATAACATTAAATAGCTGAGGCAATTCATCAATGCTTAATTTTCGGATCAATCGTCCGACATTCGTAACGCGTGGATCATTTTTTATTTTAAATAATGCGCCGTCAGATTCATTTTTCCCCATCAATTCTGCTTTCATCTGTTCTGCATTGCTTACCATACTTCGGAATTTAATGAAATTGAATCCTTTAACATTTTTATGTGATGTTCTTCTTTGGAGAAAAAATATCGGGCTGCCCGATTCAAAATATATTGCCACTGCTGTAATGATAAATATTGGCGAGAGTATGAGTGTGATAAGAACTGCGCCGATCAAGTCAAAGGTTCTTTTCGATATCCTTTTAATGTACTTCGCCTTGTCGCTCGGCGGGTATATTAATGTTATTCCTGCAATATCGTAGATTCTCGCGATGTTCAGAACATTCTCCGTCTCCGACGAAATCATTTTTGTTTTGATGCCTTTTTCTTTAGAAATATTTTCAACTATTTTTAATTCATGGGACCGGAATAAATCGGACGTGATAAATATCCGGTCTATCTTGAATTGTTCCGTAATCTCATAGAGTCTATCAAACGAATATTGAGGTATGTCGAGTATATGAAGAGATTCGCCTGTGCTTACAAGTCCCCGTATTTTATACCCTAATTCAGGAAAGATGGAAAACCGAGAAAAGAGTTTTTCAATTTCACCATCTTTGCCGATGATGAGCGTTTCGTGAATTCCATAGCCAAATTTTTGGGCATAGAGATTCAATTGTTTTAAGATAAAACGGCTGAAAAAGAGCACCAGCGGGAGAAAAATAAAGAAAACCGCGATGGACATTCGGAAGTAAAATAATCCGGAAAATAAGATAATAGAGTTTGCTATAAGTACTGATACGAGATACGATCTAAACATGATAAAATTCTGAAGCCGCAAACTCAAATGGAATGATCCACGGTAGAGTCCCAACATAGACGCTACAGCAAGATACACAACGGTAAAGGTAAAAAGAGGAAAATAGAACCGCGGATCAGTAAATGAAGCGAATCCCACATATATGAAGTTGACAATGATTTTTGTGAGGGCGATTGCCGCAACATCGAACAATTGCGAAAGAATGATAAATATTATTTTCCAGTATCGTTTTACCACAGTCGTTGATGAGACCTTTTTTTATTCCGGGAAATAGATTCTTTTATGCGCCATAACGTATGGACGCTTTTACTGCCACCGCTTCCCTTCCTCCCATGCGGACAATACCGTATTGCGTATCGTATTAAGCAATCGGGTAAGCGTACAATCAGGCTTTGACAAGAAATATAGCAATGAATAGACGGACTAACAAGAAGATACTGCCAGCACAGCATTACCGGCGCTACTGAACGGGGCGCTACAGAATTTCTTCTTTCACACAGCTATGGATTGCGATTGTCAAGGCATCAATTGACATCGTTGTACCGATTTTATATGCCTATGTTTTTGAATCCCAATTGGTTGCAACGTTCGTACACCTTACGGCTATGACCGTGAAACCAATTCCTTATACAATGCATCGTGTTCTTCAATCATTTTTTCAAATCTAAAATTCGTTGTTGCAAACTGATGACCATTTTTCCCCATGATCCTCAGCTGATCCATATTCTCACAATGATAGTTTAGTATCTCAACTATTCTGTCTATATCGGATAATGAAATCAAAATACCGTTATGACCGTTTTGTATTATTTCGGGAATACTTCCGACAATTGTGCCCAATACCGGTTTTGAGTGCATCATTGCTTCCAATAGAACATATCCAAATGCTTCGTTTTGCGAAGGCAGCATAATGAGATCAGAAATCTCAATGTAGGAATTCAGATCTTCGGTAAATCCTATGAGTTCGATATTGTGCGAGAGATTATACTTTTCTATTTTTTGAATAATATCGTTCCGTAAAGGGCCATCACCCGCCAACAGGATAAGAATCTTTGCGTTTAATGAACTATTATTTTTCCCGATTGCCTCCAGGTACTCCAAATGTCCTTTTGATTCTAAAAAAAGTGCCGGGTGAAGGACGATGAATCTATCGTGATAATGGGATCGGTTTGGGATTTCCGTCTTCGCGATACCCGATTCGCTGCGCTTGATCCCATGATAAATTAATCGGCATTTCTTTTCGTTAACGTGAAGCCTTCCGACAATATGACGATGAGAATCTTTCGACACACCGATATACATGTCGGTGAATCTTTTCATACACTTTTCGATAGCGAGATACACCATTCCAATGAACGAATCGAACATGTGAAAAGAACCGCCATGCGGAGTATATATCACTTTCACGTTGTTGCGTAAAAATAGCGACGCAATTCTGCCTATAATCCCAGCCTTCGCCCCATGGACATGAATGATATCAGGCGCTATCTTCTTCACAATCGTATAGACCGAAAGCACTCCCTTCACGTCATCGATGACGTTCACATTCCGAACCATTCTCACGGGGAATAACATCACTCCTTTGTCTTCGAGGGCTTTGATGTGAGACATAAATATCGCGTCTGCTCTCAAAGTCGAATAGATAAAAAACAATTGATACTGCCGGGTATCCAGACTGTCCAGCAATTCAACAACATTCTTCCGAATACCGCCCAATGTTGCTTCGAGGATAAAAACGATTTTAATTTTGGATTCCATAGGTACTATTTCGAAAGCAGGAAGAGTTGACGATCGGTGTTGTCATTGCGTTGATTGAGAATGGTAAAACCGATCCGGATCAATTCATTCCTCACATCCGCAAGGTTTCTCCGGTATCGTCTCATTCCATACCGATAATTTCGCGGCAGAATCGGGTTAAAAATGGGCGGGATCCCGGATAGTAAGGAGGAAGCAAGAGTGTCCGGCCGGGTGTCGAAATGCAGTAATATTTTTGCCGCGGGCATTGCGACTCTATAGATTTCCGATATATAGGTTTTTATTATATCATAGTCGGGGACATGCTGAAGAACGTGCCACGACAAAACGACAGAAACAGAATTGTCTTTCATAACAGGTAACATGCCGTTTCCTGGAACTTTAAGAAAAGAGATATTTTCGATCCCGCTGTGATATTCCTTTGCTCTTTCTATCATTGTATTTGATATGTCGACAGCAATAACCGACGTAAAGTACTTTTTTAAATGCACCGACATTCTCCCGAGACCGCAGCCGACCTCCAGAATGCTGTTGTTGTCAAACGATCCCAATTCACGGATGATACTGTCGACCTCCGGTGCTCCGGATTCAAAAAATTTTATTTCATCGTCACTTTTATCGGTGGCCCAGATATAATATTTGGCATCTTTTTTTGCAAATCCTTCCCATATTTTCTCGCTTTTCAACATAATCAGTTATCCTGTTAATTTTTAAGGTGCAAAATAAATTTCTCGATTTCGCTTGATAGTATTTTCATGTCGAATTTTTCCAGTCCGACCTGAAATGCATTATGGGCAACCTTTTTGGCAAGATCCGGATTCCGAAGTGCATACATGCACGACGAAGCAAAGGACGATGCCGAATTATTTTCACTAATGAATGCCGACTCATTATCTTTAAAATATAGAAGAATATCGCTGAAATTCGTCGCAACAAAGGGCCTGCGAGAAGAAATATACTCTGCGAGTTTCCCGGGGAAACCGGCCTGTGATATTACCGTATTCGGGCGCGGCAGCAGCAGAAGTGTTTTTCCCATCAGGTACTGGACCACCTGGTCGTGCGGAATATTCGGCACCAGAGATATTGTGTCCTCCAATGCATTCGCCTGTATTCTCTTCCGGATTTCCCGCTCGTACGAAGCATTATTCGCTCCCCCGGTAATATCGCAGTGTATGTTCGGGATTTCCTTCTTAATAATAGCAATCGCGTCAACCAAAATTTCTATTCCCTCGTCGGGAATTAGAGAGCCGAGATACGCCAATTGAAATACATTCGTGTCCTGTACTGCCGTAGCCGGTTGATAATGAATATCGGCAATCAACGGCAGCATGATGACGGGCTGTCGGTCACTATATTTTTTAATCTTCTTTTGTAAATATGTCGATACGACAAAATATCCATCAGCGAGTGGGAACAATATCGTGTCCGATATTTTTGCATTCACGATGTTGATATTCCTCATTAGACTCCGATCCCACCCGCGGGCATGAATATCAAAACGCTCATCACAGACATCATAGAGTACAACGACCTTCAACAATTTTGCCAGGAATATGACTAGACCGGTATCGAACAATGAATAGTTATAAATGACAATGCAATCGGGTCTTTTTTCCATTGCAAGTTTCCAGAGCATCTTCAGATGGCCGACGATCTTGTCTATGACGATGTGACGCTCATGCTGCGGACGTTCGACCGAATTATTGAGATATTCAAATTCGACACCGTTATACACGCCTTTAACGTCTGTATTTTGATTTTTTCCCACATAACCGGCCGCATGAGGAATCAAGACCCGAACGACGTGCCCCCGGTTCACCATCCCCGCCGCTATATTCCGGATACGCGGCGTACCACCCCGGCCGTTGGGGAAATCGGCATTGGCAATGATCCATATGTTCATCGGTCGCATTCAGTTTTCCACATGAGGTGATTCCGCGGATCGTTATAAGTACGATTTATCCTGCCAGACGGTTCTGTTGACATAACTGACGTATGAAATAATAATTCTGACAACTTTTTCGGATACATTGGGAGCCGTATAGTCACGGACTACGTGCATGACACGCGCTTTCCTGTTACGATTTTGCATGTGGATCAGTCCCTGCATTATTCGGTCCGAATTCAGCCCGACCATTATCACCGACGCTTCTTCCATTGCTTCCGGCCGCTCATGGGTTTGACGAATATTCAATGCGGGAAAATCCAAAATAGACGATTCCTCCGATATCGTACCGCTATCGGAAAGAACCGCTTTCGCATTGATCTGGAGAGCATTATAATCGGTAAAACTCAGCGGTGCCAGAAGTTGAACGTTCGAATGCATGACGATCTTCTTCTCGGATATCTGTTTTCGTGTGCGCGGATGCGTTGAAACGATCACCGGCAATTTAAAGTGACCGGCAATGGCATTGAGGCTCTCCATCAAACTTGTGAAATGGTCGTTATCATTGATATTTTCTTCACGGTGCGCCGAGACAAGGAAGTATTCGAACGGTCGGAGTTTCAGCGTTTTTACAATTTGTGATTTTTTAATTTTCTCCCGATAAAACTCCAGCACTTCAAACATGGGACTACCGGTGGTGATTATCCGGTCCGGTGAAAACCCCTCGCGCAGCAGATATTCACGGGCAATACCGGAATAGGTTAAATTGATATCGCTGATGTGATCGACGATTTTTCTGTTTGTTTCCTCCGGTACACGCTGATCGAAGCACCGGTTTCCCGCTTCCATGTGAAAAATTGGTATATGCCTCTTTTTCGCGGGAATGGCCGCCAAACAACTGTTCGTATCTCCCAGCAGCAGCACGGCGTCCGGATTGAGCTTTTCGAGTAGCGCATCGAAAGCAATAATGATATTCCCAATCGTAACGGCACCGTTGACTCCCGCAGCGTTGAGAAAATGGTCCGGTTTCCTGATACCCAGATCGTCGAAAAAGATTTGATTCAATTCGAAATCGTAGTTCTGTCCCGTGTGAACAAGGATATGTTCAATGGCCCCTGATTCATCCAACCGGGAAATAACCCGGGATAACCTGATAATTTCAGGACGCGTGCCGACAACGGTTACCACTCGCAACGTTTTATGTGTCATAGACCTGCCGTATCGTTAAACATTTTCAAAATAAGTATCCGGATCGTCCGGATTAAAGAACTCGTTGATCCAGAATATTGTATAGAGATCGTCGGTGCCGACGTTGGTAATATTATGCGTGTACCATATCGGCATGTCCACATACGATGGACGTGAACCCGACAATGAAAATTCAAGAATATCGCCGGTGCCGATTTTCCGCATCCGTATCTTCGCCTCTCCCTTGATGACGGCGAATCGTTCGATTTTCCGGGTGTGGAAGTGATTGCCCCGCGTGACGCCGGGAACCGTTGTCGAAAACGACACCTGGCCGCCCGTCTCTTCGCGCATGATCTCCACAAAACTCCCCCGTGCATCGGTGTGCATGTCGTACACGGATGGAAAATGCCGTTGAAGATCGATGAAACTTCTGAATGTGTTGAATAGATTGACGTCAAGCGAATTTTTCAGATCGGGTATTTTCCCTTTCAGAAGATAGTCCTCTTTGTAGGCGATCAATTTCTTCAGCACCGCCGATACTTTTATCTCTCCGGTATGCGGAACAACAACAGTATCCACGACGGCCGTGCTCTCCATATCGATGTGTGTGATCATTTCGTCAATCAATTCGGACACGTAGATGAGTTTTAGTTCAGCGTCGACATCGATGACGGGAGTGTTATTGCGGACGAGTTGATGGCAAAACGTCGCAACCACGGAATTATAAAACGGCCTTCCGAACGGTCCGAAAACATTGGGTATCAACAAACCGGAAAAGCCGTAATTGCATTTCTTCGCGGATTCAATGAATTTTTCCCGGCCGATTCTCTTTGATTTGCCGTATTCGTTATTCTTTTCCTCTTGGATCGATGAAGAAAATACGATCCGCCGGAGACCCCGATGCCGCTCCACCGATTGAATAAGTTTTTCGACAAGGAGGATATTGGTATTCACAAGCACGTCGGAATTTTCGTGCCGGTTTACCGCCGCAAGATGAACGATAACATCGCATTGTGATACAAAATTATTTAACGCCGCCGTATCGTCGAAAAAATCGTCGGAAAATTCAATGAGGCGATACTTCTCTTTGTATAACGAGAGCGTATTGTATAAATGTGTACCGATAAATCCGCTTTGGCCGGTGATGCCAATGTTTTTCACTGTGTCCTCAAGAGCATATTACGGTGAATAATACGGTTGTTCCGATTCCCCAAGCACGTCGCAACGGATGGTGCTCAATTTCAATAATAAATCCTTTGTTTCCTTCAGATTCAGGCGGTACGTATTATGCGACGTGTATTCGTCCGTTTTGACCTGCGTCGATTCACCCTGCGTGAAGAATTTATCGTAATTCAGATCGCGTGTATCGGCGGGAATCTTGTAATAGTCTTTCAGGTCCTCCGCTTTCACCATTTCTTCCCGGTTAATCAACGTTTCATAAATTTTTTCTCCATGCCGGATACCGATGTATTTCACTTTGTTTTTAGCATTGTAGAGTTCCAGCAATGCCCGTGCAATAGTTTCGACGGTTGCAGCGGGAGATTTTTGAACAAAAATATCCCCCTGGCTTCCGTGGGTAAATGCGAAAAGGACCAGATCGACGGCATCTTCCAGCGTCATCATGAACCGGGTCATTTGCGGATCCGTGATAGTGATCGGTTGTCCCGAACGGATCTGTTCGACAAACAACGGAATGACAGATCCCCGTGACGCCATGACGTTTCCATAGCGTGTGCCGCACAACACCGTATGAAATTTCTTCCCGGTTAAATTCCTCGATTCGGCAATCATGATCTTCTCGGAAAGCGCCTTCGATAACCCCATGACATTTATCGGATAGACAGCCTTATCCGTACTGAGCACGATCACTTTTTTTACATCGTTCCGAATGGCTGCACTAATCACGTTTTGACAGCCGATTGCATTCGTTTGAATTGCCTCCATCGGAAAGAATTCACAGGATGGAACCTGCTTCAGCGCAGCGGCATGGAAAACGTAATCGACATTCATCATCGCTTTCTCGACGGCATGTTCATCCCTGACACTGCCAATATAGTATTTAATGACCGGATTTTTATAAAACTTCCGCATGTCATCCTGTTTTTTCTCGTCGCGGCTGAATATCCTGATTTCTTTTAATCCCTCATCGGCAAACCGACGAAGCACTGCATTCCCGAATGATCCGGTACCTCCGGTGATCAATAGAATTTTATTCTTAAACATTTCGACCGTCCGTTTATTATCCTATGATAGAGATTGCTGCATTGCAATTGCACTTTGTGATACCGACATACCGACAGATGCCGTTACATCCCATTCTTCTTCCGTTGACCGGTTTCAACAATGGACCGATAAATTGTCAATAGGCGGTCAACATATCGTTGTTCGCCAAATCTGAGACGGGCGCGATCCCGGCCGACACCGGCATAGCGTTCCGCCCGTTCCGGATGTTCGATGTACGACCGCATTGCATCGGTCAACGCCCGAACGTTTCTCGACGGAATAACCGTGCCGGTTTCACCATGCTGTATCATAAATGGAATGCCCCCGACATCCGTACCGATGACCGGAACACCGGCCACCATTGCTTCGGCCACGCTGTTCGGACTCGTGTCATAATACGAAGGGAGCACCACCATGGCCGATTCGGAAAATAATTGTGCAATGACATCTGTAGAAACATGGCCATGCATCACGATGCGGTCTTTTCCCATCCCGTTTTTTATCAACGGCATCAGGACCGATTGAGTATACGATTCAATGCCCGTGCCGACAAGATGGAGCTCAATATCGGCAAATTCGGACGCTAGAATTGTAAAGGAATGAATCAATTCCTCTATGCCCTTTGTATTGATCAACGAACCGATGAACAATATCTTTCTGCGATGAACGCCGGGTTTTCTTTCGACCTGAAAGAACCGTTCGTGAATGATATTTTCCAGCAGGTGTACAACGGCACCAGGATTTAATTCCTTAATAAAATGTTCCACAAACGGCGCTTTAATAATAAAATTCTTAGCCCTTTTTACGGTGTACCGTTCGATATACTGCACGATGAGGTGTTCCAGCAATCTTCTGGAAAGACCCTTATGTTCTTTGATGAGTTTCGTCACGATCGCTTGCACCGATACTATGTTCGGATACCCCGACGTGATCGCGACATACGAAAATAAATTTTCCGTCCCGTGTCCGTGCACGATATCCGGTTGAATGCCGGCAAGTTCCCTGTAGAAATTCCGGCAATCCAACTGATACAAGGCAAGCGGACGGGGTACCCGGGGAAAAGGAGTATGAAACAAATGGAAATGTATCCCCTGTTCAACAAATCGGTAATCTTTCGGGAATCTCTTATCGTGCATCAACAGATGCAGCTCAACGTCGCCGCTCTTGACCAATGCCTGAGCGCCGTTTTTGATCCATGTTGCGGGATGAAACGACGTGTCGAACGTTGTATCGAACCGATGCTGTATACTGTTAATGTCGTAAGGACCCAGCCATGCTACCTTCATTTTCACTGTTCGGCCTTATGATTTATTGGCTCCGATGTATGGCGGCTGTTTTCCACCATCGACGTCCGATACATCAGCAGTGTGGCAAAAACGACACTCGAATAACGGAAGAAAACGTTGCTCCACAGTGAGACAAGGATGATATTCACGACGATGAGTCTGTTCGTTATGCGATTTAATCGGGCGGCACTTCTGTCTTTATTCCAGAGGCGTATCATTAATAGTACGAAAAATATATGTATTAATAAACCCTTCTCGAACAAGAAGGTATACGATAAATTTTCAAAATCCGGCGTATCCAGTGATGCTGTGAACGATACAATATCTGTCAATGTCGATCCAAATAATATTTCGAAGATACTCCTGTCCCAAATGACCGGCCATAAGTATGACCATGTATCCTGACGGGTAGAAAACGTGTTGGTAAGAGAGACATACGTCGAGATGCTTTCATAAATATCCATGGCGAAGATCAACAAGAGCACTCCGAAGGAGAAATAGAACAATGCTTTTATTCGTTTATTGATAGTGGTAAAATAGTAAAAGAAAACTATATCCGTAATGATAATGGCGAGAATGCCGAACCGCGAAGTGTTCAGTATGGCTGCCAGCAACACTAATCCGAGTAAACCGAGATATCGCAACCGTCCGGTTGTGCTGTAATAATATTGATAGATAAAAATAAGATTGTAGAAAGGAAGTTGCGTCCCCCAGTGATTATGCTGACCCAATAATCCCGTGAAGACCAACCGTATCGGCAAATCGAGATATTGGAAGAAATATTCTATTTGCAGCCGGTCATTGAGCAATCCCCCCTCGTAGTCAAAATCGGAGAACGTGCCGTTCCAATCGAATGAATTGACGATATAGACATCCGAAAAAACCGATTCATAAAAAGAATATGCCAGCTGAATGATGAACACACCGCCGATAATCAATGATAACCGGTTGAATATTTCAATATTCTCAGTATCCCTGAATGTTGCGAAATAGAATATTAACGCCGTCGATAAAAAGACTCCGTAATGTTTTGCAAAATAGTTTAGAAAGGCAACGCCGCCGATCAGGAGATTCATGAATCCCACTGCGACAAATGCGATATTAAATGCGATACACCACCGGAAGAACCGGTCGGGCAACGGCCGATGCCGGGAGCTTTTTGCTACCGCAATCACCGCAAGAAAGAACAGCACATTCAGGTAGTTAAAATAAATCACCTCGAATTGTGCAACGAGAAGCACTGCATACAAAATAAAAGGGAAATATATCACTATTCCGAGATATGCCGCTTGCTTTTTCACTTGCGCAATATTCCCCGATCACTTCCCGAATAATTTATCATCGCATCCATACTCATTGGTGCACCGAATTCTTCCGATTATGGAGAAAATATTTATGTACGAACCAGTTTTTCAGCAATCGTATTTTGTACACTAACCGCTGTTTCAATCCTGCGGTGCTTTTTCTTTCCTGCTGGAACTCCAATATTGAAAATATTCCGTCCTTATATGTTTTCGCCGGTACTGCGTATTTCTCCCCGGTATGCTGCGCTTTGAGATACTTCCAAATTTCCAAATGCTTTGTCGCATAATTTTTCCATGTCCAGTCAGCGACCAGATCGGTCCGGCGCTTCAGGTCATTCGATATCCGATCGAACACAACATAGAGTTCTTCCGCCGTAGAAAAAGGATAATTAATGCCGTTCTCCACATCTAAATGATACCCCTGCGGCGTCGCGATGGTTTCGACCCCTGCAGCAAGAGCATCGATAAATCCGATCTGCCCTTCATCCTGCCCAAAATAGACGTAATAATCCAAACTTTCGATCAATTTCGTGTATTCGTCATACACGAAAGCATCCCAGTATTGCACGGTGAAGCCCTTTTCTCGGAGCATAGTGACATATGTGCTCCATCCGTCTCCCATAATCTTAAATGAAAAATACCGCGGATCCAAACGTTGTGCAAGTTCGCCCAATAAATATTCTCTTTTTCTTCCATCCTCCTGAACGCGGCAGGTGATGCCGACAACCCGTCGGCGAGGTTGTATGATGCCGTCATGGGCGGGATTGACGTAGCACAACTTTGAGCGGTCAATTCCGGCGTCAGACAGCGTGTTCATGCTCTCTTCGGACATGCAAATACCGATGCGGGCGACATCAAGCATTTTTTTAAGGTGATGCAATTTCGATATATTGTCGACATGTGTTATCATCAGCGAATCGATTGTCGAGAGGGTACCGTTGAATCCGCCATACATCACGTGATGATTTATGTCGGCGCTCATGTCCACTGAATATCCTATATCGATCTTAACATCTCCACCGGAAAGATTTTCATGGAGTTTCTTTGCAAATTTTCCAATGATCCACTTATTGACATCTTCGTAACAAACAATCCTGATTTTCATATACTCCTCATTTCACAATTTGACTTCCTTTGCACATTCTGGTGATTGTGCCGGTGTATTCATCGCCTCGTGCGAATCATTCGTTGTTATTTCCGGCCGATTCTCAAGACCCTATTTTCAATAAAAGCGAAGATCTTTTTCTTCGCGAGAATCATCTCTTCTATCGGCAAGACGGAGCATGTGACAACAATATACACTGCCACCCCAATGCCGCCAGAAATTATTACGGCAAGCAATTCCGGCATGTTCCCGAATGTCAATGATCGGAGAGTCAGTACAACGGCTCCAAGCACAACTGAGGCGGTACCGACCTTGAGGATATCGTACATCAATCTCCCCGCGTTCACTCCCTTGAATATTTTATGTAAAAAGACCGACGATATCACGAATGTGCTTAATGATGATACCGACAATGCCACCGCCAATCCCACGTATGAGATCTGTGAACTCAAATAATAACCGAGAGATAAATAGATCACCACTTCCACGCTGACGATGACCGAAAACAATTTTGTCTTATTCGAAAGATAAAAACCCTTCGCCACAATATTGCCGCAACTCAAGCACACAAATGCCACCATCATTACAGCGAGACTCTTGCTTACCGCCGCGGTCGTATGACTATCGAACGCCCCGCGCTCAAAGATGATTCTGATGACCGGCTCTCCCATGACGATAAAAACGACAGCAATCGGCACTGTCACCGTTAAAACGATGCGGATCCCCTTCGCAAAATAATTCCGGACCATATCGAGATCGCCGAGTTCCCATCCTTTGGTCATGACCGGAAATATCGTCGTTGCAATGCCGCCGGTGGCAATAATTGAGAGGTAGTTCATCAATTGCGTTGCATATCCCAAATACGATATACTGCCTCTTTCCAATGTTGAAGCGATCATCCTTTCAAAAATTGTCGACGACCGATAAAAGATACCGGCAAAAAAGAGCGGTGCGGCAAGCATGAATATCTTTTTTATGTCTCTGTCGTATGTCGCCCGCCAGATGTACGCGTGATTGGTCCGGACAATTGGCACCAGGAGCATGAATTGCACTATTGATCCTGCAAGCGTACCCCACGCAAGGGAGACAATTCCAATCTGCCCGTGCCAGATCAGCACACAACCGAGAGTGATCACGACATTCACCAGCGGTGTGGCAGCGGGGGGCACAAATCTACCGTGCGCCTGATAGATGGTCGATAAAAGATTCGACAGCACCAAAAATATTGTTGACGGAAGCAATATCCGGAATATTCCCGACGTTTCCTGAAGGAGTGTACTGCCGAATCCCGGCAGCAACAGCCGTATGATACTGTCGGACAACACGATGCCGGCGACCGCCAGAACAAATAACAGGGTGGCGCTGATATTCAAGACACTATTGGTAAACCGATCCCGCTCCTCTGCCGTCCTGCGCGTCTGGTGTTCGATGTACGACGACATAAACATGACGCCCACGGAACCGGCAAACAGCGTGGAGATGTACAGCGGAATGACTGCTGCTGCAAAATACGAATCCCGCTCGAGCGTTGCGCCGAAATAATACGCTACCACAAGCTGATTGGCAAAACCCAAGACAATATTGAGGGCAGAAAAAGACGTAACCTGTAGAGTAGATCTGAATAAGGACGATGTCGTCATTACAGCTCACAGACTGTAGGAAATACCAGAACCATTACGAAGGATTTTGTGCGGTTCATCATAGACGCGGTACCGTTCCATACACCTCGGCAATACACACGTTGTATTCCACTCTCCGTCCACCCACGATTGTATCGGTGCATACGCGGTTGCGCTATTCTGTTAATTGACATACAAAAAGGGCGCCCCAGGTATCGAAGCCGAGCGGTTTTTTTGTCATCCACTCTTCGGCTGACAATATTTTAAATCCTGCATTGTTCACCATGAATTCTATTTCGGGCGAGAAAAAGTACCGCATGGTGTGCGTTTCATGAAGTTCCTGCACGTGGCCGGTTTTTTTATCCGTGATAAAGACCGTATATCGAACATCAACCAGATTGTGTTCGGGGTGCAGCACCGGTTCGGCGATGCGAACAACCCTGACATCATCGTCTTCCAGATTTTTAACGCGAACGACCGGACGGTCGGTCAGGACGGTCGGGCCGTACCAACAATCAAAAATGAACACTCCATCCCGTTTCAAATGTGTTTTGACGGTGGTCAAGGTTTGCATCACGTCCGCATTCAGCGTCTGGTAGCTCACCACATGAAACAATGACACAACGGCATCGAATGTCTTTCCCAGCCGAACGGTACGGATATCACCCTTGTGAAAATGCAGCGGCGTCTCACCGTCCGATGTGGGAGAGGTTTTTTCCCGCGCTTTTGCAAGCATTTCGTCCGACATATCGACGCCGTCAATACGATATCCGTAACGCGCCAACAGCAGATCATGCGCTCCCGTGCCGCAACCGAGATCCAGTAATGATTTTGTCTGTGGTGCACATTGTTGGAGCAATTCATGGATATACCGAGCTTCGCCGACGTAGTCCTTACCCTTATACAACAGGTCGTAATACCGTGAATAATTGCCGAATACGCTCATCGAAATATTTCCTTTATTGTCTGCGAAACCGTTCGAATTTGTTCATGGGTCAATGCCATTCCGCTCGGCACATAGAATCCGCGCCGGGCGATTCTTTCGGCAACGGGATACCGTTCATTCGTAAATAATCCCATTTTTTGAAACACCGGCTGTTCGTGCATCGGCCAGAAGAACGGACGCGTTCCGATGTTGCTTTTCGACAGAGTACTCATCATCGACAGTGCATCGAACGGGACTTCGTCGTTCAGCACTATGCCGTAGACCCAATAGATATTCTCGGCATAGTCCGTTTTCGCCGCCGGCAACTGGATCATAGTCAGGCCGTCGAGCAATTCCGTGTACAATTTCCCCATCGCCCTCTTCCGTTGAACAAACTCGTCCAGCCGTTCCAGCTGTGCAAGGCCGAGCGCTGCCTGCAAACTGGTCATGCGAAAATTCCATCCCAATTCTTCATGGACAAACCGTTTGTGCGGCATAAAACAGAGATTGCGCAGCGAACGGGAGCGCTCATCCAACAGAGCATTATCGGTGACCACCATTCCCCCTTCGCCCGTGGTGATATGTTTGTTCGGGTAAAAACTGAACGTGCTGATATCGCCAAAACTACCGCACGGTTTCCCCTTATAGGTCTGGCCGTGCATTTCTGCCGCATCTTCTATGACAGCAATATTGTGTTTTCGGGCAATCGCCATCACAGTATCCATATCGACCGGAAGCCCATAGATGTGCACCACCATGATCGCCTTCGTCCTCGGCGTGATTTTCTCTTCAATCTGCCGTACGTCCATATTCCAGGTAACGGGATCGGCGTCGACAAGCACAGGGATCGCACCGACTCTCACGACGGCCGCGGCGCAGGAGATTATCGTGAATGCGGGCATGATCACCTCATCACCCTTTACGATGCCTAATGCGGTGACTGCCGTATCGATCGCAACCGAACCATTGGCAACGGCAACGCCAAATTTTCTGTTCACGCGTTGAGAAAACAATTGTTCAAATTTTTTTACGAACGGCCCTTCCGATGAAATCCATCCCGTATCGATGCACTCCGCCAAATACTTCTTTTCATTGCCGTTTAATAAAGGCTCATTGACAGGAATCATGGCCGCTGTCCTTCGAAATGCGTTTTATCGTTTGTCACACCGCTGTACGGCCCCTGTTTTACTTCGAGCATTTCACAATCTTCCATCATTTCAAAACCATGTCCGCCGGTAATGAGAAATATGACATCCCCTTTGTGCACCACAATGTCCGAAATCCATTTCTGCTCATTATTATACAGACTTACCTTCACGGAGCCTTTCCGAATGACCAGGACTTCCTGCGTATAGACGACCTGGCGGGCAAGTTTATTATGATAATGCGGTTTTATTTTCCCGCCGCGCGGATATTTTATTATCCCCACCTGTTGCGAGTATTCAGGATCCGAAAAAAATTCCGTCTTGTCCGATGAATATTCCGCTTTTATAACGATGGCCAGACACAATCCGTCCCGATCGCAAATTCTCTGAAATAATTCCATAGTTGATGACTCCGCGTGCACCGTACCCGGTGCATTTATTGAATGATATTTCTGTACCAGTCGATCGTTTTTTTGAGGCCGTCATCAAATTCCGTGACGGGCGTGTAACCGAGGTATTTTCCGGCGGCATCGATCGAGGCGAACGAATGCTCGATATCCCCGAGCCGTTTCTCTTTATAGATCGGTACAATATTCTTCCCGAGGAGGACGTTTATTTTCTTCACCAGGTCGTTCAATGTCACTCTGCCCCGACAGGCACAATTGACCGAAATGCCGGATACGCCGTTTTTTGTCGCCGCCAATATATTCGCTTCGACGACATTGGCGATAAACGTAAAATCCCTGCTTTGCTCCCCGTCTCCGTAGATTACCGGCCGGGTATCGCGCAATATCGCGGTGATAAATTTGGGAATCACTGCGGAATATTGCGATGCGGGATCCTGCCTGGGCCCAAAGACATTAAAGTACCTGAGTGCAACGGTGTGTAAATTATACAATCGTGAAAACACGCCGCAGTACTTTTCTCCCGCAAGTTTGGATACGGCATACGGTGAGAGCGGATTCGGAACCATTCCTTCATGTTTTGGAAGTTCGGGATTGTCGCCGTAAATCGACGACGATGAGGCAAAAACAACCCTCTGCACTTTCGCATCTTTTGCCGCATCGAGAATATTCAGGGTTCCATTGATATTGACATCGTTCGATGTAATCGGATCTTTGATTGACCTCGGGACTGACGGCAATGCTGCCTGATGCAAAATCACATCGATTCCTTCGACGGCATCCCGAACGATGTGATAACTCCGAATGTCGCCTTCGATCAATTCTATGGAGCTGATAAACGGCAGAATATTCTCTCTCTTCCCCGTCGAGAAATTATCAATGACCCGAACGGATTCTCCCCGCCGGAGCAGTGCTTCGACGAGATTAGAGCCGATAAAACCCGCTCCGCCTGTGACAAGATATTTCATGGCCTCCCTTTTTTCCGTTGTGTACTCTCCGTTGTTCTTTGGCGATACTCTCTCACGGTGACGATTGGTGTCGTCCGATCCATGGAGAACGCCGACGGCATCATTTTCTGCTGTTGATGACGTTTCGAAAATACTCTACGGTCTTTTGCAATCCCTCGCTTCGGTTCACTTTTGGTTCCCATCCAAGGATTGTCTTCGCTTTGGTAATATCCGGCTGACGCACTTTTGGGTCATCGACCGGCAAGCTCATATAAATAATTTTTGACGAACTCTTTGTTAACGCAATAATTTCCTGTGCCAATTGCCGCATCGTCAGTTCTTCGGGATTGCCGATATTTACCGGCATCACATACTCCGACATCATTAAGCGATAAATACCGTCGATGAGATCGGAGACATAACAGACGCTTCGTGTTTGCGAACCGTCGCCAAAAACGGTTACGTCCTCACCCCGCAACGCCTGCGAAATAAAAGCCGGAATTGCGCGCCCATCTTCAATACGCATCCGCTCGCCATAGGTATTAAAAATGCGAACGATGCGCGTCTGCACGCCATGAAAGCGGTGATACGCCATCGTCATCGCTTCCGCAAACCGTTTCGCTTCGTCATAGACCCCTCGCGGACCGACCGGATTCACATTGCCCCAGTACTCTTCCACTTGCGGATGCACTTCGGGATCGCCGTAACATTCCGACGTTGATGCGATTAAGAACCGTGCATTTTTCGCCTTTGTAAATCCGAGAGCCTTATGAGTGCCAAGTGAACCAACTTTTAAAGTTTGAATCGGGTATTTCAGATAATCAATCGGACTGGCGGGAGAAGCAAAATGCCATACGTATTGAACTTCCCCGGGAACATGAATAAAATTCGTTACATCATAATGAATAAACGAGAAATTCTTGTTCAGGAATAAATGAGAGATGTTTTCCAGGGATCCCGTTATAAGATTGTCGAGGACAACGACTCTGTGCCCCTCGTGCAGCAGGCGTTCAGCAAGATGTGAACCCAAAAAACCTGCGCCCCCCGTAACAACTGATGTTACCATGAACTATGTGTTTAATTGTATTTGAAAATAAATGGTCTAGCTGCCGAGAACCGGTTTTCGCCCAATACTAAAATATGAAAATTTAATCTCTTTCATTTTATTCGGATCAAATATATTCCGTCCGTCAAATATTACATTCCGTTTTAATTTATTCCGGACAATCTCAAAATCAGGATTGCGAAATTCATTCCATTCCGTCAGAACCAATAATGCATCGGCTTTTTCCAACGCGTTGTATTCATTGTCGGAATATTTTATTTTATCGCCAAACTCAAGTTTTGCAGTCTCATTGGCAGCCGGATCGTAGGCGGTAATCGTGGCGCCATGTTCGAGCAACGTTCTTATTATTACGATGGAGGGAGCTTCTCTCATATCATCGGTATTTGGTTTAAAGGCTAATCCCCAGACAGCAAAATGTTTCCCCTTAATGTCATTGTTAAAATACTTCAAGATCTTATTTACCAGCACCTCTTTTTGTTTCCTGTTCACCTGATCGACGACACTCAGCAATCGGATTTCGGAGCCGGCATTAATCGAAGATTTTATCAGTGCATTCACATCTTTCGGAAAACAGGAACCGCCATACCCAATACCGGGAAATAGGAACCGTTTCCCTATCCGGGAATCAGATCCCATCCCTTTGCGAATAAGGTCAACATCTGCGCCTACTGTAGCGCAAAAATTTGCTAATTCGTTCATGTACGTAATACGCAGCGCTAAATACGAATTCGCGGCATATTTCGTGACCTCTGCGCTTGCCAAATCCATTTCAATAATTGGATTTCCCTGACGAACAAATGGTTCATAGAGCGCTTTCATTCGCTCAGCAGCATATTTTGTTTTAATTCCGATAACAATCCTGTCAGGTTTCATAAAATCTTCAACCGCAAACCCTTCTCGTAAAAATTCAGGATTTGAGACGACGTCATAATTCTTTACACCATGTTTTTTTATTGCTTCAAAAACTAATTTCGACGTTCCAACCGGCACCGTGCTTTTGGTTATAATAATCTTCTGATGAGCATCTCCTCCGCATTCAGCGAAGATTTTACCGATATTATCGGCAACTTCAATGATATATTTTAAATCAGCAGATCCATCTTCACCCTGCGGTGTTGGAAGACATAAAAAAATGAATTCTGAATCATTTACCGCTGTCTTTAAATCAGAAGAAAATTCCAATCTCTTCTGTGAAATATTTCTTTGGAAAAGAACTTCTAATCCAGGTTCATAAATCGGGATCTCGCTATTCTTAAGTTTTGCAAGTTTTTTAGGATTATTATCAACACAGATCACATTATTGCCCGTTTCAGCAAAACATGTGCCGGTGACCAGTCCTACGTATCCCGTTCCGATTACTGCTATTTTCATTATTTTTGTCTTTTAGTAGTTCTTGTTTAGGATCCTATGGATAACCTCTGCTCTCAGGATCGCTCATTGCTTTAAAAGTTCCGCTTCGAACAGTGTGAAGCGAAATCCGGATCTGCAACCCTCACTATGCCTTAAAGACCAACGGATTTTTTGTCCCTATAAGATTACGTGTATCAAGGATCGGTACGGCGAGATTCAGGAGATCGAGTTTTTTGTACACATCGTGCGCCGTCGAAACGACAATGAGATCGAATCCCTTACCAACCTCCACAGACTTCTTCCCGATGTACTGAGGATGTTCGCGGGTCGGCCGTATGACGGGAACATACGGATCGTTATATTCTACCATCGCTCCTTTTGCTTCCAATTTTTCCATCAATGAATAGCTCGGCGATTCGCGATCATCGTCAACATTCGCTTTATATGCCAGGCCGAGTATCAAGATCTTCGATCCTTTCAACGCTTTGCCGAATTCATTCAATGCTTCCATTGCCCGCTGCACGACAAAATCGGGCATCGACGTATTGATCTCACCCGCGAGTTCGATAAACCGTGTGTTGACGCCGTATTCACGCGCTTTCCATGTCAGGTAGAACGGATCGATGGGAATACAATGTCCGCCCAGTCCGGGACCCGGATAGAACGGCATATAGCCGAACGGTTTTGTTTTCGCCGCATCGATCACTTCCCAGATATCGATACCCATTTTCATGAAGGTCACTTTTAATTCATTGACCAACGCAATGTTGACCGACCGGAAGATGTTCTCCATCAGCTTTGTCGCTTCGGCAACCTGGGTGGATGAGACCGGTACGGTTCGTACGACGATCTGCTTGTAGATAAGATCGGCGATCGCCAGCCCTTCCGGCGATGTGGATCCGACCACCTTCGGTATTGTCTCAGTGGTATATTGGGGATTGTTCGGATCTTCCCGTTCCGGCGAGAATGCAACATAAAAATCCTTATCGACCTTGAGTCCGCTTTTTTCAAGGATCGGTACCATCACTTCCACCGTCGTGCCGGGATAGGTGGTCGATTCCAGAACGATCAGTTGACCGCGCTTCAGATGCGGATAAATTGCCTCGCACGTTTTGACGATATACTCCATTTCCGGTTCCCGGTTCTTGTTCAACGGAGTGGGAACGGCAATGAGCACAGCATCACACTCCGGGAGCCGTGCAAAGTCCGTCGTCACCTCGAACAATGTTGTTGCGTTTGCCTTCGAGATTCGTTCGGAGGAGATGTGTTTGATGTACGAGAGATTCTTCCGGAGGGAATCAATCTTTGCGGAATCGATGTCGAAACCGATCGATCGAAATCCTTTTTCGACAAAACAAAGGTTGAGCGGGAGTCCGACATAACCTAGACCGATGACGCCGATCACGGCTTTTTTATCATGAATTTTTTGAATGAAGTCTTTTGTCATACTCATAGTATTTGATTAATGGATTTGTTTGTGTTGCCGTACTGATTCAATTTTATTTTAACAGACTTTTTTCTGAAATACATTTTTGCCGATTATTTATTCCGGTGTTTCAGCAAAATAATGAGCAAATACCGGAATTCACGATGTCATGCAATCGCAATGCTGACATTCCATTGGATGTTTTTTCTCTTCATGGGCAAAAAAACCGGCAATCGTTTCCACCACAAACGTGATTTGCTCTTTGGTCAATTCCGGAAAGATCGGTAATGCCACAGAATCATTTGCCGCACAGGTCGATACGGGAAAATCGCTCCCCTGTTGCAGGTATTGAAAACATTCCTGTGCATGGAATGGAACCGGATAATAGATATCGTTGCCAATCCCCTTGTCCGTGATGAACGTCCGTAGCGCGTTTCTCTTTTCCACGCGGATGATGTATTGATTGAAGATGTGGTGATTCTTGATGCCGGGGGATTGATAAACGGATTTCGGCAGCAGAACACGATTTTTCTCGCCGAATACCGTAACGCCGGTTTTTTCGGCGAGGTCATGTTTCAGAAAGAGATCATTATACAGAACCGCATTTTCCCGACGTTTCGCCGACCAGTTGTCAAGGTGAGGCAATTTTACACTGATCACAGTCGCCTGCAGGGCATCGAGACGGAAATTTCCCCCGATGGATTTGTGATAATACTTCGGATTCATTCCATGCACGCGCAAGTCTTTCATCTTTTGCGCAAGGACAGGATCGTTCGTAGTCACCAATCCGCCGTCGCCAAAACAGCCGAGGTTTTTGCTTGGGAAGAAAGAGAAGCAGCCGATATCCCCGATCGTACCGACTTTTCGTCCATCCCTGTATTGCACACCGATCGCCTGAGCCCCGTCTTCGATCACGAACAGGCCGTGCTTTTTCGCAACGTCCATAATCGGTTCCATATCGGCGCTCTGCCCGTAGAGATGAACGGGAATGATCGCTCTGGTTTTTGGGGTGATCTTTTTTACGATGCAATCCGGATCGATGTTGAATGTGACCGGATCGACATCGGCAAATACAGGAATAGCGTTTAACCGTGATACGACGCCTGCGGTGGCAAAGAAAGAGTAGTCGGGAACGATCACCTCATCCCCCGGTTTTATCTCCAGCGCCATCAATGCAAGGAGTAACGCATCCGTGCCGGATGAGACACCGTACGAATAGGAACAGCCGATATAAGAATTCATCGCCTGTTCCATTTTTTCGACTTCCGGCCCTAAAATAAAATACTGCGATTCGATAACATTGTGGACCGCAGCATCTAATTCATTTTTCAGGCTTTTATATTGGAGTTTAAGATCTAAAAGAGGGACATTCATATAGTGGGATGATAGATTGACAGATTTTTGACATAAAACAACGAGGCAATCTCCTTAAATAAATAGAAAATACCGATTGCTTCGGCAATCCTTCGACTTCGCTCAGGATTGCCTCGCAATGACTTTATTTGTTTCTCAATTTACGCGAGCAAATAATCCACTAATTGCATGTGAAATTTTTCGCACCAATTCCGCAGTTCCACAATTCCACAATTTCTCAATTCTATCCCTTTGTGTCTTTGTGTGAACTCAATGCTACTTATTGCACCAATTCCACAATTCCGCAGTTTATCAATTCCGCAAGCAATTAGACCACTAACTGCATGAGAAATTTTTTTCACCAACTCCACAATTCCGCAATCAAATAAACTACTGATTGCATGAGATATTTTTCTCACCAATTCCGCAATTCCGCAGTTTGTCAATTCTGCAATTTCTTGTGGGCCCTGCCGGACTTGAACCAGCGACCCGCTGATTATGAGTCAGCTGCTCTAACCAACTGAGCTAAGGGCCCGTCAATAACTGTAAAATATAGTGAAATCAGGATTCTTTAACAACAATTGAGGTCATTTTGGGGCAATATTTGTACTATAAGTCACACTATTTGTTCGGTTTTTTGACTCTCAATGGAATGCCGGATGATGGAGTGAAATAAGCATTGCCAAATTCGGAATCGCGATACTTCCGGTAAAGTGCATTCGAAATATTTAAGCATTCTAATATTGATACGAAACACTGTTTTCCAGTACGACTTTTTATACATTATATCTGTACATTTTCAATATAATGAACGATTTACGTATGAAGAGCGGCGCACGAAGACATATTACAGCATTTTTTATTTCGATTGTCACATTCTCGACAGGGATTGCACAGAATGCCTCGGAGTATCTGACACCGTCGGTTGGAAGTACATGGCGTTACCAACGTTTCGATCTCGATACGGCGCAAAACATCGTCACCGGTTCCCAAAAAATCGTGGTCGACAGTCTTATTGGGAGCGGCACATTCAACGGAGTGAATGGGTATGTACTGAAAAGCCTCCATTCTCCGCCGCGTGATTCGACGATCGTCGGCATGAACGCCGATATCATCTCCTTCTACAACGGCGGATACCCGATCGAAGGATTGTCGACGTCTGTCGATTCTTTGGGATTGGGATTTATTCCGCAGGCATTGGGGTGGTATGCCTATTTCAAATTTGCCTCGCCTCCTTTGAATAACCGGGTGGATACGTTGTTCCGAAGAGATTCGACAATTATCCTGGACGGCACGGAGTTTCCATTAACACTCATCATCTCCAGAATACGCCGACCCGCCGGCGTCGTCACAGTACCGGCAGGAACGTTCGTTACCGCAGTCCCCTTTGAAATTACACTCAATGTCGATACGTGGATCTTCACTCCCCTGGGGAAATTTGCCGTGCCGTTGCTGAAACTGACGGACACGCTTTTTGTTGCAAAGAACAACTGGATCGTCAAGGAAATACAGGGGTCAACGTATTTCCCCTTGACGGCTATCGATAACGACAGTGTCCCCAGTTTCCGCATACCCGGATTTGTACGTCTGCTGGAACAGCAGACGTTAACATCCGTTGAAAGGGATGAGAATGAGATCCCTGCGTTCTTACTCGAACAGAATTTTCCCAATCCATTTAACGGAACAACGCATATCCCCATCACCGTTCGAAATCGGTCGAATATTAGCATCGAAATCTATGACCTTCTGGGACGCTTTGTCGATACCGTGGTCCGGACAACGGCGGAACCGGGGACGCATTTCTTCCGTTGGGATGCCGATCATCATCCGAGCGGTATGTATCTCTGCCGAACGACAGTAAACGGGAAAACCAAAACGCATAAAATGATCCTTCAACGATAGGAGCTCCAAAATGATCCGGCACTTGAACCTCCGGTGGTTTATCTTCATTATCTCTTGTGTGTTATTAACGGCATGTCAGTCATGTAAAAAAGATACGTCTGTTGATGGAGACAACGATCCGAAGATCGATGCGAATCTCATTGCCGCATGGTATAACAGAACGGACAGTGTCGGATTTGAAGTCTTCGGCGACGGTTCGACCAAGACGCTCACCGTCGATTCGATTGGCAAATTACAGTATATGCCGCCCGCGGATACCGTGAAACGCGGTACGATTATCCTGAACATACTGAAGACCGAAATGGGAGATATTCATCTGCGAATCGTCTACCGAATTCCCCGCTTTATCGATACCACCGTTACAGTGGTCGGACAATACGAATTTTCCGCCAACAACGACACGCTTAAACTGACCGTCCCGGAACCAACCACAGCAAAGCCGACATTGATAATGTATATTCGTTCGTTTATTGGTGCGATTGTTGCGCCGAGGTAGATAGAGAGTAGTTGAGTAGTTGAGTATATAAGTATTTGAGTAGTTGAGCCTAATGTAGCGCCGGTGTCCTCACCGGCGGTTTTTAAATAACGAGGAGCGATCACGTAGGGCGGGCATTCTTGCCCGCCAATATTTATCCCCTCCCCCAGAGGAGTAGTTGAGAATTATAAAACAAATATATCGTTGCAAGATTGCAAAATTGCAAAATTAATGTAGTTGAGTATTTGAGTATTTGAGTATTTGAGTATATGAATATTTGAGTAGTTGAGTAGTTGAGTAGAAATAACTGCGAGCAGGAAGTGGCTGTTAATGATTGCAAAATTACACGATTGCAAGATTACAAGAAAGCGTAAGCCGGATTGATAATTCCCGTAGGGCAGGCATTCTTGCCTGCCAAACCTTACCCCACCCAATCGATCAACTTCTGAACATCTTATTTGTTTCTGAAAAGCTTTACCGCAAAGAAGGCAAAGGTTTTGCGAAGAGCGCAAAGTAAAATCCCGTAGGGCAGACATTCTTGCTTGCCCCTTTGGGGTCTGCAAATATTTATCCCTCCCCCTATTGTTCACCACGGAGGACACGGAGGTCGCTGAGGAAATAATAGAATGAATTCAACATCCACGTAGGGCGGGCACAAAAAATTGCGGAATTGATAAATTGTGAAATTGTGGAATTGAAAAGCAAAAACAAAACACTTACGATCGCACGGTGATCCGCCATTAAGATCGGCGGACAAGGAAGACCGTGCCTACAATAAAATTGTGGAATTGAAAATCAAAACCGCGAACCGAAGGCGGATATTTTTTGATTGCGATCTTAATGCGTAACGCGTAATGATGAATGATGAATGTGATATCAGACAACAGATGACAGATTACGAATTCCTAATTCCCAATTCCTTTTTCCTATTTTAAAATTTGGTGTCTTTGTGTCTTGGTGGTTGATTTTGTTTTTGTTTTTGTTTTTCTTTTTACTTTTGTGATTTCGTGATTTTGTGGCCCCTAAGGGGCAGGCCCTTCGGGGGTGGTTGATTTATTTTTGGACGGTTTTCCGCCATAAAGCACGGCGGACAAGTGCAACCCTGCCTGTGGCAGGCAGGCGTCCCTACAATGAATTGTCGAATTTATAAATTTTGAAATTGTGGAATTGAAAAACAAATCTATTTTTCAAATACCCCACCATTATTTGGTGCCTTAGTGCCTTAGTGGTGGATTTTGTTTTTAAGATCCTCCTTTTCTTTCCGAGAAAGAAAAGGAGCAAAAGAAACGTTTTTTGTTCCGCTGCGTTGTTCAGCAGCGCTATCTCTCGAAATCGAAACGCGCGGATCGATCCCCGACCCACAAAGCCGTTGTGGCGCCTGGCGCGCCACAAATAATTGTGAAATTTATAAATTTTGAAATTGTGGAATTGAAAAGCAAAAACAAAACACATACGATTGCACGGTGATCCGCCATTAAGATCGGCGGACAAGGGACACCGTGCCTACATAAAAACAGAGGAATTGAACAACAATTTATTTTGCAATTCTGCGAACCGAAGGTTCGCCATACAAATCTCTTTGTGGTTTTGTGTGAGGTGAGATGTTTTTGCTTTTCTTCTTTTCCTTTGTGATTTGGTGATTTGGTGGCTGCTTTTGTTTTTGCTTTTGCGTGAGTCTCTTATTACCCGAATAAAATAAAAATCCCGCCCTGATATTCTCGGAGCGGGATTTTCTGTGATACAACCAGTAAATCTTTTACTTCATCAACATCATTTTCTTGATTTCGAAACGACCGTTCGAACGGAGCATATAGAAGTATGTTCCGGACGCCAGACTTGTCGCATTGAAGTTCATCTCGTACAGCGTATTGGCAGCGGCAACACCGTTGAACAATGTCGCAACTTCCTGGCCGATGGAGTTGAATACCTTCACCGCAACCTGTTCGTTGTTCTGAACGGCGAACGTGAACTTTGTGGTCGGATTGAACGGATTCGGATAGTTCGCGCTCAGTGCATAATCGGCAGCCGTCAGAGAGGTCGATACTTCCACCTGATTGCTGTAGGAGAAGTTACCGTCACGGTCGATCTGTTTCAACCGATAGGAATATGCATTAATGCCGTCTACCTTATCGGTATACGAATAGCTGTGCTCGGAAGCGGTGGTCCCGTTTCCTTCAACAAAACCGACTTTTGTCCACTCTGTTCCCTCCGCTTTGCGTTCGACTTCATAACCGGCGTTGTTGGTTTCGGTAGCCGTGTTCCAGGTCAGTTCAACATTGCGGCCTTTCGCAATGGCATTGAAAGAAACAAGTTCAACCGGAAGTGATTCACCAGTTAAATTTATCGGCGCTGTCAACGTTTGGTTATTAATCACACCCGAGAAGTCCTCATTGTTATGTGATGAAAACAACCCAATTTGGTTTGAACCGAGTGAAATATTAAAATCTGCAACAGCTGCATTATTCAGGATGGTAAACGTAATCGTTACCAGAGAATCGTATGTACTCAACAAGTCATAACCAGCCGGAGTACCGTCAAAATTACCATTAACATTGCCACCGGTTAACAAAACACGAACAAATGTTGTGTTGTTTGTTGCCGAACGGCCATAGGCACTTCCAGTAATTCCTACTGGCCATCGAGTTGCAGCGGCCATTAACGGTACAGTTCCAGGCAGGCTTAATTTTGTGTTATCAAATGTGATATCGATGGTTGCCGAACCAACTGTATTAGCAGCAGTTAAATTAGTTCCTTTTACCATGACCGCAACCCGAAAAGCACCGCCGTTTACACCGGAATTCTGAACTACAACCAATTTTTGTTCAATGGTCACCTGAGCAGAAACAACAGTGAAAACGACTAGCAATAGAACACTAAATAAAGATTTCATGTACACCCCTCCTAAAATGATTAATATAATTTAGTTCAATAAATATTCTATTAAGGTATTTGCGAAGCCGCTGCTGTTTTTGCATTAGGATTAAAAAGATTAAAATCTGTGCCGGTGACTTGACCGTCAAGATTCCAATCCGTTTGGACATATCCAGTTAAAGCCGATTTAGCATCCGGATTGAAGAGGTTGAAGTCGGTTCCCGTTACTTGACCATCACCACTTGCATCACCGGTCCATAATCCAAATACACCGCTTCCTACATCAACCATCGGATTTGTTCCGAACGCTGCTGCTTGTCCTGTGGTATAGTCATACGCACTACCATTGGGCAACGACACAACACTAGCACTCATCACACCTAAATGATTCCGATGTTTCACCACGATAAAATAATCATTTGCCGTTGCGGTGGAGAATGACAAACCGGTGGTTCCGTCAACATCGATCACTGTCCCGTCGTTCTTTAAGAGTCCGGCTCTACGATCAACGGCAGCTCCTGACGATGTGGATCGCAATTCAACAAGAACCCAGTCGACTACGTTATTGGTGGTGAAAAATCCTGTGTTCGTAACCAACTCTGTTCCCGAATAACTAAATGGTGCAGCGCTAAACGGATGATTGAGTGGTATTAGGGTTCCCGTTGCAAGAACGGTATTCATTGAACTACCATTCCACGGGCCCTGCAGATAGAGTTTTACCTGTACTAATATTCCCGATGCCGGTGCTGCCGTAACTCCGCCGAGTGCTACATCATCTTCGCTGTCATACAACAGGTCGGCAACCGTTTGACCTTCGGTGAGATTGAAATCAGCATCAGTGATGGTGACACCATTCGTTCCGGTAAAGCTGCTATCGGCATCAGCAAGGGTGATTGCTGGATTCGTGCTGGAGAAACCGGAGAATGATACACCGGTAATGCTCACGCCTGTATTCTGGCCTGTTCCATCTCCCACTACCGTTATACCAACACCGGTGGAATCAGGATTGGAAATTGTGGTGCTCGATATTGTTATGTCACTGTTGCCGCCTTGCAGATATATTGCCGATTTACCGGAATTGGTGATTGAAGTGCCGGTAACATTAATACTCGATGATGGGTCAATATGTATGCCATATGTCGATCCGTTAATAGTACAATTACTCACCGTGATCGAACTACTACTTAAAAGACCAAAACCAGTACGATTCTGTGTAGCAGTCACGCCTGATATTGTACCATTACTGCAATTGGAGGTATTAATGGCTGTATTACAGCCAGTAAATGTACCTCCTGAAATTGAAAACGATGTTAAATTATATAAATACACTGTACCGATATAACTTCCACTAACATTATTATCCGTAACAGAAACGTCTGTCAAATTTAACACACCGGTTCCAAAGTTGACAAGCCAATTTGACGTGTTGTCACCATTCAACATCATATTTTTAATATTGACTGTATTATTGGATGGTAATCCTGTTCCATGTATTGCAAAACCGCTTCCTGTTGGCTTTACAATGGTGTTGTTTCCTTGTCCTACAACAGTAATAGATTTGTTTGTGTTCACGGATTCATTATATGTTCCGTCTTTTACATAAACAGAATCTTTTGAGTAGGTCCCGGCAACATTAACGCCTCTTTGTATAGATCCACTGTTTGGTGTTACGTAAACAGCAGCACCCGGTCCCTGGAACAATCCCAACGTCGCATCATCGAGTTTGTGTTTCAACTGATCTTCAACGGTGAATCCGGTAAGCGCGTTGCCGTCGACCGTATTGCCGTTTGTTGCGTCAACATCGTTCCCACCTTTTAATGTGGTAGCGCCTGCCGTTATCAACATTGTGCCGGCAGGATTTTCCGCATCAAATCCGGCAATGTTGCAGTCTTTAACAATTGTTCCCGTCGGTGATACGTCACCATCCGAGTTAATGCCGACAACGACGATACCAGCAGTTTTTGTCCCCGCGCTGCGCGTCGAATTTGCTCTGATCCTTGTATCGCTCGCGCCGCCGTATACGATGACCGCCGCACCGCCGCTATCCGTACCGTTGGTGGACCAATTGTTGTTCAGCGTTACTGTTCCCGAGTTTGAATTATCGGCAAGCATTCCGATCCGTGTTCCGGAAAGAGAGGTAGCGCCCGATGCCGCGGTGACATAGATACCGGCGATCTTGTTATTGTTCGCCGTCAACGTTCCGCGAATGACCGTACCGTTGGTCGATTTGCCTGCATCGGCATAGACCAGAATTCCGGCGCCGGTGGTATAATCCGCCGCGACACCGTTTCCGGAGAATGTTCCGCCGACAACCTGAACGCCGGCGCTTCCATTTCCGATTTCAAGGCCGTGGCCTTCATTGTTTGTTGCCGTAATACCCGTCAGCACGGTTGTGCCGGTCACATTCTGCAGCGCAACACCGGATCGTTTATTACCGGTTCCGTTTGCCGATGCGGTAATGTTTGTAATAGTGAGATTGGAAACGGTTCCCGCATACACACCATGGTTGGTTGCACCGGTCACCAAAAAATTTTGAAGAGTGACATTGTTTGCCGAAACAACTACGCCAAGACCTGCAGCCGGAGCAATGATTGTCGTTGCGCCTGCACCTTGAAGCGTGATCTCTTTATTGACAACAACGTTTTCATTGTATGTTCCAGCTGCAACATTGACGACGTCTCCATTGACAGCTGCGGCAATCGCTGCTTGAATCGTGGCATATGTACCCGGCACTTCGCGGGTAGCTCCCACAAGCATCTGCAATGTCAATGCAAGAGTAAGGAGAATAGTATATGATTTTTTCATAAGGATTTAACCTTTCAGAAAATGAATGAATGATGTTTATGAATTTATAATGTCAAATTTAGTCAAAAGGGGGGTTGTGCTAATTTTCCTCGTTATACCAACAAGTGGTTTTATTATACAGTTTTTCACCATATAAGTCAAGGAATTACAGTACATATTATAATAAAATCCTCCATATTTAACGGACAAGTAACACCTTTTTAACAACAAAATCATTCGTGTGATGCAAAACACAGAAATACATTCCCGTCGATAACTCACCTGCGTTGAACCGGATAGTGTGGATAATCCCCCCCTGCCCCTCCTGAATATTTTCTGAAAACAGTTGTCGCACCTGTCGGCCCAGCGCATCGTACAGCAGTATGGTCACAAGCCCGCTTTCGGGCACGTCGAATACAATGTTCGTTTCTGCGTTGAACGGATTCGGATATGCATCCAATGTCGAACGGCCCGGCACTGTTGAATTTATCCTGCTGATTTCGATGCTTTCGCTGTAGCTGAACGATCCGTCACGATCGATCTGCTTCAAGCGATAAAGAAAATTCCCCCGAACTTCAGATGCATCCACAAACGAGTAACGATGCGGAGTGTTGGAATTTCCGTGGCCTTCAACAAAGCCGATGACGCGCCAGGAAATTGCGGATTGATTCATCGGTTCATTGTTCCATTGATCCGATGAGCCGATAGTCCGATGATTCAAGTCTTTTCGTTCTATCTCAAAACCAAAATTATTCACTTCTGTCGCCGTACTCCAGAACAGGGTTATCCCCTGCTTCGACACCAATGATGTAAACGACGTCAACTCGACCGGCACAGGATTATTATCCGTTAACGTTACCGTACCGAGCACGGCATCGTCAGGTTTGTGATAGACGATCGTTTCGATCGCAGCGGCATCCGCATAACCGACAAATGTATTTCCGGTACCGGATACATCCGTGGTGCATTTTTTTGAAGATCTATCGTATAGTGCAATTGCAGGCCTGACACTGCTTATTGTCCCTGTTCCGGGAATATATCCTGTAAAAGATGAATGGTTTATGACAGTGCCGACAGGAGACCATGACCCAACATTGTCTGTTCCCAGCACCAGGACCCCTGCAGCATCTTCGATGCTTCGAGTGAATGATGCAGTAATGATGGTGTTATGAACACTTCCGTAGACAATCACACCGCTGCCGCCGTTATTGTTCAGCGTTATTGTGCCGGTAGAACCGATCGTAATATTTTGTATGGAATCATTCGACTCTTCGGCCGACAACCAGATACCGGCGGTTTTGTTGTTGCTGGCTGTTACTGTGCCCTGGATCGAAATATTCTTTGTAATCCGCGTGCCCGATCCGCTGGCATCGACAGCAATTCCGCCGCCATCGGTTCCTCGGGTTTTTCCGTTATTGGAGAACGTGCCGCCGACGATGGAAATACCGTCGCAACCGCTATTGATCTCCAAGCCTTGCCGCTCGTTATACCGGGTCATCAGATCCGTAAGGACTGTTGTTCCGGTTATACTGTTTAAAGTGACACCCGAACCGGAATAGGCAACTGCGAAATTGATTGTATTGGAGTCAGCAATGACATTGGTCAGATTCACATTCACAGAATTGCTGATCCGGAATCCCCCCTCAACATTTTTTGAAAAAGTCGAATTGCTGACAGTGATACCCGTTATACTCCCAAGGGAAACGCCCCTTCGTTGGTGCCCGGTTACATAAATATTGACAAGAGAGAGATTCGAAATTCCGCTTCCCATGATACCCGTTGTATCGCTCCCCTGCACTTTAACATCTTTACACGTAATATTGTTTGCGGAAAATTTTATTGAACCGGTAATAATTGTTCCCGAACCGGCGCCGATGAGAGTCAAAGGGGTACTAATAGTGAGGGTCTCAACATACGTCCCGGCTTCCACCATAACGGTATCTCCCGATACGGCAGCGGCAATGGCCGATGCAATCGTCGCATAGGAAGCAGGAACAGACCGCACCGTGGCAGACCTCGTGATTCCACAGAATAGACAACAGGAGACGATCAAGAATATGGGCGTACGTACTGTCATTTCAATAAAAGAAGTTTTTTCGATTGTACTATAATTTTGGAACCAGTGCGGACCTGCATTCTGTACATATAGAGTCCGCTGGCATACTGTTGAGCATTCCAATATACGGAATAATATCCTGCTTCACGCTCGGCTTCCACAAGCGTCTGAATTTTTCTGCCGACGACATCGTGAACAGTGATCGTGACAAATCCTTCCGCCGGAAGTCCATAGCCAATGGTAGTCTCAGGATTGAACGGATTAGGATAATTTTGATACAATAGAAACTCGGACGGGATCCGATTTGTTCCATCGTTCACCCCGACGCTGGGATCTCCCTTGCCCTGCAACACGATGGAAAGATTCGATGACGACGGCGTGCAACGAACGACCAACGTATCGCTATAGTCGTCCGATGCAGTCGGTATAAACCACACGTCGACCACAACGGAATCATTATTGTGCAGTATCACCGGAAAATCCGTTGCGGGGACAGAAAAGACCGACTGCCCGACAGTCGCCGAATCGATACGTACAGGATTGATCGACCCGCTGCGTAATGTAATTTTTGCGAATCCGGTATCCGACACTGTCACAATGCCAAACTGTACCTGCGATGCGCTCGCACTGAGAACCGGGTGCGGCGATTCGGCGCTGACCGGAATCGAGAGTGTTCCTGCCGTGGTAAAGAATCTAAGCGTATCGATATGTTCTCCGTACGACTGCGGAACATACCGTATGTCGATCGATCCGCTATCGTACGATGCCAGAAAAATCGGGAATACAGCACCGGTCGAGAAATGCGCCGATGCGAAGGAGACAGAATCGATCCGCGCCGGCGTCAGTGATGATTGGAAAAAGACCGCCGCATTGTTTGTATCGTTCACCGCTGTCGGTACGACAACCACCGATTTATTATTAATCGTAATCTCCGGGGGCGGCGGCGAGATAAAACCATTACGGAGTACGAAGAGTGTACCGGCGAGAGGATTACTCACGATAAGATCCATGATTCCATACTCTCCGGTAACATCAAGCGCGGCAATGCCGAGCGGAGAAGCGTTCAAGGATGTCGTAAATATATCAGGAAGCGCTTCACCGTTGTTGCGGAAAACGACGACGGAGTTGGATCCGCTATTGGTAATGGCTAAATCGACGTCACCGTCGCCGTCAAAATCGTTGCCGCAGATCGCCGCAGGACCGGCGCCGCCGATGTCGAAATGTTCCGGACCCTGGAACCGGCCCGTTCCGTCATTCTTTAAAATGGACAGATTGTTCGTGCCGCTGTTCAGCGTGGCAAGATCGACAAATCCGTCGGAGCCGAGGACCGCGTCATACGCAATTACTGCTACCGGACTGCTGCCGACACCGTACGCCGTGTCGTACTTCATCTGACCGAGAGAATCGTTTCTCAATAACACAAGCCTGTTTCTGCTTTTTACCGAGACGGCGCCATCGATAAATCCGTCGTTGTTCAGATCCTCAAGAATCACACCGCTTGGTATTCCGGTGACATGAACGGATCGCTGCAACACGAGTGAAGAATTTATGTACGAGTATATATGAAACGAACTATCACTTGGCGATACAGTGGCAATATCCGGCATGCTGTCGTTATTACAATCCGCAACGGCAAGTGCGGCCGGTTCAATGCCGATGAGGAATTCCTGGCCGGTGAAATTGCCGCCGCCATCGTTTGTAAAAAGTGTGATGCTGTTCGACAGCCGGTTTGCTACAACAAAGTCGGGACGACCATCCGCGGTAATATCTGCAATAGCAATGGCTTCGGGAGAATTCCCGGCCGCCATGGGTACCCGGGGATGAAAACCATTGCGGTGATTATTGAAGTAGACTGCAACCGAGTCAGAATTTTTTTCAGTGACAACACAATCCGTGTACCCGTCTTGATTGAGATCGCCAGCGGCGACGGCATAGGGAGACGGCGTTGTAGAGATCGGTTGTTCCTGAACGGTAAACTGACCGTTCCCCTGCAACACTCCTGCAACAAATTTATAGGAGAAACCCCCGTTGATTTTCTGATACGGGTCTGAAGTTCCGACACTGTCGGTGAGGATAAACTGAATCTGTTCGCCGAAAATGAAATTCTTTAACGAGGTTACCGTAACGGCGCCGGCAGCCGGATTATAGTTTATATTTCCGTTATGTCTGCCGGACCTGTCGCCGTACAAAAAAACGGATGATGCATTCAAAGATGCCGGGAGCATTGGCGCAGTGAAAGAGACTGTTACCAGTGCATTACGTTCAATGCCGGTTGCATTCATCCCGGGATTGACTGACGCTATCGGCGGACGCAGCGGTTGTGAGAGTGCGGTACCGATGAGCAAAGAGAGGATTGCAGTGATATGAAATATTTTTTTATACATTTGGTTTTGTTATCAGATCCCCGGGTTTTATCAGATCCCCGGGATCTGTAAGATCCCGGGGATCATTATATTCCTAGGGATCATTTAAATTTGGTGATTATACAATCAGCAATGTGTGATGAACATCATTCACAGATGTGCGTCAAAATTCCGCAATAATACCGAGTGACGGAACTATGCCGGTTGAATTCGGCAGTTCGATCGCTTTTCTCAGATTATTATAGTATGGCACACCGCGCCATTTTCTGTTATAGAGATTCTGTATATCGAGATACGTGATCAATAAAAAAGGATCGAGACTCCATCGTCGCGATATGCGGACATCGAGTCGGTGATTCTCTTGAGTCCGCGCCGTGTTATAGAGTGCGCTCGACCGTTCAAAAAATCTGCTGTCACCGACGCCGATCGGTGCGTACGGCCGGCCCGAAGAGTACCTGAATGTTGCCGTCCCTTCCCACTGTTCATTGAAGATATATCCTCCCCCCGCATTCAGAACAATTCGCTGGTCATTATTGCTCGGCCTGGAAATGCCGTCAAACGCGGTAAAGCGTGTTTCGCTCAGGCCTATGCTTACGCGTCCGTACAACGGTATTTCGGAAAGCCGTTTCTCCAAAAACAGATCGATGCCGCGCGAGACCCCGGACGCCACACTCCCCAGGAAATCAAGCCCAAACGCCGTATACGCTTCGACAAGATCGGTCACGTCCGTGCCGGAATTGACCATGACGATATACGGACGAGCAATACTGCCGGGATATTCGTCGTACGCTTTTATGTAACCCTCCAGAGAAATCTTTAGGTCCGACGCAAGATATTGTTCGATTCCTGCAATGATCTGGTTCATGGCGAGATGATTTAATCCGCGATTAAAGGGGTTCGTCATCAGCCAGACATAGGCCGGTGATTGATAATAGCGTCCGATACCAAAAGACAGTGTCGTACCTTCGGTCAGTGCATACGAGAGTGATAGTCTCGGCGCAATCACTGCTTCGTTCTTGATCAACGAGAAATAATCGGACCGGATACCGAGCGATAATTTCATGTTGCCGATCGCATGAGTCACTTGAGTATAGAGCGAACCTTTGTGCGACCAGGCATGCTGTGTGGTATCCACCGCAATCGTGGTCGGATATTCCGTATAGCCGGTGAGGATGACCGTTGCAATAACCCGGCTGTCGAGTTGCGCGATCTTGATTTCGCTTCCGGCGGAGAGTTCAGTGTTGTCCGATACAAACAGCGTAAGATCGGCGCGAAGCGAATGTTCGTCTTCATAGGAGATATTCCGGAAGAGATTTTTTTCATTGCGATACTGCCGGTAGTTGAAATCGGCGTAGTATTTCCGTCCGGTGAGTGTCAGCATCCCCTCATCGAATCCATGCTTCCATGTAATGCCGCCGACACCGATAAATTGATCGCTGAACAGAAGCCGCTCATTATCGTAACGGTTTTGCGCAGAGGCATTATTGACCATCATCTTGTCCAACGCTCCGATGCCGAGGATTTCCAGCGTGTTATACTTGTCTATCGGAATATGGATTTTACCAAGAAGGTCCCAGAAGACCGGAATAAATGAAAATCCGTAATACTTAAAAACCGGATCCAGATAACTGCGACGTATGGACAACAGATACGAACTTTCTCCTGCGATCGGCCCTTCCATATTCAGTCCGACCATAGTTGCCGACACCGTTGCTTTTCCCCGTTGCCGGTCGGTGCGTCCTTTGCGGATGCCGATGTTCAAGACCGACGACAATTTGTCTCCGTATTGAACGCCGAAACCGCCGTTGGAAAATGTGAAATTTTCTATGAACTCGAAGTTGACATAACTCATGGAACCGCCCGTTGAACCCTGCGCACCAAAATGATTGATATTGGGAACTTCGATGCGGTCGATAAAAAAGAGATTCTCCGTCGTTCCTCCTCCCCGAACATAGAGATGGTTATGCTCCGGCGAACTGTGCGCCATGCCCGGCATAATGGTGACGGTGCGGATGACGTCGTCGAATGCGCCGGCCGTATTGTGAATCTCCTTATATTCGGCATGGTGGAGTGTCTGTGGGACGACATCCTTGTCGAGGATCAGGTCCCCTGCAATGACGACTTCGCTTACTTCAATGGATTGTTCGGTCAAAACAATTTCAAGCGTCGTCGTATCGTTTTCTTTTACGGCGATATCGCGATAGATGCGCGTGGCGTATCCTAGCGCAGAGGCGCGGACCTGATATGTTCCTGCCGGAACAGAAGTGATGCGGTAGTGCCCTTGTTCATCTACAATTCCGCCAAGCGTTGAACCGACGATCACGACCGTTCCGCCGTACACCGGCGCATTTGAGTCACGGTCGAGCACCGTTCCGATCAGGATTCCTTTTCCGGAATGATCGGTTTGTGCTTGTGCTGTTCCAATAACGAAGATAGCGAGTAAGAAATATATTTTTGGAATTAAGTGCATATCATTTTTATCGCCCGGAATGACTTCTTTCATTGTGTGTATCATATCCAAAAAATATCGCATAAAAAAAGTGCGTCATCCCCGCTGTTCTTAGCGGGGATCTGATTGTGCGAGGGATTCTCGTATCCAGATTCCCGCTAAAAGTGGCGCTTTACGCCATGGCGCCGAAGGCGCTCACGTGCGGGAATGACGAGTGACTTTAAGAGTAACATCAAAACAAAGTGTGCGTCATCCCCGCAGTCGTTAGCGGGGATCTGCCCGTGCGGGGGATCCTCGGTTCTAGATTCCCGCTTTCCGCCAAAAGATAAGGCACGGCGGACAAGTCGCGGGAATGACGAGTCACTTTAAGTAATGACGCATGAAAAAAGCGCGTCATCCTCGAATGCTGTTATCGAGGATCTGCCTGTGCGTGGGATCCTCGATTCTAGATTCCCGCTTGCGCCGTGCCTGCGGCAGGCAGGCGGGAATGACGAAATTCTTTAAACGTTCGTCATGCCCGAATGCTTCAATCGGGCATCTTGTTATGCGTCTCCAGATTCCCGCTTTCGCCGTGCCTGCGGCAGGCAGGCGGGAATGACGAGTGACTTTAAGAGTAAAATCAAAACAAAGTGTGCGTCATCCCCGCAGTCGTTAGCGGGGATCTGCCCGCGCGTGGGTTCCTCGTATCAAGATTCCCACTAAAAAACCGTGGGAATGACGCGTGGCATTAAGAATTGACGTAACTCTTAAAGTATTCGTCATGCCCGCAAGTTTTTAGCGGGCATCTATTTAAATCTCGTAGAAAAAATCTCTCCATTCAGGATTCATTTTCTCAATCAAATGTATTTTCCAGTCACGATTCCATTTTTTTAATCGCTTTTCTCTCGTTATCGCATCCCGTATATCGGAGTACTCTTCAAAATATACCAATTTATTTGTCTTGTACTTTTGTGTAAATCCAGGTATTAAGGATTCCTTGTGCTGCACAATTCTCTCCTTTAAGCGTGCAGTAACACCAATGTAAAGGACTCCTCTTTTTTTATTTGTCACTATGTATATATATCCTGCCATGCAATTTACTCTCTGGTCTTTCAAGATTCCCACTAACAACAGTGGGAATGACGCGTGGCTTTAAGAAATGACGCAATTCTTAAAGTATTCGTCATGCCCGCATGTCTTAAGCGGGCATCTCACTTTGCGTTTCTAGATTCCCACTAAAAACAGTGGGAATGACGAGGGAAAAATGCGCGTCATCCTCGAATGCTGTTATCGAGGATCTGCCTGTGCGGGGGATCCTCGTTTCCAGATTCCCGCTTTCGCCGTGCCTGCGGCAGGCAGACGGGAATGACACCTTACTATTGCACCTCCTTTTCTTTCCGAGAAAGAAAAGGAGCATTTGTTGAATTTATCAATTGTGAAAATGTGAAATTGATAAACAAAAATTTATTCCAAAGACCGCGAACCGGAAGATCGCATTTCAGCAAGCAGCGAGCCGATCGATTGGAGCGATTGAGCACTACCAATACTTAAAAACAATGTCACCCCTCCGGGGTTCAAAATATTTTTGGCAATTACCAGCTACGATAATGTCGCCCCTTCGGGGCTTGGAATTGTAAAAAAATTATGTAAAAAAACGCGAACCGGAAGATCGCATTTCAGCAAGCAGCGAACCGATCGATTGGAGCGATCGGGTGCTATCAATACTTAAAAACAATGTCACCCCTGCGGGGTTCCAAATATTTTTGGCAATTACCAGCTACAATAATGTCGCCCCTTCGGGGCTGGTAAATTGCGGAATTTTCAAAATGCAGAATTGTGGAATTGAAAAGCAAATTCTTTTTTCTAAAACCATTCCTACCAATAATTTGGTGTCTTTGTGTCTTGTGCCTAGGGCACCCCTTCGGGGGTGGTTGATTTTGTTTTTGGACGGTTTTCCGCCATAAAGCACGGCGGACAAGTGCAACCGTCCCTACATTTAATTTTGTGATTTGGTGCCTGCCCGCCGCGCGTTGTTCACCCTGAGCGAGTCCCGAATGTTTTTTATTCGGGACGAGACGAAGGGTGGCGGAAGTCGGGACCAACAAATTACTTTGTGTCCTTAGTGCCTTAGTGGTGATTTTTTTTTGGTTTTATGTCTTTGTGTGAGCTATCTTTTTGTCAATACCGTCACTTTCCCCCTTTTCCGAACAGCATAACCGGAACGGTTTTTAGCAGCAGGCGCAGGTCGAACAGCAACGACGCATTGTTGATATAATATAAATCCAGCAATACCATATGGTGAAAATCCCCTTCGCTGCGGCTGGAGACCTGCCACAATCCCGTGCAACCCGGCAACACCGAAAGCCGCCGCTTATGCCACTGGTCATATTGTTTGAATTCGTTGACCATCGCCGGCCGAGGCCCGACCAGGCTCATCTCGCCGCGAATTACATTATACAATTGCGGCAGCTCGTCCAGACTGGTTTTTCGCAGAAATTTTCCGACCGGTGTAATCGATTTCCCCTCGACTGTTTTTCTGGAACCGACAGGGATTGGACGCCAATCCCCGGACTCCAATGGATTGTGGTGATCGTTGGCATGTGCGTCGTCGGTCATTGTCCGGAATTTGTACATCACAAATTGGCTCCCATTCTTTCCGACCCGTATCTGTCGATAGATCACAGGGCCGCGGGAAGTACTTTTTATAAGAAGTGCGATCAACAGCATTGGTATACATCCTATCACTATCGCCAGGACCGACAAGAGTATATCCATACTCCTTTTGGCAAACTGCATCAATCGCTTGAACGGAAAATCCGGCAGTATCACCGCCGGTATGTCGCAATATGTTTCGATCTCGATCTTGTTATAGATCAATTCCATCAATGGAGAGACGATGACGATCGTTACCTGGGTTTGCCGGCAATGATCGATGATCGTCAATACCTCTTCCTGCGATGATTCTTGTACGGTGATGACCGCTTCATCGATCCGGTGGGATGCAATGATTGAGGGAATTTGCTCATAGGAGCCGAGCACCGGAACACGATCATCCTCTTTTGCCGTGGATTCATTCGTGTCAACGGAGACAACAACAGAGCCGACAAAAGTGATATCGTCATACTTCTGATTGTCAGTCTTTTGCATTATGCTTTGTGCAATCGGGCCCCCTCCGATGAGCATTGCCCGTCGTGACAACACTGACGTGCGTATGAACATTCCATAGAGTGGATAGAGAATCGCGCTATGGAAGAATACAAGCAGTGTGATACTGATTGCCGCAAAGTACAGCACCGCAAGACGGCTGTCGATGACCCACTGTGAACGGACGAAAAATGCAAGAATCGAGAGCCCGGCAATGGTATACAGTATGACGACAACGATGATACCAATCTGCGACGCCGGCGTCCGCATGGTTCGCATGCGATACAAACCATAGTTGGCAAACAGCAAACTCACGCAAAGCGAGATGATAAGCAGCGCGATAAATTCATTGAGCGCCATCGCGTCGGTCCATGCCGGACCATGCACCGATGTTGCTCCCCGCAATTCTATCGCCCAGGACAATGATAAGCGGACGATGAGAAAATCTACTATAGCAATTAAAATGAGGAATGTTTTATTTTTTAGACTCACGTTGCACTTATTTTTAGTGATTGCAAGATTGAAAGATTATATTGTTAATGATAAAGGATGAAGGATGAATTATGAATGATGAATGATGAATGTGATATCAGATATCAGACAACAGATAACTGCTTACGAATTCCTAATTCCTTTTCCTTTTTTAAAATTTGGTGTCTTCGTGTCTTGGTGGTTGATTTTGTTTTTAATCTCCTCCTTTTCTTTCCGAGAAAGAAAAGGAGCAAAAGTCCCGCTGTGCGGGATGCCGCTCAGTTCTTTAAATAAGGCGGCAAAATCTTTACAATATTTCATGGCGCGGATCGATCTCCGGCACACAGGCCGTTGTGGCGCCTGGCGCGCCACAAATAATTGTGGAATTTATAAATTATGAAATTGTGGAATTGAAATTCAAAATCTAAAAAAATTAAATCTATAACAAACATATCGCACCTACGGCGCTCTATTATCTAAGAAAAGAAACTTACTACAAACAGGCCGCCCCTACGGGGCGGTGAATTGCCGAATTAAAAAATTGTGATCCCTCGACTCAGCAAATCATTTACGTCTGTTTCGCCTGCCCCATAGGGGGTCGGGATGAAAAACAAAACGCACACCGCCATCGATTTCGGCCCAACGCGCTATACTTAAGTGTACTATTGAAAAATATATCTTACTTCAAAACCGCGAACCGAAGGTTCGCCATTTTATCCTCCGTGTTCTCTGTTTCTCCCTGCCTACCGGCAGGCAGGCGTGGTAATGCTTTTGTTTTTGTTTTTGCTTTCGCTTTTTAGAGTGTTAATTGTAAACGCTTTTTTCCCCCGACGACTCATAGACTCAACTACTCATCGACTCATATACTCATATACTCAATTTAAAATACCAATCTTTCGACGGGATTACAACGATGGGTTTTGCGAGGAGGAGAAAGGTTAGATCGGCTCGACGCCGCCGATGTAGCGAAATCCCGGCACCAGCTCTTCGAGGTACCGGCCGAGTTCGGTGTGATTGACTTTATTGATGATCGCCCGTGCCTGAACGACGTGCGGTGTGATATTCTGCAGATGTTCGTCCGTTTTCATGTTGGTCCATACTTTGCCGTTCAACTTCACATTCTTCAGCACGAAGATCTTTTCCAGCGTTGTCTTTTCAAAACTCTCGTCATCGAGCACCAGCTCTTCAAAGAGTTTTTCGCCCGGTCGCAGACCGGTATAGATGATCTCGATTGCATCATCAGATTTGTGCCCGCTCAAACGGATCAGGTCTTTCGCCAGATCGACAATCTTAATCGGTTCTCCCATGTCCAGCACGAAAATCTCACCCGCCTTACCGATGCTGGATGATCGGAGCACCAGATGGACCGCCTCGGGGATCGTCATAAAGTAGCGTTTCACATCGGGGTGGGTGATTGTAATCGGTCCCCCTCGTAAAATCTGTTCGGTGAACGTCGGCACCACGCTACCGCGCGAACCGAGCACATTGCCGAACCGGACGGCAATAAAATCCTTTCCGGTGGTCTTCGCCGCATCCTGAATGATGTACTCCGCTACACGCTTTGTTGCTCCCATTACGCTGGTGGGATTGACCGCCTTGTCCGTTGAGATCAGAACGAATTTTTCTACGTTCGAATCGATCGCCGCCTTCACTACGTTGAATGTGCCGATGATGTTGTTCGAGATCGATTCGGCAGGATTGCTCTCCATTAGCGGCACATGCTTGTGCGCTGCGGCGTGATAAACAATGTGCGGTTTGAACCGGGCGAAGATCTTGGTAATGCGCTTATCGTCGCGGACATCGGCGATAATAGAACTAAATTTCAGATCGGGATAGGTCTTGATCAATTCATTCGCGATTTGGAATACACTATTTTCGCCATGGCCGAGGATCACGAGCTGCGCCGGATTTGCCCGTGCAATCTGCCGGCAGATTTCGGATCCGATCGAACCGCCGCCGCCGGTAACAAGCACTTTCTTTCCGGAGGTCAATTTGATGATATCCTGCATATCCGACGAGATCGGACTGCGGCGCAGCAAGTCTTCGATCGCCACATCGCGCAATTTGTTCACGTTCACGTTGCCGCTCAGCAGTTCGAAGACGCCGGGAACGATCTTTGTCTCAACGCCGGTCGAGACACATATGGAATTGATGTCGCGAATCACCTTTCCGGGTGCCGTCGGTATAGCGATGATAATTTGATTAATACCGTACGATGCAACGATCTGCGGAATATCGGTTCTGTTCCCGAGTACAGTCAACCCGCGGATCTTCAGCCGGTACTTTTCGTGGTCATCGTCGATGAAGCCGACCGGGGAAAGTCCGACATCCGGATTCGATTGGAGCTCTTTTGCGATCATCACACCCGCTTCCCCGGCGCCGATAATGAGCGTCGGTTTCCCTTTGGACTTTTTCGACGCCACCTGCTGGAATCTTTCGGATAACCGGATAGAAAAACGGAAACCGCCGACAAAGAACATTGTCAATATACCGTCGATGATCGGCACAGAACGGGGAATGACGGAAAAATTTAAAAAATTCAGTTGATGGAGCTGGAGGAAGATGACATACTGTACAATTGTAATAAACAGGCCGAGGTAGATAATGCGGGCGAGTTCGCCAATACTGGCGTGCTTCCACATCCGCTGGTAAAGGCCGCCAAAATAAAATGTAACAGCTTTAAAGAGAGTTGAAATTGCAATAAATGCAATCAGCGGTTCCGGATTTAGATAAACGAAATGGAGAGATTCCAAGCGCAGCGCGATTGCAAGAATCGGAGTGAAGATCAGCGTTACCAGGTCAAGAAAAAAGAAATGTCTGTTCCTGACCACTAGTAAATTATTTACCGCATTTGCAACACGTATCAAATCGTTCCTCTGGGCGTTTCCTTATCCCGGTGAATTGTTTCTCTTTTTTTAAAGGTGAATCAACGACAACGGATGATCAAGGTCTTTTTTGGGACACTACTAAATTAAAGTCGAACTCAACAATTCAAAAAAAAATCACACCCAAAAAAATGGAATGAAATACATCCGAATTACACTGGCACCAATGTAAGGAAATGATTTTTCGAAATTATTATTGAATCGTGAAGAGTGTGTATCCCCTAACCGCGATTAATGTAGCGAATTTTGTTTTTAAAACACAATAGCGATGTGCTACAGGTCACTATTTTTTAGCCGTTAAAAATCATAGTAAAGATTTCTGAACGACGTACGGATCCCGGCTGTGATCCACGATGTGCGATTTTCGGTCAGTCCGGTTGTGAGTGATCGGTATGTATAGCAGAGTTCAAATCGAAGATTTGAGAGTGGATTCAGCACATACGCTACCCGAATGTCGCTATATAATAACTCGTTATTAACTCCCTGACCGATGAAATTTCCGTAATTTCGAGAGCGCGTGTCATATGATTTATCTACATCCTGACCGTAATTGACCGAAATGGATGAATCTGTGCCGTATTGTGCAATATTTACTTGAAGTCTGAATTCAAAACGGTCTATACTGTAAGATAAAATACCTATCCCCTCATAAAAATTTGCACCAAGCGGATGTGCCAAACTTTGCCGGTAATGTGCATAATTTTTCAACGGTTCCCTGTGGGAGTAGGTAAAAGGAGAGACGATATTCAATTCACCCTGAACGTAAAGTCGGGAGACGTTGAATGAATTGATAGATTTCACGCCAAGTTGAACGCCATACTTATTTCCCCAATATCCTTTATCACTTAAAAATTCATCAATTGTCATCTCATCGATCATAAATTGTCCATACAATACTTCATGATCGGTCAGAATATATTTTGTATTAAGTCCCAACACTACATTGTCGGGTGATTTAACAGAAAATTCCACCGGACGTAAAAAAATGATTGGGTTAAGATAATTCCATTCGATTCCCCGGTTGTTGACCGAATCCTGAGGCTGCCAGATGATCCCTTCAAAGATTCCAACGGAAAGCCGGTTTGTTATATTTACATCGAGATAATGAAAAACGCCCGCCTTTTTATCCCAAGGCTGACCGGAGGAATTTTTTGTCCGGACAATATTCTGAAACTCGGTCCAGAGCGCCGTGTATTGGATCTTCCAGATATCGGCAGTGATCTTAAAATACGGATAGTTGAAAGCATTGTCTGAAAGAAGCAACGAACGGTACCCGTCGCCGATAAAATTCTTACCATGCCCCCCTTGCAGCGAAAGGAACTTCGACGGACGGTACGAGATTACTGCGGATGAATACGCATAATCCAAATACCCTGCACCGTAGAGACGTTTAAATCCCTGTCCCGGTACCACAGAATCTTTTTTAATAAAATCATCAAGATATTTCGGAAACTTCGCCTGGTTCTCGAAAAATTCCGTATAGAACGACACGTTGTCGTACACCGTTCCGCCGAAATAAAATCCTCTGGTATTCACCAGTGTGTTCCGGTCATCCTCAAAATCTCGTCCTACCTGCAAATCTGCATTGATGTCAAAATAGAGCCGGTACTCGTCGGACGAGACTTCGAACAGATGCTCGCTGAACAATTTGCGCACGAACCAGTTCTCACCCTCACGCCTCAACACCCTGCCGGAACTGATGAGCGAATCGTAGTTCTTTGCCGCTGTAAACATCTGCATCTCGTACGGCTGTGTGGATGTATGCATCGGATTTTTGACGGAATACAACCGTTTTGAGAGCCGCGAATTTAATTGATGATCCAGCGGCAATATCTGCGCCTGCAGAGTTAGGCCGGAGCAGAGCAAAAACAGGAATATCGCGAAATGTTTTTTGAGCATGCCCACAAACTAATAAATATTTGGGAGGGACACAAGGAGAGAGAGTAGTTGAGAATGATGAAACAAATATATCGTTGCAAAATTACAAGATTGCAAGATTGCAAGATTACAAGATTAATGTAGTTGAGTAGTTGAGACGGAGAGGATGAGAAATATAGAAGGATGAAGTATGAGGGATGAATTATGAATGCAGTCGTTGAGTAGTTGTTTAGTCTCGTAGGGCGGGCATTCTTGCCCGCCAAAATTTATCCCCCCCCGGATGAGTAGTTGAGAATGATAAAACAAATATATCGTTGCAAAATTACAAGATTGCAAGATTGCAAAATTTACGAGAAATGATAAAGGATGAAAGATGATGTATGAAGGATGATAGTTGTAGAGTAGTTGAGTAGAATGATTCATGAACTATGGTGCGTCATCCCCGCGGTTCTTAACGGGGATCTGCCAACAAGCTTTTTCCCTTTGCTGTGTGTTGGGGAACCCAACGCTCGGAACAGATTCCCACTAAAAGTGGCGCTATACGCCATGGCGCCAATGGCGCTCACATGTGGGAATGACGCGCATTATAGTTCTCCATTAATGAGTAATGATAAAGGATAAAGGATGAAGGATGAAATATGAAGGATGATAGTAGTTGAGTAGAATGACTCAGGAACTATAGTGCGTCACCCCCGCTGTTCTTAGCGGGGATCTGCCAACAAGCTTTTCATGATATGTGTTTTGGATCCCCCACACACAACCCAGATTCCCAATAGGAGTGGCGCTTTACGCCATGGCGCCGAAGGCGCTCACGTTTGGGAATGACGCGCATAATAATTCTCCGTCCGCTCCGTGTCTGCTATGATAAATTTTATTGAAACAGGTCGCACCTACGGCGCTCTAACAACTTCGGGGAAAACGTTTTCTACAAACAGATCGCCCCTACGGGGCTGGTAAATTGCGGAATTTTCAAAATGCAGAATTGTGGAATTGAAAAACAAATCTATTTTTCAAATACCCCACCATTATTTGGTGTCTTAGTGATTTGGTGGTTGATATGATAAAACGATTATTTAATTGCAAAATTATGAGTTCTACAAGGAAGTGCAACGCTCTAAAAGAATTAGTAAAATTAGAGTATGGCACAACCCAGATGTTACAACCAGATAACGCTTGAAGAGCGAGACACAATATCAGCTCTTTATGCGCAACGGGTATCCTTAAGCGAGATAGCCCGTCATTTAAGACGAAACAAGAGCACCATTTCTCGTGAAATATCCAGGAACAAAGCGCCGATAAATCGGGTGTATGGTTCCTGTCGTGCTCACGGCAAAGCTAAAGAACGGAAGATACAAGCAGGACAACGTCCACGGCTAAAGAATACTATTATTCGCAACTATGTTAAACAACATCTGCGAATGGAGTGGACACCTGAACAGATTTCCGGAAGACTTCGAATCAAGTATCCGGAATACAGCATCTGTGTCGAAAGTATCTATCAGTACATTTATGATCCAGATGTTCGGCGTAAAGAAAACTTTGTACCGGTACTTCCACGAGCTCATAGGATCCGTAATTACCGGGGTCAACGTAAGACACACCGAATGTTACGAATCCCTGAACGAATATCGATTTTAGAGCGTCCAGATGCAGTTAAGAAACGAAAACAAGCCGGACACTGGGAAACAGACACCATCATTGCTAGGTCCAGTAAAGCAGCCTTGTTGGCAACGGTGGAACGTAAATCAAGATACTTGAAACTCACCAGACTGAAACGTCGGTCAGCGCAACAGGTTCGAGTAACATTGAACCGAACACTGAGTCAGTATCGTAAACATCTTCGTCGAACGATCACTTATGATAACGGCCAAGAAAATGTTGATCATATGATCGTCAATAGAACTCTTGGGACTAGATCTTACTTTTGTCAACCGTATCACAGCTGGGAAAAAGGAACTGTCGAAAATACGATTGGTATCGTTCGCAGAACCTTTCCAAAGAAAACTAACTTCGATCTTGTTACAGCAAAAGATGTGAAACGCTTAGAACGAAAACTCAATAATACACCGAGAAAAATATTACATTACTTAACACCCAAGGAAGTCTTTGATAAGATCGTTGCACTTCCTCGTTGAATACAGCAATTACAAGATTGCAAGATTACAAGATTTTTGAGTAAGGATGAAGGATGAGGGATGAATGATGAATTATGAACGCAAGTAGTTGAGTAACTCAGTGGTTGAGACATAGAATATTCAAAAACACCGAACCGTAGGTTCGTCACCATTATCTCTTTGCGACTTTGCGTGAGCTGTTTTTGTTCTTCTTCTTTCATTTTGTGATTTTGTGCCTGCCCGCCTTGCTCCACCTTTTGGCGGGATTTTGTGGCTGCTTTTGTTTTTTTGGTGCCGCCGCAGGCGGAATACTAATTTGGTGTCTTTGTGTCTTGGTGGTTGATTTTGTTTTTGGACGGTTTTGCAACCGTCCCTACATATCATTTTGTGATTTGGTGGCTGCTTTTGTTTTTGTTTCTAACCACTCACTGCACCGTTGATCGCTTTCACAACACGGTGCAGGTCTTCATCCGTCATGCCCGAGCCGCTGGGGAGGCAGAGCCCGCGCGCAAAGAGTTTTTCTGTCACTGCGCCGCCGCGCATGCGGCACGATTGAAAGACCGGCTGCATATGCATCGGTTTCCATAAGGGACGCGATTCAATATTCTCCTTCTCCAGCGCCACGCGCAACTCTTCGCTGCTTACTTTCTGCAACGCGGGATCGAGCGTAATACATGTGAGCCAGTAGTTCGGCTCACCATACGACGCGACCGGCATAAAACCGATACCGGGAATTCCGGCGAGCGTTTTTTTGTAGTACTGGTTGATCTCCTTCCGCCGGGCGATCTTTTTGGTCAAATGCTCCAACTGTCCCCGCCCCATGGCGGCGAGTATGTTGCTCATCCTGTAATTGTATCCGATGTCGGAGTGCTGATAGTGCGGGGCGGGATCGCGCGCCTGCGTGGCAAGATGACGTGCGCGGTCGATATATTTTTTATCGTGCGAGACAAGCATCCCTCCCCCGCTGGTGGTGATGATTTTATTACCGTTAAACGAAAAGACCCCCATCTCGCCAAAAGAGCCGGCAGATCTTCCCTTATATGTTCCACCCAACGCTTCGGCGGCATCTTCTATTATAGGGACTCCATATTCTTTGCATACCTTTATGATCGGATCATAATCCGCAGTCTGTCCGTACAGATCGACCACGATCGCCGCGCGGGGTAATTTCCCTTTCTTCTTACATTCTTTCAGTTCTTCTTCCAGCAGATGCGGATCGATATTCCATGTCGATTCGTTGCTGTCGATAAAGACCGGAGTGGCGCCGCAATAGTTGATTGCATTTGCCGTTGCGGAGAATGTAAACGAAGAGCAAAGCACCTCATCCCCCGGTTTAACGCCGAGCATCAGCAGGGCAAGATGCAACGCAGCCGTGCCGCTAGAGAGAGCCGCAGCATACGGTATACCGACACGCGCCGACATCTCTTTCTCAAATGCATCAACCTGCGGTCCTAATGTAGTTATCCAATTCGAGTCGTACGCTTCGATAATCAGATCTTTTTCACGGCCGTCGAGATGCGGCGGGGAGAGATAAATTCGTTTCATTATGCTTTTTTCTCCAACGGTTTTGCAGGCATCCCCACAACTGTCACACCCGAGTCAACATTTTTTGTAACAACTGCACCCCCTCCGACAACTGCATTATTACCGACAGTAAGATATTGCAGTACTTGAGCACCGGTTCCAATAAGTACACCCTCACCAATGGTGACGCCACCCGAAATATTCACTGTAGGATTCAGAACACTTCCGCTACCAATACGAGATTCATGGCCGATAGTACATAAAAGATTCACCATCGAAAATGCTTCAAATATAATGTTGACTGTACCGGTGACACCCGCACAAATGACAACACCTTCTTCTATGCTACAACTTGATTTGTCAAAGATCGACGATGGATGAATGAGTGGGGGCCATTGTATATTAGGATATTTGGTCTTTAATTGCTCTGCAACCTTTAATTTTGATCCCGGTGTTCCTATGCCCATCGCAAAGCAATCAATGGAATTATTTTCTAACCATGTAAAATCTCCAATTACTTCATCTTTGCTATCTAAATCGGTCAATCTTGTCATATCGCTCACAAGGTAACCAATAAAATTAAATTTATTTTCAACGCGATTAATTTCCTCGATTAACCACTTCACTTCACGTGCAAAACCGCCTGCACCGATGACCGCAATCTTTTTAGTCACTTTATTTGTTCCTTGTATTTTCGTTAACCGGAAAAAACTCTTCCATAGTAGCCTGACCGGGTTGATTAATCCCATCGCGGCGGATAATTTTCCAGATCGTTAAAAAGATAATTTTAAGATCGAGCAGAAACGACTGATTGTCGACATACCATACATCCAGTTTAAATTTTTCTTCCCATGTGATGGCATTTCGTCCGTTGATCTGTGCCCATCCTGTGATCCCCGGCCGTACTTCGTGCCTGCGCAGCTGTTCCGGTGTGTAACGATCCAGATATTGCATTAACAGAGGTCGTGGACCGACAATACTCATATCTCCTTTAATAACATTCCATATTTCAGGTAGTTCATCAATACTTGTGCTTCGGAGAAATTTTCCAAACTTTGTCAATCGTTGATCATCTGGAAGAATTCCGCCGTTGTCATTGTACTTAAACGACATTGTTCGGAATTTAAGTATTGTAAATGGAGTGCCAAGATAGCCTGGCCGAGTTTGGCGGTAAAGAATGGGAAATCCAATAACTAAAACAATTAACACTGCAACTGTTATTATTATCGGAGTTAATATTATGAGAGCAGATATACAAATAATTAAATCAAATAGTCTTTTAAAATATTTTCGATATAGATAATTCATTGTCGTTGAATTTCTACTGAAATAAAACATCAATATATTTTTTAGCTAATATTTTGTAATCATGGTGCTTCAGTAAATATTCTCTCCCACGTTCCCCCATTGCTGCACGTTCATCTGACGTCATTTGCATTATTTCTTCGATTGCTCCAGCAATTAACTCAGGATCTTCCGGTTTGATCGATACGCCACAATCGGCATCTAATACAATATCACCAGATGTATTTACCGCATTTATAATTGGTTTTGCGCTTGCCATATAATCCATCAATTTATTCGGACTTATCCCATATTTATAGATTGCACTATTTTTTGTTCCGTGATAACATGCATCAATGGTACGCAGAATGCTGTAGATTGTGCGTTTGGGAACCGCGGGCAGGAAGACAACATTACTTGCATCTGATTCTGAGGCAAATCGGCGAAGATTGTCTTTTTCCGGACCCTGACCAATTAAAACAAATGCAACATTCTTCCCTTTTAACAGTACAGCAGTTGAAATTAAATATTGAAGGGCGTTAGCAATACCATGACTTCCGCAATAGGCAATAATAAATTTGTTTTTTCTGCGTAAATCTGAAATAATATTTTTATGAGGTTCCGGTATCACCGCATCTTCGTCATTTTTCTCTTCAAATTCATATCCCTGTGGAATAAAACACCATTGCTCTGATCGAAGACCATTCAATGTCATGTAATTTTTTGAATGCGAAAGGGTAGTTACAATATTTTTTGCTTTACCATACGAAAAGCGTTCAGCCAAACCTATGAGTATTACAAACGGATGCCAATTGGATAATCCACCCAATTCAATTAATGTCAGCGGCCAAAGATCTCTTACTTCACGTATTATCGGGCATTTTGATATTCTAGCAATTCGATAAATTGGCCACATCTCAATTGGATATACTGATGCTGAAATGATAATATCCGGTCGTAAAGAGATGCTAAACCGCCTTGAAAAGACCAATAAAAGTATTGAAAAGACTAATAAATTGATAACCCTGCCAATGCCATTTCCTTTATACGTAGGCGTTTTTAAATAAATAAATCTCACCCCATTGTTCATTTCCTCATGAACAAATCCATTAAATATTGGATGATGATGGAATAGATGCGAATATGAGGCGCTTATTACTGTTACATCATGACCCGCCTTTGCCCACTCAGTTGAAAGAAAATTTGTACGATATGGCGGAGCATAATTTATACCACCGATAAATTGATTTACAGAAACGATATGCATAAATATAGTTTATACATTTAATAATTATTCTATGGAATATGTCTCATGGAAGATTTTTAATTTTTGCCTGTTGTTTAAGAAATTCTTCCAGCGGACGTGCCGGGATACCGGTCCATGTTTCACCATCAGGAATATTTTTTGTTACTACTGCCCCCATGCCAACCGTTACTTTTCTTCCAATGCGTATACCATTGATAAGTGAAACGGATGGAGCCACCCAACTAAAATCATCTATAATTGTGCTCCCTCCAACCATCGCATTCGCAATGACAGCAGAATGTTTTCCAACAATAACATTATGTGCGATGTGTACTAGATTATCAATTTTTGCACCTAACTGAATGTGCGTATTCCCTAATCCTCCTTTATCAATACATGTATTTGCACCAATTTCTACATCATCATCTATTATTACACCTCCAACATGTGGAAATTTTTCAAACACACCATCTTCATTTCTTTGGTATCCGAAGCCATCTGCTCCTATCACACTTCCAGCATGAATAGTGACATTTTTACCAATATTGACATTATCATAAATATGGGTGTTGCCATATATTATTGTGCCCTCTCCAATCGTTGAAATTCCAATGTACGTCAACGGGCCAATATATGCGTTTGAATGGATTTTCGCTTCAGAATGAATAACAGCGGATGGGTGAATCCCATATTGGATCTTCTTTGAGAATAAAGAATCAATTATCCTCAAAATGGTTAATCGTGGATCCTTTACAAGTACAAAACACTTATCAATATCTCTTAATTGTTCATCATACAATGTTTTGCTGCAAATAATTATTTTTGATTTTGTTGAACGGATTACTTTTTCTGCTTCTTTTAAAGAATTCTTCGCCCAGACTAAAGAATCTTCTGCCGCTTCATTAATTGGTCTAACGTTGGTAAATACGATATCATTTGACCTTCGAATAATCTCAAAGTCAGTTTCCAATAAAGATTCAATATCCTTTAGTGAATATGATTTCATGTTGAACCTCGAATGGATTTTTTAATATTTAATACGAAGTACTTCAAATGCTTCTGCCCATTCTGTCTTTACCTGTGTTCCTCTAACTCGAGCTAAACTATCAATAAATTCACGGGTAAAATATGGCCTTTTTAAGATTATTTGGGACTTGTACTTTTGCATAGAATTCCATTTTGCATCTAGATGTCTTTCCTGTAATACAACGAATGCCTGAGCTGAAAAATGTATATGGTTCCATGGCAGTTCATATCCTATCACACTGATATCCTTAAATGCCCGAAGCCCTTCGCCATGCAGTACTTGATGATCCTGGTGTAAATCGTTACCCGAAGGTAATAATACCAAATCAGGTTTGATATTTTTTCTTATTCTAACGATCTCTTCGAGAACTTCTTGGCGATGATATGATAATTTCCTGACCGGATAATTATATACCATAATATTTTGGTGTGGCACACCCAATTCAGGCATAGCTGACAAAAACTCAGTTCTTAGTGTATCTTTTGGCATGTCCGGTGGCAATGATTCTTCGGCAGTAGAGAATGCCACGACAAAGACGTTACGCCCTTCTTCAATAAATCGAGATATGGATCCTCCACACCCTAGTTCGGCATCATCTGTATGTGGAGCTAATATTAAAATATTGTTATGATTGTTTATCATATGTCGTATTAGTAATTGAAGTAAAAATAACTGTTTTCGGTTACCATTTCCGTTATCTAAGTGATATCTTAATAATATACTATTAAACAACGGTATTGCATTTTATTTTTCCAAAATATTTCCATAAATGCATTTCGTATTCAATAAAATTGCTTTCGCAAGAACATTCAAAATAAAGGGAGTCTTTTTTTCGGCATGTTGTACTATGTCGATTAAAGTTTTCTTAATCATATTGCAATCGTGCGCGAATAATGATAACCATCCGGAGGGTATTATCCTTCCTTTTGATTGAGCTCCCGAGCCATCAACATACCGTGTGATCTTTCCATTGTTTTCGATATTCTCCAAATATGTATTCTTAAATTTCATTATGTCTGCGGTCGTAAATACCAGGTTGTTTTTCGCAGCAAGCACTACAAAGTCTATATCAATTGCACCATGCGAAATATCTTCTTTAGCTTTAAATAATTCATGTCCTCTGCCATACCAATAGTTCCATACATATGTTCCGTTTGAATGGGTGTGTATATTATTCTTAAAATGTAATGCTAAACCGGCTGCTTTCTTCTTAAATGATGTATCGCGAGTGCTTTGAAAAAGTAGAATAAAGGTTCTGCCTGCGGCTAGTTGTTGGTTAAAAGGAAGTGGAAGTCTTCTATCAGTATTATTAAATTTAACCGGTGTATTATGCTCGAATTGATAATATCCTTCACCGGTTGTTTTATTCACTACCCAATCGTTATCAAATTCGGAAAGTGCTTGAATCGATGTCTTTGAGTATATATCTGCTTTTTCAGCAAAATAACTCACTTGATTGATATTCACAATTAACGAAAATCGAACCAATGGATACGTGATTAAACCGGTATGCACGAGCCAAACAACCCGTTCTCCATTTCTGCTATATTTTGTCGAACCCCATCCGACTAATGACCTGCCTATATAATCTTTTTCACCACGTTCGTTGTCCGTATTAGCAATAACACGGTCTGCGTGTTCAGTGAATTTTCGAAGATAATAGACGTTTTTTGTCGCTTCATACATATCAAGATATGCATTAAGAATATAACTTTCACCCCACGCAAGATTTCCTTTTTCATTTGTTTCGAAGCTGAATCCATTACCGTTATTTAATGACGAATCACTTCGGTCAAACAAATGTACTAAGTGCTGATATGTTGTGTCGGCAGCGAAGAGCGGAGGCGACAATAACACGAAAATACAAAGAGTATATCCCAGTCGAAATATCTTATAAGCACTCGTATTTGCAATATTTAGAAACGCCGTCACCATTCCCCATTGATTTTTATGTAATAATCTATCAGATTAAATATTTTTTAATTATCACAATAGGATGTCATAAAACTGAGAATTCTTCATAACCATTTCCAAAAAACATTCTAAGCCAGAGTTCTGCGAACAATACTCTCGATATATCACTATGCCATATATTATTTTCACCTTTTAAATACCTGTGATAATAGTTAAGAAATATTTTTGAATCTATTACACCCATTTCATGCAAAAGGCTATTGCCACCAAACATATTTTCTATCATTGGTCGATAATTATTTTTTAACCATAAATCCTCTGGCGTTGAAAATCCTTGTTTATCTCTTCTCCATCGTATTTCATTTGGTAAATCATGCATTGCTTCCCTTAAAATATGTTTAGTCCATCCATTCTTCAGTTTTAATTCGGTTGACATTGATAAAACTAAATTGACAAGTCTATGATCAAGAAAAGGTAGCCTAGTTTCAAGAGAATGAGCCATCGAATTACGATCTTCATAACGAGCAAGTGCGGGGACTGAATAATTGTCAATATCTAATATTTGTCTGTGTTTTATGCTTGAATATTCCCAAATATGTTCAAGTTTACCAGGATACCTCAAATAATTTTGCTTAATATTTTTTGTCTTATATGGATTAATTGCCGGCAAATATCTGTAGGCACTACTCATTTTAAACTGATATAGTACTGTCTTCTTAATCAGTGACATAAATATCTGGTTTACTGCATCATAATACTTTTTTTGTTTTATCAAATCTTTTAGATTAAAAAAGAAATATTTAAGGTAACCCATTAATATTTCATCTCCACCTTGCCCACTCAGCACAACCACAATATCCGTTTCTTTTTTAATTTTCTTAAATATATTATACTGTGCTACAATACTAAAGCCACCAATGGGTTCATCATTATGATAAATTACATCCTTTATAGAATTTAGTGCATCTTCATGATGATAAAGCAATTTACGGTTTTTAATTCCAGATCCTTTCACTAATATATCGATAAATTTTTCTTCTGAGAATCGACTATCTTCAGAAATGACTGAGTATGTCTCTAAATTTCCATTGTTTAATTTATTTGCAATAATTGAAATTGATGAAGAATCCAAACCTCCACTAAGCAAGGCGCCAATTTTTACGTCACTTCTCAGTCTTATTCTGACACTATCGATAAATAATTCACGGAAAGATTCAATAATATTTTTCGAATCAATGCTTTGATCAACATTATAGTCCCAATATTTCCTTTTTTCAATTACACCGGAGTTCAAATAAATGACCAGATTATTTTTTGGCGTAACTTTAAATATATTTTTATAAAACGTATTGTCATTATTGTCAACTATACCCTGGGCCAAAAAACAAAACATAATATTTTGGTCTATTTCTTTCGTTGGCAATATTGGTAATAGTTGTTTTATTTCGCTGGAAAATAATATTTCATCATTTACCTGAGTATAGAATAGTGGTTTTATTGCAAAGCGATCTCTGCTTAATATTACTTTATGCATATTCATGTCGAGTATTGCAAAACTCCACATACCATTTAACAGGTGGAATCCATCCTCACCGTATATCTGATACACTTTAAGTATTACTTCTGTATCTGAGTCTGTTCGAAATCTATATCCCTTCTTTTTAATATCCTCTCGTAACTCTATATAGTTAAATATTTCACCGTTATAAATAATCCACAACCCACTACCATCCGTAAAAGGTTGATTACCTCTTTCAGAAAGATCAATAATTGACAACCTTCTATGCCCAAAAAATACATTGAACTTACTGACATCCCCAACCATCTTCTCTGAAGTGCAAAAGGACATAAATCCTGATGAATCCGGACCTCTATATGATACCAGATTCAATGAATTATTAAATCTCTCATGGTCTTTTGAATTAAAGAAACCATTAAATTTTATTGCACCAAATAATCCACACATTATTGACCCAAAAGTTTTTTATACAAATTAACTAATTTATCGCTTTCCAATATCCAGTTATACCTAATAGTTAATGACTCTTTCCCATTTCGTCCCATTTTTTCCGCCTCAACCGGATTGTCTAATATCCAATTCATTGCATCGGCAATAGAATTTATGTCTAACGGATCGACTAAAATTCCACAATTTTCTCTTTCGATAATTTCTCTCAGAATTGGGATATCAGAGGCAATCACAGGAAGGCCTGAGGCCATATATTCGAACATTTTTACCGGGTATGATTCCAGATAACATTGGGTAGGGTGTAATACTACCAAACCTCCCTTTACTGTGTTCAATAATTTTGAAACTTCAGATGATGTTAAAAATCCATGATAATTAACATTTTGCCAGCCTTGTAACTTATGCAAATCCTTTTCTAAACTCTTAGGACTGTAAGGTCCTGCTATCTCTAATTTCACATCAATGAATTTATTTTTCACAATACTTAAAGCATTAACCATTTGGTATGCTCCTCGCATTTTGGCAATACCACCAACATAGGCAAATGCATTTGGGCGAAAAGGATATTGAAGAGAGCCCATTTTATCGAAATCTGATATAATCGGATAATTATGTATTGTAATTGTTTTCTTATCTGGAAATCTTGGTGCTGTCTTCGGATTAGCTGGTACAATACCATCGAGAAGTATCCCACATATCCACTCAACAATTGACATTACCCAAGATGCTGGCAATCGTAATATTGGTAATATCCAATATTTTTCCATGATATCGAGTGGAACATTTTCATGGACATCATAAACAACTTTTTTACCGATTAGTTTTAAAGATATTCCTACAATAATAAGTTCAGGATCATGGAAATGATATATGTCACCATTTAATTTTATGGATTCTTTAAATATTCGGTATACTATCTTTGTCATACGTGTAAACCGACCACCTGTATTTCTACCTACATCTATTATTTTTACCCCATTATTTAACTCTGTGTTCTTACCATCAGCAACAATTAGAAATACAGTATATCCACTTTGAACCAAAGACAAACATTCTTTTAGGAATATACGTGTGTCGTATCGTGGATGGACAGATGTTAGATGTACAATTTTTGCCATAGTAAGAGATTTCCTACCTTTAATCGAAGTTTAATTTAGCAGATATTAAATGATACTAATCACACAGAGGTGATTCATCAACGCAGAATACAAAACCATTACATTCACTTTTCTACCATATGGAAACGATAAAATCGTTCATAAATATGGATAGATACTGCAAAAAAGAACCAATAAATGTAACCAGAGCTAAATGTACCCGTTTTGAAAATGTTTAATATGCAAAAAACACCAATCCAACCTGCTGCAGATATATTCGCCCGATCGAATGGTGTGATGTTCCTTAAAGAATAATTCGGACTATCAATTCGGTATGTATAAATTACAATATATATAACAATCACTAAAAATATCATCATACCGATCGGACCAAGTTCAACAAGAAACTCAACTATCCAATTATGGGGATATTTCCAATCGGTTGAATTCCCGGTTAAACTATAAGCCGAATCAGCAAGTCCCCCTCCAAATATTTTGTATTCAAGGGATCGTTCCCACCAACCTCTTAGTGCCTTCATTGGCCAAGCAACCCTTGCTTCATCAAGTGACGCACTTAACTTCAATAATCTACTAATTCCTTTGTCTGCGAAAGTGGAATATGAAACTACAATCCAAGCGATCAATACAATAGGTAAACTGAACCCGATTATTCGACCAATCTTTAATTCTTTACGCACAATAAGTGACAGCAGAAATATGAGCGGAACAAACAATACCGGACCTCGAGTTCCTGTCGCCAATACACCCAACATAAATATGAGAATAAGCCACCACCATCGTTTTAATTTTGTATTCTCCAAATAGTGACACCACAAAATGATGGATGCCATTCCCAAAAAGTTAGAAGGAGACAATCGGCTCGAACCTAACACAGCTTCGCTGGCGGACGCTACTTCATCCTGGATTGCACTTATGGGAAAAATGAAAATCATTACGATCGAAGCTACTGCGACACCAATGACAATATTGAATAGCAGTCTTAAATCATTCAATGTTCGCAAATACGTCACTGCGGTGACAATCATGATCTGCGTGAAGATCCCGAAATACAATATCTTTTTGAACGCCGAAGTATCATTTCGAGTAAACGAAATGGTGAGTACCGCTATCAACAACAATATGTAAAAGAGCACAACAATACTTCTTCCCCAATATGGATTTTGAGAAGCAATTGTGTATGTTCTTCTAAAATTGACCCAGCAGGCAAAAATGGCGAGGGATGCGATCCCCATATCATAGGTGTAGCCGACTAAGAATGGAAAATTTGCCCGGAGAAAGACCTTCACTAGTGGTATTGTTAGCAGCGCCAGTATCCCAACCCAGGGATAGCGGTAGATGAGGAAGAGAATGAATACAAAAGGTATTATTAAAAATGGTATGTACAGCATCTATCTATGACTAATATTCGTATTCTCAATAATTGATAACAGTTTTTGTACATTCACATTGGCTGAGAATTGTTTTGATGAAGTAGTGGCATTCTTTGACAGTGTACCATATAGTGCAATGTCTTCAACCGCTTTATTCATTGCACTATAATATGATATTGCATCGGAAGATTTCACCAGCCAGCCGTTGAATCCATGTATAATACTTTCCGACGGGCCTCCTAAATAATATGCTATTACCGGTTTCCCTGCGCCAAGTGCCTCTACAATACCGATCCCAAAAGGTTCTTCATCTCTTCTGCTGTTAATGAAATAATTCAAAGTATTGAAATATTTTCCGCCTGTGTGAATATAACCGAGAAAATGCACGTTATTTTTATGATCCTTCGCCAACGTCTGACAATGAACACCAAATTCCGATTCGAGGGGCCCCCCTGCAATAACCAGATGTATATCGGGATGTTTTTTTAGCAATTCGATGAATGCAGAAATTACCAAATCCTGTGCTTTGTCATAATTTATCCGGGCGGCTAATCCAAAGACGATCGATTCGGTATTGATGTTAAGCTCGCTCCGATAATCACCATTGGTATCTTTTATTTTATCTTCATCAAAGCCTGGATAGACGACATCCTTGCATATGGGGCCAAGGGACCTTGCCGTATACTGGCTGTTGGCAATCGGTACAATTCCGTACTTGCGTAAATAATATGTATAGTAGATTCTTCCGAGTTTTCGGTTTACTGCACTTGGCATATGCCAATACGCTTGCGTCTTCAATCTTTTGCTGAAGGCTCCGGCAATTTGCAAATAATATGGCCGTCGATAAATAATTGCGTCATATTTATTATCTGGTAATGCTACTGTGGCATTATGAACACTATGGTCCATACTTGCACGCAGTGATTTAAAGATTTTAAATATGCTTCCGCTATACGCAACATCTAGCGCCGGTAATAGAATACTCTTTTCAACTGAATCCTTATACTGTTGTAGTTTATCTCCATTCCCTACGATCACCAAATCGACAAAATGTCCAAGACCTTTTATAATTCTGATATATTGAGTTTCACTGCTAAAAACGCCACCTGAATCCTGGCTATTGACTATTTTAAGTATTTTCATAGGTGGGGTATACCATTAGAACTTATTTATTATTCGTCTTGTCTTATAAGATATTGATTTATAAATCATTTTAAATACTGAAGAAAATATATTTTTTAATGGAAGATCTATCTTTTCTTTTCGTTCTTTATTAAATCTGAGTGCATCCTTAAATTGCATCCGCAATAGTAAATCATATATTAAATGGCTGTAGATGTTTCTTAACCGAATATCAATTGCAGCTTTAGATCTATCATCGGTAAAATATTCCTTAAGAACTAAGAACGTGTCAATCATCTTTATACTTTGATTTTTTCTGGACAATGTTGAAAATATTCCGCTGCCTAATCGCCTTGCCGCTGTCACTTTTGGAATATATTTTATATTCCCATAACGAGCCATAAGAGCAGCTAGTAATTGATCTCCATTTACAACAGGCATTTCCCGCATTACACTATAGACTTCAGGTATATTTCTATACACCACTGTGCAGGACTGAGGAACTCCTGCTTCAAGAATTGAATATTGATCATACTCACTAACGTAATCTTCATTTCTCACTTTATGCAGAATAATTTTGCCATCGACATCACAAAAACTATAGTCAGTAAAACAACCAACATAGTTTTCATTGTTTTCTAAAAAATCAATCTGCATTTGAAGCTTATTGGGATCGATCCAATAATCATCTCCTTCGCAAATTGCTATATATTTCCCCTGACAACGTGGAAAAACAAAAGCCGTAGACGGTCTAATTCCTTTAGAGTATTGGTTAATCGATTGATAAATTGGTCTGATAATATTGGGGTATTTATCTTCAAACTCCCTAATTATATTCTTTGTCCCATCAATCGATGCGTCATCATGGATAATAATTTCAATTGGGAATGTAGTTCTTTGATTTATAATGCCCTCAATTGACTTTTTAACATACTTTTCTTGGTTATAAACCAAACAGCATATGCTAACTATTGGTTTTATGTTCATTCTTATTTTGGATAGATAATTATTATTTGCGAATACAATTATTTTTTAGCTACACATAATATCGAATCACAGTATTCAACTTCTTTTCTACCTAATTCTTGTAAACTCCAAATATGCTCCTCGGTGAGAATATTTTCGAGCATTAGCTGATTAAGTTGAAAGTCAGCTAGTATCTTAAATATTATCCCATTCACTTTAACTATTTTGAATCCCGTTTTGATAAGATCATCGCGAATTGACCTTGAGTCATAAACTCTTCTATGGCCTACCGAGAGATCATTTTCAGTTAAAGCGTAAAGATCATTAACGATGCCCAATTTAAGCGCTAACCTCCTGGAAAATGCATTTGCATTTGGGACAGTAATGAATATTAATCCATTTTTGGATAAATGCTTTTTTAGTTTAATTAATATCTTTTGGGGAGAATGTACGTGTTCAAAAACATATGTAGAGAATATATAGTCGTACTTTACCTCCGAAATATATTCTTCAAATAAACTATATATATACTTCACATTATTAAATTTATTGTGCAATATCGCATCATCAATAAATTTCGACGCACCGTCAATTACATCAACCCGACCAAACGTTTCTGCTAACATTTTTGTTTCTTGACCAGAGGCAATTCCTAATTGAAGCGCGTGTTTTTTAGATGGATTAGAAAGGTAATTTTTAATTTCTGCAAATATTATTTTTTTCTTTGTGACAGAATATGGAGGTGTTGAATAATTTGTTACAAGTTTATTCAACATATTCTTTTCTTTTTTGTAAAATTGATTGCTCATAATAATATTTCCCTGATTGTGTAAATGGTTAATATTTCCCTTTATTTAAGGATTGAAATACTCTTTTAATTACCCTTTCAGAATTATCTGAGTCAACATATTCAAAAAATATTTGTTTTGAAATTTGATAATGTACTGAATTCACTTGATTTTCGTTGATCAATTCTCCCTTCAGTTCAATTAAAAGATCATCATATTTTGTCACAACAGGTCCGGGACAAACCAGTTTCAAATCATATAAAATACCATCCTGATTGTTCCGATAGTGTTCCATATCATAGGCAAAGCAGAAGACCGGCTTGTTCACGTACAGTGCATCAAAAAATACACTAGAGTAATCAGTGATCAGCAAATCTGACTCGCGAATCACCGGAGCAATCTCAGAAAAAATCCGGTGACCAAGATCAAAGATGTATTTGTTATCGACAAAATCCTCAACATTAAATAAATATTTATCATTTCTAAAATAATGCATTCTGAAACCAAAAATTGCATCATGTTTCTTCAAAAGGTTTCTAAGATCTTTAATTTCCTTTGGTGAAAATTGATAATAGGTTGAATCTCGGATTGCTCCCATTTGCCTGTATGTCGGTGCGTACGTGATAAGACGCTTTCCATTTTTTAAGTGGTGAAGCATTTCTACTTGTTTGCGCAGGTATAACGGAAGCATAGCAGATTCTTTCACTAAAAAATCATTCCGCGGCAATCCTGTCAACCATATGTTCTCATATTTTATCGGATAGAACATCGTAGCCATTGCAAAACTATCTATACCGGAAGATGTTATAAGTCCTTCATAATGTTCACGCTCTTTGCGTCGATATTTTACTCTGTCCAGACTTTCCCTGACCAACGGGTTCCATAACGCATATAATTTCTTAAATGGAATTCCGTGCCATAAATTAATGATAACCCTTCTAAACATGATGGGTTTTACGACACTGAATAATTTGCTTCCCCACCGTAGTGAATAATCCATTGCAATGGAGTGCGTAACAAAAACTACTCTGCAACGCATGAACATCCAAAGGCCATTCAATGATCGCAGCTTTACAATCTGGATGTTCTTAGCGTTCTCAATGTTGAGGTCTGCATCGATGTTACGCAAAAAGATTATCTTCTTAATCGTTTCATCCGATTTTATTTCCTCAAACACTGCGCGAGCATTTTCAACAAATTGGTCGGATTTAATATGATGAACGGTAAATGCCCAAAAATGATTATTTTTAGGCACTAATAAATCGCTCAACCGCCATACCGGAAGAAGGAAGAAATCAAAAACAAATTTAGTGAGGTGATCTTTTGTCACGAAGTATTCTTTTCATAACGTTGAATAAAAAATCGATGAATTGTATGAACAACGAATCTATTTGGTGGCGACATTAAAATATTTTTGAGCATGTTCATAATCTTCCAGAAAATCCACTTCCACGAATGGTGCAGAGCCTATTTCAAAAGTACGGACATCCTCATGTTCGACGATCAATTCCTGAACCGCGGCCTCCATATAGTAGTCTAATTTCCCCCGCTGGAATAATTGCTCGGCAATCCGCTGCATCTGGTGCTTTATAGGAAGTGTAAATTTTGCAATACCTAAAAATTCGCCGTCTGCCTGATGATAGTCCATTGTTTTTGAAACCTCTATCAGTTTGCCGTTTATATCATGTTTAACCTTCATCTCCTCTTCACCGCATTTTTTCGCTTTGTAGGGCAGGACAATAGAACCGCCATACGACCAGAGAGTTTCCCATACTTGAAAACCGACCAATGTATCGGCATGAAGAAATAAAAAATCATCATCCAAATATGGCAATGCCATAAACAATGAACCCAAAACATTACAATGACTCCAAAATGGGTTGTAGATACATTGTATGTTCTGCTGCCCTTTCACATGAGATACTATCGTCTCAGCTTTGAAACCGGTGACAATAAAAATTTTATTGATATTCAATTTGTTTAAAATATCAAGGTTGTAATCCAAGAGTGTTTCATTCTCATTCAAAGGAAGCAGGGATTTCGGCAGGTCATTGGTTTTATCCCCGAGTCTGCTTCCTTTTCCTGCGGCTAAAATAACTGCGATCATAATGAATTTTTTAATATGGCTTCAATAGTTTCTATCGACTTATAACATGGATCATTGTCAAGAGTCCCAGTAGTTTTTCCGGCGATGAAGGATAGTTGTTCTTTATTTACGCCGATACCGACCAAGTTATAATCAATGTTCATAGATTGTTTAAGTTGATGAACAATTTCAATCACTCTGTCGACAGACATGTCCAAATCTTTTGCCATGGTGTCAAATGCTGGTGTATTACGTATTTCCTGCAACCAACCTTTATAGAGAATAATTAGACCTTGAGCATGGGATGTATTCGTTATAGGTCCCAATGCATATTGTATGCGATGGGGCAGACAGGTTGAGCTTACGGCAAGATTAATACCCATCAGCGCAGATGCCAAAGCCATTTTTCCCAAACTTTCTCTATTTCCAAAAAATGCCCTTTCCAAATGTCGAAACACAGTTTGGATTGCAGCGATTGATTGATATCGCACTAACGGGGTAGAGGACTTTGAAAGATATGTCTCCATTGCATGTGTCATGCAATCGAATCCGCATTCCGCGATCAATTTTTTCGGCGCTGATGCATACAGTTCCACATCAATAAGCACGGTATCAGGCTGAAGAATTGCACCGCGAATCCCCCCCTTCACATTTTTTTCTTCATCCAGTAAAATAGAACCATAGGACATTTCGGCGCCAGATCCTGCTGTTGTCGGTACTGCAATTGTTGGTATTTTTTGCGTTGGTAGGTTCTTCTGCCTTCTGAATATTTCGATGATGGAAGCATCATTCCAACAGACCGAAAGGGCTTTAGCTGAATCTATTACCGATCCACCCCCTATTGCAATGATGAGATCTGGTTTTACACTATTCTTACAAAATTCATCGAGTTTTGATATCGGTGCATCTGGTCGCACTGCCAGGAACGTCATTACCGCATACCTGATACTAAGTTCAGTTATTAGCGTTTCTACTGAAATGATCTTCGAAACTGTGGGGCTGCTAATTATCAATACAGAAAGATGTTTCGATTCCTGTACTATAGACATCAACGAACGAATGCTTCCAATGTGTATTTTGGGTGCAACAAAATACGCGGTCACAAATTCCTCACTATCTGGTTTTTATGAGACCCTTCCAGTTCCTTAACTTTTCTATGACGATCATAGAATGGTGTCATAATCGTATTAAGTTCTTTATACATCGAGTAATATTCTTCATACAGTATATGATTTTTGGGAGAAGGCAGTATTACTTTTCGGATCTTCACGAATTCTCTCAGCGCCCCTTCAACTGTGGGGAATACATTATTAGCCATTGTCATCAACATAAATGCTCCGAGGGATGTACTTTCAAAATTCTCGACCACATTTACGGGAACATTACAGACATCTGCCTTTATTTGGTTGATGATATCGAAACGCGATAATCCGCCACTTACTGTGATTGATTTGATTTTGATTCCTGATTCCATTATTAACTCTAATAATCCCCTGGTGGCGTAAGCAGTGGATTCAAAGACCGATCGAGTGAATTCCTTCTGTGTTGTATTTCGGTTGATGCCGAAAAACGATGCCGTTGCGTTCGGTTGATGAAAAGGCGCCCGTTCACCCAACAAATACGGAAGAAAAAGGATACCACCGGCGCCAGGATTACATTCTTGCGCTTGATTATCCATTTCATAGTACGCTTCCTGATCCGTCGTATCAAAAAACGCCTGTTTGTACCATTCAATGATTCCGCCACCCAGGTTATTCGATGCACCGATCAAGTATTTTTTAAGATGATCAAGCGATTGGACGAGAAGAAGTTTACTCTTTTTTGTCACACTTTGATCATGAAGCACTCTCACCGATGTGACTGTCCCAGAAACATCGCATGCATTATCCGTATCTCCATTGCTGGATCCCAGCACGGCGCAGATAGCATCGTACGTCGTAAGAATAAACTGACTATCGGGGTGCAATTTATATTTATGGAGGACCTCGGAACAAATAGTATGGAATGAACCGATCTGTAATACCTCAGGAAGGACAGTTTCGGATATGCCCACTTCGCGGATCAGGTCAACAAGATATTCCCCTCCGGAATAGAAAGCCTTTCCCGCATTCAATGGATCCGTAATATATTTCCCGGTAAAGAAATAATTGAATATCTCTCCTGCTCCGAGCCAATACCGCACGTTTGTATACACATCGGGTTCATTATCTTTGAACCACAAGACTTTCGGTACCAACGATGAAGAAGAACATGTCAGACCGGTGTCACCATATTTCTGAAACTGCTGTGTCTGTTTAATAAATGCAGCCTGATGTTCCGATCGTTTATCGGAAACAAGCATTACCTTTGTCAATGGATGGCATTTTTCATCAACACCGACAATACAGGATGAACTGGTGGTCACAGTGACATATCTGATCTTATTACTGAGATCGGTATTATCCCTGAGATCTTCAAGTATTTTTTCGAGCAGCACTTTCCATTCTGCCGCATCCTGTTCAACTTTGTCATGCGAAAGCGTTGTATGCACAGGATGATTTTTTGAGTACAGAGGAACACCACGGTGATCGAAAACAATACCTCTGATAGATTTTAATCCTAAATTTATTACCAGGTACATATTATATTGAATACTTTAAAATATAAGATTGAAAAAACTGTGGTAGTGTTTCGGAGTAAATTTCCTCCATCTTTATTTCATCATAGATTTGATGTCTTTTGGCATATAATCGCACAATGTTCATTGTCTCAAGTTTGAGAGCTGTCGATATATTCAATTTCACAACGCCATGATGTATTGCCTTAAAAATCATTTCCTCCGGCATACTAGTACCCCCATGGAGGACAAAGAACGTATCACCGATCGATCCCCTGGCATCTTCTAATAGATCGATTCGTATCGTATCGGTGGAAGTATATACACCGTGTGCATTGCCAATAGCAAGTGCCAATAGGTCATATTGGGCCTTGGCGGCGAAACTCTTCAAGTCATCAGTCGAATAATGTGCACCGTATTCGGTACCGACATTGTCTTCAACTCCTGCGATCGATCCGAGTTCCGCTTCTAGAAGACATCCGTGGTGATGCGCCTTGTTATAGGTCCTGTTGGTACGTTCGATGTTTTTATCCAACGATAGATGTGAACCGTCAAACATCACAGAAGCAAATCCTGAATCAATACAAAATCGTATGATCTCCTCATCCATACAATGATCCAAATGAAAGAAAACAAATTCATTCTGGAACCTCTTTACAAGGTTTTTAATACCGAAAATGTCTTCAAACAATTTGATATACTTGGCGGAAAATTGAACGATTACAGGCGCCTGAACGTTCTTCGCGGTTTGAGCCAATAAATGCAGTTGATAATAGTTTTGAATATTAAATGCGACGATGCATTTTTTATTCTGCGACAAATGTTTCAATGTTTCCCTTAAATGCGAGTCCACGATCGGTTAATACTTTCGAATAAATTACTAAAATATATTCGGCCAAATCCTGCACTAATTAATACAGACATTCGACCATGTCTGGGCTGAATACCGGTATACCAAGAGTCGTGCGGATTTTTTCTCTCTCCGAAAAAGAATCGTCAATAAATATACTATTTTTGTCCTGTATATATTTATATTTTTCATCCTCCTTTGAAATATGTATTATTTCGTCGAACAGAGCACTGATACGGTACTTCTTCATTGACTGAGCTAAATCCCCGGTATGTTTTGTAATGAGAATTATTTTTTTACTACTCGATACAGCACTCAATAAATAAGATATCATTTCGGTATTTATTTTATCGTTCACGATCAAGCAGTCGTCAAAATCGACATATACGTTCGAGTAGTTTATGTCTATTTTAAACTTATTATCCAAAGCTCGATCAAGTTCAATATGGTAACTATTTTGTTGTATCTTTACATCAAGGTTAAATGCATCGAAGACACTCAATAGAGCAAAATTCACACCTAGGCCCCGAAAGAGCGATGAGGACCCCCCCAATCTTGAAGCAATCTCCAATAAGGTCAAATTCTCGTTCTTGTCTCTCTTCACTTGAAAAAACCAGGCTCCCCTGAATACTAACACTTTGTTTAACGTCTCAGCCAAAGATCGGAACAGTGTATCGTTTTCGGTGATTGGAATTGTATTGACACTGATCCCATTCATGATGCGTTTCCGGAGCCGTGGTCCGACAAAACGCAATTCACCATGCCGGTCCGTAAAACAATCCACGGTATATTCATCACCAGGCAAATACTCCATCACAATGCTTTGAGGATATTCCGAGAGGTGTGCGCTCAATTGTTCGCTATTGATCACCTTCTTTACCCCCCGGGATCCATAGCCGATATCGGGCTTAATGAAAACAGGAAAATTTTCAATGTCAAATGGAGAATTATAAACAACAGGGATTTTTACTTTTCCTTTCAGTTTTTCATATGTCTTCAATTTAGAAACGCAGATTTCGGTAGTTTTGGTATCAGATGAAATTATTTTGCAATTAATTTCTTTTTCAAATGATTTCAGTTTCCATATCACTTTATCCATGGTAGGGTATATAGCATCTAGAGAGTGGTCGATCACCAGTTTTTTTAGTGTCGGAATGATTTCCTCAGAATTGATATCAGGAATACCGCCAAGGTAGTTATCAAAGACATATTTTCCATGGTCATCAACACTGCTTCCGCCAATTAGGTTAATATGTGCAGAATATCGTAGGGACCGATAGATTTCTAGTCCAATTTCGGATCCGCATGGAAACACTAAAATATTGTATCTTTTCATTGCCGTTGAATTAAAGAGTAATCAAAATAAATTCTGAAATTTGTCGGACCAGATCCACGCTCAGATTCTTATACAACGGAAGGCATAATATCCGTGACGCAATATCTTCGGAGACCGGCATGGGTTCCGATCGGACGATCGTGTGATAGGTATTCACCGACGGATAAAAATAGCGACGGGCGAATATGTTCTGCTGCTGCAATTCTTTATCGACATGCAACAGTGTCTTTTCATCCGGAAAAATCACCGGAAAATAACTGCAATTGGATTCGCCGTCTTTCACCATCTGGAACGAGAGGGCGCTGTTCTTTTCCAGGATCGACCGGTAGAGACGGTATTTCGCCTTCCTGTCTTCTAGCACCTCGCTGATCGTGCGCATATTCGCAATGCCAAGCGCCGCATGTACTTCGGTCATCTTCCCGTTGAATCCATCCTCAACGATATCCTTCCGGTCATCATGGCCGAAAAACCGGATCCGTTTCAATTTCTCATGGAGCGACAGATCGAGGGTAATGCATCCTCCTCCTTCGGCAGTGTTCAACAGTTTGGTGGCATGAAAACTAGTGGCGGAAATATCTCCACGTGTAAGAACGGAACTGCCATGATAGTTCGTCCCGACAGCATGGGCGGCGTCATAGATCACTTTTAGGTTATGTTTCTTTGCGATCGTTTCAATGGTATCACAATCACAGGCATTCCCGAAAACATGGACCGGCATGATTGCCACGGTATCCTTGGTGATCTTTTCTTCTATCTTCTTAGGATCCATATTCAACGTCTGCGGATCAATATCGACGAACACCGGTGTGCACTGTTCCCACTTTATAGCGCTGACTGTCGCTACCCAGGTGAACGGAGTGGTGATAATCTCCCCTTTCAGATCGAGCGCTTTGATTGCCATTTGAATGGCGATCGTTCCGTTTGTTACTGCCACAATAGACGGGATGTTGAAATAGCGGCAAAAATCTTTCTCGAATTGCTGCACAAGCGGACCATTATGTGTCAGAATGCCGCGCTCCCATACCCCTTCCAGCAAACTGAGTAGTTCGGGGAGCGGAGCCAGTGAAGGGCTTGTGACATAGATTGGTTTATCGGATATCTGATGCATAATTCCGGACTTTCGTTAGAATACGTGATTGATGTAATAATTCCTGATGGAATTGCTGATAGGAATTGTTCTTGATTGCGTCGTAAAAAACCTTCAAAATATTTTTGAACTGGTGATCGGGGCGTACCGAAAGCTGATGTCTTTCATTTTCTTTTTCAAGAATAATCAACGGAGAAAATCCGGGCTGAGCTGTGAAGGCCCGCTCCATAGTGAGTTTCCCCTTCGTTCCCCATAGTTCGATATTGTTCTGATAAAAATTATCAAAGCCAAATGCAATTTGAGAAACGATATTGTGACTGTTCCTCAGCATTGCACTCCCTTGAATGTCAACTCCATAATCTTTCGAGATCGTCAATGACGCTGACAATACCTCAAGATCCTCACCAAGAAATATTTGCGAGGCACGTATCGTATAGGCACCGGCATCCAGCAGCGAACCACCACTCAAATCTTTACTGTACCGAATATTCTCCTTGTCCGCGAATGGTGGAAACCCAAAAGAGCTGCGCATCAATCGAAGTTCTCCAATCTCCCCGTTGCGGATATAGTTGTGAACCAGTACTAATTGTGAATGATATAGGAATGAGAAACATTCCATGATGACCTTTTTTTCCATTCCGGAGACCGAAACAAGTTGCTTTGTTTTTTCCAAACTGTCCGCAATTGATTTTTCGGCTAGCACATGCTTCCCGGATGATAACGCTTTCTCCGCCCATTCATTGGTGAGTTTTGTAGGGAGTGGAATATATATTGCATCGACATCGTCACGAGCCAGCAATTGGTCGTACCCATGGACCGCACTGCAATTGAATTTTTCGGCAAACAGCTCGGCTTTTTCTTTATCTCTACTAGATACCGCCGCCAGTTCAAATTGTTCCATTGAGCGAATTGCCGGAATCATCGTCCGCTCCGCGATTTTGGCACATCCTAATATCCCGATTCGAATTTTTTCCATATCTATATAAAATCAATGGCAGCAAGCAAGCTACGCGATTGAATATTTAAGTAATTGTTGAATTTGATGAAATAAAACAACTGGTTCAACGTCATCCAGATATAATTAGAAGGAACTTCCACGGGAAATTCCTCGTCCGCCTCAATAATAACATTTCTGTTCTGTTCCCGATAGAATCTTCCCCCTTCTTCCGATTGCAGAGTATCGAATCGGATCCGGTCTTTTTTTGCAGTGAGAACATAATCCAAAAATGGAAGCTTGCCGCTTTCCGTTTCACGATAATTTCCCGTCAAACATTGCACTGTCGGTGCGAATTCCAATACGTCAAAATTTCCGCATTCTAACTTGGCCTGCATAAGAACATGCTGTATTCCATCAATTTTTTTGACGACAAAGGCGATTAGACCTTCCTGTGCAGGCTGAATTAACGGTTGTGCCCACCTGGTTACTTCGCGGTTACCAATTTCAACGTTCGTTGCAATTACCTTAAAGTACTTATTCTGGACGTGATGAATTTCATCATTGTCAATGATCCAATCCCGCAAAGACGAAAGCGGCTTTGGCGATACCGAGAGATCATACTGCGCCTTCAGATCGGTAAACCAGGCGATGATGTCATCGAAGGTATACAAACTTTTACCGCTGATGATCGCCGAATTCAGCATTTGCCTGTTAAATGCAAGTTCGCCAGAATTATCAAACAGGTGAAATACATCGATAACTTCAGAATGATAATCACCGAAATTAATACCCGAAACGACAGTCCGGGCGTCCATGTTTACGACATTATCGTATTTCATCAATCGTTTAATTTGACCAAGCGTCAACCATACGAAGTCTTCATGAGCATTGATTTCACTATTTACTTTGATAATAATATTTCTGTTCCTCTTCCGTAAAAATCGGGCGCCCTGCTCTGATTGCAACTGGTCTACTAATATTTCAGAGTGTGATCGATTCAGGAAGTAATCGAGATATAACGGTTTTTTCCCTTTATGAACTTGAGTATAATTGCTTTTGGTGGCCTGCAATGTCGGAGATAACTGCACACTATTGACATTCCCCGGTTCAATTTTTGCCTGCATCAATAAATACAGTATCCCATTAAATTCTTTAGTAATTATCCCAAGGTACCCAATTTCAGGTTGATTGATTATTGGTTGATCCCATTCGTTTTTCTTTCCATAATTAGTGACAATATTTATACCTTCAATTGAGAAAAATTTTCCCGATGAGTGACGTAAAGAAGCTTTTGTCTGATCAAAACTCCAATGGTCCAATTCAGAAAATTTTATCCTTTGAACATTCACCTTTACCTGTTCATTACGATGTTTCAGCCAGGACAATACCTGTTCGGTAGTAATGAACAGATTCTCCTCCGTCAATGCCGAACGTAAAAATATTTGAGATTTATTTAATGTAGTATTTTTCATTACGATCTACTCGATTTCAGAACGACGCCAAACTCATTGAACGTTGTTGTACTAGCTTGATTTTTCCACTATAATGCACCAATAATTGAGCAGATTACATCACTACTAATTTCATTATCAAAATCATCTTTGGATCCACCAAGCTTGAAATGCGTTAATCACCAGCACTTTCAATTGTATTCGTATGGTCTTCGCAATACTTGAAATATTAATCCGGAAGCCCCCCCTTAGCGGAAGGTCATTTTTTCCATTACTATATTCTTGATGTAGCGATAATCCTTAAAATCTGTTGCTTCGCATAAAGAAATTAAAAGTACTGCGCCTGAAATTAATTGAATCATCAGATTGACTTGCGCTGTCCAAGGAAGAATAACTCCGAGTCCAAAGATCGTGGTACTTACCACCATCGCAAGAATAAACGAAGGGATAATGTCACTGATCTGATCCCCGATTGAATACCCGATGAATTGACCCGACCAATAGCTGTTCAGAAAATATGCAATAAACGAATTCACAATCATTCCTAGAATCATTATTTTCACTCCCCAGTATATTCCAATAACGACAACAGGGATAACCATAATTTTTTTGACAACCTCAAGTTGTAAATAAAGGTCTGAACGACCGAGTACTTTTAATATATTTAAATTTAATACATGCAGCGGATAAAACATTCCCACAATGCACAGCAATTGAAGGTATTCCACCGCTCCTAGCCATTTTTTACCGATCAACGTTTCAATCATCGGTCCGGCAATTGCTGCCATTCCAAGCATCATGACAAATGTCACGAAAACGGTGCTACGAATCAATTTGACAAATGTCGCTTTCATTTTCTCGGGCTCGTGCTGAATACTAGAGAGCAACGGATAACTGACTCGTTCGATGATGCTGTAGAGATTCTGCGATGGTAGAGATTTGAATTGATCTGCACGGGTATAATAGCCCAATTCAATTGCAGAGAAGTATTTTCCAATCACTAAGTAATAAATGTTCTTTGTTAGGGTATTAATCAAACCGCTCAACAGAAGTTTACTGCCGAATGAAAATAACTCAAAAAACGATTTTCTGCTGAATTCCATCGTAGGTATCCACTTTGTCCAAACCCATAAAAACAATGAGTTAAATCCGAACCGACTCAATGTCAATGCGACCAAACTCCAAACGCCAAATCCTTTGTAGGCCATTGTAATAGCAATAATTCCTGAACTGATGGATGCGATCAATGAAATTCGTGTTTGTAATTTAAAGTTTATGTTTTTAATGAGGATCGATCGTTGAATAATTCCAAATGAGTTAAAGATAAGACCAAACCCTAATACTTTTAGGATAGATGATAATTGCGGTTCATCGAAAAATTGGCTTACCGCATCGGAACCAAAAAACAAAATACCATAAAAAAAGAATCCAGTGAAAATATTAAAATAAAATATTGTGGAATAATCTGTTTGTGTGCAGTTTTGCTTCCGTACCAGAGCATTGTTGAAGCCGCTATCAACAAATGCCTGCGAAATAGCAATGAATATGGTAAGCATCCCAATCAAACCGAATTCTCGAGGAGAAAGTATGCGTGCCAACACAATGCCGACAATAAATTGGATTCCTTGGTTGGAAAAACTGTCGATAAAACTCCAGAACAATCCATTTATTGCTTTATCTTTTAGTGTCATCTATATTTCGCGTTAATACGTAAAAGAGGATTGTTCCTATTGATGAAACTATTAAAACGGACAAATATCAGTTATTTCTCAGTATTATTTTCTGTACGTAATTAATGATAGATTCGTAAGAAACAAAAAATGAAATAGAGAATACTACCGATACAAACAGAATTGCAATAAAAAGAATACCCTTGCTTGGCCCCGATTTTCCTATCGGGTCTTGAGCCCACTCACGAACATTCAATACCGGGGCGTCGCGAAGTTGTTCTATTTTGGCAATTTCGAGTTGGCGCATCAGCTCCAAATATACTCCCTGAAACAATTGAATCTGCCTGTTTAACCGGGTTTGTTCCAAGACAAGATCCGGAGACTGGGAATAAGAACGATTGCTCAACAGGAACATTTTCAGTTTGTTCTCGGCCACCGTCATCGAGTCATTCACTTCCAATGTTCTTGTTTCGATGTATGACCGCTGCAATGATGAATTTGATTTTCGTTTGGTCCTGATATATTCATCGAGCGATCTCACTATGTTATTCGCAATCTCAGATGCCAGTGTAGATTCCGGCATTCGTACCGTCAATGTCATAATTTTCGTTGTAGCATCTACAGAAACAGATAAAATATCGTTTTTAAATTTCCCATAAGCCTGGAGAAACATTATTCTCTTTCGCTGCTCCTCATGAATAGATTTGTCAACGTCTATTTCAAAATATTCATACAAATCTATTGAATCATTAAAATAGTTTGACTTGTATCTGGCGCTCAGAACCGGTTCGATGACGGATTCACTAAAAAGCAAATTTTTATAAATATCAGCGGGCGATGAACCATCCCCGACCGAAAAACCCGCCATAGCCGCAAGACTGCTAAGCCCTCCAATACCGGATGATTTTGAGCCGTAGTCAGGTAGAATCGTAATTGTACTATCATAATAAGGGTCAACAAATAACATGAGGAATATAATCGTAACTATTCCAACAATTCCGTTGAATATTAATAATTTTTTACGGACAGCCCATATTTTCCTTAGGTACGGAAGTAATAGTTCTCCAATACCGGGGAATGAATTATTATTTTGGAATTTTTCGTTCCCAATATCTTTATCCTGTTTACCGGATAATTCTGTCGTCATACTCTTTCTCTTCTCTGTTTAAAATTTGTTTCACTCTGTTGCATCCCGATTAATTCCTCGAAATACTCTTTGTGATTTAGGATATTTTATCGAAATACCAATAAATTACTTGTTTAATGGTGATTAATCCTTCATTTACAGCAACTGATGAATGCAAATAGTATTTCTTGTACGACACAATTTAATAAATAACGCAAATGTCGTTGATGTACGATATCTATAAAGAGGAGATTCTTTTCGACTACATTGTTTCACAATTCTGGTATTCTGTTGCTTCTAATTCTTAATAAACTCTGCAATAGTTTGTACAACAAACTGTATCTGTTCTTTTTTCAATTCAGGGTAGATAGGCAATGCCAATGAATCGTTTGCGGTGCAATTTGCGATCGGAAAATCAGAATCCTGTACATTTAAATATGCAAAGCACTCCTGTCGATGAAAGGGAACTGGGTAGTAGACCTCATTGCCAATGTTATTTTTTGTTAGAAAATCCCGCAATGCATTCCTGCGTTCAACACGGATGATATATTGGTTGTATATATGATAGTTTTTGTGCCCAGAGTTTTTAAATACTGCCATTGGTAATAGAACCGAATTATGTTCACCAAACGATGTATTTCCCTCTTTTTCGGATAGTCCTGCATCAACAAATAGCTGAGAATACAATGCGGCATTATCTCTTCTTTTCGCTGACCAACTATCGAGATATGGCAACTTAATGTTCAGCACTGCCGCCTGAATTGCATCAAGTCTAAAATTACCACCGATTATTTTATGATAATACTTCGGCTTTCCCCCGTGTACACGCATAATTTTGAGCCGTTCTGCGATTTCATCATCATTCGTCGTTACCAGACCACCATCTCCAAAGCATCCGAGATTTTTGCTGGGGAAAAAGGAAAAACATCCGATATCTCCAATTGTGCCGACTTGTCTACCGTCTTTATACTGTACCCCGATTGCCTGTGCACCATCTTCAATCACCTTCAGCCCGTGTTTCTTTGCTATCTCCATAATCGGCGCCATGTCGGCACTCTGGCCGAACAGATGGACAGGGATTATCGCTTTTGTTTTTGAAGTGATCTTTTTCTCGATTTGATTTACGTCGATATTGAATGTGTATTTGTCGGAATCGACAAGCACCGGTACGGCATTCAGCCTGGCAACAACACCTGCGGTGGCAAAGAAGGAAAATGTTGGAACAATCACTTCATCGCCAGGTTTTATCCCGATTGCCATTAATGCAAGCAACAAAGCATCGGTACCGGATGAGACACCATACGCATGTTTGCATCCGATATAAGCGCACATTGCTTGTTCCATCTTTTCCACTTCAGGGCCGAGTATGAAATATTGCGATTCGGCAGTCCGAATTAATGCTGCGTCGATTTCCTGTTTTATAGTTTTATATTGAGCTTTAAGATCCAATAATGGGACATTCATGGTTTCACCTCAATGACTTTTCCGTTTTCGAGTTTATATTTCATGTTGGATTTTTCGCAATAAGCGTAACCATTTTTATCAAAATCTAATTTCTTCCCTGCTTCACTCCACCATCCTTTCACACGCGCAGGATTTCCCATAACGAGGGCAAAATCTGGAACATCTTTTGTTACGACTGATCCGGCAGCAACCATTGCAAACCGACCGATGGTTATTCCACACACTATTGTGGAATTTGCTCCCAGTGAAGCCCCTTCTTTTACAACCGTTTTAATGTAGTATTGCTTTCCGACTTGGGGATATTTTGACCTCGGATTCAGAATATTTGTAAATACCATCGAAGGACCGCAAAACACATAATCCTCAAGTGTTACACCTTCATAGACTGAAACGTTATTCTGAATCTTTACAAAATTCCCTATTGTGACATCATTGCCAACATTGACGTTTTGTCCTAACACACATTTTTTCCCAAGTTTCGAACCGGATTGAACATGGGAGAAATGCCAGATTTTTGTCCCTTCACCTATCTCCACATTGTCATCGACTATAGCATGTTGATTTACGTAGTAGTTTATCTCCTTTTGGTCTGTCATGTTTTTAACCTTTCAGTCGCTATTTTTAATATATCCAGAACTTCAAGTGCATGTTGTCCATCTGTTAATGGCTTTTTATTCTCAGTGATACAATCATAGAAGTGTTTATGTTCTTCTGCAAGCGGTTGTTCGTCACCAAATTGTATCGATTCGAACACACCATCGAATTTTTGGAATCCCTGTCCTGTCTTTTGGAATCCTTTCGGATAAAATTTCAGTTTATCTTTCGCAATACTATCTTCAAACACCAACATCCCTTTATCACCGATGACGACCAATCGTTGCTCTTTGAAAGGATGAAGCCAACTAACAAAAATATGTGCGTGAATGTTATTTGGATATTTAAGATATGTTATTGTGGTATCTTCAATATTGTTTTGTACGAAATGAGCTCCATGAGATGATATCTCTATGGGATTGGATTCAGTAAGATATTGAATAATGGATATATCGTGAGGTGCAAAACTCCATAATATATTTTCTTCACTGCGAATAGCGCCAAGATTAAGACGATTGCTGTAAATGTATTGCAGAGTTCCTATTTTTCCGCTTTTAACTAATTCTTTTAAAGTAATAACAGCAGGGTGATACAGTAGAATATGTCCTACCATTAGCCAAAGACCGTTCTTCTGTGCGATAGCAATTAATTCTTTTGCATCATTTGTCTGCAATGTTATTGGTTTTTCAACCAATACATGTTTTCCATTTTCAAGACATTTTTTCGCTAAAGAAAAATGCGTTTCAGCTGGAGTTGCAATCACTACTGCGTTTATTGAAGTATCATTAATTACATCATTGCTATTTGTCGTGAAGGGAATTTCGGGGGAAATCTCCGTTACTTTATTTTTTGCCGATGGATTAGCATCAAATACCATCGCGAGATCCTTACCTAATAGACCATAAGCAGTTTTAACGTGATTTATTCCCCACCGCCCGCATCCGATGATACTTAATTTCACATTAGTAGTTTTCATGAGGAACACTTACGCTTTAAAGTAATTCTTTGAGGTTCCTTTGAACGTATTCCGGGTATCGACAATGGGAATATTGAACGTAGAAAAATCAAACGACTTGTATTCATTATGTGCAGTGGAGATTAAGATTAGATCAAAGTCGCTCGTTATTGGTACTGATTTTCTTCCCGTATATTTTGCATGTTCTCGTGTGGGGGTAATAACGGGAATATATGGATCGTTGTAGCTAATGATAGCACCCTTCTCTTCTAGTTTGTCGAAAAGATGAAAAGTAGGTGATTCTCTCATATCATCGACATTCGCTTTATATGCTAATCCAAGGACAAGAATTTTCGCCCCTTTCATCGGCTTACCGTAATCGTTCAGCACTTCCATGACGCGTTGCACCACAAAATCGGGCATATATGTATTGATCTCACCCGCCAGTTCTATGAATCGGGTGCTCACGCCAAATTCGCGTGCCTTCCACGTTAAATAAAAAGGATCGATTGGGATACAATGTCCGCCAAGGCCGGGTCCGGGATAAAACGGCATAAATCCGAATGGCTTTGTTTTTGCCGCTTCGATCACTTCCCAGATGTCAATCCCCATTTTCATGAATGTCATTTTCAGTTCATTCACCAAAGCGATATTGACGGCGCGGAAGATGTTCTCCACAAGTTTTGTCGCTTCAGCCGCCTGTGTGGATGACACCGGAACTGTCCGGACAACGATCTGTTTGTACACCGCATCGGCAACAGCAAGCCCGTCGGGAGTAGTCGAACCGACCACTTTTGGTATTGTCTCGGTGGTATAGTTTGGATTGTTCGGATCTTCACGCTCCGGTGAGAAGGCGACGTAGAAGTCCTTATCAACCTTCAGGCCGCTCTTTTCGAGTATCGGAACAACCACTTCTACCGTTGTACCGGGATAGGTTGTCGATTCGAGTACGACGAGTTGTCCTTTTTGTAAATGCGGGTAAATTGCCTCGCATGTCAAGACGATGTACTCCATCTCCGGTTCGCGGTTCTTGTTAAGCGGGGTCGGAACAGCGATCAGAATCGCGTCGCATTCTTTCAAGCGCTTGAAGTCGGTTGTGCTTTCGAACAATTTTGTGCTATTCGCTTTTTCGATTCGTTCGGACGAGATATGTTTGATATACGATTTTCCTGCAGCGAGCGCATCGATCTTGGACTTATCGATATCGAATCCGATGGAGCGGAATCCTTTTTCGACAAAGCAAAGATTAAGAGGAAGTCCAACATAGCCGAGCCCGATAACGCCGATGACCGCTTTTTTGTCGTTGATTTTTTTGAGGAAGAGATCTTTCATGTATTTTTTATAGTTATGTGTATGAATGATTAAAAAATCAATATTTAATATTTCATCACCAATGTCTCTTTGGTAACGACTTTTAAATTAGATACCCACGTAAAACGTGCTGTGATTGCCAATCTCAACGTCTGGCGTCTGCTGCTATTTGGCAGAATAGCGGGTCTTTGGGCTTGATATTTGTTTTAATTCAATCGCGTTGCAAGCACCAGCACCGTCAATGTCGATGCGAGGACCGCCATGACATCTTTCCATGAACTGAAGAATGATTCTCCCCCCACGCTCGGTGGTTCGGGGGGATCCGGTTTGATTTTCGCTACAACGATTGTCGAACCGTCGGGGATTGATGGATTAGAAGCAAACCAGCCAAGACCGGTCCGTTCAATGTATCCTTCGGGATACGAGACGAGTACAAAGTCCGCGCTGTCGGTTACTCCACCTGCCATGTCCAGATAAAAGTCCCGGCTCTTCCCGTCAACAAATGCGTATTGTCCGGGGTTGTTCACTTCGCCTGCCACCACTACAGTGTTCGGAAAACGTGGTATAACAATCTCATCACCAGGCCTGAGAATTGCGTCGTAATTGCCCAATGGATTTTCTATTGCTTCTTCAATATTTAAACGCATCCGATCCTCACCACGCATCAATCGACCACCCCGTGCATAACCGTCTCTTGTTAAGCCTCCGGCACGCTGTACAATATCGGACAACCGTTCGCGCGAACGGGTCAATGCATATCGTCCGGGAAATTTTACTTCACCGGAGATTGCCACCAGTTGCTGTACATGATAATCAGGATTGTCGCGAATAAATATCTTGTCCCGGTCGATCAAGCGGTACGATCCGGCATCCGACGACAAAACCGAGATTGCGCTCTGCGTTGTATCAAACAGATCGGGAAGTTCGGTAAAGATGATGCTCACAATTGAATCTCCCTGATTCGCAGCGCGAGTCACACGTGCGATCTCCGCCGTTACGGCGTACGCATCTTCGGTATATCCACCCGCCAAAAGCACCAAGTCGGTCAACGTCATCCCCTGCACAAGCCGGAACGTGCCGGGATTTTTAACGCTGCCGTAAATCTCCACCGTGGGAGAAAGGAATGTGATCTCGTTCAAACCGTAGATACGCACTTCATCTCCGGGCATAATAGCTATATCGGGAGACCGGTTCTCCAGTATCGTTGCCAGATTGAATTCAATCCGCCGGCGGGAAATAAGGTCGTCATTCAGGCGAAAAATATCGCCGCGATCGAGAAACGTGACGGCACGGTAGAGAGAATCTTCCAATCCACCGAGCGAACGGAGCAATCTCCCCACCGTCATGCTGTCCGCGTACGGATAGGTGCCGGGGAATTTGACATGTCCGTTGATGGAGATCGTTTTCGGGCCGTTGATATCATACAGCGAAAAAATGCTGACCCGATCGAACCGTTCGAGTTTAAGGTTGTGTTTTGGATCGTTCGACATCACCTTGCCTAAATCGAGCGTCATCACTTCGAGTTTGCCGTTCGGATACTGGCGGAGCAGTTCCGCCCGTTGCATGTAAACGGTCGGCAGCAATCCGTCTGCGGCAGCGATCAGGTCCTTTACCGTTTTTATCTTATCGATCTGGAATGTGCCGGGCCGTTTTACCGCTCCCTGCACAATAACGTAATTGCCCGTGAGGTCGACAATCGGGAAGAGGGTGATCACATCGCCATCTTCCAACGTATAATCTTTTTTACCGGAGGCGATATCGGCAAAGTCGATATCATACAAACGGCGTTCTTCTCCCCCTTTTACACGTTCCGAGAGCGGAATAACGCGGTCGAGCTGTATGCGGTCCTTATAGACATTGCTGTGCAGACCGCCGGAGAATTCGATCAGTTTTTTTAAGTTCTCGCCCGGGAGCAATTCATACGACGAGGGACGGAGCACCTCGCCCTGGATGGAAACACGTTTACCGCGGAGCGGCACGTAAATGATGTCATTATCATTCACCCGCACATCGGCAGTTTTTACCGCACCGAAAAGGTAATCATACAGATCGACTTTGGCGATCACTTTATTGTTGCGAATCACGCGCACTTCGCGCATGGAACCGCTCGGTTTCGGTCCGCCGACGACAAAAAGAGAATTGAAGACATTGGCAAAATTACTGACAAAATATCCGCCCGGATTTTGCACTTCGCCCATAATAAAAACGCGGACGGGACGGAGTTTGGAGAGTGAGAGATCGAGAAATATGGACGGGGGTTGGCCGACCAATCCCGAATAGGAACGGGAGAGCGCAATGGTAATCCGTTTTTTCGCCGCTTCAATTGTATATCCCGACACCAGAACGGCGCCAACGTTGGAGAGAGTAATCCGCCCTTCCCTGTCCACCGTGACCTCTTCGGTGGATTGCAGTTGTCCCCAGAGTGAGATCTTAAGCACATCGCCGGTTCCGACAACATATTCTTTATCGGCGATGGATGGAGAAGGTTCAAAATTCGATCCGCCGGAGCGGAAGAATGACAGTCCGTAGATGCGAGCCTCATCGGCATCCGGCGGGTTGAAACCCTTCTTCTGACTATCTATTTCTTCTTTAATTTCTTTTTGCTCTTCGGCGGTGATGGCGGCGTCTTCTTTTTTATCCTGTGCGGTTGTTTGTCCCGGCTTTTGCTCGGAGGAAAGGACCGGCTGCGTTTTAAGTCCCGAAGTGCGGTTAAGGTATGTATTGAGGTCGATGCCGAATTCCTTCGCTTTTGCGTCCGCTTCGGTGCGTGTCATGCCGAGTTCTTTTATTTTTGCATCGATCTGATCGGGGGACATTTGCTGCAGTTGTTGTTCCGCCTGCTGTTTTACCTCCGTTTTTGACGGTTCTTGTGCTGTTACAAAAGTAACAGTGACAACAATCAAAAGGATGGATAGACATAACCTGTAATTCATAAAGAACACCTATTATTGATGAACAACGTACCAGTCATTTTAAATTACCGCAAAGGAGGGAGAAAAAGGCAAATCACCCGTTCAAAACGAGCATAATCGGTTAGAATATACTTAAAACAACGGTATTAGACAAGTCTAAACACGAAGGAGGGACTAAAACGGGGAAATATAAGAGAAATGAGGAATGATAAAGGATGAAGGATGATTTATGAATTATGAAATTGAGTAGTTGAGAATGATGAAACAAATATATCGTTGCAAAATTACAAGATTGCAAGATTACAAGAAAGCGTTAACCGCAAAGGGCGCAAAGAAATTTCTCGTAGGGCAGACATTCTTGTCTGCCAATATTTATCCCTCCCCTATTGTTCACCACGGAGGACACGGAAGTCGCGGAGGAAATAATAGAATGAATTCAACATCCACGTAGGGCAGGTGAATTGCGGAATTTATAAACTGTGGAATTGTGGAATTGAAAAGCAAAAAAGCATTAACCGCAAAGGGCGCAAAGAAATTTCTCGTAGGGCGGGCACAAATAATTGCGGAATTTATTAACTGTGGAATTGTGGAATTGAAAAGCAAAAAAGCATTAACCGCAAAGGGCGCAAAGATATTGCAAAGGACACGAAGATATTTCTCGTAGGGCGGGCATTCTTGCCCGCCAAAATTTATTCCCTCCCCCCGGGGAGTAGTTGAGAATGATGAAACAAATATATCGTTGCAAAATTACAAGATTACAAGATTGCAAGATTAACGAGAAATGATGAATAATGAAGGAAGAAAGTAGTTGAGAATGGTAAAACAAATATATCGTTGCAAGATTACAAGAAAGCGTTAACCGCAAAGGGCGCAAAGATATTGCAAAGGACGCGAAGATATTTCTCGTAGGGCGGGCATTCTAGCCCGCCAAAATTTATTCCCTCCCCCCGGGGAGTAGTTGAGAATGATGAAACAAATATATCGTTGCAAAATTACAAGATTACAAGATTGCAAGATTAACGAGAAATGATGAATAATGAAGGAAGAAAGTAGTTGAGAATGGTAAAACAAATATACCGTTGCAAGATTACAAGAAAGCGTTAACCGCAAAGGGCGCAAAGATTACGCAAAGATTGCAAAGTTAAATTCCTGTAGGGCAGACATTCCTGTCTGCCATAATTTATCCCCTCACCAATGAGTAGTTGAGTATATGCGTAGAATGATTCATGAACTATAGCGCGTCATCCCCGCCTGCCTGCCGCAGGCATGGCAGTTCTTAGCGGGGATCTGCCAACATGCTTTTTCCCTTTGCTGTGTGTTGGGGAACCCAACGCTCGGAACAGATTCCCACTATCCACCAAAAAGATGGCAGACGCAAAAAACGCGAAAGCATGTGGGAATGACGCGCATTATAATTCTCCCTCCATTCCGCGTCGTCTGTGGTTGATTTTTATATCAACAGGTCGCACCTACGGCGCTCTAACAACTTCGGGGAAAACGTTTTCTACAAACAGATCGCCCCTCCGGGGCTGGTAAATTGCGGAATTTTGAAATTGATAAATTGTAGAATTGAAAAAACAAAATCTTTTGTAAAAACCGCGAACCGAAGGCGGGTATTTTTTGAGTGCGATCTTAATGCGTGATTCGTAATGATGAATGATGAATGATAAAATTGAGTAGTTGAGAATGATAAACAAATATATCGTTGCAAAATTACAAGATTACAAGATTGCAGGATTAATGAGAAATGATAAAGGATGAAGGATGAATTATGAAGGATGATTTATGAATGGAAGTCGTTGATTAGTTGAGGAATTGAGTAGTCAAAACCGCGAACCGAAGGTTCGCAATATTTTTTCTCCGTGTCCTCAGTGCCTCCGTGGTGAAGCTTTTGTTTTTGCTTTTAATCTACATTGCGGAATCGATCGTAGAGGCTCTTGATTTTTACACCATAGAGGTGATCGATAACGTAGTATCCGACAGAACCGACGATAGAAAGGAGGAAAAAGGAAATGACGATCACGGCTCTTTTCGGTTTGGCTTTCTTTGCCGCGGGGCGGGCGGGATCGAGGATGTTGATCACGGGAATATTCTTTACCTCTTCGATCTTCACGATCTCATATTGTTTCCGCAATTCCGTATAGATGGCCGCATTGATCTGCACATCCCGGATCAGCCGTTCCTGTTCCAACAGCAGCTGCGGCGAGAAGACCTGCCGGTTCTGTTCGCGGAATTCCTTCAATTTATTTTCCGACGCCGTCAGGTCTTTTTTCACTTCATCGAGACGTGATTCGACAAATCGGCGTTGTTCTCCCGCGCTGGTGGTCCGTTTGTTTCGGACAAATGCATCCAGTTGTTCGGTCGTGGCATTGAGAATATCCGCCGCAATTTGCGCTTCCGGCATTTCGATGGACAGAGACAGTACCGATGTCTTGTTGTCCATCGATACATTTAAATCGGTGGAGAGATTTTTGAGCGCAACCTCGTACGACCGTTCCGGGGTTTTTTCTTCGATTTCCCAGTATTCGATCAGATTGACCGGATTGGGAAATTCCTTTGTCTGATATTTCTTATAGATTACCGGATTGAGTATCGCTTCGCTTTTAACGATGGTCGGATACAATTTTACCAGCGAGCCGTTTGATCCGCCGATGTTCACCCCCGCCAACGAGGCAAGGTCGGAGAGGCCGCCCAACGACGATAACTTCCCTTTGTCGGTTTCCGGAAGCAGAATAGTGGAGGAAATAAAACTCTCCTGCAACACATAACTGAAGCCGATTGCGAACAGGCTGGTGCATACAACGATCAGCGATATCCGTTTTATTTTGCTCCGGAGTAACCGTGCTATCGGTATAAGATCAATGGATTGTTGCGGCGTATCGTTTTCTTCAGGCATCACGTGTTGTTCCAGGTTGTCGTTAACCATAAAGTTATCTCGCTATACTGGCGACACCGACAGTAATGGCGGCCAGACTCGCCAGGATTGTCACAATATCCCGGATGTAGGGAAATACGGTGTCCGGTTTTTCAACTTTTTTGGGGACCATGACCACGCTCCCGGGCATGATCTCAGGATCCGGCGATAAGAAACCACCCGACTCCCATTTTTTTCCGGTCGGCAGGAATGCAACGGCGCCATCCTCGTAGGCCTCCTCAGTAAATCCTCCTGCCTGATCGATATAATATTCAATCGATGCACCTTCTTTATAGATCACCGGGCTCGGGACAAATACTTCGCCCCGGACAAAGACGATATCCTCTCTCTGGCCGATGTGTATGGAATCGCCCCCGTCAACCAGAAGATTGTCGGGCGATTCTTCGTCCTCAATCGCATTTTTCATATCCAGCGGAATCCTGCCGGTATTCTTGGACGCCCGGTAGAACTCACCCGCTTCAATGTATGCCCCTTCCTTAATTCCACCCGCACGTTGAATGATATTGGAGATCCTGTCTGTGTTCGTCTGAACGGTGTACGATCCCGGATATCGTACCATGCCGGTGACACTCACGGTTTTAATGGCGCCGAATTTTGCCCTGCGCGGTACCAATACAAAATCAAAATCTCTCAGGCGGTATTCCGATGCGGAATCCACTTCCCAATAATTTTTGGGAATGGAAATTTTTTCAGCCACCGCATACATGTTGACCGAACTGGTGTCGATACTCGACACTTCTATATTTTCGGTCGACGCTTCAACGGTCAGTCCGCCGGCGGTCACAATAAGGTCGGTGACCGAAAGGTTTTCGCTCCGGATGTAGGTGCCGGGATAATGCACTGCTCCGGAAATGGTGACCGTATGGGGCCTGTTGAAGAGGCTGTCACGGTAAACAATAATCGAATCTTCATTGACAAGAATTACATTATGGACCATATCATTTACCATCGCCTGATTCGGATCGAATGACAGCACCTGTCGCTTCTTATTCGGCAGCATTCGGAAGATCAATCCTTTGGGAAACGTCACACCGTCCAGGCTATCGGCATTGATAATAAGATCACGGACGGTGAGATCTTTTGTGAGTTCATAGATACCCGGTTTTCTGACACTCCCGTATATTGCTGCGCGATTTCGAAACTCTTTATTAATTTTACGTATTGTCACGATGTCGCCGTCGACTAATCCGTAGGAACTTTTTAACAATGCATCGGCAGATGTGAACAGAAGGTCGATATCCTGTACGTTCTTCGATGATTCAGTCCGCTTCGAAAACGGGACAATACGTTCGATATGAACGCGTTCAACATACGATTCGAACACCAATCCCCCCGACAGTTGCAGCAGATCCCGGAGCGATTCCTTTGGACGCAGTTCGTAAATACCGGGACGGAACAGGGTTCCGACGATGGCGACGCGGTCGGCAACCGGAGGTACAAAAATAATATCCCCATCCTGAAGGTGTACATCCTTGGAATTATCCCCTTTCAGAATGTATTCATACAGATCGATGTTCCGGAACAGTTTCCCGTCCCTGCGTAACTGAACTTCCCGCAAACTCCCCCGTGTCATTGGTCCGCCGGCAAGATATAAAGCCTGCATGACGGTTGATAATGAGGAAAGAGAGTATCCTCCCGGTTGCTCAACTTCCCCGAGGACGAATACCTGCGAAGTTTTTACTTTCCCGATCGATACATCCAGGAACGATGTCGCGTCCCGTGCGCCGTTTCTCAGGCTGGCATAGACAGCGGTCATTCTTTTCAACAAACGATCCTTTAATTGCTGCACCGTAATACCTACCGCACCGATCGGACCGACATCCGAGATGACAATATTTCCGTCCTTATTGACCGTCAGCTGGGAGGATAATTTTGTTTCACCCCAGACCGAAAGAATGATTTCATCACCGATCCCGAGCAGGTACGATGGCGACGTGGCGACGTTCATCGATGGTTTGAATGTTGAGGATGGATATTGAAAGATTTCGTATCCGAACGGCTGAATTGTAGAGTCTATCCCCATCCTGCCGTGAAATTCGGGAATTTTTTCGAGTTTCTTCCGTTTTTTTATGTATTGAACGGACGGATCCGTTCCGGTCGAATCTGACGCTACCATTCCGGATAAAACATCGGTACGATCGTCAAGAGCAGGGCTGAATGTGCGGTTTTGAATAAAATCTTCAAGACTGATTCCGAGTTCCCGTGCCCGTTGCACTGCTTCGGACCTGGTCATTCCAAACTCTCTGATCTTCGCTTCAATTTGCTCGGGAGTCATCGTCTGCAATTGTGTTTCTGCATCAGATTTCAGTTGTTTTTTCGTTTGTGCGTCCGCGCTTCCGGTTAACAGCAAGAGCACAAATACGACGGAACAACAGCGTAGTATGAATAATTTGTTCATATTTTGGGATTATTGTTTTATCGATACCGTTGCTGAGAACATTCAGAGATCGGAAAATATCCTTAAATGTCCAAATAACTCCTCGTTTCCGCTCCTACCGCAACCACTCGAAATACATTATACAACGGAGTCTTAAAATTATCAGTGAATATAATGAATTTATCGGAGTGTCACAAGAATGGAGTAATTGGTCATTTGTCATTGGTCATTAGTAATTGGTAATTGCTTGCCCGCCGTGCTCCACCTTTTGGCGGGGGAATTGGGGGTTTTGGTTGATAAATATTGCAAAATTACAAAATTGCAAGATTACAAGATTAATGCGGAAGGATGAGGGATGAATGATAGTCGTTGAGTATTTGAGTATATGAGTTTATGAATATTTGAGAAGTTGAGCCTAATGTAGCGCCGGTGTCACCTGTCCGCCAATCTTAATGGCGGATCACCGGCGGTTTTTAAATAATGATAAGCGATCACAGAATATTGCGGAATTTATAAACCGCGGTCCTTCGACTCGGCATAGAGCAGCTACTGCCTCGCCTGCCCCCTAGGGACTCGGGATAAATACAAACATTTCGCTCCTACGGAGCTCTATGCTTTTAAAGGGAAAACTTTTTCTACAAACATACCGCTCCTACGGAGCGGTTTTTTTTATCAAAACATATTTTTAGTATTCGTACCCCGTAGGGGCACAATGTTTGTAGCAAGTCGTTCCCCATAATAATCAGAGCCCCGAAGGGGCGAAATGTTGATATCGATTTAGAAATTTCCAGCCCCCAGGGACTCAGGATGAAAAGCAAATCCTAATCTTTTTCGATTGCACGGTGAGGACACCGTGCCAACAATGAAATTGTCGAATTTATAAATTGTGGAATTGCGGAATTGAAAATCAAAACCGCGAACCGGAGGCGGGATGTTTTTAATAAAATAATAAATGAGTAATGCGTGATGATTAATGATGAATTATGAAGGATGAATTATGAATGGAAGTCGTTGAGTAGTTGAATAGTTGAGAAGGCAAAACCGCGAACCGGAGGCGGGATGTTTTTAATAAAATAATAAATGAGTAATGCGTGATGATTAATGATGAATTATGAAGGATGAATTATGAATGGAAGTCGTTGAGTAGTTGAATAGTTGAGAAGGCAAAACCGCGAACCGAAGGTTCGCCAATATTATTCTCCGTGTCCTCAGTGCCTCCGTGGTGTATCGTTTTGCTTTTGTTTTTTTGGTGACCGCCGTAGGCGGGAAAATTACTTTGGTGCCTTTGTGTCTTGGTGGTTATTTTTGCTTTTGCTTTTTTTGTGCCCGCCGCAGGCGGATTGTTTTAAATAAAATAATAAATGAGTAATGCATGATGATTAATGATGAATTATGAAGGATGAATTATGAATGGAAGTCGTTGAGTAGTTGAATAGTTGAGAAGGCAAAACCGCGAACCGGAGGTTCTCGATACATTTCCTTTGTGATTTGGTGACTTTGTGGTGGATTTTGTTTTTGCTTTTTTATAGAATTTTTTTCAGGAAGGAACCGGTATATGACTGCGGTAATTTTGTCAACTCCTCCGGCGTGCCGCCGGCGACGATCTGTCCCCCGTTTTCGCCGCCGCCGGGGCCCATGTCGATGATATAATCGGCGCACTTGATCACATCAAGATTGTGCTCGATAACGATAAGTGAGTTGCCCGCAGCCAGAAGCGCATTGAAGCACTTCAGCAATTTGGCGATGTCGTCAAAATGGAGTCCCGTGGTCGGTTCGTCGAAAATAAAGAGCGTGTGCCCTTCTTTCTTCTCCACAAGATGGGCCGCCAGTTTTACCCGCTGCGCTTCGCCGCCGGAAAGAGTCGTGGCGGATTGTCCCAGGCGTAGATATCCGAGTCCCACGTCTTCCAATACCTGCAGTTTTTGTGCGATCTTTTTTCCGTCGACATGTTTGCCGAAGAACTCGATCGCTTCTTCGACGGTGAGCGCCAGCATCTCATCCACATTCTTGCCGTTCCAGCGGATCTCCAACACCTCTTTTTTGTACCGTTTTCCCTGGCACGATTCGCACGTCAGATACAGATCCGCCATAAACTGCATCTCTACTTTCTGCAGTCCGTCTCCTTCGCACACGTCGCATCGTCCCCCCGGAACATTGAACGAGAAATATCCGGGCTGATAACCGTGCAGTTTTGCCATCGGTGTTTTCGACAGCAGGTCGCGCATCGAATCGAATATTCCCAGATACGTGACGGGATTGGAACGCGGAGAACGGCCGATCGGAGACTGGTCCACCACTTCGAGATGCTGCACATTCTCCCACCCTTCAATATCATGCACTCCGCTTAACCGGCCGATGTGGCCATTTAATCTTTTTTTGATCCCTTCACCGATCACCTCGTGCACGAGCGTACTTTTTCCCGAGCCGCTGACGCCGGTAATGCAGGCGAACATCCGCAGCGGAATTTCCAAATCGATATTCCGCAGGTTGTGAAGATAGGCGTTCTTTATGTGGATCGTCTCTTTCCCCTTCTTACGCCGCGAACGGGGTACAGGTATCGACAGCGATCCGGAGAGATATTTTCCCGTGAGAGAGCGATCGGAAACAAGCGCTTCCTGGAATGTCCCTTCGAATATCACCTCGCCGCCGCGCTCACCGGCTTTCGGTCCCATGTCGATAATCCGGTCCGCAGCGTGCATCATATCCGCATCGTGCTCCACCACCAATACGGTGTTACCGATATCCCGCAGCCGTTTCAGTATGTTGATCAGCCGGTCATTGTCCAGCGGATGAAGGCCGATGCTCGGTTCGTCAAGAACGTAAATGGATCCGACAAGGGACGATCCGATCGATGTGGCGAGATTGATCCTTTGCGATTCGCCGCCGGAGAGCGTATTGGAGAGACGGTCGAGCGTCAGGTATCCGACGCCGACATCCACCAGATACCGGAGCCGTTTTCGAATCTCTTCAAGAATTCGTTTAGCGATGCTTGTTTCGAAGTCGTTTAATGCCAATCGGGAAAAGAAATCATTCGCCCGTTCCACGGAGAGTGCGACGATCTCACCGATGTGCTTTCCGCCGATTTTCACGTACTGCGCTTCTTTGCGCAATCGGCTGCCGTGACACTCGTCGCAGGTGGTATAACCGCGGTACCGGGAGAGGAGAACGCGGTACTGAATCTTGTACGCTTTCTTCTCCACCATCGCAAAAAATCCGTTGATGCCGTCGAACTGCTTTCCGTATCCGTTCATCACAATCGCGAGTTGTTCTTCGGTCAGTTTTCTGAACGGCACATTCATCGGTACGCCGGCGTCGTAGGCGATACGGGCGAGGTCGCGAAGATTCTCCTGAAACTTCGGCGTGGTCCATGGAGCGACCGCTCCCTCTTTGAGAGTCTTTTCCTGATCCGGTACGACCAGATCCATATCGATACCGACCGAGCGGCCGAATCCCTGACATTTTTTGCACGCACCGATCGGCGAGTTGAAGGCAAACAGATGCGGCTCCGGTTCTTCGAATTTTATTTTATCAAGAGCGCATTCAAAATGCTGGCTGAAGGGGATTGTCTCTTGCGTTTCGAGATTGAACACCGATGCGTATCCGTCTCCTTCTACAAAAGCGGTCTGGATGGAATCGGCAAGACGATTGATGCTCTGCACCTCTTTTTTTCGCAGTATATACCTGTCGACGAGAATGAATATATTTTTTTTAGACTTCGGCACGTCTTTGCGGGAGGATGCGTCCGTCACCCTTCGACGCGTCCCGGCGGAGGACGCCGTGACTTGCTCAGGGTGAACAGTTTGATTAAGATCGATTAATTCTCCGTTCAAGATGATACGGAAGAATCCCCGTTTCTTGAGCGATTCAAGTTCCTGCGCAACGCTCTTCCCTTCATGGTCGTGCATCGGAAACATCACATACCATTTTGTCCCTTCCTCCTCCTGCAGAATCCGGTCAACGACGGATTGCACGGAATCCTTCCTGATCTCCCTGCCGCAAACCGGACAGACCGTCCTGCCGACCCTGGCATATAATAGACGCAGGTAATCGTAGATCTCCGTGGTGGTAGCAACAGTGGAGCGGGGATTGCGTGTGTTGGTGCGCTGTTCAATGGAGATAGCAGGGGACATACCCTGTATGACATCCACATCCGGTTTGTCCATCCGTTCCAGAAACTGCCGGGCATACGCAGAGAGCGATTCGACATACCGCCGCTGCCCTTCCGCATAGATGGTATCGAACGCGAGGGACGATTTTCCCGATCCGCTCACGCCGGTGATCACCACCAGTCTATTGCGCGGAATTTCGACGGTAATATTCTTGAGATTATGAACCCGGGCCCCCTTGATCAGAAGCGGCGTTCTGGTGGAGTTTAGTGACGACGAAGGACGGGGAGAGATTGTTTTTTGTTTAGGCATTGGTAACAACTGGAAAATATAATTTTTTGATTTTCTGATTTTGTGATTTTAAGATTTGTGCGGCTACGATTTATAAACCAAATGATTGTTAATGATTGCTAAATTACAAGATTTATGAACTAATGATATAGAAAAAAATCCACAACTAACATTTCGCACCTACGGCGCTCTAAAATCTAAGGAAAGACTCTTTCTACAAACATGACGCCCCTACGGGGCGTGAAAATTAATAAATTGATAAATTGTAGGTCGATAGCGCGAACCGAAGGTTCGCCATTTTATTCTCTGTGCCCTCCGTGCCTCCGTGGTGACTCTTTTGCTTTTGTTTTTGCTTTTTATAGAGTGAAATATACGCATCCCTCAATTGAGGAACAATTCCTCTGCATCTGTTTCTTGCAATACCCGCTTAATTTGGCTATTTTAAACAAGACTTGGCTGCAATACTGCATCGCCAAGTCTAAATTTTTTTATGACCAAACAAAATCTTACCGGATTAACACTCCCAGAACTGGAACAGTTCGTTAAAACACTCGACGAACCGAAATACCGTGCGGGACAGATCTACCAATGGCTCTACCAGTACCGCATCTCGTCATTTGATGAGATGACGAATCTTTCCCAGGCATTTCGCGAGAAATTAAAAAGCGTCGCATTTATTGAGCGATTCACGGCCATAACGACGCAAACCTCCGCGGTGGACGGCACAAAGAAGTTCCTGTTCGAACTCTCCGACGGAAAAAGAATCGAAACAGTCCTTATCCCTCCCCGCTCCACGGCAGTGGACGCGGACGAACGGATGACGCTGTGCGTCTCGACGCAGGTGGGATGCGCGCTGGACTGTAAATTCTGCGCCACCGCGAGCATGGGATTTCTTCGGAATCTCACCGTAGGAGAGATCCTGAACCAGTTGTTCGCCGCCCAATCCATGAGCGAAAAGACCGTCACCAACATCGTCTTTATGGGGATGGGGGAGCCGATGCTCAATTATAAGAATGTCATGACCGCCGTAGAGATCATCACCGATCAGACCGGCATCGGCATCAGCCCGAGGCGCATCACCATCTCAACAGCCGGCTATGCCGAGCATATCATGCGCATGGCGGACGAAGACCGAAAGATTAAACTGGCACTCTCGCTTCATTCCCTGCGGGACAGCGTACGCACCGAACTGATGCCTGTCAATAAGAAATTCTCCACGGACGAGTTATTACAGGCGCTGGAATATTACCAGAAAAAGACCAAAAAAAGCGTCATGCTGGAATATATCGTCTTCGACGGCGTCAACGACACCGACGAAGATGTGCGGCTCCTGGTCAAAGCCTCCAAACGGATCGAATGCCGGGTGAATCTGATTCCGTTTCATTCCATCGAGTTTACCAATCCCGAAGGATTCTCATCAACACTCAAAGGGGCTTCCGCAGCAGGAATCGACAAGTTCTGGAAAAAACTCCGTCAACACGGTGTCACGGTCTTTATCCGCCACAGCGCGGGTGTAGATATTGATGCGGCCTGCGGGCAACTGGCGGTGAAAGAGCAGGAGACTATAAAGGGGTAACCACCAAGTCACCAAGGCACCAAAATTTGGGATATGGTTGATTCAATTGACTACGTAATTCGAAAGTGTAGAGTAGATTGAATTCACCACCCCCGAAGGAGTGCCCTAGGCACAAGGCACTAAGACTCCAAAATTTGGGATATGGTTGATTCAATTGACTACGTAATCCGAAAGTGAAGATTAGTCCGAACTAACCACCAAGGCACCAAGACACCAATGTAGAAAAAATGGTAAATTAAGGTGGCGAGCAAATCAAAAAAAAATTACCAAAACACGGAAATTGTACGGGCGTATAGACGGTAGAAACGGACAGGAAAAACAGAGATTAACAAGGCATCATAATTAGAATATGTTTGAACCGGTCGATGATAGAACTGATGAACTTGCATCAATCATTGTAGACTCTGCCTACAAGGTGTACATCGAATTAGGACCGGGTTTGCTTGAACCGATATATGAAACTTGTTTATGTCACGAGCTTAAAAAAAGAAATATCGCGTATGAACGGCAGGTGTCGGTACCCGTTGTGTATGATGGAATTACAATGGAAACGGGATTTCGTATTGATATTTTGGTAGATAATACGATAATTGTAGAAATAAAAGCCGTGGATGAAATGCATTCTGTATATCAGGCACAGATTCTCACGTATTTGAAACTTACAAAAAAAAGATTGGGACTTTTAATTAACTTTAATGTGCCGGTATTCAAACGTGGAATTAGAAGAATTATCCTGTAATCGACTTATGCTCTTTTTCCATTTTGTTTGGTGTCTTGGTGTCTTGGTGGTTTAATACTAAATATTTTTTGAATTCGACTAAAATAAATTACTCGTCATGAATATAATTCTCTTCGGTGCGCCGGGCGTCGGTAAAGGCACCCAGGCAAAAATTCTCTCTCACGTCTATCACATTCCTCATATCTCCACCGGGGATATCCTTCGCGATGCGATCAAGGAGGAGACGCCGCTGGGCATTGAGGCAAAAAAATATATGGATCACGGCAATCTTGTGCCGGACGATGTGATGATCGGGCTGGTGAAGGAGCTCATGGCGTCCGTGCGGTGCAGGAACGGATTTATTCTGGACGGTTTTCCCCGCACGGTGGAACAGGCGCAGGCGCTGGACGGCATTTTTAAGGAACTGGGGATTTCCAAATTCACGGTGATCAACATTAACGTCGATCCGGCGTTGATCGTCGCACGGTTGACGGACCGGTTTCTCTGCACGCAGTGCGGAAAGATCTACAATTCCACCATCGACAAATTTAAAGCGGGAGATAAATGCTTTAAGTGCGGCGGCATGATCATACAGCGTGAAGACGACAAGCCGGAGACGGTCAAGAAACGGTTGGAGATCTATTTCAAAACGACCGAACCGGTGAGAAGTTATTACCAGAACAATCACGGCGTGGTGGATGTGAACGGTGTCGGCGAGATCGACGATATCACCCGCCGGCTCATGTCTACGCTCGGACGATAAGCGATGCCGACGCCGCTGATCATCGCCCATCGAGGATTCTCCGACGAAGCGCCGGAAAACTCCATGGCGGCTTTCCGCAAAGCCATCGACGCACAGAGCGACATGCTGGAGCTGGATGTGCGGCTTTCCGCCGATAATGTGCCGATGGTTTTCCACGATAAGAGACTGCAGCGCACCTCGAATTCCACCGGAGCAATTCACGAAAAACAATCCGACCAATTGACGACGATCGATAACGGATCGTGGTTTTCCCCGAAATTCTCCAGAGAACGGATCCCGAGACTCTCCGATGTACTGCCACTTGCAAAAAAAGGGATCAGAATCAACATCGAGATTAAACCGGACGTGACGAGCACCGATACCGCCTCTGCGGTCGAACTGGTGGTTCAGGAAGCGCGCAACGCCAGGGTCCTGCCGAAAGTGATCTTCACGTCGTTCAATCACCGTATGGTGAAAGAGGTGAAAGAGATCGATGAAACGCTCACAACCGGCGTCATCTACAACGCCATGACCCATTTCCGGCGATCCCCTTCCACCCTATTAAAGAACTCCCGCGCGGAGATATTCGTCTGCAGTAAATTCCAGATTACGAAAGATGTTGTTGCGGATACGCACGGCGCAGGGTATCTTTTATATGTCTACGGCATCGAAACCGGCAGGGACGTGCAAAGGATGCTCGAATTGGAAGCCGACGGGCTCATATGCAATAATCCCAAGTTTGTTCGGGAAACGGTGGAACTAATAAATAGAAAATAGAGGAAGTAGTTGAGTAGTTGAGTCGTTGAGTAGTTGAGTCGTTGAGTAGTTGAGTAGTTGAGTATTCTCGTAGGGCGGACATTCCTGTCCGCCATAATTTATTTCCCCACCGGGAGTAGTTTAGTCGGTGTGCAAATACGTAGGCCGGGCACAGAAAATTGCAGAATTTATAAACTGTGGAATTGTGGAATTGAAAAGCAAATATTGTATGGGAAAAGTTTGACGGACAAGAATGTCCATCCTACTGTGAAAATGCGAAATTAGGAAATCAAAAAGCAAAACCTACTTTTCACGATCGCACGGTGAGGACACCGTGCCTACAAACAAAATGCGGAAATTATAAACTGCGGCCCCTCGACTCACCGGGAGTAGTTGAGTCGTATGTAGGGCCGGTGTCCTCACCGGCCGTTTATTAATTTAATGATTTAATGATTTGAAGATTTTCTGATTTGTGCAGGAACGATACAAAAAACATCTTCCCCAACGGGGAGTAGTTGAGTAGTTGAGTCAATGAGCAAATGAGTCAATGAATAAATCTATGGCAGCATGAAAAAATACTTTTTTCTTTTATTATTCGTCCCCTTTTTGCATTCGCAGGATACGATCAACTTTCAATGGCCGGTAACTCCGTTCAATGAACAAAAGGGAATCACCGGAACATTTTGCGAGTTTCGCAACACGCTCTCCAGCAATCACTTCCACAATGGCACGGATATTCCCAAAGCGGACAACTCTCCGGTGTATGCATCCATTTCCGGAACTGTCTATTCATTCGGAACAACGGCCACCGAAGGGACAAGCGCTTATGTCCGCGTTCGCTCAAATGTAGCGGGAATGTGGAAGCACATTTCGTACGTTCATATACAACCGAATCCCGCCCTCACCGTAGGCATGGAAGTCACAGCCGGTGTGACGGTACTCGGGAATATCCTGAGCGGCCAGGGACACACACATCTCACCGAACGGCAGTTGATGAGCACATCTACCGCATCGGGAGTTGAAATCGGCGCGCTGCGCGATCCGGGCGGATTGACGCCGTACGTCGATACGTATTCTCCCAAAGTGCTCTGGGTGAAATTCTTACAAGACAACTCCAACGTCGAGTTTACGACACGGAAGATTTTCGGCAATGTTGATTTTGTCTCCCAGATGGTCGAACGGAACACCTCCGGAACTCCGAACTCCGGATCGACGACGAACAACGGCGTGTATCATACCGGATACGCGATTTATTCCGCGGATACGTCCACTGTCGTCTACCTGCCGCCGACGAACGGCACACGGTACAAATTCGATTACAAACCGATCGATTCCTACTCCAATATTGTCTACACGATGCAGTCCGATGTGTCGAATCATATCTATATTCTGACCAACGGCATCGGCAATCACGGCACGTCAACCACGTCCGCCAGCAGGATCGTCAACAATAATTATTTCGCGTCATCCTCACTGCCGGAAGGGCCGTATGTATTAATGGTCTATGCGCTGGATACGCACGGCAATGCGGACACGGTCTATGTGCCGTTCGAAGTCTCTTCGCAGGATGTGATCGGACCGGCACCGCCGAAATTGAAATCCGTACTGAACGATGCCGTCAATCAGGTGACGGTCTCCTGGTATCCCAACACCGAACCGGACCTGCTCGGGTACCGGCTGTATTCCACGGTGAACGGAACATCCTGGACGCTGCAGCGGAATGAAAATCAATTGAATCACACCGCCACTTCGGCAACGTTCACCGGCATTTCGACAAACACGCCGGTATTTTTCAAATTGGCTGCGGTCGATTCCGCCCCCATCACCAACATCAGCGACTACAGCGACACGTACGGGCTGCGTCCGAATCATCCCGGCGGCACCGTGCTGGTCGTGGACGGATTCGACAGAATCTCCGGAAGTTACCAGAAAAACCAGCACGACTTTGCGTCCGTTGCGGGCCGGTCGGTCAAGACAGGATATGAGACCGTGCATAATTCCGCTGTGGTGGATGGTTCCGTTAATCTTTCAGATTACAGTGCGGTGGTGTGGTCTTTTGGAGATGAATCGTCCACCGACGAAACATTCGGAACGGCGGAGCGGGCAAAGGCGGCCGCATACCTTCAGCAGGGAGGAAAACTCTTTGCGAACGGTTCGGAGATCGCGTATGATCTGGACAGGGCTTCCGGGCCGTCAACGGAGGCGAGAGAATTCTTCAATAATTTTCTGAAAGCGGATTACGCCGGCGATGATGCGGATAATTTTACTGTGAACGGTTCCGCGGGATCATTCCTGGAGGGAGTGTCATTATCATACGGCGATACGCTGCAGGGTTCGCCATACCGTGAGGATTATCCCGATCATGTCGCGGCATTCGGCGGAAGCGCCGTCGTGGCACAATATCAAAACGGCTTGAACGCCGCCACAGCATTTACCGGAACATTCCCTTCCGGCACAAGCGCCGGTGCGGTGGTCTTTCTCGGCATTCCGTTTGAGACGATCCACTCACAGGTGAACCGGGATGCGCTGATGACCAAAGTGCTGAACTATTTCGGCATCGTGACATCCGTGATCGAACGAGGCAGCGCCGATATGCCGGAACATTACTCACTGGAACAGAATTATCCGAATCCGTTTAATCCATCCACCACATTCCGATTTTCTGTTGCGCAGCAGGGGCCGGTGACACTGAAAATCTACGATCTGCTCGGCAAAGAGATTGCCGTGCCGGTGAACGCCGACCTCTCTCCCGGACAGTATGCGGTGCAGTGGAATGCGGCGGGACTCTCTTCCGGCATGTATCTGTACCGATTGCAGGGAAAGAATTTCTCCGCAACCAAAAAATTTGTTTTAGCAAAGTGACCATATGAAAACCATCATTTTTTCTTCGATTCTCTTCCTCTCCCTTGCCTATTCGCAATATACCTACACAGTGGAAAATGTCGGCGGCGCCCGGCGTGCGGGTGAAACGAATCAGTTCCGGATGACAGTACAGAATGCGGGAAGAACCGCATACACGATCGAGCGGACAATTCCCTTCGACGTTCCGTATCCGCTCATCAGTTTCAACACGGCGACCGGCATGACCGTGCTGCGGTATGTTTTTGATGGATTTGTGGAAATGTATCATCCCAACGGGAAAAAAATCTGGGAACATGCTTTCTTTAAAGATGAAGCACCCAATTACGAACGGACGATCGGTGCGGCAATCGGGAAATATTCTGTCTATTTTCTTGTTTCCGATGCCTATCGGGAAAAAGCGCTCGTCTATCAATTTGCGCTCGACGGCGTCCTTCGCTGGACGACAACGCTCCCCCATCAATACGCGTATGAGATCGCTGTTTCCGATAACGAAGAGACGATTATTGCCGGAAGTTATCTGGCGTTGGAAGACGAAGTACGACAATCTGCCGCAATGCTGAACTTTCGCGGAGCAATTGAAGGAAATATCGATCTCCTCTTCCGAAAAGCCGTTTTTTCCGACGACGGCGGATTTATCGCATTAAGTTCCGAACGCGAAGCGGTGATCGTCTCTCGCTCCACAAAACAGGAATTAGCGCGCACTAAAAAGCAAACCGACGGCATCATCACCGACATGATCTGGAACGGGAATACCCTGCTGGTGCTGGAATCCAATGTCGTGACGCCGAACGACGGCCGGTTTTACTATGCGGATCCGTCCATAATCAACTATACAACGGATTTAAAAACGATTTCAACGAAGAAATTAGAAGGATTGAAGTTCCTTGAATCCGAACTTCGCCGAAATAATAGTTTGATTGAATTAATTCTTGATAAGAGGAAAACTGTAAGAGTAGTTGAGTAGTTGAGTAGTTGAGTAGTTGAGTAGGTGAGTAGTTGAGAGAAGGCAATGATGAATTATGAATGATGAATGATGAATGCGTAACGAGTAACGATTAATGATTAATTATGAATGCAGTCAAAACCAACTAATTTCTTTGCGCCTTTGCGTGAGTTGCTTTTGATTTTCTTCTTATCCTTTGTGATTTGGTGTCTTGGTGGTTGATTAATGAATGATTGCAAAATTACAAGATTGCAAGATTACAAGATTCGAGGTTAGTAATTTTTTATTCGTTCCAAAAAAGCGTTAACCGCAAAGTGCGCAAAGGTTTCGCAAAGATATCTCATGGTAGGGCAGGCATTCCTGCCTGCCAAACATCCCCCCCCAACAACAATTACAAATCTAACGTTCCATAAAAAGCGTTAACCGCAAAGTGCGCAAAGGCTACGCAAAGATATATCGTGGTAGGGCAGGCATTCCTGCCTGCCAAACATTCCCCCCCAACAACAATTACAAATCTAACGTTCCAAAAAAAGCGTTAACCGCAAAGTGCGCAAAGGTTTCTCATGGTAGGGCAGGCATTCCTGCCTGCCAAACATCCTCACCCAACAACAATTACAAATCTAACGTTCCATAAAAAGTGTTAACCGCAAAGTGCGCAAAGGCTACGCAAAGATATATCGTGGTAGGGCAGGCA